>NZ_JACIHG010000015.1:0-193529 GCF_014198315.1 Bradyrhizobium sp. CIR48
TCGACGCCATGCAGTTGGAAAATATACTTCGACGTATCCATCCCGATACGGATAATCTGGCTCACGGACGGCTCCTGTGAATGGGTGTGTGACAATCTCATTCTGGCACACTGATGCCGTAGGGGGCCGTCCACCCCATCACCCCAGGGAGAAGTTGTTAGGCGAGCTGGTAACTCCAGGTCTTCGCCAAACTCCTCCCTGTGGTTGGATCCCGGATCTGCGCTCCGCTTCGCTGCGCTTGTCCGGGACGACAGCCTACTCCTTGCCTCCCACCATCACGTCGATTGCGCCCTTCACGATCGCCTCCAGCTCCTTGCGCGGAACGCGGGCGCGCGAGCGGATGGCGATGGTGTGGACCGTGGCTGATGCGACCTGCGCCAGCACGAGGGGGTCGGCGCTCTCCGGCAGCTCGCCGTTCTCCTTGGCGCGGCGGAAGCAGCCCGCAAAAGCCTTGTCGAGCTCGGTGAGACCGTCGAGCACCATGGCGCGAATCTCGGGATCGCCAACGGCTTCTGACGCCGCGGTCACCACCGTGAAGCAGCCGCGCGGGCCGGTCTCGCCCGAGAGATAGATGCTCAGCGCGGAGGCGAAGATGCGCTCCAGCCGCTGACGCACCGGCATCTCCTCGCGGAAGATCGCGGCCATGGAAGCCCGCGCGTCCTCGCGGTAGCGCTGATAACTCTTGATGTAGAGCTCGCGCTTGTCGCCGAAAGCGCCGTAGAGACTCGGACGGTTCATCCCGGTCGCTTCGCTGAGATCATCGAGCGAGGTCGCGGCAAAACCCTGCTTGCGGAACAGGTCGAGCGCCTTGCCGAGTGCAACGTCAGGCTCGTAGGCACGCGGACGGCCGCGGCGCTTAGGTTGGCCGCGGCGCTCGGGTTGGCCGCGGCGCTCGGGCTCATTGGCAGCAGTTGGCGGCTTCGATTTTTGTACCATTTCGCAAATTAATCCTTGACCGACCTCATATTATGCAAGATGGTACAAAAATCAATCTGGCCAGGTTGAGCGAAATCTCAGGAATTGCCCAAGGAGGCTACAGATGGATCTCTATTTCTCGCCGCTCGCCTGTTCGATGGCAACCCGCGTCGCGCTGTATGAAGCCGGTGCCGAGGCCAACTATCTCGAGGTCGACCCGCCGACCAAGACGGTGCTGAGCGACGGCTCCGATTTCCGCGCCGTCAATCCGATCGGCCTGGTGCCGACGCTGCGCACCGACGAGGGCGTGGTTCTGACCGAGAACGCGGCAATCCTGCAATATGTTGCCGACCGCTTCCCGCAATCCGGGCTCGGCGCCGCGGCAGGCATCGATCGCACGCGTCTGCATCAATGGCTCTGCTTCATCGGCACCGAGCTTCATAAGGGCCTCTTCATCCCGCTGCTCGACCGCAAGGCGCCGCAGGAGGCCAAGGCCTATGCCCTCGAGAAGAACCTGTCGCGGCTCGACTATCTCGACAACTACCTGAAGGGGCGCGACTTCCTGCTCGACCATTTCAGCGTCGCCGACGCCTATCTGGTCACGGTCATCAACTGGACCATGGCGACGCCGCCGATCGAGCTCGCGAAATGGCCGAACGTGAAGGCCTATTACGAGCGCCTGCGCCAGCGGCCGTCAGTCGCGAAGGCGGTCGCTGAAGAGTTCGAGCTGTACAAGGCTGAGCTCGCGCGCAAGAAGGCGGCGGCGTAAGCCGAGCTGAACACCCCTTCGCTCATGCTCGCGCAAGTCGTCCCGGTCGACAAGCCGGGACGACGTTTGGCGCGCCTCTCTCGTGTCCCGGACGCGCGGCAGCGTTCTTACGCTGCTGCGCTGCGTCCGGGGCACGAGACCGATTTTTTTTTGCGATAGACGATAGACATGGCTGCTCATCCTCGCGGCTTGTTCGCCCGAGCTTTGCTGATCTCTTCCGCCCTTTGAAAGCAAGGGCGCAGGGAAGGCCGGGCGCCGGCTGGCACCCGAAGTCCCGCGTGTGCTAAAGAAGCGCGCACGGGGTGGACGACAGGTGACGCCGGGACATCCCGGCCTTCCCTGCGCGGATGGTTTTCACGGTGTCCTTCGTGCTCTCCCCGGGGAGCGATGCACTATTGCCCCCGTCGCCTTGCGGATGATCGATGCGCGCCGGTTGGCGCGACATCTCCGCAGGACTTGACGCACAGACCCCGGGCGTCAGGACCACACGACTTCTCCGTCCGCGCGCATCTTCGCTGGGTTCTCCACGGCTGGCGTGCGCTCGCCGTCGAGGCCATTCGAAGACGCTGTCAGCGCCGTGTCGTATCGCGCCTGTCGCTGCTCACGGGATCTCCGCCCTGCAACCAACATGACGCGCCGACGCCGTCGCGGCCACCGCATCCCGGCCCGCGTCCCGTGACGATCGCGAAACGCCCCTTGTGGCGGGCGGGATGGCGCGGGTTGTACGGCAAAACCGAACTTCTGTAAATTCGAATATTTTTGCAAGAAGCTATCGACCCAGCGCGTGCGTGTTTTGGCTGTCGGGCAACACAACGGATGGTAGGTGGGACGAGCCGGGCGGCCTGGCCGGGGAGCTATCGAAAGTCGGCGACGAGATGTCGATTACCCGTACAGCACCCGCGGTAAAATCGTGACGATGCCGGGCCAGAGGGTCAGCAGCAGCACGAAGCCAACCATGATCATGAGATAGGGCATCGTGACGCGCGCGATGTAGCCGAGGCCGTCCTCGGTGAGGCCCTGGATGACGAACAGGTTGAAGCCGACGGGCGGCGTGATCTGCGCCATCTCGACCGCGAGCACGAGGAAGATGCCGAACCAGATCTCGTCGAATCCCGCCCCCTTCACGATGGGCAGCACGATCGGCAAGGTCATCACGATCATCGAGAAGCCGTCGAGGAAGCAGCCGAGGATCAGGTAGAAGACGATCAGCACCACGATCAGCATGAAGGGCGACAGGCCGAGCCCCTTGACGAAGGCGGCCACGGCCTGCGGGATGCCGAGAAAGGCCGCGGCATTGCCGAGGATCGAGGCGCCGAGCACGATCAGCGCGATCATCGAGCAGGTCACGACCGAGCCGATCAGCACGTCGCGCATCACCTGCTGCGACATCGATCCCTGCGCCCAAGCGACCAGCGCGGCGCCGAGCACGCCGACGGCGGCGGCTTCCGACGGCGTCGCGAGCCCGCCATACATCGAACCGAGCACGCAAGCGATCAGGAACAATGCCGGCGCGAGATCCTTCAGCGCGGCGAAGCGCACGCTCCACGGCACCTGCGAGAGTTTGGCTTCCGTCTCCGGCACCATGGTGCGGTCGAGGCTCGTGTGCAGCATCACCCAGGCCATGAATGTGGCGGCCAGCAGGAATCCCGGCAGCACGCCGGCGGTGAACAGCTTCAGGATCGAGACGTCGCCGAGTACGCCGTAGATGATCATGATGTTGGACGGCGGGATCAGGAAGCCGAGCGTGCCGGCGCCCGCGAGCGAGCCGATCGCGATGTCGCGCGAATAGCCGCGGCGCAGCAACTCGTTGAGCGACATGCGGCCGATCACCTGCGTGGTCGCGGCCGACGAACCGGAGATCGCCGCGAAGATGGTGCAGCCAATCACGTTCACATGCAGCAATCGACCGGGCAGCAACCCCGCCCAGGGCGCCAACCCCTGAAACAGCGAGCGCGACAGACGGGTGCGGAACAGCAGCTCGCCCATCAGGATGAACAGCGGCAGCGCCAGCAGCTCCTGCGTGGTCAGGATGTTCCAGGCATATTGCGGCAACAGCTTGTCGAGCGGGATCGAGCGGAACATCGCGAGCAGCAGCGTCGCGGTGAGCGCTAGCGTGAGGCCGATCCACACGCCGCAGGCCAGCAGCGCAAACAGGATCGCGAACAGGGCGACGACTTCGATGGTCATGCGATCCTAGATCCGGGTGCGGGCGCGGTGGTCATTCGACGGGCGACGCCTTCATGCGGTGATCCTCCAGCGGCAGGCCGAGCACGGCCTGGATCGCGCGCGCCAGGAACTGGAGCGTGAGCAGCAGCATACCGAAAGTGACGACGGCTTCCGGAAACCACAGCGGCGTATCGCTGGAGGTCGAGACCTGGCCGCGCGTGTACGCGGCAAAGGCGAACTTCGCCATCGCTGACGTCAGGAACGCCATAAAAGCGAAGCCGGCCGCCGCCGAGAGGATCTCGAGCCCGCGCTGCACCGGCACTGGTGCATTCTTCAGCAGCAGCACGACGCGGATATGGCCGCCGACGCGCAAGGTCATGGCGGCGCCGAAGGTGAAGGACGCCGCCATCAGATAAGACGAGTACTCCCAGGCAATCGAGATCGTCGGCGGGAAGAACGGCAGGAAGTTCGAGAGGAAGCGCGTTGCGACCTCGCACAGCATCAGCAACGTCAGCATCAACAGGCAACCGCCGCCGATCCAGCCGTCGAGCCGGCCGAGACGGTCGATGCCGTCGAGCAGGATGCGCAGCGGCACCGGTGCCGCTGCATTGAGGCTTTGCGGTGCTTCGGGAGAAACGCTCACCACGATCCCGCCCTCAGCCGCGCTTCATTTCGGCGAGATAGGACCGCACCGGTTTGTCGGCCGCCGGCACGCGCTTGAGGAAGGCATCCAGCTGCGGCGCGGTCTTGGCGCGGATATCCGTCATCATCGCGTCCGAGACCGGCACCACCTCCATGCCGCCCTCCTTGAGGCGGTTGAGGCTGTCGACGTCGGCCTTGAGCGAGTTCGCCCAGAAGCCCGGCTCCATCTTTGCAGCGATATCGCCCACGAGCTTCTGCTGATCCGCGGGAAGCGCCTTCCAGGAATCCAGATTGACGGTGAGCATCTGCGACGACCAGACGTGGTTGGTCGGGTAGACGTATTTCAGGAATTCCCAGAACTTGCCGTCGACGCCTGATACCGACGAGGTGGAGACGCCGGCGACCGCGCCGGAGGCGAGCGCGGGAATCGTTTCGCCCCAGGGGATCATCACGGCGGCCATGCCGACCGCATTCAGCATATCGACCGCATTCTTGTCGGGCACGCGGATCTTGATGTTCTTCAGGCCCTCGACGTCGGCGACCTTCGCCTTGAGGTGCAGATACTGCGTCGGCCACGGCACGATGTAGAGGATCTTCTGGTTGTTGCGCGCCGCGATCTTCTCGTATTCGGGCCGCACATATTTGTGCAGCACCTTCAGCTCGTCCACGGAGCCGCAGAGAAACGGAATGCTCTCGACGCCCATGAAGGGCTCGTCGCCGACCTGCTGGATATTGAGGACGTCGGCGAGCGGCACCAGGCCGTCGCGCACGGCGCGCAAATGCTCGGGTCCCTTGAAGCCGAGCTGGCCACCGGCCTTCACGGTGATCGCGACCGAGCCGCCGGTCTGCTTCTTCACCTCCTCGGCGAAGGCCATCGCGTTCTGAGTGTGGAAATTGCCGTCGGGCCAGACCGTCGACATGTCCCAGCTTGTCGTCGCCGCCCGCGCGCGGGTCGAGATGTGGCCGGCGGCAAGCAGCGTCGCTGCGCCCGCGGTGAAGTTCCGTCGCGTGATCATTGCACCCCTCCGTTGACCCAAGCGCACCGACAAGTCAGCGCGCGTACCCATAAACTGCAGCCGCATTGTCGGCGGACACGAGCCCGCTTTCGATATCGTCCTTGACCGCCGCACGATCGCGCGTCGTGGGAGCACCGATGCCGGCGCCGCCGGGCGTCAGCACCACCAGCCGGTCGTCCGGCGGCACCTGCTGAAAGCCTTTGCCACGCAGCTTTTTCCCGGACTTGAGGCCGACATAGCCGGCCTCGCCGTTCTGGCCGCCATCGCGCCCGCGCGGCGGATGATCGATGCGGTCGAACGCCGCCAGGATGTCGAACGGCGCATCGACGCCGCTGCCGACCTCGATGATCTGCCCAAGGCCGCCGCGGGTGCGTCCTGCCCCGCCGGAATCCGGACGCAGCTCCTTGCGCCAGAAGATCAGCGGCGTCTGCGTCTCTGCGATCTCGACCGGCGTGCCGCGCACGCCGCTGGGATAGGCGGTGGCCGACAGCCCGTCCTTGCCGAACCGCGCACCGGTGCCGCCGTTGGAGGTCACCGCCATCGAGAACCCGTAATTGCCGCCGACGCCGGAGCGGGTCTGGCCGCGGACGTTGAGATTCCACAGGCAGGAGGTGCCTTCAGCGGGCACGCGCTCGGGAATGATCTGACGCAGGCAGCCGAACACGACGTCGGGCAACATCTGGCCGATGATGTGGCGCGAGGCGACCGGCGCGGGCTTGGGCGCATTGAGGATCGCGCCTGCGGGTGCCGACACCGTCAACGGCGACAGCGAGCCGGCATTGTTGGGAATCTGCGACGCCACCACGCAGCCGAGCCCGAACACGGTGTAGGCGGTGGTGTAGGACAAGGGCACGTTGATGCCGAACTTCGAGGCCGCGGAGGTGCCGTCGAAATCGACATGGATGCCCGCATCCGAGATCGTCAGCGTCGCCGCCAGCGTCACCGGGGCATCATAGCCGTCGACCACCATGGTGTTGCGCCAGCTGCCCTTCGGCAGTTTCGCGATCTCGGCGAGAACCGCCTCGCGCGAGCGGTCGCAGATGTAGTCGCCGAGCTCGTCGAGCGTGTCGATACCGAACTCGGTCATCATCTCGACCAGCCGCTCGCAGCCGACGTCGTTGCAGCCGGCCAGCGAATAGGTGTCGCCCTCGGTATCAATCGGCAGCCGCGTGTTGGTGCGGATCATCGCCATCAGCGTCTCGTTGACGACGCCCTGGTCGATCAGCTTCAGCATTGGGATGTAGAGCCCCTCCATGAACACGTCGGTGGCGTCAGGCCCGAACCCGATGCCGCCGATGTCCATCAGGTGGCTGGTGCAGGAGAACAGCGCGACCGGCTTGCCGTCCTTGAAGCAGGGCGTGGTGACGACGAAGTCGTTGAGATGACCGGTGCCCATCCAGGGATCGTTGGTGATGTAGGCGTCGCCCTCCTTCATCGTCTCGATCGGGAAGTGGTTGATGAAGTGCTTGACCGATTCCGCCATCGAATTGACGTGACCGGGCGTGCCGGTCACCGCCTGCGCCAGCATCCGCCCCTTGAGGTCGAACACGCCGGCCGAGAGGTCGCCGCATTCGCGCACGATCGGGCTGAAGGCGGTGCGGAGCAGCACCTGGGCCTGCTCCTCGACCACGGCGATCAGCCGGTGCCACATGATCTGAAGGTCGATCAGGCTCGCGCCATTTGCCTTGCTCATGATCAGGCCGCCTTTCGTTCCATGACGATGCTGCCGGCACCGTCGATATGGGCGTCAAAACTGGTGGAGACGAAGGTCGAGGTCTCGTCCTCCGCGATCACGGCCGGGCCTGCGATGGTCGCGCCCGGCGCCATGTCCTCGCGGCGATAGAGCGGGATCTCGATCAGCTCGCCGGCGCGGCCGTCGAAGAATTTGCGGCTGCCGACAGCCTTCCCTGCGGGCTTGCGCGTGACGGCCGCAACGGTGGGCGGATTGCGCGCCTCGGTGGTCGCTAGCACCGACCAGCTCAGCACTTCGATGGCAGCGCCCGGAATCGGCCGCTCGAACATCGCGGAATAGTCCGCCTCGAATTTCTGGCGCAGGCCGGCGAGGTCGGCCGCGGTCAGCCGCCGGTTCGGCAGCTCGACCGAGATCTCATGGCCCTGGCCGACATAGCGCATGAAGGCGGCACGTCGCTCGCGCACCGGCGCACCGGCAGCGCCAGGCTCGACCAGCGCGCGCGCCTCGGTCACCATCTCCTGCAGGAGATCCGACACAGCTTCAGTGTCGAAATCATCGAGCCGGACATGTCGGCTGCGCACCAGCTCATAGGCGATCGGAGCGGCAAGAAAGCCGACGGCCGAGCCGACACCGGCATTCGACGGCACGATCACCCGGGAGACACCGATCTTCTCGGCAACGCGCGCCGCATGCAGCGGCGCGGCACCGCCAAAGGCGATCAAGGTGTGCTGGCCGACGATCTCGCCGCGCTCGACCGCATGGACGCGCGCCGCGCTCGCCATGTTCTCGCAGACGACCTCGTGCACGGCATAGGCCGCAGTCTCTGCCGACAGGCCCAGCGGCTCGCCGACATCGCGCAGCAGCGCCTGCTTCGAAAGTTCCGGGTCGAGCTTGATCGTACCGGCCGCAAAAGCATCGGGATCGATCATGCCGAGCGCTACGTCCGCATCGGTCACGGCCGGACGCTGGCCGCCGCGGCCATAGCAGGCCGGGCCCGGCTCGGACGAGGCACTCTCGGGCCCGACGGTGACGCGCTTCATCGCATCGACATGCGCGATCGAGCCGCCGCCGGCGCCGATCTCGACCATCTCGATCACGGGAATACGCACCGGCAAGCCGGAGCCTTTGAGGAAACGCGCGGCGCGATCGACCTCGAACACGCGCGAGGTCTCGGGCTGGTACTTTTCGATCAGGCAGATCTTTGCCGTGGTGCCGCCCATATCGAAGGACAGGACCTTGCTCTCGCCAAGACGCGCCGCGATCTGCGCCGCGAAGATTGCGCCGCCGGCAGGCCCGGACTCGACGAGGCGCACCGGAAAGCGCCGTGCCGTCTCGATCGAGGTGACGCCGCCACCTGACGTGACGAGATAGATGGCGCCGCGGAACTGCTCGACCTGCAAGGCGTCGGCCATGCGGGCGAGATAACCGTCGATCAGGGGTTGCACATAGGCGTTCGCGACCGCTGTCGATGTGCGCTCATACTCGCGGATCTCCGGGCAAACGGCCGAGGACACCGTCACGGAGATGCCTGGCATCTCCTCGGCCAGGATCGCGGCCGCACGTCGCTCGTGCTCGGGATTGGCATAGGAGTGCAGGAAAGCGATCGCAACGCTCGCGACGCCCAGCTCACGCAATTTCGGCGCGAGTGCACGCACCGACGCTTCGTCGAGCGGGAGACGGACCGCGCCGTGGGCGTCGACGCGCTCGGGCACGGTGAAACGCAAACTGCGCGGCGCCAGCGGCCTCGGCTTGTCGATTCCGAGATCATATTGGTCGTAGCGGCTTTCGGTGCCGATATCGAGCACGTCGCGAAAGCCTTCGGTAGCGATCAGGGCCGTCTTGGCACCGCGGCGCTCGATGATGGCGTTGGTCGCCAGCGTGGTGCCGTGAATGAAGACGTCGATGTCGCTGATATGCGCGCGCGCATCGGCGAGAATGAGACGCATCCCGTCCAGCACGGCCTGTTCGGGACGCTGCGGCGTCGTCAGCACCTTGCGCGTCTTGCGATCCTGACCCACGTCCAGCACGATGTCGGTGAACGTGCCACCGATATCAACGGCAAGCCGCACCTCGGCTCCCTCAAGCATTCCAAATTCTCCGCGCTGATCGTCAAGACTGGGGTCGAAAGCGCAGCAATTTCCATGCCATGGACGACGAGGACAACGCCGCGCCGGGCCATTCTGCTTGGCACCTATGCAATAGGCAAGACGTGTTCGGCGCTGGCGCGATCAGAGCAGGAATGCAAGCGCCGCCTCGCAGCGCTCCTCGACCTTCAGCGTCAGGAGATCGTCGGCGCGGGTGCGTCCGAGATTGACCGCCGCAATCGGAATATTGCGCTGCGCGGCAGCCTGCACGAAGCGGAAGCCGGAATAGACCATCAGCGAGGATCCGACGACGAGCATGGCATCAGCCTGCGCCAGATGATCCTTCGCGGTGGCGACGATGTCGCGGGGCACGTTCTCGCCGAAGAACACGACGTCGGGCTTGAGGATGCCGCCGCAGGCTTCGCAAGGAGGCACCTGGAAGGACGAAAAATCCTCGTGCTCCAGATCAGCGTCGCCATCGGGTGCATCGGCCGCATCGAGCGTCAGCCAGGCCGCATTCGCGCGACCAAGCGCGTGCTGAAACTCATCGCGCGGCGTCTTGCGGCCGCAGCCCATACAGCGAACCAGGTCGAGCCGGCCGTGCAGGTCGATCACCTGCCTATGGCCGGCGGACTGATGCAGCCGGTCGACATTCTGGGTCAGCAGCATCCCGCACCGGCCGTTGGCCTCGAGCCGGGCCAGCGCGTGATGCGCATCGTTCGGGCGAGCCTGGCCGAACCGCCGCCAGCCGATCAGGCTGCGCGCCCAATAGCGCCGCCGCGTATGCTCGTCCGACATGAAGGACTGGAAGTTGACCGGCTGGGTCCGCTTCCAGTCGCCGTTGCTGTCGCGATAATCGGGAATGCCCGAATTGGTGCTGCAGCCGGCGCCGGTCAGCACGAACAGCTTTTCGTGCCGGCCGACGAAATCCTGGAGCAGGGAGCTTGCCCGTGGAGCGTTTGCCATGGCGCAGATGTAGTCTGCGCGGGCCGGTTTTGCCAGATCATCGCAGTCCGCGGCGCATAGCGACCCGGATGGGCGGCTACCGCGGGGATTGGCGGCCGGTGAGATCGAGCGGACGCGCTTTCTCTTGCCCGGCAACGCGGGCGGCTTGCTGCAGCGTCAGCCGGAATTCATCCCGCTTCTCGTGCACCGAGGCTATCGCATGCCCGACCGCAACTCCGAGGCCGACCAGTGCGGCTTCGGAAAGCTGCAGGCTGGCCTCGATGGTTTCCGGCACCGCATCGGTTGCGCCGATCGCGTAGAGGTGCCGGGCATGGTCGGCGTCCCGCGCACGTGAAACGATCAGCACATCCGGCCGCACCGCCCGGATCCGTTCGACGACAGCATCGATCGCCGGCCGCGACTGGATGGTAATGATCACACCGGTGGTCTGCATCAGGCCGCAAGCCTCGAGGAAACCCGGTTCCGTCGCGTCACCAAAATAGACCTTGTGGCCGTCGCGGCGGTCGCGCGCCACGGCGACTGCCTCGTGATCGACCGCGATGTAGTTCAGGCCGTGGCTGGTGAGCAGCGAACAGACGACCTTTCCAACGCGGCCGTAGCCGACCACGATGGCCTGCGCCCGGTCGCCGGGCGGCCGAACCGCCAGTTCGGGATCGGGCGAGCGCTCAGGGCCCAGCTTCGCGGCCAGTCGGCGTCCGAGCATGCTCAAGAGCGGCGTCAAGGCCATCGTCACCGCGGTGACGGCGATGGCAAAGCTCGACACGCGAGGCTCGATCAGACCGCCGGCCACCGCCATCCCGATGCTGACGAACGCGAATTCACCGACGGGGCCCAGCAGGAAGCCGATCTCGATCGCCGTCGCCCAGGACAGCTTGAACAGCCGGCCGAGGAGGATGAGCACGATCGCCTTGCCGACGAGAATGCCGATGACCGCGGCCAGCAGCCAACCAGGCTCGCGCATGAACACGCGGAAGTCGATGGCCATGCCGACCGTGAAGAAGAAGATGCCCAGCAGCAGGCCCTTGAACGGCTCGACGGTGGCCTCGATGGCCTTGCCATACTCCGTTTCCGCCAGCATCAGTCCCGCAACGAATGCTCCGAGCGCCATCGACAGGCCTGCCTGGTGCGCGGCAATCCCTGCGCCGACGATGACGAACAAAGTCGCGGCGACGAACAATTCCGTCGAATGGGTGCCAGCAACCATCTGGAACAGCGGCCGCATCAGCAGCCGCCCGAGCAGAGTGAGGACAGCGACGGCCAGCGCGGCCTTCAGCATTGCGCTGGAGATGTGCGTCAAGACCGAGTCGCCGCTGCCGGCGCCGAGCACCGAGACGAAAACCAGAATGGGAACGACTGCGAGGTCCTGGGCCAGCAGCACCGAGAAGGTCGCGCGGCCGGCAGTGGTCGCAAGTCGTTTCTCAGCGGACAAAAGCTCGAGCACGATCGCCGTCGAGGACAGCGCAAGACTCGCGCCGAGGATCACGGCCGTATCCGAGCTCTGCCCGGTGAGAAGCGCCGCGCCAAAGATCATGGCGGACGTCGCCAGCACCTGCAGGCCGCCAAGCCCGAACACCAGGCGTCGCATCGTGACGAGCCGCCTGAAAGACAGCTCGAGCCCGATCAGGAACAGCAGAAATACGATGCCGAGATTGGCGATACCCTCGACGTTCTGCGCGTCCGCTACGGTGACCCAGTACAGGAACGGGAGTTCCTTGACGAGCGAGCCGAGCCCGAGCGGGCCGAGAATGGCGCCGGCGCCGAGATAGCCCAGCACGGGATTGATGCCCCAATGGCGGACGATCGGCACCACGACACCGGCCGTGCCGAGGACCACCAGCGCGTCGCTGTAGGCATTGATGTTGATGCTTGTGGTCACGAGCCCTTCATGTGTCGACGCTTGCCAATAGCGGCAGCGTCGTCCACGGTCGATAGCACACGGCGCCGCAGACCCCTACCCGGACCAACCGCCATCCTCGCAGTCCCAAACCGAGATCAACTCGCCCAGTTCTCGCGAAACTCGGGGAATAGCGTCAGGCCTCCGCAAGCGTAGAGGGTCTGCCCGGTGATGTAGCTCGCATCATCGGACGCGAGGAAGGCGAACACGGCGGCGATCTCCTCCGGCGTGCCGACACGCCCCATGGGAATGTGGCTGGTGACGACGCCGCGCTTTTCGGGATCGCCGGTCCAGGCCGCGTTGATCGGCGTGTCGATCGCGCCAGGCCCGACCGCGTTGACGCGAATGCCGCGGCCGGCGAATTCCAGCGCCAGCGTGCGTGTCAGATTGGCCATGCCGCCTTTGCTGATCGAATAAGCGAGATAGCCGGGTTTCGGGATGATCTGATGCACGCTGGAGCAGTTGATGATGGAGCCCCCTCCCCCGCGCGCCACGAAATGCGCGAGCGCCTTCTGCGCGCAGAGCACGGCGCCGTTCAGGTTGACGTCGATGATCCGGCGATAGGTCTCGATGTCGAGCGCCTCGCTCGGTGATTCCTTCTGGAAGCCGGCGTTATTGACGAGACAATCGAGACGCTTCCAGCGCGAAAGGATCGCCTCGAACATCGCAGCAATCTCTTGCTCGTCGGCGACATTGGCCTTGACGATGCAGTGATCGGGCGCGCCGTGGCCGCGATCACTCGAAGCGGCCCGCGCGAGCGCGAGCGTCTCCTCCGCCCGTTCATCGTGCTCGAAATAATTGATGGCGACGGTTGCGCCTTCCTGGGCGAGCCGGATGGCGACGGCGCGACCGATGCCTTGCGAGGCGCCAGTCACCAGGGCGTATTGGCCAACCAGGCGCGAGGGAAAGGAGGTCGAGCGATCGGTTTGCGGCATGGATTCTCTCCGGGGATGCTCATCATCGACGGACGGCGCGTTTTGTTCCATCCCCTTTCGTGCATCCCTGGGATTCATTCCGCGCGCCGCGCCAGCGGCGAGGTCAGGATCTGATAGAGGATGATGGCGCCAAAAGTTGCGGTGCCGATCCCGCCGATCGTGAACGCGCCGAATTTGAGCGTGAGGTCGCCCGCCCCGGCAGTCAGCGCCACGGCGACGGTGATCAGGTTTGCAGGATTGGCGAAGTCGACCTTGTTCTCGACCCAGATCCGGCCGGCCATCGCCGCAATCAGCCCGAACAGCACGATCGAGAGGCCGCCAATGACGGGCCCCGGGATCGACAGGATCAGCGCGCCGAATTTCGGCGAGAAGCCGAGCAGGATCGACACGATGGCGGCGAAGGCAAACAGCAATGTCGAATAGACCTTCGTCGCCGCCATCACGCCGATGTTTTCGGCATAGGTGGTGACGCCGGTGCCGCCGCCGCAGGCCGCCACGATGGTAGCCAAGCTGTCGGCGAACAGGGCGCGGCCGAGATAGGCATCGAGACTCCGGCCCGTCATGGCGCCGACGGCCTTGATGTGACCGAGATTCTCGGCGACGAGAATGATCGCAACCGGCGCGATCAGGAAGATCGCATCGGCCTGGAATGTCGGCGTGGTGAAGCTCGGCATGCCGAACCATGCCGCGGCTGAGAGTTGCGCGAAGTCGATCGGCTTGCCGAAACCGAGGCCGTTGGCGAACAGCAGGTACAGAAGATATCCGCCGATCGCACCGAGGATGATCGGCAGGCGGCGCCACAGGCCTGGAGCTGCAACGGCAACCACGCCGATGTTCAGGACGGTCGCGAGACCGATTCCGGTGTCGAACGCATTCGCGCTCACCGCCTTGACCGCCACGGGCGCGAGGTTGAGTCCGATCGCCGCGACCACAGCACCGGTGACGGCCGGCGGCAGCAACCGCTCGATCCAGCCGACCCCCGACCACATCACGATCAGCGCGATCACACCATAGAGCACTCCGGCTCCGACGATGCCGCCGAGCGCGATCGAAATATTGGGATTCGCCCCCTGTCCGGTATAGCCGGTGGCGGCGATGACGACGGCGATGAACGCGAAGCTCGAGCCGAGATAGCTCGGCACGCGCCCGGCGACGATGACGAAGAAGATCAGCGTGCCGATGCCGGAGAACAGGACGGCGACATTGGGATCGAAGCCCATCAGCAGCGGCGCGATGATCGTCGAGCCCGACATCGCGACGCAGTGCTGGAGACCGGAGACGATGGTCTGGCCCCATGACAGCCGCTCCTCCGGCATGATCACGCCTGAGGTCTTCAACGTCCAACGCGGGAAATAGCCTTGCTGTTGCCGGCCGGAGCCTGATGAAGTCGACATGTTCCCCCCAGTTGCGCTGCAGCGACCGATCTTCGTGCGAACAGACAAAAATGTGATTGTCGCTTCTGCGGCGACCATCACATGATGCAAGCCATGCAAGATCGAAATCACGCAAAATCAATGCGTTCCGGGGCCACTCTATGACACAAGTCGCGATCCAGCCAGCCATCCATCGCCGGCATCAGCCCTGGTACAAGATCCTCTACGTGCAGGTGCTGATCGCAATCGTGCTCGGCGTGCTGATCGGCTATTTCTACCCCGATCTCGGCAAGGCCTTGAAGCCGCTCGGCGACGGCTTCATCGCGCTGATCAAGATGATGATCGCGCCGGTGATCTTCTGCACCGTGGTGCACGGCATCTCCTCGATGGGCGATCTCAAGAGGGTCGGCCGGGTCGGATTGAAGTCGCTGATCTATTTCGAGACGGTCTCGACCGTCGCGCTCGCGGTCGGCCTCCTGGTCGGCGAGATTCTCCAGCCCGGGCACGGCTTCAACATCGATCCCGCCACGATCGATCCGAACTCGGTGGCCACCTACGTCACCAAAGCCAAGGAAGAGGGCATCGTCGCCCATCTGATGGCGATCATCCCCGACAGCTATTTGGGCGCGATCGCGCGCGGCGACCTTTTGCAGGTGCTGCTGATCTCGATCCTGTCCGGCTTCGCCATCGCCTTCCTCGGCAAAGCCGGCGAGCCCATTGCGGACGCGATCGACAAGGCCGCAAAGATGTTCTTCGGCATCATCCGCATCATCGTGCGCGTCGCCCCGATCGGCGCGTTTGGCGCGATGGCCTTCACCGTCGGCGCCTACGGCCTCGGCTCGCTGATCAATCTCGCCGCCCTGATCGGCACGTTCTATCTCACCAGCATGCTGTTCGTGCTCGTGGTGTTAGGGGCGATCGCGCGGCTCGCCGGCTTCTCGATCCTCCGCTTCATCGCCTACATCAAGGACGAGCTGCTGATCGTGCTCGGCACCTCGTCCTCCGAGACGGTGCTGCCGCAGATGATCCAGAAGATGGAGCATCTCGGCGCCTCGCGCTCGGTGGTCGGCCTCGTGATTCCGACCGGCTACAGCTTCAACCTCGACGGCACCAACATCTACATGACGCTGGCGACGCTGTTTCTGGCGCAGGCGACCAACACGCATCTGACCATCTGGCAGGAGCTCGGCATCCTCGGCATCGCCATGATCACCTCGAAGGGCGCCTCGGGCGTGACCGGCGCCGGCTTCATCACGCTCGCCGCGACGCTCTCGATCGTGCCTGACATCCCGATCCAGTCTATCGCGATCCTTGTCGGCATCGACAAGTTCATGAGCGAATGCCGCGCGCTGACCAATCTGATCGGCAACGGCGTCGCCTGCGTGGTCATCAGCATCTCCGAAGGCGAGCTCGATCGCGAGGCGCTGCATGAGACCATGGCCCATCCGCTCGAGATCGGCGAAGCGCTCGAGCCCGGCGGGAGTGCAGCATCGTAGGTTGCAAACCGGCGGGCTCAGCGCGATTCCGACGCGGTAGTTTCCCGGAGTGGTCAATTGCTGCGGGACGCGTCACAACAGTTGCGTTGGGATCACGGATTGATACTCATTTTTTCCACCCGACGCGCTGGGGGCAGGGCGTCGGGTTTTTGAAAATCACTGCCATATCAGGACCGCCGGGCGGGATCAGACGATCCCGCCATGAGTGCGCAGGACCTTGGCGGCGAGATCGAGCCGTCGCGTGACCCCGATCGCCTGCAAGAACGCTTCATCATGACTGACGACGAGCAGCGCGCCGTCATAGGCCATCAAGCCTGCTTCGACCGCTTCGATGGACTCGATGTCGAGATGATTGGTCGGCTCATCCAGGATCAGCAGCGACGGCGGCGATGACCCGCCCAGCACGCAAGCGAGGCCCGCCCGAAACATTTGCCCGCCACTGAGGCTTCCGGCTGCCTGTAAGGCGGCGTCGGCCCGAAACATGAACCGCGCCAGCGCGGCATGGCATTCGTTCGCGCCCGCCTTCGGATTGAGGCGCCGAAAATTGTCCAGGATGGAGAACGCGGGATCGAGCAGGCTGACCTTCTGATCGAACAGCGCGAAATCCGGCCTGACCCGCAGGGTGCCCAAGAGCGGACGCAGCTCGCCCGCGATCAGCTTCAGCAGTGTCGTCTTGCCCGAGCCGTTGGGCCCGACCAGCGCGACGCGCTCCGGACCGACGACGGCGAATGAGAGATCGCGCAGGACCGGTTGCTCCGGCCGGTAGCCGGCGCTGACGCCGTCGAGCCAAAGCACCTCCCTGCCGGCCGGCAGGCCGGTCACGGGCAGCTTGACGGAGAGCGGCTGAAGAATTTCGACGCGCCGGCGCGCCTCGTCGACGGCTTGAAGCGCCTCCGCGCGCTGCCGCTCGGCGATTTGTGCGGTCTTGCCGCCGGTATCCTCGCTGCGATCCTTGCGCGCCCCGGCGAGGATGCGCGGCATGTCGCCCTTGGCGCGCTTCTTCCTGCCGCCGCTGTCCTTGCGCGCTTTCTTCTCCGCGGCCTCCTGCGCCTTGCCGTCGATCTCGAATAGCCGTCTCTCGGCATGCGCGAGGTCGTGCCTGACGGCAGCGAGCTCGACGGCTTTCTGTTCGCGGTAACGGCTCCAATTGCCGCCGTATCGCGTTGCGCCGAGCGAGGTCAGCTCGACGATCGCATCCATCGCTTCGAGTAGGTTGCGGTCGTGGCTGACGATGATCGCGCCACCGCGCCAGGCCGCAAGCAGATCGATCACGGCCTTGCGGCCGTCCCGGTCGAGGTTGTTGGTGGGCTCGTCCAGCAGCAGGAAGTCAGGCTCGGCAAAGACCAATGCGGCGAGACGGACCCGCGTGATCTGGCCGCCGGACAACCGCTCCAGTTCGGTCTCGGGAGCGAGATCGAACCCGAGACGTGCAAGGGCGACTTGCAAGCGCGCTTCGAGAGTCCAATCGACCTCGGCGAGGTCGTCGGCCGAAGCTTCGCCGCGCTCAGCCTGGCG
The DNA here is from genome assembly GCF_014198315.1 of Bradyrhizobium sp. CIR48. Lineage (NCBI taxonomy): Bacteria > Pseudomonadati > Pseudomonadota > Alphaproteobacteria > Hyphomicrobiales > Nitrobacteraceae > Bradyrhizobium > Bradyrhizobium sp. CIR48. The sequence continues at coordinate 17,465 of NZ_JACIHG010000015.1, forward strand.
AAGCAACGCGAGTTGATCCCGCGCTCCGAACAGATCGGCCACCGTCGCGCCCGCTGAGAGCTGGACATCCTGGCGCAGCAAGCCAACGGATCCGGTGACGGCGACATGTCCCGCGGGGGGACGGTGCTCCCCGGAGATCGATGCAAGCAGCGTGGTTTTCCCGACGCCATTGCGGCCGACGAGGCCGGTCCGCTCGGCGCCGAACGTCAGATCGAGGTTGGAAAAGAGAGAACGGCCGTCAGGCGTGGACAGCGACAGATTCGACAGGATGATTGAAGCAGGCATGGAATTCCCCGTGAGCAAGGCGGATGGGCTTTGCGGTCGGGGTAAAATCCATGGCTCTCGAATGTCCTGATTGAGGGAGCCTCTAAGTATTACCTTCCAAAGGCGAGATCAAGGCACCGCGCGAGGGACGCCGGCGCCGGAGAGCGCCGACGTCCCTGTCGCGTTCAGCCCTTCAGTGCGGTGACCACCACCTCGATCAGCGCGCTGCCGCCGAGATCGGCAACGCCGACCGTGGCGCGGGTCGGCAGATTGTCGCCGAAGAATTCGGTCCAGGCCGCATCCATCTCCTTCTTCTTGGAGAGATCCGTGACGAAGATCGAGGCGCTGACGACGCGGCTCTTGTCGGTGCCGGCTTCCTTCAGATAGCCGGCGATCTTGCCGAGGATGTTGCGGGTCTGCTCGCCCATCGAGACCGAGGTGTCGTCGGCAATGGTGCCGCCGAGGAAGACAAAGCCGTTAGCCTCGACGGCCCGGTGCATGATGGGCGTGCGGATGCTGCGGGTGATGCTCATGATGTCCTCTTGTTGCTAGAGCGTAGTGGGATGGAAGCGGTCGATGCCGAGATCACCGACGCGGGTCTGGGTGCCGCCGTTCACGATCAGCTCAGCCATGACAGCGCCGGCGCCGGGGCCGAGCTGAAAGCCGTGCAGCGAGAAGCCGAACTGGTGATAGAGCCCCCTGTGGCGGCTGCTCGGCCCGAACACGGGAATATCGTCCTTCATCTTCGCTTCGATCCCGGCCCAGGCGCGGACGATCGTGGCGCTGCGCATCACCGGGAACAGCTCGAACACGGTGCGGGCGCTGATGGCGAGGCTCTTCCAGTCCAGCACCGTCTCGTTGCGATCCTGATCAGGCGTTGCCAGATGGCCGCCGCCGATCAGCACCGTGCCGTTGGAGAACTGCTTGAAGGACAACTTTCGCCCACGCAGGATCACGACGGGGTCGATGAAGTGCGGCACGCGCGAGGTGATCATCAGCATCGGCGCCACGGTCTCGACCGGCACGGGCTCGCCGAGCGCAGCCGCGATCTTGCCGGCCCAGGCGCCGGCGGCGTTGACCAGCACCGGCGCGGCAAAGGTTTCGGTGCCGACATCGACGTGCCAGAGCCCATCGCTGTAGCGGATGTTGCTGGCGGCGACGCCCTCGCGCACGGTCGCGCCGAGCTGTTCGGCCCTGCGGCGGAACGCCGTCGTCGTCTGCGCCGGATTAGCGGCACCGTCGCGGCGTGAGACCACCCCGCCGGGACAGCTTTCAGCCACCGCCGGCACCAGCCGGCGCAATTCAGCCGCGTCGATCAGCTCTTCGTGGGTGAAGCCGAGCGCATTGAGTTCGGCCACACGCGCGCGACAAACGCTGAGCTCCTCCTCGTTCTCGGCGACCAGCACCTGGCCGTGGCTCTCGAAGCTGCAATCGTCGTCGAGCAGATCCCTGATCTTCTCCCAGATTCCCATCGAGCGGATCGAAAGCGGAATCTCCGGGATGTGTCGCGCGAGCTGGCGGACGCCGCCAGCATTGACGCCGGAGGCGTGGCGTCCGGCGTAATCCTTCTCGATCAGCACCGGCTTCAGGCCGGCAAGGCACAAATGCAGCGCGGTGGAGCATCCGTGGATGCCGCCGCCGACGACGATCGCATCCACGCATCTTGTCATCCGCGCACCACCGCCTTGACGTCAGCCTCGCTCTTCGGAACGGCCGCGAGCTCGGCGAGCGTGATCGGCTTTACCGGCGCGCGCAGCCGGTAATAGCCGATCTCCTGCGGAGTCTTGCCGCGCGCCTGCGCCATCAGCTCGGTGACGGTGAGGCCGCAGAGCCGACCCTGGCACGGACCCATGCCGGTGCGCCGATAGGCCTTGAGCTGGTTCGGCCCGGTCGCGCCGATCGCGACGGAATCGAGCACGTCCTTTGCGGTCACCTCCTCGCAGCGGCAGACGATGGTATCGCCCGAGGGAATACGGAACTGCGGCGCGGGGCGGAACAGCGTATCGAGGAAGACGCGGCCACGCTCGGCCTTGGCGAGATCGGTACGCAACGCTGTCATCGACGGAAGTTTTGCGGCAGCCGCGGGTGCCAACGCTTCGACTGCCGCGCGCGCCGCGATGCAGCCGCGCACCACGGCGGCATTCGCACCACCGATGCCGGCGCCGTCGCCCGCGATCGCAATGCCGGCGACCGACGAATTGCCGCTCGCGTCCAGCACCGGCGACCAGCACAGTTGCAGATCGTCCCAGCGATGCTCGACACCGGCGGACATCGCGAGGTTGACGTTGGGCACGACGCCCTGATGCAGCAGCAGCAAATCCGCGGGAATGGTGTCGCGCTTGCCGCCGGCAACATAGCTGACGCTGGCGAGCTGGCCCTCGCCAGCCGCCGAGAGCTCCGTGACGCCGGAGACGACCTGCACCTTCGCCTTCACCTCGCGCATCATCGCGAGGCCCTTGGTGAAATAGGGTGAGGTCAGGAAGGCGAAGGCGTGCGGCAGCGCTGCGAAGTAATTGCCGCGCTCGGTGGTGTCGAGGATGCGGTCGATGCGGCCGCCGAGGCGCAGGATCTGCGCGGCGAGCAGCCACAGCAGCGGCCCCTGCCCTGCGATCACCGTGCGGCCATCAGGCACCAGCGCCGATGATTTCAGCATGGTCTGCGCCGCACCCGCGGTCATCACGCCCGGCAGCGTCCAGCCGGGAATCGGAAACGGCCGCTCCAGTGCGCCGGTCGCAAGGATCACGCGCTGCGCCTTGACGAAGGCGGACGCGCCGCCGACCGAGACGGCGATCTCGAGGTTGCGGTCCAGGCTCCAGACCGTGGCACGATGGATGACCTCGGCGCTGGTCGTACGCAGCGCCTGCACGAGATCGGCACCGACCCAATAATCGGCGCCGAGTTGATTGCGATCGGTCACCGGTGTGGACGAAATTGCGCGGAACACCTGGCCGCCCGGGCCGATGTTCTCGTCGAGCAGCAACGTCGAGAGGCCGGCTTCGGCGGAGGTCGCAGCGGCAGCAAGGCCCGCTGGCCCGGCGCCGATCACCACGACATCATAGGCTTCGCGTTTGGGAGCCACAGTCATTTTCCGATCTCCCGCTTGCCCTTCTGAATCTCGATCTGCATGCCCTCGGCGACAGGCACGAGGCAGCCCTGGCGGTTGCCGACACCGTCGATGGTGACGAGGCAGTCGAAGCAGACGCCCATCATGCAATAGGGCAGACGCGGCGCGCCGCTCACCGCAGTCGAACGCCGCGCGTCCAAGCCGGAGGCCAGCAGCGCGGCAGAGACGGTGTCGCCCTGGCGCGCGGCAACGGCAACGCCATCGACGAGGATCTGCACCTGCGGACGTTTGTCCTGTTCGGATCTCTTAAACATGGGATGCCTCGTGGCTCCTTAAAATTCTCTAATAGCCGCTGTTGTTCGCAGCCCCCGCGTCGCCGAACCGGCTGGCGGAGAACGCACCAACCAGCTCCGGCTCGAGCGCGCCCTGTGCGACCATGCGCGCGATCTCGAAGGCATGGTTGGAGGCCAGCGTCACGCCGGAATGGCAGCAGGCGACGAATGCGCCGGGATGCGTCTCCGACTGGTCATAGATCGGAAAACCGTCCTGCGGCATGACGCGGATGCCGGCCCAGCTCCTGACCACGTTGAGCCGCGACAGATGCGGGAACATGCGCTGCGCGCGATCGGTCATCACGGCGCTGATCGAATGCTTCAGCGCGCGATCGTCGAGCTCGTCTTCCTTGCTGTCGCCGATCATCACCGTGCCTTCGTCGGTCTGGCGGATCGTGGTGAGGGGATGCGGCAGGAACGGCATGGTGCGCTCGGTCACCACGATCTGGCCGCGGGTCGGGCCCATCGGCGCGTAGAGGCCGACCATCGGCGCCAGCGTCTGGTTGGCATTACCGGCGGCGAGCACGATCTTGGCGGCGCGCAGCTCGCCCTGCGGCGTGGTCAGGCGGAATTCGCCGCCGCTCTTGCTGATCGCTGAGACCGGACGCTCCGGGAAATAGTCGATGCCGAATGCCCTGAAGCCGGTGTGGAAGGCGCGGAACGTGCGCAGCGAATTGACGTGGCCGTCGAGCGGGCAATAGCTGCCACCGGAAACCTCCGGTCCGATCAGCGGCAGCGACTTCTTCACCTCGGATGCGGAGAGCATCTCCATCTTGTAGTCGGCAGCACCGGTCTGGTTGTGCATCCGCTTGACCAGCTCGGTTCGCTGGCCGAACTCGTCCTCGCCGAGCGTGAGGTGAAAGCCGCCATTCTGCTGAAGCGAGACATCAAGGCCGGTCTGTTGCTTCAGCTCGGAAGCAAGCCGGCCCCAAGCCTGCGACGCCTGCACGGTCCAGACCGTATAGGCGGGCATGCCGAGGCCCTTGCTCTGCACCCAGACCAGCGCAAAGTTCGCACGCGAGGCGCGCTTGGTGATGTCGCCTTCGTCGAGCACGGCAACCTTCTTGCCGAGCCGGCCGAGGCCCCAGGCAATCGCGGAGCCGAGCAACCCGCCGCCGATGACGGCGACGTCGTAATCCGTTCGCATAAGTTCTCCTATCGCCCCGTATCGCCTTTGCCGGCGAGCACGCGGTCGAGCCCGTAGAAGCGGTCAAGCAGAATGAGAGCGGTCATGGTCACAGCGATCACGCAGGCCGAGACCGACGTCACCAGCGGATCGATGTTGTCCTGGATATAAAGGAACATGCGCACCGGCAACGTCTCGGTACCGGGTGCCGCGAGGAAGACGGTCATGGTCAGATCGTCGAAGGACTGGATGAAGGCGAGCGCCCAGCCGCTGATGACGCCGGGCAGGATCAACGGCAAGGTCACGCGGCGAAACAGCGTCCAGCCGCCGGCGCCGAGCGAGACCGCGGCTATTTCGACCGTGCGGTCCATGCCCGTCGCGGCCGCAAGCGTCAGCCGCAGCGCGAACGGAAACACGATGATGACATGCGCGATGATCAGCGCGGCAAAACTGCCGCCGAGGCCGGCCGAGGTGAAGAAGCGCAGGAAGGCGATGCCGAGCACGACATGCGGGATCATCAGCGGCGAGAGGAACAGCGCGGCCAGCGCATCACGGCCGCGGAAGCGATAGCGCGCGATCGCCAATGCCGCCGGCACCGCGAAGAGCAGCGCGACGAAGGATGACAGCGCGCCGAGGCCAAGGCTGACCCAGAAGGCGTGGATGAATTCGGGATAGTTCGCGATCGTCCTGAACCAGCGCAGCGAGAAGCCGTTGGTCGGCAGTGACAGGAAGCCTTCGGGCGTGAAGGCGACGAGACAGACCACCAGGATCGGCGCCACCATGACGATGACGAAGAAGGTATGGAAGATCAGCGCCAGCGGGCCGTTCCGTCTCATCGGAACACCTCCGCGTAGCGCCGCTCGATCAGCGCGTTGCTGCCGACGACGATCAGCACCAGCGCGACCAGCAGGAGCGTGGCGACCGCCGCACCCAGCGGCCAGTTCAGCGTGTTGAGAAATTCGTCATAGGCGAGCGTCGCCGCGACCTTGAGCCGGCGGCCGCCGATGATCGCGGGCGTCGCAAACGCGCTGGCCGAGAGTGAAAACACGATGATCGCACCCGACAGCACACCCGGCATGATCTGCGGCATGATGATCCGCCGGATAATGGTGGCTGGACCCGCGCCGAGCGACATCGCGGCATTCTCGATCTGCGGATCAAGCCGCTGCAGCGCCGCCCACACCGAGAGCACCATGAACGGCATCATCACATGCGCGAGCGCGATGATCATGCCCGTCTCGGTAAACATGAAGGGAATGGGGGAACGCATCACCCCAAGCGACATCAGGAGCTTGTTGACGAGGCCGTTGTTGCCGCCAAACAGCAGCGCCCAGCCCAGCGTGCGCGCCACCACGGAGATCAAGAGCGGTCCGAGAATGACAAGCAGGAAGAAGCTCTTCCAGCGCCCGCTCATGCGGTTGAGGATGTAGGCTTCGGGCGCCCCGAGCAGCGCGGTGAGCAGCGTGGTCAGGATCGCGATGCGAAAGGTACGCCAGAACATCTCGGCGTAATAGGGATCGGTTGCGATCTCGTGCCAGTTCTTGAGGATGAAGACCGGCTCGATGCCCTTGTACTGGCCCCAATCGTGGAACGACAGCATCACGGTCATCGCCAGCGGAATCAGCAGCACACCGACGAACAGCATCAGGGCGGGCGCCGTCAGCGCCCATGGCGCACGCGGGCTGCGCTCCTCGGCGGCCGCGCTCATGCGCCGGCCCTCGCGCGGACGCTCATGTCTTCGGGTCGCCAGGCGAGGCGAACCGCCTCGCCTTCGGCCGGCTGCGCCTTGCCGTCATTCTGGCGGATCACGATCGCGGGGCCGCATTCGCTGTCGCACTGGAACAGCCAGTGATTGCCCTGGAAGATGCGCGTGACGATCTTTGCGCTGAGGCCGGCATCGCCGAAGCCGATTCTTTCAGGACGGATGCTGACAGTGACGGGGCCGCTGAGGCCCGCCGGGGCCGGCGCGCTCCAGGAGCCCGCCGTCACCCGCGCTGGCGTGGCGGTCCGATCGACCGCCGCGGCAAAATCGTTGGTCTTGCCCAGGAACTGCGAGACGAAAGCCGAGGCCGGCTTCTCATAGGTCTCCTGCGGCGTGCCGATCTGCTCGATCTTGCCCTGGCTCATCACCACGATGCGGTCGGACAGCGACATCGCCTCGTTCTGGTCGTGGGTGACGAGGATGGTGGTGGTGCCGATGGTGCGCTGGATCTGGCGCAGCTCGATCTGCATCTCCTCGCGCAGTTTTGCGTCGAGATTGGACAGCGGCTCGTCGAGCAAGAGCACGCTCGGCTTGATCACCAGCGCGCGGGCGAGTGCCACGCGCTGCTGCTGGCCGCCGGACATGCGGCGGGGATGACGGTCCTCAAAGCCGGCAAGGCCGACCATCGCGAGCGCGGCACGAACGCGCTCGGCTCGTTCAGCGCGCGGCACGTTGCGCATCTCGAGACCGAAGGCGACGTTCTCCGCCGCCGTCATGTGCGGAAACAGCGCGTAGCTCTGGAACACGATACCGAGCCCGCGCTTGGCCGGATGGATCGCGGTCAGGTCCTTGCCCTCGAGGCGGATGGCGCCGCGCGTGGGATCGAGGAAACCCGCGATCATCTGCAACGTCGTGGTCTTGCCGCAGCCGGAAGGGCCGAGGAAGGAGATGAACTCCCCCTTCCTCACGGCGAGACTGAAGTCGTCGACTACAGTCTGCGCCCCGAATTGCTTGGCGACCCGATCGAGCTCGAGATAGGCCATACGCTGTCTCCGCGAACGATCAGATCAACGCTCGACCTCGCGATTCCAGCGCTTGGTCCACTCCTCGCGCTTCTCGTTGATGACGGTCCAGTCCGGATTATAGAGCTTGGCCGCACGCTCGCCGATCGGCGCCATCTTTCCGAGCTCGGGCGGGATCACCAGCGACTTCAGCACCGGGCCGTAGCCGTAATCCTTCAGCATCACGAGCTGGATTTTTGGGTCGAGCAGCATCTTGACGAAGCTTGCTGCCAGCGGCGAGGCGTTGGGCTTGGTGATCGGACAGGCCGTCGTCAGCAGCGTCGCGGCACCTTCCTTCGGGTAGACGAAGTCGACAGGGAAGCCGGTGTTGGCAAAGCTCTGCACGCGGCCGGTGCCCCACACCGCGATCACGGCCTGGCCGGACTGGAACAGCTCGGTCATCTTGCCCGGCGACGGCTCGTAGGCGAGCACGTTCGGATTGATCTGTTCCTTGAAGATCTTGAAGCCGGAATCGACATTGGTCTCGCCGCCGCCGTTCATCTTCGACAGCATCACCAGCGCTTCGAGGCCGTAGGTGTTGTTGATCGGCGGGATCACGAGCTGCTTGGCGTATTTCGTGTCCTTCAGGTCATTCCAGGAGGTCGGCGGCGCCCAGCCTTTCTCCTTGAACACCTTCGTGTTGTACATCAGCCCGGTCGCGACGATGCCGATCGCGACGGCGCGATCGTCCTTGAAGCGCGCGGTGTCGTAGAGATCGGCGGGCAGCCCCTCGAGCTTGCCGCAGAAGCCGAGCTGAATCGCCTGGTACATCGGGCCGTCATCGACGATGGCGACGTCGATCTGCTGGTTGCCCTTCTGCGCCTGGAGTTTTGCCAGCGTGTCGGTGGAGTTGCCGGCGACGTACTCGACCTTGACGCCGTTCTCCTTCTCGAAGGCAGGGATCACCTCATCGCGGATCGTCTTCTCGAACGAGCCGCCATAGCCGGCGACGTAGAGCGTTTTTTGCTGGGCCGAAGCGACTGAGGGGGCGGCAATGAGCGCTGCGATGCTGACCGCGGTCAGAAGGCGAAGAGTCTTCATGTGGACCGATCTCCATACCGGAATGAGGTGACGTGCCGACGAGTCTCGCTGGCTGAAGCCTCTTCCGCATTTCCTTCCGCGCAATCCCGCTCCAAACAGGGCTCCGGCGCCCATTCGGCGGGTTTTGGCGCGATCTGGAGGCTTGAACCCCTCCAATCTGCCGAAAAAGCGGGCTGTCTCCAGTCCTGATGAAAAAGATCGCAACCTATACTTCCATCGTCCAATGAATAATGGCAACCTCTGTATGCCTAAATGTTATGGATGTTCGGAATGGCGCGGATCAATTCGCGGCAGGTGGAGGCCTTCCGCGCGACGATGTTGACCGGCAGCGTCACCGAGGCCGCGAAGCTGATGGTGGTGACGCAGCCGGCTGTCAGCCGGTTGCTGCGCGACTTTCAGGCGCTGTTGAAGATGGAGCTGTTCGAGCGGCGCGGCACCGGCCTCGTGCCGACCGCCGCGGCAATGGCGCTCTACACCGAGGTCGAACGGTCCTTCGTCGGTCTCGAACGCATCACGGCTGCAGCCGAAGAAATCCGGGGACGCCGCACCGGCTCGCTGCGCATCGCCGCGCTGCCGGCGCTGGCGAACGGCTATCTGCCGCGGCTTGCCGGGCATTTCCTGATGGAACGGCCCAACCTCAACCTGGCCTTCTTCGGAGTGATTTCGCCGATCGTGGTCGACTGGGTTTTGAACAATCAATGCGACATCGGCTTTGCCGAGGTGCCGATTGCCCATTCCGGCCTGCCGAGCCTGCGGCTGCCGGCGCTGGCGCGCGTCGCGGTGCTGCCGACCGGACATCGCCTCGCGGAGAAAGAAGTGCTGGAGCCACGCGATTTCGAGGGTGAGACGTTCATCTCGCTGTCGGCGGGATCGTCGAGCCGACACCTCGTCGACCAGGTCTTTCACCGCAGCGACGTCCGCCGCGTGCTGCGGGTGGAGACCACGCTGTCGGAGATCATGTGCGGGATGGTGTCATCCGGGCTCGGGGTCTCGATCTGCGATCCCTTCACCGCGCAGGAATTTGCCACGCGCGGCGTCGTCGTGCGGCGCTTCCTGCCGCGCATCGACTTCGAATTCTCGGCGGTATTTCCCGCACAGCGCAGTCCGTCGCCGGTGGCGCTGGATCTGGTGGAGACCATGCGCAAGGCGCTGATGGAGTTTGAGGATTAGACCGAATGCCTTTGGGGTAGGACGATCTGGCCGCGGACTCGCTGCAACCTCTCCCGCTTGCGGGGGAGGCGTAGGCCGCCTATGGCGGCCGTCTCTTAGGAGACGCCGAGGCGAAGCCTCGGCTTTGGCGAAGCGCCGGGTGGGGGCTCCCTCCTCATCGGGAGTGTCCCCGGTCGGAGAGAGCCCTCTCCCCTGCCCTCTCCCGCAAGCGGGAGAGGGGGCGCACCTTTTTCGTGGCACCAGCGGCGCTCAGCCGTTGAATGCCGCCTGCGCCTCCGGCAGGTCCCAGATCTTGCCGATCGCGGCGCTGCCGGCGGCCGTGATCGCCGCTTCGTCGGCGCCGAGATAGCGGCCGGCATCGATCAGCACGCGGCCATCGACCATCACCTGATCGATATTGGCACTGTTGGCGAGCGCGATCAGCGCGCGGCGCGGATCGAACAGCGGCTGCAGATGCGGATGGGTGAGATCGACCACGGTCAGATCGGCAGTTGCACCCGGCTCGATGCGGCCGAGATCAGGCCGCCTGATGACGTCGGCGGCGACAGTTGTGTTCGCTTCGATCAACTCGGGCGAATTGGCGACATCGGCGCGCTGCGACGTGATCTTGGAGATCAGTGACGCCGCATTGAGCTCGCCGAGCAGATCCATATTGTAGCCGTCGGTGCCGACCACGGTGCGCACGCCATGCTCGGCGAACCGGCTGAAGGCCGCGGTGACGCCGGCGCGCGCGAACACGCGCGGGCAGTTCAGCACGGTCATGCCGCGCGCGGCCATCAGCTTGAGATCGTCGTCGCTGCTGAACATGCAGTGCGCCGCCATCAGGTCGGGCGCGAGCAGGCCGAGCCAGTCCAGATATTCCGCCGGCGTGCGGCCGCCATAGCGCTTGCCGATTGTCTCGACCTCGGCGCGGCTCTGCGCCATGTGCGTCGTGATGGGCACGCCGAGCTCGCGCGCCCGCGTGGCGCAGGCTTTGAGCAGATCGGGACCGCAGGTGTCGGTGGCGTGCGGGCTCATGGCGAGGCCGATGCGGCCGTCGCCGCGCTTGTTCCAGCGCTGGTAGAGTGCATCCCAGGTCGCCATATCGGCGGCGCCGTCATCGCCGGAATAACGCACCACGCCGTCCGGGCCCGCCTTGGCGTCGGACGTCGAGAACAGATAGGGCGCGCCGTAGAAGCGGATGCCCATCTCCTCGGCGGCGTCGAACATCTCCGGAATCGAATTCCGGAACGGCTCCATCACCGTGGTAGCACCGCCCTTGAGCAGCTGGAGGATGCCGAGCCGCGCCACCGCCATACGTTCTTCTGCCGACAGGATATCGGCGCCACGCTTGGTCAGCGGCAACAGCACCGTGTAGACGATGCTCTGGTTGTTCTTGCGGCCGTTGCCGTCCTCGGTGTGGCTGCGCGCTACCGCCTCGCTGAAACAGTGATTGTGCAGGTTGAGGAGGCCCGGCAGCACGAAGCGGCCCGGGCGGTCGTAGACCTCATCCGCACGCGGCTTGTCGCGCGTGACCGCGGCGATCTTCTTGCCTTCGACCAGGACCCAATGGTCGCGCAGCACATCCTGCGCGCCGTCTTTCCGTGACAGCACATAGCTGCCGAAGATTGCTGTGGTGCTCATGCGGGGCGTACGTTCCAGAACACGGCGGTGCCGTCGAGAATGCCGGTGATGGCTTTGCGATAGGCGGTCGGCTGCTTGTACAGGCCGATCGGGATGTAGGGAATCTCCTCGAACGCCACCGCCTGGACCTGACGGCAGATACGCTGCTGCTCGGCGAGTTCGGACGCCGCCAGCCACTGGCTGCGCAAGGGCCCCATCCTCTCGCTCGCATACCAGCCGGCGACCTTGCCTTCGCCGCGGATGTTGGTGTTGCCGGCCGGGTTGAGCCAGTCGATGCCCTGCCAATTGCCGACCGCCGCACTCCAGCCGCCCTGCCCGATCGGATCCTTCTTGAGCTGGCGCTGCAACACGACGGCGAAGTCGAGCCCGGCATATTCGACGTTCATGCCGGCCTTGCGCAAGCTATCGACCGCGATCTCGCCGAGCGGCTTCTGCGCCAGCGAATTGGTGGGCACGAGCACCACGATCTTCTCGCCATTGTAGCCGGCCGCCTTCAGGTCGGCCTTCACTTTGGCGTAGTCGCGCGGACCGCGGAACACATCGAGCCCGACCTCGCTCGCCATCGGGGTACCAGGCGCGAAGTAGCCGATCGGCGAGACCTGGAAGGCGGGATCGACGCCGGCCACTGCCGTCATGAACGCGGACTGGTCGATCGCACCCAGCAGTGCGCGGCGGATGGCGGGATTGTCGAACGGCGGCTGCAGGTGATTGAGGCGCAGCATGCAGGCGTAACCTCTGGGATCGAGGATGCGCGTCTCGATGTCACCGGCGGCCTTGATCACCGGCAACAGATCGTGCGGCGTGGTCTCCTGCCAGTCCTGCTCGCCGGTCTGCAGCGCGGCAACGCCGGTGCCGGCATCGGGCGTGGTGGTCCAGACCACGCGATCATAGTGCACGATCTTCGGACCCGCGGTCCAATCCGGCTTGCCGTCGGTTCGCGGCTGATAGCGCTCGAACCTGGCATAGGCGTTGCGCGCACCCTGCACGCGCTCGTCGGCGAGGTAGCGGAACGGGCCGCTGCCGATCACCTCGGTCAGCGGCTTGAACGGATCCTGGCTCGCCAGCCGCTCCGGCATCATGAAGCAGGCATTGATTGCGGCCTTGCCGAGCGCCTGCGGCAGCAGCGGGAACGGACGCTTGAGACGGAAGCGAATGATGCGGTCGTCGGCGGCGGACAGCTCGTCAGTCGCCTCCATCAGCTCACCGCCAAAGCCGTCGCGCGCAGCCCAGCGGCGGATGCTCGCCACGCAGTCGCGCGCGAGCACGCGTTCGCCATCGTGCCAGAACAGGCCGTCGCGCAAGCTGAGGTCCCATTGCAGCCCATCACCGGAGATGATGTGGCCCGACAGCATCTGCGGCGAAACCTGGAGCGAGGCGCTCATGCCATAGAGCGTGTCGTAGACCATGAAGCCATGGTTCCGTGACACCTGCGCAGTCGAGTAGATGGGATCGACGAAGGCGAGATCGATCACGGGGATGAAGCGCAGCGTGGATTGGGATTCGGCGCGAACGATACCCGGCAGCGACAGCGCCGGCATGGCTGCAGCTGCCCTAAGGAGCGAGCGGCGAGAGAGAGACATTACGAGAGGCTCCTGAGTGCGGTGACATGCAGCCGCGGCCGCGGTGTGCTCCCTCTCCCGCTTGCGGGGGAGGGCTGGGGTGGGGGTGTCTCCGCAGGCGATGACCCCGAGAGGAAAGAGCCCCCACCCGCCGCGCTTCGCGCGTTGACCTCCCCCGCAAGCGGGAGAGGTTGCAGCGAGCGCGTAGCCTGAGCTGTGTCAGAAAAACGGGGCTTCATCATTTGTGCTTCACGTGTTCAACAAGACCGCACCGATCGCAGCGGCGACCGCTTGCTGCGCCGGCTCGACCACTGGCACGCCAATCGCCTCCGCAATTGCCACGCGGTGCGAGGCCATGCCGGCGCAGCCCATCACCACGACATCGGCGCGGCATTGCGTGACCAGCGCGCGGCCGGCGTCGATCAACCGTCCCCGGATATCTGCAGCTGCGGTCTCGGCCGCGCTCGCGCCGACCGACCAGCTTCCGGCATAGCGGCCGTCGACGCCCGTCACCCGCACCATCCGTTGCTGGCGCCGGATGCTCGACGGCGACAGCGCGATGATGCCAAAACGTTCACCCAGCATCAGCGCGCGAAAGATGCCGCATTCGGCGATGCCCATCACGGGACGACCGCCGGCCGCCTCGCGCACCGCATGCAGGCCGGGATCGCTGAAGCAGGCGAGCACGAAGGCATCGGCATCCTCGCGCGCGACGCGATTCACCAGCGGCATGACGACGCTGTCGGCATCGCGCTGCGAGCTGATGCCCGGCGGCCCCTCGGCGAGGCCGACCACTTCGATCTCAGGCCCGCCGGCGATCCGCAGCGGCGCGACCGCCTCGTCGATCGCCGCCGTTACCGAGGTCGAGGAGTTCGGGTTGATGACGAGGATACGGGTCATGGCGCTCCCTAGCGGTCACCGGCCTCGTGGCGCAAAAAATTCTCCGCGATCTTCTCGCCGGTGGTGATCCAGACGTCCGGGCACGACTTTGCGTAAGTCAGAAATTCGCGCAGCAGCCGCAGCCGCATCGGGCGGCCGCTGCACTGCGGATGCAGCACCGTCGTCACCATCGCGCCCCAGTCGCGGACCTCATCCAGCTCGTCCTTCCAGATCGAGAGCACATGTTCCTTGGGGAAGATCGAGCGCGGGCTGAAGCGGGCGGAGAGGCCGTGCATCCAATCGTCATAGCTCGCGGTGACCGGCAGCTCGATCGTGCCGGGCTTGCCGTCGGCGAGACGATGGCGATAGGGCCTGACGTCGTCGCGGAACGAGGAGGTGTAGACGATGCCGTGGCGCACCAGCGCGACGCGCAGCTCCTCGGTGAACTCGCCATAGGGCGCGCGATAGCCGGTTGGCTTGACGCCGAGCCGGCGCTTGAGCGCCTCGAAACCGCGCTCCAGCTCCTCCTCGATCCAGGGATCGCCGGGATCGGGCAGGAGATGATGATAGCCGTGATGTCCGATCTCGTGACCGGCCTTGAGGATGGACTCGGCCATCGCGGGATGCGCATCGACCGACCATCCCGTGACGAAGAAGGTGGCCTTGAGATCGAGCTGGTCGAGCAGCTCCAGGAGCTTGGGCGTGCCGACGCGGGCCTCATAGCCGCCATAGCTCATGGTGATGAGCCGCTGGGCGTGCACTGCGTCCTTGCTGGTCCACGCGCTCTCGGCGTCCACGTCGAACGACAGGAACATCGCGGAGGTGTACGGCTTCGGCCACGGATAGTCCGGCGCGGGATCTGCGGTGTTGGCCGGGACGAGCGGGATGCTCTGGAGTGCCTTACTGTCCAGCATTGATGGTCGCCTTCTCTAATCCGTTGTCGGTGAGTTTCCACTTGGCAAGCAGGGTCTTGTAGGTGCCATCCGCGATCAGCGAATCGACCGCCTCCAGCATCGCCTGCTGCAACGCCTTTTCCTTGACCGGCAGCGCGATGCCGGTGAATTGCTGTGCGATGGGCTCGCCCACCGTTGCATAAGTGCCGGGCTCGAGATCCATGATGTAGGGCAGCGTCTCGTTGCCCTGGGCCGCGGCATCGATGCGGCCTTGCCTCAGTTGGGTGCGGGCGTCGGCCGAGCCGTCGGTGCCGACGAACTGAATCGGACTGCTGCCGCAATTCTTTTCGCTCCACGCCGCGATCTGCGCCGGGAACATGGTGCGGCGACTGGCGCCGACCTTCTTGCCGCAGAGTGATGCGGCGTCCTTGAACTCCGCCTTGCGCGACTGCTGCACGAAGAACTGCGGACCGCTGCGCAGATAATCGACGAAGGACGCGATCTCGTGCCGGCTGGCATAATCGGTGAAGCCGGACAGGATGGCGTCCACGCGCCCGGTCGAGATCGACGGCATGAACTCGGCGAAGCTGGTCTCGGTCCATTCGATCTTGACGCCGAGCTTGCGGCCGATGGCTTCGCCGAGATCGATGTCGAAGCCGGACAGCGCGTTGGTCGCGGGATCGCGGAACTCCATCGGCGGATAGTTCGGCACCAGCGCCACCTTGATGCTGCCCCGCTTGGCGATCTCCGCGGGCAGATCGATCGCCATCGCGGGCACACTGATGGCGCCGAGGAACGCTGCCGCAACCAAAAATCTTTTCATCAACACGCTCCCGTTCAGATCACAGCCGAAAGAAATGCCCTGGTGCGCTCCTCGCGCGGGGCGCCCAACACGTCCGATGCGCGGCCCTGTTCGACGATCGCGCCCTGGTCCATGTAGACGACGCGGTCGGCGACCTCGCGCGCGAAGCCGAGCTCGTGCGTCACCACCATCATGGTCATGCCGCTCCGCGCCAGCTCCTTCATGACGGCGAGCACCTCGCCGACGAGCTCTGGATCGAGCGCGCTGGTCGGTTCATCAAAGAGCATCAGCATCGGCTTCATCGCCAGCGCGCGGGCAATGGCGACGCGCTGCTGCTGGCCGCCCGAAAGCTGGGCGGGATACCAGTCCGCCTTCGCGGACAATCCGACGCGGCGGAGCAGCTCGAGCGCTTCAGTGCGCACCTCATCTAGCTTGCGGCCCTGCACCTGGAGCGGGCCTTCGGTGATGTTCTCCAGCGCCGTCTTGTGCGGAAACAAATTGAAGCGCTGGAACACCATGCCGGTCTTCAGCCGCTGCCGGCCGATCTCACGTTCGCTGAGCCGATGCAGCCGCCCGCTTTGCTGGCGTACCCCGAGCAGCTCGCCGTCGAGCCAGATGCCGCCAGCATCGATCGTGGCCAGCTGGTTGATGCAGCGGAGCAGCGTGGTCTTGCCCGAGCCGGAGGCGCCGATCAGGCACATCACCTCGCCGGGCCAGACGTCGAGCGAGACGCTTTTGAGAGCCTGGAATTCGCCAAAATTCTTGGCGACGGAGCGGATCGCGACGAGAGGCTTTGTCATCGCGCGAGCCGCAATGTGCCGCGCGCAAAACGGCGTTCGAGCAGCATCTGGAGCGGGGTCAGGATCGAGACCACGAGCAGGTACCAGAGCCCGGCGACAATCAAGAGCTCGATCACGCGGGAATTGGCGTAGTAGATGTTTTCGGCGTTGTGCAGCAATTCCGGATACTGGATGACGCTCGCGAGCGAGGTCGCCTTCACCATGCCGATGAACTCGTTGCCGAGCGGCGGGATCACGACGCGCATCGCCTGTGGCAGGACGATCCGGCGCAGCGCGCGCAACCGTCCCATGCCGATCGCCTGCGCCGCTTCATACTGCCCGATGTCGACCGACAACATTCCCGCGCGCATCACCTCGGAGGTGTAGGCGCCCTGGTTGATGCCGAGCCCGAGCAGCGCGGCAAGGAAGGGCGTCATGACGTCGACGGCGCGCGCGCTCCACAGGCCGGGAATGCCGATGGTTGGAAACACCAGCGCGAGGTTGAACCACAGCAAGAGTTGCAGGATCAGCGGCGTGCCGCGGAACAGCCAGGTGTAGCCGGCGGCGACCGTCTTCAGCACCGGATTGGGCGACAGCCGCATGATCGCGACGACGATGCCGAGCACGATGCCGAGCGCCATCGCCAGCACCGCCATCACCATGGTGTTGACGATGCCTTCGAGGATGACTTTTGCGGTCAGGAAGCGGCTGACATAGGACCATTCGATCTGCCCGTTCGCAAACGCGCGCGCAATGGCCGCGAGCACGAGAATGATCAGCGCGGCGCTGAGCCAGCGAAACCAGTGCGGCTCGCGCGCGATCCTCATCCCCGACAGATCGGGGAAACCTTCCGCGAGTGCCGGCGCCGGCTTCATTGCGGCGCCGCGTTGAGCATGGGCTGGGCGACAGCGTTCGCACCCAAGCCCCATTTGTCGAGAACAGCCTTGTAGGCACCGTCGGCGATCATGGCGGCGAGCTTCTCCGTCACGACTTCGCGCAAGGCAGCATCGTCCTTGCGGAACATGATGCCTTGGTAACCTTTGGCGAAGGGCTCGCCGACGACGCGGTATTTTCCGGACTCCTGCGTTTGCGCGTAAGGCAGCGTCTCGCTGCCCTGCACGGCGGCGTCGATGCGGCCTTGCTTGAGCTGGTTGCGGACGTCGATCGAGTTCTCGCCGGGGACATACTGGATGGCAGGTTTGCCGGCCGGCTCGCAATTCTGCTTGCTCCACTTCTCGATCTCGACCGGGAAGCTGGTGCTCCGGGTGGTGCCGACCTTCTTGCCGCAGAGATCGGTCGCGTCCTTGGCCGCATTGTCCGCCATTACGAAGAACTGCGGGCCGGTGGCGAGGTAATCGACGAAATCGGCGGTCTCGCGCCGCGAGGCGCGGTCCGAGATGCCGGAGATGATGAAATCTGCGCGCTTGGTCTGAAGCGAGGGGATCAGCTCGGCGAACGGCGTCTCGCTCCAGACGATCTTGAGGCCGCCGAGCCGCTTGGCGAGCTCGTTCGCCAGATCGATGTCGAGCCCGACGAGCTCATTGGTCGCGGGATCGCGATATTCCATCGGCGCGTAGGTGGAGTTGACCGTGAGCTTCAGCGTGCCCGCCTGCTTGATCTCCGCCGGAAGCTCGGCCGCCTGTGCCGACGTCGCGGCAGCCAGGGCTGCAAGGGCGAGGAAATGCGAAAGGCGTGTCATGTCAGCTCCTTTGGCTGGCGCCGCGACCGGCCGCTTGAAATCAATCCGCGTCGAGAACGGCCGGCTCGATGACGCCGGCACGTTCAGTGATCACCCTGTATTGCTCCGGCCGCCGGTGGGCGGCGAAGTTGAACATCTTGTCCTTGCCCTGGCGGCAGAGATCGAGATCGATGTCGGCGACAATCACTTCATCGGCGAGCGTCTGCGCCTGCGCGACGATACGCCCATTGGGATCGACGATGCAGGAGCCGCCGATCAGTCCGGAGCCGTCCTCCTCGCCCGCCTTCGCGACCGAGATTGCCCAGGTCGCGTTCATGTAGGCGTTGGCCTGCGTCACCAATGTCGAGTGGAAGGTGCGCAGGGCGCCGTCTTCGGTGGTGCCGCCATTGGGATCGTAGGCCGCCGAATTGTAGCCGATGCAGACGAGCTCGACGCCCTGCAGACCGAGCACGCGCCAGGATTCCGGCCAGCGCCGATCGTTGCAGATCATCATGCCCATGATGGCGTGGGCCCAGGCCGAGCCGGCGCGGAAGGCGGGAAAGCCGAGATCGCCATATTCGAAATAACGTTTCTCGAGCTGCTGGTAGCGTGCGCCCGGCCGCGGCTCCACCGAACCCGGCAGGTGAACCTTGCGATAGCGGCCCAAAATCTCGCCGTCGCGATCGACCAGGATCGCGCAATTGTAGCGGCGGCCGTCCGCGGTCTGCTCGGCATAACCGACGTAGAAGCCGACGCGCAGTGCCCGCGCACGATCGAACAGTTTTGCCACCGCAGGATTCGGCATTCCGCGCTCGAAATAACGGTCGAGCGCCTCACCCTCGAGCAGCCAGCGCGGGAAGAAGGTGGTGAAGGCAAGCTCGGGGAACACCACGAGGCTGGCGCCGCGGCCGGCCGCCTCCTCCAGCAATGCAAGCATTCGCGACAGCGTATGCTCGCGCGTATCGGCTTTTTGCGTCGGCCCCATTTGAGCGGCGGCGGCGCGAAGGACACGAACCAAGTTTGCCTCCAATCTGTGCGCAGTGCTGCCTCAATGGGCGAATGAACCCTTTGATGCGACGTGCAAATCCGCTGCCATTACGGGCGAGCGGGGCTGCAAAATCAATTCGTTCTGCTATGATGTTTTGGCCCTGAGTATAATCGGCAGTGATATGAACCTGCGTCAGCTCGAAATCCTGCGCGCCGTCATCCGCCATCGCACCACGGTCGCCGCCGCGGACGAGCTGGCGCTGTCGCAACCCGCAGTCAGTAATGCGCTGAAGACGATGGAGGCGCAGGCGGGCTTCGCCTTGTTCGAGCGCGTCAACAACCGGCTGTTTCCGACCGCGGAAGCGATGGCGCTGTACAAGGAGAGCGAGGCGATCTTCGCGCTGCACGCGAAACTCGAGAACCGCGTGCGCGATCTGCGCGAGAACCGCTCCGGGCATCTTGCCATCGTGGCGACGCCGCCGCTCGCCTACAGCATCATTCCCTCCGCGCTGTCGGGATTCCTGCGACGACGCCCGGAAACGCGCGTGTTCTTCGACGTGCGCCGCTACGAGGGCATCATCGAGGGCGTGCTCAGCCGCGTCGCCGAGCTCGGCTTCGCGCTCGGGCTGACGCATCATCCCGGCATCGCGCATGAGGTGGTGCATACCGGCGAGATGGTATGCGTATTGCCGCCGCAGCACCCGCTCGCCGACAGACCCGTGATCTCGGCTTCGGATCTGTCCGGCCTGCCTTTCATCGGGCTCGAACGCGGCACGCGGCTGGGTGAAGCCGTGCGCGACAGTTTTGCCCGCGCCGGCGCGCCGTTTCGGCCGACCGTCGAGGTGCGCTACTGCAACACGGCCTGCGTGCTGGCTGCCGCCGGCGTCGGCGCCGCCGTGGTCGATCCCTACTCGCCGCGGCAGAACGGCGGCAGCGGCCTCGTCGTCCGCCCGTTCACGCCGACGACGCACGCGGTCGCCTATATGCTATGGTCGGAGGCCGAGCCCCTGTCGCGCCTCGCCAAGGCCTTTCTCAACGAGGTCCGCAAGGAAAGCGCACTGCTGGAGCGTACAGCGTCACACCAGCAATATCGGGCAGAAAGCGACTGAGCTTCGCAACCTTCCGGGGGCACATGGCACGCATCACCATCATCGAGACCGGACAGGTCCCGCAAAAATATCGGGAGCAGCACGGCTCGTTCCCGGACATGTTCGAACGCATGGTCCGCACCGAGGACCCGACGGCTACGGTGGACGTCGTCAGCATCCCGAATGGCGACGCGCTTCCCGATCCGGGCAAGCTTGAGGCCGTGCTGATCACCGGCGCGGCGGCCGGCGTCTATGACGGGCTCGACTGGATCGCGCCGCTGGAGGATTTCGTCCGTACCGCTTACGCCAACAAGACGCCGATGGTCGGCATCTGCTTCGGCCATCAGCTGATCGCGCAGGCGCTCGGCGGCACCGTGCGCAAATCCGAGAAGGGCTGGGGCATCGGCCGGCACGTCTATCAGGTGCTGCCGGAGAACGGCGTCGTCGAGGGCGAAGCCGTCGCTATCGCCGCCTCGCACCAGGACCAGGTGATCGAGCCGCCGAACGATGCGCTGACGATCCTGTCGTCCGATTTCACCCCGCATGCCGGCCTGCTCTACGCCAACGGCACCACGCTGACCGTGCAGCCGCATCCGGAGTTCGACGTGGCGTTCGCGCAAGTGTGCTGCGATCTCCGCGACGGCAAGGCGCCGGACGACGTGGTGGCGACGGCAAGAGCATCGCTGGCCGAGCCGATGGACAATGCGAAGCTCGGTGGGGCGATCACGCGGTTTCTGGCAAGGCGCAAGTAGTTCGCAATCGTCGCCACGTAGATTCTTCCCTTCTCCCCTTGTGGGAGAAGGTGGCGCGAAGCGCCGGATGAGGGGTATCTCTCCACAAGCAAGATGTTCACGAGCGGAGAGATACCCCTCACCCGTCTCGCCGCTGCGCGGCGAGCCACCCTCTCCCACAAGGGGAGAGGGTGAAGCAGCACCGGCTTCGATAAACTCAGTGCGGTAGGGTGGGCAAAGCGAAGCGTGCCCACGTCCTGCCTGTTTGGCGAGACGACGTGGGCACGGCGCAAGTGCGCCTTTGCCCACCCTACGATTCCGGACTCGCTGAGAAAGACCCCTCACCGTATCGCCGCCATGCGGCGAGCCACCGTCTCCCATAGGGGAGAGGGTGCAGCGCGCCCGCCGCGCTATCTCGCGAACATCAAAACGGATCCGTTCCCAATCCCGGCACATCCGCGGGCCGCGGCCCGGGCGCGGTCCAGTGAAACCGGCGATCCTTCTCCGCAATCGCGATATCATTGATCGACGCCTCGCGCCGCTTCATCAAGCCGTGCTCGTCGAACTCCCACTGCTCGTTGCCGTAAGAGCGATACCACTGTCCGCCCGCGTCGTGCCATTCGTACTGGAAGCGCACGGCAATGCGGTTCTCGTCGAAGGCCCAGAGGTCCTTGATCAGGCGGTAGTCCTGCTCCTTCTCCCATTTGCGGGTGAGGAAGGCGACGATGGCCTCGCGGCCCTGAAAGACCTCAGAGCGATTGCGCCAGCGGCTGTCCTCGGTATAGGCGAGCGAGACGCGCACCGGGTCGCGTGAATTCCAGGCGTCCTCGGCCATGCGCGCCTTTTGCGCGGCGGTCTCACGGGTGAAGGGCGGAAGCGGCGGGCGCGACATGATGGCCTCATCGGTTGGTCGGGGCCGCAATCTATCGCCCCAACTGGTGGAGTCGATAGGCCATCACAAATCGGGCGATCACTTATCGGGCGATCACGAAATCAGATCGGCCTTCATCAACGCGCGGATCGATTTCGGGATCGGCTGCGCGCGGCCGCCGCTGATGAAGGCGACGCGCACCTCGGCTTTCACCAGAACCTCCTCGCCGCGCCGCACTTCCTGCGCCAGCATGATCGAGGCGCCCTTCACCGCGACCGGCCAGGTCACGACGTCGAGCACGTCGTCCATCCGCGCGGGTTTCAGGAAATCCAGATGCATCGAGCGCACCACGAAGGCGAAGCCGGCCCCTTCCGCCTCCACCTGATCGAACAGCGCCTGCTGCTCGGCGCCCATCAGCCGGAGGTGATTGGTGCGGCCACGCTCCATGTAGCGCAGATAATTGGCGTGATAGACGATGCCGGAGAAGTCCGTGTCCTCGTAATAGACGCGGACCTGCATGTGGTGGCGGCCGTCGCGGATCTCGCCGTCGAGATGAGCTGTCACGTCGCGAGCCTCTTCGCTTGTCGCTATAGGTCCGTTTTGCGCAAAAACAGCCAGACGCGCAAGCGTTGCTAGGACACAGCGAGCCCTGTCCTTCCCAGCGTCACCTCGACGATCTCGGGCGGCACACCGACACGGACCGGCATGATGCTGCAACCGAGGCCGCCGGAGACAATGAGGTCGCATTTCAGCCGGAAGTGGCCATAAGCGAGGCGCAGGCCGTTCTTGGGCGAAACCGCCGGCGACCAGCCGAGCAGACGAACCTGGCCGCCATGGGTATGGCCGGACAGTTGCAGCGCGACGCGCCCGGGTACGAGCGGCGCGATGTTGGGCTCGTGCGCGAGCAGGATGACCGGCGCATCGTCGGTGACCTTCGCCAGCGTGCCCGCAAGATCATCGACGCCAAGCCGGTGCGCGCGGCCGAAGCGCTTCGAAGGATAATAGGCCAGCTGATCGCCGAGCCCGGCAAGCCAGAACGGGCGGCCGTCTTTGGAAAGACGCACGACGTCGTTCTCGTAGACGGGAATGCCGGCCGCCTCCAGCGCCCGATGCGCGATGGTCGGCCCATGCCCCGCCCGCTGCACGGTCAAGTCGTCCCAATAATCGTGATTGCCCATGACGGCATGGACGCCGAGCGGCGCCTTGAGCCCAGCCAGTACCCTCGCCCATTCGCGCGACGGGATGAGGCGCGTGACATGGTGAAGGCCGGCGACATAGTCGCCGAGCAGCACGATGATATCAGGCTTCAACGCATTGGTGCGGTCGACGATGCCCTCGATCCGCTCCAGCGACATCCAGGGATCGCAGGCGTGGATGTCGGCGATGGCCGCGATCTTCAACGGAAAATCCGCCGGCCATTGCCGCGGCTTCGGATGATAGCGGGTGACGCGAAGCCGCAGCACCGGCTCGACGCCGACGCCGTAGGCGGCGGTCGAGATGCCGAGGGCGGACAGACCGCCGATGGAACGCATGAAATGACGGCGCGTGATCATGGAAGCCCGATCGAGATGCGCCTTGTTGATGCGGTCCGATTGGAGCGGAATTGGGGTGCGTTCGTGCAGACCGTCTGCACGAGATTACCAGAAATTCATGATAGAAAGAGCGCGCTGCATTGGCGCAGCTCAGTCGTCGCTCTCGTCCGTGCCGAACAGGCCGAATTGTGTCGCCGCATCGCGCGAGGGCTCGGCGATGCCGAGATGACGGAAGGCGTGCGAGGTGAGCAGACGGCCGCGCGGGGTGCGCTGGAGATAGCCGCACTGGATCAGATAGGGCTCGATGATGTCCTCGATCGCATCGCGCGGCTCGGACAACGCGGCGGCCATGGTCTCAACGCCAACCGGGCCTCCGCCATAGTTCATCGCGATGGTCGTGAGGTAGCGACGGTCCATCGCGTCGAGGCCCGCGGCATCGACCTCGAGCGCGCTCAGGGCGTGGTCGGCGATCTTGCGGTCGATCTTGTCGGCATCGGCTGCCGATGCGAAATCGCGCACGCGGCGGAGCAGGCGGCCGGCAATGCGCGGCGTGCCGCGGGCACGGCGCGCGATCTCGTTGGCGCCGTCGGCGCTCATGCCGACATTGAGCACGCGCGCGCCGCGGCTGACGATGCTTTCGAGCTCCTCGATCGTGTAGAAATTGAGCCGCACCGGAATGCCGAAACGATCGCGCAAGGGATTGGTGAGCAGGCCGGCACGCGTGGTGGCGCCGACGAGGGTGAATTTCGACAGCTCGATCTTCACCGAGCGCGCCGCCGGGCCCTCGCCGATGATGAGGTCGAGCTGAAAGTCCTCCATCGCGGGATAGAGCACTTCTTCAACTGCAGGGCTGAGACGATGAATTTCGTCGATGAAGAGCACGTCGCGCTCTTCGAGATTGGTGAGGAGAGCTGCGAGATCGCCGGCCTTGGCGATCACCGGCCCTGACGTCGCGCGAAAGCCGACGCCCAGCTCCTTGGCCACGATCTGCGCCAGCGTGGTCTTGCCGAGGCCGGGGGGACCTACGAACAGCACGTGATCCAGCGCCTCGCCGCGCTTGCGCGCCGCCTCGATGAAGATCGAGAGGTTCTTGCGCGCCTGCTGCTGGCCGACGAAATCGGACAGCGACTGCGGGCGCAGCGCGGTGTCGCCGACATCGTCGCTGCGGCGCTCGGGCGAGACCATGCGGGAGGCCTTGGGATCGCTCACTTCGCCAGTTCCTTCAGGCCGAGGCGAATGAGCTGCGCCGTCTCGGCGCCTTCACCCGCGCTGCGCGAGGCCGACGCAATCGCGGCGGCTGCCTGCGGCTGGCCGTAGCCGAGATTGACCAGCGCGGAGATCGCATCGGCGACGGGCCGCGGCGCCCGCTGGTCGTCGACAGCGCCGGCAAGATGCACCACAGCCGGATCGACATTGGCGAAAGCCGGCGCCTTGTCCTTCAATTCGGTGACGATGCGTTCGGCGACCTTGGGACCAACGCCGGGCGTGCGCGCCACCGCGGCCTTGTCGCGGAGCGCAATGGCATTGGCGAGATCGGCCGGCGCCAGCGTGCCGAGCACGGCGAGCGCGACCTTGGCGCCGACGCCCTGCACGGTCTGGAGCAGGCGAAACCATTCGCGCTCCTGGTCAGTGCGGAAGCCGAACAGTTTGATCTGGTCCTCGCGGACATAGGTCTCGATCGACAGCACGGCGGCTTCGCCCGGCTTGGGCAGATGCTGCAACGTGCGCGTCGAGCAGTGCACCTGATAGCCGACGCCGCCGACGTCGAGGAGCACAAAATCCTCGCCATAGGAATCGATCAGGCCCTTGAGCTTGCCGATCATAGCCCCGCCACCTTCAACCTGAGCGCGGTGCTCTGGCGGTGATGGGCGTGGGTGATGGCGATGGCGAGCGCGTCGGCGGCGTCGGCGGACGGCGGCTCGGCCTTGGGCAGCAATATCTTCAGCATCATCGCGATCTGTTGCTTGTCGGCATGGCCGGCGCCGACCACGGTCTTCTTGACCTGGTTCGGCGCGTATTCGGCGACCGAGATGCCGAACATTGCGGGCGCCAGCATGGCGACGCCGCGGGCCTGGCCGAGCTTCAGCGTCGCAACGCCGTCCTTGTTGACGAAGGTCTGCTCGACCGCGGCTTCCATCGGCTGATGGTTCGAGAGCACGGCCGCGAGCCCTTCATGGATCGCGAGCAGCCGGCGCGCCAGCGGCAAATCGTCCGGCGGTTCCACCGAACCGCAGGCGACGTAGATGAGGCGATTGCCCTCAGCCTCGATCACGCCCCAGCCGGTGCGGCGCAGGCCGGGGTCGATGCCGATGATGCGAACGGGGCCACGAATCGGGAGCGCAGTCATGGGCCAGTGATAGCGGCTGGCTGCCGTGGGGGAAACAGAAACAGAACGGAAGTAACAGGGGAAGTGGGGGCGTTAGTGAGCCGCACCGCCCACCACAGACTCCGGGCGTCATACCCCGCGAAGGCGGGTCAGTACGCCGCGGCTTCTCCGTATTCCCATTGCTGTCTCTGGGATACTGGGTTGCCCGGTCAAGCCGGGCGATGACAGCGGAATGCGGAGCTGGTGATCACCCACCCATCTTCGCCATCAGCGCGTCCGAGACCTCGAAATTGGCGTAGACGTGCTGGACATCGTCGTGCTCGTTGAGCAGGTCCATCAGCTTGAGCAGCTTCTCGCCGGTCTCGTCGTCGACCGCGACCGTGTTTTGCGGCTTCCAGATCAGCGCGGCCTTGCGCGGCTCGCCGAACTTGGCTTCCAGCGCCTTGGCGACGTCGCGATAGCCTTCGGTCGAGGCGTAGATCTCGTGACCGGCTTCGCCGGAGACGACGTCGTCGGCGCCGGCCTCGATCGCGGCATCGAGCACGGCGTCGTCGGAGGCGACGCTGCGGTCGTATTCGATGATTCCGGTGCGATCGAACATGAAGGACACCGAGCCGGTTTCGCCGAGATTGCCGCCCGATTTGGTGAAGAAGGAGCGGATGTCGGAGGCGGCGCGGTTACGGTTGTCGGTCAGCGCCTCGACGATGACGGCAACGCCGCCGGGGCCATAACCCTCGTAGCGGATCTCGTCATAGTTCTCGCCGTCGCTGCCGAGCGCCTTCTTGATGGCGCGCTCGATATTGTCCTTCGGCATGTTCTCCTGCCGCGCGGCGATCACGGCGGCGCGCAGGCGGGGGTTCATGTTGGGGTCGGGCGTGCCCAGCTTGGCCGCGACGGTGATTTCCCGCGCCAGCTTGCCGAACAGCTTCGACTTCTGGGCATCCTGCCGCCCCTTGCGGTGCATGATGTTCTTGAATTGGGAATGTCCGGCCATGCGTGGTCTCTCGGGGATCTCTTGGAATCGTACGCCAATGAGGGTGGGAAACGCGGCCTTATAGGCCGCCAACCCACCGGAATGAAAGGGTCTCGGATACTTTAAGGTAACACCGTACAGGCCCCTGGCCAGAGGTGAGGCATCGTTAACCCTGACTTCATTCCAGCCTGCGAAAATAACCTCCGAGCGTCCCCCGACAAGAGAGACCTGATGGCATTCGGACTATTTCGGAAGCGTCTGCCGGATATGGCCGCGCCCGTGGCAGCCGCAGAGGCCGCACCGCCGGTGGCCCAGTCCGAGCCCGCCCCGGCCGAAGGTGATTCGGCCCGGGAAATCCTGGAATTGCTGGAACTCGAGCTCGGCGCGATGATCCGCCAGCTCGAGCGCGCCGCCAATTCGGTGGCGGGCGGCGCCGAAGCGACCGCATCGACGCTTGCCGCCATCCGCGACCGCACCGACGCCCTGACCGGCCGCACGAATGCCGCGCAGTCGACCGCCTCCACCTTCGCTCATGCCGCCGACAAGTTCACCCAGTCCGCGCTGGGGATCGGGGCGCAGGTTCGCGAGGCCGGCAAGCTCGCCGACGAGGCCAGCGCCGCGGCGCAGGAAGCCCGCGCCAATGTCGATCGCTTGCGCGAATCCTCCGCCGCCATCGGCAATGTCGTCAATCTGATCGCACAGATCGCGCGGCAGACGACGTTGCTCGCGCTCAACTCGACGATCGAGGCCGCACGCGCGGGCGCTGCGGGAAAAGGCTTTGCGGTCGTCGCAACCGAGGTCAAGGCCCTCGCGGTGCAGACGCAAGGGGCGACGGAAGAGATTACGAAGAAGATCGACGCGCTGCAGCGCGACGCCGCCGGCTCCGCGGACGCCGTGCACCGCATTTCGCAGGCGATCGAGGCGATCCGCCCGGTCTTCGAGACCGTCAACGGCGCGGTCGCCGAACAGAACGCCACCACCAGCGAAGTTTCCGGCAACGCCGCGAGCGCCTCGGAGTTCATCGTCTCGGTCGGCGAGAGCGCAGCCGAGATCGATGCCGCGACCAAGGCGGCCGAGAGCCATGGCGAGAACGTCGCCAGTGCCGGCAAAGCCGTCACCACCTTCGCACAGAAGCTGAAATCGCGCTGCGCCGTGCTGCTCCGCCAGAGCGAGCACGACGACCGCCGCAAGACCGAACGGCTGCCCTGCCATCTGAAGCTCGAAACCGCGCGCGGCGTGATGCCGGTCTATGAAATCTCGATGGAGGGCGTGCTGATCGGTGGCGCGGATGCGGGCCGGCTTGCACCGCAAGCGATGATCGAAGGCACCCTCGAAGCCGTCGGCGCCTGCCGCCTGCGCGTGATCGAGCAATCCAAGGCCGGGGCCCGCGCGCAATTCGTCGGTCCCAATGCCGAGCTCAGCGAAAAGATCGAGGACAGGCTCTGGGCGATCCACGAAGAGAACACGGAGTTCGTCACCCGCGCCATGGAAGCGGGCAACGCGCTGACCAAGATCTTCGAGCAGGCCCTTGCCCGCGGCGAAGTGGGGATCGACGATCTCTTCGACACCGACTACGCCGAAATCGCCGGAACCAATCCGCAGCAATACCGCACGAAATATCTCGACTGGGCCGACCGCGCGCTGCCGCCGTTCCAGGAGGTCTTTCTGGCCAAGGACCAGCGCATGGCGTTCTGCGCCATGGTCGACCGCAACGGCTTCCTGCCGGTGCACAACAAGATCTACTCGCACTCGCAGCGACCGGGCGACGTCGCCTGGAACACAGCCAATAGTCGCAACCGCAGGATATTCAACGATCCGGCGGGGTTGGCGGCCGCACGCAACCTGCGCTCGTACCTGGTGCAGAGCTATGCGCGCGACATGGGCAACGGGAATACGGTGATGATGCGCGAGATCGACGTTCCGATCCGCGTGCAGGGCCGGCACTGGGGTGGATTCCGCACGGCCTACAAGCTCTAGGGCCTGGTCCGAAAAAATGTCCCGCAGTTTTTCGAGCGGAATCGAGAAACAGGGCGCGAATTGCGCCTGAGTGCACGCTCAGGCAAGACGCCGGCCGCGAATCATCCTTTTAAGCTGAACTGGATTGGGAATGCCGCCGTGAGCCGGGTTGCGGCTCTGACTGGAGGACTCATCGAATATGTCCGTCGTACAACTTGCAGTCATGGACACCGGCTCCAATCGCACGCTGGCCGAGCGGCTGATCGATCAGCTTGCCGATCGCATTGGCGGCCTCGGCGTGGAACTCGCCGATATCGCCGGCAACGTCCAGGAAGTCGCAAACCGCGTCGCCAACCAGTCGGAACGGTTCCACCATCTTCAGAAGACCGCCGAGACGATGGTCTCGGCCAACCACGATATCGCCAACGCCTCGCAGGCCGTGCAAACCACCACGTCCGCGGCGGTCGGTGAGATCGCGCAATCACGCAGCGCCGTCGACACCGCGGTCAGCCACATCTCCGAGCTCGTCGCAGCGGTGGAGCGCATCGAGGCGCGCCTCAGTGCCGTCGGCTCGGCGCTGGCGCAGGTCGCGAAAGTCTCCGGCTCGATCGAGGCGATCGCGAAGCAGACCAATCTGCTGGCGCTGAACGCAACCATCGAAGCCGCCCGCGCCGGCAACGCCGGCCGCGGCTTTGCCGTGGTCGCAAGCGAGGTGAAGAACCTCGCGGAAGCCACCCGCCAGGCCACACACCAGATCTCCGACACCGTGCGCGATCTCGACGGCCAGATCGAAGGCCTAATCGGCGAGAGCAGCGACGCTTCGCAGCGCGCGAAGACCGCAGGCGAAGGCGCCCAGCAGATCTCCGGCATCATCTCGCGGGTCCAGCAGGGCTTCGCCTCCGTGGAGGCGGAGATCGGCAGCGTCACGCGCGCGGCGACCTCCAATCTCGGACATTGCGACACCGTCATCAGCGAGCTGAACGAACTCGCCAAGGGCGTCGACCTCTCCTCGCGCGATCTCAAGAGCGCCGATCAGCGCGTGACCAAGCTGCTCGACACCTCCGAAGGCCTGATCGCGCTGATCGCCGACAGCGGCGTGGAGACATCCGACGCACCGCTGATCCGGGTCGTCGTCGAGACCGCGAAGCGGATCTCGACCGAATTCGAGGCCGCGATCGATCGCGGCGACATCACGCTCGACCAGCTCATGGACGAGACGTATCGCGAAATTCCCGGCACCGATCCAAAGCAGTACCTCACCAACTACGTCGACTTCACCGACCGCGTGCTGCCGGCGATCCAGGATCCGATCCAGAAATCCGATCCCCGCATCGTGTTCTGCGTCGCCTGGGCCAAGGGCGGCTATCTGCCGACCCACAACCCCAACTACCGCCTGCCGCAGGGCAAGGACTCGGTCTGGAACAACGCCAATTGCCGCAACCGCCGCCTGTTCACCGATCGCGCAGTGAAGAAGGTCGCGGCGAACACCAAGCCGTTCTTGCTCCAGACCTATCGCCGTGACATGGGCGGCGGACAGTTCGTGCTGATGAAGGACCTGTCCTCGCCGATCGTGATCCGCGGCAAGCACTGGGGCGCCTTCCGGATGGGTTTCCGGCAGAGCTGACGGCCGGCGCGACGGCACGCGCCGTCGTCCCCGAAATATAAAAACTCGAAAACAACCCCATGCACAGTAGCCGGGGCGTGCGAAATCAATGGCTTACAGTCGGCTGAAATTGAGCTGGCTGGTTGCCATGGAAAAGGTGCGCTCCCTCTCCCGCTTGCGGGGGAGGGCTGGGGTGGGGGTGTCTCCACAACGAACACTCCCAATGTGGAGAAAGCCCTCCCCCGGCGCTTCGCGCCGACCTCTCCCGCAAGCGGGAGAGGTTAAGCGAGCCCGCGGCTCGACCGATTCAACAAACAGTCATTCTGCTCCACACGCCTGATGACGCCGACGCTCCGTCGGGCAAAACAGGAGAATAATGTCGTCATCGCGCAACTCTCCGGCCGCCAGCCGTTGCGATTGATCCCGTGCGCGCCGCCGCACGGCTCTCCCAATCACCCGACTTTCCCAATCGCACGACTTTCGTCATCGCATGATTTTGCACATCCGCACGACAATCTGCGGCGATCGACGACGCGCGCGCCGAAAATGCGTCAAAACATGACGATTATCATATCAATTAGCCCCAAACGCTGGCAGCGAGCGCTGCACAAATTCGTGAACGTCATGGGCTGACGCGTCAGCAGCGCAAATATGCATTGCCGGAGATTGCGACGCTTCATCGTTTCGTATCGGTATGATTATTGTCGCGCGCGAATTCGCTGACTAGATCGCCGCAAGCGATCGAGCGAGCAAGGGGATGCATATGGCAACTGTTCTCACCATCAACGGCGAAACGAAATCGTTCGATGCGCCGCCTGAAATGCCGCTTCTGTGGGTGCTGCGCGACATCCTCGGAATGACCGGCACCAAGTTCGGCTGCGGCATCGCGCAATGCGGCGCCTGCACGGTGCATGTCGACGGCAAGGCGGTGCGCTCCTGCGTCCTGCCGGTCAGCGCGGTCGAGAACCGCGCCATCACCACGATCGAACATGTCGGCAGCACGCCTGCGGGCGCGAAGGTGCAGAAGGCCTGGCTCGATCTCGAAGTGATCCAGTGCGGCTATTGCCAGTCCGGCCAGATCATGTCGGCCGCCGCATTGCTGGCAGCTACGCCCAATCCTGACGATTCCGACATCGACGCCGCGATGGCCGGCAACATCTGCCGCTGCGGCACCTATGTCCGCATCCGCGAGGCCGTCAAGCAGGCCGCCCACGGCCGCCAGTCCTGAGGTCCGCCATGAATGCACATGACAGCGTCTCCCGCCGCGCGCTGCTGACCGGCGGTCTCGCCACCGGTTTCCTGCTCGCCTTCCATCTGCCGCTGCGCGCCGCCGTCAACGAACCGGTGCAGCCGCGCGATGCGACCGAGGGCAAGTTCGCGCCCAATGCCTTCATCCGCATCGACGAGACCGGCCACACCGTGCTGATGATGCCGCAGGTCGAGATGGGCCAGGGCACCTACACCTCGATCTCCGCCGTGCTCGCCGAGGAGCTTGATGCCGACTGGAGCAGGGTCGAGGTGCAACATGCTCCGCCGAACGACAAGCTCTACGGCAATCCGACCTTCGGCCTGCAGGTCACCGGCAACTCCAACTCGATCCGGGCTTGGTGGCTGCCGCTGCGCAAGGCTGGTGCCACCGCCCGCGCGATGCTGGTGCAGGCCGCGGCCGCCCAATGGGGCGTCGAGCCCGCGAGCTGCACGGCATCGAAGGGCGAGGTCGCGCATGAAGCGAGCGGCCGCAAGCTCGCTTACGGCGCGCTGGCGCTCGCTGCGCAAGGCCAGACCCCGCCGAAGGATGTTGCGCTGAAGGACCCCAAGGACTTCGTCATCATCGGCCAGCCGCTGAAGCGGCTCGACACGCCCGACAAGGTCAACGGCAAGGCCGTCTACGGCATCGACGCGATCCTGCCCGGCATGAAGTTCGCGACCGTCGCCGCCTGCCCCGTGTTCGGCGGCAAGGTCGGCAAGGTCGACGACAGCGCCGCGGTGAAGCTCCCCGGCGTGCGCAAGGTCGTGGTGCTCGACGACATGGTCGCCGTGATCGGCGATCACATGTGGGCGGCCAAGAAGGGCCTCGAAGCGCTCAAGATCGAGTGGAACGAGGGACCCAACGCTGCGATCACCACGAAGGATGTCTGGGACGATCTGCGCAAGGCCAGCCAGAAGGACGGCGCGGTCGCCAAATCCGACGGCGACATCGCCAAGGCGCTGGCGAGCGGCGACAAGTTCGAGGCGGCTTACGAGCTGCCGTTCCTGGCGCATGCCTCGATGGAGCCGATCAACGCCACCGTCCATGTCAAACCCGATTCCTGCGAGATCTGGACCGGCACGCAGATCATGACGCGCGTGCAGTCGGAGGCGGCGAAGGCCGCTGGGCTTCCGGTCGACAAGGTCATCGTCAACAATCATCTGCTCGGCGGCGGTTTCGGCCGCAAGCTCGAGCCCGACATGGTGATCGCGGCGGTGAAGATCGCAAAACAGGTCGACTACCCCGTGAAGGTGGTGTGGACCCGCGAGGAGGACATCCAGCACGATGTCTATCGTCCGGTCTATCGCGACCAGATCACGGCGTCGCTGGTCGACGGCAAGGTCGCGGGGTGGAAGTACAAGGTCGCCGGCTCCGCGGTTCTGGCGCGCTGGTTGCCGCCGGCGTTCCAGAAGGGCATCGACATCGACGCGATCGATGCCGCGGTCGATGCGCCCTACGACTTCGCCAATTTCCACGTCGAATATGTCCGCGCCGAACCGCTGTCGGTGCCGACAGGCTTCTGGCGCGGCGTCGGCCCCAACAACAACGTGTTCGCGGTCGAATGCGCGATGGACGAGCTCGCGCGCAAGGCGGGCAAGGACCCGATCGAGTTCCGAAAGTCCATGCTGACCAAGAACCCGCGCATGCTCGCGGTGCTGGGCCAGGTCGCGGAGGAAGCCGACTGGGGCGAGCCGCTGCCTCCGCGCGTCGGCCGCGGCGTCTGCGTGCAGCCGTCATTCGCGAGCTTCATCGCGACCGTGGTGGAGGCCGAGATCGACGATATCGGCGAGATCGTGCTCCGCCGCATCACCTCGGTGGTCGACACCGGCATTGCAGTCAACCCCGACACGGTGAAGGCGCAGATC
Organism: Bradyrhizobium sp. CIR48; assembly: GCF_014198315.1. Classification (NCBI taxonomy): domain Bacteria; kingdom Pseudomonadati; phylum Pseudomonadota; class Alphaproteobacteria; order Hyphomicrobiales; family Nitrobacteraceae; genus Bradyrhizobium; species Bradyrhizobium sp. CIR48. The sequence continues at coordinate 50,619 of NZ_JACIHG010000015.1, forward strand.
GAGGGCGGGCTGATCTTCGGCCTCACCGCCGCGCTCTATGGCGAGATCACCATCGACAAGGGCCGCGTGCAGCAATCGAACTTCCATGACTACCGCATGATGCGCATCAACGAGACGCCGAAGATCGACGTGATCGTCGTCAAGAGCGGCGAGGCGCCCGGCGGCATCGGCGAGGCCGGCGTCAACGCCGGGCCGCCGGCGCTGCGCAACGCGATTCTTGCCGCAACCGGCGTGGCGCTGCGGCGCCTGCCCATTGACCGAAAACTGCTGGCTGCGGGGAAGAAGGCATGAGCGGCAAGATGCGTATCCTCACAAGCGTCGCTGCGATCGCCATCGTCGCAGCAGGGCTCGGCGTCTGGATCATTCGCGGGCCCGGTCCGCTCGACTTCGCCGGCGGCACGAAGGTGGCGCTGGCGGATTATCGCGCCGGCAAGCCGACCGGCGTGCCCGCCAAGCTGGAGAAGGCAAGCCTGGTCGAGCGCGGCGAATATCTCGCCAAGGCGGCGGACTGCATGGTCTGCCACACCAAGCCGGGCGAGAAGGACTATTCCGGCGGGCTCGCGTTCAAGCTGCCGTTCGGCACGCTCTATTCCACCAACATCACGCCGGACAAGGACACCGGCATCGGCAATTACAGCGACCAGGAATTTCTGAACGCGGTCCAGCACGGCAAGCGTCGCGACGGCGCGCGGCTCTATCCGGCGATGCCGTACACGTCCTACACGTTCATGACGGATGAGGACGTGCTGGCGGTGAAGGCCTATCTGTTCAGCCTGCCGCCGGTGCGCGCGAAGGCGCCGGACAATACGCTGTCGTTCCCGTTCAACCAGCGTTGGGCGATGATTGCCTGGTCGGCCGTGTTCAATCCGGACACACGCTTTGCCCCCGATATTTCGAAGAGCCCGGAATGGAACAGGGGCGCGTATCTTGTCGAAGCGCTGGCGCATTGCGGCGAATGCCACACCCCGCGCAATCTCGGTTTTGCGCTGGATAACCGCAGGAAGTTCGCCGGCGCGATCACGGCGGGCTGGCGCGCCTTCAACATCTCCTCCGACAAGGCGACGGGTCTTGGCAATTGGAGCGACCAGGATCTGATCTCCTATCTGTCGCTCGGCCACGCACCGGGCCACGGCTCGGCCTCGGGGCCGATGGGTGAAGCGGTCGACCACAGCTTTAGCCAGTTCGCGCCCGAAGACATCCGCTCCATCGTTGCTTACCTGCGCAGCGTGCCGCCACAGCCCTCGCCTGACCTGCCCGCGACCACGGCGCCGGTCGCGCCCGCCTCGCACAAGGACGGCGTCACGGCGGACGCACGCGGCAAGAAGGTGTTCGCCAGCGCCTGCGCCAGCTGTCACGGCTGGAGCGGCGAGAGCCCGGTGTCCCCGATGGCAACGCTCACCGGCACCTGGGCCGTCAACGACCCCGCCGCCACCAACGTCGCGCAGATCGTGCTGTCAGGTACGAAGCGGCACACGCCGGATGGCGCGCTCTCGATGCCGGCGTTCGGCAATGCGTATACCGACGACGAGATCGCGGCGGTGGCGAACTACGTCACGGCGCGGTTCGGGACAAAGGGCTCGAAGCTGACGGCGAAGGATGTCGCGGAGCTGCGGGGGCAGACGGCGGAGTAGGCAACCGGCGTTACTTGCGGCGAGATTGATGCGCAATCGCGCGCGTCAATCTCCGCCGTCGTCCCGGACAAGCGAAGCGCAGATCCGGGACCCATACCCACAGGGAGTAGTTTGACGATGACTCGGAGTGGGAGCTTTGCCCCCTATTACTCCCTGGGGTTATGGGTCCCTGCGTTCGCGGGGACGACACCGAGGTTGACGCGGCTCTGCTAACTCAACCAGAACTTCGGCGTCGTCGGCTCCAGCCTTCCGCCGACGCGCACCGGTGCGATCTTGAGCGCGAGGCCCGTTGCATCATCCGTCTCCACCGCGACACCGCTCAGCGTTGCAGCGCCCGCGGCCGGCTCGAATCTCCCCGACGGAATCCCCGAGGTGAACCTGCGCAGCGGCTCTTCCTTCTGCATGCCGATGATGGAATCGTAATCGCCGGTCATGCCGGCATCGGTCATGTAGGCGGTGCCGCCCGACAAGATCTGATGGTCGGCAGTCGGCACATGGGTGTGCGTGCCGACGACGAGGCTGGCGCGGCCGTCGCAGAAGAAGCCGATGCCCTGCTTCTCGCTGCTCGCCTCGCAATGGAAATCGACGACGACGGCATCGGCGGCAACGCCGAGCGGACAGGCCCCTAACTCGCGCTCCAGCGCGGCGAAGGGATCATCGAACGGGGTCATGAAGACGCGGCCCAAAGCGTTGACGACGAGCGCATGCTTGCCATTCTTGGTCTCGACCAGGGCTGCGCCGCGGCCGGGCGTGCCGCGCGGATAGTTCGCCGGACGCACCAGGCGCTCGGCACGCTCGATGAAGACGAGCGCCTCTCGCTGGTCCCAGGAATGGTTGCCGAGCGTGACCGCGTCGGCACCGGCATCCAAAAACTCCTGATAGATCGCTTCCGTGATGCCGAAGCCGCCGGCGGAATTCTCGCCGTTGACGACGACGAAATCGAGCGACCAGTCCTTGACCATGCCGGGCAGATAGTCGGCGATGGCCGTGCGTCCTGCACGGCCGACGACGTCACCCACGAAGAGAATGCGCAACTTCAGAACTCCGGAAATCGAACACGTCCGATTCCGTTAGCACATAATCCAGCGCGACGTCGTGGGATAGTGCCGGAACCGCCTTGATCTCCTGCGCTGCAAAAGCGAGCCCGATGCCGACGATATCCTTGGCCTTGCGCAAATGCGCGAAGGTGAAATCGTAATGCCCCGCGCCATAGCCGATGCGATGGCCGAGACGGTCGAACGCCGCCAGCGGCGTCAGCATGATATCCGGAATGACTTCGCTTGCGGCTGGCGACGGCTCGGGAATGCCGAGCGGACCGAGCATCAGGCGATCGTTCGGGTGGAAGATGCGGAAGATCAGCGACTGGCCGCGCGCGGTGACGCAAGGCAGCGCCAGCTTTGCGCCCTCTTCGGCGAGCTTGTTCAGCAGCGGCATCGGATCGATCTCGCTGCGGATCGGCGAATAGCCGGAGACGATGCTGCCGGGCAGAAGCTGGAACGGCAGTCCGCGCTTGGCGAGCTTTGCGGCGGCGGCGCTGCGCTTCTTCTCGCTGAGCGCGTCGCGTGCCGCCAGGGCCTTGGCACGGAGTTCGGCTTTCGAATTGGGCATGCGCTTTGGTCCCCACGTCATCACCGCGAATGCGGGTGATCCAATATTCAGAGGCGGTGGTGATTCACACAAAGGCCGCGGCGTACTGGATGTCCCGGTCCCCATGCACAATTGCGCACTGGGCAGGGCATGACACCTGTTGAACTGGGCCGCAGTCGTTTCAACAAGCACAAACCATGCAAACAAAAGTGCGAAGCCGCGTACGCCGTTGAAGCACTCGATCCCGGAGTTCCCTACGAAAGTAGGTGGGCACCATATGTCCGGGCCCACGGGCCCGGCCAGGGACAGTTCCCTAAAGGATCGATAAGGCCCCGGGGATATATGGCTCCTGACGCGCGTCGCAGCCTCGCCCGCGCAATGTAACAACGATACTGACGAATCGCCAGCCCGACGAGCAGCCTCGCTTCCGCCGCGCGCTTCTTACCCTCCCTGGAGGGGGAGGTCGGCTCACATTGAGCGCAGCGAAATGTGAGACGGGGTGGGGTGACGGTCCCTCCACCCTCCAACAGTGTTCGTGTGGAGAGATCACCCCACCCCGCTCGCGCTGCGCGCGATCGACCCACGGGCGAGCTTCGCTCGTCCCGGACCCTCCAGGGGAGGGTACGCGCGCGGACACATTGAGCGAACCAGCTGCGATCCGCGGACGCTACCCGATCGCAATCCCATTGCCGACGGTCCGGTTCAGGACCTGGGTCGACTTCTCGATGCGTTCGGCCGCAGCGTTCAGGGCATTCACCACGGCGGTCTGCGTCATCCGGGCGCGCTCGACGGCGGCGTTGCGGAAGTCCCTGAGCTCGGTCAGCTCCTGCTCCATGGTGCGGACACGGTTGCCGGCATCGACCAGCTCGTCGCAGACGGTCAGCGCCGCCATCACGGTGAGGCGCGCATCGCCGATCTCGCCGAATTTTCCGCGCAGCGACTGGATCCGCGTCTCCAGGCTTTCCGCGAGCTTGAGCAGCCGCACCTCCTGGCCCTCCTCGCAGGCCATGCGGTATTGCCGGCCATTGATGGTGACGTTGATGTGGCTCATCCGTCCTCTCCGGTATCGAGCACCGAGCGTATCGTGACGATCGCGGAATCCAGCCGGTCGGAAATCTCGCGATTGGTGCGCTCGAGCTTGCGCGCCTTCACCAGCGCGCCGTCGAGCTCGTCGGCGAGCCGCGAGCGATCCGCGCCCAGTGCCTGGATTCGTGCCGCAAGTTCGTTCTCGTCGCGATCAGCATCGCGCCGCCGCTCGACCGCGCTTTCGAGCGCGTCGAGCGCCGCCATCAGCCTGCGGGTCGCGATCTCGATCTCGACCGCGGAGGACTCCGTCATGGCGGCACTGTTGGACACGCGATCGTTCATGTAGTCAGCGGCGGAACCTGTGGCCTTTGCCCAGTGGCCTTTTCCTGGGGCGTGCCGTCCGGCAAAAGACTCGGTTCGGCAAGCGGTTAGAAGCAGAAATTTACGTGGCAAGCTAGCCAAGCGCAACGCCGCCGCGAAACTATGCACTGCTAGATCGGGAGCGATCATCCCGATCCGTGGGTTCCTGCCGGTGCGATCACCTCCGAAACGGAGCCCCCTTTCGAAGCGTGCCGCAGGCAACTTTTACGGCCGAATCGGCGTTTGACTGCCTTGGACTCCCGGAACCGAGGTGCTATCCCAGCGCCGACCTTCAGTGGCCGCCAGGCTCCTCCCGCGCGGGCGTACATCGCCTCCAAGCGCCTCATTTCAGACGGATTTCAGACATGACGCAGGTCGATCACACCCGTATGGCCAACGCGATCCGCGGCCTTTCGATGGACGCCGTCGAGAAGGCGAAATCGGGTCATCCCGGCCTGCCGATGGGTGCCGCCGACATCGCCACGGTGCTGTTCACGCAATTCCTGAAATTCGACGCCGCCGCACCCGCCTGGCCCGACCGCGACCGCTTCGTGCTCTCGGCCGGCCACGGCTCGATGCTGCTCTATTCGCTGCTGTATTTGACCGGCAATTCCGAGATGACGCTGGACCAGATCAAGCAGTTCCGCCAGGTCGACTCGCTCACCCCCGGCCACCCCGAGAATTTCCGCACCAACGGCATCGAGACCACGACCGGCCCGCTTGGCCAGGGCATCTCGACCGCGGTCGGCATGGCGCTCGCCGAGAAGATGCTTGCCGCCGAGTTCGGCAAGAAGATCGTCGATCACCACACCTATGTGCTCGCCTCCGACGGCGACCTGATGGAAGGCGTGTCGCAGGAAGCGATCGCGATGGCCGGGCACTGGAAGCTCAACAAGATGATCGTGCTCTACGACGACAACGGCATCTCGATCGACGGCCCGACCTCGATCTCCGATTCCGTCGACCAGGTGAAGCGCTTCAAGTCGGCGGGCTGGGCCGCCGAGAAGATCGACGGCCACGATCAGGCGGCGATTGCCGACGCCATCACGCGCGCGAAGAAATCCAACAAGCCGACGCTGATCGCCTGCCGCACCACCATCGGTTTCGGCGCCCCGCACAAGGCCGGGACGTCGAAGGTGCATGGCGAGGCGTTGGGGGCTGAGGAGCTCAAGGCCGCCAAGGAAAATCTCGGCATCTCGCTCGAGCCGTTCGCGGTCGCCGACGACGCGCTGAAGGCGTGGCGTGCAGCCGGCAGCCGCGGCGCTGCCGCGCGCCAGGAATGGGAGGGCCGGCTCGGCGAGTTCGGCAGCCGCAAGCGCGCAGAATTCGAGCGCCGCCTGCGCCATGAGCGTCCCGCCGCGCTCGCCAAGGCGGTGCGCGCATACAAGAAGGAATTGCTGGAAAAGCCGATGACCGCGGCGACCCGCAAATCCTCGGAAGCCGTGATCGAAGTCATCGCCGGCGCGATGCCGATGGAATTCCTCGCCGGCTCGGCCGACCTCACCGGCTCCAACAACAACAAGGCGAAATCGGCAACCGCGTTCTCGGCGAAGACGCCGAAGGGCCGCTTCATCCATTACGGGATTCGCGAGCACGGCATGGCGGCGGCGATGAACGGCATCTTCCTGCATGGCGGCTTCGCGCCGAACGGTGCGACCTTCCTGGTGTTCACCGACTACGCACGTCCTGCAATGCGCCTTGCCGCGCTGATGGGCTCCGGCGTCGTCTATGTGATGACGCACGATTCCATCGGCCTCGGCGAAGACGGCCCGACCCATCAGCCGGTCGAGCATCTCGCCGCGCTTCGCGCCATTCCGAACATGCGTGTGTTCCGCCCGTGCGACGCCATGGAGGTCGCCGAGTGCTGGGAGCTCGCGCTCAATCGCGTGGACGGACCGACAGTGCTGGCGCTGACGCGCCAGAATCTGCCGCAGCTCCGGACCACCGCGCCGAACGACAATCCCTGCGCACAGGGCGCCTATGAGCTGGTCGCCGCTCAGGGCGAAGCCAAGGTGACGCTGTTCGCCTCCGGCTCCGAGGTCGAGATCGCGGTCGCCGCCCAGAAGCAGCTCGCGGAACGCGGTATCGCGTCGCGCGTTGTCTCCGTTCCCTCGCTCGAGCTGTTGTTAGCGCAACCAGAGGCCAAGCGCGCCGCGATCATCGGCAATGCGCCGGTCAAGATTGCGATCGAGGCCGCCGTGCGCTGGGGCTGGGATGCCGTGATCGGCCAGGATGGCGAATTTATCGGCATGCATTCGTTCGGCGAAAGCGGCCCTGCAAAGGAGCTTTACAAGCATTTCGGCATTACCGCCGAGGCTGCAGTTAACGCTGTGCTGAAGCGCGTTAGCTGAGAGTTGAGCTTGCCGCAAAAAAGGACTACCTAGTCTTCCATATGATCAAGCACCGCCCGGCCGAACCGGGCGCCCGCCCCTAAAAAACCCTCGCAGGCGCGCAAAGCGCGTTGTGCGGGATGACAACGGTCATTGAAGGAGACGAAACATGGCAGTCCGCGTTGGAATTAACGGTTTTGGCCGCATCGGCCGCAACATCCTGCGGGCTATCGCCGAGTCCGGCCGCAAGGACATCGAGGTCGTCGGCATCAATGATCTCGGTCCGGTCGAGACCAACGCCCATCTGCTCCGCTTCGACAGCGTCCATGGCCGTTTCCCCGGCACCGTCACCGTCGACGGCGATACGATCAATCTCGGCAGCGGCAAGATCAAGGTGACCGCCGAGCGCGATCCCTCGAAGCTGCCGTGGAAGGATCTCGGCGTCGACATCGCGATGGAATGCACCGGCATCTTCACCTCGAAGGACAAGGCGTCCGCGCATCTGACCGCCGGCGCCAAGCGCGTGCTGGTCTCCGCGCCCGCCGACGGCGCCGACGCCACCATCGTCTACGGCGTCAACCATGAGACGCTGACCAAGGAGCACCTGGTCATCTCCAACGGCTCCTGCACCACCAATTGCCTGGCGCCGGTTGCCAAGGTGCTGAACGATCTCGTCGGCATCGAGACCGGCTTCATGACCACGATCCACGCCTATACCGGCGACCAGCCGACGCTCGATACGATGCATAAGGATCTCTATCGCGGCCGCGCGGCTGCGATGTCGATGATCCCGACCTCGACCGGTGCTGCGAAGGCGATCGGCCTCGTGCTGCCGGAGCTGAAGGGCAAGCTCGACGGCGTCGCGATCCGCGTGCCGACCCCGAACGTCTCGGTCGTCGACCTCAAGATCGTCGCCAAGCGCGCCACCGACGCCAAGGAGATCAACGCGGCGATGAAGCGCGCCAGCGAGCAGCAGCTCAAGGGCATCCTCGGCTACACCAATGCGCCGAACGTCTCGATCGACTTCAACCACGACCCGCATTCCTCGACCTTCCACGAGGACCAGACCAAGGTGCAGAACGGCACGCTGGTGCGCGTGATGTCCTGGTACGACAACGAGTGGGGCTTCTCGAACCGCATGGCCGACACCGCCGCTGCGATCGCGAAGGTGATCTAACTCCGCTCTCGTGTCCCGGACGCGATGCAGCGTGGAACGCTGCTTCGCAGATCCGGGACCCATGTCCCTCCAGCGTAGGTCCCGGTTCTGCAGCGCACCGCTCCGCGGCCAGCGCAGCGCCCGGGACAAGAGAGTGTCCCGATGTCCGCCAAATTCCGTACCCTCGACGACGTCGACGTGAAGGGCAAGCGCGTGCTGCTGCGCGTCGATCTCAACGTGCCCATGGACAATGGCCGCGTCAGCGACACGACCCGGATCGAGCGCGTCGCGCCGACCATCACCGAAATCTCGGACAAGGGCGGCAAGGTCATCCTGCTCGCGCATTTCGGCCGGCCGAAGGGGCGAGACGCCAAGGACTCGCTCAAGCCCGTCGCTGAAGCGCTGTCGAAGGTGGTGAAAAAGCCGGTCGCCTTCGCCGACGACTGCATCGGCGAGCCCGCGGCCAAGGCCGTCGCTGGCCTGAACGACGGCGACATCCTGTGTCTGGAAAATACCCGCTTCCACAAGGAAGAGGAAAAGAACGATCCGGCCTTCGTCGCGGAGCTGGCAAAGCTCGGCGACATCTGGGTCAATGACGCGTTCTCGGCGGCGCACCGCGCCCACGCCACGACCGAAGGCCTCGGCCACAAGCTGCCGGCCTATGCCGGCCGCACCATGCAGGCCGAGCTCGATGCGCTGGAGAAGGCACTGGGCTCGCCGACCAAGCCTGTCATCGCGATCATCGGCGGCGCAAAAGTCTCGACCAAGATCGACCTGCTCGAAAACCTCGTCAGCAAGGTCGATGCGCTCGTGATCGGCGGCGGCATGGCCAACACCTTCCTGCACGCCCAGGGCGTCGCGGTCGGCAAGTCGCTGGCCGAGAAGGATCTTAGCGCCACCGCGCTGCGCATCATGGAGAAGGCGGAAGCGGCCAACTGCGCCATCATCCTCCCCGTCGACGCCACCGTTGCCTATCATTTCGCTGCCAACGCGCCCTCGCACGCCTATGGGCTCGATGCGATCCCGGCCGACGGCATGATCCTCGACGTCGGCCCGCAATCGATCGCCCGCGTCCACGCCGCGATCGACGATGCGGCGACCTTGGTCTGGAACGGACCGCTCGGCGCCTTCGAGATGCAGCCGTTCGATCGCGGCACGGTCGCGGCCGCCAGGCACGCCGCCGAGCGCACCAAGGCCAAGAAGCTGATCTCGATCGCAGGCGGCGGCGACACCGTCGCGGCGCTCAACCAGGCCCATGTGGCCGGTGACTTCACCTATGTCTCGACCGCCGGTGGCGCGTTCCTCGAATGGATGGAAGGCAAGCCCCTGCCCGGCGTCGAGGTTTTGCGCGTCAAGTAAGCCAGATCGGCGAGTAATCAGCGGCCCCGCAAGGCCCCAACGGGAGAAAAAGACAGATGGCTCGGATCACGTTACGTCAATTGCTCGACCACGCGGCGGAGAACGATTACGGCGTACCGGCCTTCAACATCAACAATATGGAGCAGGCGCTGGCGATCATGGACGCGGCCAACCAGGTCGACGCGCCCGTCATCATCCAGGCCTCGCGCGGTGCGCGCTCCTACGCCAACGACGTCATGCTCAAGCACATGATGGACGCGGTGACCGAGATCTATCCGCACATCCCGGTCTGCGTGCATCTCGACCACGGCAACGAGCCGGCGACCTGCATGACCGCGATCCAGGCCGGCTTTACCTCGGTGATGATGGACGGCTCGCTCAAGGCCGACGGCAAGACCCCCGGCGACTGGGGCTACAATGTCGGCGTCACCAAGACCGTGACCGACATGGCCCATCTCGGCGGCATCTCGGTGGAAGGCGAGCTCGGCGTGCTCGGCTCGCTCGAAACCGGCATGGGCGACAAGGAAGACGGCCACGGCGCCGAAGGCAAGCTCAGCCACGACCAGCTCCTGACCAATCCGGACGAGGCCGTGAAGTTCGTCCAGGAGACCAGGGTCGACGCGCTCGCGATCGCGATGGGGACCTCGCACGGCGCCTACAAGTTCACCCGCAAGCCGGACGGCGACATTCTCGCCATGAACGTGATCGAGGAGATCCACCGCAAGCTGCCGAACACGCATCTGGTGATGCACGGCTCCTCCTCGGTGCCGCAGGACCTGCAGGAGATCATCAACGCCAATGGCGGCAAGATGAAGCCGACCTGGGGCGTGCCTGTGTCCGAAATCCAGCGCGGCATCAAGAACGGCGTGCGCAAGATCAACATCGACACCGACAACCGCATGGCCATGACCGGCCAGATCCGGAAAGTGCTCAAGGACAATCCGGAAGAGTTCGATCCGCGCAAATATTTGAAGCCGGCGATGGAGGCGATGACCAAGCTGTGCAAGCAGCGCCTCCAGGAGTTCAACACCGCAGGCCAGGCCTCCAAGATCAAGAAGGTCCTGACCACCGCCGAGATGGCCAAGCGATACGCCAAGGGCGAGCTGGACCCGAAGGTAGCGTAAGGGCCGCAAACGCTCTCTCGTCCCCCTCGCCCCGCTCTTGCGGGGAGAGGGCGGGGTGAGGGGCTGTTTCCGCATAATTGGTGACAAATGGACTCGCGGAGAGTCCCCCTCACCCGCCGCGCTGGTGCGCGTCGGCCTCTCCCCGCCAGCGGGGAGAGGCGAAGAACCCAGCCTCCCCCCTTTACCCTGCGACGAACGTTAACTCGGCAATTGCCCGAGAACGGTCTATTTTCACGGGCAAGGGCAGAATCGTTTTGGGAGGACCCCTCGATGAATCTGACTGAGCTCAACAGGATCGCGACCGCCATGGTCGTATCAGGCAAGGGTATCCTCGCCGCCGACGAATCCTCCGGCACCATCAAGAAGCGCTTTGACGCGATCGACGTGGACTCGACCGAAGACAACCGCCGCGACTATCGCGAGATGCTGTTCCGCTCCAGGGAGGCCATGAGCCAGTATATTTCCGGCGTGATCCTCTATGACGAGACGATCTGGCAGGATGCCAAGGACGGCACGCCGCTGATCAGGCTGATCGAGCAGAGTGGTGCCATTCCCGGCATCAAGGTCGACGAGGGGACGCAAGCCCTGCCGATGTGCCCGGGCGAACTGGTCACCGTCGGGCTCGACAAGCTCGCCGAACGGCTGAAGAAATACTATGAGCGCGGCGCGCGCTTCGCCAAATGGCGCGCTGTGATCGACATTGGCAGCGGCATCCCCTCGATGACCGCGATCAGCGTCAACGCCCATGCACTGGCGCGCTATGCCGCGCTGTGCCAGGCCGCGCAGATCGTGCCGATCGTCGAGCCCGAGGTGCTGATGGACGGCGATCACGACATCGACCGCTGCTATGAGGTGACGACCCGCGTGCTCAACAAGACGTTCCAGGAATTGCGCGTGCAGCGCGTCGCGCTCGAAGGCATGGTGCTGAAACCCAACATGGCAATATCGGGCAAGAAATGCGCAAAGCAGGCTTCCGTCGAGGAGGTCGCCGAGAAGACGATCCGGCTGCTCAGGGCTTGCGTGCCCGCGGCCGTGCCCGGCATCGCCTTCCTCTCCGGCGGCCAGTCCGACGAGGAGGCGACCGCGCATCTCAACGCCATGCACAAGCTCGGCCCGCTGCCCTGGGGCCTGACCTTCTCCTACGGCCGCGCCCTGCAGGCCGCGCCGCAGAAAGCCTGGTCCGGCAAGGCCGAGAACGTCGCGGCCGGCCAAACCGCCTTCAGCCATCGCGCGCGAATGAACGGCCTCGCCTCCAAGGGCGAATGGCAAAGTAGCCTGGAAAAGAAGGCAGCCTAGATCTTGTCGAACAAACCGCCTCCGCCGCGCCCGGCGCCGCGCCTCTATCTCGCGACGCCTGTCGTCGATGATCCCGCTTCGCTTGTGGCCGAGCTGCCGGGCCTGCTGGCCGCCGCCGACGTCGCGGCCGTGCTGCTACGGCTGAAGGAGACGGACCAGCGCACCATGATCTCGCGCATCAAGGCGCTCGCTCCGCCGGTGCAGAAAGCGGGCGCCGCGCTGCTCGTCGAGGGCCATGCCGAGCTGGTCGCGCGCGGCGGCGCCGATGGTGCGCACCTGCCCGGCATCGCCGCGCTGAAAGAGGCACTGCCATCGCTCAAGCCCGATCGCATCGCCGGTGTTGGCGGGCTGACGACGCGGCACCATTCCATGGATGCGGGCGAGATGGGCGCGGATTACGTGCTGTTCGGTGAGCCCGATGCGAAAGGCCAGCGCCCCCAGGCGCAAGCCATCGCGGAGCGGCTGGACTGGTGGGCGGAGCTATTCGAGCCACCCTGCGTCGGCTTTGCCATGTCGCTGCAGGAAGCCCACGATTTCGCTGCCAGCGGCGCCGATTTCGTGCTGGTCGGCGACTTCATCTGGGCCGATCCGCGCGGGCCCAAGGCTGCGCTGATCGAGGTCGATGCTGCGATCAAGAAGGCCCATGCGACGGCGCTTGCGGGCCAAGATCCTGCGAGCCAGGAGCACGGCTAGCGCCCGACATGAAGCTCCCCTGCATCACCTTGCTGGCTACGCTGCTGCTCACAGTGCCCGCGGCCGCGCAGCTCCAGATTACCCCGCCGGCGACAACGCCGAGCGCGGCGCCTGAGAAGCAAAAGTCCAAGCCGCACGCGCTCACCAAGAAGAAAGAGGCCGCGCCGGCGCCCAAGCCTTCCGCCTCACCCAAGCCGTCCCCTTCCCCCAAGCCGGCCGCCACCGTGATCCCGGCGCCGCCGACCGAAAATTCCAACGTCGATCTGGTGTTCGGCGCCTATCAGCGCGGCCAGTACAAGACCGCGTTCGACCTCGCCACCGCCCGCGCGCAAGCCGGCGATCCCAAGGCGATGACAATGCTCGGCGAGCTCTATTCCAATGCCATGGGCATGCGGCGCGACTACGCCAAGGCCGCCGAATGGTACAAGCGCGCGGCCGATGCCGGCGACCGCGAGGCGATGTTCGCGCTCTCCATGCTGCGCATTTCGGGCCGCGGCGGCCCGATCGACAAGAGCGAGGCGGTCAAGCTGATGGCGTCGGCCGCCAAGCTCGGCGAGCCCAGGGCGGCCTATAACCTCGCTCTGCTCTATCTCGACGGCCAGACCCTGCCGCAGGACGTGAAGCGCTCCGCCGAGCTGCTGCGCCAGGCCGCCGATGCAGGCCTGCCCGAGGCGCAATACGCGCTGGCGACCTTCTACAAGGAAGGCACCGGCGTGCCGAAGGACGCGGAACGCTCGGTGCGGCTGCTCCAGGCCGCCTCCCTCGCCGACAATGTCGACGCCGAGGTCGAATATGCCATCGCCATGTTCAACGGCACCGGCACGCCGAAGAACCAGCCGGCTGCCGTCGCCCTGCTCCGCAAGGCCTCTCGCCAGGGCAGCGCGATCGCGCAGAACCGGCTGGCGTGGGTGCTGATCAACGGCGTGGGCACGTCCGTAGACAAGGTCGAGGGCTTCAAATGGCACCTGGTGGCCAAAACCGCCGGCAAGGGCGACCCGGAGCTCGACAAGCAATTATCCGACCTGCCGGCCGAGGACCGGGCCAAGGCGGAGGCCGCCGCCAGAAAATGGCTCGGGACCAAATGACTTGACGCAATGACTTGACCTGAGGGCCCTTGCAGGGCACCCAGTCCCCCAAACAGGCGTGATTTCCCGCCATTTCCCCCGATCAAGACCAGAGCTCATGCTGTATTCCGCCACTATCAACGTCATGGTCAAAGCCGCGCGCCGCGCTGGCCGCAGCCTCAAGCGCGATCTCGGCGAGATCGAGCATCTCCAGGTCTCGCTGAAGGGGCCTGCCAATTTCGTCTCGCTCGCCGACAAGCGCGCCGAGGAGATCCTCTACCAGGACCTCGCCAAGGCGCGGCCCGGCTACGGCTTCATCGGCGAGGAGGGCGGCACGCGCGAGGGCTCCGACAAGAGCCACACCTGGATCGTCGACCCGCTCGACGGCACCACCAACTTCCTGCACGGCATCCCGCAATTCGCGATCTCGATCGGCCTCGTGCGCGAGGGCACGATCATTGCGGGCGTGATCTACAACCCCGCCAATGACGAGCTCTACATCGCCGAGCGCGGCAAGGGCGTCTTCCTCAACGACCAGCGCCTGCGCGTCGCCGGCCGCCGCCAGCTCAACGAATGCGTGGTGGCCTGCGGCCTGCCTCATATCGGCCGCGGCGACCACGAGGAATTCCGCCGCGAGATGACCGCGATCCAGGACCGCGTCGCAGGGCTCCGCCGCTTCGGCGCCGCCTCCCTCGACCTCGCCTTCGTCGCCGCCGGCCGCCTCGACGGCTATTGGGAACGCAATCTGCAATCCTGGGACATCGCCGCCGGCATGCTGATGGTGCGCGAAGCGGGCGGCACGGTGAGTGACATCAACACGCCCGGCGAAGCGCTGGTCACCGGGGACGTGGTGTGCGGGAATGAGTACGTGCACGGGGAATTGGTGAAGATCTTGCGGAAGCCGGCGTAAGACGCATCGTCATTCCGGGACGCGCCTCTTGGCGCGGACCCGGAATCCATTGATCCGCATCAATGGTGGCATGATGGATTCTCAGATGCGCAACTGCGCATCATAGTTCGCGCTTCGCGCCCGGAATGACGACGGTGGCGTTACGTCGACCGCACCGGCGCCGGTGGCCCGTACGCCTCGCCCTCTCTCGCTACCTTCTCCCTGTCCCCTGCCAGCACGCGCTGTACCGAGACGAAGAACACCGGCACCATCAACAGCGCCAGGATCACGACCGCGATCATGCCGCCCATCACGATGCTGCCGAGCGCCTGCTGGCTGGCGCCGCCGGCGCCGTGGGCGATCGCCATCGGCAGCACGCCGCAAATGAAGGCGAGGCCGGTCATCAGGATCGGGCGGAAGCGCAGGCGGCAGGCCTCGATGGTGGCTTCCACCAGCGGCTTGCCTTCTTTCCGCAGATCCTTCGCGAATTCGATGATCAGGATCGCGTCCTTTGCCGCAAGGCCGATGATGGTGATCAGGCCGACGGTGAAATAGACGTCGTTGGGCAGGCCGCGCAGCATGGCCGCGATCACCGCGCCGACGATGCCGAGCGGCACGGTGAGCAGCACCGCGAGCGGAATGGTCCAGCTCTCGTAGAGCGCCGCGAGGCACAGGAACACCACGAACACCGACAGACCGAGCAGGAACGGCGCCTGCGAGCCCGACAGCTTCTCCTGGAGCGACTGCCCGGTCCATTCGTAGCCGAAGCCGCGCGGCAGACGGCCGGCAAGACGCTCCATCTCGGCGATCGCGTCACCCGAGGTGAAGCCGGGCTTGGCCTCGCCGGAGATGCGCACCGCCGGATAATAGTTGAAGCCTGCGATCTGGGTCGGGCCTCGCGCCCATTCCACCGTGGCAAAGGACGAGAACGGCACCAGCTGACCGCGGCTGTTCTTGACGTTGTAGTTGAGGATGTCCTCGGTCCGCATGCGGTCGCGGGCGTCGGCCTGCACCACGACGCGCTGCATGCGGCCGCGGTTCGGGAAGTCGTTGATGTAGTTCGACCCGAGATTGGTCGAAATCGTGTTGTTGATGTCCTCGAAGGTGACGCCGAAGGCACCGGCCTTCTCGCGGTCGATCATGAGATTGACCACCCCGGCCTCGGGCAGGCCTTCGACATAGACCTTCTGAAGCACGGGACTGGCGTTGGCTTCCGCGATCAACTGATCGGCGGCGCGCATCAAGGCCGGATAGCCCTTCTGTCCGCGGTCCTGGAGGCGGAACGAGAAGCCCGACGAGTTGCCGAGATTGTCGATCGGAGGCGGCTGCAGCGCGGAGATTTTGGCGTCGCGGATCGACGCCCCCAGATCGCGGTTGATGTCGTTGACGATCGCCGCGGCCGAATCCTTCGGTCCACGCTCCGACCAGTCCTTCAGCGTGATGAAGGCCTGCGCGGTATTCATGCCCTGGCCGGAGAAGCTGAAGCCGGTGAGGAAGGTGACATCTTTCACGCCCGGCCGTTCAGCGAGATATTTCTCGACCTTCTCGATCACGGCCTCGGTGCGGGGATAAGAAGAATCCGACGGCGTTTGCACGTCGGTGGTGACGAAGCCCTGGTCGTCGATCGGCAGGAAGCCGCCCGGCAGGCTGACGAAGGCCCAGGACAGGCCGACGAGCAGCGCGACATAGACCAGCATCAGGCGGCCGGTCCGCTTCAGCGAGAAGCCGACGGTGCGGGAATAGCCTTCCTTGCCGCCTTCGAGCACGCGGTTGAACCAGCCGAACACGCCCCGCTTCGCATGACCGTGGCCGGCCGCAACCGGCTTGAGCAAGGTCGCGCACAGCGCCGGCGTCAGCGACAGCGCGAGGAATGCGGAGAAGCCGATCGCCGCGACCATGGTGACCGAGAACTGGCGGTAGATGATGCCGACCGATCCCGGGAAGAACGCCATCGGCACGAACACCGCCATCAGCACCAGCGTGATGCCGATGATGGCGCCCGATATCTGCGACATCGCCTTGCGCGTCGCCTCCTTCGGCGGCAGCCCCTCCTCGCTCATGATGCGCTCGACGTTCTCGACCACGACAATGGCGTCGTCGACGAGGATGCCGACCGCGAGCACCATGCCGAACATCGAGAGCATGTTGATGGAATAGCCGGCGAGCAGCAGCGTGGTGCAGGCGCCCAGAAGCGCCACCGGCACAACGATGGTCGGGATGATGGTGTAGCGGATGTTCTGCAGGAACAGGAACATCACCACGAACACCAGCACCACGGCTTCGACCAGCGTCGTCAGCACCTTCTTGATCGAAGCCTCGACCACCGGCGTGATGTTGTAGGGAATCTCGTAAGTGATGTTGGCCGGAAAGAAGCGCGACAGCTCCTTCATCTTCTCTTCGACCGCGCTCGCGGTCGCCAACGCATTGCCGGTCGGCGACATCAACACCGAGAGACCGGCGGTCGGCTTGCCATTCAGGCGCGTGTTGAACTGGTAGCTGAGGCCGCCGACCTCGATGCGCGCAACGTCGCGCAGGCGCACGGTCGAGCCGTCGGCATTGGCGCGCAGGATGATGGCGCCGAATTCATCCGGGGAAGACAGCTGGCCCTTGACCAGCACCAGCGAGGAGGTGCGCTGGCTCGAGGTCGACGGCTCGGCGCCGATGCTGCCCGAGGCAACCTGCGCGTTCTGCGCGGCAATGGCCTTGTTGACGTCGTCGGCGGTGAGCCCATAGCCGACGAGCTTGGCCGGATCGACCCAGACGCGAAGCGAGCGCTCGGTCGAATAGAGCGTGGCGCGGCCGACGCCGGGGATGCGGCGGACTTCACCGAGCACGTTGCGGATCATGAAGTCGCCGAGCCCGACCTCGTCGAGGCTGCCGTCGGTCGAATTCAGCGTGATGATCTGGAGCACCGCGCTCGAGGCTTCCTCGATCAGGATACCCTGCTGAATCACCGCGCGCGGCAGGCGCGCCTCGACCCGCTTGATGCGGTTCTGCACCTCGACCGAGGCCGCGCTGGTATCGGTGCCGGGCACGAAATTGGCGATGATCTCGACCTGGCCGAGCGAGTCGCTGGTCGATTCGAAATTGAGGATGCCGGAGGCGCCGTTGAGCTCCTCCTCGATCAGTCGCGTGACGCTGTTGTAGAGGTTTTCGGGCGAGGCGCCAGGATAGCTGGTCGAGATCGAGATCGAGGGCGGCGCGATGATCGGATATTGCGCGATCGGCAGCAGCGGCACGGCAATTGCGCCGATCAAGCAGATGAACAGCGCGACCACCCAGGCAAAGATTGGCCTGTCGATAAAGAAACTCGCCATGGCGCGTTACCGCGTGAGCTTCAGGGCGTGCCGGTTGTCCGCGGTCGCGTCCGCCTCCGACCAGGATTGCGGCTTGACCTTGTCGCCGGCGGCGAACTTCTGGAAGCCTTCAACCACGACCTTGTCGCCGGCCTTCAGGCCCTCGGTGACAAACCAGATTCCGTCCTGCACCGACCCCGTGCGCACCGGCTGCACCGCGATGTGGTTGTCGTCCTTGACGACAAACACTTCGCTGCCGCCGCCGCCATTGCGCTGGATCGCCTGCTGCGGCACCGCGATCGCGTCGCTATCGAGACCCTGGTCGATGCGGACGCGGACATACATGCCCGGCAGCAGTTCGCGCTTGGGATTGGGGAACTCGCCGCGCAACGTCACCTGCCCGGTGTGGGCGTCGACCTTGGCGTCGGAGAACAGCAGCTTGCCGTCGAGCGAATAAAGCGTGTTGTCGTCGAGCACGAGGCGCACCTTGGCGGCGTCGGACGCGATACGCTCGAGATCGCCGGTTTCGAAGGCGCGGCGGAGCTGGTTGAGCTCGGTCACCGACTGGGTGAAGTCGGCATAGATCGGATCGAGCTGCTGGATGGTGGCGAGATTGGTCTCGTTCTGCACGGCGAGCGCGCCTTCGCTGACGAGGGCCGCACCGACGACGCCGTCGATCGGCGCGCGCACGGTGGCATAATCGAGATTGAGCTTTGCCCGCGCGAGCTCGGCCTTGCGTCCCTCGACCTCGGCGTGGGCCTGACGCTCGGCCGCGATCGCCTTTTCGTTCTCGGCTTCCGGCGCGGCGCGGTCCTTGGTGAGCGCAGCGACGCGGCGTGCCTGCTGGTGCGCCTGCATCGCAGCAGCCTCGGCCTTGGCGAGCGCCGCCTCGTTGGCCAGCACCTCGACCTCGAACGGACGTGGATCGATGCGGTAGAGCGGATCGCCTGCCTTCACCTCGCTGCCCTGGCGGAACAGGCGCTCGACCACGATGCCGGAGACGCGCGGCCGCACGTCCGAGACACGCGTCGGCGCGATGCGTCCCGGCAATTCCCGGACCACTGCGCGCGGCTGCGGCTTAACAATGACGATGCTGACGTCCGGATAGGTGGGCGGGGCGGCAGACACGGCGGAGCTGGATTCGTCGCAAGCACCAAGCAGCGGCGCCAGGGCCGCGAGCAGTATTGCAACGCATGCCGATCGCGCGCGAAGTCCTGACATGAAATGGGGTGCCCCGATATTGTTGAAACTAATCATGCTCGCGCGAGGCCCGTTCTGGGCCCTTTACACGCGGCTGATATCGCCAAAATAGAATGCATCTGCTGCGATGCAACGCATGGCGCGGGCGGCTCATTGTCACACAGCTTACGTAATTGAAATAAGAAGGCTTTTGCCGTGTCACTTGATTGTGAGTCGGGGTTCCACCGGCGCGTGTGCGGCGGAACATCGCAATTACTCGGCGGCCTTCATCCGGTAGTGACTGACCCCCCATTCGGTTCCATCGGCATAGCCGAACAGGCCCGATGTTGCGAGCAAGAACCAGCGCCAGCGCCGCATCCACAGGCAGGTCTGTTCGCCATAGACGTGGCGCAGGGACGCCTCGATCGCATCCCGATGCGTGTCGAAATTGGCGAGCCAGTCATTCGTGGTGCGCTGATAATGCGTGCCGCTCCAGCACCATTCCTTCTCGACCGTGATGATGTCGTGGAATTGCCTGACGAGGTGATGGCTCGGCATCAGCCCGCCGGTGAAGACGTGCTGCGCGATCCAGTCCTCGCGATCGAGCCGGTCGAACAGCTGCGAGCCGGAGCGATGGGTGACGATCTGCATGAAGAAGCGCCCATCCGGCGCGAGCCATGACCGCAGCCGCGACATCAGCTTGCGCCAGTTCATCATCTGCTCGAACATCTCGACCGAGACGATGCGATCGAACTGGCCGTCGGGCGCGAACACGTTCATGTCCGCCGTGACAACCCGCAGGTTCAGCAAGCCGCGCCGCCGCGCCTCCTCCTCGACATGAGCGCGCTGCGCCTGCGAGGTCGACACCGCCGTCACCTTGGCGTGTGGAAACTGCCGTGCCATCCACAGCGACAGCGAGCCCCAGCCGCAGCCGAGCTCGAGGATGGTCTGGCCGTCGGCGAGGCCGGCATGCTCGACCGTCTGGCGCAGCGCCTCCTCCTCCGCCTCCTGCAAGGTGGTCGCATCGGTCTTGTAGAAGCAGCAGGAATATTTGCGGCTGGGGCCGAGCATTTCGGCGAAGAACGCCGCGGGCACCTCCTCACGCCCGGCCTCAGCGTTTTCGGCGATCGGCCGCAGCATCATCCGGCCGGCGAATGCGGCGTCGGCGGCCGCGTCATGCGCGGCGAGGCGGGTTGCGCTGCGGGAGCACAGGCGCTGGATCGCGGCGCGGATCACGACGTCCGGCAGCGGCACGCGTTCGGCAGTCCCGATGATCGCGGAAACGACACTCATGCGCCCCCCGAATGGCGAATCTCTGCAGATAGCTGCTTATCAAAGCCCCGCTTCCGGTCCGGGTTCCCCGAGCTGTCCCCGAAATCGGCGCATCCGGCGCTTTTTTTGGGCCGGCGCTGTGCCATAGTGCGCGCCGCAAGCAAGCTTTTGGAATGGATGATACCGGCCATGCCGTCAGGCGCCTCGCCCCGCTCCACCATGGATATCGAGTACACAAAGCTGTCCTCACCCAGCGTCTTCCTGGTGAGGATGCTGGTCTTCCTGGTGCTGTGCACGCTGGTCAGCGTGGTGCTCTACAAGCAGATCATCCAGGCCTTCTTCGCCAATCCCGGCCTCAATGCCCTGATCGGCGGCGTGCTGTTCATCGGCATCATCCTGGCCTTCCGCCAGGTCATCCGACTCTACCCTGAGGTCTCCTGGGTCAACAATTTCCGCATCGCCGATCCGGGCCTGGCGCCGGCCCGGCACCCGAAACTGCTGGCGCCGATGGCGGCGATCCTCGGCGGCGAGCGCTCCGGGCGAATGTCGATCACCCAGACCACCATGCGGCATTTGCTCGATTCGATCGCGACCCGCCTGGATGAAGCCCGCGACATCTCGCGCTACATGACCGGCCTCCTGGTGTTCCTCGGCCTGCTCGGCACCTTCTGGGGCCTGATCGAGACGGTCGGCTCGGTCGGCAAGGTGATCGACGGGCTCAAGGTCGGCGGCGATTCCGGCGCGCTGTTCGACACGCTGAAGGAGGGCCTCGCAGCCCCGCTGGGCGGCATGGGCATCTCGTTCTCCAGCTCGCTGTTCGGCCTCGCCGGATCGCTGATCCTCGGCTTCCTCGATTTGCAATCGAGCCAGGCGCAGAACCGTTTTTACACCGACCTGGAAGACTGGCTCGCCACCACGGTGCGCGAATATGGCAACGGCGAGGTCGCGGTCGCTTCCGGCGGCGGCGGCGGCGGGGTCGCCAGTGGCGAGCTCCAGGCCGCGGTCGAACGCTTACGCTCCGTGCTCGAGGAAGGCAGCGCCAGCCGCGGCACCACGGCGGCGATGGCGAGCCTTGCCGAAGCCATCCAGGCGCTGGTCTCGCACATGCGCACCGAGCAGCAGATGATCCGCGAATGGGCCGACGGCCAGGGCGAGCAGAACCGCGAGATCCGGCGTCTGCTGGAGCGCATCGCCCGCCAGCCGGAAAAGAGCTGAGACGATCTCGTGCCCCGGACGCGACGCAGCATGAAATGATGCGTCGCTGAGCCGGGGCCCAGCGTCAGGGACAATATGGTCCCGGCTCTGCGAAGCAGCGTTGCACGCTGCATCGCGTCCGGGACACGAAAGTGGAGACGGACAACATGGCTCTAGCGCGCGGCCGCCGCAGCGAAGGCGCCTTCAACTACTGGCCCGGCTTCGTCGACGCGCTGTCGACGCTGGTGCTGTCGATCGTGTTCCTGCTGTCGGTGTTCCTGGTGGTGCAATTCTTCCTGTCGCAGGAGGTCACCGGCAAGGACAAGGCGCTGGAGCTGCTCAACGCCAAGATCGCCCAGCTCAATGAGCTGTTGTCGCTGGAGAAGCTCGGCAAGCTCACGCTCGACGACCAGGTCTCGCAACTGAAGGCCGGTCTCGCCTCGGCCGAGACCGAGCGCGACCGCATCAAGGGCCTCTATGATGGCCTCGCTGCCGCCGGCAGCGACGCGCAAGGCAAGACCTCCGAGCTCGGCAAGGCGCTGGATTCGGAGAAGGCGGTCTCGGCGCGGGCGTTGGCCCAGATCGAGGTGCTGAACCAGCAGATCAGCGCGCTCCGGCGGCAATTGGCGGCGCTGGAAGAGGCGCTCGACGCGAGCGAGAAGCGCGACAAGGAATCGCAGAACCGCATCGCTGATCTCGGGTCCCGCCTCAACGTGGCGCTGGCGCAGCGCGTGCAGGAATTGTCGCGCTACCGCTCGGAATTCTTCGGCCGCCTGCGCGCCATCCTCGGCAACCGGCCCGACATCCGCATCGTCGGCGACCGCTTCGTGTTCCAGTCCGAGGTGTTCTTCGACACTGGCCAGGCGGTGCTTCTGCCCGAGGGCCGCGCCGAGCTCGACACCTTGGCGGCCGCGCTGATCGAGCTCGACAAGAAGATCCCGAGCGACATCCCCTGGGTGCTGCGCGTCGACGGCCACACCGATGTGCGTCCGGTCAACGGTCCGAACTTCAAGTCGAACTGGGATCTGTCCGCGGCACGTTCGATCTCGGTGGTGCAATATCTGGTCTCGCTCGGCGTACCCGCCCAGCGCCTCGTCGCGGCCGGCTTCGGCGAATTCCAGCCGCTCGATCCCGGCAACACGGAAGAGGCCTACAAGCGCAACCGCCGCATCGAGCTGAAGCTGACGGAGCGGTAGTGAGCGCGATCCACCTCCGCCCCTACGCGGCCTCCGACGAAGCCGCCGCGATCGACCTCTGGCATCGCACCTGGCAGCAGGCCTATCCGCAGATCGACTTCGCGGCACGGCTGGAATGGTGGCGCGAGCGCTGGCTGAGGGATCTGGTGCCGAACGCCTCGATCGTGGTCGCGGAAGCGGACGGCGCGCTGACCGGCTTCGTCACCATCGACGGCGACGGCTATCTCGACCAGCTCGTGGTCGACCCTGATCACTGGGGCTCGGACGCCGCCCGGCTGCTGGTCGACGAAGCGAAACGCCTGTCGCCATCAGGCATCACGCTGCTCGTCAACAAGGACAATTCCCGCGCCATCCGCTTCTACGAGCGCAACGGCTTTGCGCATGCCGGCGACGATGTGAACCCGACCTCGGGCCGGCCGGTGCTGAAGATGGCCTGGCGGGCGTAATTCTGGCGGGCGTGAGGCCTGTCACGCAGGGATCCTGCGAGGTCGGTTATTCGTTGTGTCAGCGATGACAAGCGAATGGAGGCGATCGATGCGGCTGCGCGATCTTGCCAAGGGTTCCTCGGTGTTTCTGGGCGTCATCGTCGCCGGATATTTATCGACGACCTATGTCGACCAGCGTTTTGCCGCGCCCAAGGTCTCCGAACGGACAGAGTCGGCCTCAGCCTCGGCCTGCGTCGGGGAGGACGGCAGCTGGAAGAACTGGCAGTGGCCAAACGTGCCTGCGCTGTCGCCGAAGTGCCGGTAAACCCGCCTGCCCAAGACAAAACGTCGAAAACAACCCCATGCACAGTAAACGGCGCAAGCAAAGTCAATAGCTTACGAACCGGCCCTGAGGGCCTCAAGCCCCCTCGAACTGCAACCTCGCCAGCCGCGCATAGAGCCCGTTCGCGGCCACGAGCTCGGCATGCGTGCCCTGCTCGACGATCTTGCCCTGGTCCATCACCAGGATGCGGTCGCAGGACAGCACGGTGGCGAGGCGATGCGCGATCACCAGCGTGGTGCGGTGGCGCATCAGCTCTTCCAGCGCTGTCTGCACCAGCGTTTCGCTTTCGGCATCGAGCGCGGAGGTGGCTTCATCGAGAAGCAGCAGCGGCGCATCGCGCAGGATGGCGCGGGCGATCGCGATGCGCTGGCGCTGGCCGCCGGACAGCGTCACACCGCGCTCGCCGAGCGGGGTGTCGAAACCTTCGGGCAGGCGGCGGATAAATTCGGCGGCATGCGCGAGCTCGGCGGCGCGCTCGACCTCGGCGTCGGTTGCATCGGGCCGGCCGAAGCGGATGTTCTCGCGGGCGCTGGCGGCGAACACGTTCGATTCCTGCGGCACCAGTGCGATGCGCGCGCGGAAATCGCGGGGATCTGCGGACTTGACCGGCACGCCGTCGAGCGAGATCACGCCGCTGCGTGGATCGTAGAAGCGCAGCAACAGGTGAAAGATCGTGCTCTTGCCGGCGCCGGACGGACCGACGATCGCGACCTTCTCGCCGGGGCGCACCGTGAATGACACGGCATCGAGCACATTGACGTCGCGCCGCACCGGATAGGCGAAGCTGACCCGGTCGAAGCCGACTTCGCCGCGTGCCGGCACCGGCAGCGCGCGGGGGGACGCGGGCGCCTTGATGTCGGGCTGCACATGCAGGATCTCGAACAGCCGTTCGGCCGCGCCGGATGCCGCCGAGACCTCGCCCCAGACCTCGCTGAGCTGGCCGAGGCCGGCTGCGGCGAACACCGCATAAAGCACGAACTGACCGAGCCGGCCCGGCGAAATCGCGCCGGTGAGCACGTCATGCGAGCCGATCCAGAGGATCGCGACCACGCTTGCGAACACGATGAAGATGATGATGGCGGTGAGCACGGCGCGCGCCTGGGTCGAGGTGCGCGCGGCCTCATAGGCCTGCTCGACCTCGCCGCCGAAGCGCTTCTCGGCGAATTGCTCGCTGGTGTAAGCCTGCACGGTGCGGATCGCGCCGACCAGCTCGCCCGCATAAGCCGACGCGTCGGCAAGGGTGTCCTGCGCATTGCGCGACAGACGCCGCACCCAGCGCCCGAAGGCGACCAGCGGCAGCACGATCAAGGGAATCGCCAGCAGCACGAAGCCCGACAGCTTCGGACTCGTGATCACCATCATCGCCGCGGCGCCCAGAAACATCATCAAATTGCGCAGCGCGATCGACACTGAGGCGCCGACGGCCGATTTGAGCTGGGTGGTGTCGGCGGTGAGCCGCGAGATCAATTCGCCGCTGCGAGCGGAATCGAAGAAGGCGGGAGACAGCGAGAGCAGATGGGCGAAGACGTCGCGCCTGAGATCGGCGACGATGCGCTCGCCGATCGTCATCACGAGGTAGTAGCGCGCGGCGCTGGCGAGCGCGAGCACGCCGACCACCGCGAGCATCACCGAGAAGTAGCTGTTGATCAGCTCGATGCCCTCAGGCGTCAGGCCGAAATCGATCATCCGGCGCACCGCGACCGGCACCAGCAGCGTGGTCAGCGCCGCGACCGTGAGTGCGACGAAGGCCAGCGCCGCCCGGCCGCGATAGCGGCTGACATAGGGCGCCAGCGCGAGCAGCGGCCGCAGCTTGGCGCGCCCCTTGGCCGGCTCTTCGATCAGCTCGGCCTCGATCGACGGGGTGTCCGCGGCATTCATTCCGGGCCGATCGACATACTGGTCATCAAGCCGTTCCACTGCGCTCATGAGATCCAACCCATTGCATTCGTTTGCTCCCAATAGGCCGGTGCAAGGGTAGTGGCAAATCCGGGAAGTCCCTTAGGGGCAAACCCGGTTCACCGCCCGGAGTGGCTTGTTTTAGCGGGTTTCGTGAGGTATAGAGCCGCCCAAATCCGTCATTCGATAGCCACCCAAGAAGGCGCCGGGGCGCCGAGGAATTGCCATGAAAGCCGAAATTCACCCGAACTATCATACGATTAAGGTCGTGATGACCGATGGAACCGAGTACCTGACCCGCTCGACCTGGGGCAAGGAAGGCGACACGCTGAACCTCGACATCGACCCGAAGTCGCACCCGGCCTGGACCGGCGGCAATGCCCAGCTGATGGATCGCGGCGGCCGCGTCTCGCGCTTCCAGAAGAAGTTTTCGGGCTTTCTCAAAAAGGATTGATCCGGCCCGCAATGGCTGGAGACGAAAAACGCCCCCGGTGAGCCGGGGGCGTTTTTGTTTTAGGAGGGGCCTGACCAAAGCCGAGATTTCGTAGGGTGGGCAAAGCGAAGCGTGCCCACCAAACCCCTGCTGTAGTCCCAAATGAGAGATGGTGGGCACGGCGCTGCGCGCCTTTGCCCACCCTACGGCACCTGTGAACTACAGCACCCTACCGCTCGAACGCCGCCTTCAGCGCGTTGAGGTGCGGCACCAGCGGATTGCCGATCGCGATGTGTTCGGCCGGCGGGGTGTGGATGGTGGTGTCGAGGCGGCGGACGCGGGTCTGCAGGCTCATCGAGCGATGGATCAGGTCCTGGAGCTGCGAGGGCAGCTTCTCGATGGTGTCGGCGGGGCCGGGGTCGGCAGCGCTGAGCTTGACCTTGGTCTTCTCCCGATTGGCCTGGCTCAACGTCATCTCGCCTTCCTTCACCGCGCGGTGCAGCAGCAGCCACGAGGCGAGCTGCATCAGGCGGGTGGTGAGACGCATGCTCTCGGTCGCGTAGGTGAGGCTGACGGCACGGTCGAGCGCCTTGGCCTCGGTGCGGCCGGCGCCGTCGAGATAGGCGGCGGTCTCTTCGACGAGGTCCATGCCCTCGCGGAACAGGACGCCGAACGCCGCAGAATTGGTGAACCGCTCGCTGAGTTGAACGAGAGCGCCGTCGGCCTGCAAACGTTCCATGGTTAACGCCTCTTACGCAACTGTTTGACTGCCCGGCTTTAGCGCCGGCTTATGATGAACAAATCATTGCGCGGGCGGGACGCGGAGTCCAGTGACAAGCACGGTTATGGTTTCCGCGGGTCATTCCTCGGAATGCAACTGGGCGGAGACTCTTGTTTTGACGCGTATTCTTGACGCGAAGCGGTAGCCACGCCGCTCGAGACGCCGTGCGCAAAAAAAGAGCCGCCGGAGACCGGCGGCTTTGAAAGTTGATAACAGGGAGGCGTCAAACAGAGTGGACAGGAGCCACTCGGTGTCCAAACGAGGACAGTTCCAGTCATAAACCCGAAAGCTTAATCGACCGTAAACGAGCGAATTTTTTGAGGGTTCGTTAGCCATGTCGGCCAGTGACCGAGCGGAGGTGGAACAAACTCTGCCCGCCGTTTTGACGTCCTGGGGGTATGGGTTCCGGGCTCGGCGCTGCGCGCCGTCCCGGAATGACGACGCGAAGGTGCGACTGCGCGAGACGTGGGTCCCGGCTCTGCGGAGCGTCACTGCGTGCCGCACCGCGTCCGGGACACGAGAGGCGTGAAAATCCTACGACTTGAAAAAGCTGTTCGCCGCATCGCGTGAGGCGCGCTTCTTCGTAGCGGCTTCTTCCAGCCTTGCGATCTCGGTCTTGAGCAGCGTGACGCGCTCGGTCAGTTCCTCGACCGACAAGAGCGAGAGGTCCTGCCCGATTTCATGGCTGATCTTCTTGCGCGGGCGGTCGTCGTCTTCCGTCGCCATCCTCGTTCCTCCAAAGTTCGCGCACCCAATGCTGAGGCGGTTGCCAGCTTGGATCACGCTGGCTAAGCAAGGGCCTCGTTCATCCCGCACCTTCACCCAAGGACACATCATGGACAAGCTGCCCGCGCAAATGACCGTGGTCGCCATCTCCAAGCCCGGCGGACCCGAAGTGCTGGTGCCGGAACAACGCAGCATTCCGCAGCCCGGTCCCGACGAGATCCTGGTCAAGGTGATGGCCGCCGGCGTCAACCGGCCCGACGTTGCGCAGCGCTCGGGAGCCTATCCGCCGCCGCCCGGCGCCAGCGACCTGCCCGGTCTCGAGATCGCGGGCGAAGTGGTTGCCGTCGGCAGCAATGCCAAGCGGCACAAGATCGGCGACAAGGTGATGTCGCTGGTCGCCGGCGGTGGCTATGCGCAGTACTGCATCGCCCAGGACGCCCAGGCGATGAGCGTGCCGCCGGCGCTGTCCATGAAGGAAGCCGGCTCGCTGCCGGAAACCCTGATGACGGTCTGGCACAACGTGTTCGAGCGCGGTGGCCTGAAGGAAGGCGAGACGCTGCTGATCCATGGCGGCTCCTCCGGCATCGGCACCATGGCGATCCAGCTGGCGAAGGCGTTCGGCGCGAAAGTGTTCGTCACCGTCGGATCACAGGACAAGATCGACGCCTGCCTCAAGTTAGGCGCCGACCGCGCCATCAACTACAAGACCGAGGACTTCGTCGCCGTCGTCAAGGAAGCGACCAACAAGGAAGGTGTCAACCTGATCCTCGACATGGTCGCCGGCGAATATGTCGACCGCAATTATGATGCCGCCGCGGTCGACGGCCGCATCGTGCAGATTGCGACGCTGAATGGCCCGAAGGTCAGCGTCAACATCGCCAAGGTGATGGTCAAGCGCCTTACCCACACCGGCTCGACCCTGCGCCCCCGTAGTAATGCGGACAAGGCGGCGATGGTGGCCGCAATCGAGCAGAAAGTGATGCCACTTTTGCGCGAAGGCCGCGTCAAACCGCTGATGGACAGCACTTTCCCCCTGGAAAAGGCAGCCGATGCGCACCGGCGCATGGAAACGAGCGCACATATTGGCAAAATTGTGTTGGAGGTCTAGGCCAACGGCCCACGGGAGACGCCGGAAACCCTTTGATTTTCCTCGCTTTCGTGGCATCTATCGCGACGCACCGAACCACTTCCGTTCGGTTTGAAATCGTCTTCACTGAAGAGTTTGCGTCGAACGCGGAGAACTGGCCTTGCGTCTGATCAGGTGCCTCGCGCCCATCGCGCTGGGCCTCATGATTCTTGTCGCCGCGTATCCCGCGCGCGCGCTCGACGCCGTCAGCGTCCGCAGTGACGCGCCCGCGATCGACCTCACCGGCGTGCTCGAGCATCAGCGCAGCGATGCGGACCGCATCCAGGTCTCCACCGCGCCCGGCACCGACGGCATCGTCCGCCGCATCGAAGTGCGCGCCCGCGAGGGCGGCCAGAACTGGGTGGTGTTCGCGCTCGCCAACAACACCGACGACCAGCTCGACCGCCTGATCGTCGCGCCGCATTACCGTATCGTTTCCTCGGGGCTCTTGTGGCCCGACCTCGGCCTGTCGCGCATTGCAACCATCACGCCCTCCACCGGCGACCGGCCGGAGCGACAGGAAAGCCCGACCGCCGACGTCTTCCGCGTCACGCTCGACCCCGGCGCCGTCATCACCTTCGTCGCGGAGCTGCGCACCGACAAGCTGCCGCAGCTCTATCTGTGGGAGCCGGAAGCCTACAAGGACAAGGTCAACTCGTTCACGCTGTACCAGGGCATCGTGATCGGCATCTCGGGCCTGCTGGCGCTGGTGCTGACCATTCTGTTCGTGGTGAAGGGCAGCATCATGTTCCCGGCCGCCGCGGCGCTGGCCTGGGCGGTGCTGGTCTATATCGGCGTCGATTTCGGCTTCTGGGGCAAGGTGCTCGACATGTCGAACAACGCCGAGCGCATCTGGCGCGCGGCGGGTGAAGCAATTTTGGCGGCGACGCTGCTGGTGTTCCTGTTCGCCTATCTCAATCTCAGCCGATGGCACGTGCGCTATTCGCACATCACGGTGGGCTGGCTCGCGTTCCTGGGCTCGCTGGTGGCGCTCGCGCTGTTCGACCCAGCGGTGGCCTCCGGCATCGCGCGCATTTCGCTGGTGCTGATCGCCTTCGCGGGCTTCGCGCTGATTGTCTATCTCTCCACCCACGGCTTCGACCGCGCGGTGCTTTTGATCCCGACCTGGTTCCTGCTGGTGGTCTGGGTGGTCGCGGCCGGCATGACGGTCGCGGGTTCCGTGACCAACGACATCGTCGGCCCGGCGCTACTCGGCGGCCTCGTGCTGATCGTGATGCTGATCGGCTTCACGGTGATGCAGCACGCCTTTGCCGGCGGCGGCGCCACCACCGGCGTCGTCTCCGACATCGAGCGGCGCGCCCTGGCGCTGGCCGGCTCCGGCGATCTGATCTGGGACTGGGACGTTTCCGCCGACAAGGTTTTTACGAGCCCCGAGACCGAAGCCCTGCTCGGCCTCAAGCGCGGCACGCTCGAAGGCCCGGCCGCCTCGTGGCTCGAAGTGCTGCATCCGCTCGACCAGGACCGTTTCCGCGCCGCGCTCGACAGCGTGCTCGACCAGCGCCGCGGCCGCCTGGTGCAGGATTTCCGCCTGCGCACCCCCGACGGCCATTTCATGTGGTTCGCGCTGAAGGCGCGCCCGGTGGTCGGCTCGGACGGCGAGGTCTCGCGCGTGGTCGGCACGCTCACCGACGTCACCGAGCTGCGCAACGCCGAGGAACGCCTCCTGCACGATTCCGTGCATGACAACCTCACCGGCCTGCCCAATCGAAAACTGTTCATGGACCGGCTGGGCGCGGTCGCGCATTTTGCCAAGACCATGCCGACGCTGCGCCCGACGCTGATGGTGATCGACCTCGACCGCTTCAAGCAGGTGAACGATTCCGTCGGTATCGCGGTCGGCGATTCCATCCTGTTGACGCTGGCCCGCCGCCTCACCCGCATCCTGAAGCCGCAGGACACGCTGGCCCGCTTGGCCGGCGACCAGTTCGGCCTGATCCTGCTCTCGGAGCAGGACCCCGCCCGCATCACCGCCTTCGCCGAGACCATCCGCAAGACCATCCGCGCGCCGATCGCCTTCAACGACCGCGAGATTTTTCTCACGGCGTCGATCGGTCTCGCGCTTTCTGATCCGCAGGTTCAGCTCACGGACGAGATCATCAAGGACGCCGAGCTTGCGATGTATCACTCCAAGCGCATCGGCGGCGACCGCATCGACGTCTACAAGCCCGCGATGCGCGCGCGGAAGACCGATCGCCTGACGCTTGAGAGCGAGCTGCGCCGCGCCATCGAGCGGCAGGAGCTCACGATCCTGTATCAGCCGATCGTGCGGCTGGAGGATCGTTCGGTCGCCGGCTTCGAAGCGCTGGTGCGCTGGGATCACCCGAAGCTCGGCCGCATGGCGCCCTCGGAATTCATCACCATCGCCGAAGAGACCGGCCTGATCGTCGACCTCGGCATGTTCGTGCTGGACCAGACCGCCAAGCAGCTCTCGATCTGGCAGCGCGCGATGCGCTCGCGCGAGCCGATCTTCGCCTCGGTCAACGTCTCTTCGCGGCAGTTGCTGCGCCACGATCTGATCCACGACATCCGCACCGTGCTGTCGCGCTCCTCGGTGGCGCGCGGCACGCTCAAGCTGGAATTGACGGAATCGCTGGTGATGGAGAATCCGGAGCACGCAGCGCAGATGCTGACGCGGATCCGCGAGCTCGGCACCGGGCTCTCGCTCGACGATTTCGGCACCGGTCATTCGTCACTGGCCTATCTCCAGCGCTTCCCGTTCGACACCATCAAGATCGACCAGTCCTTCGTGCGCACGACCAATCGCGGCACGCGGCCGGTGATCCTGAAGTCGATCATCGCGCTCGCGCACGACCTCGGCATGGACGTTGTGGCCGAAGGCGCCGAGACCGATTCCGACGCGGTCGAGCTCTACCAGATGGGCTGCGAATACGCGCAAGGCTTTGCCTTCGGCGAGCCGATGGACGCGGACGCCGCGATGCGGCTGCTGACCGAAGTGCGGCTCGAAGCGGCGAGCTAGGCTTCTCTTTTCCCTTCTCTCCTTGTGGGAGAAGGTGGCGCGAAGCGCCGGATGAGGGGTCTTTCTCCTCTCGAAACCTTGGAGAGAGACCCCTCACCCAAGCGAGCCTGTGTCTACTGGCGTCGCTGCCCTCTCCCACAAGGGGCCTGTTGCGTAATTCGCCAGTTGTGATTCCCTAGGGCAAAGCCTTGGGGGAATGACGATGGCGGTGAAGCGGACAGGACAGCCGAGCTTTGTGGAAGCGCTGATGCCGAAGGGCGCCGGCGTCAATGCGGCGCTGGATCGGTTGGCTGGCCTGGTCAAGTGGTACCGGTTCGAGAAGCTGATCGGCCATTTGCGGGATGAAGGGAGCCCCGGTCGTCCAGGCTATCCGGTGCTTGTGCTGTTTCGCGCGGTACTGCTGCAGTCGCTCTACGGTCTTTCGGAGCGCGAACTGGAGGAGGCGCTGGGCGACCGGTTGTCATTCAAGCGCTTCGTTGGTTTGAGCCTCGAGGATGCCGCGCCCGATCATACGGTCCTGAACCGCTTCCGGAACCAGCTCGTTGAACAAGGCCTGCTGGAGAAGCTGTTTGGCGAACTGGATCGCCAGCTTGAGAATGCCGGCGTCATCCTCAAGCGCGGCACGATGCTGGATGCAACCCTGATCCAGGCGGTGTCAGCTCCTCCGAGGGAGGATCGTCCCTCAAACGATCCCGACGCCCGCTTCACCAAGCGGCAGGGCAAGAGCGGCTCGACCTTCGGTTACAAGGCCCATGTGGGGGTCAACGAGGGGTCCGGCCTGATCCGCGCGGTGTTGACCACGCCCGCCAACATCAACGACACCACACCAGCCGATGCTTTGATCCGCGGCGACGAAGCCGCGGTGTGGGCCGATGCGGCCTACGACACCCATGCCAGACGAGCCCGGCTGAAGGCGGAAGGCAAAAAGCCCCGCATCGCCCGTCGTCCCAACAGGCATCACCCGGAACTGCCGCCAAGGCTCAAACGCTACAACCGCCTCATCGCGCGCCGGCGAGCCCAGGTCGAGACCACCTTCGCCACTCTCAAACGCCGCATGCGACTGACTTGCATCCGCTACGTTGGTCTGATGAAGGCAAGCGGGCAGGTCCTGCTCGCCTCGATCGCCTTCAACATGAGGCGGTGGGCCACGATCGCCGCCTGAGACGCCCGCCGAGGGCGAACACTACAGACTTGGCCGGCAATTGCCGTAACCACGGCCCTTCTCCTGCTGTCCTCAACCTCAAAAGCCGATAACGCAACAGGCCCACAAGGGGCGAGGGCACATCAATGTGCGTCTCGCTCGTCGCGAATGCGAAGTAAGTGTCGTAGGGTGGGCAAAGACGCACTTGCGCCGTGCCCACCATCCATCCAGCACTGCGACAGAAGTCGTGGGCACGCTTCGCTTTGCCCACCCTACGATACTGTTGGATATGGAGAGACCTTCACCCACCTGACTGGGTGCTCCGCCGCTACCGCCGCCCGTCCTTCTTCATCTTCGTGAACCGCACGCTCTGGCCGTCCGGCATCCGCACCGCCTTGAACCCGGCAGCAAGACAGGCTTCGCGTTGCGGCATCTGGATGTCGGGGCTGCGCAGGCTGTCCCACCATGAGGCACGATTGGCGGCGCGCGGCAGGGCCGCGCCGATGATCTCTTCGATCTGTTCGAAGCTCAGGACGAATTCGGCCTGCTTCTGCCGCAGCAGATAGTCGCGCAACGCGTCGTAGTCGTTCACATCCGTCCTCTTGTCTGAAACCGGGTCTGCTCGCAGGAGATCTGCCCAAAACCGTGAGCGGCGTAAACCGATTCTTAACTCACTACGCCAGCGCTGTTCCACCTTAAACACTACTCAAGATTTCGGGCGCATCCACTAAGGGATCGGGAGCAAACGATGCTGTCTGGATGGCGCGAAGTCATGGCCCGCCGGCCGTGGCGGATTTCGGCGAAGCTGCTGATCATCTCGTCCGTGGTGACGGTGATCGGCTTTTCCGCCATTTGCGTCAACGTCATGCTCGACATGCGCCGGGGCGAGGAGGCGCTCGCCCGCCAGACGCTGGAGAACCTCGCGACCACCATCCAGTCCGACGTCAGCCGCAACGTCGAGATCTACGACCTGTCGCTGAAGGCGGTCGCCAGCAACATGCTGCTGCCCGAGCTCGCGACCGTGTCGACGCCGATCCGTCACCTGATCCTGTTCGATCATGCGACGACGGCGAGGCATTTCGGCGCCATCCAAGTGTTCGACGCCGAGGGCAGGCTGGCCATCGACGCGTCCACCCTCGATCCCCTCCCCGAGAACCGGAGCGAGGAGGAGTATTTCAGGGTTCATCGCGACAATCCCGAGGCCGGGCTCTTCATCAGCCGCCCGATGCTATTCCGCGGCGCCTACGCGATCGTGCTGAGCCGTCGCATCAGCGATACCGATGGCGGGTTCCTCGGCGTCGTCGCCGGCTCGATCCGCTTCAGCTATTTCCACGAATTGTTCGAGCGCCTCAACCTCGATCCCGAAGACACCATCACCGTGCTCAGGCGCGACCGCACCATCATGATGCGTCGGCCGTTCGATCTCGACATCATCGGTACGAACCTGAACGACCGGCGGGCCTGGAAGCCCGACAATCTCCCGATCGGCGCCTCCTATTCGGGAAAGGGCCCGGTCGATCCGACGCCGCGGCTCTATGTCCGCAGCGCCGACAACGGGCCGCTGTTCGTGGTGGCAGGCAAGCCGCTGGCTGCGGTCTTCGCGCTCTGGCAGAAGGAGGCGTATCGCATCGGCGCCGTGGTGCTGGCGCTTGCGCTGTTCGTGCTGGGATCGACGCTGGTGCTCGCGCGCGAGATCGGCCGCCGCGCCGAGGCCGAGCGCAAGCTCGAGGAGATGGCGACGACGGACGCGCTCACCGGCCTGAAGAACCGCCGCAAGTTCGATACCGTCATCGATGTCGAATGGCGGCGCGCGATGCGGCAGAAGGCGCCGGTCGCTCTCTTGATGATCGATGCCGATCACTTCAAGGCCTACAACGACACGTTCGGCCATCAGGCGGGCGACCAGGTGCTGGTCGGCATCGCCATCTGCATTTCCGATTCGGTGAGCCGGGCCGGCGACTGCCCCGCGCGCTATGGCGGCGAGGAATTCGCGGTGCTGCTGCCGAATACTTCAGCCATCGACGCCTTCAAGGTCGCCGAGGCGATCCGCACCAAGGTACAGGGCTGGTCCGACGAGCAGGTGACCTTGACGGTGTCCTGCGGCGTCGCCAGCCTCGTTCCCACCGCCGGGATGGACTGGCCGGTCCTGGTCGCCGCCGCCGACAAGGCGCTGTATGCGGCGAAGGCGGGCGGACGCAATCAGTCGGTGGTTGCGAGCTTGCCGAAGCTGTCGCTGGTGGCGTGAGGGGTTCGCTCGTCGTCATTGCGAGCGAGGCAATCCACCACACCATTGGTGTCGTCCCTGCGAACGCAGGGACCCATAACCACAGGAAGTTGTTTGGCGAAGACTCGTCGTTCGGTACTGCTACCGAACACGACCGATAGATCACGCGGTATGGGTCCCCCCGTTCGCGGGGACGACGGCGGAGCTTGTGGCGACTACTGCCCCAGATACTTCTTCATCTCCGCGATCAGCCCGTCACGCAGCTCCGGGCGCTTCAGGCCGTAGGCGATGTTGGCGCGGAGGAAGCCGGGCTTGGAGCCGCAATCATGGCGCTCGCCCTCGAATTCGACGCCGTAGAATTTCTGCGATTTGGCGAGCCCGATCATGGCGTCGGTGAGCTGGATCTCGCCGCCGGCGCCGCGCTCCTGCGTCTCGAGGATCTTGAAGATCTCAGGTTGCAGGATGTAGCGACCGGTGATCGAGAGATTGGAGGGCGCGGTGCCCTTGGCCGGCTTCTCGACCATGCCGTCGACCTCGAACATCTTGCCGCTGCGCTTGCCGACGCCGCAGATGCCGTATTGATGGGTGAGATGGTCGGGCACCGCCTCGACCGCGACCAAGTTGGATTTCTCGCCGAGCGTGGACGCCGTCTCGATCATCTGCTTGAGGCAACCGGGCGAGTTGAGCACGAGCTCGTCGGGCAGCACGACGGCGAACGGCTCGTTGCCGACGATGTCGCGCGCGCACCAGACCGCGTGACCGAGGCCGAGCGGCGCCTGTTGGCGGGTGAAGCTGACGGCGCCGGCTTCGGGCTGGTTCTGCGCCAAAATCTCCTGCTCGGCCTTCTTGCCGCGCTGGCTGAGCGTCGCGTCGAGCTCGAACATCCGGTCGAAGTGATCCTCGATGACATTCTTGTTGCGGCCGGTGACGAAGATGAAGTGCTCGATGCCGGCCTCCCTCGCCTCGTCATAGACGTACTGGATCAGCGGCTTGTCGACGATGGTCAGCATTTCTTTCGGCATCGCCTTGGTGGCGGGCAGGACACGGGTGCCGAGGCCGGCGACGGGGAATACGGCTTTGCGAATTTTCATGTGATTGTTCGAATACCTGGGGGCACATGGGAACGAGGCTGGGAACGGAGCAATGGCATCTTGCTAGCCTGTTTGCAGCCGCCAACAAAGGCGGATGTGGGGCCTCATCCGCGCAGAGTTAAGAAAAAGGCCGTCACCAAAATTTCACCTTTGTTAAGCTATTGGCAACCGTAACCAGGCCTCCTGATGGCAGATTCTTGGAAGGCCGATGGGTGGGACATGACGCGATTGGTGGCTAGGCAGGCAAGACGGGCGGGATCCGTGACCGGCGCGGCGATGATCGCGGCCGTCCTGCTGCTGCCCGTCAGCGCGCACGCCCAGGCGCAGAACGGCCTGTCCAATCTGTTCGGCGGCATCTTCTCCGGCCCCAATGCTGCGCCCTCGCAAGCCCCGCCGGGACCCGGCGGCGCCTTGCCCTGGAGCGGCGAGGACGGGGCTTCCGGCCATCCGCTGATGACGGCCGCGGCGATCCGCGAGGCCGCCGGCAATTTCAGCAATTGCGTTGCGGCGATGTGGCCCGATGCCGCACGGCGCAACATCACCCAGGAAAACTTCCAGCGCTTCACGGCCGGGCTCTCACCCGATCTGCGCATCATGGACCTGATGGACTCGCAGCCGGAGTTCACAAAATCGATCTGGGACTATCTCGATATCCTGGTGAACGACAACCGCCTCGCCAAGGGCCGCGAGATCCTCGCCAAATACAAGGCGCAGTTCGACGCCACCGAAAAGGCCACTGGCGTCGACCGCTACATCGTCGCCTCGATCTGGGGCATCGAGTCCAATTACTCGACGCAGATGGGCGATCGCAGCGTGCTGCAATCGACCGCGACGCTCGCCTGCATCGGCCGGCGCCAGGCCTATTTCAAGGACGAGTTCCTCTCCGCGCTGGAGATCCTCAACCGCGGCGACCTCAGGCCGGAGCAGATGCGCGGCTCCTGGGCCGGCGCGTTCGGCCCGACCCAGTTCATGCCGACAGCGTTCAAGCGCTTTGCGGTCGATGGCGATGGCGACGGACGGCGCGACGTCGTCGACAATCCGACCGACCTGATTGCATCGACCGCCAACAACCTCAAGAAAGACGGCTGGCAGGCCGGCCAGACCTGGGGCTTTGAGGTCGTGGTGCCCAAGGGCTTCAACTACATGCTGGCCGACCGCGCCAAGGCGATGACGATCGCGCAATGGGAGAAGCTCGGGCTCAAGCGGGCGACGGGCCAGCCGTTCCCGCATCCGGCGGAGAAAGCCTATCTGCTGGCGCCGGCCGGCGCGCAGGGGCCCGGCTTCCTGATGCTGCAGAATTACCGGGTCATCATGAAGTACAACCCGGCCGAGGCCTATGCGCTGGCGATCGGTCATTTCGCCGACCGCCTGCGTGGGGGCCAACCCTTCGTGCAACCCTGGCCGCGGCAGGAACGCGAGCTGTCGCGCACCGAGCGGCTGGAGCTGCAGCAACTGCTGGCCCAGCGCGGCTTCTACAAGGGCACCCCGGACGGCCAGTTCGGCGGCCAGACCCGGGAAGCCCTGCGCAACTTCCAGGCCTCGATCGGAGTGCCCGCGGACGGTTTTGCCTCCTCCGACGCACTGGAACGGCTGCGCGGACGGTAAAATCGCGCCGAAAGTAACCCTGAACTGGGATTTTGGCAGGCAGCCTTGACGCAGGCGGCCGTTCCCCGGTGTATGAGCCCAAGAATCTGCAACGGAATTTGCCCGTTTGGCGCCCGATTCCGTTATTATATTGAGCTACCTCCGATCCCCATTGCGCTGGCCCGAGATCGCATGTCGAAGCCGAAGTCCCTGTTCAAGGCGCTGACCGAGACCGGCCCGTTGATCGCGCTGGGGACGGCGCTTGCGATTCTGGTCTCGGTCGCAGGGCCTGCCTCTGCGCAGTTCTTCAACTTCCCGGGCTTCGGCGGCCCGCCGCAGCGTTCGGCTCCGCCGCCACAACGGGGCGGCGGTGGAGGCGGCGGCTGGTTCGGCGGCGACTTCTTCGCGCCGTTCCAGCAGCAACAGCCGCAGGCGCCGCGCCAGGATTTTTCGCGCGCGCCGGCGCCAGCCAAGCGCGACACCATCCCTGAGAAGAACGTGCTCGTGATCGGCGACGCCATGGCCGACTGGCTCGCCTATGGCCTGGAAGACGCCTACACCGAGCAGCCCGACATGGGCGTGATCCGCAAGCACAAGACCACGTCCGGCCTGATCAAGTACCAGCCGCGCGGCGAGCCCGCGGATTGGACGACTGCTGCAAGGGGCATCCTCGAGACCGAGAAGCCCGACGTGATCGTCGTCATGCTGGGCCTCAACGACCGCAGCGCGATCCGCGAGCCCGTCGCCGACAAGACGGACAAGGCCGCCGCAGACAAGGACAAGAAGAACGACAAGGGCGCGCGCGCCAAACAGCCAGCGAAGCCGGGGGACGCCAAGCCAGGCAATGACACCGCCGCCAAGCCCGACGACAAGCCTGCCGATGCCGATCTGCCGCAGGACGACGCCGACAACGCCGACGCGCCGGCGGCGGCGCCCGAAAAGACGGCCCGCAATCCGAACGGCCTCTACGAATTCCGTGACGACCGCTGGGTCGAGCTCTACGGCAAGAAGATCGAGGAGCTCGCCAGCGTCCTCAAGGCCAAGGGCGTGCCGGTGCTGTGGGTCGGCCTTCCCGCCATCCGCGGGCAGAAGGGCACGGCGGACATGCTGTTCCTGGACTCGCTCTATCGCGAAGGCGCGGCCAAGGCCGGCATTACCTATGTCGACGTCTGGGACGGGTTTGTCGACGAGGCCGGCCGCTTCCTCCAGAAGGGTCCTGACTTCGAAGGCCAGATCCGTCAGCTCCGCAGCTCTGACGGCGTCTTCTTCACAAAGCCCGGCGCGCGCAAGCTCGCGCATTATGTCGAGCGCGAAATCACGCGTCTGCTGGCAGGACGCTCCGGCCCGATCGCGCTGCCGAGCGAGCCGGCGACGCCCGACACCAGCGCCGAGCCCGGCAAGCCCGCACCGCGGCCGCTGGCGGGGCCGATCGTGCCGCTGGTTGCAGCCTCGATCTCGACCGATCAGTTGCTGGGCGGCCCGGGCTCGCGTCCCGCCGCCGTCGATGCGCTGGCTGCGAAGACAATGGTGAAGGGCGAGCCGCTGGCGGCTCCGGCCGGCCGCGCCGACGATTATGCCTGGCCGCGCCGCGAAGTCGGCCGCGAGCAGGCCAAGGGCGATACGCCGATGGCCGCAACGACGCCCGACGGCGGCGTCGCCAATCCCACCGCGCCGGGAGCCGCCGCCGCGATCGCCCCGCCGAAACTTGCACCGAAGAAGCCGCCGGTCCCACCGCAGCAACCGGCACAGGCTACGCCCTCATTCCGCGATTTCTTCGGCTTCGGCTCTCCGCAGCCACCGCCGCCGCGTCAACTGGCGCCGGCGCCCGGGCCGCGCAATCCGAATCCCAATCCCGGGGTCCCGCGTCCGCCGGGTAACGTTGGCCGCTCGGCCGAGATGTTCCGGTAAGGTAAGGTCTCGTGTCCCGGATGCGACGCGGCGCCTCTTGGTGAGGAGGCGCAGAGCCGGGACCCAATTCGTGCGGCATTCACAAAAGATGGGCCCCGGCTTAGCGATGCAGCGTTTCCGGACGATGCTACGCATCGCCTAGGCTGCATCGCGTCCGGGGCACGAGTGATAGGCGTTCGGCGACTAGCCTTAATAGCGCCAGCGCGACGGCGGCGGACGGCGTGCGGGACGCGACATCAGAAGCGCGAGCGCGAAACCGATGCCGCCGGCGACGAGCAGCGCGCCGAGCGGATTGTCCTGCACCTTCTTCGACAATGCTTGCGTACCGTCGCGAAGAGTCTCGCCGCTGTTGTCGTAGGCGTCCTTGGCGTAGTCAGCCGCCGTCTCGCCGGCCTCGCGCACGGCATCCTTGGCCTGGCCGTAGAGATTCTGCACCGTGCCCGCGGCTTCCCGCGCCTTGCCCGACGCCTGCGTCTTCGCATCGCCTGCCATGTCTCCGATCGCGCCTTCCGCGCGTCCGGCATATTCCTTGGCCGATCCAACAATCCGATCCGTGTCCATGATGATCCTCCTCGGTGGTCAGCCGAAGTAACCGATCAGGCGCGGCCCAGTTCCAAGTGTTTGCGAAAGTGTAGCTCCTACGAAAGTGTGTAGCCCGGATCGAGCGCAGCGCAATCCGGGCTACGGGCCAGCTAAAGGATGAGCCCGCCATCGACGACCAGCGTCTGTCCGACGATATAGGACGACAGCGGCGAAGCCAGGAACAGAGCCGCGCCCGCCATGTCGGCCGGCGTGCCCAGCCGCCGCAGCGGAATGCGTGACAATGCACCTTCGAGCCGCTTGGGATTGTCGGTCGTCACCTTGGTCATCTTGGTGTCGACGAGTCCGGGCGCGATGCCGTTGACGCGGATGCCGTCCTCCGCCCAGGCTTCGCCCAGTGTCCGCGTCAATCCGACCGCACCGGTCTTCGAGGCGTTATAGGCGGGATTGCCCATAGTGGAATGATAGGCCGCGGTCGAGGACACCATGATCAGCGACCCCTTCGCATCCCGCAACATGGAATGAAATCGCGTCGCGCAGGCCATCAGGCTCATCAAATTGACCTCGACCACCTTGCGGAAACCGCTCATCTCGAACTCGCCGCGGCGATAGAGCACCGCGCCTTGCGCCAGCACGAGCACGTCGAGCCGATCGAAGGACGGCTTGAACGCTTCGATCGCAGTGGGGTTGCTGACGTCGAGCTGCGCGTAAGACAGGCCCGTGAGATCAGAACCTTCCTCGATCGAATAATCCTTTGGCTGCGCACGCGTGCCGCAGACCGCGACATGCGCGCCCCTCGTGCGAAACGCTTGCGCGATGCCGTTGCCGATACCGCTGGAACCGCCGACCACCAGCACCTGCCTGCCTGAGAAATCGAGCTCGTTCGCCATCGCGGCCTCCCCTTTTGTCTTGCTTGTTTGACCTGTCTGCGGATCGATGCCAGCCTTGTCAATCATAACAAGAACAAGCAGGGCGCGAGGAAACAGCATGTCCGAGTTCAAACGGCTCAGCCGGTCCGTGAAGGGCCTGACCGTTCTCGTCACCGGCGCGGCTAGCGGCATGGGACGCGCCACCGCGCAATTGTTCGCCGCGGAGGGCGCGAACGTTGCCGTCACCGACTATGAGGAGCAAGGCGCGCTCGCCGTCGCGGCGGAGATCGCGGCGAGCGGCGGCTCGGCAAAAGCCTGGAAGCTCGACGTTGCCGATGGCACCGAGATCAGGCGCGTGGTGAATGATGTCGCGGCACATTTCGGCGGGCTCGATATCGTCGTCAACAATGCCGGCATCTCCGTACGCGTCGCGATCGACGACGAGGCCTATGAGGACGCCTGGGCAAAGGGCATCGCCGTGATGCTGACGGCGCATCCGCGCATCATCCGCGCCGCACTGCCTTACCTGCGCAAATCGAAGAGCCCGCGCATCGTCAACATCGCCTCGACCGAGGCGCTCGGCGCCACCGCATTGCACAGCCCCTATTCGGCAGCGAAGGGCGGCGTGGCGAGCCTCACGCGCTCGCTCGCCGTCGAGCTCGGCCGCGAGGGCATCACCGTCAATTGCATCTGCCCGGGTCCGATCCGCACTGGGATCACCGACCGGATCTCGGAGGAGCACAAGACGATCTACGCCAGGCGTCGCACCGCGCTTGGCCGCTACGGCGACCCTGAAGAGGTCGCGCATATGACGCTGAGCCTGTGCCTGCCGGCGGCATCCTTCCTCACCGGCGCGGTGATCCCGGTCGACGGCGGGTTGATGGCACGGAATGCGTGAGAGCCATGCGCGCCGAGCGTTGACAACGGCGAGTGCGGGAGTAGCTTTTTCGCCGACAGAGCGGGACCAACCGCTCGCACATGCGGGAGAAAACGCCATGACGATCGCCATCCGGCAGCTTCAGAAGCACTTTGCCGGCGAGGTTTCCGGCCTCGATTTGCGAAAGCCCCTCACCGAGGTCGAGGCGCGCGAGGTCGAGGCCGCCATGGACAAATACGCCGTGCTGGTTTTCCACGACCAGGACATCACCGACGAGCAGCAGATGGCTTTTGCGCTGAACTTTGGTCAGCGTGAGGATGCGCGTGGCGGCAACATTACCAAGGCCAGCGAACACCGCCTCAACTCGGGCTTGAACGATGTTTCGAATCTCGGCAAGGACGGCAAGCCGCTGCCGAAGGACAGCCGCGCCAATCTGTTCAACCTCGGCAATTGCCTGTGGCACTCCGACAGCTCGTTCCGGCCTATCCCTGCAAAATTCTCGCTGTTGTCGGCGCGCGTGGTGAACCCCAAGGGCGGCAACACCGAATTCGCCGACATGCGCGCCGCCTATGATGCGCTCGACGACGACACCAAGGCGGAGATCGACGATCTCGTCTGCGAGCACTCGCTGATGTATTCGCGGGGATCGCTCGGCTTCACCGAATACACCGAGGATGAGAAGGAGATGTTCAAGCCGGTGCTGCAAAGGCTGGTGCGGACGCATCCCGTGCATCGCCGCAAGTCGCTGTATCTGTCATCCCATGCCGGCAAGATCGTCGGCATGAGCGTGCCGGAGGGACGCCTCCTGCTGCGCGATCTCAACGAGCACGCCACGCAGCCCGAATTCGTCTACGTCCACAAATGGAAGCTGCATGACCTCGTGATGTGGGACAACCGCCAGACCATGCACCGCGTCCGCCGCTACGACCAGTCGCAGCCTCGCGACATGCGCCGCGCGACGGTGGCGGGGACGGAGCCCACGATGCAGCAGCAGGCGGCGGAGTAGCGCGGCAATCTCCGCTGTCGTCCCGGACGAGCGAAGCGAAGATTCGGGACCCAGCCACAAAACGTGGTTTGGCGAAGACTCGGAGTGACCGGCCTGCCTTAAACATCACCCTGGGAGTATGGGTCCCGGATCTACGCGCGCTTGAGGCGCGCTTGTCCGGGACGACAGCGGAGGATGAGGCACCACCGCGGAGTATGTCGCGGTAGCGACTAAAGCACCTACGCGTGTCCCGCTTCGTTCGAGAGCATGCCGGGATCGATGCCGATCTTGCGCAAAGCGCGTCCATATTTGTCGTCGACGTCGTCACCGAAGATCAGATCCGCATCCGCATCGCAATGCAGCCAGCCGTTGCTCTGGATCTCGGTCTCGAGCTGGCCGGGTGCCCAGCCGGCATAGCCGAGCGCGAGAATGGCGTGCTTGGGGCCGGAACCGTTGGCGATCGCGCGCAGGATGTCGACGGTCGCGGTGAGGCAGACGCCGTCGTCGATCCGCAGCGTCGCGTTCTCGATGTAGAAGTCGCTGGAATGCAGCACGAAGCCTCGCCCGGTGTCGACCGGACCGCCGCGCAGCACCTTCATGCTTTCGGCATTCTCGGGCAGCTTGATGTGCTCGCCCTTCTTGATGATGCCGAGTTGCTCCAGGAGCTCGGGGAAGTCGATGCTGCCGGCCGGGTGGTTCACGATGATGCCCATCGCTCCCTCCGCCGAATGGGCGCAGAGATAGATCACCGAGCGTTCGAACCGGGAATCGCCCATCACGGGCATCGCGATCAAGAGCCGGCCGTCGAGATAACCGGCCGAATTAGGGAGCACGGGTCCCGCGCTGCGGGTGCTTTCGCCCGTCCTCTTGCCTGTGGGAGCCATCGGTTAAGCACTCCGGTTTCAATTCCTATCCTGATGTCGGGCCGGGCCGCTGTCAAATCAAGGCTTGCAGAGACGCAATTCCAGTGCATCCATCACAAGCAATTCAATGGTTTGCCTCAGGGCGACCCTGTAAAGACGTGCTATGCTCACAAGAGTTCCCCTGCGTGCGGCGATTGGCGTCGCGGCAACCCTTTTTGCGTCGTCGCTGGCCATCGTAGCCCGTGCCGATGACGCTTCGCCGTGGCAGCGCGACGGACATTCCGCGGTGCGGCTATTGGCGGGATCGCGCAGCGGCGCCGTCCTGCTCGGCGGTATCGCCATCCAGCTCCAGCAGGGGTGGAAGACCTATTGGCGCTCCCCCGGAGATTCCGGCGTCCCGCCGCGGTTCGACTTTTCCAAATCCGACAATGTCGAGGCGGTGACGGTGATGTGGCCTGCGCCGCTGAAATTCGACGACGGCGCCGGCGGCCATTCGATCGGCTATCACAACCAGATCGTGCTCCCCCTGCGCATCGTCGCCAAGGCGGCCGACAAGCCCGTGACCCTGCGCGCAGAGATCAATTACGCGGTGTGCGAAAAACTCTGCATTCCGGTCGAGGCCAGTGCCGAGCTCGGCTTCAACAGCGTGGCCTCGACCGAGGATGCCAATCTGCGTGCGGCACTCGATACCGTGCCCAAGCCCGCCAATATCGGCGATCCCAATCCCCTCACCATCCGCGACGTCAAGCGCGACGGACCCAAGAATGTGGTGGTCGACGTGGTGACGCCGGACCCGCGCAACGTCAATCTGTTCGTGGAAGGTCCGACGCCCGACTGGGCGCTGCCAATTCCAGCTCCGGTCAAAGACAGCCCGGCTGGCGTGAAGCGTTTTTCGTTCGAGCTCGACGGCTTGCCGCCGGGCGCCAAGCCCGATGGCGCAGCGCTGAAGTTCACGCTGGTCGGGCCCGAGAAGTCGTACGAGTTCAATACGAATTTGGAGTGAGGCCCGGTCAAGCGGAACGCCGATCCAAGTTCACACTAGGGACCTACGAGATTCGGAATCGCCAGTTGGAGCCTCAGCAAATTTGGCCACCGACGGAATTCTAGAGGCTTCGCTAGGGTCTGCCGATCCTCATCAGGAACTGACGCTGCCAAGGCTTGAGATCGGGATCGCTCAGATGCGCTTTTGCTCGTTCGCGGATCTCGGTCGAAACAGGCTGCCCTCCCGCCGGAAATTGCCCTTGCAGCAACATCTCCAGGTCCCAGCTTCTCTCTTCTACTGCCACGAAGGTGAGATCGAAGATGACATTGTCTGCGCCAACGAATATTCGGTCGCTTGATGGGATGTCATATGTCCAATGTAAAAGCCCGACCTTGACTCGAAACGGGTCGCGGCTTGCAAATAGGCCAAGCACGCGCTGTTTCAGAAGCTGCGGTGCCTGCTGCCTCGCGAGTCGAGCAATTCCCATCCATTGAAGGGCTGCCGCATCCTCGATTGTGCCAGCG
Organism: Bradyrhizobium sp. CIR48; assembly: GCF_014198315.1. NCBI lineage: Bacteria > Pseudomonadati > Pseudomonadota > Alphaproteobacteria > Hyphomicrobiales > Nitrobacteraceae > Bradyrhizobium > Bradyrhizobium sp. CIR48. The sequence goes on from NZ_JACIHG010000015.1 coordinate 95,587, forward strand.
CCGTATCGCTCTTTTCGGCCAAAGTAACTTTCGATTCCAGTCCAGGTCTCGTCGAACGGGAACGGGTCAGCCGGCTTCCAAAACTGCTCAGCGTCGCCCTTGATGGCTTTCGCCAAGAATATGTTCGTGTCCATCTTTGGACCCACATCGATGGCTTTGGGCCGCTTCTCGATCAAGATCAGAGGGTCGGATGCTTCGGGCAATAATCCACCCTTGATGTGACGCGCCAGCAGACGATCCTCGCCGCCAATTCGCTCAAAATACTCGTAAACGGTGCCGTTGAAGTCCTTTGGGAGGCCAGGGGGCAAATCGGGAGGTAGCCGAAACCGCGGATTTGGGCTTCTTTTGCGCAGCCACAGACCATCGTCGAAATGGTCGATCGGTTCGCGAACGGCACATTTTCCCGGATAACCAAGACGGAGAAAATCGAAAGCCAGCTCGACATTCTCCTTTGCAAGGCAGGCTGCTCCCGTGGCCTGCCGGTAAAGAGTCCAGCGGGGGTCGTTGCTGCGCTGCCAATAATCGCCTCTTAAGGCGATTGTGTAAGCCGAATTGGCAAGCACTCTCACGCAGCCCTCTTTGCAGAAGTCTTCGTCATCGATGGCAAGAAGGTTGTGATCAGTGCGAACGGGCTCGGCAGTCGTGACGGCCAGCGCCGCTATGGTCTCTTCCTTGTGCCGCAGCGCCAGCGACGAAAGCGGATAAACAACCGCGGCCAAAAGGACCGGACCAAACAAGAATCCCAACCGGCCCTTCGCCATCCCGTAGATCGGGCCGACCACGAATGGGACAAGAAGAAGTCCAGCGAATAGCGCTAGCAGCCCTGGAACAAACATCACCAGGAAGAGACCGCCCTGCCCCGTCGATCCGACGAAACCCCAAGCGAATACTGAGAGGACGAGCGTGACGACCGCGGAGGCCAGCGTATCGGCCAGAAGGACGAGATAGCGGTTCGAGGTTGGCGAAGACGGCCACGGCATTCCAGATTTCCGGCTCGACAGACGAAGGACAAGCCCAGCACTATTCCAATCAGGCCTTATAGGTCGCTCATGCACCGATTGCCTTAACATAACAGTGCAATTTTCGAGTGTTGAAAGCGAGAACGAAGCCAACATACTATAAACTGTCACAATGGGTCCCCGATCTTCGCTTCGCGCGTCCGGGACGACACCGAGTATGGAACGCCACCCAACCGAATCTTAACGAATGGTTGCTAAGCCCCATGGCTACCGCAGCAGGCCTGCGGCATGCGGAAGACCGGGGACTTTTCGTGGCCGTGATGGATGCACCACCCGCAACGACCGGACCGGCCGGGCTGATCGCGCGGCTGCGGGCCAGGCTGACGGGCGGCTCGAGCGAGGCATCGCTGACGCGGCGGCTGGCCGGCACCATCTTCATCATCCGCGTCATCAGCGCAGGCCTTGCCTATGTCTCACAGGTGCTGCTCGCACGCTGGATGGGAACGTCCGACTACGGCATCTACGTCTATGTCTGGACCTGGGTGCTGCTGCTCGGCAGCATGATGGATTTCGGCATCTCGGCCTCGGCGCAGAAGATCATTCCAGAGTATCGCGCCAGCGGCGAGCAGGCGTTGCTGCGCGGCTTTCTCTCCGGCAGCCGCTGGCTGACCTTTGCGGTGTCCACGCTGGTCTCGCTCGCCCTCGCCGGCGTCGTCAGGCTGCTGTCGCCCTGGATCGACCCGGCCGAGGAGCTGCCACTCTATATCGGCTGCATGACGCTGCCCGCCTTCGTCGTCGCCAACACCCAGGACGGCATCGCGCGCTCGCATGACTGGATGCAGCTCGGCCTGATGCCGCAATTCATCATCCGCCAGGGGCTGATCATCGGAATCACGGCTATCGCCTTCCTGCTCGGCTATCATCTCGGCGCCGTCGCCGCGATGGTTGCGAGCCTGGGTGCAGTGTGGATCGCGATGACCGGGCAGATGGTGGTGCTGAACCGCAAGCTCGCCGGCCATATCGCGCCCGGCCCCAAGACCTATGACATCGGCGGCTGGCTCGCCGTCTCGCTGCCGATCCTGCTGGTCGAAAGCTTCTACCTGCTCTTGTCCTATACCGACGTGCTGGTGCTGCAGCAATTTCGCCCCTCCGACGAGGTCGGCGTCTACTTCGCGGTGGTGAAGACGCTGGCGCTGGTCTCGTTCATCCACTACGCGATGTCGGCGACGACGGCGCACCGCTTCGCCGAATACAACGCAAGCGGCGACAAGGCACGCCTATCGGCCTATGTGACACATGCGATCAACTGGACGTTCTGGCCATCGCTGGCGGCGACCATCGTGCTGCTCGCGCTCGGCAAGCCGCTACTCTGGCTGTTCGGGCCGCAATTCGTGGTCGGCTACGACATCATGTTCGTCGCGGCGATCGGGCTCGTGGTGCGCTCTGCGATCGGACCGGTCGAGCGGCTGCTCAACATGCTCGGCCAGCAGAAGATCTGTGCGCTCGCTTATGCATCGGCCTTCGTGATGAACCTCATGCTCTGCGTCGCACTGGTGCCGCGCTACGGCGGCCACGGCGCCGCGGCCGCGACCTCGATCTCGCTTACCTTCGAGACGGTGCTGCTGTTCTGGATCGTGCGGCAGCGGCTGGGGCTGCACGTGCTGGCGTTTGGTAAATAGGTACTACAGAGCGCCGCCATTGCTCGCTCCCCTCGGGGAACGAGTGTTTCGCGGCGCGCCTGGGAACAACCGGAAATACCTCTCCATTTCAGACACGCAGTACAATTTTTCTTATTCTGCCCAAGCGGTTGCGCCCCAGGGAAAGTTTATTCTACGTCGTATTGCCCAACCGACGAGATCAACCTAAGATTCTCCAGACATGATCGATCCACTCTACGTCGCCTCCGGTTTCGGCGTCGGCCTGCTCGTCGGGATGACCGGCGTGGGCGGCGGTTCCTTGATGACGCCGCTGCTGATCCTGCTGTTCGGTGTTCATCCCTCCACCGCGGTCGGCACCGATCTGCTCTATGCCGCCGCCACCAAGGCCGGCGGCAGCGTGGTGCATGGCTGGTCGCGCAGCGTGCACTGGCCCGCGGTGCTGCGGCTCGCCTGCGGCAGCATTCCGGCGAGCGCAGTGACGCTGCTGGTGCTGTGGAAGCTCGACCTCAGAAGCGATTCCGAGCGCAGCCTGGTCAATCTGGTGCTGTGCTTCGCCCTACTGCTGACCGCGACCTCGCTGATCTTCCGCAAATCCATCATGGAGCGCTATCGCGGCCGGCTCGAGCAGGTCGACGAGCGCACCACCGCGATTGCCACCGTTGTCACCGGCATCGTGCTCGGCGTGCTGGTGTCGATTTCGTCGGTGGGCGCCGGTGCGGTCGGCGTGACCGTGCTGCTGCTGCTCTACCCTCGCCTGCCCATGGCAACCATCGTCGGCTCCGACATCGCCCATGCGGTGCCGCTGACGCTGGTCGCCGGCATCGGGCACTGGGCACTCGGCGACGTGGATTGGGCGCTGATGGGCGTGCTGCTGATGGGCTCGCTGCCAGGCATCATCGTCGGCAGTTACGGCGCGACCCGGGTGCCCGAGACGGTGCTGCGGCTGACGCTTGCCAGCGTGCTGTTCGTGGTCGCCGGCAAGATCATGTTTGCGGAATTGAACCTGTCGTCGGCGTTCGTGACGGCGCTGGCCTGGACGCATTGAGCGGGACGCGGCCGCCTGGTTCTCAGTCTCGTAGGGTGGGCAAAGGCGCAGTTGCGCCGTGCCCACCATTCAGAGGTGGTGGGCACGCTTTCGCTTTGCCCACCCTACGGCTCCTACGGCTCCTCGTTCCGAAGACCCCTACTCCGCCGTCCAGCCGCCGTCGATCGAGAGATTGGTGCCGGTGATCTGGGCGGCATCATCGCCGCACAGGAACAGCGCCAATGCCGCGACCTGCTCGGACGTCACGAACTCCTTGGTCGGCTGCGCATCGAGCAGTACGTCGTTGATGACCTGCTCGCGCGTGAGATTGCGTGCCTTCATCGTGTCGGGGATCTGCCGCTCCACCAGCGGGGTCCAGACGTAGCCAGGGCTGATGCAGTTGCAGGTGATCTTGTGGGTCGCAACCTCCAGCGCCACGGTCTTGGTGAGACCGGCGATGCCGTGCTTGGCCGAGACGTAGGCCGACTTGAAGGGCGAGGCGACCAGGGAATGCGCGGAGGCCGTGTTGATGATGCGGCCCCAGCCCTTCTTCTTCATGCCTGGCACCGCTGCGCGGATGGCATGAAATGCCGAGGACAGGTTGATGGCGATGATCTGGTCCCACTTCTCGAGCGGGAACTCCTCGATCGGCGAGACGAACTGGATGCCGGCATTGTTGACGAGGATGTCGACCGAACCAAAAGTCTTCTCGCCGAGCGCGATCATGCCGGCGATCTCGGCCGGCTTGGTCATGTCGGCGGGCGAATAGATTGCCTTCACCTTGAAGTCCTGTTCGATCTTGGCGCGCTCTTTCTCGATATCCTCCGGCGAGCCGAAGCCGTTGATGACGACATTGGCGCCGGCGGCGGCGAAGGCACGTGCGTAGGCGAGCCCGATGCCGCTGGTGGACCCGGTCACGACGGCATTCTTGCCTGACAGACTACCCATAATCATTCGCTCCTTTTTGGCGGGGGTGCGGTGACGTCCCCCGTGAGATCGTAGGTCACCATGGTCTCGCCGGACTGCGGCCGCTCGAGCCAGTCCTTGTGGCGCATCGACAGATGCACGTCGCGCACGCCGCCTTCCCAATGCTCGACCATGGCGACGTGCGAGAAGTCGTAATCCTTGGACGAGGATTCGTAGTTCTTGCTGCGGTAGATCAGATGCACCACCGTGACCGTGCTCTCGCGCGACACCTTCGCCAGGAATTCGACGGACGGGTCGTTCTTCAGATAATCCGGCAATTTTCCGATCAGGTCGCGCACCGCCCTGCGGGCGTTGTGGATCTGCTTGTTCTTGTCGGTGTTCATCCGCGTGCGGCTGGAATAGCGGATGTCCTTCTCGCGCTCGGCGGCCTCCAGCAGCGAGGTCGGCAGATCGCCGCGCGCGGAAAACAGGTCGACCTGGAAGATCAGCATGTCGCGATCGACCTCGGCATCGAGCACGTAGTCGAGCGGCGTGTTGGAGGCGATGCCGCCGTCCCAATAATGCTCGCCCTCGATCATCACGGAGGGAAAGCCGGGCGGCAGCGCACCGGAGGCCATGATGTGCTCGGGGCCGATGGTCTTGCCGAGCTTCCTGAACTGGTAATTGTCGAAATATTTGAAGTTGCCCGAGGTGACGCCGACCGCGCCGACCGACAGGCGCGTCTTCAAATCGTTGATGCGGTCGAAATCGACCAGACGCTCCAGCGTCTTCTTCAGCGGCGCGGTGTCGTAATAGCTCTCGGCCTGCGGGCTGCCGGGCGGCCAGAGCGGCGCCGGTGGAATCCGCGGCGTGAAGAAGCCGGGCACGCCGAAGGTCGCAATCAGCGCGGCACTGGTCGAATTGAACAGCTCGCGGCTGTGGTCGCTCTTGCCGATCGGTTTCCACGGCACCGGCGCGGAGACCATCTCCCAGAATTCCTTGAGGCGCTTGACGCGCGTCGGGCCCTCGTTGCCGGCGATGATGGCGGCGTTGACCGCACCGATCGAGATGCCGGCGACCCATTCCGGCTCGAAACCGTGGCCGCACAGCGCCTGATAGGCGCCGGCCTGATAGGAGCCAAGCGCGCCGCCGCCCTGAAGGACAAGGACGCGCTGCGCATTCGCGGGGATGCTGGCGGATTCCGGGCTACGATCTGTCATGCAGGAACAATAGCAAAAGGCGAGCCACCGTGGCGACCCTCTGCCGCGGCGTCAATGCATCCCGGGATCAAGTCTGGCTTATCGGGGCTCGGTCGAGGCCAGGATCATGGTCCAGAACACCTTGTATTTGGTGCCGGGAGCATAGCTTGCCGCGATGCCCAGTTTTGTGACACCGCCCTTGAGCATGTTGGCGCGGTGGGGTGGCGAGTCGCGCCAGCCGGAAAACGCTTCCGCCAGCGTATGATAGCCGGCCGAGACGTTCTCGACGGCAATGGTGGCGGGATAGCCGCCGGTGGCAAGGCGCTTGGCCAGCGGCGCGCGGACGTCGTGATCCATCTTGTTGGCGGCGGCCATGGCCTGGGACTGGGATTCGGCGAGCCGCATCAGATCGGGATCGATGACAACGGTGCCGAGGGCGTTGTTCTGGCGGTATTGCGAGATCATGATCGCGGCCGCCTGCGCATCGAGCTTGGAGCCCGGGACCGCCATGTCGGCGTACATCGACGGCTGCTGGACCGGTGCCTCGTTGCCGGCACAGCCGGCAAGCAGCAAAGTGATGAGAATTGCGGCCGCAGCGCGCATGTAGGAGCCCCCGAATGAGGGGCCGTTGTTGCATACCAACCGTGGCTGAAAGGTGAATTTTGATGAAAATCTGCTCGGTGTCATTCCGGGGCAGTGCGCGGCACTAAACTATGGTGCGCAACTGCGCACCTGAGGTCTGGTCCTTCGGACCATCCCGGAATGACGGGAATTTCTACCCCGCAAATATCCGGTAACGGCGCGGCTCGAGGCCGATGGTGTCCCCGGCGCGCAGTTCCTTGTCGCGGGGGGCGTCGATCTCGATGGTTTCGCCGCCTGACAATGCGACCTCGGCGCGCTGCACCGGACCGAAATTGCGGACGTGCTGAACCGCGCCCTCGAAGGCGCCGCTGCCGGGGGGCCCGACCAGCATGTCGTGTCGCCGCACGAACAGTTTTGACGCGCCAGGCGCAAGCCCGTCCGCCGCGAGCCGAAGCGGCCGGTCGCCGAGCCGGATCACCCCAGCTTCGACCTGGACCGGCAGCTCGATGGATTCACCGATGAAGCCGTGGACGAACGCGCTTGCCGGGCTTTCATAGACGTCATCGGGCGAACCGATCTGCTCGATCCTGCCCTTGTCCATGACGACGACGCGGTTGGCGACTTCGAGCGCTTCCTCCTGGTCGTGGGTGACGAAGATCGAGGTGACGTTGATCTCATGATGCAGCGAGCGCAACCATCGGCGCAGCTCTTTCCGCACCTTGGCGTCGAGCGCGCCGAAGGGCTCGTCGAGCAGCAGGATTCGCGGCTCGATCGCGAGCGCGCGGGCGAGCGCAATGCGCTGGCGCTGGCCGCCGGAAAGCTGGCTCGGATAACGATCGGCGAGCCAGTCGAGCTGCACGAGATCGAGCAGCTCTTTCACCCGGGCACGGATCGCGGCCTCGTCCTTGCGGACCGCACGCGGCTGCACGCGCAGGCCGAAGGCGACGTTCTCGAACACGGTCATGTGGCGGAACAGCGCGTAGTGCTGGAATACGAAACCGACATGCCGCTCGCGCGCGCCCTGCGCCAGCGCGTCCTCGCCATTGAAGGTGACCTCGCCGGAATCAGGCCAGTCGAGGCCTGCGATGATCCGGAGCAAGGTGGTCTTGCCGGAGCCTGATGGACCGAGCAGCGCCAGCAATTCTCCATTGTCGACCTTGAGGTCGACGCCGTCGAGGGCGGCAAAACTGCCGAACTTCTTGACGAGATTTTTGACTTCAATGGTCACTGGCGTCGTGTCCTTCGTCGAGGTGACGTTCGAGAACCGTCTTTGCGATCAGCGTGATCAGCGCCAGCATCGCCAGCAGCGAGGCAATCGCGAAGGCGGCGACGAACTGGTATTCGTTGTAGAGGATCTCGACCAGCAGCGGCATCGTGTTGGTCTCGCCGCGGATATGGCCGGAGACGACGGAGACCGCGCCGAACTCACCCATCGCGCGCGCATTGCAGAGCAGGACGCCGTAGAGCACGCCCCATTTGATGTTGGGCAACGTGACGCGGAAGAAGGTCTGCAAGCCGGAGGCGCCGAGCGAAACCGCAGCCTCCTCCTCCTGCGTGCCCTGCTCCTGCATCAGGGGGATCAGCGCGCGCGCGACGAACGGGAAGGTCACGAAGGTGGTGGCGAGCGCGATGCCGGGCACGGCGAACAGGATCTGGATGTCGTGGTCCCTAAGCCAGCTGCCGAAATAGCCCTGTGCGCCGAACAGCAGCACGAAGACAAGGCCGGAGATCACCGGGCTCACCGAGAACGGCAGGTCGATCAGCGTGACCAGGAAGGTCTTGCCCGGGAAATCGAATTTTGCAATCGCCCAGGCGGCGACGAGACCGAAGACAAGGTTGAGGCCGACCGAGATCGCCGCGACGATCAACGTCAGCTTGATCGCAGCCAGCGCCTCCGGCTCGGCGAGCGCGGAGAGATAGGCGAGGATTCCCTTCGAGAACGCCTGCGCGAACACGACCACCAGCGGCAGCACGACGAAGACGGAAAGAAAGATGATCGCCAACGCGATGATGGTGATGCGCACCGCGCGCGGCTCGGTGCGGAGATTGTCTTGCGCCGCCGCCGCATGTGCCCGGGCCCTCGCACGTGCCTTGGCGTCGGGAGCCGAGAGCGACACGGAGTCTGCGATCTGCATCGTCATCGCATCCTCCTCAGCGCGCCGGAATCCGGCTCCGCGCCCAGCGCTGGAGCCGGTTGACGGCGAAAATGATGACGAAGGAGACGACGAGCATGACCACCGCGATGGCGGTCGCGTCGGCGTAGCGGAACTCGGACAGCCGGATCACGATCAAGAGCGGCGCGATCTCGGAGACATTCGGCAGATTGCCGGCAATGAAGATCACCGAGCCGTATTCACCGACCGCGCGGGCAAAGGCGAGCGCGAGCCCGGTGAGCAGCGCCGGCGCAAGCGAGGGCAGGATCACGCGGATGATGGTCTGCCAGCGGCTGGCGCCCAGGCTTCCCGCGGCTTCCTCGATCTCGGGGTCGAGATCCTGCAGCACCGGCTGCACCGTGCGCACCACGAAGGGAATGCCGATGAAGATCATGGCGACGAAGATGCCGACCGGCGTGAAGGCCACCTTGATGCCGAGCGCCGCGAGCGGTGCCCCGAGCCAGCCCTTCTCGGCGAACAGCGCAGTCAGCGCGACGCCAGCGACCGCCGTCGGCAGCGCGAAGGGCACGTCGACGATGGCGTCGAACAGCCGCCGGCCGGGGAAGCGGTAGCGCACCAGCGCCCAGACGATGATGCTGCCCATGACGAGGTTGACGCAGGCCGCCGCGAACGCAAGGCCGAAGGAAACCCTGAGGGCATTCAGGGTGCGGCGGCTGGAGAGGATGTTCCAGAATTGCTCGGGGCTGAGCTCGAGCGATTTCAGGAACAGCCCAGCGAGCGGAATCAGGATGATAATCGACAGCCAGGAAAGCGTCAGTCCCATTGTGAGACCGAAGCCCGGCAATGTCCGGCGTCGTGCTGCGAGTGCGCTCACCAGGCCCCCTGCTAAAGCCCATTAAGACAGCGCCAGATCAGTTCTTATAGATCTGGTCAAAGATGCCGCCGTCGGCAAAATGTTCCTTCTGCGCCTTGGTCCAACCACCGAAAACGTCGTCGATCGTGAATAGTTCGACCTTTGCGAAGGCATTTTCGTATTTTTTGGCAATGTCGGCATCGCGCGGGCGGTAGAAGTTGCGCGCGGCGATCTCCTGCCCCTCCTTGGTGTACCAGTACTGGAGGTAGGCATCGGCGGCGTTGCGGGTGCCTTTTTTATCGGCAACCTTGTCGACGATCGCGACCGGCGGCTCGGCGAGGATGGATTGCGGCGGCGCCACGATCTCGAATTTCTCCCGGCCGAATTCCTTCAGGGCGAGAAACGCCTCGTTCTCCCAGGCCAGCAGCACGTCGCCGACGCCGCGCTCGACGAAGGTCACGGTGGCGCCGCGCGCGCCGGTATCGAGCACCGGCACCTGCTGGTAGAGCTTTCCGATGAAGTCCTTGGCCTTGTCGGCGGAGCCGTATTTCTTCTGCGCAAAGCCCCAGGCCGCCAGATAATTCCAGCGCGCGCCGCCCGACGTCTTCGGGTTCGGCGTGATCACGGCAACGCCCGGCTTGATCAGATCATCCCAGTCCTTGATCGCCTTGGGATTGCCCTTGCGCACCAGGAACACGATGGCGGAGGTGTAGGGTGACGCATTCTGCGGCAACCGCTTCTGCCAGTCCGTCGCCGTGAGGCCCTTGCCGGCGATCGCGTCGATGTCGTAGGCGAGCGCGAGCGTCACCACATCGGCCTGCAATCCGTCGATCACCGCGCGCGCCTGCGAACCGCTGCCGCCATGCGACTGCTTGACCTCGACGCTCTTGCCGGTTTCCTTCTGATAGGCGTTCGCGAACGCCTTGTTGAATTCGGCATAAAGCTCGCGCGTCGGATCATACGACACGTTGAGCAGATTGATGTCGGCAGCGAGAGCCGCGCTTGCCACAAAAACCGTCGCGAGAAGTCCTGCAGCGAGCGGAACGATACGGCGCATCATGTCCATCTCCATTCACTTCGACGACATCGGTGTCAGCGAAGGCAGGCGAAACTCGCGGCGAAACACGCTTAAGTCAACGAAACCGGATTTTCTTGTTCGCAGCGTGGCAGCGTGGCTGTGCTACGAAGTCTTCATCGTGTGGATGCCGCATTCTGTCTTGGCCCGGCCGCGCCAGCGACCGGCACGTTCATCCTCACCCTCGGCCGTTCTGCTCGTGCAAGGCATACACCCAACCGACAGGAAACCGGAGGCGGCGAGTGGATGACGCGGCAATTTGGCGCGGACGAAGATGGCCTCCAGTTCCTCGCGCGAGACGTTGGCGAAGGGGTTGAACTTCAACCGCACGCCATCGTCTTCAACCACCGGAATGTCGGCGCGCGCGTTGCCCTGGAAGCGCTTGCGACCGTTGAGCCAGGCCGAGAACGGCTTCAATGCCCGCGCCAGCGGCTCGACTTTACGAATGCGGCAGCAAGCATCGGGATCGGAGAACCAGAGATCGCGATCGGGATCGTCACGCGACAATGTTTCTTCGGCCGGCTTGATCGAGCGGACGTCCTTCAGGCCAAGCGTCGCGATCAACGTGTCGCGATAGGCCAGCGTCTCCTCGAACAGCCAGCCGGTATCGAGGAAGACCACGGGAATCGCGGGGTCGACATCCGCCATGACCTTCAGCAGCGTCGCCGATTCCGTGCCGAACGACGACACCAGCGTAAGCTTTTCGCGCCCGACCGTCTTCAGCGCCGCGGCGACGATCTCCGCGGGCGAGGCATCGCGCAGCGCGCGATCGAGTTCGTCCGCAGACGGCAGCGCAGAGGCGGACGTCGGCGAAACCTGAGGCGCGATCGCGTTCACGTGCCGACGCCCTCGGAATGGCGCAGCTGCATGCGCCGATGCAAGGCCGTGATGCGGCCGTCGCCGGTCGGCTGGTAGAACACCGAATAGCGCTTGGCGGTCTGCATGAAGGCTTCCGCGTCGGCCTGCTTCTTGACGTCGAAGGAATCGAAGCCGGCGCGCAGCATGAACACGAACTGGTCGCGCAGCACCTGGCCGGTGGCGCGCAATTCGCCGCGGTAATTGTAGCGCTCGCGCAGCAGGCGGGCCTGGCTGTAGGCGCGGCCGTCGCGGAAGGTCGGGAACACCAGCGCGACGACGGCGATCTTGCCGAGATAGGGGACCAGTTCGGCGATGTCGCGGTTGTTCGGCCAGATCACGCCGACCTTGCCGGCGCGTTTGAGCAGCGCGTCGGCCTCGCCGATGAAGCGCTCGGCCGGCACCAGGATGTCGCCGCCCTCGGGCAGCGGCGTGTCGACGGCCAGCTTGACGAAACTGTCGCCCGTGATCTTTCCGCCGTTAACGAGTGGCATAAACGCGCTCCTTGAAGGGTTCGACGCCGAGGCGTTTCACGGTGTCCATGAACAGCTCTTCGGGCCGCTCGCGCAGCGCCAGATAGGCTTCCACGATGTCCTCGACGACGTCGGCGACCTCGTCGAACTTGACGCCCGGTCCAATCAGGTTCCCGAGCGCAGCGTTTTCGTCGGCACGGCCGCCAATGGTGATCTGGTAGACCTCCTCGCCGTTCTTCTCGACGCCGAGAATGCCGATATGGCCGACATGGTGATGGCCGCAGGCGTTGATGCAGCCGGAGATGTTGATGTGGAGCCGGCCGATCAGGTTGGCGAGCTCGTGGTTGGCGAAGCGCCGCGTCAGCTCCTGCGCGATCGGGATCGAGCGCGCATTCGCCAGCGAGCAATAGTCGAGACCCGGGCAGGCGATGATGTCGGTGATCAGGTTGACGTTCGGCGTCGCGAGGCCAAGCTTGTCGAGCGCCTTCCACAGCGCCGGCAGGTCACGCTTGGCGACGTGCGGCAGCGCCAGGTTCTGCTCGTGGCCGACGCGGATTTCGCCGAAGGAATATCTGTCGGCGAGATCGGCCAGCGCATCCATCTGCTCCGCCGTGGCATCGCCCGGAGGCGCGCCGATCGGCTTCAGCGAAATCGTGACGATGGCATAGCCCTGGTTCTTGTGCGGAGAGACCGAGTTCTTGCGCCACGCTTCGAAGTCGGGATCGGCCGCCGCCTGCCGCAGCTCGTCCGGCATGTGCGGCAGCTTTTCGTAGGCCGGATAGGTGAAGCGCGAACGGATGTCCTCGATCACCTCGTCGTCGATCTGGAGCGAGGAGTTGCGGATGTGCTGCCACTCCTCCTCGACCTCGCGGGAGAACTTCTCGATGCCGAGCTCGTGGACCAGGATCTTGATGCGCGCCTTGTAGATGTTGTCGCGGCGGCCATACTGATTGTAGACGCGCAGGATCGCCTCGATATAGCTCAGGATATCGCGGCCGTGCACGAAATGCTTGATGGTCTTGGCGATGAACGGCGTGCGGCCAAGACCGCCGCCGACCAGCACCTCGAAGCCGGTCTCGCCCTTCTCGTTCTTGATCAGGCGGAGGCCGATGTCGTGGATCTTGATCGCGGCGCGGTCGTGGTCCGACGCGGTGATCGCGATCTTGAACTTGCGCGGCAGGAACGAGAATTCCGGATGCAGCGTGGTGTGCTGGCGGATCAGCTCCGACCAGATGCGGGGATCCTCGATCTCACCCGGCGCGACGCCGGCCCACTGGTCCGAGGTGACATTGCGCATGTTGTTGCCGGAGGTCTGCATGGCATGGATGCCGACCTTGGCGAGATCTTCCAGCGCGTCCGGCAGCTCTGCGAGCTTGATCCAGTTGAACTGGATGTTCTGCCGCGTGGTGAAATGGCCGTAGCCGCGGTCGTATTTGCGCGCGACATGGGCGAGCGCCCGCAGCTGGTTCGTCGCCAGCGTGCCATAGGGGATCGCGACCCGGAACATGTAGGCGTGCAGTTGCAGATAGACGCCGTTCTGCAGGCGCAGGATCTTGAACTCGTCCTCGGTGAGCTCGCCGGAGAGGCGCCGCTTCACCTGGTCGCGGAACTCCGAGACGCGCTCATTGACGAGCGTGCGGTCGATTTCGTCGTAAGCATACATAAGAAAGCGCCTTAAACCTGGGCCGACTGTCCGATGGTCACACCGGTGCGGCGGATCTGTTCGCGCAGATTGCCGGGTTCGATCTTGCCATCCGCGCCGACCTGCACCGGGGCGATATAGGGACCGATCGCGCCGACGTCATCGGCGACGGACTCCGCAAGCAACGCCTTGGCCTCGTCGGAGTTGCGCACGATCGCGGCTTCCGACAGGTCCGCAGACCAGCTCTTGGCGGCGGTGCGATAAACCACGATGCCGTCCCAGGTCCGGTTGGCGGTCACGATCGAGGGGCCGGCGATCTTGATCTTCTTCTGTTCAAGCGGCGAGGTCATTCGGCTGCATCCAATAGGTCAGAGATGATTTGCTTTGGGGTTTCGCGACGAAGGGAACCGGCATGCCGGACCACCTCGCCGATGATGAGAATGGCGGGACCGCCGCTGACCCGCCGCACCAGCTCGGGAAGGTCGCGCAGCGTGCCGATCGCGCCTTGCGCATCGGGACGGCTCACGCGCGCGAACACGCCGACCGGCGTCTCCGGCGAACGGCCGGCGGCGAACAGGCCGGCGCGCACTGCGGGCGCGGCGGTCATGCCCATATAGACCACGACGGTCATTTTGGTGTCGGTCAGCGTCGACCAGTCCACGACTTCCGCATCGCGCGCCTTGTGCGCGGTGAGGAAGGTGATGCGGGTCGCTTCATGACGATAAGTGAGCGGCACCTCGAAATCGGCGGCGCCGCCGAGCCCCGCGGTGATGCCCGGAATGATCGAATAGGCGACACCTGCCGCGCGCAGCGCTTCAACCTCTTCGCCGCCACGGCCGAACACAAAGGGATCGCCGCCCTTCAGCCGCACCACCCGCTGGCCGGCTTGCGCGGCCTCGATCATGCGCTTGTTGATGGCGTCCTGGCCGATGCCGGACTTGCCGACGCGGCGGCCGACCGGAACGCGCGTGGTGTCGCGGCGGATGCGGTCGAGAATTTCGCCCGAGACCAGCTCGTCATGGAAGACGATGTCCGCGTCCTGCAATGCGCGCAGCGCCTTGATGGTGAGAAGATCGGGATCGCCGGGACCGGCGCCGACCAGCGCGACCGAGCCTTCCGGCTTGTCGGCGCGCGCGAATTCGGAGGGATCGGCAATTGCCTTGAGCGCGGCATCCGCCTCGCTCCTACGGCCGCCGAGCACGGCGGCGCCGATCGGGCCGTCGATGACGCGCTCCCAGAACCGGCGGCGCAGCGAAAACTCGGTGATGCGCTCGTTGATGGACTTGCGAAAGCCGCCGATGAACTCGGCGAGCTCGCCGATGCGCGCCGGCAGCAGCGCCTCGATCTTCTCCCGCACGCGCCGTGCCACGACGGGCGAAGTGCCGCCGGTACCGACCGCGACCACGACATCGCCGCGATCGACGATCGCCGGAAAGATGAAGCTGGAATGTTCGAGATCGTCCATGACGTTGACGGGCAGGCCGAGCGCCTTGGCGCGAACCGACATCGCCACGCCGACATCACCCGCGCCTGCGCAGACGACGGCGATGACTCCCGCGAGATCGGCAGTGAGCGGATCGCCCGACGCGATCTCGATACGCGCCGCATCCCCGGAGTTCAGGCCCAGCTCATGATTGCCGTCGATCGCATGCACGCGGATGCGCGCACCGGCGGCAGAGAGCACGCGCAGCTTGGCACGCAAAAGCTCACCCGCGCCGATGAGGATCACCGGACCGGCCTTGAGATCGAGAAACACCGGCAAGAACCGCATGCGATACTCGCTTCCCCCACATCCGGGGTTGACTGGAATTATTTTCTATATATGTGTCGTTTCGAGCGCGCAAAGAGAAAATTTTTTCTTCTCTTCCGCACCGCAACTATAGAATTTTCGCCTCCAAACGCAAAGTGGCAGAGATGCATCTTCTCAAGGACGATTCCGCAGCGAGCGGACTGAGCAGCGCGGCCCCGGCCGAGCGCGCACGCACGCAAGAATTTTCTGCTGACCTTGCACCCAGCATGGACCATCTCGACCAGCTCGAGGCGCAGAGCATCTACATCTTCCGAGAGGCGTTCGCCCGGCTGAAGAAGATCGCGCTGCTGTGGTCGCTCGGGAAGGACTCCAACGTCATGATCTGGCTGGCGCGGAAGGCGTTCTTCGGCCGCGTGCCCTTCCCGGCGCTGCATGTCGACACCGGCAAGAAGTTTCCGGAGATGTACCGATTTCGAGATCACTACGGCAAAGAGTGGGATCTCGATCTGCGCGTCGAGCCCTGCCCGCCCATCGATGCCGTCGATCCGACGCTGCCGCCGGCCGCCCGCTCCGCTGCGCGCAAGACCGAAGGCCTCAAGATGGCGCTTGGCAAATTCGGCTTTGACGGCCTGATCGCCGGCATCCGGCGCGACGAGGAGGCAACGCGCGCCAAGGAGCGTGTGTTCTCGCCGCGCGGGCTCGAAGGCAATTGGGACGTGCGCGACCAGCCGCCGGAGTTCTGGGACCATTTCAACGCATCGCCGCCGCAAGGCGCGCATTTGCGCATCCATCCGATCCTGCATTGGACCGAGGCCGATATCTGGGCCTACACCAAGCGCGAGAACATCCCGATCATCCCGCTGTATCTCGCCAAGGACGGCAAGCGCTATCGCTCGCTGGGGGATCAGGACATCACCAATCCGGTCGCATCGACCGCGTCCAACATCGACGAGATCCTGATCGAGCTCGAGCAGACCAAGGTGCCGGAGCGCGCCGGCCGCGCACTCGACCACGAGACCGAGGACGCCTTCGAGCGCCTGCGCGTCGCCGGCTATCTCTGATCTCAGGACGCGAGCGCGATATGAACATGATCGTCACTCCCACTTCGCCGGCCACCCCGAACGGCACCACCCGTCCGCAGGTCCGCATCGTCATTGTCGGCCACGTCGACCACGGCAAATCGACGCTGGTCGGCCGCCTCTTGCACGAGACCGGCAGCCTGCCCGACGGCAAGCTCGAAATGCTCAAAGCCGTTAGCGCGCGGCGCGGCATGCCGTTCGAATGGTCGTTCCTGCTCGATGCGCTGCAGACCGAGCGCGACCAGGGTATCACCATCGACACCACGCAGATCCGCTTCCGCACCAATTCGCGCGACATCGTTCTGATCGACGCGCCCGGCCACGCCGAATTCCTGCGCAACATGATCACCGGCGCCTCCCAGGCGGACGGCGCGGTGCTGATCATCGACGCGCTCGAAGGCGTGCGCGACCAGACACGGCGGCACGGCTATCTCCTGCATCTGCTCGGCGTGAAGCAGGTCGCGATCGTCGTCAACAAGATGGACCGCGTCGACTTCTCCGCAGAGCGTTTCAAGGAGATCAGCGACGAGATCTCCGCACATCTGAACGGCCTCGGCGTGAAGCCCACGGCCGTGATCCCGATCTCGGCACGCGACGGCGACGGTGTTGCGATGCGCACCGACCGTATCTCCTGGTACAAGGGACCGACGGTTGTCGAGGCGCTCGACGCCCTCGAACCGGCGCGGCCGCTGGAAGCGCTGGCGCTGCGGCTGCCGGTGCAGGCGATCTACAAGTTCGACGACCGCCGCATCGTGGCGGGCCGCATCGAGTCCGGCAGCCTCATTGCCGGCGACGAAATCGTGATCATGCCGGCCGGCAAGATCGCGAAGATCAAGACGGTCGAGAGCTGGCCGGCGACGCCGGTTGCGGGACGGCAGGGCGCGGGCCGCTCGGTCGGCATCACGCTCGACCGCGAATTGTTCATCGAGCGCGGCGACATCGTCGCGCATGCCGGCAGCGCCCCGCGCGAGACGCGTCGGCTGCGTGCGCGCATCTTCTGGCTGCACGACAAGCCGCTCGCCAAGGGCGACCAGCTGCTGGTTCGCTGCGGGCCGAAGGAAAGCCGCGCCACCGTCGTGGCGATCGAGAAGGCGGTCGATCCCGGCGAGCTCTCGAGCAGCGAGAACAAGGCGATCGGACGCAACCATGTCGGCGAGATCGACATCTCGCTGTCGAATCCGATCGCCACCGATCCCTACACCGAGAATCCGCGCACCGGCCGTCTCGTGATCGAGGTCTCCGGGCGCATCGCCGGTGGCGGTCTGGTGCTGTCGGTCGATGCCGGCCAGCGCGCCGTGCCCGTCGACATCGTGCCGGTGGAATCCGCACTTCGTCCCGACGAGCGCTCCGCGCGCTATCAGCACAACGGCGCCGTGGTCTGGCTCACCGGCTTGCCGGCGTCGGGCAAGTCGACGCTCGCCAAGGCGCTGGAGCGGCGGCTGTTCACCAATGGCGGCTCGCCGATCCTGCTCGACGGCGACACGTTGCGCGCCGGGCTCAACAGCGATCTCGGCTTCTCCACTGCTGATCGCAGCGAGAACATCCGCCGCCTTGCCGAAGTCGCAACGCATCTCGCACGTAACGGCCATATCGCCATCGTCGCCGCGGTCTCGCCCGCGCGCGAGGACCGCGCCGCGGCGCGCCGCATCGCCGACACCGCGTTCCGCGAGATCCATGTCGCGACGCCGGCAGAGGTCTGCGAGGATCGCGATCCCAAGGGACACTACAAGAAGGCCCGCGCTGGCGCGCTGGCGTCGTTCACCGGCATCGGTAACGACTACGAAGCACCGCAGGCAGCCGAGCTCGTGATCGACACCTCGACGCGGACCGTCGCCGAGGCGGCTGACGAGATCGAGCAGATGCTGAAGAACACCGGCGTGCTGTTCGACGAGGCCGTGGACCTCGCCGCCAATATCTAGGGCCGCCCTATTCCCCGCTGTCGTCGCCCGGCTTGACCGGGCGACCCAGTATTCCAGAGACAGCGATGGATGCGGAGAAGCCGCGGCGTACTGGATTCCCCGCTTTCGCGGGGAATGACAGTGGTGAGCGCCTCCCCACCTCCTCTTGACATTTTGACAAACCCTCGGGGGTCTTCTCACCGCCCTGGTTTTGGGGCTAATAGGGCCCCGAAAGCCGCTCCCTCGCGGGCGCATTTTGCTGCTGTCGGGTCAAAAGCAGCCAAAAGCAGCCATTTCCAACAAGAAAGCCCATCATGAAACGCGTCGACGCCCACGGATTGAAGATCGCTCCCGTCCTGTTTGATTTCATCGCCAAGGAAGCGGCCCCGAAAACGGGGATCGCGCCGGATGCGTTCTGGGCCGGGCTTGCCGCCATCATCAGGGATCTGGGGCCGAAGAACCGTGCGCTGCTGGCGGTGCGTGACACGTTGCAGGCCAAGATCGACGACTGGCACCGCGCCAGCAAGGGCAAGGCGTTCGACCTCAACGCCTATACCGCCTTCCTGAAGGAGATCGGCTACCTCGTTCCGGAGCCGGCGACGCAGAAGGTCGAGACCGCCAATGTCGACGAGGAAATCGGCAAGATCTGCGGCCCGCAGCTCGTCGTGCCCCTCACCAATGCGCGCTATGCACTCAACGCGGCGAACGCACGCTGGGGCTCGCTTTATGACGCCTTCTACGGCACCGACGCGATCCCACACGATGCTGCCGAGAGCGGCAAGGGTTACAACAAAGCGCGCGGCGACAAGGTGATCGCCAAGGCCAAGGCGTTCCTCGACGCCGCCGTGCCGCTCGCAACCGGCAGCCATACCGACGTCACCGCCTATAGCGTCGTCGCGGGCCAGCTCGCGGTGAAGCTGAAGAGCGGCAACGCCACCGCACTGAAGAACGCGGCGCAGTTCGCGGGCTTCCAGGGCGATGCGGCCGCGCCGAGCGCGGTACTGCTCGCCAACAACGGCCTGCATGTCGAGGTGAAGATCGACCGCAGCAGCGCGATCGGCAAGGACGATCCGGCCGGCGTCGCCGACATGATCATGGAATCCGCGGTCTCCACCATCCTCGACATGGAGGACTCGGTCGCAGCCGTCGATGCCGAAGACAAGGTGCTGGTCTACCGCAACACGCTCGGCCTGATGAACGGCACGCTGTCGGCCGATTTCGAGAAGGGCGGCAAGACGTTGACGCGTTCGCTCAACGCCGACCGCAGCTACAAGACGCCTGACGGCAAGGGCGAGGTGAAGCTGCACGGCCGCAGCCTGCTGCTGATGCGCAATTGCGGTCACCACATGTTCACCGACGCGGTGCTGGACGAGAAGGGCGAGGAGATTCCGGAAGGCCTTCTGGACGCCGCCGTCTCCGGCCTGCTCGCCATCCACGACCTCAAGGGCAATTCGAAGGTCAAGAACAGCCGCACCGGATCTGCCTATATCGTCAAGCCGAAGATGCACGGCCCGGACGAGGTGTCGCTGACCTGCGAGATCTTCGATCGCGTCGAGAAGATGCTGTCGCTGCCCGAGAACACGCTCAAGGTCGGCATCATGGACGAGGAGCGCCGCACCACCATCAATCTCAAGGCCTGCATCCAGCGCGCCTCCAAGCGCATCATGTTCATCAACACCGGCTTCCTCGACCGCACCGGCGACGAGATCCACACCTCGATGGAAGCGGGCCCGATGATCCGCAAGAACGAGATGAAGGCGCAGGCCTGGATCAAGGCCTATGAGGACTGGAACGTCGACATGGGCCTGACCTGTGGCCTGCCCGGCCATGCCCAGATCGGCAAGGGCATGTGGGCCGCCCCCGACAAGATGGCGGACATGCTGGCGCAGAAGCTTGGCCATCCGCAGGCCGGCGCCACCACCGCCTGGGTGCCCTCGCCGACTGCGGCGACGCTGCACGCGCTGCACTACCACCAGGTCAACGTGATCGCTCGCCAGGAAGAGCTCACCAAAGGCGGACCGCGCGCAAAGCTTTCGGACATCCTCACCATTCCGGTGTCGAAGTCGAACTGGGCGCCCGATGACGTCAAGCAGGAGATCGACAACAACTGCCAGGGCATCCTCGGCTACGTCGTGCGCTGGATCGACCAGGGCGTCGGCTGCTCCAAGGTGCCCGACATCCACGATGTCGGCCTGATGGAAGACCGCGCCACCTTGCGCATCTCCAGCCAGCATCTCGCCAACTGGCTGCACCAGGGCGTGATCACCGAGGCGCAGGTGATGGAATCGCTCAAGCGCATGGCGGTCGTCGTCGACAAGCAGAACGCCGGCGATGCCATCTACAAGCCGATGGCGCCCGCCTTCGACGGCGTCGCCTTCAAGGCCGCCTGCGACCTCATCTTCAAGGGCCGCGAGCAGCCGAACGGCTACACCGAATACATTCTTACCGCGCGCCGCCGCGAGGCCAAGGCGAACGGCTGAGCGAAAGTCACAGAAACGTCAAAAGCCCCGGCCCTTGCCGGGGCTTTTTTGTTGGGCGAAACGTCGCGGCGCAGCGCGGAACAGGCTGCGCGGCGCTCGCGTTGTCGTGCCATCAACCATTGGGAGATGGTCATGGACTGGAATCGAATCGAAGGAAACTGGAAGCAGTTCAAGGGATCGGCCAAGGAGAAGTGGGGCAAGCTCACCGACGACGACCTCCAATTGATCGAGGGACGCCGCGAGCAGCTCGAAGGCCGGCTTCAGGAACGTTACGGCAAGGCCAAGGACCAGGTTCGTCAGGATGTCGACGACTGGCTCAAGTCGCTGCACTAAAGCGGCACGAACGAAGCCCCGGCGAAAGCCGGGGCTTTTTTGTCTAGGAGCGGCAGCCCGGATGTCGCTTCGCTCATCCGGGCTATGATCCCTTGCTAGAACACCGCGAGATATTTCAGCAGCGAGACGATGCCGATGATGATGACGACCACGCGCGCGATCTGCTTGGCGCGGCCGTCCATCGGCAGCATGTTGATGAGATAAAGGACGAGAATAACGACGAGAAAAGTGACGAGCACGCCCACCAGCATCGCGAGACCCCCTTCAGGCAAATTGCGACCACCATCCTAACGCCTGTCTCCCGCACCGGTTCCATCGCGGCAACCCACTGCAACTTCTGGTAAATACGTACTTCTACGATCGGACGGCCTGCCTAAAATTTTACCCTTTTGCATTCAGATCGGAGGGCCGTTTGCGCTCTGAGCCGCAAACGGCATGCGATTGCCGATCTGCCGCGCCCCCGTTTGTCGATGTTGCCGGGCGTCTTTTTGAGTTTTGCAATGGGAATTGGGGGACTTCGATGCTGAATCGTCTGACCGTATCCGCGCTGCTGAAGGCGGTGATCGCGATCACGTCGGCCTGCGTGGTGCTCGCGCTCTCGCTCACTGCCTATGAATCCTGGGATCGCCTCAAGACCGCCAACCGCATCTCGAAGACCGCCGACGCATCCGCCGATCTGTTCAAGGCGATGCACAGCCTGCGCACCGACCGCTCGACCACGACACGGCTCCTCAGCTCGGCCGAACCGATGGATGCCGAGATCGAAAAATATCTGCGCGCGATCCGGGACACCGAGATGCCCGCAATGGCACGCGCGCTGGAGCTGCTGCCGGTCATGGACTTCCCGCAATCGGCCACGCTGGTGCCGGAGCTCGCGCGCCTCCACAAGCTGCTGACCGAAGAGCAGAAACAGTTCTGGGCGGATATGGCCAAGCCCAGGGATCAGCGTCGTGCCGGTCTGCCGAAGGAATATATGGAGACGACGGGCGGCCTGCTCGAAACGCTCGACAAGCTGTCGAACGTCCTGGCCGCCACCGTCAATCACCAGGACCCCGTGATCGACCAATTGCTGTCGATCAAGCAGAACGCCTGGCTGCTCCGCAACACCGCGGGCGAAGCTTCGCTGGTCGTCTCGACCGGTCTTGCCGCCGGCAAGATCACACCGGAAGCCCGCAACAGCTACACCCAGCATGTCGGCGGCACGTCGGCGACGTGGAAGGCGCTGGAATTGTCAGCCTCGGGCATGCAGTTGCCGCCCGCGCTCGTCTCCGCCATGGCCGCGGCCAAGACTGCCTATTTCGAGCCGCAATACCTGACCCTGCGGGATCGCCTCGCTGACACGCTGGTCAAGGGCGAGAAGGCCGAGATGACCGCCAACCAATGGAGCCCGCTCACGGTCGGCCGCCTTTCCAGCGCTGTCACCGTGGCGGAAGCCGCCCTCGACGCCGCCAAGGTCCATACGCTGGAGCAGCGCGGCGCTGCGCAGCGCGCGCTGATCGTGCAGCTCGGATTGCTGGCGCTCGCCATCGGCCTTGCCGTCGGCGCTGTCATGCTCGTGAGCCGCCGCGTGATCCATCCCCTGAACACCATCCGCGACGCCATGTTGAAGGTCGCCGGCGGCGACCTTGCCGTCGACAGCGGCTATCTCGATCGCCAGGACGAGATCGGCGCACTGGCTGGCGCGCTGGAGACCTTCAAGCAGCAGGCCACCGACAAGCTCAAGATCGAAGAGCAGGAACGCGAGCGCAATACGGGCGCCGCCGCGCGCCAGCGCGCCGTCGAGGCCTATGTCGGCGAGTTCGAGGGCGCGGTGCGCAAGACGCTGGGCGAATTGAGCGAAGCCTCCGGCGAAATGCGCAAGACCTCGGGCGACCTCTCTGCCGTGTCGCGCCAGACCAACGACCGCGTGCAGGTCGCCGGCAAGGCCTCCAACGACGCCTCCATGAGCGTCGACAGCGTCGCCGCCGCCGCCGAGGAGCTCTCGGCCTCAATCAACGACATCAGCCAGCAGGCCGCCCATGCCGCAGGCATCGCCGGCCGCGCCGTCACGCAGGCGCGCGAGACCGACAGCACCGTTCAGGGGCTGGCGCAATCGGCGGGGCGCATCGGCGAGGTGGTCGGCCTCATCAACACCATCGCGGCGCAGACCAATTTGCTCGCGCTCAACGCCACCATCGAAGCAGCGCGCGCCGGCGAAGCCGGCCGCGGATTTGCCGTGGTCGCCTCCGAAGTGAAGTCGCTGGCAAGCCAGACCGCGAAGGCGACCGAGGAGATCTCCGAGCAGATCGCCGACATCCAGAAAGTCGCGGGCGACGCCATCAACGCGATCCAGACCATCGGCGGCATCATCGGCGAAGTGAACGAAGTGGCGACCGCCATTGCCGCCGCCGTGCAGGAGCAGGGTGCGGCGACGCAGGAGATCACGCGCAGCACGCAATTCGCGGCGCAGGGCACCAAGAACGTCTCGGACAACATCACCGGCGTCAAAGCCGATGCGGACGCTGCCGCCGCAGCCGCCGACAATGTGAAGCAGGCCTCCGAGATGCTGGAGAGCCAGAGCCGCCAGCTCGGCCATCAAGTCAGCGACTTCCTCGGCAAGATCCGCGCGGCGTAACATTGGTTAGATAGAAGCTGCCCCTAAACCTCCGGTGTCATCCCCGCGAACGCGGGGATCCATAACCACAGGGAGTAGTTTGGCGAAGACTCGTGGTTGCCTTCGCTTGTCCGGGATGACAGCGGAGATTGAGGCGGGAACGCTAGGCCCTACGTGAAGCCGCCGCCCTACTCCTTCGCCACCACCGGCACCTGGCGGAATTTGGCGCGCACCGATTCCGGCAGCGGCGAAAAATTCATCGCGACGCCGCGGCGGTCGTTGGCATTGCGGCTGGCGACCACCAGGCCATCGGCGCCGGCGACGATATCGCCCTTGCGCAGGGTAGGATCGTCCTCGACCTTGACCTGCGCAAGCCCGACCGGATCCTTGCCGTTGCAGGTGCAGCCCGCGACAATCTCATTGCGATAGCGGTACGCATTGGGCAATTCGGAATAAGATTTTCCCTTGTCGGTCGTGGCGTCGTCGATGTTGCCGCCATAGACGAGCGAGGTCTCCGACGCCGGGCAGAAGCTCTTGCAGGATTGCGCCTTGCTCTCGGCATCATTGCCCTGCGCCGGGAAGTAGCGGCCGTCGCAGCCGCGCACGCAATAGGCCGTGCCGCCGCCATAGGCGGCGCGTTGCCGGGGGACATCGTAGCGCGGCATGTCATCGTTCGGGAACGGCGTCCGGATCTGTGGAGGCCGCCCTCCGAACGCACCGAACAGCGCCGAGAAGAAATCCTCCGCGTGCGCCGACGGTGCGAATGCCAGACCGGCGGAGACGACGACCATGATCGCCGTACCGCCAGCCACTTTGCCAATCAGGCGTCTGCTCATTTGGCTCACTCTTACTCCTAGTTCACGGCCGACGTCGCGATGTTCAGCGCCTGCCGGCCCGACGGCATCGCCGTCACGGCTGGACGCTTACGCGCGGGGTCGCTGCCTTTGGCCATCAGCGGCGCGTTCTTCGGCAGCACCACGACCTTGGCGCCGACATTGACGCGGCTGAACAGGTCGGTGACGTCCTCGTTGGTCATGCGGATGCAGCCGGAGGAGACGAACTTGCCGATCGTAGAGGGATCGTTGGTGCCGTGGATGCGGTATTCGCTGGAGCCGAGATACATCGCCCGCGCCCCGAGCGGGTTGCCGGGACCGCCGGCGACGAAGCGCGGCAGATAGGGCTGGCGCGCAATCATCTCGGCCGGCGGATGCCAGTCCGGCCATTCCGCCTTGCGGCTGACACTCTGCACGCCGGACCAGGTGAAGCCTTCGCGGCCGACGCCGACGCCGTAACGGATCGCACGACCATTGCCGAGCACGTAGTAGAGATAGGTGTTGTTGGTATCGATGACGATGGTGCCGGCCGGCTCGCTGCGGTCGAAGCCGACGATCTGCTTGCGCAGACGATCGGGCAGCTGGGCATCCTCGTCCGCCGCCTGCGGCTGCGGCGCTTCATTCACGTAGCCCTGCGCATAACCCTGGTCCTGCGGATATGCCTGCGGCTGCATCGGAGCATAGCCGAATGTCTGCGCGCTCGCGCCAGCGAAAGGCACCGTCAGCAGAGCGGTTGCGAAGGCGAAGGCGGTGACGGCGCGCGGCGAGAAGCTGCGACGGACTGCAGAGAACTTTGTCATGTGCTGCCCCGTTGGATGCGTGCATCAGGGTGATGCGCTTGCGAACAAACGCCGCGGGAGCGATACAGGTTCCGGCCCTTCGCGCGGCATCCTTGTCACAGTCAAGCGAGCGCGCGTTCACGAAGCCGCGATGGAACCGAGGCACTGCTCGCGCATTATCAGCTCGCCAAATGGGCGCGCGGATCGAGGCTTCCGTGCGGGAGAGAGATTGTGCGCGTCCTTCCCAGTGAACGTCTGATTCCCGGCAACAGCGAAGGCAGCCCGCTTCCCGACAGCCATATCGAGCTGCCGCCGGTCATCCGCCGCACCGAGTTCGTAGCCTTCGCGCTTGCCGGCTTGTTACTGATTGCGGTCGTTACCGTGCTCTACGTTGGAAGAGCTTTCTTCCTGCCGGTCGTGATGGCCTTCGTCACCGGCACCATGCTGTCGCCGGCAGCGGGCTTTCTGGAGCGGTACAAGGTGCCGCGCAGCGTAGGTGCCGTTCTGATCGTAGTTGCGGGGACCGCCGTGGTGGCCTTCGTGGTGGCGCTGATCGCCTCCCCCGCGATGGAATGGAGCACGCGCCTGCCGGAGCTCGGCGCGCAATTGAAGGACAAGCTGCACGTGTTCGACCGACCGCTCGCACTGTGGCGCGAGCTGCAGGCTATGGTCGGCGGCTCGGAAGGATTGCCGAACTTCCAGATGCCGAAATTCGATTGGGTGCAGCCGACCCTGGAATTCCTGTCACCGACCTTTACCGAATTCCTGCTGTTCTTCGTCACCCTGATCCTGTTCATCGCAAGCTGGCGCGACCTGCGCCGGGCGCTGATCATGACCTTCAGCGACCGCGACGCCAGGCTGCGCACGCTTCGGATCCTCAACGAGATCGAGGTCCATCTCGGCAACTACCTCTTGACCGTCACCCTCATCAATATTGGGGTCGGCGTCGCCACCGGCCTCGTCTGCGCGCTCACCGGCATGCCCAATCCGGCCGGGCTCGGCGCGCTTGCGGCAACCCTCAACTTCATCCCGATCATCGGGCCGATCGCGATGTTCGCCGTTCTGATCGTGGTGGGGCTGGTCGCCTTCCCGACCATCAGCGGCGGCCTGATGGCGGCGCTCGCCTTCGGCGGTCTCACCTTCCTGGAGGGGCACTTCGTCACGCCCATGATCATTGGGCGGCGGTTGGCGCTGAATGCGCTCGCCGTGCTGCTGGCGCTCGCGTTCTGGACCTGGCTGTGGGGGCCGATGGGCGCCTTCCTGTCGTCGCCGCTCCTGATCGTCGCGCTGATCCTGAAGGAGCATCTGTTGCCGGCGGATGCGCCGCAGCTTCCGCAGGACTGACCGGTTTCCGCGAACGGAACTTCCCCGACGACGAAACGTTTTCCGGCTATCTCAGCCGTCAACAGTTTGGAGCTCCCGATGTCCACGACCGATGCCGAAGCCGGGATGAAAGACTGGACCGACAAAGCCACCAGAGAACGCCTCGAGAAGGATGTAGCAGCCGTGAAAAGCGATATCGCCGCCCTCACCGACCAGATCACCGACGCGCTCAACACATTTGCCAATTCCACCAGCAAGCAGGCCCGCCGCGGCTATCGTCAGGCGCGCGAGAACATGGATACCGCGCTCGACGACGTGTCGGAGCGCGGCAGTGCAATGATGGGCGCGGCCCAGGAAGCCTACGGCTCGATCGAGGAGACGCTCGAAGACGCGATCACACAGCGGCCGCTTGCGACCGTCGGACTCGCGCTCGGCATCGGCTTTCTGATCGGCGCCGCCTGGCGCCGGTAAGATTTGCGGGACGCGTGTTGAGGCGTCGGCACCGGCGCATTGCCGGTGTCGGCCCGTGACGGTTTGGCTTGCGGGGAACTGAGGAGCGAGGGCCATGTTTCAGCGCATCATCGATGGGATCAGTGCATCCACCGGCACGACGGTGCGGCTGACCTCGCTTGCCGCAGCCGCGGCCTTCGCGCTGTTCGTGACGACGTGCTTCCTTTGCGCCGCCGCCTTCATCTCGGTGCTGGAGAAATATGGCCCGGTGCAGGCCTGTCTGGCCGGCGCCGGCATCTTCTTCCTGCTGACGCTGGCAGCGGCAGGTTCTTATTGGGCCTACAAGCGCGAGGTTCAGAAGCGCGCCCAGATCGCGGCCGAGCGCGCCGCGAAGTCGGCGGCGCAGAGCATGCTGGCGGACCCCATGCTGCTCGCCACCGGGCTGCAGATTGTTCGCGCCATCGGGGTGAAGCGACTGTTGCCGATCCTGGCGATCGGCGGCGTCGCCCTAGGCATCATGGCGAGTCGCGCCGGCGTTCCCGACGAGGCGTCGGCCGAGCCCGCCGAATAGCGGTAAGAACAGGTTAGAAAATTTCGTTGTAAGTCCTCCGAGCGCATCAATCAGAACGTCCATAAGACACCGCGCAATTTCGCGCCATAACGGCGGATGCCCCCAGCCATCACGCAAACGCTACTCGGATGGGCAGGCAGTTGCCGTTAAAAGTATCACCCTGATTCCCAAAGCTATTTTAATCAATGAAACCGTCCGTTAAGGCGAACCTCGCCGCATTCCATCACGACGCCAGGCTGTATCTGACGCTCGGTATCGCCAACTGGTCGGTTTTCGTCGACCATATCCCGAACAACGTCGTCAACCTGCTGACGCTGCGCAATTTCGGCTTCAGCGGCGCCGCTGACCTGTTCGTGTTCGTCGTGGGCTATGGCGTCGCCATCATCCACGGCCGGATGGAGCTTGAACGGGGTTACCTCGTGGCGGCGACGCGCATCTTCCGCCGCGTCTGGCGACTCTACGCCGCCTATGTCGTGCTGTTCGTGATCTATATCGACACCATCGCCTACGTCGCCTCGCAATCGATGGCGCCGGAGATCATCCACGAATACAACATCTCGGGCATCCTCGAGCACCCGCTGAGGATCCTGGTCCGCGGCCTCGTGCTCCAGGAGGAGCCGCTGAACCTCGACCTCCTGCAGCTGATGATCCCGCTGATGGCCTTCTTTCCGTTCGCGCTGTGGGGCCTGTTGCGGTGGCCGAACCTGACCCTGGCGGCATCGGTCGCGCTCTACCTTGCCGCACGCTGGTTCGACTGGAATTTCCGGGTCTATCCGGACCAGGAATGGACCTTCAATCCGCTCTGCTGGCAGATGCTGATGGTGCTCGGGGGCTGGTTCGCCGTGACAGGCGCGCCCGGACGCGCGCTACGCGACATGCCCTGGCTGCGGATTCTCGCCGGCACCTATCTCGTATTCGCGATGGCCATCACCTTGCTGCGCCATTCGCCGGCAATGTCGGCTTACCTGCCGGACATCCTCCTCGACAGCATCGCACCGACCGACAAGGAAAACCTTGCGCCCTATCGCGTGCTTCACTTCCTCGCACTCGCCTTTCTGGCGACCCATCTCATTCCGGCCGATCATCCCGGCCTGCAATTGAAGCCGCTGCAGGCGGTCATCAGATGCGGCGAGGAATGGCTCGCCGTGTTCTGCGTCGGGGTATTCCTTTCGTTTGCCGGCCATCTCATCCTGATCACCAGCGCCAATCTGGTGGTGATGCAGATCGTGGTGAGCCTCGCCGGCTTCGCCGCGATGACCGCGGTGGCCTACTACGTCGCCTGGTCGAAGTGGCAGGATCTGCCGAAGGTCGTGCGGCAGCAGACCTAATGCGCGATGCGATGAGGAGGAATCGTCATCGCGCTTTAGGTTCCACGCGAGCCAGGATCCACTTCGCTCGAAAACGCTCTGGCCAGAGAATCGTGCGATTCTGCTAGGCCGAAAGCAGCGGCTGCGCTATGCGGAGAAGCTCTGCGTGAGGAGACCGGGCGTGGCGATGGTGAAAAGCGGGGGTGGGGAGACCGAGAGCACGCCCCGGCGCGGCCGGCCGCGGTCGATCGAGACCAGCAACGCGATTCTCGAAAGCGCCTATGCGCTGATGGCTTCGACCGGCCTTGCCGCTACCACCATCGACGCGGTCGCCCGCCACTCCAGCGTCTCCAAGATGACGATCTACAAATGGTGGCCGTCCCGCGAGGCGCTCCTGATCGACGCCTTTCTTCAACATGCCGCGCAGATGCTGCCGCTGCCCCCGGAGGGCTCCGGCAACCCCGCGGCACGCGCCCGCCGCCATGCCGCAGCCTACGCCGAGGCGCTCCAGGGCGAGTTCGGCAAGGTCCAGCTCGCGGTGATCTCCGAATGCATTTCCAAAACCGGCTCGGCCGAGCTGTTCTATGCCCGCTATCTGCAATTCCGTCGTGACGCGCTGGTCGAGATGATCGCGGCAGGCCAGAACGACGGCAGCATCCTGGCCGAAGGGCAGGCTGAGGATCTTTACGACGCGATCTATGGCAGCCTGTTCTATCGCTACGTCTTCGGCATCGCGCCCATCACGCCGGCCTACGCCCGCAATCTGGTCGACCTGGTGTTGCGGCCTAAGGGTTAAGCCCCAAGGTTAGGCCGAGGCTTAAGCCGGCGGCTTCTATCGCGCGGGCCTCACCGGCGCGGAGATCTTGTCCGTGCGGTCGCGCTCGGTCATGTCGATCACCGTCTCCATCGGCGCGGTCAGCTCGTAGACATAGGAGGCATCGGTAAAATAGCGCTTGGCGGTGCCACCGAGCGCCTCGGGGGCAACACGGTCGAGCAGGATCAGGCCAAAATCGGAATCGGGGCGGCGGGTCGCCTCGCTGGTGTTGAGCTCCTCCCAGCGGAAATGGAAGACCTCATCGGCCCCCTCGCCCGTCACCGTCCAGCTGGCGGTGATGTGCGGATGTTTTCCAACCAGCGACAGGCCCTCGTCGGAATGTGAGGCGAGTTCGAAGAACAGCAGCGAGAGGCTCTGCGCCGCGCGCGCGCTGACCGCGATATCAGGCCCCGTGACGGCGATGCGGTCGGCATGGGGGATGGCGCGCGCCTCGAACAGGCCCTTCAGCTTGACGCCCTGCCACTGGCTCTCGCTGAGCAGCGACACCACGTTGGACATGGCATGGATGCGCCCGATCAGAAGCTCGCGGGCGACGTCGATGTCCGAGCCGTGACGCAAGGTGCGCGTCACGATCGACTGGATCACTGCAAGGATATTCTTGACCCGGTGGTTGAGCTCGTCGATCACCGCGGTCAGCCGGCGCTCGAAGCCGATTCTGACCTGGATTTCCCGGCTGAGCCGCAGATTATTGTAGGCAACATAGCCGAACAGGCCGCACACCATCGCAGTGATCGCAAAGCCGATCGCCGCCACGATGATCGCGGTCTGCTCGGCGCGACGCGCCGAGTTGGTCTTGGCGTAATAACCCAGCTGCCAGTCACGGCCGCCGAAGCTCACCGTGCGCGTCGCCGATGGCGTCGGCCCGTCCGTCGTCGTCATGCGCGTGGAGACGATGCCCTGGTCGTTGGCAACGAGCTCGCCACCTTCCTTCCGCGGGTCCCTGAGCGCGACCGAAAACAACGACATATCGTCATTGGTCAGCATCAGCGAGGCGAGTTCGTAGGAAAACGTGACGAACCCGGCTGGCTCGGTCGCACCCTCGGGAATGACGGGAGCTGCCACAATGATCCCGACCGGCCCGTTGCCGCGCAACAGCGGAATTGGGTCCGAAGCCACCGACCGCTTCTCGAGCCGGGCCCGTGTCAACATGGCGCTGCGAACCTGATCCTGGTCGTAACTACGGCCAGGCAGAGCCTTGGTCTCGTCGCTGCGCGGCTCGAGATCCAACAGCACATCGATCGGCTGGGTGATCTCGGCCGGATTGATCGGCTTGTCGTCAAAGGTGCGGATCTTCGGATTCGGGAAGCCGGCGCCTCCAATGGCGGCCTGCGCCGCCGTAAGCTCGTTCGGCTTCAGCCGGGCGATCCAGCCGGCCACCACGAAATCGGTCTTGAAGGCGTAGATGGCCGAGCGCAGCGGCTCCAGCATGTTCGGCTTGATCACGGATGGTGTGCGGAACAGGCCCGAGGCGACGCGTGCGAGCAGCTCGCGCTCGGTAAGCCGGTCCTGGACCAGACTGGCATGAACGTCGATCGCGCGCGCAAGCGCGATCCGGTCCAGCGCCAGCTCCTGGTCGTGGACGCGATAAGCCGCAAGCCCGGAGAGCAAGGCTCCGAGCAGAGCGATGAAACCGATGATGAAACCCAGCCGGACCACGCGACTACTCAGGCGAAAGCAGGAGGTCGGCAATAAACAAGGAGCATATGAACGCCGCTCGAACGGCCACGTGCCGAAACAGGGTGAACCCCGGTGGCAGAGATAATGAAGGAGGAGGCATCGGTACGCAACTTGGGTCGCCTGGAAAGCTTAATCCGCCCGGCCGATGGTCTGGCCGGGATGAATTGACCGGGCACCGGAGGTAATTAATCGCCGTGTCCGAAATTTGTTCCGTGGCTGCGGCCCGGCCCCAAGGTTAACGGCGAAAAAAGCATGCGCCAAGTCGTCGCGCTGTCAGCCCGTCCGTTTCAGGCCGCCTTTGGCCTCGATGAAGCCGACAATGCGGTCAAGGCCCTCGCTCTTCTTCAGATTGGTCATGACGAAGGGACGCTCGCCGCGCATGCGCCTGGCGTCGGTGTCCATCTTCTCCAGGGAGGCGCCGACATGGGGGGCGAGGTCGATCTTGTTGATGACCAGCAGGTCGGACCGGGTGATGCCGGGGCCGCCCTTGGACGGGATCTTGTCGCCGGCAGCCACGTCGATGACGTAGATGGTCAGGTCGGCCAGCTCCGGGGAAAAAGTGGCAGCGAGATTGTCGCCGCCGGACTCGATCAGCACGAGATCGAGCCCCGGAAATTTGGCGCGCATGTCCGCCACCGCGGCGAGATTCATCGAGGCATCCTCGCGGATCGCGGTGTGCGGGCAGCCGCCGGTCTCGACGCCGGCAATGCGGTCCGGCGTCAGCGAGCCCGAACGCACCAGGAACTCGGCATCCCATTTGGTGTAGATGTCGTTGGTGATCGCGGCGATGTCATAGCGCTCGCGCATGGTCTTGCAGAGCAGGTCCATCAGCGCGGTCTTGCCCGATCCGACCGGACCGCCGACGCCGACACGCAAGGGGCCGTGAGATTTAGACATGTGATTCGCTCGCTCTCGATGGTGAGGGCTGCGCCGCTCTCACGAGCGGAACAGCCGTGTATATTGTGTCTCGTGCCGCAGGCTGGCGAGGTCGGCGCGGAAGGTCGCGCTGCCGAGATCGTCCAATGTCGCACTCAGCGCACGATTCGCAGTCGAGGCCACCGCGGCTTCCAGCCTCACCAGCACGCGCTGGCTGTCGGTCTGGCCGAGCGGAATGAGGCGGCTGGCCGCGGAAATCCAGTTCGAGACGACAGCATGCAGGAAGGCGTGCAGCGTCGGCGCCAGCGGCACGCCGTGCATGGCGGCAACCACACCGACCGCGACCGGATAAACCGGTGGCGCGCGGCATGCCGCAACCATGGCATCCAGCCCATCGGCATCCCACGCGGCGCGGGCAATGTCGATGAAGGCGCGGCCCTGCGAGCTCGTCTCCAATTGCCGCTCGCGCGACGGCGCCATGGCCGCGGCGAGCTCGGCGATATCGCGCAAGGTCGCATCTTCGCCCTTCTCAGCAGCACGATAGCCATGCACCAGAAACGTCGCGTCGCAAAAGCCGGAGCCGTCGCCGAGCATTGCGTCGAGCCAGTCGGCCAGCGTGGCCGTATCGACGATGTCGCCCGCCTCGACCGCCCATTCGATGCCGCTGGAATAGGAGAAGCCGCCGACCGGGAACGCCGGCGACAGCCAGGTCATCAGCCGGTACAGCGCCGCCGCCTCGCCCTCGGCGAGGCCGCCGGCGCTGACCCGCTCATTTGTGGTCATGAGCATGCTTGTGGCCGTGGTGATGGTCGGGATGGTCGCAATGCTCGTCGTGGTGATGGTGATGATCGTGCCCATGATCATGCGCGGCATGATCATGGTGTTGGTGGTCATGAGCGTGATGATCATGGCCGTGGTGATCGTGACCATGGTCATGATGATGCCCGTGATCATGATGCGCATGATCGTCATGGCCATGCGCGTGGCCGGCATCCGCGTAGGCGCCGCCTTCGGGATCAAACGGCGCCTCGATCTCGATCACGCGCGCGCCGAGGCCCTTCACCATCGCCTCGATGACGTGATCGCGACGAATGCGCAGGGCCTTGGCCATGATCTGCGTCGGCAGATGACGGTTGCCGAGGTGCCAGCCGACGCGGATGAGGTGATGCGGATCGCGGCCGCGGATTTCCAGCAGCGGCTCGGGCGCCGCGACCACTTCGACGAGCCGGCCGTCCTCCAGCACCAGCGCATCGCCGCCACGCAGTGCGACCGCCTGTTCCAGGTCGAGCAGGAATTCGAGCCCCCGCGTTCCCGTCATCGCCATGCGGCGGCGGTGACGGTCGTCGAAATCGAGCACCACCGTATCCGCCGGCGCTTCCGTGAAGCGGTGCTGTCCCCTGACCTGCGTCGCCCGGATCATGCGCTTTTACCCCGTTACCTTGTCTCGACCTTCTCGGGCGTGATCACCTCGATCTTCGGCGGTGCCGTGAAGCACTTGACCGCCACCCGGCCGAACGTCTTCATGTGCTCCATGCCACGATGCGGCACCAGCGCTTCGGCGTTCTCCCACTGCTCGACGAACACCATCTTGGCAGGATCGGTGACGCTTTCATGCAGATCATAGGCGATATTGCCGGGCTCCTTCCGCGTCTCCTTGATGCAGGCGGTGGCGGCTGCAATGAATTCGGCGCGCGTCTCGGGCTTGATGGTCAAGGTGGCAACGACATAGATCACGAGAAATCCTCCCCGGCTTTTCTTCTGGGTTACGATACCGGGCGGGACATTAGACCAGGCGGGATCGAACGCAAAACCGTAAAAGCCGCCCCCGGGCGCTTGCCGGGGACATGCGTCGAGGCGCTATTTCAGTACATGAAATATCGCTGCGCCATCGGCAGCACCTCGGCGGGTGCGCAAGTGAGCAATTCGCCGTCGGCGCGGACCTCATAGGTCTCCGGATCGACCTCGATATTGGGCGTGGCGTCGTTGTGGATCATGCTCTTCTTCGAGATCTTGCCGCGGGTATTCTGGACCGCATAGAGCTTCTTCTCGATGCCGAGCTTTCGCGCGAGACCGCCGGTGATCGCGGCCTTCGAGGTGAACACCACGGACGATGCCGTGCGCGCCTTGCCGAAGGCGCCGAACATCGGCTGGTAATGCACCGGCTGCGGCGTCGGGATCGAGGCGTTGGGATCGCCCATCGGAGCTGCGACGATGGTGCCGCCCTTGACGATGCAATCCGGCTTGACGCCGAAGAAGGCCGGCGACCACAGCACGAGATCGGCAAGCTTGCCCTTCTCGACCGAGCCGATCAGCTTCGACACGCCGTGCGCTATCGCGGGATTGATGGTGTATTTGGCGATGTAGCGCTTGACGCGGAAATTGTCGTTGTCCTTGCCCTTGTCCTGCGGCAGTGACCCGCGCTGCTTCTTCATCTTGTCCGCGGTCTGCCAGGTCCGGATGATGACCTCGCCGAGCCGGCCCATCGCCTGCGAGTCCGACGACATCATCGAGAGCGCGCCGAGATCGTGCAAAATGTCTTCCGCAGCGATGGTCTCCTTGCGGATACGACTCTCGGCGAATGCCAGATCCTCCGCGATCGAGGGATCGAGGTGGTGGCACACCATCAGCATGTCCAGATGCTCGTCGATGGTGTTGCGCGTGAAGGGCCGGGTCGGGTTGGTCGAGGACGGCAGCACGTTCTTGAGCCCTGCGACCTTGATGATATCTGGGGCGTGACCACCGCCGGCGCCCTCGGTGTGGAAGGCATGGATGGTGCGGCCCTTGAAGGCCTTGATCGTATCCTCGACGAAGCCGGATTCGTTCAGCGTGTCGGTGTGGATCATCACCTGGATGTCGTGAGCATCGGCGACCGAGAGGCAGTTGTCGATCGCGGCCGGCGTCGTGCCCCAGTCCTCGTGCAGCTTCAGCGCGCAGGCGCCGGCCTTGATCATCTCGACCAGGGCGGCGGGCCGCGAGGCGTTGCCCTTGCCGGAGATGCCGAGATTGACCGGGAAGGCATCGAACGACTGGATCATCCGCCCCATGTGCCACGGTCCCGGCGTACAGGTGGTCGCGAAGGTGCCATGCGACGGGCCGGTGCCACCGCCCAGCATCGAGGTGACGCCAGACATCAGCGCGTGCTCGATCTGCTGCGGGCAGATGAAATGGATGTGGCTGTCGAAGCCGCCGGCGGTGAGGATCTTGCCCTCACCCGCGATCACGTCGGTGCCGGGACCGATGATGATGGTGACGCCCGGCTGGATGTCGGGATTGCCGGCCTTGCCGATCGCCGAAATCATGCCGTCCTTGATCGCGACGTCGGCCTTGACGATGCCCCAGTGGTCGACGATCAGCGCATTGGTGATGACGGTGTCGGCCGCACCCTGCTTGTTGGTGACCTGCGACTGCCCCATGCCGTCGCGGATCACCTTGCCGCCGCCGAACTTCACCTCCTCGCCATAAATGGTGAAATCCTTCTCGACCTCGATGATGAGATCGGTGTCGGCCAGCCGCACCTTGTCGCCGGTGGTCGGGCCGAACATGTCGGCATAGACGGAACGTTTCATCTTGACGGACATCACAAGCCCCGTTTGCGTTTGATTGTTTGGTGACTCACAGCAAGGCCTTCGCTGCTTTCACGGCATCATCGAATTTCGTATCGAGCCACGCATTGCCGCCGCGGCAGCCGGCCACCACCTGCTCGGCCCAATCGCTGTAGTCGGCGAGGTCGTCACGCTCTTCGGTGGTCGGATCCGTGTGAATGCGCGCGCCGATGTTGCTGATCTTGTCGGCGATCTTGATCAGCTTGGCGCCCGGCGATTTGTGGGACGCGTCCTCGATCTGCTTCTGCCGCCGCTCAGCCTTCGGCCGGCTCATGTCGTCTGTGCACTCGACGACCAGGGATGCGACACGCTCGGAGAATGTCTGCGCGAGCTCCTCGCGCGTGGTGTCGGTGTCCTCGATCGAATCATGCAGCCAGCCGGCCGCGACCAGCTCGGCATCGGCGCCGTCAGTCGCGGTCGCGAGCAGGTTCGCGACCTCGGCGAGATGATTGATGTAGGGCTCATTGTCGCGTCCCTTGCGCACCATGCCGTTATGGCGGCGCGCGGCGAGCTCGGCGGCTTCAGAGATGAGGCGGATGGGTGAGAGCATGGGAAATACCTCCGTTTCCGCCTCAACCGTGCCGCGCCGCGCTCGTTCCTGCTGAGCTCACAGCTTCCCCATCACATCACCACGAAACCCGTAGATCGTCTTCTTCCCCGCCATGGCGACGAGCTGCACGTCGCGGGTCTGGCCGGGTTCGAAGCGGACGGCAGTGCCGGCGGCGATGTCGAGGCGCATGCCGCGGGCCTTCTTGCGGTCGAATTTCAGCGCGGGGTTGGTCTCGAAGAAATGGTAGTGCGAGCCGACCTGGATCGGACGGTCGCCGGTGTTGGCGACCGTCAGCGTCACGGTCTTGCGGCCGGCATTGAGCTCGATCTCGCCGTCCTGGATGAAGAGTTCGCCGGGGATCATTCTATCCTCCTCGTCGTTCCGGGGCTCGCGCAGCGAGAAGGCCGGGATCTCGATCAACAATCTCTGGATTCCGGGTTCGCCCTGCGGGCGCCCCGGAATGACGAATTCGAATTACCTGATCGGCTCGTGCACGGTGACGAGCTTGGTGCCGTCCGGAAACGTCGCCTCGACCTGGATGTCGTGGATCATCTCGGGAATGCCCGGCATCACCTGGTCGCGGGTGAGTACCTGCGCGCCGGATTGCATCAGCTCGGCGACGGTGCGGCCGTCGCGTGCGCCTTCGAGGATGAAATCGGAGATGATGGCGATCGCCTCGGGATGGTTGAGCTTGACGCCGCGATCCAGCCGACGGCGGGCCACGATCGCCGCCATCGAGATCAGAAGCTTGTCCTTTTCGCGGGGAGACAGGTTCATGAAGAATCTCTTCCGTTCAACACGTCAATTCAGCCGGTCAGTTCAGCCAGAGTCGCGGCAGGGCCGTTCCAGTGCGCGCCAGCACGGCCATCATGTCGGCCCGCAACCGCGCCGCATCTTGGGCACAGAACCGGGCCATTGCAAAGCCATTCCACGCCGAGATTCCGACCTCGCCGGAGAATGAGTCCGAGGCCTCGCGAATGCGCTCGACCAGAGCCTCGTCACCGGGCACGATCAGCGCCGTGCCGATCGCGGCACCGCCTTTGGCGACGGCTGATCGCCCAAGTTTTGCGCCGATATTGCCGTCGAGCCTGATGGTCTCGGCAAACACCAGCCTGCCGCCACGCCGCAGCCGCCAGCGGTCGACGAACTCGCCCCGCTCCATCCGCTCGCCCATGGCGGTGCGGCCGAACACGACGATCTCGCAGAGCAGCAGCGAGGCGGCCTCATCAAGCTCGATGTCGAAGCGGCGGTGGACCCGGGCGCGATTGAACAGGATGGTCTCCTGGGGCAGCCAGGACAGATGCGCATCCGCGTCGGCCTTCAAGGAAATATTGAGCCGCGCCGCCGCTCCGGGCGCGCGATAGACCTTTTCGGCGGCCGCGGTCGTCAGCGTCAGGCGCGAGCCCTGGCCCGCCGCGATGTCGATCTCAAAACTGTCCCCGCCGGCGACGCCGCCGGCAGTGTTGACGAACACGCCGGAGAGCCCCTCGCCTTCAGGTGAGGGAAAGCGCACGCGCAGCGAGCCGGATTCATGCAAGACGCCGCGCCGCGTCACGCCGTCACGCGCATGGACGTCGAAGCGCACCGCGCCGCGGGCACGGTTTGCCTCGAAAACTCCTGACGTGACCGAAACGTCGCTGCGCATCAGCCTCCCCCAGCCGGTCGCGGCAGAACGGCTTACAGCGCCATCTGGCGGCTGATCTCGCTCGCGTCCAAATTGGCGCGATCGCAGGTGAATTTCACCGCGCCGCGGTCCATCACGGCAAAACTGTCGCCGAGTTCGCAGGCAAAGTCGAGGTATTGTTCGACCAGCACGATGGCGATGTTGCCGAGGTTGCGCAAATAGGAGATGGCGCGTCCGATGTCCTTGATGATCGAGGGCTGGATACCCTCGGTCGGCTCGTCGAGCAGCAGCAATTTCGGTCGCATCACCAGCGCGCGACCGATCGCGAGCTGTTGCTGCTGGCCCCCAGAGAGATCGCCGCCGCGCCGGCCGAGCATGGATTGCAGCACGGGGAAGAGCGAGAACACGTCGTCGGGAATGTGCTTGTCCTCGCGCTTGAGCGGACCGAAGCCGGTCTTGAGGTTTTCCTCGACCGTCAGCAGCGGGAAGATCTCGCGGCCTTGTGGCACGAAGCCGATGCCCTTGCGCGCACGCTCATAGGGCTTGAGGCCGGTGATGTCGCTGCCGTCGAGCACGATCGCGCCCGAGGAGATCGGATATTGCCCGACCATGGCACGCAAGAGCGAGGTCTTGCCGACACCGTTGCGCCCGAGCACGCAGGTCACCTTGCCCGGCTCGGCCGAGATCGAGACGCCGCGCAACGCCTGCGCCGCGCCGTAGAACAGATTGATATCCTTGACTTCAAGCATCGCTCAGCGTCCCAGATAAACTTCAATCACCCGCTCGTTGGATGAAACCTGGTCGATGGTTCCTTCGGCGAGCACCGTGCCTTCGTGCAGACAGGTGACCTTGACGCCGAGCTCGCGCACGAAGGTCATGTCGTGCTCGACCACCATCACGGTGTGGGTTTTGTTGATCTCTTTCAGCAGCTCGGCTGTCAGATGCGTCTCGACATCGGTCATCCCTGCGACGGGCTCGTCGACGAGGAGCAGTTTTGGATCCTGCGCCAGCAGCATGCCGATCTCCAGCCACTGCTTCTGGCCGTGGCTGAGGCTGCCGGCAAGGCGGTTACGGGCCTCGGTGAGACGGATCGTCTCCAGCACCTTGTCGATGCGCTCGGACTCGACCTGGCTGCCGCGCCAGAACAGCGTGCCCTTGACGCTATGGTCGACATTGAGCGCGAGCAGGAGGTTGTCCTGCACGGTCTGGCTCTCGAACACGGTCGGTTTCTGGAATTTGCGACCGATGCCGAGCTCGGCGATGCGGGTCTCGTCGAGCCGCGTCAAATCGGTGACGCCGTCGAACAGAACTGTGCCCTCGTCAGGCTTGGTCTTGCCGGTGATGATGTCCATCATCGTGGTCTTGCCGGCACCGTTCGGGCCAATGATGGCGCGCATCTCGCCGGGCTCGAGCGTCAGCGACAGATTGTTGATGGCGTGGAAGCCGTCGAACGAGACGTGCACGCCGTCGAGATAGAGCATTGCGGAGGTTGCGCGGTTGTCCATGACGTTCATTTGCGCCTACTCCGCCATCTTGGGTTCGGTGACGCCGTCTTCGGCCGCAGCGCTCGCGGCGTTGCGCTTATCTTTCGACGAGTCCCACCAGGCGTTGAAGGTGCCGACGATGCCCTTGGGCAGCAGCAGCGTCACCAGGATGAACAGCGCGCCCAGCATGAACAGCCAGTACGGCGCCAGCATGCCCGAGGTGAAAAACGTCTTGGCGTAGTTGACGACGACGGCGCCAAGCGCGGCACCGACCAGCGTGCCGCGGCCGCCGACCGCGACCCAGATCACCGCCTCGATCGAATTGCCGGGCGCGAATTCGCTTGGGTTGATGATGCCGACCTGCGGCACGTAGAGCGCGCCGGCGACCCCCGCCATGCAGGCCGAGACCGTGAACACGAACAGCTTGTAGGATTCGACGCGGTAGCCGAGGAAGCGCGTGCGCGATTCCGCATCACGCACCGCGATCAACACCTTGCCGAGCTTGGAGGAGACGATGGCGCGGCAGATCAGGAAGCCTGCGATCAGCGCCAGACAGCTCAGCGCGAACAACGCCGCGCGGGTGCCTTCCGCCTGGACGTTGAAGCCCAGGATGTCCTTGAAGTCGGTCAAGCCGTTATTGCCGCCGAAGCCGAAGTCGTTGCGGAAGAAGGCGAGCAGCAGCGCATAGGTCATCGCCTGCGTGATGATCGACAGATACACGCCGGTGACGCG
The DNA here is from genome assembly GCF_014198315.1 of Bradyrhizobium sp. CIR48. Classification (NCBI taxonomy): domain Bacteria; kingdom Pseudomonadati; phylum Pseudomonadota; class Alphaproteobacteria; order Hyphomicrobiales; family Nitrobacteraceae; genus Bradyrhizobium; species Bradyrhizobium sp. CIR48. Next base: position 135,703 of record NZ_JACIHG010000015.1, read on the forward strand.
GGAGCGAAAGGCAAGCCAGCCGAAGCAGAAGGCGAGCAGGCCGGGCACGACCAGCACCATCAGCGCTGCGAACCAGAACATGTCGAAGCCGTACCAGTACCAGGGCAGCTTCTGCCAGTTCAGGAACACCATGAAGTCGGGCAGGATCGGATTGCCGTAGACGCCGCGGGCGCCGATCTGCCGCATCAGGTACATCCCCATCGCGTAGCCGCCAAGCGCAAAGAACGCGCCGTGGCCGAGCGAGAGGATGCCGCAATAGCCCCAGATCAGATCGATCGCGAGCGCCAGGATCGCGTAGCAGACATATTTGCCCCAGAGCGCGACGAGATAGGTCGGCACCTGCAGGAACGAGCCCGCGGGCAGCAGCAGGTTGGAGAGCGGGATCAGGATGCCGCAAGCTGCGACGACGGCAAGGAAGATCGTCGCGCCGCGGTCCAGCGATCGCGTCAGCATGTGAGGGGTCATGCTTCCACCGCACGGCCCTTGAGCGCGAACAGTCCGCGCGGGCGCTTTTGAATGAACAGGATGATGAGAACCAGGATGGCGATCTTGCCGAGCACGGCGCCGGCGACCGGCTCCAGGAACTTGTTGGCGATGCCGAGCGTGAAGGCGCCGACCAGCGTGCCCCAGAGATTGCCGACGCCGCCGAACACCACGACCATGAAGCTGTCGATGATGTAGCTCTGGCCGAGATTGGGGCTTACATTGTCGATCTGCGACAGCGCCACGCCGGCGATGCCGGCAATGCCGGAGCCGAGCCCGAAGGTCAGCGCGTCGACGCGCGAGGTGGCGATGCCCATCGAGGCCGCCATGCGGCGGTTCTGCGTCACCGCGCGCATCTCGAGGCCGAGCGCGGTGTAGCGCAGCATCGCGAGCAGGATCGCGAACACGGCCAGCGTGAACACGAGGATCCAGAGCCGGTTATAGGTGATGGTGATCTGGCCGAGCTCGAAAGCGCCGCTCATCCAGGAGGGATTGCCGACCTCGCGGTTGGTCGGACCGAACATGGTGCGCACCGCCTGCTGCAGCACCAGCGACAGACCCCAGGTCGCGAGCAGCGTCTCCAGAGGACGCCCGTAGAGGAAACGGATGATGCTGCGCTCGATCAGCACGCCGATCGCGCCGGCGACGACAAAGGCCAGCGGCACCGCGATCAGCAGCGAATAATCGAACAGGCCGGGATAGCGGGTGCGGATCACCTCCTGCACCACGAAGGTGGTGTAGGCCCCGATCATTACCATCTCGCCATGCGCCATGTTGATCACGCCCATCACGCCAAAGGTGATGGCGAGCCCGATCGCGGCGAGCAGCAGCACCGAGCCGAGCGAGAGGCCGTACCAGGCATTCTGCACCATGGACCAGATCGCGAGCGAATTCTGGATCGAGCCGATCGCGCTCGTAGCGGCCTTGGTCACCGACGCCGGCTGGTCGCCCATGCCTGTGAGCAGGGCCAGCGCCTCCTGATCGCCGCGCCCCTTGAGGGTGGCCACCGCCTCCAGCTTCTCGACCTCGCTGGCGTCCGACTTGAACAGCAGGATGGCCGCGCGGGCGTCGCCGAGCGCAGCCTTGACGGACCTGTTGGTTTCCTTGGCGAGCGCGGCATCGACCGGCTCGAGCGCGGTCTCCTCATGCGACTTGAAGACGGATTGCGCGGCCTGCAGCCGTGTTCCGACGTCCGGCGACTGGAGCGTCAGGCTGCCGAGAGCTGCGTCGACGCTGCGGCGCAGGCGGTTGTTGAGGCGGACTGCGCTCGCGCTGTCGGGAACGCTCGCCACCGCCTGGCCGGTCGCGGCGTCGATCGACTTACCATCGGTACCGGTGACGTAAACCTTCTTGCTGTCAGGGTCGGCCATCAGGCGGCCATCCTGAAGCGCACTGATGATGGGGAAAGCCAGCGGATTGCCGCTGCTTGCGACCACGCCGATCGCCTCGTCGGTATCGGAATAATCATCGTTGGCGAATTTGGCGACCGCATCCTCGAACGGACCGGCGAGGGCCGGCAGTGCGAACGCGATCAGGAACAACGAGAGCGCAAGCGAGCAGAGGCGCGCGGACAAATGGGCTGGCACTGTGAATGACCCCGGCAGAAATGAGTGGAGAAGGCGGCGGGATCGCCGCCTTCTCCGGGCGTGCTATGGCGTGTCAGATCCGGGTCAGGAGCCCGAACCGAGGCACTTGTTGGTCTTGGTGTTGAAGTTGCCGCACTTCTTGCCGACCCAGTCGCCGACCAGGTCCTTGGAGCCGTCGAGTTCCTTCGACCAGGCATCGCCCGCGACGAGACCCGGGGTCTTCCAGACCACGTCGAACTGGCCGTTGCCCTTGATCTCGCCGATGAACACCGGCTTGGTGATGTGGTGGTTCGGCAGCATCTTCGACACGCCGCCGGTCAGGTTCTTGGCTTCGATGCCCGGGAGAGCGTCGATCACCTTGTCCGGATCGGTCGACTTCACCTTCTCGACCGCCTTGACCCACATGTCGAAGCCGATCACATGCGCTTCCATCGGATCGTTGGTCACGCGCTTCGGATTCTTGGTGTAGGCCTGCCACGCCTTGATGAACTTCTCGTTCTCCGGCGACTTGATCGACTGGAAGTAGTTCCAGGCCGCGAGATGGCCGACCAGCGGCTTGGTGTCGATGCCGGCGAGCTCTTCTTCGCCCACCGAGAACGCGACGACCGGGATGTCCTTCGCCTTGATGCCCTGGTTGCCGAGCTCCTTGTAGAAGGGAACGTTGGCGTCACCATTGATCGTCGAGACCACGGCGGTCTTCTTGCCGGCCGAGCCGAACTTCTTGATGTCGGCCACGATCGTCTGCCAGTCGGAGTGACCGAACGGCGTGTAGTTGATCATGATGTCTTCCTGGGCGACACCCTTCGACTTCAGATAGGCTTCCAGGATCTTGTTGGTGGTACGCGGATAAACGTAGTCGGTGCCCGCGAGCACCCAGCGCTTCACCTTCTCGTCCTTCATCAGGTAGTCGACGGCGGGGATTGCCTGCTGGTTCGGCGCCGCACCCGTGTAGAACACGTTGCGCTCGCTCTCCTCACCCTCGTACTGCACGGGGTAGAACAGGATGTTGTTCAGCTCCTTGAAGACGGGCAGCACCGACTTGCGCGACACCGAGGTCCAGCAGCCGAACACGACCGAGACCTTGTCCTTGGTGATCAGCTCGCGCGCCTTTTCGGCGAACAGCGGCCAGTTCGACGCGGGGTCGACGACGACGGCCTCGAGCTTCTTGCCGAGAACGCCGCCCTTCTTGTTCTGCTCGTCGATCAGGAAAAGGATGGTGTCCTTCAGCGTGGTTTCGCTGATGGCCATGGTGCCGGAAAGGGAGTGCAGCACGCCGACCTTGATGGTGTCATCCGCGGCCTTGGCGCCAGTCAATGAAGCCAGACCGAGCACCAGTCCGGCGGTCGCGGCGAGCACACCGCGGCGGCTAAATGACGCCGCTATATCGTGAGTGGATTTGCTAAACATGAGTGTCTCATCTCCCTGACGCAGACGTGAAAAACGCTGCGAAACGGCCCCACGGCCGCCTGCGATTAACGGATTCGCAAGAACCATGCCATGGACTGAGCACCCACCAACCAGTTGGTTTTGCTGACAAAATTTGCCGAAATCAAAGTGTCCCGACCTCGAACCAGCCCAAAACTTGAGCAGTCCAAATGTATGCCAAAGCGGCAGGCTGGTTATTTTCTGAGCAAAATACCCTTTCTGGCTAAATTTCCGGCATAACTATTTCTGCACCGCAACCGGCCTTTTTGGACGAGCTGCCTTGAAAGCGCCCCCTCGATGTTCCATATGAGCGGCCGAGACCTCTTGCGAATCAAGCGGTCGTCGCGAGCCGCGTGTTCTTAAGCCCTTACGGGCCTCTGGCTTGCCCCATATCTCCCAAGCCATCCGACACCCCAAACACGCAGGTGTCTTCTCGACACCCTTTTGCGTGCGCCGCGCTGAATGCGCCGGGCGTTGCGCTTTTGACATGGAAAGAACCCCTCTTTTGACTTCGTTTCAGGACTTCGGCCTCGCCGAACCCATCGCGCGCGCTCTTCAAGAAGAGAACTACGTCACCCCCACCCCCATCCAGGCCCAGACCATCCCCACGGCGCTGACCGGCCGCGACGTCGTCGGTATCGCCCAGACCGGTACCGGTAAGACCGCGTCCTTCGCGCTGCCGATCCTGCACCGCCTGCTCGAGCACCGTATCAAGCCGCAGCCCAAGACGACCCGCGTCCTGGTGTTGTCGCCGACCCGCGAGCTGTCCGGCCAGATCCTCGACAGCTTCAACGCCTATGGCCGCCACATCCGCCTGTCCTCGACGCTCGCCATCGGCGGCGTTCCGATGGGCCGCCAGGTCCGCTCGCTGATGCAGGGCGTCGAAGTGCTGGTCGCCACCCCCGGCCGCCTGCTCGACCTCGTGCAGAGCAACGGGCTGAAGCTCTCGAGCGTCGAATTCCTCGTGCTCGATGAAGCCGACCGCATGCTCGACATGGGCTTCATCAACGACATCCGCAAAATCGTCGCCAAGCTGCCGATCAAGCGGCAGACGCTGTTCTTCTCGGCCACCATGCCCAAGGACATTGCCGAGCTGGCGAACGCGATGCTGCGGGACCCCGCCCGCGTCGCGGTGACCCCGGTCTCCTCGACCGCCGAGCGCATCAATCAACGCATCGTCCAGGTCGATTTCTCCGCCAAGCCCGCCTTCCTGACCAAGCTTCTGAAGGACGAGCCGGTCAACCGCGCCCTGGTCTTCACCCGCACCAAGCACGGCGCGGACAAGGTGGTGAAGTCGCTCGAGAAGGCCGGCATCCCCGCCAGCGCCATCCACGGCAACAAGTCGCAGAACCATCGCGAACGGACGCTGGCCCAGTTCCGCTCGGGCGAGATCCGCACCCTGGTCGCCACCGACATCGCCGCCCGCGGCATCGACGTCGACGGCATCAGCCATGTCATCAATTTCGACCTGCCCAACGTGCCTGAAACCTACGTCCACCGCATCGGCCGCACCGCGCGTGCCGGCGCCGACGGCACCGCGATATCGTTGGTCGCAGGCGGCGAGGAACTCAGCTATCTCCGCGACATCGAACGGCTGATCAAGGTGGCACTGCCGCGCGAAGATCTCCGCACCGACGCCGGCCGCCGCGATGCGGGTCCTCCCGCGCCGCAGCAACGACAGGGCCGCGGAGGCCGCCCAGGCCAGCGTCCGCAAGGCGCAAGGCATGGCGATGGACGCCATGGTGACGGGCGTCGTAGCGACGAACGACATACCGACGGACGCCACCATAGCGCCGGCAAGCACGGCGAGGGACGCCCCGGTGAAGGCCGACATGGCGGCGAAGCGCGACATGCTGACGGGCGGCCCGGCAATGGCCCGAAGGCCTCAAAGGGGTCTCGTCGTCCACGCTCTGGCGGGAAGACGCATTCTTCTGCAGGCAGTCGTCCAGAACAGCGTTCCGCGCATAGCGCCGGGGCACCTGATGGGATACAAGGCGTTGCCTTTTTGCGCCGTGAGAGTCGGCCGAACGGCCAACCGAACCGCAAACCCTATTCGCACTAGCCGTCCACGACCTGGAGAAATTCATGGCTAAGGAAGAGCTGATCCAGTTCGAAGGACTGGTCACCGAAATCCTCCCCGACGCACGCTACCGCGTGCAGCTCGACGCCGGACACGAGATCGTCGCCTATACCGCCGGCAAGATGAAGAAGAACCGCATCAAGACGCTGGCAGGCGACCGCGTGACGGTGGAGATGTCGCCCTATGACCTCGAGAAGGGCCGGCTGATTTTCCGCCACAAGGACGAGCGTCCCAGCGGCGTGGGCGGACCGCCTCGCCCGGGCCAGCGCGGCGGCCAGTTCCGCCGTCGCTAGGCGCCTGAGCGCGGAAGTAAGATTCTGACTTTATGTGGATCCGCCGCGGCCATCGCGGCGGATCAAAAAATCGTGCATGTCCGGATTGTTTTGAGACCCCAATTCCGATAAAATGAATTTATCGATTTTCGGCCGGACGACATTAGCATCCACCGGTACAGCCGGTTCAGACACGCTGACGACCCTTCCAAAAATTCGATCTAACCGGCCTGCGCAAGCGGGCTCTCACATTGTGTTATCTGAGAAGGGACTACCCCCGTGAGCATGGGAACCGTGAAGTGGTTTAACGCGACCAAAGGCTTCGGCTTCATTCAGCCCGACGACGGCGGCCAGGACGTGTTCGTCCACATCAGCGCTGTGGAGCGCGCGGGCCTCGGCACGCTGCGCGAAGGTCAGAAGATCTCCTACGAGATCGTGGCCGACCGTCGTTCCGGCAAGTCGGCAGCGGACAACCTCCGCTCCGAAGGCTGAGCGTCCGGGCGTTGGGCCGATCGGCTCGCGCAAGCCAAAGAAAGCAAGAAGGCCGTGCGCAACGCACGGCCTTTTTCATTTTAGCGCCTGCTCGCGGATATCAGCACGTCGACGGCACGCCGTTGTAGGGAACGCAGGTGACCTGGCGCGGCCGCGTGTAGGACAGATCGCTCAAGGGTAGGCTCGACTTCAACACGTAGCCTACGGACGGCGTGTAAGTGTAGCTCGCCTCGCTGAGGATGAGGTAGGTCGACGGAATCAACAGCGTCGAGGGAATCATGGTGGTGACCTTGTCGCCGGCCTTGCGAGCCGAGGTCGCCAGCGTCGCTTGCGTCGCGCCGCTCGCAATGGTGCCGGCCTTGCTCCACTGGACCGTAGCAATGCTGTTGGCATCGATATAGATCTGGGAGACCGTGCCCTTCACCAGACTGGCGTCGTAGGGCATGATGACCGAGATGCTCGCCGTGAACGTATCCTTCATGTCGGCATCGGCGAGCGTCGTCGACTGCGACGTCAAATCGGACAGCGCCCGCGCGATCAATGTAACCTTGCGATCGATCGCCACGGCCGACGAGAATTCGACGGTGCCGAAGAACATCACCAGCATCAGCGGGACGATGACCGCGAATTCGGTCGCCGCGAGCGCGCGCTTGTCGGCGACGAAGTCGCGCACGGAACTACGTGCATTCCGCCAGATATTCGCAATCGCCTGCATCGGTCCGCTCGGATCCATCTGTCTCAGAAGGGTTCGTTCTTGAAGGCCGTGGTCGCCACCATCAGCCGTTTGTTGCTGCACCCGATATTGTAACCGAGGCCGGTGACGATGAGCGGCCATTGATAGAACAGCCGCACCACGACCACCTGGCCGGAGGTCCCGGCACTGTACTGCATGCCGGTCGGGGTGAAATTGCAGGAATCGCCGTAGTTCGTCAGGCTTAGCGACCCGAAGGAGCTGGTGCTCACGACGTCGACGTAGAGCTTGCTGCAATCAAACAGCGCCGGGATCTGCGTGCACACATAGGCCTTGAACGTCGTCTGGTCGCACGCCATGACCACGCCGGGCGTGGTCTGACAGGCCGCCACCGACCCGCCCTGCGCTTGCGCCTGGCCGGTCAGAATCGCGCGCGCGGAATTTTGCGTGATGGTCTCGAGCACCTGGCTCGCGAGGAACATGAGCGCCGTTTCGATGATGGCGAACAGCAGCGCGAAGAACATCGGTGCGACCAGGGCGAACTCGACGGCCGCGGAACCGCGGCGGTTGCCGCAAAACCGGCCCAGCGCTTTCCGGAGTGTGAATCTCGAAGGTGCAGGCGATGGCATCGCGTCAAATTCCCCAGCAACGGGCGATCAACTGTCCCGTTCAATAGCGGAAACTGATTGTTTAAGTGTTTCAGGCGATCCGCAGCCCGCGGACCGCGCCATTAAGAACGCGTTAACCAGCCGCGATCCCAAGCTCGCGGAAAGCACGGCGCGCGCCGAGACCTCTGCTTCGCATCTGCAAAGCGGTCTGGCGGGCTCCTGCCCGGGCAAACCCGCCGATCGGTCCTGCTAGTTGGACTTGGGCGGACCGCCGCCACCACCACCGCTGGCGCTGGCGCTCAGCGAGCCGGCCTGGCTCATCGTGTTGTTGAAATAGGTGTCGCTGTCGCCGAGCGTCACGCGACGCTGGCAAAGCGGCACGCAGCTGTAGGACTCGCGCTCGATTCCGCGATAGACGGTGACGAGCCGGTCGCTCGGACCTTCGACCTGGATCTGGCGATCGACCAGAATCTCGCCGGCCCGGTCGAGTGCGATGAAATTGGTGGCACCATAGCCCTTGCCGGTCACGACGATCATGCCGCCGGGCTGGAGCGTGACGTCGGCGATCAGGGGATTGCCGACCACGATGGTCGCCACCTTGCCGGGCAGCCGCACCAGCTTGGCCTGGTCGACATTGACGGCGATGGTGTCGGCGGTGGGCTCGGCAAGGCCGGGGGCCGGCGATGCCAGCACCGCAGCCGCAACCAGAAGACAGACGCGCGCCCGACGGCGCAGCAATTCCTTACGCATACTCTTACCCCCGGGACGTCACAAACCAGCGGAAGCGACTCGATACAACGAAGCCAGTGCCCGACCCGGCTAACCTGCCCTTAATTCGTGAACGTTCCGCAAACTCGCCGACTATTGTTTGAACAGACTGGCGTTTTACCGCCTTGGAGGCTAGCGGCGGAACGGATAGGCGAACTGGCCCGCGATCTCCTTCGGCATCGTCGCTTCGTCCTTGCCGTAATCCTGCGGCAGTTCACCCTCGGGCATACGGAAGGTGCCGAACAGAACATCCCAGATCGGGAACGTGCCGGCAAAATTGGTGTCGCCGCCCTCCTCGAGCGAGGTGTGGTGCCAGCGGTGGAACACCGGCGTCGCCAGCAAATATTTGAACGGCCCGAAGCTCCAATTCAGGTTGGCGTGCACGAAGGCCGAATGGAAGGTCGTGAACGGGGAGAGCCAAACCATCGCGTTCGGGGAAATGCCGGCCATCAGCAGCACGACGTCGACGCCGATCGAACCGAGCACGAGATTGACGGGATGGAAGCGGGCCGCCGAAATCCAGCTGATCTCCTCCGAGGAGTGATGGATGGCGTGGTACTTCCAGAACCCGCCGCCGTGGAACAGCCGGTGCAGCCAATACAGCATGAAGTCGGACAGGACCAGGAACAACCCGGCTTGGACCCAGAGCGGCATTAACGACAGCGGGCCGTGGCCATTGTCATAGAAGGCGATGAGCTCATCGGCGTCGTGGATGTTGAAGACGAGGCTCGCGCCGACGATCAGAAGTCCGATCCGCATGGTGCGGGCGAACACCGGAACGAAGAACCAGTAGCAGATGTCGGTGACGATCTCGCGCTTGCGCCACCACGGCGCGCCGGCATTGCAGGCCCAGAAATGTTCGAGCACGGTGAAGACCGCCGCGAGCGCGAAGGTGATGGGGATCACCTTGACGATGGTCTCGCCAAGCATCAGGGCGACTTGCATGGGCAGGCTCGACATCGTCGCCTCTCTTGCGAATTCCAGGTCTGTTACGCCTACGCCGCTAAATTTAAGGGAGCGTGAAGCCGGCGCCGCGCCGACGGTACATCCGGAACCGGAACGAATTACAGGCGCCGCCTTAAGACGAAATTCACTCTGGGCCAAAGCATCGCGCCGCAGGCGGGTTTGCCCGATCGAATTAACTCTACCGAAAGAGCTCGGCTCTCATGGTCATCGGGTCAATGACGGCGCCGAACGAGGCGATCCCCACCCCAGATGGAGTTATGTTCATGAAGAACTTGATTGCACGTTTCGCGAAGGATGAATCCGGCGCCACCGCCATCGAATACGGTCTGATCGCCGCCGGCATCGCGCTGGCCATCATCACCGTCGTCAACAACCTCGGCACCACGTTGAACGCCAAGTTCACTTCGATCAGCAGCTCGCTGAAGTAAGCAACCGACGAATCTCGGCAAAAGCCCCGGATCTCCGGGGCCTTTGTTTTTCCGAAGACGGCGAGTTCCAGTGGCGTTGCGTAAGTACAGAACCGATGCCGCGATCGCGGCGGATGAGACAGCGGCGGCACAGGCCGGCTCGCCGGTCTATTGGGTCTGCCTTGCGCTGCTGCTTGCCACGGCCGCGCTCGCCGCGCGCATTGCCAGCCTCTGGTGACGACGCTTTCCGCGACTTCAGCCTCGCGCGCCCTTGCTGCCGTTGTCGGTTTGTTTAGCACTGCCGGCTAGCATCGCCCGACGCCAGTTCCCGCGGCAAACCCAGGCCTCAAGACGCAGCCCATGATCCTCGACCTTGCGCGCCTTTTGCTCTTCCCGGCCCTGATGGCGTTCGCTGCCGCGAGCGATCTCTTCACGATGACGATCTCGAACCGCGTGTCGCTGGCGCTGGTCGCCGGCTTCTTCGCGCTTGCCCTCGCCGGTGGCATGGCACCTTACGAGATGCTCAGTCATGTCGGCGCCGGCGCGCTTCTTTTGGTCATCGCCTTCACCTGCTTTGCGATGGGCTGGGTCGGCGGCGGCGACGCCAAGGTCGCAGCCTCCGTCGCGCTCTGGTTCGGCTTCGCACAGCTGATGAACTTCCTGCTCTACGCCTCGCTGTTCGGCGGGGCGCTGACGCTGCTCCTGCTCCAGTTCCGGCAATGGCCGCTGCCCTACGGACTGGCGGGTCAGGCCTGGCTCGCCCGGCTGCATGCCAAGGAGAGCGGCATCCCCTATGGCATCGCGCTCGCACTGAGTGCGCTGATGGTCTATCCGGAGACCGAATGGGTGAAGGCGATTGATCTCGCTCACCTCGCGCTGCGCTGAACGCACCGGGTAAACCCGGCGTTAAGGCGATTTAGATACGCCTCATTAACCATGCTTTGACGAATAGCTGGTCAACTGCCGATTACGGCGGCGGCAGCGTCGCGGCGTTTTGTTGGAAAGTGAAGCGTATGAATAGGGCACGCATTGTCGTCCTGGCGGTCGCCATCTGCGCCGGCGGTGTCGCCGCGTACCTGGCGAGCGGCTCGGACAATTCTGCGCCGCCTCCGGCCCCGGTCGCGCAGCTTCCGACCGTCGACGTCCTCGTGGCCAAGAACGACATCGGCCTCGGCCAGACCGTGAAGCCGGAAGATGTGCAATGGCAGACCTGGCCGGCCGCGACCGCCAGCGCCACCTTCATTCGCCGCAACGAGCGTCCCGAGGGCGTGACCCAGGTGACCGGTTCGATCGCGCGCGCCCCCTTCATTCAGGGTGAGCCAATCCGCGACCAGAAGCTGGTCAAGGCCGAGGGCTCCGGATTCATGGCGGCCATCCTGCCCAGCGGCATGCGGGCCATCTCGACCGAAATCTCGCCGGAGACCGGCGCAGGCGGCTTCATCCTGCCCAATGACCGCGTCGATGTCCTGCTGACACGCCGCCTCAAGAACCCGGACCAGACCGCCGGGGGCCAGGACGTCGTCACGTCCGAGATCATCCTGGTCAACGTGCGCGTCCTCGCCATCGACCAGGCTCCGAAGGAAAAGGACGGCCAGAACACCGTGGTCGGCAAGACCGTGACCCTGGAACTCACTTCCGCACAGACCCAGGCGCTTTCCTCGGCCCGTCAGGCCGGAACGCTCTCGCTGGCGCTGCGCAGCATTGCCGACGTCAAGATGAGCGAGATCACGCTCGACGAATCCGCCCAGAAGCGCGACGGCGTCTCGATCATTCGCTACGGCATCCCGAGCTCGACGGCGAAAGCACGATGAGGACAGGCGACATGAAATGCAGGGCAGATTCAGCGACGATGCGAACCGCCATGGTCCGCGCCCTGTCGTTTTCGGCCGCCTTCGCGCTGGCATTCAACCCGGTGCTGACCCCCGTGGTCGCCGCCGACTATCGCCCCGGCGCGGCGGTCGCCGCCGACGGTCAGATGAACGCCCGCTTCCTTTCGCTCGGCATCGGCAAGTCCGTGGTGATCGACCTTCCGCGCGACATCAAGGACGTGCTGGTCGCTGACCCCAAGATCGCCAATGCGGTGGTCCGCTCGGCGCAGCGCGCCTACATCATCGGCGCCGCGCTCGGCCAGACCAACATCGTGTTCTTCGATTCTGCAGGCCAGCAGATCGCGGCCTATGACATCGCGGTCAAGCGCGACCTCAACGGTGTGCGGGCGGCGCTGAAGCAGGTCCTGCCGAATTCAGACATCCAGATCGACGGACTCGGCGACGGCATCGTCCTGACCGGCACGGCGGCGAACCCGATGGAAGCGCAGCAGGCCAATGACCTCGCCGCGCGCCTGGCCGGCGGCGCCGACAAGGTCGTGAACTCGATCGTGGTCCGCGGCCGTGACCAGGTCATGCTCAAGGTGACGGTGGCCGAAGTCCAGCGCAACATCGTCAAGCAGCTCGGCATCGACCTGACCGCGAACCTCAACTACGGCACGTCGGTGGTGAGCTTCTCCAACTCGAATCCGTTCACCGCTCTCGGCCACAACCTCGTGGACGGCAACAATCTGACCACGAAGTTCGGCGCGGCGCCGTCGGTGCAGGCCACCCTGCGCGCGATGGAAACCGCTGGCGTGATCCGGACGCTGGCCGAACCGAACCTGACCGCGATCTCCGGTGAATCGGCAACGTTCATCGCTGGCGGCGAATTCCCCGTGCCGGCGGGCTATGCGTGCGATCCCACCACGCATGTCTGTACCACCCAGATCAGCTTCAAGAAGTTCGGCATCTCGCTCAACTTCACCCCCGTGGTGCTGAGCGAAGGCAAGATCAGCCTGCGGGTGATGACCGAGGTCTCGGAGCTGTCGAACGAGAATGCGATCACGCTGTCGCAGGCCGTGACCTCGACCTCGGTGAACTCGGTGACGGTGCCCTCGATCAGGACCCGCCGTGCCGAGACCTCGCTGGAAATTCCCTCCGGCGGCGCGATGGCGATGGCCGGCCTGATCCAGCAGCAGACCAAGCAGGCCATCAGCGGATTGCCGGGACTGATGCAGCTCCCGGTCCTCGGCACGCTGTTCCGCAGCCGCGACTTCGTCAACAACGCGACCGAGCTGGTCGTGATCGTGACGCCTTATGTCGTTCGCGCGGTGGCGCCAAAGGACCTGTCGCGGCCGGATGACGGCTTCGCCCCGCCTGCGGATCCACAGGCCCAGCTGCTCGGCAACATCAACCGCCTTTACGGCGTGCCCGGCCGGACCGAACCGGCCAAGAACTACCGCGGCACCTACGGCTTCATCACCGACTGAGGCGGAACGGGGACTTCACGATGATCACAAGACCACCCCAGCTTCGCAAACGCGCCATCCGTCTCGGTGGCGCGCTCGTTGGCATGGCGCTCGCGCTCGGCGGGTGCCAGCATGACGAAGCCGTCACGGCCTCCATTCCCGACGACTACAAGCAGCGCCATCCGATCGCGATCGAAGAGCAAAATCGTTCGATCGTCGTCTTCGTCGGCCATGCCCGCGGCGGATTGACCGCCGCCCAGCGCGCGGACGTGATGGGTGTCGCATCGGCATGGTTGCACGAAGGCACGGGCGCCATCCATATCGACGTGCCGTCCGGTACGCCCAATGCGCGTCCGGTCGCGGACACGATGCGTGAAATCCAGGCGATGCTGGCGGGAGCAGGCGTTCCGCCGCGCGGCGTCAACGTTCGCCCCTACCAGCCGGAAGACAGGCGCTTCCTGCCGCCGATCCGGCTCACTTATTCCAAGATCGCCGCGGTCGCGGGTCCCTGCGGCCTGTGGCCGGAGGACGTCGGCCCTTCGATCAAGAACAAGAGATGGTTCGAGAACAAGGACTATTACAATTACGGCTGCGCCTATCAGCGCAACCTCGCAGCGATGGTCGACAATCCGTCGGACCTCGAGCAGCCGCGGCCTGAAACTCCGTCCTACACGGCGCGGCGCATCACCGCTCTCGAGAAATATCGCAAGGGTCTCACGACGGCGACCACCTATCCCGAGGCCGACAAGGCCAAGCTCAGCGACACCGGCAAATGATCAGCTACGCTCGCCAGACACACGAAGAGCAGCCGGATGCAGCTCCTCCGCCGGTCGAGGAGCATATTGCGCCCGCGCCGCGCGTCTCGGTCCAGGCTTTCTGCGAGACCGTGGAAACCGCCGCCGCGGTCCAGTCGGCCGGCGAAGACCGCCGCCTCGGCAAGGCCCATCTGAAGATCCAGATGGGCGGCATGGCCGCTGCAACCGAGGCCTACCGCTCGGCCCCGACGCCGAACGTCATCGTGCTCGAAAGCGACGGACGCAACGACCTGCTGGGCGGGCTCGACCAGCTCGCCACCGTCTGCGACGCCGGCACCCGCGTGGTCGTGATCGGCCGGATCAACGACGTCACACTCTACCGTGAGCTGGTGCGCCGCGGTGTCAGCGACTACGTGCTCGCGCCGGTCGGCGCGATCGACGTCGTGCGCTCGATCTGCAACCTGTTCTCCGCCCCGGAAGCCAAGGCGGTCGGCCGCATCATCGCCGTGGTCGGCGCCAAGGGCGGCGTCGGGGCTTCCACCATCTCCCATAATGTCGCCTGGGCGATCGCGCGCGACCTCGCCATGGACGCCGTCGTCGCCGATCTCGACCTCGCCTTCGGCACCGCCGGGCTGGACTACAACCAGGACCCGCCGCAGGGCATTGCCGACGCCGTGTTCTCGCCCGATCGCGTCGACACCGCCTTCATCGACCGCCTGCTGTCGAAATGCACCGACCATCTCAGCCTGCTGGCGGCGCCGGCGACGCTCGACCGGGTCTATGATTTCGGCACCGACGCCTTCGACGCCGTGTTCGATACCCTGCGCTCCACCATGCCCTGCATCGTGCTCGACATTCCGCACCAATGGTCGGGCTGGACCAAGCGCGCGCTGATCGGGGCGGACGACATCCTGATCGTGGCCGCGCCCGACCTCGCCAATTTGCGCAATACCAAGAACCTGTTCGATCTGTTGAAGGCCGCGCGCCCCAACGACCGGCCTCCGCTCTACTGCCTGAACCAGGTCGGCGTGCCGAAGCGCCCCGAAATCGCCGCCGCGGAGTTCGCCAAGGCGATCGAGAGCCAGCCGATCGTCTCGATCCCGTTCGAGCCGCAGATCTTCGGCTCGGCCGCCAACAACGGCCAGATGATCGCGGAGATCTCCGCCAACCACAAGTCGATCGAGATGTTTCTTCAGATCGCCCAGCGCCTGACCGGCCGCAGCGAAACCAAGAAACAAAAGTCGTCCCTGCTTTCACCCCTGATTGACAAGTTGCGGGGAAAATAAGCCGCCGCATGGAGTTGTTAAGTGTTCGGTAAGCGTAGCGGAACAGACACCGACCTTCGGGCGCCCAAGCCCGGCGCCGTGTCGCCCGAGCCTGCCCAGGCTCCGGCGCCGACGGTGTCGCGCGCCCCGCCTCCGCCGGTCGTCGCCTCGCCGCCGCTTGCGCCTGCCAAGGCGCCGCCGCCTCCGGCCATGGAGAGCCGGCGGTCGGACAATTATTACGAGGTCAAGGCGACCATCTTCGGCGCGCTGATCGAGGCGATCGACCTCGCTCAGCTCGCCAAGCTCGATTCGGAGTCCGCGCGCGAGGAAATCCGCGACATCGTCAACGAGATCATCGCGATCAAGAACATCGTGATGTCGATCGCCGAGCAGGAGGAACTGCTCGACGACATCTGCAACGACGTTCTCGGATACGGTCCGCTCGAGCCGCTGCTGTCGCGCGACGACATCGCCGACATCATGGTCAACGGCGCCAACACCGTCTACATCGAAGTCGCCGGCAAGATCCAGCGCACGGGAATTCGCTTCCGCGACAACCAGCAGCTCCTCAACATCTGCCAGCGCATCGTCAGCCAGGTCGGCCGGCGCGTCGACGAATCCTCGCCGATTTGCGACGCGCGCCTCGCCGACGGCTCCCGCGTCAACGCCATCGTGCCGCCGTTGTCGATCGACGGCCCCACGCTCACCATCCGCAAATTCAAGAAGGACAAGCTGACGCTCGATCAGCTGGTCAAGTTCGGCGCCATCTCGCCGGAAGGCGCTGAAATCCTCCAGATCATCGGTCGCGTCCGCTGCAACGTGCTGATCTCCGGCGGCACCGGCTCCGGCAAGACCACGCTGCTCAACTGCCTGACCAACTATATCGAGCATGACGAGCGCATCATCACCTGCGAGGACGCCGCCGAGCTCCAGCTCCAGCAGCCTCACGTGGTGCGGCTGGAAACCCGACCGCCCAACATCGAGGGCGAGGGCCAGATCACCATGCGCGAGCTGGTGCGTAACTGCCTGCGTATGCGCCCCGAACGCATCATCGTCGGCGAGGTTCGCGGACCCGAGGCATTCGACCTGCTCCAGGCCATGAACACCGGCCATGACGGATCGATGGGCACGCTGCACGCCAACAACCCGCGCGAAGCCCTGTCGCGCTGCGAATCCATGATCACGATGGGAGGCTTCTCGCTTCCCTCACGCACCATCCGCGAGATGATCTGCGCCTCCATCGACGTGATCGTCCAGGCTGCGCGCCTGCGCGACGGCTCGCGCCGCATCACCCACATCACCGAGGTGATGGGCATGGAAGGCGACACCATCATCACCCAGGACATCTTCCTCTACGACATGGTCGGCGAGGACGCCAACGGCAAGATCATCGGCCGGCACCGCTCGACCGGCATCGGCCGTCCGAAATTCTGGGAACGCGCCCGCTATTACGGCGACGAGAAGCGCCTTGCCGCTGCGCTGGACGCGGCGGAAGTCGCGCCGAAGACGTGAGCCGTTCAGCATGAACATGCAGGTCCTCGCCCTCGCATTCCTTGCCACCGCGGCGGTCGGCGGCATCGCCTGGGTCTTCCTCTATCCGCTGCTGTCCGGGGAACGAAAGGCCGAAAGCCGCCGCGCTTCGATCTCGCGCGCCGAGGCGCCCACGGCCCGCCAGGCCGAGAAGACCCAGCGCTCGCGCCGCGAGCAGGTCGAGACCACGCTGAAGGATCTCGAGGCGCGACGCCTGCAGGAGAAGAGCGCTCCGCTCCCCGTCCGCCTGTCGCAGGCGGGGCTCGATTGGACGCCGCAGAAATTCTGGATCGTCTCCGCCGTCGTGGCGGGCGCGTTCTTCGCAGCCGCTCTGTTTGCCGGCGGCGGCCTGATCGGTGCTGCCGGCCTCGCCTTTGCCGGCGGGTTCGGCCTGCCGCGCTGGGCGCTGGGCTTCCTGAAAAAGCGGCGCGAGGCCAAGTTCCTGGCAGCACTGCCCGACGCGGTCGACGTCATCGTCCGCGGCATCAAGGCGGGCCTGCCCTTGTTCGAATCGATCAAGGTCGTCGCGGCCGACGCGCCCGAGCCGCTGCGCAGCGAGTTTCTGGCGATCATCGAGACCCAGGCGATCGGCATGCCGCTCGGCGAGGCCTGCTCGCGGCTCTATGACCGCATGCCGTTGCCGGAGGCCAACTTCTTCGGCATCGTCATCTCGATCCAGCAGAAATCCGGCGGCAACCTCTCCGAAGCGCTCGGCAACCTTTCCAAGGTGCTGCGCGACCGCAAGAAGATGAGGGAAAAGATCCAGGCGATGTCGATGGAAGCCAAGGCCTCGGCCGGCATCATCGGCTCGCTGCCGCCGATCGTGATGTTCCTCGTCTATCTCACGACGCCACATTACATCTCGGTGCTGTGGACCCATCCCACCGGCCAGCTCATGCTGGTCGGCTGCGTCGTCTGGATGGCGGTCGGCATCATGGTGATGAAGAAAATGATCAATTTCGATTTCTGACGGTGCAGTATGGTCCAGTTTCTCGTCGCGAAACTACATGACGTCCACTTCATGACCATGATGCTGGCGGCCATTGCCGCCAGCGCCACCGTCTATACGCTGGTGATGCCGCTGTTCGCCGGCGAAGGCCTCTCCAAACGCATGAAGGCGGTGGCGAGCGAGCGCGAGCGCATCCGGCAGCGGGAGCGTGAGCGCCTTCACAAGAATGAAAAGGTCACGCTGCGCCAGACGCCGAAGCAGCTCGTCTCCAAGGTCGTCGAGGACTTCAACCTCACCAAATGGCTCGCGCAGGAAGCCGCCCGCGACAAGCTGATCATGGCGGGTTACCGCGGTCAGGCGCCCTACATCACATTCCTGTTTGCCCGCATGGTCACGCCGATGGTGCTCTTTATCGGCTCGGTCATCTACGTTTTCCTGATCGCGCATCTTCAGCAGGGCATGCCGATCAAGATCGGCATCTGCATCGGCGCCGCCTATCTGGGCCTCCAGGCGCCGATGCTGTTCCTCAGGAATGCGATCTCCAAGCGCCAGCTCTCGATCAAGCGCGCCTTTCCCGATGCGCTCGACCTGCTTCTGATCTGCATCGAATCCGGCATGTCGGTCGAGATGGCGTTCCGGAAAGTCGCCACCGAGATCGTGGGACAGTCGATCGCACTGTCGGAGGAGTTCACGCTGACCACGGCCGAATTATCCTATCTGCAGGATCGCAAGGTCGCTTACGAGAATTTGGCGCGACGCACCGGACTCGAGGGCGTCAAGTCGGTGTGTCTCGCGCTTCAGCAGGCGGAGCGTTACGGCACCCCGCTCGGACATTCCTTGCGCGTCATGGCGCAGGAAAATCGCGACATGCGCATGAACGAGGCCGAAAAGAAGGCTGCCGCCCTGCCGCCGAAGCTGACCGTGCCGATGATCCTGTTCTTCCTGCCCGTGCTGTTCGTCGTCATTCTCGGACCGACCGGCATCAAGATCTCCGAGATGCAATGACGCAAGACGCGGGTCGCGCACGCGGCTCGCGGTCCGCTTTCAGCATGAGACGATAGAAGAGACGATCAGCTCGGATCAATCGGGCTGGCTGAGCGAGGCGACCGGCGTCCGCTTCGGTGCGCCACGGGGAGCGTCGCTGCGGCTGAGCATCTCCTTGAGATAGGCGACGTTGGCCGCGGCCTGATCCGGTGGCAGATCCGCCTTCACGATGGTCTCGGCTTCGGCGAAGCGACCCTGCAGACCGACGACAAGACCGAGATTCTGCCGCACCCGGATGCTCGCACGCGGCGAGGCGTAGGCCTGCCGTAGCACCTCTTCGGCCTTCGGAAGGTCTCTCGACAACATGTAGGACAGGCCGAGATTAGAGAGCACACCGGGATCACCCGGTGCGATCTTGAGCGCGCTCGCGTAGTAGGAGCGCGCTTCCTCGTGACGACCCATCTGGTCCAGCGCGGTGCCCTGCACCGAAAGCAGGCGCCAATCCGGATTGTCAGGCGAATGCGCTTTCGACAGCACGTCGTAGGCCTGCTGGAAATTACCGTTGTCGGCGAGGGCGCGGCCGTATTGGGCGAGCAGCGCCTTGTTGCCGGGATTGGCGATGGTCGCCTGCTCGAGCACGGCGGCGGCCTGGGCGCGCTGACCGTTGGCGCGCAATGCCTGACCGTAGGCGAGCGCGGCATCGGCATCCTTGGGATTGGCGCGGTAGCGCTCGCCATAGACCTCGACGGCGCGCGCCGGATCGGTGGGAGCCGCCTCTGCCCGTGGCCCGCCGATCGAGCCCGTCACGTCGGAGAGCTTCGACATGCCCGTGCAGCCGCCGAGACCCATGGCCACCGCCGCGACCAGCGAGGTGGACGCAAGAAGCCGAGGAAGACTGAACCGTAGACGCATGACGCTTTGACTCTCGAGCCGATTGATCGAGCCGAACGCGCCAGCAATAGACTGTTAACCCTAACGGCCGGTTAACACCGCTCCCGGGCCGTGCTCTCGTCGATATTCCCGCTCGCAAGCGTCGTCAGGCTTGCGCGTTGGGAATCCAGCAGCAGCAGGTCGAAGGCCGCTCGCGCGAACGCCAGCTCTCAACACGAGATACGAGATACGTGCGACGACGGTTTTCGTCTCGCCCGATCAATATTCGATGGCAAGCCGTTTGCGGATTTCGTCGACGCGCCTGTCGAGCGCATCGAACCGTGCGTGGACCGAGCGGTCGTGGAGATAGAAGACGTAGCCGCCGGCGAGGAACGCGAAGATCCAATGGTGGTGCTCGACATAGCCGAAAATCGCCTCGATGGCCTCGCCAATGAACGTGACCACGCTCCACACAAATTCCATTGCATTTCCTCCCGGCGCGCCTTGTCGTCGGTCGCCTGATCTCCAACTCTGGCGACCGTTGCCGGAACCTAGCATGGCCCCTTCGCCGCGAGTAGCGGCTCGCTGAACGGCGACAGCAAAGCCGATTGCAGCGGCGGCGAAACTCTGCGAAGTCTCATCCGTTCGCATAACCCGTTCGATCTGACGATCCGGACCCGCCAATGCCCTCTGTCTTCGAGACGTCTTCCGCCGCCATCCCGATCACCTTCGTCACCAAATCGAGCTGGGATCAGGTCGCCGAGGCGTTGCCGCCGCCGCAACGCGCGTTCGCTGCGGCATGCGCCTTTGCCGCCAAGCCGGGCGCCTATCTGGCACTGCCTGCGCCCGATGGCGCAATCGCGCAGGTGCTGTTCGGCCTCGAGGACGAGGGGGCAAGATCGCGCGACCTGTTCCGGCCCGGCGCCCTGCCCGGCCTGCTGCCGCCGGGTATCTATCGCTTTGCCAATGCACCCCACGATGCACGGCTGGCGGCGCTCGCTTTTGCGATGGGGCGCTACCGGTTCGCGCGCTACCGCAAGGCTGACAGGCCCGACGTCCGGCTGGTGCCGCCTGATGGCGTCGATGCGGCCGAAATCGAGCGGATCGCTGACGCGGCGATGCTCGCGCGCGACCTCATCAACACGCCGTCCAACGACATGGGGCCGGCGGAGCTGGCCGCCGCCGCGCAAGACCTCGCCGCGGAGTTCGGCGCAAGCTTCGCCTGCACCGTCGGCGACGATCTGGAGAAGAACTTCCCGCTGATCCACGCCGTCGGCATGGCCTCCAGCCGCGCGCCGCGGCTGATCGACATCGGCTGGGGCGATCCAGATCATCCCAAGGTGACGCTTGTCGGCAAGGGCGTCTGCTTCGACACCGGCGGGCTCGACCTGAAGCCGTCGAGCGGCATGCTGATCATGAAGAAGGACATGGGCGGCGCCGCCAACGTGCTGGCGCTGGCGCGCATGGTGATGGATGCGAAGCTGAAGGTGCGGCTGCGCGTGCTGATTCCAGCGGTGGAGAACGCGGTCGCCGGCAACGCCTTCCGCCCGCTCGACATCTTCACCTCGCGCAAGGGCATCACGGTGGAGATCGGCAATACCGACGCCGAAGGCCGGCTGGTGCTCGCCGACGCGCTGGCATTGGCCGATGAGGAAAAGCCCGATCTGCTGATCGATCTGGGCACGCTGACCGGCGCCGCGCGTGTCGCGCTGGGACCGGATTTACCGCCCTTTTACACCAATGATGAGAGCCTTGCCGCCGATGTCGCGCGCTGTGCGGTGCAGGAGAACGATCCGTTGTGGCGCATGCCGCTGTGGCCGGCTTACGATGCGTGGCTGGACTCCAAGACGGCCACCATCACCAACGCACCATCCGGCGGCTTTGCCGGCTCGATCACCTGCGCGCTGTTCCTGCAACGCTTCGTCGAGCACGCGAAGAGCTGGCTGCATGTCGACATCTACGGCTGGACACCGTCGGCAAAGCCGGCCCGTCCCGAAGGCGGCGAGTGCCAGGCCGCGCGCGCGATCTATACTTTGCTGAGCGAGCGCTATGCATGATCCGCGACTAACACCGGCGCGGGGCGACCTCGCCGCGAAATACCTCGAAGGCAAGGTCGAGGCGGATCGCTTCGTCGCCGGCGAAGAATTCGAGGTGGTTGATCCGGTCGCGCCGGTACGCGAGCAGCCGTCTTCGGGCGCGATGCTGATGACGGAGGCATTGCGCGGTGAACGCGTCACGGTCTACGACCGCAACAGCGAGGGCTGGGCGTGGGGCCAGCTCAATGGCGACGGCTATGTCGGCTGGCTGCCGGATGCAGCGCTCATGAAACCCTCGGCGACGCCGACCCATGTGGTCAGCGCGCTGCGGACGTTCGCCTTCCCCGGCCCCTCGATCAAGCTGCCGCCGGCCGACACGCTCGTGATGGGATCCAGGCTGGCTGTGGCGCGCGAGGACGGCAGCTTCGCCGTCACGCGCGAGGGCAGTTACCTGCCGAAGGCGCATCTCGCCCCGCTCGATCATCGCGAGCCGGACTTCGTTGCGGTCGCCGACCGCTTCGTCGGCACGCCCTATCTCTGGGGCGGCAAGAGCAGTTTCGGCATCGATTGCTCCGGCCTCGTCCAGGTCTCGCTGACATCGGCGGGAATCGGCTGCCCACGCGACAGCGACATGCAACTGGCCGGTCTCGGCCGCGCACTGGAGCCGCATGAGCGAAGCAGCTTGCTACGCGGCGATCTGATCTTCTGGAAGGGCCACGTTGCCATCGTGCGCGATGGCAGCACCATGGTTCACGCCAACGCGTATCACATGGCGACGGTGATCGAACCGATCCAGCCGGCAATTGCGCGGATCAGGCAGGCCGGCAGCGAGGTCGTTGCGATCAAGCGGCTCTAGGGCCGTGGATCGAGAGGATCGTACTCGATCTTTTTTCTCGGCATCCGAACAGGTTTCGGACGCGGTTGCGGACGGAACGGGCGCATTAGCACTGGCAGAATGGTTTACCTTGCGGCGCAGCTACGGAACAACGTTACATCTGAGGTGATTTGCGGAACGAAACGCGGCGTCAGTCTTTCTTTGGCTTTGGGAGGTGCCCATGAGTTCTCAGGCCAGAGAAGGCGCGTGTGCGTTCGCTTGGCGAAACTACTTGCTGCTCCATAGCGGCATCAGCGAGAACGACGACAGGCGTTCCGCCCTCTACAGCTACATCTCCAATCTTCGCGACACCTGCGAGGACGATTTCGATCTCTTGCAGATAGCCGCGGTCGCCTACTTGAAAAAGCTGGATGAACTGCATGACGACCAATGCGCGCGCCGCGCGGCAGATCAACTTCTGGCCGAACGCTTGGAAGCAAGCAGTTCACAACAGGACAGATAGCTTAGGTCATGACACCAGAGCGAAGGAGCGAGCAGCATGGCAGACGACACCAATGCAAACCGTTTCGTGCGCGACCCTCAACGGCGCATCGCCGCAGCGACAGCAATTGGCATGAATGCCTTGAAGCCGATGATGCACTTCCAGGTCTCAATGCTGAGGATGTGGGCCGATAGTATCGAGAGGCTCGAGGCCAATTACGACAAGAACCTGGAAGACACTGCGACCAGGGTCGAGGAAGCGTCAGACAAGGAACGCGCCGCGTAACATCAAGGCGGGCCTGTTCCGGTGAAACGCTCAGGGCGCCGCGATGTCGCTCGCCTGGGATGACGGGCTACGTCGCCACCGACCCGTTGCCCGCTGTCTCGAGCCGGAACGCCGCCGCGAACAGCGCGCGTGTGTAATCGGTCTTCGGATTCTTGAATAGCTCGGCGGCCTGTCCCTCTTCGACGACCTTGCCGCCGCGCATCACGATCAGGTGGCTCGCAAGCGAGGCGACGACGCGTAGATCGTGCGAGATGAACATGTAGGTGAGTTCGCGCTTGCGCTGGAGTTCGCGCAACAGATCGACCATCTGCGCCTGGAACAGCATGTCGAGCGCGCTGGTCGGCTCGTCGAGCACGACGAAGTCCGGCTCCAGCACCACGGCCCGCGCGATGCTGATGCGCTGGCGCTGGCCGCCGGAGAATTCGTGGGGATAGCGGTAGCGGGTATCGGGCTTCAGCCCGACGTCTTCCAGCGCCTTGACGACGCGCGCCTCGCGTTCCTCGCGCGACAGCCCCGGCTGATGCACGGAGAGACCTTCGGCGATGATGTCGGCGACCGACATGCGCGGGCTGAGCGACCCGAACGGGTCCTGGAACACGATCTGCATGTCGCGCCGGAACGGCCGCATCTCCTTGAAGCGCAGGCCCTGGATGTCCTTGCCCAGGAACACGATGCGTCCGTTCGAGGAGATCAGCCGCAGCAATGCCAGCCCCAGCGTGGTCTTGCCCGAGCCTGACTCGCCGACCACACCGAGCGTCTCGCCCTTGCGCACGGCGATGCTGACGCCGTCGACCGCCTTGATGTGGCCGACGGTCTTGCGCATCAGGCCGCGCTTGATCGGAAACCAGACCTTCAACTCGTTGGCGGACATCACCACCGGGGCACCCGGCTGCGGCGGCGCCGGATCGGGCTTCGGTTCCGCCGCGAGCAGGTCGCGCGTATAGGGATGTTTCGGGCTCTTGAAGACCTGCTCGACCGGCCCCTGCTCGACGATCTCGCCGCTCTTCATGACACAGACGGTGTCGGCGATGCGGCGCACGATGCCGAGATCGTGGGTGATGAAGAGCAGGCTCATGCCGAGCCGCGAGCGGATCTCGGCGAGCAGCGCCAGGATCTGCGCCTGCACGGTGACGTCGAGCGCCGTGGTCGGCTCGTCCGCGATCAACAGATCGGGCTCATTGGCGAGCGCCATCGCGATCATCACACGCTGGCGCTGACCGCCGGAGAGCTGATGCGGATAGCTCTTCAGTCGCGTCTCCGGCTCGGGAATGCCGACCTGCGTCAGCAATTCCAGCGTCCGCCGGCGCGCCTCCGCATTGCTGGTCGGATTGTGCAGCTGGATGATCTCGCCGATCTGCGCCTCGATCGTGTGCAGCGGATTGAGCGAGGTCATCGGCTCCTGGAAAATGATGGAGATGTCGCTGCCGCGAATCTCCCGCATCTCCTGCTCGGATCGGTCGATCAGCTCCTGCCCCTTGAAGCGGATGCTGCCCGAGGGGTGCGAGGCGTTCGGATAGGGCAACAGCTTGAGAATCGAGAGCGCGCTGACGGATTTGCCGGAGCCGGATTCGCCGACCAAAGCCAGGCATTCGCCGCGCTTGATCTGGAACGAGACCTTGTCGACCGCGAGCGTGGTGGAGCCGCCCTGGTGGAAGGCCACCGAGAGGTCGCGCACGCTGAGCAGGGGCTGGTTGATGGCATCCATGGCCTTACCTGAACGTCTTGCGCGGATCGAAGGCGTCGCGCACCGCTTCGCCGATGAAGATCAGGAGCGACAGCATGCTCGCGACCGAGAAGAAGCCGGAGAAGCCGAGCCAGGGGGCCTGCACATTGGCCTTGGCCTGCGACAGCAATTCGCCGAGCGAAGGCGATCCCGGCGGCAGGCCGAAGCCAAGGAAGTCCAGCGCCGTCAGCGTCATCACCGAGCTCGACACGATGAAGGGCAGAAACGTCATGGTCGCGACCATCGCGTTCGGCAGCAGATGGCGGAACATGATGACGGGATTGGAGACGCCGAGCGCCCGCGCCGCCTGGATGTATTCGAAGTTCCGCCCGCGCAGGAACTCGGCCCGCACCAGACCGACCAGCGAGACCCAGGAGAACAGCAGGAGGATGCCAAGCAGCACGAAGAAGCCGGGCACGAGAACCGAGGACAGGATCAGGAGAAGATAGAGCGAGGGGATCGCCGTCCAGATCTCGATGAAGCGCTGGAAGATCAAGTCGACCCGACCGCCGAAATAGCCCTGCACCGCGCCCGCCGCGATGCCGATGACGGACGAGACGATCGTGAGGCAAAGGCCGAACAGCACCGAGATGCGGAAGCCGTAGATCAGCCGCGCAACCACGTCGCGGCCCTGATCGTCCGTGCCGAGCCAGTTATATTCGAGATCGCGGCAGCTCTTTAGCCCCTTCTTCTCCACCACCGGCTGGCACTGCTTCTCGGTCAGCATCCAGGTCGGCGGCGACGGCGCCGGCGTCGGCAGGTCGAGATTGTGCGTGTCGTAGGAATAGCGGATCAGCGGCCAGACGATGGTGCCGTTCTTGTCCTTGATCAGCTTCTGCAAATAGGGGTCGCGATAGTCGGCCGCGGTTTCGAAGTCACCGCCGAAGGTGGTTTCCGAATAGGTCACGAAAGCGGGCCAATAGAGCCGACCGTCGAATTTGATCAGGAAAGGCCGATCGTTGGCGATCAGCTCCGCGAACAGCGAGACCACGAACAGGGCGATGAAGATCCAGAACGACCAGTAGCCGCGGCGATTGGCCTTGAAGTTCTGCCACCGCCGCCTGTTGAGCGGTGAAGGCGCGAAGGGCTTGCGCGTGATCGGAACGACCTCGCCCAGCGGGGACTGGGTCGTGGTCTCGATCGGCGTCGGCGCGGTAACCGTCATTAGACCTCCCGCGCCTCGAAATCGATCCGTGGGTCGATCCACATATAGGTGAGGTCGGAGATCAAATTGATCACGAGGCCGACCAGCGAAAAGATGTAGAGCGTGCCGAACACCACGGGATAGTCGCGATTGAGCACGCTCTCGAAGCTGAGCAGCCCCAGCCCGTCGAGCGAGAAGATGGTCTCGATCAGAAGCGAGCCCGAAAAGAACGCGTGGATGAAGGTCCCGGGGAAGCCCGCGATCACGATCAGCATCGCATTGCGGAAGACGTGGCCGTAAAGCACCCGGCCCTCGCCGCAGCCCTTGGCGCGCGCAGTCATGACGTATTGCTTGCGGATTTCGTCCAGGAACGAATTCTTCGTCAGGAACGTCATGGTGGTGAAGGCACCTAACCCCATGGCGATCAACGGCAGCGTCAGATGCCAGAAATAATCGATAATCTTCCAGTACCAGGGAAACTGCGACCAGCCGTCGGAGGTCAGTCCGCGCAGCGGAAACCAGTTGAAGAAGGAACCGCCGGCAAACAGGATGATGAGGAGGATTGCGAACAGAAAGCCGGGAATGGCATAGCCCAGCACGAGAACGGTCGATGTCCAGGTGTCGAAGCGCGTGCCGTCCTTCACCGCCTTGCGGATGCCGAGTGGAATCGAGATCAGATAGGTGATCAGCGTCAGCCACAGGCCGAGTGAGATCGAAACCGGCAGCTTCTCCTTAATGAGTTGCAGAACGCTGACGTCGCGGAAATAGCTCTTGCCGAAATCGAATCGGGCGAAATTCCAGACCATCAGGGCGAAGCGTTCCGGTGCCGGCTTGTCGAAGCCGAACTGCACCTCGAGCTTCTTGATGAAGTCAGGATCAAGGCCCTGCGCGCCGCGATATTTCGAGTTGATGGCGTCGCCACCGGCCCCGACTTGCCCGGGCGCGCGCTGCGCAAAGTCGCTGCCGCCCGAAATCCGCGAAGTGCCGCCGGTGTCGGCCCCGGAGAGCTGCGCGATCACGCGCTCGACCGGGCCGCCCGGCGCGAACTGCACGACAACGAAGGACACGAAGAGGATTCCGAGCAGCGTCGGAATCATCAGGAGGATGCGGCGGGCGATATAGGCACTCATGGCTACTTCGCCTGCTCGAGCTTGGCCGCCTTGGCGGGTTCATGCCACCAGATGTCGGGCGCGCCGACGCCATTGGCATAACGCGGCAGCTTTTGCGGGTGACCGAACTGATCCCAATAAGCCAGCCGGTGCGTCTTGTTGTACCATTGCGGCACCCAATAGCGGCCAGTGCGGAACAGGCGGTCGAAGGCGCGGCAGGCGATGGTTAATTCCTCGCGGCTGTCGGCCGCCATGATCTTTTCGATCATGGCGTCGATGGCCGGACTGGCGACGCCCGCGAGATTGTACGAGCCCTTGGTGTTCGCGACCTGCGAGGAGAAGAACGCGCGCATGGCATCGCCCGGCGTCGCCGACATGCTGAAACGCTGGATCGTCATGTCAAAGTCGAAATCCTCCACGCGCGAGCGATATTGCACGGCATCGACGAGGCGGAGACTCGCCTCGATGCCGAGCGTCCCCAAGTTCTTGATATACGGCGCGTGATGCGGCTGGAGCGAGGGCTCCTCCGCCAGGAATTCAATCTTGAACACCTCTCCGCTCGGCAGCATTCGCTTGCCGTCCTTGATCGGAAAGCCGGCTTCGTTGAGCAGCTGCTGCGACTTGCGCAAGAGAGCTCGATCCTGCCCCGATCCGTCGGAAACCGGCGGCGCGAAGGACGCAGCGAACACCTCGTCGGGAACCTGCCCGCGGAATGGCTCGAGCAGCTTCAGCTCTTCCGGCGACGGAGGGCCATTGCTAGCCATGAGATCGGAGTTCTGGAACGGTGACACCGTACGGGCATAGGCGCCGTACATGATGGTCTTGTTGGTCCATTCGAAGTCGAAAGCGTCGATCAGGGCCTCACGTACGCGGGGATCTCTGAATTTCTCGCGCCGGGTGTTGATGAACCAGCCCTGCGCGCCGGACGGCGTGTCGTCGGGCACGACCTCGAGCTTGACGCGGCCATCCTTCACGGCCGCGAAGTCGTATCGCGTCGCCCAGATGCGTGAGGTGAACTCTTCCCGGTAGAGATAGTTCTTGCCGGTAAACCCTTCGAAAGCGACGTCGCGGTCGCGATAGAACTCATAGCGCACGACATCGAAATTATAGGTACCGCGGCAGGGCGGCAGATCGGCAGCCCACCAGTCCTTCACCCGCTCATACTCGATATAGCGATTGACCTCGAACTTGCCGACCTTGTACGGACCGGAGCCCAGCGGGGTCTCCAGCGACGATTCATCGAACGGGCGAGACGCGTAGTAGGCCTTCGAGAAGATCGGCAGGCTGGCGGCATAGAGCGGTACGTCGCGCGCCCGGCCCTTGGCAAAGGTGACGACGAGCGTTGCATCGTCGACCGCCTCTGCGCTGACCATGTCGCGCAGCTGCACGAGGATCAGGGGATGTCCCTTGGTCTTCAGCGTCATCAGCGAAAACGCCGCATCATGCGCGGTGAGCTTCGTGCCGTCGTGGAATTTCGCCTCCGGCCGCATCGTGAAGCGGTAGACCAGCTTGTCCGGCGATATCTGCACGGATTTGGCGGCAAGCCCGTACATCGCATCAGGCTCGTCGCTTGCGCGCACCATCAGTGGCGCAAACGTCATGTCCATGCCCTGAGCGCCGTCGCCCTTCAGGATGAAGGCGTTGAGCGAGTTGAAGGTCTGGTAGGATTGGTTGTAGGCGCGCACCGACGGAATGAGTGAGAACGTCCCGCCTTTCGGCGCATCGACGTTGACGTAGTCGAAATGGTGGAAGTCGGCGGGATATTTGAGATCGCCGAACGCCGAGATACCGTGAGCCTCGATCCCCGCTTCCGATGCATGCGCTCCGCGCCACGGCTGCGCGCCCAGCGACATCCCGAGGGTGCCGCCGACACCGAGGGCCAGCACGTGGCGGCGTGACATCTGCGTCATGCGGGGAATGTCCTTCACGACTTCTTTGCGATCCGCGCCGCCTTCTCTGCGTCGTACCACCAGATGAACGGGAAGCCGGATTGGCCGTATTTCGGCATTTCCGTCGGCCGGCCGAAGCGATCCCAGCGTGCCGTCCGCACCTTGTTATAAGTCCATTGCGGCACGACGTAGTGATTCCACAGCAGCACGCGGTCGAGTGCCTTGGTGGCCGCGACGAGATCGTCCCGATCGGTAGCGTAGATGACCCGCTCGATCAGCTTGTCGATTGCGGGATTCTTGATGCCCGCAATGTTGCGCGAGCCGGCGATGTCAGCCGTCTTGGTCGACCAGAACTCGCGCTGCTCGTTGCCTGGCGACTGCGACTCGCCCCACGAGTTTGTGACGATGTCGAAATCCCACTCGCGCGTCCTGTTCTCGTACTGGGTCGGGTCGACCGTCCGCACGTTGACGGCAATGCCGAGCCGCTCCAGGGACGGCTTGTAGAACAGCGTGATCCGCTCGAAGCTCGGATCCGAGTTCAGCAGTTCGAGCGTGAACTGCGCGCCGGTCTTGACGTCGGTCAGCTTGCGGTCGCGCACCTCGTAGCCGGCCTCCTTGAACAGGCGCAGCGCCTCGCGCAGATTGTCGCGCACGGCTTCCGGACTGCCGCCGACCGGATTGGTGTAGGCCGTGGTGAAGACTTCGGGCGGCACCTGGGTGCGGACGGTCTCGAGGATCTCGAGCTCCTTGCCCTGCGGCAAGCCGGTTGCCATGAGCTCGTCGATGCCATCGAAATAGCTGCTGATGCGCTTGTACTGGCCGTAGAAGATCTGCTTGTTCATCTCCTCGAAGTCGAACGCGTAGTTAAGTGCACGCCGCACGCGGGGATCGCTGAACTTGCCGCGGCGCAGGTTCGGCACGAAAGCCTGCATGACACCTGAGCTGCGATTGGCGAATTCCTCGAGGATCACGCGCTTCTCACTCACGGCCGGGAAGTCGTAGGCGGTCGCCCAGTTCTTCGCACTGTTCTCGGTACGCCAGTCGACCTGGTCGGCCTTGAAGGCCTCGATCGCGACGGTGGCATCGCGGAAATATTCGTAGCGAAGCTCGTCGAAATTGTTGCGGCCAACATTGGCCGGCAAATCGCGGCCCCAATAATCCTTGACGCGCTCCATAGCGATCGACCGTCCGGCGACGAAATCCTTGATCTTGTAGGGACCGGAGCCGAGCGGCACCTCGAGCGTGGTGGCGGACACGTCCCGCTTGCGCCCCTGCGCGTCAGTCCCCTCCCACCAATGCTTCGGCAGGACGATGAGCTGCCCGACGATCTGCGGCAGCTCGCGATTTCCCGGCGCGTCGAACACGAACTTCACCTCGCGCTCGCTGACCTTCTCGGCCTTCACCACATGGCTGTAATAGGCCGAGTACATCGGATGGTGCTTCTTGAAGGACTCGAGCGAGAAGATCACGTCATCGGCGGTGACCGGCTTGCCGTCGTGCCATTTGGCCTGGGGCCGCAAGCGGTAGGTGACGAAGGAGAAATCGTCGGGGTGGCTGACGGCTTCGGCCAGCGCACCGTACTCGGTCGAGACCTCGTCGAGCGACTGCGTGAGGAGCGATTCATAGATGAAAGCGACGGCACCGGCGACCTGGCCCTTCACACCCGATACCACGATGTTGAGGTTGTCAAAGGTGCCGACGGCGATCTGGCGCGCGACGCCGCCCTTGGGCGCTTCCGGATTGACGTAGTCGAAGCGCTTGAAGTCGGCGGGGTACTTGACCTTTCCGAACAGCGACAAGGCATGGCGCCAGGGAAGCTCATTCGCCGATTGCGCCTCGGCACTGCCGACGACGGAAAGGCCCGCTACGGAACCGAGGGCGGGGAGCGCTGCGGCCGCAGTGCCGGTGAGCAGGAGATCACGTCGGGTGATGGCCAAATCAACATTCCTGTCTTGAAGGAGGCTACTCCTTTAAGTTCCCAATATAGGCGAGGTTTCGACCGAATATGTTGCTTTTTCCTCATCTTGGAAGGCCGGACGGCCCGTCGGATGCGGCCAAACGCCCCGATAAACTCACCGCGAGGCCCGGATAAGGAAACGGCCAGGCTTTTCAGCCTGGCCGCATGTTCCAAGATCGGGTTCTTGAGGCTTACTTCGACGCGGTCGGCAGCGGCTGAGGATGCTCTGACAGCGAATTCAGATAGGCAATGACATCGGCGCGCTCGGAATCCTTGGCAATACCGGCGAAGCCCATCGCAGTGCCCGGGATGAAGCCCTTCGGATTGGCAATGAACTTGTTGAGGTCGTCGAATGTCCAGGTCCCGCCCTTGCCCTTCATGGCAGCGGAGAAATTGAAGCCGCCGCGGCCCTCACCCCTCTTCTCGCCGACGACGCCATAGAGGTTCGGACCGACGCGATTCGGGCCACCCTTCTCGAAAGTGTGGCAGGCACCGCACTTCTTGGCGGCCGCCGCGCCCTTTTCGACGGAGGCGGTCTGGAGCAACTTTTCGATCGGCTCGGAGGCCGCGGCGGCAGCGCCGCCTTCCTTGCCGTGGCCGGCGTCTTCCTTCACGGCGATCTCGAAGCCCGGCTTTTCCGGCATCTTGGGCGAGAAAAGAGCCTGGGCGGTAAAGCTGGTCACCAAGAGAAAGAGACAGGTACCAAGCACGGCACCCATGATTTTATTGAGTTCGAAAGAGTCCATTTCCGGCCAGGCCCCACACCGCAAGAAGGATCGAGCGGCCGGGCGGCCGCCAGGACGAGCCTCGGGAGAATCAAACGTTCCTTATCGTTTCCCCGAGTTTTGCCATTGAGATATCGGTTTGCCCGGGGTCTGGCAACCCGTATAAGCGACCCGGCTTTCGGCCGTCCCCGCTCCATTTCTCGGCGCGGAAAACGCCCCGTTTTCAGGCTCTTGACCTCAGATCTCTAGACCCAATGATCGATCCTCGCATCCTGGTGCTGATCCCGGCCCGCATGGCCGCCACCCGCCTGCCCGGCAAGCCACTCGCCGACATCGCGGGATTGCCGATGATCGTGCACGTGCTGCGCCGCGCCGAGGCCGCAGGTATAGGCCGGGTCGCGGTCGCGACCGATACGCCCGAGATCGCTGCGGTCGTGGCGGCCCATGGCGGCGAGGCCGTGATGACCAGCCCGACACACCCCTCCGGCTCCGACCGCATCCACGAGGCCATGCAGAAGCTCGATCCGGACGGCAAGGCGGAGATCGTGGTCAATCTGCAGGGGGATTTCCCGACGATCACGATCGGCAACATCCGCGAGGTGCTGCCGCCCCTGCAAGACCCGGCCGTGGACATCGCGACGCTGGCCTCTCAGATCCACACCGAGGAGGAGGATCTCGCTCCGAGCGTCGTGAAGGCGATCGGAACCTCGCTCGGCGGCAGGCGCATGCGTGCACTTTATTTCACTCGCGCGACCGCGCCGACCGGCGACGGACCGCGTTACCACCATATCGGCCTCTACGCCTATCGCCGCGCGGCGCTGGAGCGTTACGTTTCGCTGCCACCCTCGCCGCTGGAATTGCAGGAGAAGCTCGAACAACTCCGGGCGCTCGAGGCGGGAATGCGCATCGACTTCACCATCGTCGACACCGTACCCCGCGGGGTCGACACGCCCGCGGACCTGGAAACCGCCCGCGGCATCCTTTCCAAATCCTGAGCCGCTGTTACAAGGCCGACCCAGGAGCATTTTAAGACATGAGCAAGATGAAGATCGCATTCCAGGGCGAGCCCGGGGCCAATTCCCACATCGCCATCGTCGAGGCCTATCCCGACGCCGAGCCGATGCCCTGCGCCACCTTCGAGGACGCGCTGTCGGCGATCTCCTCCGGCGAGGCCAATCTCGGCATGATCCCGATCGAGAATTCGGTCGCCGGCCGCGTCGCCGACATCCATCATCTCTTGCCGGCCTCCGGCCTCTTCATCGTCGGTGAATGGTTTTTGCCCGTCCGGCATCAGTTGATGGCGGTGAAGGGCACCAAGCTCGACGACATCAAGAGCGTCGAGAGCCATGTGCATGCGCTTGGCCAGTGCCGGCGCATCATCCGCAAGCTCGGCATCAAGCCCATCGTGCATGCCGACACCGCCGGCAGTGCTCGCGACATCTCCGAGCGCAAGGACAAGACGGTGGCCGCGATCGCCTCCCGTCTCGCCGCCAAGATCTACGGCCTCGACATCCTCGCCGAGGACATCGAGGACGAGGCGCACAACACCACGCGTTTCGTGGTGCTGGCGCGCGAGCCGAAATGGGCCGCGCAAGGCTCCGGCCCGCTGGTCACGACTTTTGTGTTCCGGGTGCGCAATTTGCCGGCCGCGCTCTACAAGGCGCTCGGCGGCTTTGCCACCAACGGCGTCAACATGACCAAGCTCGAGAGCTATATGGTCGACGGCAATTTCTTCGCCACGCAGTTCTACGCCGACGTCGACGGCCACCCTGAAGACAAGGGCCTCGCCTTCGCGATCGAGGAGCTGAAATTCTTCTCGCGCGAATTCCGCATCGTTGGTGTGTATCCCGGCCACCCCTTCCGCGCCACGTTCAACGAGGCGCAGCAGGATTGATCTCGTGTCCCGGACGCGCAAAGCGCGGGCCAGGACCCAGGAGCCACGCGACCCGGGGCTGCGATGGGCCCCGGCTCTGCAGCGCATCGCTGAAGAGCGTTGCGCTGCGTCCGGGGCACGGCAGCTCCTATACGGCCGCCGGCTTCACCAACCCGAACGCCTCCGCGAGCAGCGAATACGACTTCTTCCGCGCCTCGTGATTGTACACCGCCGTGATCACCATCAGCTCATCCGGCTTGCTCGCGTCGATCAGTGGCTGCAGTTTCTTCTGCACCGTCGCGGGGCTGCCGACGAACAGGCGGGAGCGATTGCGCAGGATCGAGGTGCGCTCGGAGTCGGAGTAAGGATAGGCCACCGCCTCCTCGACGCTCGGCAGCGGCAGATATTGACCGCGGTCGCGGCGCAGCCGGTTGAGGTCGAACGAGCTGGCGAGCCGTTCGGCCTCCTCGTCGGTATCGGCGGCGATGACGGCGATCGCGAGGATCGCGTGGGGCGTCGCACGCCAGGCCGAGGGCTGGAAGCGGTTGCGATAATGCACCATCGCATCGACCGCATCGTGGGACGCAAAATGATGCGCGAAGGCGAAGCCCATGCCGACCTGTGCGGCGAGCTCCGAGGAATAATCGCTGGAGCCGAGCAGCCAGACCGGCGGCAGTTTGGTGTCGTCGGGCATGGCGACGACGTTGTTGTAGGGATGCCCTGCGGGAAATTCGCGGGTCTCCCACAGAATCAGTTCGTGCAGCCGCTCCAGGAAATCGTCGCCCTCGCGGCGATCAAGTCGGCTGCGGAGCGCATAAGCGGTCGCTCCGTCGGTGCCGGGCGCCCGGCCAAGGCCGAGGTCGATGCGGCCGGGAAACAGCGCCTCCAGCATCTTGAAGCGCTCGGCCACCACCAGCGGCGCGTGATTGGGCAGCATCACCCCGCCGGAGCCGACGCGGATATGCTTCGTCACCGCCGCGATCTGGCCGATCATGACGTCGGGCGCTGGGCTCGCGACCGAGGCGAGGTTGTGGTGCTCGGCGAGCCAATACCGGACATAGCCGAGGCCATCGACATGGCGCGCCAGGTCGATGCTGTTGCGCAGAGCCGCGGCGGGCTTGGTGCCTGTGGTGACGACGGAGAGATCGAGGACGGAGAGCGGGATCATGGCGCGCTAACCTAGTGGAGGGCCGCGCGGCGACAATGGGGCGGCTGCGCAGATCTGACGTGTGCAGGCCGCGAGCCCGCGGCACCGGATCGAACCGAGATGGTGGGCTAAAGGCAACCATAGCAACATTGATTCCATTCTGCCCACCTATGCTGTCTGCCTCAGACAACCATCAAAACCTCTATAACCATTTGAAATAAGCAAATTATTATGAGGATACCGGCATCCCACTCAAGCCCTTAGACATTCAATAATTCCACCATTGCTGGCAGAAGTGGGCCATTTCCCATCATTGATGGGCTGTCGATCAAACCGCCTTTGCCCTATCATAGGCTTCCCAAGCTAGACCTGACCGTCGGCCGCCAGGATCTGGCGGCACATCTGGAGCGAGTGGTGCCATGACCGATCTGACGATTCCTGCCCGAGCCGACGGGCAAGACGGGCACCTGAAGCGGCCAGCGATCTCCTTCGAGTTCTTTCCGCCCAAGACGGAAGATATGGAACGCAATCTCTGGGAGACCATCAACCGGCTCGCCCCGCTCGACCCGAAATTCGTCTCGGTGACCTATGGCGCCGGCGGCTCGACCCGCGAGCGCACCCATTCGACCATCGCCCGCATCCTGAAGGAGACCGCGCTGCTGCCGGCGGCGCATCTGACCTGCGTCGGCGCCTCGCGCGGCGAGATCGACGAGATCGTCGATCGCTATCACGAGGTCGGTGTCCGCCACATCGTCGCCTTGCGCGGTGATCCCGCCGGCGGCATCGGCACGCCCTATTCCAGTCATCCCGACGGCTATCAGAGCTCCCCCGAGCTCATCGCCGGGATCAAGAAGCGACACGGCGATATCGAAGTGTCGGTGTCGGCCTATCCCGAGAAGCATCCTGAAGCGCGCGACTTCGATGACGACATCGACACGCTGAAGGCCAAGGTCGATGCCGGCGCGACGCGCGCGATCACCCAGGTGTTCTTCGACAACGACCTCTACTTCCGCTATCTCGACCGCGTCCGCGCCCGCGGCATCGACATCCCGATCGTGCCGGGCATCATGCCCATGCACAATTTCAAGCAGGCGAGAGCCTTCGTGACGCGCGCCGGCACCACCGTGCCCGACTGGTTCGCCGCGAAATTTGAAGGCCTCGATGACGACGCCGAGACCCGCAAGCTGGTGGCCGCAACCGTCGCGGCCGGCCAGGTGCAGAAGCTCGCCAAGCACGGCGTCGACACCTTCCATTTCTACACCATGAACCGCGCCGATCTCGTGTTCGCGATCAGCCATTTGCTCGGCATCCGTGCCAAGAGCGCTCAGAAGGCTGCGTAAGAGAAATGACCGTACCCGTTTCCGCCAAGCGAACTGCCCTGCTCAACGCCGCGCGCGAGCGAATTCTCGTGCTCGACGGCGCCATGGGCACGATGATTCAGAACCTGCAGTTCGACGAGGCTGCCTTCCGCGGCGAGCGCTTCAAGGACTTCCATCGCGACCTGCGCGGCAACAACGATTTGTTGATCCTGACCCAGCCGCAGGCAATCGAGGACATCCACGCGGCGTATTTGCGCGCGGGAGCCGACATCGTCGCGACCAATACCTTCTCCACGACCTCGATCGCGCAGGCCGATTACGACCTCACCGACATCGTCTACGAGATGGCGCGCGAAGGCGCCCGCCTCGCCGGCAATGCCGCGCGGCGCGTCGAGGCGGAGGACGGCAAGCCGCGTTTCGTCGCGGGCGCCATCGGCCCGACCAACCGCACCGCCTCGATCTCTCCCGACGTGTCCAATCCCGGCTACCGCGCCGTCACCTTCGACGATTTGCGCAAATCCTATGGCGAGCAGATCCGTGGCATGCTCGACGGCGGCGTCGACCTGCTGCTGGTCGAGACCATCTTCGACACGCTGAACGCCAAGGCGGCGCTCTATGCGATCGCCGAGATCACCGAAGAACGCGGCATCGACATGCCCGTGATGGTGTCGGGCACCATCACCGACAAATCCGGCCGCCTGCTGTCCGGCCAGATGCCGGAAGCGTTCTGGCATTCGGTGAGGCACGCAAAACCTGTCACCATCGGCTTCAACTGCGCGCTCGGCGCAGAAGATCTGCGCGCGCATATCGCCGATATCGGTCGTGTCGCCGACACGCTGGTGTGTGCCTATCCAAACGCCGGCCTGCCCAACGAGTTCGGCCAGTATGACGAGACGCCGGAATACATGGCGCGCCTCGTCGGCGAGTTCGCGCGCGACGGCCTCGTCAACATCGTCGGCGGCTGCTGCGGCACCACGCCGGACCATATCGCGGCGATTGCCGCCGCGGTCGCCCCGCACAAGCCGCGCATCGTGCCGGAGATCGCATCGCGCCTGCGGCTCTCCGGCCTCGAGCCCTTCATCCTGACCGACGCAATCCCGTTCGTGAACGTCGGCGAGCGCACCAACGTCACGGGCTCCGCCCGTTTCCGCAAGCTGATCACCGCCGGCGACTACACGGCGGCGCTGCAGGTCGCGCGCGACCAGGTCGAGAACGGCGCGGTAGTTATCGACGTCAACATGGACGAGGGCCTGCTCGACTCTGAAGCCGCGATGGTGACGTTCCTCAACCTCGTCGCCGCCGAGCCCGACATCGCCCGCGTCCCCGTGATGGTAGACTCCTCCAAGTTCTCGGTGATCGAGGCCGGCCTGAAGTGCGTGCAGGGCAAGCCGGTCGTCAACTCGATCTCGATGAAGGAAGGCGAGGAGAAGTTCATTCACGAGGCCAAGATCGCCCGCCGTCATGGCGCGGCTGTCGTCGTGATGGCGTTCGACGAGGTCGGCCAGGCCGACACGTTCGCGCGCAAGACCGAAATCTGCAAGCGCGCCTACGACATCCTGGTGAACAAGGTCGGCTTCCCGCCTGAAGACATCATCTTCGATCCCAACGTCTTCGCAATCGCGACCGGCATCGAGGAGCACAACAATTACGGCGTCGACTTCATCGAGGCGACGCGCTGGATCCGCCGGAACCTGCCTGGCGCGCACATCTCGGGCGGCGTCTCCAATCTGTCGTTCTCGTTCCGCGGCAACGAGCCGGTGCGCGAGGCCATGCACTCGGTGTTCCTGTATCACGCCATCAAGGCCGGCATGGACATGGGCATCGTCAATGCCGGCCAGATGATCGTCTATGACGACATCGATCCGGAGCTGCGGCAGGTGTGCGAGGACGTCGTCCTCAACCGCGATCCGGGCGCGTCCGAGCGCCTGCTGGCGCTGGCCGAGAAATTCCGCGGCAACAAGACCCAGGCCAAGGAGGCCGATCTCGCCTGGCGCGAATGGCCGGTGGAAAAGCGGCTGTCGCATTCGCTGGTGCATGGAATCACCGAGTTCATCGAGCAGGACACCGAAGAGGCGCGCAAGCAGTCCTCGCGTCCGCTCGACGTGATCGAGGGCCCGCTGATGGCCGGCATGAACGTGGTCGGCGACCTCTTCGGCGACGGCAAGATGTTCCTGCCGCAGGTGGTGAAATCCGCCCGCGTGATGAAGCAGGCGGTGGCCTGGCTGATGCCGTTCATGGAAGAAGAGAAGGCGCGCAACCTCGCCAACGGCGTCGGCACGGAAGGCTCCTCCTCCGCCGGCAAGATCGTGCTCGCGACCGTGAAGGGCGACGTCCACGACATCGGCAAGAACATCGTCGGCATCGTGCTCCAGTGCAACAATTTCGAGGTGATCGACCTCGGCGTGATGGTGCCCGCCGCCAAGATCGTCGAGACCGTGAAGGCGGAGAAGGCCGACATCGTCGGTCTCTCCGGCCTGATCACGCCCTCGCTCGATGAGATGGCGTTCTTCGCCGGCGAATTGCAGCGCGAGGGCCTCAAGCTGCCGCTGCTGATCGGCGGCGCCACCACGAGCCGCGTGCATACCGCCGTCAAGATCGACCCGAGCTATCGCGCCGGCCCCGTCGTGCATGTCAACGACGCCAGCCGCGCCGTCGGCGTTGCGTCCTCGCTGCTCTCGCCCGAGAAACGCGACGCCTATGCCGCCGAGGTACGTGCCGAATACGCCAAGATCTCGGACGCGCATCTGCGCGCGCAGGCCGACAAGAAGCGGCTGAAGCTGGAAGCCGCCCGCGCCAATCGCGTGCCGGTGGACTTTGCCAAGAACAGGCCGGTGAAGCCGACCTTCCTCGGCATCCGTAGCTTTGACGACTACGACCTCGCCGAGCTGGTCGATTGCATCGACTGGACGCCGTTCTTCCAGACCTGGGAGCTCGCGGGGCGCTTCCCCGCCATCCTCGACGACGCCAAGGTCGGCGAGGTCGCGCGCTCGCTCTACGATGACGCGCGCAAGATGCTCGACACCATCGTCAAGGAAAAATGGTTCCGGGCGCGCGCGACGATCGGCTTCTGGTCGGCGAATGCCGAAGGCGACGACATCGCGCTCTTTGCAGACGAGAGCCGCACGAAGAAGATCGCGACGCTGCACACGCTGCGCCAGCAGCTCGAGAAGCGCGAGGGCCGCTTCAACGCGGCGCTCGCCGACTTCGTCGCGCCTGCGGGCGTGCCCGACTATGTCGGCGGCTTCGTCGTGACGGCCGGCATCGGCGAGGACGCGGTCGCCGATCGCTTCAAGATGGCCAACGACGATTACTCCTCGATCCTGTGCAAGGCGCTGGCCGATCGGCTCGCGGAAGCCTTTGCCGAGCGCATGCATGCGCGCGTGCGCCGCGAGTTCTGGGCTTACGCGCCCGACGAGGCGCTCTCCAACGACGAGCTGATCCTCGAGAAGTATCAGGGCATCCGCCCCGCGCCGGGCTATCCTGCGCAGCCCGACCACACCGAGAAGGCGACGCTGTTCGAGCTGCTCGATGCGGAAGCGACCTGCGGCGTGAAGCTGACCGAGAGCTTTGCGATGTGGCCGGGCTCCAGCGTGTCCGGGCTCTATTTCGCCAGCCCCGAGAGCTATTATTTCGGCGTCGGCAAGATCGAGCGCGACCAGGTCGAGGACTACGCCGCGCGCAAGGGCATGAGCGTCGCGGAAGCCGAGCGCTGGCTCGCGCCGGTGCTGAACTACATCCCGTCGCGAGAGGACAGTGACAAGGCCTTTGCGGCAACGGCGGCGAACGACGAGACGTCGAAGGATCTCGCCTCGCATCCGCCGGGTTGCACCTGCGCGGTGCATCTGGTCTGGCAGAAGAAGCGCGCGGGCGCGGGATAGGCCCCGCTCTCGCTGCAAAACCAAAAATCTGAAAAACAACCCCATGCACAGTAGCGATGGGGTTGAAAAGATTGAGCGATTTCGGCCCCCCGAGGCCGCATTTGCAGCGTCGGGCAAAACACCTGTAATATTCCATCATCGCCCGCCGCGTCAGCACTCCGTCAGATGCCACATGCTCCGATCTCGTGTACCGGATGGGATACGACAAACATCCGGCCGGCGCGCGGGAGGGCGGCATTCGTAATCATCTGAAAATCCTGGGCTCCTGCCTCGTGATGATTGGCGGGATCTTCGTCTTGCATCATGCCGTCCCGCTCGATGCGGCGGTGGCCGAGGTTGCGCAGCAACCGTCCAAGTCAAATGATGCCAGCGGAACCATGCAAACCGTCACAAAGCTCCTCGCCCAACCCCGCTCGCCGTCGCGCGATGACCAGCTCTATTTGGCCGCGGTAGCCCTGTTCAATGCGATCGAGGCAGGCAAGGCGCCGGTCGAGAGTCGCGACACGCTGGCAAGGGCGCTGCATGAGGTCGCGCTCGGCGGGCACGCCAACGCCTGGGTCGACTATGGCCGCTGCCTCTGGAACGGCTGGGGCGTGCCGCGCGATCGCGACGCGGCGATCGCTGCCTACAAACGCGCGGCCGAACTCGGCTCGGATTACGGCGCCTATCTCACCGCCTATAATCTCTATTGGACGTTCAGGAAATATGACGACGCCTATGCTTACGCGCAGAAAGCGCTTGCAGGCGACGACCCCGATGGCGCCGTGCGCTACCTGCTGGGGCTGATGGCCTACAACGGTCGCGGCCAACCGAAGGACGTGGCCAAGAGCCTTGCATTGCATCTCGAAGCGGCGAAGCGCGGCAACGCCGATGCCTATTTCGAGCTGTTCGTCTATGCGATGCAAGGCATCGGTGACCGCGACAAGGCAGTGTTCTACCTAAAGCAGGCCGGACAACGCGACCAGCCGCGCGCCTCCGCCAATCTCGGCGCGCTCCATGCCACCGGGCAATTGCCCGGCATCGAGAAGGATCTCGGCGAGTCCATCCGCTGGTACAAGCGCGCCGCCGATCTCGGCGTCGGCCGCGCCGCCGCAGCGCTCGGCGTGATGGCGACGCGCGGCGAAGGGATGGCGAAGGACCCGGATGCCGCGGAGGCGTACTTCGATCGTGCCGAGGATTTGGGGTTTGAACTGGACGAGTATCTGCGGACGAACGGCGTGACGCGGAGGAAGTAGTCGCCCCGTCATTCCGGCCAAGGCGCGAACTCTGGATGACGGACTAAAGCGCGATGAATCGTCATCTCACTTTGGCTTGCTGCTCAAGTGTGATCTTTTCGAAAGACCGCTTCGCACTTTTCCGGCTCATGGTCTAGGAAACCCAAGCCCCACCCGCGATCCCCATCCTCCCCTGGAGGGGAGGATCGGTTCGCATGCAGCGTAGCGGAATGCGGACCGAGGTGGGGTGACGGTCTCTCCGCATTCAACAGCGCCCGTGTTGAGAGATCACCCCACCCCGCTCGCGCTTCGCGCGATCGACCCTCCCCCTCCAGGGGAGGGTAGGCGCATCACCCCTTCGGCGGGGACAGCGGCTGCACGATCTCCTTAAATGGCGGCAGTGCCTCGCAGCGCTCGGCATGCGCAGCCAGCGCCGGGTAACGCGACGCGTCGAACAGCTGCGGATGCGCCTCGCGGGTGAAGCGGACGACGCAAGCCACCGCGATGTCGGCGTGGCCGATGCGGCCGCCCAGCCAGTACGGCGTCGTCACCTTGGCGCGCTCGGCCTCCAGCACTTTCAGCACGTCGCCAATCTGCGCCTGGCAACGCTCGACCCACAGCGCGAGCTGCTCCTTCCGCAGCACGCGCTCATAGAGCAGGCTCACCGCCTTGTCGCCGAGACCGGAAGCGAGCGCGCAGATGCGCAAATGCTTCCGCCGCTCAGTGCCACTGCGGGGCAGCATCGCCTTCTCTGGCCCGACAAGTTCGTCGAGATAATCCAAAATGACCGTGCTCTCGATCAGCGCCTCGCCGTCGTCGAGCACCAAAGTCGGCACCCGCCGCAGCGGATTATAGGGCGCGATTTGGTCGGCATCGCCGAAGGTCGACCACGGCTTGTGGTCGAAGGCGAGCCCGTAAAGCCGCAGCGCAATCGCGACGCGGCGGACGAAGGGGGAATCATATTGGCCGATCAGGAACATGGTTCTTGCTCTTCCAAGCGGTTAGACACGGCGGGGCCGTCCAGTCTCCACGACCTGATCGGCGCGGCGCAAGAAATATCTCGGAAATGGAGCATTGCACCGGCTGCAACGTCGCCCGCGATGGCGCTGCGCGCTCAGAGGCCGTCCTGGATCGAGCGCTTGATCGCGGCAATCGCGGTCTCGTTGCGCTTGTACATCGTCCACTGCTTGATCCGCTTGGCGCGCACCAGCTTGGCGGCGGTCAGCACCCGCATGTGCTCGCTCACCGTCGGCGCGCTGACGCCGAGCTTCTCGGCGATCAGCAATCCGCAGACGCCATCCTCGACCAGGTCGCCATCGGCCTGCTCGCGAAAATGCTTCCGCGGATCCCGCAGCCATTCCAGGATCTGCAGGCGACGTTCGTTGGCGAGCGCGCGCAGGGCGACGGCAAACTTCATTTAGTCATTTTGCTAATTACCTAATTGATGTCAACTCTCCGATGCGCTATTCTGGACGGCATCATGACAGCGACAATGGACATCACACGGGAGCGGATTGCGGCGACCGAAGCGGTCATCCGTCCGCATATCAGGCGCACGCCCCTTCTTCGGGCCGATCTCGCCGATTTCGGCCTGCCGGCGGCGCCCCTCGCGTTCAAGCTCGAGATGCTGCAGCATTCCGGATCGTTCAAGGCGCGCGGCGCCTTCGCCAATCTGTTGCTGCGGCAGGTGCCGCAGGCCGGTGTCGTCGCCGCATCCGGCGGCAACCACGGCGCGGCCGTCGCCTATGCGGCGCAGCGGATCGGCATTCCCGCCACGATCTTCGTGCCCGACATCACCTCACCGGCGAAGGCCGAGCGGATCAGGGGTTATGGCGCCAAGCTCGTGATCGCGGGCAACCGCTACGCCGATGCGCTCGCTGCGAGCGAGGCGCATGTCGCCCAGACCGGCGCGCTTGCCGTCCATGCCTACGACCAGGCCGAAACCCTGCTCGGCCAGGGCAGCGTCGGACTGGAGCTGGATCAGGACGCGCCCGGCATCGACACACTGCTGGTGGCGGTCGGCGGCGGCGGGCTGATCGGCGGCATTGCGGCGTGGTTCGCGGGAAGGACGCGCATCGTTGCGGTCGAGCCGGAGCAATCGCCTACCCTGCACGCCGCGTTCGAAGCGGGCGCCCCAGTCGATGCGCCTGCCGGCGGTCTCGCCGCCGACAGCCTTGCGCCGCGGCGCGTCGGCGAACTGATGTTTCCGATCGCCCGCGCTCATGTGGAGCGCGTCGTCCTCGTCAGCGACGCTGCGATCCGGCAGGCCCAGGCCGCCCTGTGGTCATGCTTGCGTCTCGTCGCCGAGCCCGGCGGCGCAGCGGCATTTGCCGCGGTGCTCTCCGGCCGCTATCGTCCCTCACCCACCGAGCGCGTCGCGGTTCTGCTCTGCGGCGCCAACACCAATGCGGTGAATTTCGACAGTTGAGCGGGAATGACATGACGGCGCCACGCGGACTGATCCTGATATCGATCCTGCTGCCGATGATCGGGGCCGCCCACGCCCAGGATCGCCCGATCGGCTTTCTGACACCGTCGAAGAACATCGTCTGCCAGTTCTTCACCGATAACGGACAAGGTGTGCTCCGCTGCGACATCATGAACATGGAGAGCCGCCCGCGCCGTCCGGCCGATTGCGAGCTCGACTGGGGCCGTGCCTTCGAGATGAGCGCGAAGGGAGCCGCGGGGCGCATCTGCGCCGGTGACACCGTGATGGACGCCTCGCTGCCGGTGCTGGCCTATGGCGAAGTGTGGCAGCGCGGAGGATTCACGTGCCGGTCGGAGCAGACGGGGTTGACGTGTTTCAACGCGATGCAGCGGGGGTTTTCGCTGGCGAGGGCAGAACAGAGGTTGTTTTGAGGAGTAGTCTGCATGGAGTGCAGCGGAGTACGGGGACGCCGTCCCGGATTGCGCTGCGCTCCATCCGGGCTACAAGTGCTGCCACAAGTTCAGCCGTCATCCTGAGGCGCGAGCCTTGCGATGCGCGAGCAGCGCGAGGGGAGCCTCGAAGGATGGGCCACGGGCGCTTGCGGCCCATCCTTCGAGGCGCGCAAGAGCGCGCACCTCAGGATGACGACGAAGCGTGTGGTAGCGGACGATCTTAGCCGACATGAGCAAAGCGAGATGCGGCGACGCTCCCCTGATTGCGTTCGCCTCCGACCGGCGGCGGGCCAGCCGCTCATCTGGGTTACGCTCGCTCGCGCATCACTCAATGATCGGCACATGCTTCGCCGCCGTCCGCGGCGCCGTGCCGTCGAGGCGTGGATCGTCCGCCACCTCGATCTGGCGGCGGAAGGGGCGGAAGCCGGAGCGCTGGTAGAACGCGACGGCGGATGGATGATCGAGCGTGCAGGTGTGCACCCAGACGCGGCGGACGTCCCGCGACCAGGCGCGCTCCAGCGCGCGGTTCATCAGGAAGCGCGCGGCGCCAGTGCCGATCAGGGGAGCGGTGACGCCGAAATAGACCAGCTCGCACTGGCCGGGCTCGCGGAAGTC
The DNA here is from genome assembly GCF_014198315.1 of Bradyrhizobium sp. CIR48. Lineage (NCBI taxonomy): Bacteria > Pseudomonadati > Pseudomonadota > Alphaproteobacteria > Hyphomicrobiales > Nitrobacteraceae > Bradyrhizobium > Bradyrhizobium sp. CIR48. The sequence continues at coordinate 180,221 of NZ_JACIHG010000015.1, forward strand.
CAGTTCGAGCAGGCCTTCATCGCGGCCGTCCACCACCAGTGCGTAGACCTCGATATCAGGCGCGTGGATGGTTGCGGCGAGCTCCGTGTCGGTCATGCGGGCGCGCGAGAACCACAGCCAGTCCTCGCCGACGCGGCGGAAGAGATCGCGGTACCAAGGAAGCGTGGGGGTATCGACCTTGCGCAGGGTCCAGACGCCGGGGGGATCGTCGCGGCGCGCGGGCGGCGCGGTCATCTCCAGATGGGTGACGACGGCGGCGATCTTGCCGGCGGGCACGTCGGAATAGCCGTCGGGGAGGATCATGCTTTGTTACCTGGCTTCAAAGCGCGAGACTGCAGAGCTTACGCTGAACACTTCATCGTCGTTCCGGACAAGCGCGCCTTAAGTGCGCGCTGGATCCGGGACGTCCGCGCGAGCGCTTGCGCTCGTCGCGATAACCACAGGAAGTGGTTTGGCGACGATCGATCGTTCGGGATTGGCTCCGCCTGCCATCGACAACCTCGCGGTATGGGTCCCTGCGCCCGTGCGCAATTGCGCACTAGGCAGGGACGACGATTTGGATGGTGGCGTATCAGCCCTCCCCCTCATCGCTCGCCAGCACGCCCTTCACCGCCCTCGCCCAGCCCGCGAGCTTCCGCTCACGCGTCGCCTGGCTCATGTTCGGCTTGAAGCGGTGCTCGAGGCGCCAGTTGTCGGCGAACTTTGTGGGCTCGGGATAGACGCCGGCCTGGAGGCCGGCGAGGTAGGCGGCGCCCAGCGCGGTGGTCTCCTGGATCACGGGGCGATCGACCGGCGCGTCCAGCAAATCGGCGAGGCGCTGCATGGTCCAGTCGGAGGCGGTCATGCCGCCGTCGACGCGGAGCACGACGCTGGCGGTTTCCGAGCTTGGCCAGTCGGCGCGCATCGCGGCCCAGAGGTCAAAAGTCTGGTAGCAGACGCTTTCGAGCGCGGCATGGGCAAGCTCCGCGGGGCCGGTGTTGCGGGTGAGGCCGAACAGGGCGCCGCGAACGCGCGGATTCCAATAGGGCGCGCCCATGCCGACGAAGGCCGGAACGAGATAGACGCTCTGCATGGAGTCGGACTGATCGGCGAGCGGGCCGGTCTCGGCGGCGTGCTTGATGATGCCGAGGCCGTCGCGCAGCCATTGCACCGCTGAGCCGGCGACGAAGATCGAGCCTTCGAGCGCGTAAGTGCGTTTGCCATCGAGCTGGTAGGCGACGGTGGTGAGCAGCTTGTTCTTGGAGACGACCGGCGTGGTGCCGGTGTTGAGCAGCGCGAAGCAACCCGTGCCGTAGGTCGACTTCATCATGCCCGGGCGGAAGCAGGCCTGACCGATGGTGGCGGCCTGCTGGTCGCCGGCGATGCCTGAGATCGCAATCGCGCCGCCGAACAGATCGGGCGTGCTTTCGCCAAAGCGCGCGGAGGAATCCTTCACCTCGGGCAGCATCGAGCGCGGCACGCCGATGATCTCCAGCAGTTCGTCGTCCCATTGGCCGGTGTGGATGTTGAACAGCAGCGTGCGTGAGGCGTTGGTGGCGTCGGTGGCGTGCACCTTGCCGCCGGTGAGGCGCCAGAGCAGATAGCAGTCGACCGTGCCGAACATCAGTTCGCCGCGCGCGGCGCGCGCCCGGGCGCCGGGGACGTGGTCGAGGATCCAGGCGACCTTGGTGCCGGAGAAATAGGGATCGATGATCAGCCCGGTCTTCTGCGAGATCACGGGCTCGCGGCCGTCGGCCTTGAGTTTGGCGCAGATGTCGGCGGTGCGGCGGTCCTGCCAGACGATGGCGCGATGCACGGCCTGCCCGGTGGCGCGGTCCCACACCACGGTGGTCTCGCGTTGATTGGTGATGCCGATCGCCGCGATGTCCTTCGCGGTGATGCCGGCCTGCTCGATCGCCTCGCGGCAGACCATCACCGTCGAGGTCCAGATGTCCTCGGGCTCGTGCTCGACCCAGCCCGAGGCCGGAAAATGCTGCGGAAACTCCTGCTGCGCCTTCGCCGCGATGGATATGTCGCCGCGAAACACGATCGCGCGCGAGGAGGTGGTGCCCTGGTCGATGGCGAGGACGAAAGACATGGCGGCTTACCCTTGGCGTTTCCCCGGAGGGGATCATTGTGTCGCGCCAAAGGGAGCGGATTGGAGGCGGAAGGTCAAGGTTGGTCTCCTCTTACCCTCCCCTGGAGGGGGAGGGTCGGCTCACATTGAGCGCAGCGAAATGCGAGACGGGGTGGGGTGACGGTCTCGCCTCATCGAACACTGCCCGAGTGGAGAGATCACCCCACCCCGCTCGCGCTACGCGCGATCGACCCTCCCCCTCCAGGGGAGGGTAAGAAAGAGCGCAGCTCGATTCAGGTTGACCTTTTTCGCTTGCGCCGGTGCTCAAGGTGCATGGCGCGCTTCGCGCGATCCGTACAGCTCGACATAAATCCGTTCGAGCACTGCCGTCAGGTCGCTCCCGATCTCAGAATTCCAGAATCGGATGACTCGATAGCCTTCGTTCTCGAGCCAACCTTGACGCGCGAGATCGCGGGCAGCCGTATCGTCTTCATTGCCGCTTGGCCGGACAGAAGAAGTCAACGACGTAGGGGCCGATCGGCGCTTGTCGGCGGAAGTGCGATCCGTCCATCGGGAGGTCTTTGAGGGCGCGCCACAAGGCTCGCTCGTGCGGCGTGGTGTTCGCCCTCAGCTTCTTCGCGGCGGCGCGTCGGATTGATGTTGAGACCATTGCCGTGGCCTCACCCCACCCCGCTCGCGCTGAGCGCGAGCGACCCACGGGCGAGCTACGCTCGTCCCGGACCCCTCCAGGGGAGAGTGAAGTGAAGCGCCGCTTCACTACAATTGCAAGTCGTTGAAAGGCTACACCGCAGCCGTGGTGACGCCGCCGTCGATGACGATGGTCTGGCCAGTCATGAAGCTCGAGGCATCGGAAGCCAGATACGCCACTGCGCCGGCGATTTCGTCGGGTTCGCCGATGCGGCGCAGCGGCGTGGTGGCGGTGCGGCGCTTCAGCATGGCTTCGTCTTCCCACAGCGCGCGGGCGAAATCGGTTTTGACGAGGCCGGGCGCGATGCAGTTGACGCGGACGCCTTTCGGGCCCCACTCACCGGCGAGCGAACGGCACAGCGCGAAATCGGCCGCTTTGGAGATGCCGTAGGCGCCGATCACGGTGGAACCGCGCAAGCCCCCGATCGAGGAGATGATGACGACGGAGCCGTTGCCACGCTCGGCCATTTGCGGAATCGCGAGCGCGGAGAGCCAGATGTTGCTCTTGACGTTCGAGCCCATGATCTTGTCGAAGGCCTCGTCAGTGATGTCGAGCAGCGGGCCGTAATAGGGATTCACCGCGGCATTGCAGACGAGGATGTCGATCTTGCCGTAATGCATGGTCGCGCCCGCGATCAGCGCCTCGACCTCGGCCTTGCGCGCGATGTTGCAGGGGATGACGGTGGCCTCGCCGCCGGCCGCAATGATGCCGTCGACGACCTCTCGGCAGGCGTCGGCTTTGCGCGAGGAGACCACGACCTTGGCGCCGAGTTTCGCCAGCAGTTCGGCGGAAGAGCGGCCGATGCCGCGGCTGGAGCCGGTGACCACGGCGACCTTGCCGGTGAGATCGAACGGGGTGTTTTTCATTGTTGTTGCCTCCGTTGATTGAACTTGCTCGGTGTCATCGTCCGGCTTGGCCGGGCGATCCAGTATTCCAGAGGCGGCGCGGCTTGAATCGAGAAGCCGCGGCGTACTGGATCCCCCGCTTTCGCGGGGGATGACAGTCGTTGCTTGGCCTCAGATCAACCCGCCACCATCGGCGACGCGGCGCTGGTGGTAATCGGTGTCGCCGAACGAGTTCTCGATCATGGTGAGGCGCTTGAAGTAGTGGCCGATCTTCGCCTCCATGGTCATGCCGATGCCGCCGTGGAGCTGGATGGCCTGCTGTCCGACGAATTTCAGCGACTTGCCGATCTGCACCTTGGCCGCGGCGATGGCGTTGGAGCGCTCCTTGGCGTTCTCGAAATCGTTCGCCATGGTCGCGAACATCGACATCGAGCGCGCCTGCTCGGCCGCCACGAACATGTCGGACGCCCGGTGCTGCAGCGACTGGAACGAGCCGATCGCGACGCCGAACTGCTTTCGGGTCTTGATGTACTCGACCGTGGTCTTGAGCGATTCGTCCATCAAGCCGACCGCCTCGGCGCAGAGCGCGACGCGAGCTTCATCGACGACGCGCTCGACCAGCGCCAGCGAATCCTCGGGATTGCCGAGCACGGCATCGGGGCCGATTTCGACACCGGTGAGCGTGATGTCGGCGGCGTGCAGGCCGTCCTGGGTCGGGTAGGACTTCCTGGTCACGCCCTTGGCATTCGCCGGCACCAGGAACACGCCGATGCCGTTTCTGTCGCGGCGCTCGCCCTTGGTGCGCGCGGTGACGATCAAGGTGTCGGCATTCTCGCCGTTGAGCACGACGAATTTTTCGCCGTCGATGACCCAGCCGTCGCCCTTCTTCTTCGCCGTGGTCGAGACGTCGAAGAGATCGTAGCGCGAGTTCTTCTCGAGCTGGGCGAACGCGAGCGTCTTGCTGCCGTCGATGATCCCGGGCACGTGCGCGGCCTTCTGCGCGTCGGTGCCGGCATGGCGCAGGAAGCCGCCGCCGATCACGACCGTTGCCAGATACGGCTCGAGCACCAGCGCCTTGCCGAGCGCCTCCATCACGATCATGGTCTCGACGCCGCCGCCGCCGAAGCCGCCATCGGCCTCGCTGAAGGGCAGGCCGAGCAGGCCCTGCTCGGCAAGCTTGAGCCAGACGGTTTTGCTCCAGCCGCCCTTCTCCTTCATGTACTTCTTGCGCTGCTCGAAATCGTAGGAGTCGGTCAGCAGGCCGTCGATGCTTTCCTTGAGAAGCCGCTGCTCCTCGTTCAGATCAAAATCCATGTTGTTTGGTTCCTCGTACCCGGAATTTTGCTTCGTCATTCCGGGACACGCGCGATAGCGCGGGGACCCGGAATCCAGAGATTGTGGCGCGAGATTCCGGGTTCGCGCTGACGCGCGCCCCGGAATGACATTAGAGCCCCAGCACCGCCTTGGCGATGATGTTGCGCTGGATCTCGTTGGAGCCGCCGTAGATCGAGACCTTGCGGTTGTTGAAGTAGCTCGGCGCGATCTGGGCGGTCCAGTCCATGGCTTCGTTCGAGCCGTCGTCGCCATGCACGTCGTAGGGCGCGGCGAACGGGCCGATTACTTCCATCAGCAGCTCGGTGGTGGTCTGCTGGATCTCGGAGCCCTTGATCTTGAGCACCGAGGAGGCCGGATTGGGCTTGCCCTTGCCGTGCTTGCCTTCGTCGGCGACGACGCGCAATTGAGTCAGCTCGAGCGCCTTCAGCTCGATCTCGCAGGCGGCGAGCTTCTCGCGGAAAGCGGCGTCCTGGATGATCGGCTTGCCGCCGGATTCGACCTTGCCGGCGAGATCGCGGATGCGGCGCAGCCGCTCCTTGGAGACGCCGACGCGGGCGATGCCGGTGCGCTCATTGCCGAGCAGGAATTTGGCGTAATCCCAGCCCTTGTTCTCCTCGCCGATCAGGTTCTCGTAGGGCACCTCGACGTCGTCGAAGAACACTTCGTTGACCTCGACGCCGCCGTCGATGGTCTGGATCGGGCGCACCGTGACGCCTTTCGACTTCATCGAGAACACGATGAAGGAGATGCCCATCTGCTTCTTGGCGCCGGGATCGGTGCGGCAGAGGCAGAAGATCATGTCGGCGTGCTGGGCGAGCGTAGTCCAGGTCTTCTGGCCGTTGATGATCCACTTGTCGCCCTTGCGCTCTGCCTTGGTCTTGAGCGAGGCAAGGTCGGAGCCCGAACCCGGCTCGGAGAAGCCCTGGCACCACCAATCATCGACATTGGCGATGCGCGGCAGATATTGCTTCTTCTGCTCCTCGTTGCCGAAGGTGTAGATGACGGGGCCGACCATGCTGACGCCGAAGGCGAGCGGCTGCGGCGCCGGATAGGACTGCAGCTCCTCGTTGAAGATGTAGTGCTGCACGCTGGTCCAGCCGGTGCCGCCATATTGCTTGGGCCAGTGGCTGACGCCCCAGCCCTTCTTGTTGAGAATGCGCCACCACGTCACCATCTCGTCCTTGCTGAGATGACGCCCCTCGACCATCTTGCGCCGCGTATCCGGCGGCACGTTGTCGCGGAAGAACTGCCGCACTTCCTCGCGAAACGCCTGCTCTTCTTTCGTGAATGCGAGATCCATCGGATCCTCCTGTGAATTACTGCAAAATCTCGAACAAGCCGGCCGCGCCCATGCCGCCGCCGACGCACATGGTGACCACCGCATATTTCGCCTTGCGGCGGCGGCCTTCGATCAAAGCGTGGCCGGTGAGGCGCGCGCCGGACATGCCGTAGGGATGGCCGACCGCGATCGCACCGCCGTCGACGTTGATCTTGTCGGGATCGATGCCGAGCTTGTCGCGGCAATACAGCACCTGCACCGCGAAAGCTTCGTTCAGCTCCCACAGGCCGATGTCGTCGACGGTGAGGCCGTGGCGCTTGAGCAGGCGCGGCACGGCGAAGACCGGGCCGATGCCCATCTCGTCCGGCTCGCAGCCGGCGGAGACGAAGCCGCGGAAGATGCCGAGCGGCTTGAGGCCGCGCTTCGAGGCTTCCTTGTCGCTCATGATGACGGAGGCGCTGGCGCCGTCGGAGAGCTGACTGGCATTGCCGGCGGTGATCGAAAAGCCCTCACCGCGCACGGGCTTGAGGCCGGCGAGGCCTTCGATCGTGGTCTCGGGGCGCGGACCTTCGTCCTGCGACAGCGTGACGTCCTTCATCGACACGGCGCCGGTCGCCTTATCGGTGACTGCCATCTGCGTCGTGATCGGCGCGATCTCCTCCTTGAACTTGCCGCCCTGCTGGGCAGCCGCAGTGCGGCGCTGGCTCTCCAGCGAATACTCGTCCTGCTGCTCGCGCGAAATGCCGTAGCGCTTGGCGACGATCTCCGCGGTGTCGATCATGGGCATGTAGACCTCGCCCTTGATCTTGAGCAGCGCCGGGTCCTGGGCGTGGAAGCCGTTCATCTTGTCGTTCTGCACGAGGCTGATCGACTCGCCGCCGCCGCCGACCGCGATCTCGACGCCGTCGAAGATCACCGAGCGCGCGGCGAGCGCGATCGCCTGCAGGCCCGAGGCACATTGCCGGTCGATCGTGGTGCCGGCGACGGTGACGGGAAGGCCGGCGCGCAGCAGCGCCTTGCGCGCGATGTTGCCGCCGGTCGCGCCCTGCTGCAGCGCCGCGCCCATCACGACGTCCTCGATCTCCTTCGGATCGACCTTGGCACGCGCGACGGCTTCGCCGATGGCGTGGCCGAGCAGGGTTGCGCCCTCGGTGGCATTGAGCGCGCCGCGATAGGCCTTGCCGATCGGGGTGCGGGCGGTGGAAACGATGACGGCGTCGGTCAAGAACGAGCTCCTGATGCGGTTTTAGTGGATTGTGACGGTTTCTGCTGCTGGCGCAATTCGTGGCGCGACAATTTTCCGACCGGCGTACGCGGCAGATCGTCGACGAACTCGACCTCGGCCGGCAATTCGTGCTTGCCGAGCTTGCCGGCGAGCTGCGCGCGCAGCTCGTCGAGCGCGAACGGCTTTGTGTCCGGCTTAAGCTTGATGAAGGCCTTCGCGGCCTCGCCGCGGTACTGGTCGGGAATGCCGAGCACGATCACCTCGTGCACGCCAGCAATGGTGTAGATCGCCTGCTCGATCATCTGCGGATAGACGTTGAAGCCGCCGGAGATGATCATGTCCTTCTTGCGGTCGACCAGGAAAAAATAGCCGTCGGTGTCGACATAGCCGATGTCGCCGGTGAGGAAGCGGCCGTCGACGAAGGCGTCCGTGGATCCCTCCGGCTTGTTCCAGTAGCCCCTGGTGACATTCGGGCCCTTGATGCGGATCTCCCCGACTTCGCCCGGCGCAAGCACGCGCTTGGGATCATCGAGCGCGACGACGTCGAGCTCGATGCCGGGCAGCATCAGGCCGATCGAGCCGGGCTTGTCCGGCCCCGTCGGCGGGTGGCCGGTGCCGGGCGAACAGGTCTCGGTCATGCCCCAGCCGCTGCGCAGCTTCTTGCCGACCTTGCGCTCGAAGAAGTTCGCGACCTCCACCGGCAGCGGCGCGCCGCCGGAGCCGATAGTCGCGAGCGAGGAGAAGTCGCGCTTGTCCAGATCAGGCAGCGCGGCGATCGCGATCCACATCGTCGGCACGCCCGGAAAATAAGTCGCGCGCTTGACCTCGATGTCGCGCATCACGGCTTCGACGTCGAAGCGCTGATGCAGCGAGACCAGATTGCCGCGGCTGAGCGAGGACAGCAGCACCACGGTCAGCGCGTAGATGTGGAACAGCGGCAGCACGCAGATGACGCGCTCGATCGTCTCGCCGCGCGCGGCGCGCGATGGCTTGCCCCAGACATCGTAGATCGACACCGCCGAGGTGAGATTGCCGTGGGTGAGCATCGCGCCCTTGGGCAGACCGGTGGTGCCGCCGGTATATTGCAGCAGCGCGACGTCGTCGGCCGTTACGACAGGCCATTGGGCCGGCGCGGTCGCGCCCTCGGTGAAGGCCTTGAAGGTGACGATGCGGGGATCATCCGGGATCGCCGCCTGCGGCGTGCCGATCTTGCCCCAATGATCGTCCTCGCAGACGACGAGACGGTCGATCAGCCCCTTCTCCAAAAACTTCAGCGCGGTCGGCAGCAGCGCCGCAAGGTTTGAGGTGACCAGCAGGCGCGAGCCGGAGTCCGAGATCTTGTGCGTCAGCGCGATCTCGCCGTCGAGCGGCGACAGATGCGCGAGGCGGGCGCCTGCCTTCAGCGCGCCGAAGAAATTGACGGGATGGTCCGGCGAGTTGCCGAGGAACAGCGCGACGGAGGAGCCCTTGCCGCAGCCGGCGCGCAGGAACGCCGCCGCCGCGCGCTCGGCCTGAGCTGCGAGCTCCGTGTATGTGATCGGGCGATCTCGAAATTCCAGAGCGGTGCGCGGGCCGTAATCGGCGGCAGCTTTCGACAGCAGGTCAGGCAGCGTGCCCTGGACGATGGTGTCGTCCCACCGCACGCCCTCGGGATAGAACTGTTCGCCGGGATGGGTCATTGGCGATCGATACTCTGCAAAACGGTAGTCGCCGGGTCGTGTGAGGTGGGCACCGGCGGACGGGCTCCCTTCCCCCTTGTGGGGAAGGGTTGGGGAAGGGGGTAGCCACAAATTCCGATCTCGCCCGGGGCCACCTCCCTCCCTGCCCCTCCCCCACAAGGGGGGAGGGAACGGAGAGAGCTTTGCCCGGAGCGCGACATCGCAGCAGCACCCAATCCGATCACGCCGCCTTCGACGCCGCCGCCAGCGACGCAAACGTCTTGCCTTCGGCCGCGAGCTTCTTCAGCAGCGGTGCCGGCTCGAGGCTCGGGTCGTTGGTCTCCTTGGCGTAGAAGGCCAGGCGATCGGCGATGTGCTTGAGACCGACGCTGTCGGCCCAGAACATCGGGCCGCCGCGATAGATCGGCCAGCCATAGCCATAGAGCCAGACCACATCGATGTCGGAGGGACGCGCCGCGATGCCCTCTTCGAGGATCTTCGCGCCCTCGTTGATCATCGGATACATCATGCGCTCGAGGATCTCGTCGTCGCTGACGACGCGCTTCTTGCGGCCGAGACGGGCGAGCGTCTCGTCGATCAGCTTCTCGACCTCCGGATCGGGCAGCGCCGAGCGGCTGCCGGCTTCGTACTTGTAGTAGCCCTTGCCGGTCTTCTGGCCGAAGCGGCCGGCCTCGCACAGTGCGTCCGCGATCTCCGACTTGATGCCGCGGTCTTTCCGCGAGCGCCAGCCAATGTCGAGGCCGGCGAGGTCGCCCATCGCAAACGGCCCCATCGGCATACCGAACTTCGTCACCACGGCGTCGACCTGCTGCGGCAGCGCGCCTTCGAACAGCAGCTTCTCGGACTGCTTGCCGCGCTGGGCGAGCATGCGGTTGCCGACGAAGCCGTCGCAGACGCCGACCACGGCCGGCACCTTCGCGATTTTTCGCGCGATAGTCACCGCAGTCACCAGCGCGTCCGGCGCGGTCTTGTCGGCGCGCACGATCTCGCACAGCTTCATGACGTTGGCCGGCGAGAAGAAGTGCATGCCGAGCACGTCCTGCGGACGCTTGGTCGACTTCGCGATCTCGTCGATGTTGAGATACGAGGTGTTGGAGGCGAGCACGGCGCCGGGCTTGGCGTATTGGTCGAGCTTGCCGAACACTTCCTTCTTCACCGCCATGGTCTCGAACACGGCTTCGATGACGAGATCGGCATCGCCGACATTCTCGATACCGACGACGCCGTTGATCAGCGCCATGCGCTTGGCGGGCGCGTCGGCCGGGATGCCGCCGCGCGCCGCGGTCGCTTCCCAGTTCTTCTGCATGATGCCCATGCCGCGCTTGAGCTGCTCCTCACCGGTCTCGATCAGGGTGACGGGAACGCCGGCATTGGCAAAGGACATCGCGATGCCGCCGCCCATGGTGCCGGCGCCGAGGATGGCGACACGGTTCACGGGACGCGACTTGGTGCCGTCAGGAACGCCCGCGATCTTGGCAGCCTCGCGCTCGGCGAAGAACGCGTAACGCTGCGCCTTGGACTGGTCGCTGGCGACGAGCTTCAGGAAGCCCTCGCGTTCCTTCTTCAGGCCTTCGTCGAAGGGTAGGTCAATGGCGTAGCCCACGGCGTCGGCGGCGGCGAACGGCGCCTCCAGGCCGCGCGACTTCTTGGTCATGGCGGCGACCGCATTGGTGAAGATCGAGCGGTCCGCCTTGGCCGCCGCGATCTTGGAATCGTCGTCGCGCAGGCGCCGCAGCGGACGCTTCTCGGCCAGCAGCTTTCGCACGAAGGCTTCGCCGCCCGATGCCGGCCCCTCGATGATTTCCTCGATCAGGCCGTTCTTGAGCGCTTCCACCGCACCAATGGGATCACCGCCGACGATCATCTTGACGGCGAGTTCGGGACCGACCGCGCGCGGCAGGCGCTGGGTGCCGCCGGCGCCCGGCAGAAGACCGAGCTTCACCTCGGGCAGGCCGAGCCTTGCCTCTTTCACCGCGACGCGGAAATGACAGGCGAGCGCGACCTCGAGGCCGCCGCCGAGCGCGGTACCGTGGATCGCGGCAACCACGGGCTTGGGCGAATTCTCGATCTCGGACAGCACGTCGTTGAGGGCGGGCGCCTTCGGCGGCTTGCCGAATTCGGTGATGTCGGCACCGGCAATGAAGGTGCGGCCGGCGCAGGTCAGCACGATGCCCTTGATGGCGGGATCGGCAATCGCAGCCTTGATGCACTCCAGAATGCCGCCGCGGACCGCGGCACTCAGCGCGTTGACCGGAGGGCTGTCGACCGTGACGATCCCGACTTCGTCATGACGCTCAAGCTTGACCACTTCGCTCACGGTGTTCCCTCCTTGGTGGGGATTTACTTTTGTTCGATTTCGCGGTGCGGAATTTAATTCCGCATCTTGACGGCAGGGTTATTTTGAAGCACGTGGCTTGTCAACGACTCCGCGCAAGAAGCAGATCAGGGATGAAGCGTACAGGAAAGAAGACTGCGACCGATCGGAATTTCGTCGTCGCGCTTTCCCGCGGACTGGACGTATTGCGCGCTTTCCACCCCAATGACGGCCTTCTCGGCAATCAGGAGATTGCGGCTCGCACCAACCTGCCGAAGCCGACGGTGTCTCGGCTGACCTACACCTTGACCAAGCTGGGCTATCTTGCGCCGGTTCCCCGCTTCGAGAAGTATCAGCTCACACCCGCGGCGATGTCGCTCGGCTACGCCGCGCTCGCCAATCTCGGCGTTCGGCATTTGTCCGAGCCGTTCCGCGAGGAAGTGATGCGCGCGACGGGCGGTGCCGTCGCCGTCGGCGGCCGCGACCGTCACAGCATGATCTATTTCGGGCAAAGTCGCGGCAGCGAGACTGTCGGGGTTCAACTTGACGTCGGCTCTCGCGTGCCGATTGCAACCAGCGCGATGGGCCGCGCCTATTTCTGGGCGCTCGACGACGCGGACCGCGCAGACCTGTCCCGCCTCTTGCGCGAACATTACGGCAGCCGCTGGCCCAAGATGCGCGACGGGCTGGAACGTTCCGGCGAAACCGTCGCGAAATACGGTTTTGCGATCTCCGTCGGCGACTGGCACGACGACATCGGCGCCGCCGGCGTCGCACTCAGGCTCAACGACGGAACCGGTCCCTACGCATTCAATTGCGGCGCGCCCGCATTCCGCTTCACGGAAGAGCGTTTGATCAACGACATTGGACCGCGTCTCTTAGCGATGGTAAGGAACATCGAAGCGGCGCTCGGGGGTCTAATGCCGCATTCCAAAAAAGACGTCAGCAAAAAGCTGAAATCAGGAGGAAAAGTTGCGCGTGTGGCCGAGGGATTCAGATAGCCTTTGTCATCATCGGGAGCGGTTCACATCGCTCCTTCGCTCACTGAATGACGTGAGCGAGACGAGATGACGCAGGCACAGCTCGCGCAGGGGACATCGCCCCTGCTCGCTGTTCGCGACGTCAGCGTCGTGTTCGGCGGCATCATCGCGCTCAACGGCGTGTCCTTCGACATGCACAAGGGCCAGATCCTCGGCTTGATCGGCCCCAACGGCGCCGGCAAGACCACGCTCTTCAACTGCCTGTCCCGGCTCTACCAGCCGTCATCCGGCGACATCCTGATGGAGGGTGCGAGCATCCTGACGCGGCCGCCGCACCGGATCGCCGAGATCGGCATCGGCCGCACCTTCCAGAACGTGGCGCTGTTTCCGAACCTCTCGGTGATGGATAACGTCCGCGTCGGCGCGCATTCGAGGACCTCCAGCGACATCATCAGCGACTCGCTGAAGCTTGCATGGGTTCGCCGCAGCGAAACCAGCGTCAACAAGAAGGTGCACGAGATCCTCGCCTATCTCGACCTCGAGGACGTCGCCCACACCGTGGTCTCCGGCCTGCCCTTCGGCACGCAGAAGCGCGTCGAGCTGGCCCGGGCACTGGCTGCCGATCCCAAGATCCTGCTGCTCGACGAGCCCGCCGGTGGCCTCAACCACGAAGAGGTCTACGTGCTCGGCGATCTCATCCGCAAGATCCGCGACGAGCGCCACATGACCGTGCTGCTGGTCGAGCATCACATGGGACTCGTGATGTCGATCGCCGACCACGTCGTCGCGCTGAATTTCGGCAAGAAGCTCGCGGAAGGCACGCCGGCCCAGGTGCAGGCGGACCCCGACGTCATCAAGGCCTATCTCGGGAGCAAGGACCAATGACG
>NZ_JACIHG010000016.1:0-186444 GCF_014198315.1 Bradyrhizobium sp. CIR48
CATCAGGCAGCGCGGGCGAGCGAGCGCCGCTTCTGGCGGAGGTAGCGCGTGATCTCAGGAAGCGTCATCGCATTCAGGATACGGTCGGCGGGGACTCCACCCTTGCGGGCCATCTCGACGCCCCAGTGCATGTGGTCGAGCTCGGCAATCGAGTGCGCGTCCGGATTGATGCTCAGCATGCAGCCGAATTCGAGGGCCGCCTGGTGCCAACGCCAGTCCAGGTCGAGGCGCCATGGATGTGCGTTGATCTCAACGACGACGTCGTGCTTCGCACAGGCCCGAAGTACCTTCTCGACGTCGATTTCGTAGCCGGGCCGTCGCTGGAGCTGTCGCCCGGTCATGTGGCCGATGATGGTCGTGTGAGGATCGGAAATGGCCCGAAGCAGGCGCTGCGTCTGCGCCTTGCGGTCAAGCTTGAAACGGCCGTGAATGCTGGCGACGACGAAGTCGAAACCTTCAAGCACCTTTTCATCGTAGTCGAGCGACCCGTTAGCCAGAATGTCCGACTCAATTCCCTTGAGTATCCGAAAGTCCTTACCGAAGCGCTTGTTCAGGCGGTCGGCTTCCCGGTGCTGCTGCACGATCTCTTCGAGGGAGAGACCGCCGGCGTAATGGGCGGACTTGGAATGGTCGGCGACCCCAAAATACTCGAAGCCGCGCTGACGGGTCGCCTTCGCCATGGTCTCTAGGGTCTCTGTCCCATCGGAAGCATCGGTGTGGCAGTGCAGGATTCCGCGCAAGTCCTTGTCGGTCACAAGCTTCGGCAACTTGCCCTTCAAGGCCAGCTCGACCTCGCCGCGGCCTTCCCTTAGCTCGGGATCGATGAAGGGCAGCCCGAGAGCCTGGTAGATGTCAGCCTCCTCGCTGGCAATCAGTGCGCGGCCCTTGTGCAGGCCGTGAGCGTCCAACCGCATGCCCTTCTCGGCGGCCAAGGCTTGGAGCTGCTCGATGTGAGCGGCGGAGCCGGTGGCGAAGAGAAGGGCGGCGCCGAAATGTTTGCGGTCGGACACCCGGACTTGCAGTCCTTCGGACGATGGCATCGCTGTCTCGTCCGACTTGGCAGCCTCCGCAACGATTGTGAGGTCGGCGACGAGTTCGCAGCCTCGACGGAAATCGCCGGCAATCGTCACGCGCTTCAGTTCTGGCCGGGACTTCCGGATGGATTCCTTCGCGTGCGCGAGCAGGGTGGCGGCGCGGTGCAGGTGGAGGCGGCCTTCTCCGCTTTTGGCCATCGCCAGGTTCTGCAGGATCTTGGTCTGCAGCGCGGCACCGAGTCCTTTCGCCTTCTTGATGCGGTCGTCCTTGGCGGCGGCCTCCAATTCCGCGAGCGAGGTGATGCCGAGATCCTGATAGAGCCGCAGCACCTTCTCCGGCCGCAAACCGGGTACCGCGAGCATCTCGAGCACGCCCTCGGGAATCTCCTTCCGCAGCTTTTCGAGACTGGGATGACTGCCCGTCTTGTGAAGCTTGGTGATGATGTCGGCGATCGCATCCCCGACGCCCGGGATTTCTGTGAGCTGATCTTCGGCGATGAGCACGTCCAGAGCAACGGGGAGGGCCGCTAAGCTGTCGGCGGCCCGAGAGTAGGCTTTCGCCCGGTAGGGGTTGCCGCCTCGCAAGGCGGTGCGCTGCGCGTACTCTCGCAGGAGACTTGCCACACCGCGAGCGTCGAGCACTGGCATTCAGCGAACCTCCCGGTCCGCGCTTTGCGTCGCCGTTGGAGTAGAGCGAACGCCAGAGCGGCCGCTTGACCGGCGATCGAACGAACCCTCGAGCTTCTGGGCGGCGCGGAAGTCGTCCAGGTGCTGGATATTGGAACCGTAAGCGGCCTCCTTCTTGAGGGGATTGTATATCCGACCGGCCACTAGCTGCAGATGCTTCAGCCGGCCCTGCGGCATAGATCTCGCTTTGCAGAGAGCGCGAACGGCGTAGGCCCGAAAGTAATCGAATGCGTCTGACATGATAGGTAAACGCCCGCCATGGACCGGAGTTCGATGCGGCAGGATTGGCTTTTTCGGCGCTGCTCGAAAGCTTGCGAGGTGCGAGGTCTGGGAACTCCTCGCTGCCTTCGAAGTTGCGAGACTCGTTGAGTAAGGTAGGTAAACTGCCCGCCGCCGGCCCCAACCCGGCGGCGGTTTTTTGTGAGTGGCGTAGCGTGGCAAAGCGTACAAGAGCGGCGCCTCCGGCCGAGAAGCCAGAAGCTCCTCAGATGCCGGGGTTCATCAGCCCCCAACTCGCGAGCCTGAAGGTGAAGGCACCTTCGGGATCAAGATGGATTCACGAAATCAAATACGACGGGTACCGCATCCAGCTCCGAATCGATGGCGACGATCGCCGGGCCTACACCCGCAACGGCTACAATTGGGTCAGCAAGTTTTCGAAGATTGCTGCCGCCTTCGATATCGAGGGGCAGGCCATCGTCGACGGCGAAGTCGTCGTCATCCATGACGGCCGCACCAACTTTTCCGAGCTGCAGGCAGACCTCGGCAGAGGCGACCAGGACCGCCTGATCTTCTTCGCGTTCGATCTGCTGTGGCTCGACGGCAAGGATTTGCGCAAGGAGCCGCAGCTCGAGCGGAAGAGGCTGCTCAAAGAACTGATCGAGGAGCACAGGCTCGAGGAGCCCATCTTTTTTAGTGAACACCATGAAGGGGACGGGCAGGCTCTGTTCGTCGCCGCCAGCAAGTTGAACTATGAGGGCATCATCTCAAAGCGCGTGGATGCGCCATACCGATCGGAGCGGGTCGAAGCCTGGCAGAAGATCAAAGTCGTCCAGAAAGGGAAGTTTCCCGTGGTCGGCTTCATCAAGGACCCATCCGGCGTCGCCGCGCTCTATCTGGGCAAGAAGGAAGGCAGTGATCTCGTTTATATGGGTAAGGTCGGCACAGGGTGGAGCCGGACCACCTCGGCGCAGATCCGCAAGGCGCTCGATACCGTCGTCAGCCCCAAGCAGAAGTTGACCAAGACCATCAGAAAACCGAAGGCCACCTGGGTCGAACCCAAGTTCTATGCCGACATCGAGTACCGCGACATTACCTCCGAAGGACTCCTGCGGGCCAGCTCGTTCAAGGGACTGAGCAAAGGAACGCGCCGTTCATAGCCGCGTTTGCCTCAGAGTATCTGGAGTACCGGTCATGGACCCGGAACAGCGAGTTGCGAAGGCGTTGGAAGACGCTCAGGGCATCCTGGCCCGGTATGTCGAGCCTGGCCCCAGAGATTGCGTGCAAACCATAAACCAGCTGCTGGATGTGCTCGACGACGAGGCAGTCGTGCAGGCGCTCAAGGATTCGAAGATGGGAAAACCAACTGCAGAACAACTCGCCGAGCTCAAGAGGCTCAGCGCGATCGCACGGGTGCCGGATGAATCGGAGATCGTTACCTCGAAGGAAGAGGCCGAGACCCGAATCCGCGACCTGAAAGACAAGGCTCGGATGGAATGATGCCTGAGAAGCCCACGAATGGCGTGGAGCCCCAACGCTCCGAGGACAACATTCAGCGCGATCAGCTGGGTCCGCGCGGCGTACCCGGCAAGGAAAGTCCGGCGAGGATGACACCTCAGCGGGAGAAGAAGACGCCTAAGGACGTCGATCCCGGACATCCGGCATGAACTTGATGGACACGTTAGATCCCGATATGCCGCGTCGCCGAGATCCCCAGCCCACTACAATAAGCTAAGGCGAAGTCGCGGCGCGGATTAAGGCGGTGGGTACGCCGTGTCGCGGGCCTGCAGCCGGCACGACGGTCATTCTGACAACCAAGAATTCTGTAATGATCTCGACGAGCTAAAAAGCTGTGAAATGTCAGAATGGGCGTTGAGATGGCGAGCGAAATTCGAAGACTTCCAATCTGAGTATCGCCGAAAGCCATCCGTTCGCGAGCAGCTTCACACTGCCGAGCTCAGCCTTGAGCGACGCCATCACAGCAGCCTTTGACCGGCGAGGGGGTTTTCCAACCTCGCGCATGTCTTCGTCGTGCAGATCAATCAGATCGCCAAATGTGCGAACGTTGCGCACCGCGCGTGGTTTAGACGATCCATTGCGGTCAATGTTGCGCTCCATCTCGAGCGCCCATTCTTCGCCGTCCTTGCGCCGCCGGAAAGTCTCGGCCACATAGCGGTTCTTGCGGCGGACTTGAACGCGCCAGTTTCCCGATCCCAATTGAGTGAAGGTCGCCACGCGTGTGCACTCCGGCTTTCGTGTGCACTATGTGTGCACCGAGAGGTCAAAACGGGTACAAACGTGTGCAATTTCGGCTAGTTTGGAGTGCACACGTTCGTGCTTCATCCCATTGAGAGGATAGGATAAACGATTGAAATATCAAGACTATCGCTTTTCCGTGGCACCCATGATGGACCGGACTGGCTGATCTCGGACCCCGTTGCACGATACTTGATGATGCGCGGCCAAGTTGGATGGGCGAGATATTTTGACCGCAGATTGCGCCAGCAGGCAACAGCTCCTGTGCGATTGCCATCAGGCGTTCGGCAATTTTGAAAGTCGCGGGTTCAGCGCTGTTGTCGCGCATTTACTGTTCGTCAAGCGCGCTCTGCTGGCGACACGTTTCAGTCCGTGTCCGAGGCGCTCGGCTACGAGTCGGTGAGCGCGTTCATCACCATGTTCAAGAAGGCGCTTGGCAAATCGCCGGCGCGCTACTTCTCCGAGCGCGAGGCCGGCCAGACTGGCCCGGGGAGACCTGCCGCGAGACGAACTGCAAGCTTCGCCGGATGCCTGAGGTGCGGGACGCGCTCAATGGACTTTCGAAACGCGGATGGCTGGAGTTAGAGCGCTTCGTTTCGGACGATCTCGATGCCGAAGCCTGACAGTCCCTTGAAGTGATGCGTCGACGACGTGAGGTGACGGATGGAGCTGATCTTGAGATCCCGCAGGATCTGGGCGCCGACGCCGATCTCGCGCCATTGCCGATTACGGTCGTCTTCGCGCGAACTGATCAGGCCTAGCGGCGCAGGCGGAACGCCCGCCGCGCCGTCGCGCAGATAGACGAGCACGCCGCTGCCATTATCCTTGAAGCGTTGCAGAATGACGTTCATCTTGGCATGTTCCTGACCCGAGAACAAATCGCGCAGGATGTTGGGTTTGTAGAAACGCGTGAGGACATTGGTGCCGTCGCCCAGTTCTCCGTAGATATAGGCGACGTGATGAATGGGGTCGAACGGCGAGCGATACGAATAGCCCTGGAGCGGGCCGATCGAGCTCTCCGCCGTGACGCTCGAGACGCGCTCGATCAGCGTCTCGCGGGCCTGCCGGAAGCTGATGAGGTCTGCGATCGTGACCTGTTTCAGCTTGTGCTTGTCGGCGAACGCCGCGACTTGCGGACCCCTCATCACCGAGCCATCGTCGTTCATCAGTTCGCTGATGACACCGACCGGCTCGAGACCTGCCAGTCTGCACAGGTCGACGGCGGCCTCGGTGTGACCCGAGCGCATGAGTACGCCCCCTTCTTTTGCGATCAGCGGGAAAACGTGTCCCGGCCGGCAAAAATCGCCGGCGCCAGCGTTGGGGTTGGCGAGTGCACGGCAGCACGAGGCCCGTTCTTCGGCCGAGATGCCCGTACCGTTATCCGGCCGGTAGTCCACTGACACGGTGAACGCCGTGGTGCGAGCCGAGTCGTTGTTGACAACCATCGGGTCAAGCCGCAGGCGTCTCGCGTCTTCGAGGGTAATCGGAGCGCAGACGATTCCCGATGTATGGCGAATGATGAAGGCCATCTTCTCAGCCGTACACCGCGAGGCGGCAACGACGAGGTCCCCTTCGCCCTCGCGATCGTCGTCGTCGGTGACCACGACGATTTCGCCGTCGGCGAGCGCCTGCAGGGCCGCTTCGATCGATCCCGTCATCTCGGTCGCTCTGCTCGCTGGAACCGACGGGTGCTCGCGTTGGGCCGTGTGCGGATTGTCAGGCTCGCAGCGCCGCTCGAGCACTCTGCCGATCTTAACTTCACCATTATTGCCAACTGGCCGGAGCCCATGGCGGGGCGCCTCATAGCCTTTCCACGCTGTAGCTGGGACGATTGGTGTCGAGCCCGATCGGCGCATCGGACAGCAAAGGACCGGTTGGGTCGTATCGGGGTCTTGGTGAGCGCTCCAGAGGGCGCGAGGGGGCGGCGCAAGCCTTGACGGTGACCGGCCGATTGGCGTCGATCGGCAGCACGGTCTTGTGCGAAATGCGCTTGAGGGCCAGATTTGATCGAATGCTGCTGACGCCGGGAATGCGGGATAGTTTGTTGACAATCAGGTCTTCGAGATCTTCGATGTCGGCCGCCATGACGCGGAGCATGTAGTCGCTCTCACCGGTCATGAGATAGCATTCCATTACCTGGGCCAGCCGGTCGATGGATCGGGTGAAATTCTCGAGGGACGTCTGGACCTGCTTTTCCAGCTTGATCTGGATGAAAGCCGTTACACCAATGCCGAGCACGGCGGGATCGAGAAGGGCGATCCGTCGATCGATCACGCCGAGTTTTTCGAGTGTTCTGACGCGTGCCAGACACGGCGACGGCGAGAGATTGACGCGTGATGCGAGCTCGACATTGGTCAAGCTCGCATTCTGCTGGAGCTCGTTGAGGATCTTGATATCTATTCTGTCGAGAGAGGTTGTCGACATCGCGTATCTCCCAAGTATGGCAGTCTTCTGCGGCGCGTATCACCGTCGTTTGCGGGGTGATGACAATCGCGTGGTAAAAGCTAACCGCAATTGCGCTTGTGGGATTTCGACAAATCGTCGATTTGTATCGAAAAACCATCAACCTTCGCATTGTGCATTGCGATCAGGAGGTTAGTTGCCTACTTCCGATACATTTTTTGCCTATGCGATATGCAGGCCGACGTTGATCCACGGATTCGGTCAAGATGTAATGCCCGCCGCTCCATCGATTGGCTCCCCATGTCACTTGACGGGACGTGCAGCAGAGTTCGATGTCGAGAGCTGCCCTGTTTCGTACAACCGCCTGTCGTCGCGTGTGGCCCCCGGTCCCACGCCGCTGACCACGCCGCGGGCGTTGCGCGAGACAAAAGGTTCGGCAGCAACGACGCCCACCCTCGTCAACCAGAAAATGGCAAAGATCGGCCGGATGCAGAGTTGGATCTAGCGACTCGACAAGTCGTTACAGCATAAAATGCTGATGAAGCTTCTGTGACAGGCGTTGTTCAAGCAGTAATGCTGCGAGGCTCGGGCGACTATCCAACCACGATCGCACTTGGGTAGCGACGGTTTGGATGTCGAGCGTGAAACTGAAGCAAGTCTATTTGACAGCGAACGATCCTGGACGCTTGGCCGAGTTCTACGAAGGCCTGGGTCTGAAGGTGCGCTTCGCTGATCACGGCAAGTGGATCCAGTTCGTGAGCGATGCGGCTGCGTTCTGCGTCGCCGGACCGACGGAGTCGGTCTCGGACCAGCTGCAAGATGCCGTTCTTGTCTTCGATGTCGATGACCTCGATGCCGCCATGGAGCGTGCCGCAGCCATGGGGGCGCAAGTCGGCGCGGTCCGGGACATGGAAAGTCACGGCCGTGCGGTGAAGGTGCGGGATCCGGGCGGCAACGTCATCCAGTTCTATCAAGCAGCCGGATAGCTCAGACGTTCACCGGGGCGGCGCTGCATGCCCGGAACCACAACCAGACAAAGAGGGCGCATCCATCCCATGAATCCAAGGGTCGTAGCCATGCCGTCCGCAACACCGCCGCTGTCCGAAACGAGCCCACTCGACGCCGCAGCATTCCGTGCTGCGATGCGCAGCGTGCCGGGCACCGTGTCGATCGTCACGACAGGCCGGGCGCCGAACCGCCATGGTCTGACACTCACGGCGGGCTGCTCGCTGTCGGCGGCTCCGCCCAGCGTGCTGGTTTGCGTCAATCGATCTGCCGGTGCGCACGACATCATTCTCAGCAGTGGGTCGTTCTGCTGGAATATTCTAGGGGTCGAGCATCGCGATCTGGCGCTCAAGTTTTCCGGGCAGGACGGCAGCAAGGGCGATATCCGCTTCGGTGACGGTTTGTGGTGCGATCTCAAAACCGGAGCACCAAGTCTGGTCGGCGCGGTCTGCAGCTTCGATTGCCGCGTGGTGAATGCTTACAGCGACAGTAGTCACACCATTTTCACCGGAGAGGTGGTGGCTCAGACCACGAGGGCCGGATGTGAGTCGCTCGTCTACATCGACGGATGTTTCGCCGCGCCAAAGGCGGTCTGAAACACAGGACGACGTCAGGCGCCGCTACGTTTCCGCTACAGCCAAGATGGAACCGATCAGCATGCAAGGAAGACGAAGACTTTCTATCGCGCATCCATCGGCGGTCGGTCGCTGATGCTGTCGCTCTGGCTCAATGTCATCGCCGGCGGGGTGCTCATCGGGCTGGTTTACGGGCTCGTCGCGCTCGGTCTCACGATCGTCTTCGGCGTCATGCGCGTGGTCAATTTCGCTCATGGCGAGATGGTCGTGTTCGGGATCTACATCGGATACTGGACCGTTCAAATCTGGGACATCCCGATCGTTTTAGCCGCCGCGATCGCCGCGGTCGTCATGTTCGTGTTCGGCTATCTGCTAGAGACGCTCGTCGTGAAGCGGTTCGTTAATCGGCCGCATCACTATCAGTTCATCGTCTTCATCGGCCTCTCACTGCTTTTCAGCGGCGTATTGCTGATGTCGTTCGGTCCGGATCCGCGGCCGACGGCGTCTCAGTTGTCCTTCCAGACCGTGAGCGTGGGATCGCTCACCTTGGATTGGGCCCGCATCCAGGCGGCCGCTACGGCCGGACTGCTGATCGCCGCACTGGGAGCCTATCTGAAGTACTCCGCATTCGGCCGATCGCTGCGGGGCGCCGCCAATAATCGACTGGGCGGACTGGTGGTCGGGCTGAATATCCCTCGGGTCTATGCGGTGACCTTCGGCATCGGAGCCGCCTGCGCTGGCGTCGCCGGCGCATTGATCTCGCCGCTGTTCGATGCGCAGCCCTATCTCGCCGTCGACTTCACGCTGCTGGCCTTCGTGACGGTGATCGTCGGCGGTCTCGGCAGCTTCGGCGGCGCTCTTCTGGGCGGCCTGACGATCGGGGTCGCCGAAGCGATCGCGGCCTTGATGTTCACGCCGTCGATGAAAACAGCACTCCCTTACGCACTTCTGATCATCATCCTGATTTTCCGTCCGAGGGGGTTTTTCGGTGCAAAGGACCTCTGATCAAGCCAGCGACACCAAGCGTTGGGGTGCCGGCGCTCTAGTCTTCGCCGCCCTGGCCGTGGTGGGTGGCATGTCCAACGCCTACGTCATCTCACTTCTGACGATCGTCCTGTTGTTCACCTTCATGGGACAATCGTGGAACCTGATGCTCGGGATCGGCGGGCAGCTATCCATCGGTCACGCGCTGTTCGTTGGAATCGGTGCGTATGCGGTGGCGATCCTGAACATCAAATACGGCGTCACCCCGTGGATCGGTCTGCTGCTGGGCGCGGTGATTGCGGGCTTCGTCGGCGCGGTGCTGGCGTGGCTGAGCTTCCGCTTCGAGGTCCGTGGCATCTATTTCGCGCTGCTCACGATCGCAGCCGCCGAATTCGCCCGGATCATGTTCGGCGGGTGGGACTATGTCGGCGGCATGCAGGGCCTGTTCTATCAGGCGCCGAGTGGCACGATGGACCTCGGGATGCTGCGCGGTGACGCGCGGTTCTACTACTTCGTCGCGCTCGCGCTTGCGGCCATCGGCGTCGCGGGAACGGAGCTGATCTCGCGGTCCTATTGGGGCTATGTCTGGCGGGCGATGCGGGACGACGACGAGGCCGCCCGCGCACTGGGGGTGCGGACGTTTCGCCACAAGGTGCTGGTGGTCTCGATATCGGCCGCGACAGCCGCGGTCGGCGGCGGCGTGCTGGGCTTGGTGCAGGGTGCGATCTTTCCGGATTCGATCATGGGCATGGCGATCTCGGTCGACGTACTGATCGGCCCTGTGGTCGGCGGATTGGGCACTGCGTTCGGCCCGCTGGTCGGCTCGATGGCCGCGATCCCGCTGCATCACGCCATGGGGGCGCTCGGCGACAGCCTGGGGCTCCCCGGACTGAACAGCGTCGCCTACGGGGCGGTGCTGATCCTGGTCGTGTGGTTTCTGCCCGACGGCATCTGGCCGGCGATCGTCCGGCTCTACGAGGCGATCCAGCTGCCGGCGCGCGGCCGGATCTCACAATTGCGGAAGGTCGAGGAATGACCGCGCTGCTCGAAGTGAAGAACTTGACCAAAGCGTTCGTTGGATTGGTCGCGGTCAATGACGTCAGCTTCTCACTGCAGGCAGGCCGCATCACCGCCCTGATCGGGCCGAACGGCGCCGGCAAGACCACCTGCTTCAATCTCGTCGCCGGGGCGCTGAGACCGACCGCCGGGCGGGTGCTGTTCGAGAGGCGTTCGCTCGAGCGCGAGCCGCCCGAAGCGGTGTGCCGCATGGGCATTGCGCGCACCTTCCAGATCGTCCGACCGATGAAAGATATGTCGGTGCTCGAGAATGCCATGGTGGGCGCCTTCAGCTGGACGACGAACGTCAAGGAGGCGCGGGACAAGGCGTATGAGTCGCTCGAAAATGTCGGGCTCGCCGGCAAGGCGAATGCCCGGACGGATCAGTTGACGTTGCCCGATCGCAAGATGCTCGAGATGGCGAAGGCGCTCTCGACTCGCCCCAAGTTGCTGCTGCTCGACGAAGTGATGGCGGGGCTGCGTCCGACCGAAGCGGCCGGCGTCGTCGGCGTGCTGCACCGGCTCGCCGAGGGTGGACTGACGATCCTACTGGTCGAGCACGTGATGCGGATCGTGATGGAAGTGGCGTCGACCGTGGTGGTGCTTCACCACGGCGCCAAGATCGCCGAGGGCAAGCCGTCTGAGGTGGTAGCGGATCCCGCGGTGCTGGAAAGTTATCTGGGAGCCGGCTTCCATGCCTGACGACGCGCTTCTCGAAATCGACGACCTGTGCGTGGCCTATGACGGCTCCAATGCGCTGAACGGCGTGTCGCTCAGCATCGGTAAGGGTGAACTGATCTGCGTGGTCGGCGCCAACGGCGCCGGCAAGACCTCTCTGATCCGATCAATCGCGGGGATCGTTCCGTCGTCGCGCGGTTCCGTCAGGATCAACGGAGTCGAAATCTCGCGGCGACCGCCGTGGGACATATGCGAAATGGGCATCGCTCAGGTCGCCGAGGGCCGCCAGATCTTCAGTGCGCTCTCCGTCGAGGACAATCTGCTGATCGGCGGCTCGCTGAAGCGGGCCAGGCGAGATCTGGCAAATACGCTTGATTCCGTCTATCAGCTGTTCGGGCGACTTCGCGAGCGCCGCGACCAACTCGCCGGCACGCTGTCCGGCGGCGAGCAACAAATGCTGGCGATCGGTCGGGCGATCATGTCGAAGCCAGAAATCGTGATGTTCGACGAGCCGTCGATCGGACTGTCGCCGGCGCTGACCGATGTGATGTTCGGCGTCGTCAAATCCCTCAACGAGCAGGGGATCACGGTCCTTCTCGTCGAGCAGAATGTCGCCAAGTCGCTCGCGCTGAGCAGCCGCGGCTATGTGCTCGAGAACGGCTCCGTGGTGTTGCATGGATCTAGCCGCGATCTGCTCGAGAACCCCGATGTCCAGCGCGCCTATCTGGGATTGTGAGGCGCGCCGTCTCGGCGAGGCGTCGGGCGTTGCGGCTCTCGTCGCGCCGCCGTTCGGTCCACCGCTCCCCGGCTGTTGCAGCCGCCTCTCGCTTGGGTCTCATTGATGAACACTGCCACCTCTCTCCTGATCGAGCGTGATCAAGACCTGGTCACGATCACGATGAACCGGCCGCCGGCCAATGCGCTGAATGCGCAACTCATCGTCGAGTTGCTGGAGGCGATCCGGCGCCTTGCCGACGACGAGAATCCGCCCGGCATCGTGCTCACCGGAAGCGGCGACCGCTTCTTCAGCGCAGGCGGCGACATCAAGGAAGTCGTCGGGATCGACGTCGCGAGGCCGCGCATTCGGTTCTTCCACGAACTCCTCGTGGCGATGGAGAACTATCCGGGCCCGATCGTCTGCGCCGTCCGCGGCTATGCGGTCGGAGGCGCCCTGGAGTTTCTGCTGCATGCGGACTATGTTGTGGCCGATGCGGCGTGCAAGATTGGATTTCCGGAAATCAACCATGGCCTGCTGCCGGTGACCAAAGGCATGCGCCGGGCCGTCGAGAAGCTCGGCGTGCGGGCGGCGCAAGAGCTGCTGTACTGGGGCGAGCTCGTCGGCGCGGAGCGTGCCGTGGCGATCGGCGCCGTGAACGAGATCGTCCCGACCGAGGAGGTCGCATCCCGTGCGCGAGACGTGTGCGGCGTGTTGCGGCAGAAAGACCGCAAGCTGTTCCATGCCATCAAGCGATCGCTCAACCTCACCGCGCAAATGAGCGATCAGGCGCTCGAAAAAATGACCGTGGCCGACCTCGACGCCTATGTCACAGCCGAGAGCTCAACCAACGCGCGTGCGAGATTTTTGTCAAAGAACAGCAAGGGCTGAGCCGATGACGCGCGGATATCCCGATCAGATCTATCTGGAGCAGATGAGCCACGAGGAGGTCGCCGCGGCGCTGGCCGATGGGTGCACGACGGTAGTGATCCCGCTGGGGGCCGTCGAGCAGCATGGGCCGCATTTGTCTTTGGGCATGGATGCGGATCATGCCGATGCTCTGGCCGAGCGGATCGCGCGCAGCCGCGGCAACACGCTGGTGGCGCCGACCATCACGGTCGGCTGCTCGTCTCACCATCTGCGATTCGCGGGTACGATCTCGCTACGGCCGGAGACGCTGGAAGCGATTTGTGTCGATTATTGCACAAGCCTGGCGCGGCACGGCTTCAAGCGTATCCTGATTCACTCGGGTCACATCGGCAATTTTCCGGTGCTGAAGGACATGCTCGGTCGCTTGCGCGAGGCCGTCCCCTCGGATGTCGAGATCCTGGCGTTCTTCGACTCGACGAAATGGATCGACACGTGGCGCGATGCGGTGCGCGAAGCCGGAGGAGACGTGTTGGCCGTCGGCGGCCACGCCGACATCGCCGAGACGTCGCTGATGATGGTCATTAGGCCCGATAGCGTCAGACCGGACCGCTTCGAGGTGGGCCATCTTGGCGGCTTGTCGGAGGCTGATCTCGAACTGATGTGGAAGAACGGCATCCGATCGGTTTCGCAGAACGGCGTGATCGGAAGTCCGATCGGCTCGAGCTACGCCATCGGCGAAGCGTGCCTCGCGGCGGTCGCCGAGTTGCTGATCAAGACCTTCGATAGCGGGGCCGGAGCCGCCAGCGCCCGCCGTTGACGGTCAGCCCGTCCGCTGCGTGGCGAAGCTTCCTGGGGCGTCTGCCATGTTGCGAATGCTGACAGCATAAAATTCGGAAAGCGTTACTACGCAACGCGGCTTTCGGGCGAAAATATCGCCACGCCTATGAAACCCTGTGCCATCTCGCAAGCTAAAAGGATTGAGACATGGCACTTACGTTTGGGTTCTGGTCTGAACAGGAAACCCAGGTCGGCCACAGTTACTCGCGCAGGCTTCACGAACTGGTCGACGAAGTCCGTCTGGCCGAGAAGGTCGGCTTCGACTGCGTCGCGCTCTCCGAGCAGCACGTGGCACTGGGCGGGATCTCGAGCTCGGCGCCCGAAGTGGTGTTCGGCTATCTGGCCGCGGTGACGTCGCGCGTCAAGCTGCGCGCGGCGGTGACGCTGATGCCGCAGCGCATCAACCACGCCTTGCGTTCGGCCGAGCGGCTTGCCGTGACCGACATCCTGTCCAACGGCCGCATGGAATTCTACGGCGGCCGCGCCAACACCACCATCGCGATGCGGGCGTTCAACGTCGATCCCAACGAAACGCTGGCGCAGATGGAAGAAGGGCTGGCGCTGCTGAAAACGGCGATGCGCCAGGACATTTTCACGTTTGACGGCAAGTACTACCAGATCCCTCCGCGCCAGCTGGTTCCGAAGCCGCTGCAGAAGCCGCATCCGGTGATCGGGATCGCGGCGACCAGCGAGCGCAGTCATCTCTGGGCGGCCTCGCAGGGCTTCGCCGTGATGAGCAGCAACATCTATCAGGGCTGGGAAGCTCAGCAGAAGCTGATCGACGCCTATCAAAAAAACTGGAAGTGCGACGCGGAGGGACCGCTGCAGCGTCCGCGTATCGGCATTCCGCTGTTCATCGGCATCGGGAAAACGGACGAGCAGGCCAAGGCGGATTATGCCGGCCCGCTAATGCACTATGCCAAGATCTCGACCGATGCCTATCCGCGTCTCGCGGCGATTGCCGACGACTACAAATACATGGGGGAGAGCGTGCCGTCGATGGAGCGCGCCGCCAACGACTGGGACTATCTGGTCAACGAGTCGGCCACGACGGTGTGCGGCAGCCCCGATACGGTCATTCGTCAGATCGAGAAGTTCGAGGCCATGGGTATCGACGAGGTGCTGCTGCACATGGACTCCGTCCCGCACGAAAAGATCATGGAGGCGATCGACATGGTCGGTCGCTACGTCATCCCGCATTTCAACGACGGAAACAACGTCGTGCGGCCGACGGAGGAGATCCTCGGGCAGATCCGGCTGATGCGGACCCAGAAGCAGTAATCGAACGGTGAAATCAATGTCGCAATACGGCTACAAGTACCTGATTGTCGAGCAGCGCGCCACTGGCGTCGCGATCGTCACGATGAACCGCCCGGAGATCCTCAACGCGATCAACTGGGAGATGCACGAGGAGCTCGAAGACGTCTTCGTCAAGCTGGATCACGACAGTTCTGTCAACGCGATCGTTCTCACCGGTGCGGGCCGCGGATTTTGCTCTGGTGGCGATCAGAAGTCGCTGGATAAGGGAACGCTGCCGTCCCCGACGCGCAGCGGTCGCCACCTCATCCGCAACATGCTGGAAGTCGAAGTGCCGATCGTCGCGGCCGTCAACGGTGTCGCGGTCGGCCTGGGTGCCACGCTCGCGCTGTTCTGCGACGTGATCTATGCGAGCTCGACAGCCCGTTTCGCCGACACGCACGTCAATGCCGGCGTCGTCGCGGGCGATGGCGGCGCGGTGATCTGGCCGCTGCTGATGGGGCCGGTACGCGCGAAGCACTATCTGATGACCGGCGAATTCATCTCGGCCGAGAAAGCGGCTGCTATCGGCATGATCAACGAGGTGGTCGCAGACGGCAACGTTCTCGATGCCGCGATCGAATACGCCGAACTGCTGGCAAGCGGGCCGAAGGAATCGATCGTGTGGACCAAGTACAGCGTCAACAAGATCATCAAGCAGTACGCCCACCTGCTGCTCGACACCTCTGCGGCGCTGGAGATGTTGACGTTCAAGTCGCCCGAGCGGGCCGAGGCGGTTGCCGCATTCGCGGCCAAGCGCAAGCGTTTCGCGGAGCGCTGAGATGAACGTCGCTGAGATGACATCCGGCGCCCAGTTGGCGGATACGACCGTCGTGCAGCTTTTGGCCGCGCGACTCGCGGAGCGGCCCGACAAGATCGCCTTGCAACAAAAGCGTCACGGCGCCTGGACCGCCATGACGTGGGGCGCCTATGCGCAGCGTGTCGTGAACCTGGCCAGCGCGCTGCGGCGTGCTGGTCTCGAGCGCGGCGATCGGGTCGCGATCATGGGCGATTCGTCCGAGGAATGGCTGATCGCCGACATGGCCACGATGTGCGCCGGCGGCGTCATGGTGGGCGTTTACTTCACCTCGTCACCCGAAGAAGTGGCTTACTGCTTCACGGATTCAGGCGCGAAGTTCGCGTTCGTCGGCGGGGAGCCGCAGCTTCGCATCGTGCTCGCCTCCGGTCGGGCCGAGCAGCTCCGCGGCATCATCGTGCTCGACCCGGGTTGGACCGGCGAGGCCTCGGCGTCGATCAAGTCGCTGGCCGCCTTTGTTGGAGCACCCGATGTCGATGCGCATGACTATCTGCAGAAGGAGAGCGCGACAGCAAAGGCGTCCGATGTCGTCAGCATCGGCTATACGTCCGGGACGACCGGAAACCCCAAAGGCGCCATGCTGACGCACCTTTCCATTCTCGCCGGCGTTCATTGCATCACCCTGTTCGGCCCCAGCATGCGCGAAGAGGAACACCGGGTGGTCGTGCATTTGCCGATGTCGCACACCGTGGCGCGCGGGCAGGCGACCACGTTGCCGCTGATCGCCGACGCAGTTCCATATTTCGGCGAGACGACCGCGGACTTCGCCCAGACGATCAAAGAGGTGAAGCCCACCTACTATATGGCGCCGCCGCGGTTCTACCAGCGCTTTGCGACACAGATCCTCAGCAAGGTGCATCCCGCCGGGGAAGCGGGAGATCAGAACTACACGCTCGCCATGACGATCGCGCGCAGGGCGCTCGAAGACCGTCAGCGCGGCCACGAGGATGCCTTCGTCTCGAAACTGTTCGCGGCCTGCCGCGAGCAAGTGTTCCTGCCGCTGCTCGCGGAGGTCGGTTTCGACGAGCTGAAGGTCGCGTTCACCTCGTCGGCGGCGATGCCGTCCGAGCTGATGTCGCTGTGGCAGCTGTGGGGCTTGCAGCTCAAGGAGTGCTACGGCCAGACCGAACTGGTCGGTGCCAATCTGGTGCAGATGGCGGAGTGGCCGAAGGCCGGCAACGTCGGGGTCCCGCTGCCGGATCCGGCCTGGGAAACCGCCGTGCTCCAGGACGGCGAGATGATCGTCCGTGGACCGGGATTGTTTGCGGGCTATTGGAACAAGCCGGACGAGACGAAAGCGGCGCTTCGCGACGGCTGGCTCTACACCGGCGACATCGTCGAAGTGTCGCCGGAAGGAACCTTCAAGCTGGTCGACCGGAAGAAGGAGATCATCAACACGTCGAACGGCAAATCGATCAGCCCGACTCAGATCGAAAACGAGCTGAGGCACAGCCCGTTCATCTCCGAGGCGGCTGTGATCGGCGAGGGGCGAAAATATCTCACCGCCCTGATCGAAGTGGATGCCACCGCCACAATGGACTGGGCGAAGTCGCGCGACGACAAGAT
This sequence comes from Bradyrhizobium sp. CIR48, assembly GCF_014198315.1. NCBI lineage: Bacteria > Pseudomonadati > Pseudomonadota > Alphaproteobacteria > Hyphomicrobiales > Nitrobacteraceae > Bradyrhizobium > Bradyrhizobium sp. CIR48. Next base: position 16,999 of record NZ_JACIHG010000016.1, read on the forward strand.
CACAGGTTACGCCGACCTGGCAGGCTCCGAGATCGTCAACCGGCTGATCGAGGCGGAGATCGGCAAGGCCAACGGAAGGCTGGCGCGAGCCGAGCAGATCAAGGCGTTCCGCATTCTGCCGGAGGAGCTGTCGCTCGAGAACGGCGTGATGACGCCGACGCGGAAGAAGCGTCGCAAGCAGATCAACGAACGCTATCAATCGCTGATCGCGTCGCTCTACGACGAAACCGAGGAAGAGTTGATCAAGGCCGAGATGGGCCTTTGACGTCGGCGGTCGGTCCCAAAACGTACGAAGCTACCAGTCGAGATAAGATTTCACTCCTTCAGCAACAGGACATCGAGATGACCAAGCGAAGCGGAATCACGCGGCGGACGATTGTCGGAAGCGGATTGGGAATTGCGGCAGGAATGGTATCAAGGCCATCGTTTGCGGCGAACACGAAAGTGAAAGTCGGAGCGATCATGCCCAGCAGCGGCGTGCTGGCGTTTCCCGGTCAGGCCTGCGTGCGCGGCATCGATCTCGGCGCCAAATTCGCGCGTGAGAAGTTCGGCCTCGACATCGAGATCGTTCACGCCGATACGCAAAGCCGTCCGGAGAACGGCCGGATTGCCGCCGAGAGCCTGATCCGGCAGGGCTGCACCGTGCTGATCGGCGCGTGGGATTCCGGTGCCACCATTTCGGCGCTGCAGGCCTGCGAGGCCGCCAAGGTGCCGATGGTGGTCCACATCGCGAGCGCCACCCAGGTAACTTCACAGGGCTTCACCCAAGTGTTCCGCTATTACCCCACGTCGCTGACCATCGTGCGGCAATCGTTGACCGAGCTGAAGTCCGTGCTCGGCACGCTGAAGGATCCGCCGAGCAGCGCCGTCGTTCTCCATCTCAACAACACGATGGGGCAGTCGACGGCGGCCAGCATCGATCAGGCGTGGAAGGAAGTGGATGTTCCGCTCAAGATCGCGCAGTACGTTGCCTATGACGAGAAGGCCAAGGATCTGTCGGTGGAAGTTGCCAAGGCGAAAGCGTCGGGTGCCGATGCTTTGATCTCGGTCACGCGCGTCAACGACGCGATCATGATCGCGCGCGAATGCATCAAGCAGGGCTGGGACCCGAAGATGGTGTTTTCGCCCAACTCCAACGGCGTGTCCGACAAGGCGTATCACGACGCGCTCGGAAAGTATGGTGACGGTCCGGTTCTGTCGGCGTTGTGGCTCAATCCCAAGGGCGCCGAGACCGACAAGATCATGAAGATGTTCGCGGCGGACTACCCGAACGACTGGTTCGATGCCAATGCGGGCTGCGCGTTCGAGGCGGTGCAGATCGTCGCAGACGCCGTGACGCGGGCGGCTTCGCCGGAGTCGGCGGCGATTCACGGCGCGCTCAAGAAGACCGAAATGAAGCCGATCCTGATGTACGGCGACAACACCAAGTTCGACGAGACCGGCCAGAACATCCACTGTTCGATGGTGATGCTGCAGGGTTTGAAAGGCAGGCCGCGGGTGGTGGCTCCAAAGGCCATCGCGGAAGCGTCGCTCGAATATCCACTTGCGCCTTACAGCAAACGCTGAGCTCGTCCCGTGCGACCCCGCGAAAGCGTCGTGGGGTCGCGGTCGTCAAATATCGAGGCAGGGACGTGCGAGCTAGGGCAAACTGTCCGAATTTATCAGGCGCGACCGCTCGGCAAGGAAGCGGCGAGGGCTCTGTCCCATCGTCTTCTTGAACATCGTGATGAACGCGCTCGGGGTTTCGTAGCCCAGTTCTAGCGACACGGCCTGGACCGAACTGCCCGCCGTGAGGCGTTGCATGGCGATCAGAATGTGGAGACGCTGGCGCCAGCGCCCGAAGGTCATCCCTGTTTCCTTGGCGATGAAGCGTGCGAACGTGCTCTCGCTCATTGCGTAGCGCGAGGCGACTTCGTCCATCGTGCTGCGGTCGCCCGGATTATTCAACAAGGAAGTGGCGAGGTGTTGAAGACGGGCGTCGGGGGAGATCGGCAGATACATTTCATCCGTCGTCGGCATCTGCACGAGTTCGTCGAGCAAGACCCGGCCGAGACGGCTGGTCGGTCCTTCCAGCGGATAGAGCGGTGGGAACACCGAGAGGCGGTGGATCAATTCGCGCACCAGCGACGTGATCATCAGCGTGCAGCAGGTCCGCGGCAGCATGCTGACCTGTGGATCGATGAACACGGTGTAGAGTTTGCCGAAATCGGCCACGCAATTGCTGTGCTGCACGCCGGCCGGGATCCATACCGCGCCTTGCGGAGGTACGATCCACAAGCCACCAGGCGCCCGGCACATCACCGAGCCATGAGATGCGACGACCAATTGGCCTTTGCGGTGTGAGTGCAGCGGTAGGTCGTCGTTGTCTTTGCTGGTTTCGAGACAGAATGAAGTGACGGGACGATCGAACTGATCCGGATCGACCGGATCATAGTTGATCCGAAGATCGGGGAGATCCATTCGCGCAAAATCCGGATCGAACTCGGTCTCGGGCGGCATTTCAATCCTGTCAATTCGTCAAGTCTGTCATGCCTTGATGCAGATCCTGCTGCTAACCCAGGTTAGCTGTTTTGAAAGCTCAGGTCACTAGTCGCGGCGAGCCGTCGAGTTCGCTGATCCGCGACAAGATGGCCGCTCCTGCGGCGTGAGCGCTGAGCGATGCGGCATGCTGCGCCGCGACCAAGCGTGAGCACCTGTCAGGCGGCCGACGGCTCGATCACTTGCCTGATTAAACCAACAGCAGAGAATGCTGCGATGCGAGCCTCGGCGTCCCGCCGGAACCGGGCAATCCGTCGGAACGCGGCCGTATTCAGCAGCACGTGCCACAGCACCCGATGCTACCAAGTGCGGGCTTCTGGGAGCCCGACGCATGACTGCACACATCGATCCGCCACGCAAGGGCGTCAACGCCGATCAGGACGCGGTCGAAACCGCCGATTGGCTCGCATCGCTCGGATCGCTGCACCACAGCGCCGGTGCCGAGCGGGTGCGATACATCCTGGCTGCGCTCGATCGGCGCGCGAAGGAACTCGGCGTTCTGCCGGACTCTCCGCCGTTCTCGCCCTATCGCAATTCGATTCCGCTCGAGCAGCAGAAGCCCTACCCCGGCGACATCGCGATCGAGACCCGCCTGACGGCGATCATTCGCTGGAACGCGCTCGCGATGGTGGTCCGTGCCAACAAGGCCTATGGGGAACTCGGCGGGCACGTCGCCAGCTACGCCTCGGCCGCGGAGATTTTCGAAGTCGGCTTCAATCATTTCTTTCGCGCATCAAGCTCCGGGTCGGAGGGGGACTTGGTGTATTTCCAGCCGCATTCGTCTCCCGGAGTCTATGCACGAGCGTATCTCGAAGGCCGACTGTCGGACGAAAATCTGAAGCTGTATCGCCAGGAACTGAGCGGCCCCGGTCTGTCGTCCTATCCGCATCCCTGGCTGATGCCGGAGTTTTGGCAGGTGCCGTCGGCATCGATGGGCCTCGGCCCGATCAGCGCGATCTACCAGGCGCGGTTCATGAAGTATCTGCAGCATCGCGGCCTGGTGCAGACGGCTGGTCGCCACGTCTGGGGTGTGTTCGGCGACGGCGAGATGGACGAGCCGGAATCGATCGCCGGGCTCGCCCTGGCGGCGCGGGAAAATCTCGACAACCTCACCTTCGTCGTCAATTGCAACCTACAGCGCCTGGATGGGCCGGTCCGCGGCAACGGGCAGGTGATTCAGGAACTCGAATCCCTCTTCCAGGGCGCCGGCTGGAACGTCATCAAGGTGCTGTGGGGATCGGACTGGGACGATATCTTCGCGCGCGACAGCAGGCATGCGCTGTTGCGCAAATTCGCCGATACCGTCGATGGCAAATATCAGACGCTCGGCGCCAAGGATGGGGCCTACAACCTCGCCAACTTCTTCAGCGAGGACCCCGAGGTCCGGGCGCTGGTTGCGCACATGTCGGACGCGGATATCGATGGCCTGAAACGCGGTGGCCACGACTTCAAGAAGCTGTTCGCGGCCTTTGCCGCCGCTAAGGACATCAAGGGTCGGCCGACCGTCATTCTGGCGAAGACCAAGAAGGGCTACGGCATGGGCGGCGCCGGCGAGTCGCGCATGACGTCGCACCAGGCCAAGAAGCTCGACGTCGACGCGCTGTATGCGTTCCGCGACCGGTTCGCTCTGCCGCTCAGCAACGAGCAGGTCGAGAATCTGGAGTTCTTCACGCCTGCGGAAGACAGCGCGGAAATTCAATATCTGCGCGCCCGTCGCGCTGCGCTCGGCGGCTACATGCCGGTGAGGCGACGCGCTTCGGCGGCGCTGCCGGTGCCGCCGCTGCAATCCTACGCGGAGTTCGCGTTGCGCGGCGACGGCAAGGCGACGTCGACCACGATGGCGATCGTGCGGCTGTTCAACAATTTGCTCAAGGACAAGACGCTCGGCCCGCGCATCGTTCCCATCGTTGCCGACGAAGCCCGCACCTTCGGAATGGCGAACCTGTTCAGGCAGGTGGGCATTTACTCGCCGGCAGGACAGCTCTACGAGCCGGAAGATGCCGGCTCGATGCTGTACTACAAGGAAGCGATCGACGGTCAATTGCTGGAGGAGGGGATCACCGAGGCGGGGGCGATTTCGTCATGGACCGCGGCGGCGACCTCCTACAGCATCCATAACTTCCCGTTGCTGCCGTTCTATATCTACTATTCGATGTTCGGCTTTCAGCGGGTCGGCGATCTGATCTGGGCGGCGGCGGACCAGCGCGCGCGTGGCTTTTTGATCGGGGCGACGGCCGGCCGGACGACGCTCGGCGGCGAAGGCTTGCAGCATCAGGACGGGTCCAGCCATCTGATGGCGGCGACCGTTCCGAACTGCCGGGCCTACGATCCGGCATTCTCCTACGAGGTGGCCGTCATCGTCGATCACGGCATGCGGTCGATGCTCGAGCAGGGCAACGACGAGTTCTATTACCTCACGGCGATGAACGAGAACTATGCGCAGCCCTCGATGCCCGACGATGCACGCGACTGCATCATCAAGGGTCTCTATCGGGTTCTGCCGAGCGCTGACGGGCCGGCGAAGATCAGGCTGGTCGGCTCGGGCGCCATTCTCCCGGAGGCGCTCGCCGCCGCAGCGATGCTGCAAAGCGAATGGAAAGTGGCCTGTGAAGTCTGGTCGGCAACGAGCTTTTCCGAGCTGGCGCGAGAGGCGCGTGAGGTGGAGCGAACTAATCGGCTTTCGCCGCTGTCGACCCCGGTCGAGAGCCACGTCGCACAATGCCTCGGCGGCAAGGTGCCGATCGTCGCGGCTTCGGATTATGTCCGGGCGTATCCGCAACTGATCGCTTCTTACATCGAGGCGCCCTATACGGTGCTGGGCACCGACGGCTTCGGGCGCAGCGATACGCGCGCCGCGCTGAGATCTTTCTTCGAGGTCGATCGCAAGCAGATCGTCGTTGCGGCGCTGTCGGCGCTGGCAAAATCGGGTGACGTGGCGCGTGAGCAGGTCGCCGAAGCCATCGCCAGCTACGAATTGCCGACCGGCGTTGCATCGCCTTGGTCGCGCTGAGAGAGGGCGGAGCGCGCATGTCTCATTCAATTGAGGTCGTTTTGCCGGATATTGGGGACTACAAGGATGTTCCGGTAGTCGAAATCAATGTGCTGGTCGGCGACGAGGTCACAATCGACATGCCGTTGCTGTCGATCGAGTCCGACAAGGCGATGATGGAGGTGCCATCCCCGGCCGCAGGCACGGTGGCCAAACTGATGATCGACGTCGGGGCGCGGGTTTCAGAAGGTTCGGTTCTGATGATCCTCGAAGGTCGCGGTGACTCCATCGCGCCTCCGCCGGCGGCTGCGTCGGCGCCACAGGTGGAGCAACGGTTGCCGCAGCAGGAGGCGCTGTCACAGCCGACGCCCGCCGCTCCAGCCGATGACTCGCGAGCACGTGCACAGCAGCCGCAGCCCAGCGGGGCGGCGCATGCATCGCCGTCCGTTCGCGCGTTGGCGCGTGAGCTCGGCGTGGCGCTGGATTCTGTCGTGCCCACCGGCCCCAAGGGCCGGATTCTGCGCGAGGATGTGGCGGCCTTCGTCAACGGACTGGTGCGATCGGGACCGGCGATGGCGCCTGCGCGCGACGCGCCGGTCGATTGGCCCAAGGTGGATTTCGAGAGGTACGGCGCGGTCGAGCGCCTGCCGCTGACGCGAATCCAGAAGCTGACCGGCGCGAACCTCTCGCGCAACTGGAGCGTCATTCCCCATGTGACGAATTTCGACAAAGCGGATGTGAACGACGCCGAAGCCTTTCGTCAGCTCGCCAACGCCGAGGCCACGAAGGACACGGCGAAGCTCACTATGGTGTCGCTGCTGATCAAGGCCGCGGCCTTGGCGCTGCAGAAATACCCGCGCTTCAATTCTTCGCTCGATGGCGATGAGCTGATCCTCAAGCACTACGTCCACATCGGCTTCGCCGTCGACACGCCGAAAGGTCTGGTCGTGCCGGTGATCCGGGACTGCGATAAGAAGGGCCTTCGGCAGATCGCCGCGGAGATGCGCTCGCTCGCCGACAAGGCGCTCGCGGGGCAGCTCGCGTCGGGCGACATGCAGGGCGGCTGTTTCTCGGTGTCGTCTCTGGGAGGCATCGGCGGTCAGGGATTTACGCCCATCATCAATGCGCCCGAGGTCGCAATCCTCGGAGCTGGTCGTGCCGCCACCGAGGCAGTCTGGAACGGCCGCGAGTTTGAACCGCGACTCATCCTTCCAATGAGTCTGTCGTGGGATCACCGGGTCGTCGACGGCGTGGCCGGGGCCCGATTCCTGGGATTCGTCGCGTCGGTGCTGACCGATGTGCGGCGCTTCGCATTGTGAGGACGCAGATGCGGACAGAGGAGATCCTGGTCCCCGACATCGGGGATTTCCGAGACGTCGAAGTCGTGGAGGTCCACGTCAGGGCGGGCGACGTCGTCGCGCGAGAGCAGGCTTTGATCACCGTCGAATCCGACAAGGCGACGCTGGAGATTCCGTCACCGATCGCAGGGGTGATCACGAGCATTTCGCTGCGCGTTGGAGACAAGGTGTCTCAAGGTTCCATGATCGGCACAGCGTCGGCGTCCGACGGGGGCGGCGCGCAAGCTGAGACGATCTCGCCGGAACAGTCCTATGCTGGCCCGCACGCAATCGACCCCACGCGCTACGACCTCGTGGTGATCGGAGGGGGGCCTGGCGGCTATTCAGCAGCTTATCGCGCCGCAGACCTTGGACTGAGGACCGCGATCGTCGAACGCTACGGCACCTTGGGCGGAGTTTGCCTGAACGTCGGATGTATCCCGTCGAAGGCGCTGCTTCATGTTGCGGCCGTCAAGGAGGAGGCCGAACGGATCGCCGACCTGGGCATTCGCTTCGCCGCGCCGCAGATCGATCTGCAGGAGCTGCGCGCCTTCAAGCACGGCACTGTCAAGAAGCTGACGGATGGGCTGAGCCAGATGGCGGCAGCGCGCCGCGTCACGGTGATCCGCGGCACCGCAAAATTCGCCTCCGCCACGCGGCTCGAGATTGTCGGTGAGGGGGCAGGATCGCAGCAAATTGAATTTGGTCAATGCATCATCGCCACGGGCTCGCGCGCGGTGCAGCTGGCGGTGCTTCCCAAGGACGAGCGGGTCGTGACCTCGACCGGCGCGCTCGCGCTGCGAAGCATTCCGGGCCGCATGCTCGTGATCGGAGCGGGGATCATCGGGCTGGAGATGGCGACCGTCTACAACTCGCTCGGCACCAAGATCGATCTTGTCGAAAGGCTTCCCGATATCCTGGCGGGCGTGGATGCCGACGCGGTGAAGATCTGGCGTTCGCGCAACGCGCATCGCTTCGAGCATATCGACGTCGCAAGCAGCGTATCAACCGCCGAAATCACGCCGGACGGCGTGAGTGTCGGTACCACAGGCGCATCGGTACGGACACGATCGTACGATTTGGTGTTGCAATCGGCCGGCCGTGTTCCCAACAGTAGCGAGCTCGGCCTCGAACGGATCGACGTTGCCATCGATTCGAACGGCTTCATTCAGGTCGACGAGCAGATGAGAACGACGGCGCGCAACGTCTTCGCCATCGGCGACGTCGTCGGCGGTTCGATGCTGGCGCACAAGGCCGTTCACGAGGGGCACGTCGCCGCGGAAGTAGCTGCCGGGAAGCCGGCGGTCTTTACCGCGAAGATCGTCCCCAATGTCGCCTACACCGATCCTGAGATCGCCTGGGTCGGCAAGTCCGAGCGTGATGTCGCCGAATCCGGAGGGAAGATCCGTTCGGCAAAATTCCCGTGGGCCGCGTCCGGCCGGGCCATCGCGTCGGGCGCATCCTATGGCATGACCAAGCTGTTGTTCGACGTCGAAACCAGTCGCATCGTCGGGGGTGTGATCGTCGGACCGCATGCCGGCGATATGATCGGGGAAATCTGTCTCGCGATCGAAATCGGGGCTGACGCGATCGATATCAGCAAGACCATTCACCCGCATCCGACCCTCGGCGAGACGATCGGCATGGCTGCCGAAGTCTATGAGGGCATTTGCACCGACCTGCCTCCAATCGCCCGAAAACGGTAGACCAGTTGGCCCAATCGATGTCCGTTATCGAAGCCCTTGAACAACGTCGCGCCGGCGCAAAGCTCGGCGGCGGGGAGAAGCGCATCGAGGCGCAGCACGCCCGCGGCAAGCTGACCGCACGCGAGCGCATCGAGCTCCTGCTCGACAAGGGATCGTTCGAGGAGTTCGACATGTTCGTCGAGCACCGCTCCACCGAGTTCGGCATGGAGAAGAACAAGATCCCCGGCGACGGCGTCGTCACCGGCTGGGGCACCGTCAACGGCCGCAAGACGTTCGTCTTCGCCAAGGACTTCACGGTGTTTGGCGGCTCGCTATCGGAAACGCATGCGCTGAAGATCACCAAGCTCCAGGACATGGCGATGAAGGCGCGGGCGCCCATCATCGGCCTCTATGACGCGGGCGGCGCCCGCATCCAGGAGGGTGTCGCCGCGCTCGCCGGCTATTCCTACGTCTTCCGCCGCAACGTGCTGGCCTCCGGCGTGATCCCGCAGATCTCCGTCATCATGGGCCCCTGCGCCGGCGGCGACGTCTATTCGCCTGCCATGACCGACTTCATCTTCATGGTGAAGAACACCAGCTACATGTTCGTGACCGGTCCTGACGTCGTGAAGACCGTCACCAACGAGGTCGTCACCGCCGAAGAGCTTGGCGGCGCCTCGGTGCACGCGACGCGCTCCTCGATCGCGGACGGCGCCTTCGAGAACGACGTCGAGACGCTTCTGCAGATGCGCCGCCTGATCGACTTCCTGCCGTCCAACAACAGTGACGGCGTGCCGGAATGGCCGAGCTTCGACGACATCGGTCGCGTCGACATGTCCCTGGATACGCTGATCCCGGACAATCCGAACAAGCCTTACGACATGAAGGAGCTGATCCTGAAGGTCGTGGACGAGGGGGACTTCTTCGAGATCGCGGACATGTTCGCCAAGAACATCGTCACCGGCTTCGGCCGCATCGCTGGCCGCACCGTCGGCTTCGTCGCCAACCAGCCGATGGTGCTGGCCGGCGTGCTCGACAGCGATGCCTCGCGCAAGGCGGCGCGCTTCGTCCGCTTCTGCGACGCCTTCAACATCCCGATCGTCACCTTCGTCGACGTGCCGGGGTTCCTGCCGGGCACCGCGCAGGAATATGGCGGCCTGATCAAGCATGGCGCGAAGCTCTTGTTCGCCTATTCGCAGTGCACCGTGCCGCTGGTCACCATCATCACCCGCAAGGCCTATGGCGGTGCCTTCGACGTCATGGCATCGAAAGAAATTGGCGCCGACATGAACTACGCCTGGCCGACCGCCCAGATCGCGGTGATGGGCGCCAAGGGCGCGGTCGAGATCATCTTCCGCAGCGATATCGGCGACGCCGACAAGATCGCCGCGCGCACCAAGGAATACGAAGACCGCTTCCTGTCGCCCTTCATCGCCGCCGAGCGCGGCTACATCGACGATGTCATCATGCCGCATTCGACGCGGAAGCGGATCGCAAGGGCGCTGGCGATACTGAAGGACAAGAAAATGGAAGCGCCGGCGAAGAAGCACGACAACATGCCGTTGTGAGAAGAGCAGTGTTCAAACGCATCCTGATCGCCAATCGCGGCGAAATCGCCTGCCGGGTCATCAAGACTGCCCGCAAGATGGGAATCCAGACGGTTGCGGTCTATTCCGAGGCCGACCGCGATGCCCTCCATGTCGAGATGGCCGACGAGGCCGTGCTGATCGGCCCGCCCGCGGCAGCCGAGAGCTATCTGGTGATCGAGAAGATCGTCGAGGCATGTAAAAAGACCGGCGCCGAGGCCGTGCATCCCGGCTACGGCTTCCTGTCCGAACGCGAGGCGTTTCCGCGCGCGCTGGAGGCCGCCGGCATCGTCTTCATCGGCCCGAACCCGGGCGCGATCGCCGCAATGGGCGACAAGATCGAATCCAAGAAGGCGGCCGCGAAGGCCAAGGTCTCGACCGTGCCGGGCTATCTCGGCGTCATCGAGGACGACAAGCACGCGGTGAAGATCGCCGACGAGATCGGCTATCCCGTGATGATCAAGGCCTCCGCCGGCGGCGGCGGCAAGGGCATGCGCATCGCCCATTCCAAGGCCGAGGTCGCCGAGGGCTTCAACCTCGCCAAGGCCGAGGCCAAGGCCTCGTTCGGCGACGACCGCGTCTTCGTCGAAAAGTTCATCGTCGATCCCCGCCACATCGAGATCCAGGTGCTGGGCGACAAGCACGGCAACGTGATCTATCTCGGCGAACGCGAATGCTCGATCCAGCGCCGCAACCAGAAGGTCATCGAGGAGGCGCCGTCGCCGCTGCTCGACGAGGCCACGCGCCGCAAGATGGGCGAGCAGGCGGTCGCGCTGGCCAAGGCCGTGAATTACGATTCCGCCTGCACGGTCGAGTTCGTCGCAGGGCAGGACAAGAGCTTCTACTTCCTGGAGATGAACACGCGCCTCCAGGTCGAGCATCCCGTCACCGAGCTCGTCACCGGCGTCGATCTCGTCGAGCAGATGATCCGCGTTGCCGCCGGCGAGAAGCTCGCGATCGCGCAGAAGGACGTCACGCTCACCGGATGGGCGGTGGAATCGCGGCTCTACGCTGAAGACCCGTTCCGCAACTTCCTGCCCTCGATCGGGCGCCTGGTGAAGTACCGTCCGCCGGCCGAGGTGAGCAAGGACGGCATCACCGTGCGCAACGACACCGGCGTGCAGGAGGGCGGCGAGATATCGATCCACTACGATCCGATGATCGCCAAGCTCGTCACCCACGCGCCCTCGCGCGCGGCCGCGATCGAGGCGCAGGCCACCGCGCTGGATTCGTTCTATGTCGACGGCATCAGGCACAACATCCCGTTCCTATCGGCGCTGATGCATCATCCGCGCTGGCGCGAGGGCCGGCTGTCGACCGGCTTCATCGCCGAGGAATTCCCCAAGGGCTTTGCGGTGCGCGTGCCGGAAGGCGAGGTCGCGCGGCGCATCGCCGCGGTCGGCGCTGCCATCGACCACGTGCTCGGGGAGCGCAAGCGCCAGATCTCGGGCCAGATGGGCGGACGCATCGTGCAGCGCGAACGCCGCCGTGCGGTCTGGCTCGAGCGCCAGGAGATTTTGCTCGAGGTTGCGCGTGAGGGCGAGGCCATTGCGATCCGCTTCGTCGACGCCGAAGGCAAGGCCGGCAACGCGCATCTGTTGCAGTCGCCATGGAAGCCGGGCGATCCGGTCTGGCAGGGCACCATCGATGGCCATTTCGTCGCCGTGCAGGCGCGCCCGATCGCCAATGGCATCCGTCTGGCGCATCAGGGCGTCGAGGTGCCGGTCTATGTCTGGACCGAAGCGGAAGCCGCATCGGCCCGGCTGATGCCGGTGACGACGGCCTCCGACACCGGCAAGAAGCTGCTGTGCCCGATGCCCGGCCTCGTGGTCTCGATCGCGGTGACCGAGGGGCAGGAGGTCAAGGCCGGCGAGACGCTCGCGGTGGTCGAAGCCATGAAGATGCAGAACGTGCTCCGTGCCGAACAGGACGGTACGGTGAAGAAGATCCACGCCAGCGCCGGTGCGACGCTGGCGGTGGACGCGCTGATCTTGGAATTTGCGTAAGCAGGCCATGTAGCCCGCGATGCGTGGTCGACAATTAGGTCGGTAACCCGTGCGAGATCAGGAATGTCGATGTCATTTCCAGATGAATGGAAGAGGATTGCCGAGAAGGAACTAAAAGGCGATCCCATCGCGCTCGTGCGGAAGATTCCGGAGGGCATTGAAGTCAAGCCGATCTATACGGTGTCTGATTTAGATGGGATCGAGCATCTGGACACGTTACCTGGCATGTCGCCGTTCGTTCGTGGTCCTAAGGCGACGATGTATACTGGCAGACCGTGGACAATCCGCCAGTATGCGGGATTCTCGACTGCAGAGGCGTCAAACGCATTCTATCGTGCCGCCCTTTCCTCAGGACAGAAGGGCTTGTCGGTTGCGTTCGATTTGGCGACCCACCGCGGCTATGATTCTGATCATCCTCGCGTCCTAGGTGATGTCGGGAAGGCGGGCGTTGCCATCGACTCAGTCGAAGACATGAAGATCCTCTTTGACGGCATTCCCCTCGGGGAAACGTCGGTGTCGATGACCATGAACGGAGCGATAATCCCCATTCTCGCAACCTTCATTGTCGCCGGTGAAGAGCAGGGAATTCCGCGCGAAGCTCTCTCGGGAACTGTCCAAAACGACATTCTGAAGGAGTTCATGGTCCGCAATACATACATTTATCCGCCGGAACCATCGATGCGCATTGTTGCTGACATTATAGCGTTCACCGCGCAGAACATGCCGCGCTTCAACTCCATCTCGATTTCAGGCTACCATATGCAGGAGGCGGGGGCGACGCTCGTCCAGGAGTTGGCCTTTACGCTCGCTGATGGACGTGAATACGTCCGGTCTGCTCTTGCCAAGGGCCTTAACGTCGATGACTTCGCAGGGCGGCTTTCATTCTTCTTCGCTATCGGAATGAATTTCTTCATGGAAGCGGCGAAGTTGCGCGCTGCTCGACTTATCTGGTCGCGCGTTATGGCGGAGTTCAACCCCAAAAAGCAGTCGTCTTCAGTGCTTCGTACGCACTGTCAGACGTCGGGAGTGTCGCTCCAGGAGCATGATCCGTATAACAATATCGTGCGGACCGCTTATGAGGCCTTAGCCGCCGTTCTGGGCGGCACGCAATCGCTGCACACAAATTCGTTCGACGAAGCCATCGCATTGCCTACTGAGTTTTCGGCTCGGATTGCCCGGAACACCCAGCTGATCCTTCAGCATGAGACGGGCGTCTCCGACGTCGTCGATCCCCTCGCGGGATCCTACTATGTCGAGCGCCTGACGGACGATCTCGTCAGGGCTGCCTGGCAACTCATGGAGGAGGTCGAAGAGCGGGGAGGGATGGCGAACGCGATCGCGACAGGGTGGCCTAAGCGATTGATCGAAGAATCGGCGACGCGCAAGCAGGCCGCGATCGATCGCGGCGATCAGGTTATCGTCGGAGTTAATCGGTTTCGGCTTGAACAAGAGGAGCCAATCGACATTCTGGAGATCGACAATTCGACTGTGCGCGCTTCGCAAATTCGCCGCCTGACTGATATCAAACGGTCTAGAGATTCTAAGAGCGTCTCCAGTGCGTTGGCTCGACTGAACCGGGTCGCGCAATCAGGTGAGGGAAATCTGCTGGAAGCCGCGATTGAGGCCGCTAGGTCTCGAGCAACCGTCGGCGAAATGTCTGATGCAATGCGGCAGGCTTTTGGAGATCACCAGGCGATACCCGATGTTGTTTCGAGTGTCTATGGCCCTGCTTATGGAAACGATCCCGAGTTCACCAATCTTGTTTCGCGGCTCGACGAAGTGTCACAAGCGATTGGCGTGAGGCCAAAGATTATGATCGCCAAGCTGGGACAAGATGGTCATGATCGAGGTGCGAAGGTTATTGCGTCGGCATTCGGCGATATGGGATTCGATGTTATTGCCGGTCCTTTGTTTCAAACGCCAGCCGAAGCTGCCGCGATGGCCGTTCAGGCAAAGGTACATGTTCTGGGGGTCTCGTCGCTCGCGGCCGGTCACAGGACGCTCGTTCCTCAGGTTGTCAGGGAGTTGAAGCTGGCTGGCGCTGGCGGCATCATTGTTGTTTGCGGGGGCGTCGTGCCACGGCAGGACTACGAGGAGTTGCTTCGGAGCGGAGTGGCAGCCGTGTTTGGACCTGGTACCAACGTACTTGAGGCCGCTATGGCAGTTCTCGATCTTATCGAGGGACGGCGAAGAAATCGCTGATCGAGGCCCGGCCGCTTTGAAGTTGCACGGGCTTCGATCAGGATGCGTTCTATTCATCCAAGCACGAGCGCGCGCCGCGAGCGTACGGACCGCGGCTGGCTGGCGGGGTGATGGCCACTTCAGTCAGCGGTACGTCGAAGACGTCATGGAGAAGAAAAGCGGCCCGCTCCAGAGGGACAGACGCTCGAGGGCCAGCATCAACGTGACCTTGACGTCGTCGGCGACCGTCTCGTCCGGCTCCATGGAACCCACGAGAGGATCTGGCAACCAGGGTCCGAGGTAGGCTTCCGGCGCGCTCGCGTGGAGCGGCGTCGGTCAGGGCACAGGCGTGTGACGATGCGGGTTAGATGGGCGGGAGGCGAATCGAGGTCCACCCCGACCCACCGCAGCCATGCGTCCTGAACGACGTCCTCCGCCTCGGCGAGCCAGCCCATCATCCGATAGGCCAAGCGTGTCAGGCACCCGCGCTCCGCTTCGAACTCGGTGTCGCCGACCCGATGGAAACCCGTTGGCCATAGAGTTGGCTGCCGCCGAACGGCTGCCGAGATTGCTGCCACCTGCCATCCCGTCGGGGAGGAAGCAATAACCTTGGCCTGGTACAATGGAAACACTGCCATCGCACTGCGACGCCGCCATCAGCGGCGACAACGTCGTACGAGATCCGTCCCGCTGGCAAATAGAACAGCGCGCCCGCTCGCAAGGGCCTTCGAGCCGCTGCTCGGCTCACCAGCCGCCCGAATAACGGGCAATCGGAAAGGGCGCTTTCTCGTCCGGTGTGGAATACCGGATTGATCAGGCGAAACGAGAAGCGTTTCTGCACGCGATCGCCGGCTTGGAGCAGCAACGACGGCGCGACGGCGCTTACGCGTGGGATCTCTTCGAAGACGCGGCTGTGAACGGCCGCTACCTGGAGACTTTCAAGGTCGCCTCGTGGCTCGAGCACCTGAGGCCGCACCAGCGCGTGACAAACGCTGACCGTGCCATCGGATGCGCGATTAGGAATTGCTCCATTGATGGCTGTGCAGCTTTCTGCATCTTGTGCAGATCTTCGGGCTTGAGATTTGTATATCGGCGCAACATTCGCCAGTCTTTATGGCCTGTCACCATCGCAACCTGCTGTATCGAAAAGCCCGCTTCGAAGAGTCTACTTGTTCCTTCATGGCGCAAATCGTGAAAGCATAGGTCATCTATATCGATAGCGTTGCATGACCTGCGGAAGGCAGCTCCTACCGACTTCGAGTGGTATGGAAAAACGCGTCCGAGGCCGCGCGTGAGAATCCGCTGCTCGAGCATAAGCTGCCAGGCATCGTACCCGGTCGAATTGAGGAGAGGAACCACTTGGTGGTTTCCGTCTTTGCGTCGAGGATCTTTGCGGTCGCGAATAGTGACGGTTCGCTTTGACATGTCGACATCAGTCCACTCGATGCGGCAGATCTCAGCTTGGCGCATTGCTGTCGCCACAGCAAAGCGAACAATTCTACCGAGTGGTAGATACTGTTGGGCGTTAGATTCGGTGTATCCGATCAGTCGATCGAGTTCGTCTTGGCTAGGGCGCCGATCCCTCTCGTTTGACTTTCCGACGAGATCCAGGTGCTTTAGCGCAGCTCTGGCCAGCTGTACGTTCTCGACTGAAACGTTAATGCCGTGGACTGCGGCAGCGTGAAGTAGGATCGTTCGGATGAATGAGAAATCGATCGCAAGGGTCGCCGGTCCAGCGCCTTGAGCAGCTCGCTTTCGCCCGAACTCAATCAATCTCTCCCTGGTCAGCTCTTTGAGGTTTGTTCGTCCAAGCGAGATCTTAAGGGCCTTGAGCACCATCGACTTGGATCGTCGTACGGGCTTGCCGACCTGGGCAAGATCGTCGAGATGCAGGGTGATCAAATCGGAAAAAATTCGAGGCTGCTCAAAAGGCCGGGAACGTCGAATTGGGGTGCCGCGATCGATAGAGCGCTCCACATCAATCGCCCATTCTTCAGCATCGCGCCGTCGCACGAACGTGTTTGCGATGTACTCGTTTTTCCTCCTGACCTGAACGCGCCAGCTTCCCGATCTGAGTTTTGTAAACGTCGGCATTGCGTGTGCACTCCACCCCGATTTCGTGTGCGCTACGTGTGCACCGGGAGATCAAAGGCGGTACAAACGTGTGCAATTTGGGCTAGTTTAAGTGCACACGTGTGCACCTGGTTCACGTTCTAGTCCATTGAAAGAATAGGACAACTTATTGAAATATCAAGACTATCGCTTTTCCGTGGCACCATGATGGACTGGACTGATCCACGCTAGCTCACGTTGCCTGGTACTGGATGAAGTCGACCTGCGGCCGACCTTACGGAGTAAACGTGCTTCAGGTCGCGTGTTCGCTCGTAAGTCTAGCAATGGCGAGAGGCACCCTTCCTAGTGGGGCGATCAGTGATTGGTTCTTAATTCCGGCTACCAATCGGCTCGGCCTAAATATCTATTCGTGTCGGAAGTTGTTCCTGGGGTTGTTGGTATTTCTGTTGGTATGGGCCAGACACGTCGCAAACAAACGCAACGATTTCAGTTAGCTAGGTGCCAATATCCGTTACCTCGTGGGTAATGGAAGGGCCGAAATCGGCATGATAGGTTTCTGGTCATGAACGCACATGCATCCACGGCACAGGCCGACCGCAGCCAGCCGGTTCACATCGGCGACCATTTGCGCGAATGGCGGCAGCGCCGCCGCATGAGCCAGCTCGATCTCGCGGGCGAGGCCGAAATTTCGGCGCGTCACCTAAGCTTCGTCGAGACCGGCCGCGCCGCGCCCTCGCGCGACATGGTGCTGCGGCTTGCCGAGCGTCTCGACGTGCCCTTGCGTGAACGCAACGTGCTGCTGGTCGCGGCCGGCTATGCGCCGGCATTCCAGCAGCGCCCGCTGGAGGACCCGGCCTTGAAATCAGCCCGCCGGGCGATCGACCTCGTGCTGAAGGCACATGAGCCCAATCCCGCGCTCGCGGTGGACCGGCACTGGAACCTGGTATCGGCGAACCGCATGGTGGCGCCGCTGCTCGACGGCATTCCGCAGCGGCTGCTCGGCCAGCCCTTCAACGTGCTGCGGCTCGCCTTTCATCCCGAGGCGCTGGCGCCGCGCACGGTCAATCTCGCGGAGTGGTGCGGCCATCTTTTGGAGCGTCTGCACCGCCAATGCGAGGTGACGGCCGATCCTGAGCTGATCAAGCTCTACAACGACCTCAAGAGCTATCCGATCCCGGCGCGGACGGGGCCGCTGTCGAGCGACAACGTCGCGATCCCGTTCAAGCTGCGTCACGGCGGTGAAATCCTGAGCTTCTTCTCCACCACCATGGTGTTCGGCACGCCCGTCGACATTACCCTGTCGGAGCTGGCGCTGGAGACCTTCTTCCCGGCGGACGAGCGCACCGCCGAACGGCTGAAGCAGATGGCGGCCGGGCTGCCATAGCGTCGTTTACAGGCAGCAGCGGTCCCCGCATAATTGGCCGATGGACACACGCTCGTTCCGGCGATTGCGGCCGGCCAATCCCGTCGGCGATCTCTTGCGCGCCTGGCGCATGCGCCGGGCGTTGAGTCAGGCGGAGCTGGCGTTCGAGGCCGGCATTTCGATCAAGCATCTGAGCTATGTCGAGACCGGCAAGGCGGCCGCGAGCCGGGACATTCTGCTGCAACTCGCATCCGCTCTCGATTTGTCGCTGCGCGACCGCAACGCGCTGCTCGAGGCCGGCGGCTTCGCCCGGCAATATGGCGAGCGCGACCTCGCCGCGCCCGAGCTTGCCGATGCGCGCCGGGCCATCGATCTTCTGCTGCGGCGGCACGAGCCGTTTCCCGCGATCGTCACCGACCGGCGTTGGAACGTGATGCAGACCAACCGTGCCGCATCGCGCCTGATGACGATGCTGCTCGGACCTGAGCGCATGCAGCGGCC
Organism: Bradyrhizobium sp. CIR48; assembly: GCF_014198315.1. Taxonomy (NCBI): domain Bacteria; kingdom Pseudomonadati; phylum Pseudomonadota; class Alphaproteobacteria; order Hyphomicrobiales; family Nitrobacteraceae; genus Bradyrhizobium; species Bradyrhizobium sp. CIR48. The sequence goes on from NZ_JACIHG010000016.1 coordinate 35,258, forward strand.
GCTCAATCACATGCGCATGTTCCTGGCGCCGAACGAGCTCAAGCCGTTCGTCGAGAACTGGACCACCGTGGCCGCGGCTCTGCTGTCGCGCGCGCGCCATGAGGCAATGGCCGCGCCGCTCGACGAAGCCTTGCAATCGACCTGGCGCGAATTGATGCGGCTGCCGGAGCTGCCCGCGCTTGGGATCGAGGACAACGCCGTGCCGGGGCCGCTCTGCGAGGTGCGCCTGCGCAAGGGCGATGCCGGCGTCTCACTGATCGGCGCGGTTCTGACTTTAGGCACGCCGCAGGATGTGACGCTGCAGGAGCTCCGCGTCGAGATGTTCATGCCTGTTGATGCCGCCTCCGAGGCGACCCTGGTCGCGTTTGCGGCTCAAGACGCCTGAGCTTGCGCGGCCTCACGCCGCTCGAAGCTCATGGCCTGCATCACCTCGGCAAACGGACCCTTGAGATCGCTCAAGGTCGCCGTGGTGAGGCCGGCGCCGTTGGCGCCAACGCGCGTGGCGGCGCGGATCAGGATCCATTCGCTCTCGGGCGGACGGAAGAAGTAAAGGCTGATCTCGGGATTGATGAAGGTCCAGTCGCGCATGTCGACGATCTGCGCGACCCCGCTGGCGAAATCCGCGGCCTGCACCGCCTGGAGCAGCGGTGTGTTCGGCTCGCCCTCGACCAGCGCCGCGTCAAGCCGCATCCAGGCCGCCGCCGGGCCCGGCTTCTCCAGCGCGCCCTCGATCAGCCGCACCGACACGTTCTGGAAATAGCGGCTCCATTTCTGCGCGAAGGCCGGCGGCGGGCTGCCCGCCTCGGGCGCCTTGTCGAGCGCCATGGGGCTCGCAAAGGGATCGGTGGGGGATTCCCCGCTCGGCGCCGTCAGCAGCGCCGTGCAGCGGCCGATCTCGGTCTCGCCGTCCATCAGCCGCACCTGCAAGGTCTTGGCCTTGCGGCCGTCGCGCAGCAATTCGCTGACGGCCCTGAAGGCGCGCAGGCCCGCCGGTCGCCACAGATCGAAGGTCAGGCGTCGCACAACAAAGCCGGATTCGGTGGCGAGACGCTCGACCTCGCGGGTCATCAGGGCAGTGGTGGCGCTTCCCTGCAGCATGTCCGGAGACCACGGACCGCCGGCATGCTCCGTAGCCCGGAACTGTTGGCCTTCCGGCCTGAAAATGGCGCTCATCGCGGTCTCCTCTCGGACTTGATTGTGGTCGCGAGTATCGGGGCGGGGTGCAGCGGTCACAATAACCGCAGAGGTGAAGTCGTGAGCCATGCAGGACCGGCGGCTTGCGCTGCCCCCGGTTCGGCTTATCTTCCGGCGAACCCGTGACCCGCCCGAAGGAGACGCCTGACATGAGCACGCTGAAACCGCTCCAGATCGATGTCGTCTCCGACGTGGTGTGCCCCTGGTGCTATATCGGCAAGCACCGGATCGAGAGTGCGCTGGCGCTGGTGCCGGACGTTCCGGTCAAGCTCAATTTCCGCCCGTTCTTCCTCAATCCCTGGGTGCCGCGCGAGGGCATCAGCCGCGAGGCCTATCTCACCCAGAAGTTCGGCTCGGTCGAGGCCTATAAGGGCATTGCCGGACGTGTCGTTGCGGCCGCCAGCGAGGAGGGCCTCCTCTACAAGCCCGAGCTGGTGGCGCGGCAGCCCAACACCACCGACTGCCATCGCCTCATCCTGTGGGCGGAAGCGATCGGCAAGGCGCCCGAGATGAAGCAGCGCCTGATGGAGCTGTATTTCCGCGACGGCGGCGATCTCACCGATGTGAACGTGCTGGTGCAGGCGGCCGCCGATGTTGGCCTCGATGCCGAGGACGTGCGTCGGCGCCTTGCCACCGACGAGGACGTCGCGCGCGTCTCGGCCGATGCGCAGGAGGCGGCGGAGAAGGGAATCTCCGGCGTGCCGACCTACGTGTTCGCGCAGAAATACGCCGTCTCCGGCGCGCAGGACCCGAACCTGCTCGCGCGCGCCATCCGCCAGGTCTCGGAGGAGATCAACGCCCAGGCAGCGGAATAGCCTTCGCTTATTTGCGGAGCCGGCGAACCACGCCTCGCGCAGCTTCATGCGCGGCGTTGAGGCCAACCAGCGCTGCGTGAATGAGCGCCACGACCGGATCGTGCCGCCGCAGCGGAATCAGCACGTCGCCGACCGCAAAACGCCCGCGCCAGATCGGGTTGATCATGGGGTGATCGGCGCTCGCGGTGGAATCCGCGCTGGCGATGGCGGGATCGGCGCAGAGATGGCGGGTGAGCTCGATTGTGAGCTGCACGCCCGGCGAATATCTTGCAAAGCGCTCGTCGATGCCGAGCTTGAAGAAGAAGGCGCGGTCCTGGTGGCGCAGCACGATGCCCGCGGCGACCGGTGTCGTCCCGGCGCGAAGCGTGATGATTTCGCACTGCGCGGTCTCCGCCAGCGCCGGCACCGCGCGGCGAATGAAGGTCGCATCGCCTGCGTGCTGAACCAGCGCGGTGCCGCGCTTGCCTTTCCAGCCGCTGGCTTCGAGCTGCAGGAATGTTTCGAGCGCGGGGCCGATCTCGTCAGGCCGGCGTGCGACGTCGAACGCAACAGGGCCATGCTCTTCGAGGCGATGGCGTTGTCGGCGCAGCTCCTTGAGCTTCTTGGTGCCCAGTGCGTCGCGCAGCTGCGTCTCGGCATCCTGCGTCGCATCGAGGCTGGCGCGGATGTACGAGGAAAGGACGCGCGGCCTCAGGCCGTCGCGGGTCAGGACCTGCTCGAGCGCAGTCATCGCAGCGCCCTCGAGCGCAACGTCGTTGAGCACGAGCGCATGCGCGCCGCACTCGCGTGCCCGCTGCAACAGCTGCGTGGCCGCCTCGATCGGGGCGCCTCGGTCGATCAGCGGGCTGCACAGCGTGCCGTAGGGATGCGCGCTCACCAGCGCGGGCAGGGGAATCTTCAGGGCGTGCCACAGCGGGATCACCGGCATCAGCCCGATCAGCCGCGTCGACGTGCCGTCGAATGCGGGCAGGGCCGAGGCGTTCGTGCGGCCGCGCGCGGTGGCGCTGACGGCGAGCTCCCAGGCGGGCAGGTAATATCCGTTCGGCTCGATCGCCCGCTGCGCGAGCGCGCGCCATTGGCCAGGATCGATCGCCGCGAGCGGGACGCGCGCCGCCATGGCATCCCCGGATGCCGGATGGATCGCTGCCTGCTGCGCGATATCGACCACGTCCCCTCGTCCCGTTCACGCGGGCAAATGCCGCGTCACGTGGCCATGCTTAGCGCAAAAATTGGAAAATACCGTTGGGACGCGGCTCCAATTCGAACGGTAATGTTAACGTCTCGTTGAGCATCCGTGGCCGGATGCTCAACGCAGGCCTTACTTGTCGCCGGGCAGGAAGTGATCACGGGCGCTTGCCCGTCCACCGCCGGCGGTATCGGTGATCGTGACCTCGACATCGCGCGAGGTCTTCGGCAGATCGGCAGGCCCGACCTGCACCGACAGTCTGACCTCGCGGGTCTGGTCCTGTCCGACCTCGACGACGGGCTTGCCACCGGGAGCGACTTCGATGCCCGCAATCCGAATGTTCGCGCCGGGCAGCCCGGAGACCTCGATCGCAAACGATCGCTGTGCGCCCTTGTTGAGGATGCGCACGGTGTAATCGTTGCGGACTCCGCCGTCCGAGAGCTGAACGAACAGAGGATTGCGCTCGTGCAGCACGTTGACGTCCATGGTCGCGCGCGTGGCGAGGGTGTAGACCATGATGGTGCCGACGATGGCAATGGCTGCGGTATAGATCAGCGTGCGCGCGCGAACGATGCGATAGATCGGCGGCTTGCCTTCGCGCCGGCGCTGCATGTTGATGTCGGTGTCGTAGCCGATCAGGCGGCCCTCGGGCCGGCCGATCTCGCGCATGACGTTGTCGCAGGCATCGATGCAGAGGCCGCACTGGATGCAGCCGAGCTGGATGCCGTGGCGGATGTCGACGCCGGTCGGGCAGACGTTGATGCATTGGTGGCAGTCGACGCAATCGCCGGCGAAATCGCCATGGGCGCGGGCGGCTTCCGCCTTCTTCACCGACATGCGCGGCTCGCCGCGGTCGCGGCGATAGGTGACGTTGAGGGCCCATTCGTCGGTCAGGGCCGCCTGGATGCGCGGCCACGGGCACATGTAGATGCACATCTGCTCGCGGGCGTGGCCGGCAAAGACATAGGTCGTTGCGGTCAGGATACCGATCCAGAGATAGGTGATGAACGGCGCCTGGAAGGTGGCGAGCTCCTTCACCAGCGTCGGCGCGTCGTCGAAATACAGCACCCAGGCGCCGCCGGTCCACCAGGCGATCATGATCCAGAGGAAGTGCTTGAGCGCGACCTTTCGGATGTGGTCGAACGTCCAGTAGCGCTTGTCGCCCTGCATGCGCTCGCGCCGGTCACCTTCGACCCAGCGCTCCACGGCATAGAACAAATCGGTCCACACCGTCTGCGGGCACAAATAGCCGCACCACAGTCGCCCCGCGACTGCGTTCATCAGGAACAATGCCATCGCCGCGATGATGAGCAGGCCGGTGAAGTAATACACTTCCTGCGGCCACAGCTCGATGAAGAAGAAATAGAAGCGGCGATGCGGCAAGTCGATCAGCACGGCCTGGTCGGGCAGGCCTGGTCCGCGATTCCAGCGTACGAACGGCAACAGATAATAGATCCCAAGCGTGACGCACAGGATCGCCCATTTGATACGGCGGAACGGCCCGTGGACCGATTGCGGATAGACCTTCCTGCGCTTCTCGTAGAGAGGTCCTTCGATGAAGGTGTCGTCGGTCATGCCGCGCTCCCGCGTTTGCGCCGGCGAAGTCCTAGGGTGCGCAGAAGAGGCGGTACAGCGTCTCCAGCACCACGCGGACTTCCCGGCTCGCGATGCTGTAGTATATCGTCTGGCCGTCCCGTCTGGGTTTGACCAGGCTCAATGCGCGCATCTTGCCGAGATGCTGCGATAGCGCCGCCGAGGACAGGCCCGCGATCTCGGCGAGTTCGCCGACGGACTTTTCGCCCTCCAGCATGTTGCAGAGAACGAGCAGGCGCTTGGGATTGCCCATGGCGGTGAGGAGGCGGGAGGCCTCTTCGGCCTTCTCCTCCAGAGCGATCAATTCCTGATTGCGGGGCTTGCGATTCATGGTCGGCCTATATATTAGTATATTCGAAAATAAGAAACAACTGAAATAAGGTATTCGCCGCCCGTGAAGGGCGCTCTCGGTCCGGAGGGTCGAATGGTTGTAACGTCTTTCACGCCAATGGCTTCGCTTGTGGGCGGCGTGCTGATCGGCCTGTCCGCCGTTCTGCTGATGTGGGCGAAGGGACGGGTCGCCGGCGTCAGCGGCATCGCGGCACGGTTGTTTCCGCCCTATGAGGATGGCGAGTTCGCCGGTCGCCTCGCCTTCGTCGCCGGCCTTGTCGCCGCGCCCATGCTGGTGCGGCTCGTCACGGGAAGCCTGCCGTCGCAGACGATCGAGGCGGGAACGGCAATCCTGATTGTCGGCGGCCTGCTCACCGGCTTTGGCTCGGTGTGGGGCAGCGGCTGCACCTCCGGCCACGGCGTCTGCGGCCTGTCGCGGCTCTCCACGCGTTCGCTGGTCGCGACCGTGACCTTCATGGCAGCCGGCATGGCGACCGTCTTCCTGACGCGGCATTGGAGCTGACGCCGATGGCCATTCTCGTTCAATTCGTGATCGGCCTGATCTTCGGTCTCGGCCTCATCGTCTCCGGCATGTCCGACCCGGCGAAGGTTCTGAACTTCCTCGACGTCGGCGGCATTCCGGCGGGGACATGGGATGCGAGCCTTGCCTTCGTGATGGCCGGTGCGGTGGCGGTGACCTTCATCGGCTTCAATCGCGTCCTGCGGCGCGCCCGTCCGTTCTTTGCCGAACGATTTTTCCTCCCGACGCGAAACGATATCGATCCCAGAATCGTCGCAGGTCCGGCGATCTTCGGTATCGGCTGGGGATTGGCCGGCTTCTGTCCGGGGCCGGCGCTGACCGCGCTCGGGTTCGGGTCTTCTTCGGCCTTCATCTTCGTTGCGGCGATGTGCGCCGGCATGGTGCTCGCACGCTTTGCCGCCCACCTGCCGTCGCTGACGCGCTTGGTCGCGCCGGCCGATCCGCTCGAAACCTGAAGTCACTGCAGAGAGTAAAGATCATGGACAAGAACTACCCCGACATCGTCAGGCAAATCTCCGCCAACATGCGCAAGCTGCGGAGCGACATTCCCGAGACCATGAAGGGATTTTCCGCACTCGCCCAGGCTGCCACGCACGAGGGTGCACTGGACAAGAAGACGAAGGAGCTGATCGCGCTGGCGCTCGGTGTCGCCGCGCGTTGCGACGGCTGCATCGGCTTTCACACCGAAGCCCTCGTCAAGCTCGGCGCGACGCGTCAGGAGGTCGAGGAGACGCTCGGCATGGCCGTCTACATGGGCGGCGGACCGTCGCTGATGTACGCCGCCGATGCGATCGCGGCCTTTGAGCAGTTTCAGCAGCAATCGGTCGCCGCCTGACGCGGCGATCTGATGAATCACGTGACGGGACCGGGCGAGCTGTCTCGTCCGGTCCCGTCCGTGCTCGATGTATCAACTACCAGCGGTCGCCGACACCGACGCCCACGCTGACGCCGGGTGTCCGGATGCCGACGCCGGCACGCGGACCATCGTCCCAGTCGCGATAGGTGCGTCGCTCATAATAGCGATCGCGCGGCATGGTCGCGTAGGAGTCGCGCACGATCACGCGCGAGCCGCCGCGGGTGCGGTAGCAATTGCCGGCGTCGTCGCAGACAAGCCGGACTTCCTGAATGAGATCGGGGTTCGTGTATTCGCTGGTCGAATAGATGTCCGCCGCCTTGGCACCGGTTGCCGCGGCCAGCGCGCCGACACCCGCCAACAGCGCAATCGTAAATGTCTTCATCGTGTCCTCCACCGAAACTGCCCTCGGCGGTAACAAGAAGGGGAGGCGGCGATCGTTCCCGGTTGCGGTGCTGGTTTTTCCCGGAACCGGAGCTTTGTTACGCAGATTCGCTGCTAGATCGGCTCGTAGGTTTCCGTTCCGCAGATGTCCTCGGCTTCCGCCCGGCGGCGGTCGACCACTTTTCCGCCTGATATCGTCACGATGTAGGTCTGGGCGCCGAGCGAGGTGCCGGTGGCGGAGGTGAGCTGGGCCCGGACGCAGGCGGTCCAGCCCGGCCCGCGCACCTCGCGATGGGGCGCAGCGACGTGCACCTCGCGCGGATAGGAGGTGGCGAGGAAGACGACGTCGATCTGCTCGCGCACTACGCGCTTGACGTCGGGGGCGGGCTCAGGCGGCGGCTGCTCGGTTTCCTTCATGCGCATGAATTCCGGCACCGGCGCGCGGCTGTCGGCAAAGCCGCAGGCGCCGAGCGCGAGCGCGCCGGCGAGCAGCGCCGCATGTGCAATGATCCGTAACATCCGTGAAGGTCCCCTGCGGGCCAACAGATAGGCAGGAATGCGATCCGGCGAAGTCCCCGGCGATCAAGATTTGCTGAAGTCTCCAGGAAGTCCTGGAACTCGCGGCATTTCATATTCCGGAATTGCAGGCTAAGTTTGTACCCCAGACGAGGGGGGTTGCATCAATGAGGATTTTGGTCATCGCGGCTGCGGTCATGGCGCTGACGGTTGCATCGGCGCAGGCGCAGGGCCGGCGGCCACCCAATGAGGCAGCTAAACCGGCGGACAACAAGCCCAAGGTCGACGAGAAAGCCTACAAGGCCGCGCTTGAGCGCATTCCCGAGCCCAAGGACAAGTACGACCCGTGGGGCGGGGCCCGCCCGAGTGAACCCGCCAAGAAGCCGAAATAGGGCGAGGCGAGCGTTGCGGACCGGCCTGCGATTTCCGATCGGGCTCGTTGCGCTGCTGCTGATTGTCGTGCGGCCAAGCGCGGCCTGGGAGAGTTGGGGCGGCGATGCCGGCGGCTCGCGCTTCTCGCCACTGCAACAGATCACGCCCGACAATGTCGGCAATCTGGTTCGGGCCTTCGAATTCCGCACCGGCGATCTCGCGGTGCGCCCGCCGCAGGTGATGCGGCGAACCAAATTCCAGGCAACGCCGCTGTTCGTCGAGGACAGCCTGATCTTCTGCTCGCCCTTCAACGAGGTGATTGCGCTCGATCCCGGCTCGGGCGCGCAGAAATGGCGTTACGATCCGAAGATCGCGACCAATCAGCGTCCCGCCAATCGTTACGTCTGCCGCGGCGTCACCCACTGGACCGACGATGAGGCGCCCGCGAATGCCGCCTGTCGATCGCGCATCTTCATGGGCACGAACGACGTCCGCCTGATCGCGCTCGATGCGAAGACGGGAATTCCCTGTGCCGGTTTCGGCAATGGTGGCGAGGTGAAGCTTGATATCGGTATTGCCTTGGAATGGCCCGGCGAGTTCCAGATCACCTCGCCGCCCGCCGTTGGCCGGGGTGTCGTCGTGGTCGGCTCCTCGATCTCCGACAACCGACGCGTCGATGCGCCGAGCGGCGTCATACGCGCGTTCGATGCGCGCACCGGCCGGGCGCGCTGGAGCTTCGAGCCGCTCAAGCGTGACGGCATCGAAGCCGGGCACGCCAATGTCTGGGCGCCGATGTCGGTCGACACGGCGCGCGGCCTGGTGTTCCTGCCGACGTCTTCGCCGTCGCCGGATTTCTGGGGCGGCAAGCGGCCGGGCAACAACGAGCATGCCAATTCTGTGGTCGCACTGCGCATCGAGACCGGTGAGCTCGCATGGGCATTCCAGACGGTGCACCACGACGTCTGGGATTACGATCTGGCGGCGCAGCCGACGCTTGCGCGCCTCGATGCGGGAGACGGCCAGCGCGACGTCGTGATCCAGCCGACCAAGCAAGGTTTTGTCTTCGTGCTCGACCGCGACAGCGGCAAGCCGGTCTGGCCGGTGGAAGAACGCGCGGTGCCGCAGGGCGGCGCGGAAGGGGAAACGTTGTCGCCGACGCAGCCGTTTCCGACGCATGTGCCGGCGCTGACATCACAGGCGATCTCGACCGACGACGCGCTCTCGCTGTTGCCGGAACTGCGCCCCTCGTCCTGCGAGCGCCTGTTTACGGAGGCGCGCAACGAGGGTCTGTTCACGCCGCCTTCCGTGCGGGGCACGCTGGAATTTCCCTTCACCGGCGGCGGCGTGAACTGGGGCAGCGCGGCCTTCGATCCGGTCCGGCAGATTCTCTACGCCAACACCGGGCGCGCCGTTCATCTCATCAGGCTGATCCCGCGCACGGAGGCTGCCGGATTCAATCCGCCGCCGGGGCATGATTTCGGCCAGCAGCGCGGCGCGCCGTTTGCGATGTCGCGCGCGGTGGCGATGTCGCCGCTCGGTCTGCTCTGCAACAAGCCGCCCTGGGGCGAGATGGTTGCGGTCGATCTGAAGGCCGGCAAGATCCTCTGGCGTTCGACCGTCGGGACCACCGAAGACCTGGCACCACTTGGCGCGCCGCTGCCCTGGGGTGCGCCTCTCGTCAACGGAGTGGCGGTCACGGCAGGCGGCCTCGTCTTCACCGGCGCGATGGATGCTTATCTGCGCGCCTTCGATGCGCGAAGCGGCAAGGAGCTGTGGCAGGGACGGCTGCCGGTGCCCGGCGTCGCCAATCCCATGACCTATCTGTGGAAGGGCGAGCAATATGTCGCGATCGGCGCCGGCGGTCACTCCGAAGTCGGCACCTCGATCGGCGACAGCGTGGTCGCGTTCCGCCTGGCGCGGCCGGGCGAGGCGCCGACATTGTGGTCGCGCACCATCGATCGTCCCGGTGGACGATTTTTCGGAGCATCCGCGGCGATCGGAATCGCAATCGCCGCGCTCGTGATCGCAAGCCTGCGCTGGCGTCGCCGTCGTCGTATCACGCAATCATAATCGTGTTGTGGATGCGATGCGAACGTTCGTTCACATCGCGCGCGCTATTGCACGAAGGCGAGGCCGACGCGCTTGTCACTGCGCCAAACTGTGCGACAATTCCGCACGAAATCGTCGCGCGCGATCGATAGCGTGAACGATTGCGGCAATGTGACGGGGGTGTCGAGGTCGATCGCCGCGCCGCCCGCCGACATGTTTCGCACGGTGCAGGAGATGCCGCTGCTTTCGAAGGTGATCGTTCCACCCTTGAAAACACGGTGCCGCTGCGCTGCACGCTTCTCGATCATCCGCGTTGGTCCAACATGATGATTGTGAAGTAATGCATAGAAATTACGTTGAACTAAACTCAATACTGGCGCTACTTGCACAGCGCTTCAGACTTCGTTTACGACGTTGACGCGGAGAATCTCTCCGCCGACTTTCCCCACACGCACTTCTTTTATGGCGCTACGCGCCGATGGAGATACTGATGAAGACCACGCTTTCGATTTTGCTCGCCGCCGCGTTCTCGCTGTCGTCGATGCCCGCCCACGCCGTCAAGTGGGACCTTTCGACCATGAGCTGCAAGCAGTTCCTCGAGAGCGGCGAAGACAACATCCAGGTCGTGCTGACCTGGATGGACGGCTGGTACAAGGGCGACGAGGACAACGCGATCATCGACACTGACGTGTTCATCGAGAACGCCAAGAAGTTCGGTGCCTATTGCGGAAAGAATCCGACCGCCAGCATTGTCACCGCGGCCGACGAAGTGCTCGGAAAATAATCTCGACAAGTCATGAAGCGTGCGGACCGAAGCGAGGATGCAATCGCGCTTCGGTCTTTTGCTTCGACACGATCGTGATGGAGAGCCGCGGTGCGCTTTGCGCCCACGCGGCTCTCTTCTTTTGAGATGCTGCTCAGCCCGGCAGCATCGCGAACGCGCTCGATACCATCGCGATCGGTTTGTTGTCGGTCGCCGAGAGCAGCGTGACGCGGCCAAAGCTCATGGTGCGCCCGAGCCGCACCACGCGCGCGTCCGCCAGCACGTCCGTTGAGGAGACCGCGCGCATGAAATGCGTGGTCTGGTCGACCGTGGTCATGGGGCGGTAGCCGCGATTGGCCGCGAGGTTCGCGATCACCATCGCGGTGTCGGCGAGCGCCATCAGGGCCTGGCCGCAGACCATGCCGCCGTTCCGGCACAAGCGCTCCGAAAACGGCATGCGCAGGAGTGCGCCCGGCTGCCAGTCCGGCGCATCCGCCGGCTGCACGTGCTCGAGGCGCTCGACCGCGAGATCGAGATCCTGGACCCAGGGCGCGATAATCTCGCCGAGGATGCGTCTGGCGTCGGAGAGGCCGAATTCGGTGTCTGGCTGCATTTGCATTGCTGGCGCGCTCTCCTGTATTGCCGGATGTTTCGGCCCATTGTGCGCGCATCGGCGCGGCAAAGTCACCCGGTCTGGGGCCGGTCCCATCGGCTTGAAAATGCCTGACTTGGCCCGATATGATGGCTTGCTCGGGGTATGGGTGGATGATGTTGCGTCGGTGTGTCCTCCTCTTTTGTATGGCCGCGCTCGGCCTCGCGCTGAGCGGGTGCACCAAATGCGGTCCGATCTGGGACGACTGGCTGCATGCGCCGAAATCGTGCAGATCGGATCGGCTCTAGGGGGCCCCGGACGGCCTCGGCGGTCGCGACCGGGCGCGACAAGGATGACCAGGCACGGGCGAACCGTGCCTCCATGGATGATCAAGGAGTAGACGATGAAGCTTTTCCGTTTGGCCGCGGTGCTGGCCGTGCTGGCGGGACCTGCCTATGCGCAAATGCCCAATCTGAATTTGCTGCAGGACGCCCCGAGCAAGACCCCCGAGGAAAAGGCCGCGGAAGCCGAGCGTGACAAGGCCTATAAGGAAACGCTGAAGAAGATCCCGGATTCCAAGACGTCCAACGATCCCTGGGGCGGCATGCGCTCCGATCCGCCGAAGCAGCCGGCGGCGCCGAAGGCCTCGGCTGCAACCAGCGCGCCGAAGAAGTCCAAGAGCGGCACCGCCGCCAACTGACGAGCGGCGCCAGCTGACCCCCCAGCTCCATCCGGGGGCGGCACAACGCCTTCGGGAGGGGACTCCTCTTCGTCCGGCCCACGCCCTACATTTGGCTGGAGCGTAGCGCGTAGAGGAGGAGGACATGGCCGACCGTCCGCGGGATCTCGCCGAGCGGATGGCGCGCCGGCGCAAGATCGCCGGCAAGCCGGGCCAAGTGGTCGGCGACGGCTATCTGCGCGAGACCTTCACGCTGCCGCGCGCGGCGGCACGGGAAAGGGCGCAGGCCTTCTTCGCCCGCTACCCCAAGGCCGGCTATATGAGCGCGGTCGAGACTTGGCGCGAGCTGCCCGGCGGCGACATCGAATTCACCATGCGGCGGCTGCCCAGCGCGGATTGAAGCTGCTTGCTAGTCGAGGGTTTCGGCGACGATGCGGATCCGGAACACGGGCTCCTTGGCCTCGTCCAGCAGCTCCATGTGCCATTCGGAATTCTCCTGGAGCTTGCGGGCAATGCCGGCGGTCATGTCGGCGCAGACATTGGTCATCTCTTTCCAGGCCGAATCGCGATCGGCGAATTCCGTCGCCTGGTCCGCGCAGCCCGAATAACGGCCATTCCGGATTCGAAAGAAATACAATGGCATGGCTGGCACCGATCGCGCGCGTGATGGCCTTGCCCCCAGGGCCATGAGCGCGCGCAGTCCAATCCCAAACCACCGTCAGATCAATTCCGGGCGGCTACGGATGATGTTCCGCCGCCAGCCGCGGCGGCACAAGGCGCCATCCGACGCCGACCTTCATCCGGCCGGTTCAGTCGGCCCGGCCGATCGCTTCAGCTCCCGATCGATGCGCAGCTGCACGCGCCGGATCGCCAACAGATCGATTTTCGTCTCGGTCTTGCCGGTCTTGACCTGCTCGCCGATGCGGAACTGCCATTGCCAGATTCCGGGAATCGCCGTCTTGGCGACAGTGAATTCGATGCCCCTGTGATTCATGGTGACCTCCCCACGATTCACTCTCCATGTCTGCAAACATGTTGGGCGTCCCAATATTCCGGAGACAAGCAAATTCTGTCGGTAAGCCCCGGATAGTTCGGGGATATCTCGAAAGCGCGCGTGCGCCGAAACAAGCGGAGCCGGCTTTCGAAAGACGCCGGGCCGTGAGACAGTAAGGCTGTCGCATACCCGTGGTTCTCCGACCATGAACAAAGTTCCTGGGCTGCACCCGGCTGCGCCGGTACGCCGATCGGACGGGGCCGCAGGGGCCCCGCCGAGGATCACTGATTTCCCTGCAAGCGGCGGCATATGCCTTGCTTGGTCTGAACGACGGCAAGAAACAACATGGGCCCGGTCATGCTCGGCATTCCCCGCCGCTACAGTCATTTCGTCTTCGGAATCATCCAGTCCGGACTGACCTCGCTGATCGCGGCGGGGATCGCCAGCTTGCCCGCCGGCAGCGCGATGAGCTTCGTCGGGCACTGGATGGTGTCGTGGCTGATCGCCTGGGCCGCGATGCTGCCGATCGTTCTGCTGGCTGCGCCCGCGATCCGCACTTTCTCGCTGCTCCTGACCCAGGAGGAGAGAGATCCGCGAACCGCCCGGCAGGGATGAAAAAGCCCCGCCTGGGGAGAGCCAGACGGGGCAAAAAGTTATTGGAGGCTGAGGTGCTGGGCTGCAACACCATAGCCACATCATTCTAGCCGGCTGCGCTTACGGCAGCCTGACAGGCGGCGGATTTCCGGGCCGAGCCTCGAGGCCGCAGACTGGCCCCGCACCGGTCCCAATTTCGACATCCGTTCGCACAACTGCGGACACACCGGTCGGCAAGATTCCACATCGTTCGGCGCAGCCATGGGGGAAACGTGGCACGCCGACCACGGGGTGGCATCATGGATAACGTAGAGCGGTCATTCGCCGCCGCGACAGCGGCTGGCTTCGTGGTGCTGGTGATCGGCCTCGTGCTGCTGGCGCTGCTTTAAAACAGGCGCGCGAGCGGCAGCCTTTCCCCGGATGACGGGTTACGGGGCGTACCGCATTCTCAAAACTGGAAAAACAACCCCATGCACAGTAGGCGACATGGAAATTCGTTTGTTCTTTCAGTGACTTATGGGTAGTATTTGGTACCGTCCTTGCGCGCGATGCGCCTTGTGAGCAGCTCAAATCGACTCAAGCTGCGCTGCCGAAACCTTGCGGTGATCGGACGACTGCTTCGCCGCCGCCAGCCACATCGCCAGCGCGCCCTTGTCAGCTTCCGAAGCCGGCCCCGCGCCGTGTTTAGTGGATCTTGATTTCGTTCAGGGGAAGGTGGAGCTCGGCGGCGCGCTCTTGGCGGTCCTTCTTGCGGAACTCGTTTTCCGCGCGCTCGAACTTCATCAGCTCCTCCTGCGCCGCCTCCAGCAGGGGATTGCGCCTGATCGTGTCGCGGTTCGTGTTGTCCGTCATGACTGAGATCCCCAAAGTTGCGGTCCCATCCTGGAGAAGGCCCAAGACCGCGAAAAGGTTCGGTGCCGCAGGATTACGGAATTCTGACGGCGGCCGGGCCATGCGTCTTTGATGCGCGTCAGCTTCGGCCGGGGAATGACGTTGCGGCAGCCCTGTTATTTCGGCGGTTGCAGCCCGGGGGATATGATCCAGTCGTGCAGATGATTGGCGACATCGGCCTGGCGGGCCTTCTTGAACAGGGCGTCCCGCTCGGGCCCGGGCGGAAGCCTGGAGGCCTGCTCCTCGACCTGCTTCACCCAGGCGGAGAGTCGATCTTGAAGCGTCAGCTGCTGCTTGAAACGTCGCCGCTTGAGCATGGCGCGCTCCTTTCCGCGCGAGGAAGGCGGGAGCGCAATCGGGCGTTCTCATCACCGATAGTGGCCGCGGTTCGTGCGGTGATGGCCCATTGAGGACCAGTAACGGGAGCCGCGTCTGTCCAGTTGTGTGCACAACGCGAATGAGGAGGGGGACTTGGGGATGCTCACGGACAAACCTCCAAATCCGCAAAAGAACATATTGCGAACCTAGAACAAATGGGGTACGTTGCTTTTATCGCCGAGCCGCCTCGCCAATCGTTTGTCCCTCACGCGAATCCTCGCCATAAGGAGCACGACCCAATGTCCGCCACTGCCCTGCGTATCGTCGAAGGATCTTCCATGGACAAGAGTAAAGCTCTGGCCGCCGCGCTCTCTCAGATCGAGCGCCAGTTCGGCAAGGGCTCGGTGATGAAGCTCGGCAAGAACGACCGGTCGATGGACATCGAGGCGGTGTCGTCAGGCTCGCTCGGGCTCGATATCGCGCTCGGCATCGGCGGCCTGCCCAAGGGGCGCATCGTCGAGATCTACGGGCCGGAATCCTCAGGTAAAACCACGCTGGCGCTGCACACGGTGGCGGAAGCGCAGAAGAAGGGCGGGATCTGCGCCTTCATCGACGCCGAGCATGCGCTCGATCCGGTCTATGCCCGCAAGCTCGGCGTCAACATCGACGAACTCCTGATCTCGCAGCCCGACACCGGCGAGCAGGCGCTGGAAATCTGCGACACGCTGGTGCGCTCGGGTGCGGTGGACGTGCTGGTGGTTGATTCGGTCGCCGCGCTGGTGCCGAAGGCCGAGCTCGAAGGCGAGATGGGTGATGCGCTTCCGGGTCTGCAGGCGCGCCTGATGAGCCAGGCGCTGCGCAAGCTGACGGCGTCGATCAACAAGTCCAATACCATGGTGATCTTCATCAACCAGATCCGCATGAAGATCGGTGTGATGTACGGCTCGCCCGAAACCACGACCGGCGGCAACGCGCTGAAGTTCTACGCCTCCGTCCGCCTCGACATCCGCCGCATCGGCGCGATCAAGGAGCGCGACGAAGTGGTCGGCAACACCACGCGCGTGAAGGTGGTGAAGAACAAGCTGGCGCCGCCCTTCAAGCAGGTCGAGTTCGACATCATGTACGGCGAGGGCGTCTCCAAGATGGGTGAGATCCTCGATCTCGGCGTCAAGGCCGGCATCGTCGAGAAGTCAGGCGCCTGGTTCTCCTATGACAGCCAGCGCCTCGGTCAGGGCCGCGAGAACTCGAAAGCCTTCCTGAAGGCCAACCCCGACATCACCGCCAAGATCGAGACCTCGATCCGCCAGAACTCCGGTCTGATCTCCGAGCAGATTCTGGCCGGTACGCCCGAGAGCGACGCCGACGGCGAGGAGCCGGCAGACGAGTAAGACGAACCGCGAAAGCTTTTCGCGAGGAGCGGGCGCTGAAGACGTTGAGTTGCCGACGTCGTCAGCGCCCGTTTCGTTTTGCGTTGTCGTGATCGGGTGGTGGTGTGATGAAGCGTCTGATCCTGACCAGTGCGGCCGGCGCCGATCTCGCCAAATCGAAGCTGGCCGAGATCGTCGTTCTGTTCTTTTTTCGCTTCACGTGGGGGCCGTTGCCTTCGTCCGACTATTTCGCAGCCTATTTCGGGGCGCAGTCAGGGACGCTCAGGCCGGGCGATCATTGGTCGGATTGGGGTACAAAATGGCCCTCCAAGTTCAAGGAACTCAGGAAGCTACCCTTTGCCGATTTTTGCGAGCGCTATGACGAGATCGAACTTTGGTTCGATCCGAGCCCAGACGATCAACTGCAGCTGATCTGGCTGCTCGACTATCTTGCCTCATACCCTGAGCTGCTGAAAAAACTCAGGTTGCGTCTGCTTGCATCCGATCTCTTCGATCTGAGAGACCGAGTTTCCGAAGCGTCCGCGTCGCATATTCCTATGGTGGATGTTCAGGCCCGTGAACTTAGCACTGCCAGAATGGCCTGGCAGGCCTATCGCACGCCGACGCCCGAGGCCTGCGCCAACCTACTTTGGAGCGATCTGAGCGCCTTGTTGATGTTGCGACCAGCATTGCAAGAGCTGTTGGCAGAGCTACCGTCATCCTCGACGGGTCTTGGTGCGACCGAGATGCGATTCCTGGAGCTGCTTTCCAGAGGATTTGCAAACACGAACGCCCTGTTTCATCTGCGCTCGCAGCGGCGCACGTACGTGTTCAGCGAATTTGATTTGGGTTCGCTGTTGGAGGGGCTCGCGCTTGGCCCCAGGCCCGCCGTAGCCGGTTTGGGCGATGAACTGCGTACAATCGACCACGGCAATCTAAGGGCTCGGCATGAGGTCTATCTCCGCAGCCGATTGTCGTTGACCGAGTTCGGGAAGGCTGTCCTGGCCCATCAGGAGGATTTCAGCCGATACAATCCGATCGACCGCTGGTGGGGCGGCACGCATCTGACCAATGATAAGCTATGGCGCTACGGCGCAGTCCTGACGAAACCCTGAGGATCCCGCATGACGCGGCTCATCGTGACGACCGATTCGTCCGCCGCCGGCGCGATACAAGGCGCCGGCCTTGGCGATCTCGTCCTTGCGATCGAGCGCCGGCTTGTCTTGGGGCCGCTGCCGTCTGATGCGGAACACCGGGCATTCTTCTCCCCGCGAACGACCCAAGCGCTCGGCCTGCACTGGCTGGACCACACCCCGGCCTGGCGTCTGGAAGGGTCTGGGGTGAGGGGGCGCGGACTGGTCGACCTGTTGTCCGAATGCGACACGGCCGAACTGTGGATGGGATCAGAGCCAAATGCACAGTTAATTCTGCTTTGGTTGCTCGATCATTGCAGCACCGAGAAAGCGGCAGTTTCCAAGCTCTCGATACGTCACCTGGACTTTGCCGTGGGTGATGTCGCGCCGGAGCAACTTGTGAAGCTGAATCCGCCAATAGGAAAACTTGCGGAAGATCACCTTGAACTGGCCGGTCGCGCATGGTGCGCTTATTGCGGACCCACGCCGCAGGCCTGGTTCAACCTGCTTGAAGCGGACTTGAGTCCGCTTCCGCAGCTCGAGCATTGCGTTGTTGACCTGCTCGAAGAGCTTCCAAACGTGACCAGCGGCCTCGGGACCACGGAGACACGGATGCTGCAACTCATCGCGCCGGGCGAAGTGCAGCCCTTTCACGTCTTCCCGGGACATCAGAAACCCAACGACCGGCGCGTGTACGATTACTGGGAGGTCGGCGCGCTGCTCGATGGACTCGCGCGATGTCCAGTGCCGGCCGTAGCCGGGCTGGAGGAGGGGCCATTCACGCTCGACATGCATGACGATGCTCGCCGTTTCGCGCAATACAAGCAGTCCCTAATGTCGCTCACCGATTTCGGGATGGCGGTGCTGACGGGAGAAGAGGACTTTCGGCGCCATAATCCGTTTCGCCGCTGGTGGGGTGGCACACTTCTCACCAGCGAACGGCTTTGGCGATGGGACGCCGAGCACCGCGCGTTGATCGCACCTGACTAAGGGCGCGCATGGCTCTCAGCGTTCCTGTACGCGAATCAATTTTTTAAGAGGCGACCGTGTCTCATTTGATCTTATCCACGAACCACCTTGACGAAGACGTGCTTGCCCCGTCGCGCCTCGCGAATGTCGTGGTTGGATTCAATCTACGCTTCGTGTGGAGGAAATTGCCTCCCGAGGAACAACTATTGCTTGGGCTGGAGCGCCGATCGGCGAAGCACGGCAATCCTGGCGATCATTGGCTCGATGAGGCTTGTCGCGGCTCGCTGGAGGGGTTCGGAACGCGTGATATCGGTTTCTTCGAGCTGTGTGCGAAGTTCGACTCAATTGAAATCGGGTCGACCCTCGACCAAACGATCAGCTTGTGCTGATCTGGCTGCTGGACCTGCTTCGCCCCTACAAGGAGATTACGACGAAGCTCAGTCTGGTGCACACAGATGATCATGTTGCGGACTATGCTCCGGAATCTGTCGCAAAATGGAAGCTGCCGGCCTTCAAGGTGACCGAAAACCATTTGGCCTTGGCACGCCGCGCCTGGCAAGCCTATCGGGCTGAAACGCCAAAGCCCTGCTTCGATCTTCTGATGACGGATCTGACGGCCCTGCCGAGACTTCGGCCGGCGCTCATCGCGTTGCTCGAAGAGCTTCCGGACAGTGTGACGGGCCTGGGTGCCAGCGAAATGGATATTCTGGAGTTTGTGAACGATGGGCACACCGACCCGAGGATCGTCGAGGGAGCGAGGTGGCTTCGCAATGTGTTTGACGAAAACGACGCGTTTGATGCCTTGCTCGAACTGGGGGCGCACCCGGCCCCGCCGATCCTGCTGGGCGATCCGGCATTCGACAATGAGGATCGCTATTTCGGCAGGAGCGAGTGGAAGGTCACGCTCACTGAACTCGGGCGTTCAATTTTTGCGCGCGAGGATGATATGTGGCGCCACAACCGGATTTATCGCTGGTGGGGCGGGACCGAACTCACCAACGAACGGCTCTGGCGCTGGGATCGTGAAAGCCGGTTGTTGATTGCGCCATAGCGGCGCATCCGGTGCCGTAGGGTGGAAAAAGGCGCGCAAGCGCCGTGCCCACCATTTTCAACAAGCAAGAGGTGGTGGGCACGCTGACGCTTTGCCCACCCTACGAGAGCTCCGCCGACGAGACCTCCGTCGTGGCTTACTCCGCAGCTTGCGCGTAATCGCTCACGGGCGGGCAGGAGCATACGAGGTTGCGGTCGCCGTAAACGTTGTCGACACGGCCGACGGGGCTCCAATATTTGTCGGTGCGAGAGGTGCCCGCGGGGAAGCAGCCTTCGGCGCGGGTGTAGGCGCGCTTCCAATCGTCGTCCGCGATGTCGTGCACGGTGTGCGGGGCGTGGCGCAGCGGCGAGGCCTCGATCTTGAAGCGGCCGGCCTCGACCTCGGCGATTTCTTTCCGGATCGCGATCATGGCGTCGCAGAAGCGGTCCAGCTCGGCCTTGGATTCCGACTCGGTCGGCTCGATCATCAGCGTGCCCGGCACCGGGAAGCTCATGGTCGGGGCATGGAAGCCGTAGTCGATCAGGCGTTTTGCGATGTCGTCGACGGTGACGCCGGACGTCGTCTTCAGCGGACGGGGATCGACGATGCACTCATGCGCGACGCGGCCCTTGGCGTTCTTGTAGAGCACCGGGAAGTGCGGATCGAGGCGCGCTGCGATGTAATTGGCGTTGAGGATCGCGATCTCGGTCGCGCGCTTCAGGCCTTCGCCGCCCATCATCAGGATGTAGATGTAGGAGATGGTGAGGATCGAGGCCGAGCCGAACGGCGCCGCCGAGACCGGGCCGACCGGGGCATCCGCCTGCGTTGCCGGATGACCGGGCAGGAACGGGGCGAGGTGCGCCTTGACCCCGATCGGGCCCATGCCGGGGCCGCCGCCACCGTGCGGGATGCAGAAGGTCTTGTGCAGATTGAGATGGCTGACATCGGCGCCGTAATCGCCGGGCCTGCTAAGGCCGACCTGCGCGTTGAGGTTGGCGCCGTCGAGATACACCTGGCCGCCATGGCCATGCACGATGTCGCAGATCTCGCGGATGTGCTCCTCGAACACGCCGTGCGTCGAGGGATAGGTGATCATGACCGCAGCGAGATCATTGGAATGCTTCTCGGCCTTGGCGCGGAGATCATTGACGTCGACGTCGCCGTTTGTCTCACAGGCGACCACCACCACGTCCATGCCGACCATCGCGGCCGAGGCCGGGTTGGTGCCGTGGGCGGAGGAGGGAATCAGGCAGATCTTGCGATGGCTCTCGCCGCGCGCGGCGTGATAGCCGCGGATGGCAAGAAGTCCGGCATATTCGCCCTGCGCGCCGGAATTCGGCTGCAGCGAGATCGCGTCATAGCCGGTGATGTCGCACAGCCACTTTTCCAGCCGCGCGAACAGCGCGTGATAGCCTGCCGCCTGCTCTCGCGGCACGAATGGATGCAGCGAGCCGAACTCCGGCCAGGTCAGGGGCATCATCTCGGTGGTCGCGTTCAGCTTCATGGTGCAGGATCCCAGCGGGATCATGGCGCGATCGAGCGCGAGGTCGCGATCGCTGAGCTTGCGCATGTAGCGCAGCATCTCGGTTTCCGAGCGATGGGCGTGGAACACCGGATGCGTCAGGAACGGAGTGCCGCGCTTCAGCGCTTCCGACAGCGCCTCGCGCGTGGTGGCGTCGATCTCGGCGTACGACAGCGTGCCGCCGAACGCGCGCCAGACCGCTTCCACCGTTGCCGGCGTTGTGGTCTCGTCGAGCGCGATGCGCAAGCTGGTGTCGCCGACGCCGAGATTGATCTTCTCGGCCGCCGCGCGCGCGACGATCTCGGCGCGCTTGGCGCCGGCATCGACGCTCAGGGTGTCGAAGAAGCTGTCAGACTGCGGCGCAAAGCCGAGCTTGCGCAGGCCGCTCGCGAGCACGGCGGCGCGGCGATGCACATTGCGGGCGATCTGCGTCAGCCCTTCGGGCCCGTGATAGACCGCATACATCGAGGCGATCACGGCCAGCAGCACCTGCGCGGTGCAGATGTTGGATGTCGCCTTCTCGCGGCGGATGTGCTGCTCGCGGGTCTGCAGCGCGAGGCGGTAGGCCGGTGCCCCGCGCGAATCCACGGAGAGGCCGACGATGCGGCCGGGCAGCGAGCGCTTCAGCGCATCGCGCACTGCCATGTAGGCCGCGTGCGGTCCGCCATAACCCATCGGCACGCCAAAGCGCTGGGCCGAGCCGATCGCGATGTCGGCGCCGAGCTCGCCGGGCGAGGCGAGCAGCGTCAGGGCCAGCAGGTCGGCGGCAACGATCGCGAGCGCACCCTTGGCCTTCAGTGTTGCGATCGCGGGCCGGAGGTCGCGCACCGCGCCGGAAGACCCCGGATATTGCAGCAGCGCGCCGAGCACGTCGGCCTGGTCGAGATCGGTGAGGGGATCGCCGACGACGAGAGTCCATCCGAGCGGCTCGGCGCGGGTGCGCATCACGGCCAGCGTTTGCGGATGCACGTCCTTGTCGACGAAGAACGCTTGCGCTTTCACCTGCGAGTGACGCTCGGCGAGCGCCATGGCTTCGGCGGCCGCGGTGGCTTCATCGAGCAGCGAGGCGTTGGCGACGTCGAGCCCGGTGAGGTCGCAGATCATGGTCTGGAAGTTGAGCAGTGCTTCCAGCCGGCCCTGGCTGATCTCGGGCTGGTAGGGCGTGTAGGCCGTGTACCAGGCCGGATTTTCCAGGATGTTGCGCTGGATCACCGCGGGCAGGATCGTGCCGGAATAGCCTTGGCCGATCAGCGAGGTGAAGACCTGGTTCTGCCGTGCGAGCTCGCCCATATGCGCGATCGCCTCGGTCTCGCTGAGCGGCTTGCCGAGGTCGAGCGGGGCGGCCTGCCGGATCGAGGCCGGCAGCGTCTCCGCCATCAGCGCGTCCACACTCTTGGCGCTGACGGTTTCGAGCATGGCGGTGACATCGCGCGCCGACGGGCCGATGTGGCGGCGAACGAAACTGGCGGCGGTGTCGCCGTTGGTCTTGCGGTGCGCGGTCATCGCTTGCTCCATCGTCCTTAAGCCGTGTGCGCCTTGTAGGCGGCTTCATCCATGAGGCCGCCGAGTTCGCTTCTGTCGGCCATCTTGATCTTGAAGAACCACGCCTTGCCTTGCGCGTCCGAGTTCACCAGCGCCGGCTCGGCCGCGAGCTCGGCGTTGGTCTCGAGCACTTCGCCTGTCACGGGCGCGTACACGTCGGAGGCCGCCTTGACGGATTCGACCACGGCGGCGGCTTCCGCCTTCTTCAGCGTGCGGCCGACCTTGGGCAATTCGACGAACACGACGTCACCGAGCTGCTGCTGGGCGTAGTCGGTGATGCCGACGGTGGCGACGTCGCCCTCGATGGCGAGCCATTCATGGTCGGAGGTGTACAGCGTCGTGGTCATTCTCGAATCCTCAGCGTTTGTAGGTGTTCTTGACGAAGGGCATGGCCGCGACAGCGACCGGCAGACGCTGGCCGCGCACCTCGGCGAAGAGTTGTGTGCCGAGCGCGCTTTGGCTCGTGGGCACGTAGCCCATCGCGACCGGCGCATTCAGGCTTGGGCCGAAACCGCCCGATGTGACTTGTCCGATCGGCTCGCCGCCCGCGTCATTCGCAAACAGCAGCGCGCCCTCGCGCACCGGCGCGCGTCCCTGGGCGAGCAGGCCGACGCGGCGGCGGGCCGCGCCGTTGTCGAAATGGGCGAGGATTTTTTCGGCACCGGGAAAGCCGCCGGCGCGCACGCCGCCGCTGCGGCGGCTCTTCTGCACCGACCATTCCAGCGCGGCCTCGACCGGCGTGGTCACGGTGTCGATGTCGTGGCCGTAGAGGCAGAGCCCGGCTTCCAGCCGCAGGCTGTCGCGGGCCCCCAGGCCGATCGGCAGCACGTCGGGGTTTTCGAGCAATGTTTTGGCGAGACGTTCAGCGTCGGCTGCGGGAACCGAAATTTCAAAACCGTCCTCGCCGGTGTAGCCGGAGCGCGAGACGAAGCAGTCGAGGCCGGCCACCTTGCGCGGGCCGGAATCCATGAACTTCATGGCGGGCGCCTCTGCACACAATTTCGCCAGCGCCGCCTCGGCCTTCGGCCCCTGCAGCGCGATCAGCGCACGATCTGCGAGGGAATCGATGACGCAATCTTCAGAGAGATTCGCGCGCAGATGCGCCTCATCAGCGTCCTTGCAGGCGGCGTTGACGACCAGGAAGAGGTGATCGCCGAAATTGGCGACCATCAGGTCGTCGAGAATCCCGCCGTCTTCATTGGTGAACTGGGCGTAGCGCTGCCGTCCCGGCGCGATCGCCACGATATCCTGCGGCACCAGCCGTTCCAGCGCGCGGGCGGCGTCCTCGACCCTGCCGGATTTCGGTCGGAGCGCGATCTGGCCCATATGGGAGACGTCGAACAGGCCGGCGGAGGCCCGGGTATGGAGGTGCTCCTTCAGCACGCCCGCAGGGTATTGCACGGGCATGTCATAGCCCGCGAACGGCACCATCTTGCCGCCGAGGGAGACATGAAGCCCATGAAGGGGCGTACGTTTCAGGGAATCTTGGTCGTCGCGCGCTAGCATCACAGGGGCCCTCGGCGGTTCCCCCGGGACGATTCCCTGAGGACACCAGTCGAAGCCCCATCTGTCGCTGTGCCTGAGAGTATTATCCCGTCGGCGGGAGCCATCCGGGTCTAAACCCGTCGGCGCCTCTTTCCAGATGCTGTCAAAGCCACGCGGTCCTTTTGCCTGAGAGTTTCCGGGGCGGTTGCTCCTTCGGCGCCGGCTGCCTAAAGCCGGTCTCTCCCGACGTGGCCGTACGATACAGATGGGTACAGACCACAGCGGGGCCAAGCCTGTCAACGCGTCCGCTTGCCCTATCAACGGGATTGCAGCGGGGATTGAGCGGCTGCGGCAACCCTCTGATCTCCTTGCACAGTTTCTGGACAGCGAAGCTGGCCTTGTCTAAAAGCGCTGTGGCCCGCAGATATCAGCCTAAATGTCAGGTTTGGATGGCCTATAGCGGGTCCAAGCACACCCGATTGGATGAACATGAGCGGCGTCAACGAGATCAGGTCGACCTTTTTGAACTTCTTTGCCGAGAACGGCCACGAGATCGTGTCGTCCTCGCCATTGGTGCCGCGCAACGATCCGACGTTGATGTTCACCAATGCCGGCATGGTGCAGTTCAAGAACGTTTTTACCGGCGTCGAGAAGCGTCCTTACCAGCGCGCCACCACGTCGCAGAAATGCGTGCGCGCCGGCGGCAAGCACAACGACCTCGACAATGTCGGCTACACCGCGCGCCATCTCACCTTCTTCGAGATGCTCGGCAACTTCTCGTTCGGCGACTACTTCAAGGAGCGCGCGATCGAGCTCGCCTGGAAGCTGATCACCAAGGATTTCGGGCTCAACAAGGACAAGCTGCTCGTCACCGTCTACCACACCGACGACGAGGCGCACGGGCTCTGGAAGAAGATCGCCGGGTTCTCCGACGACCGCATCATCCGCATTCCGACCTCCGACAATTTCTGGGCAATGGGGGACACCGGTCCGTGCGGCCCGTGCTCGGAGATCTTCATCGACCGTGGCGATCACATCTGGGGCGGCCCTCCGGGCTCCCCGGAGGAGGACGGCGACCGCTTCCTCGAATTCTGGAATCTCGTGTTCATGCAATATGAGCAGGTGACGAAAGAGGAGCGCGTGGATCTGCCGCGTCCCTCGATCGACACCGGCATGGGCCTCGAGCGCATGGCCTGCATCATGCAGGGCGTCGACAGCGTGTTCGAGACCGACCTGTTCCGTCATTTGATAGATGCGACATCGTCCGCGCTCGGCAGTGGGCCGAATGAGCAGACCGTCGCCTCGTTCCGCGTCATCGCCGACCATTTGCGTTCCTCGGCCTTCCTGGTCGCGGACGGCGTGCTGCCCTCGAACGAGGGCCGCGGCTATGTGCTGCGCCGGATCATGCGCCGCGCGATGCGCCATGCGCAGCTGCTGGGTGCGAAAGAGCCGCTGATGCATCGGCTGGTCTGGGCGCTGGTCCGCGAGATGGGCCAGGCCTATCCCGACCTGATGCGCGCGGAGAATTTGATCGAGGAAACGCTGCGGCTGGAAGAGACCCGCTTCCGCAAGACGCTGTCGCGCGGCCTTGCCATCCTCGACGAGAAGAGCGCGTCCTTGAAAAAGGGCGACATGTTCGACGGCGACGTCGCCTTCACGCTGTACGACACCTACGGCTTCCCGCTCGACCTGACGCAGGACGCGCTGAAGTCGCGGGGCATCGGCGTGGATCAAGCTGCGTTCACCGACGCAATGGAGCGCCAGAAGGCCAAGGCGCGCGAGTCCTGGAAGGGGTCCGGGGAAGCTGCGTCCGAGGCGATCTGGTTCCCGCTGCGCGAAAAGCTCGGCGCCACCGAATTCCTCGGCTACGAGACCGAGAGCGCCGAAGGCGTGGTGTCGGCGCTGGTGAAGGACGGTGCAGAGGTCGCCAGCCTGAAGGCCGGCGACACCGGTGCGATCGTGCTGAACCAGACGCCGTTCTACGCGGAATCAGGCGGCCAGGTCGGCGACACCGGCGTGCTCACGGGCGAGGGCGGCATCAAGTTCCGCGTCACCGACACGCAGAAGAAGCTCGGCGATTTCTTCGTGCATGTCGGCAACGTGGAGAGCGGCGAGCTGAAGCTCGGCACCGCGCTGCAGCTTGAGGTCGATCATTCCAGGCGCTCCTCGATCCGGGCGCATCATTCGGCAACCCATCTCATCCACGAGGCGCTGCGCCAGGTGCTCGGCGACCACATCGCCCAGCGCGGCTCGATGGTCGCGCCGGATCGCCTGCGCTTCGACTTCGTGCATCCGAAGCCGATCACGGCAGAGGAGCTGGCCCGCGTCGAGGACATCGCCAACGACGTGGTGCTGGAGAACGACGAGGTTACCACGCGTGTGATGGGCGTTGATGAGGCCCGCGAAGCCGGCGCGCGCGCGCTGTTCGGCGAGAAATACGGCGACGAGGTTCGCGTCGTCTCGATGGGCCGGACCGCGCGCGAGCGCGGCGCCAACGCGCTCGGCTGGTCGGTCGAGCTCTGCGGCGGCACGCACGTCAAGCGCACCGGCGACATCGGCCTGATCACGCTCACCGGCGAGAGCGCGGTTGCTTCGGGCGTGCGCCGCATCGAGGCGCTGACCGGCAATTATGCGCGCAGGCACGCCAACGAGACCATGGCGCTGGCCAAGACAGCGGCGAACGAGCTGCGCACCTCGCTCGACGACGTTCCGGCGCGCATCACCGCGCTGATGGAGGAGCGCAAGAAGCTCGAGCGCGAGCTCTCCGACGCCCGCAAGAAGCTGGCGATGGGCGGCGGCGCTTCGGCCGGCAGCAATGGCGCAGCTTCAGGCGTGCGCGAAATCGGCAACGTCAAGCTGATGGCGCGCGCGGTCGAGGGCATCGAGATGAAGGATCTCAAGAGCCTCGCCGACGACGGCAAGAAGCAGATCGGCTCCGGCGTGGTCGCCATCGTCGGCGTCACCGAGGACGGCAAGGCCGGCATCGTGGTCGGCGTCACCGCGGATCTCACTGCGCGCTTCAACGCGGTCAACCTCGTGCGCGTTGCCTCCGAGGCGCTCGGCGGCAAGGGCGGCGGTGGCCGGCCCGACATGGCCCAGGCCGGCGGCCCTGACGGGGCCAAGGCGACCGAGGCGCTGGCGGCGATCGAAAAAGCAATGGCAGGCGCGTAAACGGCCATGCGCCCCGGTCTGCGAGGGCGTGGACTTCGCGATCCCAATTTGAGGGATCGCCTCTACGAATTGCTGGAGCACGATCCGCTGGCTTATTCAGCCGGATCGCGCTTCATCCAGCTCATCATCGGCGTCATCGTGCTCAATGTGGCCGCGATGATCCTCGCCTCGGTGCCGGAGCTGGACGCCCAGTTCGGCACGGTGTTCTCGGCCATCACCGTCCTGTCCGTGATCGTGTTCGCGCTGGAATATCTGGCGCGGCTGTGGACCGTGGCGGGCCACACCCAGCGCAAGGGCTCCGCGCTGTCCGACCGGCTGGGCTACGCCTTCTCCGCGCTCGGCATCATCGACCTCATGGCGTTCCTGCCCGCTTCTATCGTGCTCGCCACCGGCCGGCACGCGACGCTGGCGGCGCTCGGGGTGCTGCCGTTCTTCAAGCTGATCCGCTATTCGCCGGCGATGCGCTCGTTGCTCGCCGCCGTGCATGCCGAGCGTCGCGCGCTGATCGGCTGCATCGTCATCCTGATCGGCGCGGTCCTGACCTTCGCCTCGCTGCTCTACGCCATCGAGCGCGACGTGCAGCCGGACAAACTCGGCACCATCCCGCAGGCGATGTGGTGGGCGATCGTGACGCTCGGCACCGTCGGCTATGGCGATGTCGTGCCGGTGACGCCGCTCGGCAAGCTGGTCTCCACCTTCGCCATCATCTCAGGCTTCGCCATGATCGCGCTGCCGGTCGCGATCATCTCCACCGCCTTTGCCGAAGAGGTGAAGCGGCGCGATTTCGTCGTCACCTGGGGCATGCTGGCGCGGGTGCCGCTGTTCTCGCATCTGTCTGCCGCGGAGATCGCCGACATCATGCGGCTGTTGCGCGCGCGCACCATCGAGCAGGGCGAGATATTGGTCCGCCGTGGCGATGTAGCCTCGTCGATGTATTTCATCACCGCCGGCGAGGTCGAGATCACGCTGCCGAGCCAGCATGTGCACCTCACGGACGGCACCTTCTTTGGCGAGATCGCGCTGCTGCATAAAACAAAACGCAGCGGCACGGTGACGGCGACGCGCAAGACGCGCCTTTTGGTGCTCGACGCCCAGGATTTTCACGCTTTGATCGAACGGATGCCGACGCTCGCCGACCACGTCCACACCACGGCCAAGGCGCGACTCGCCGACAGCGGCGATCTCGCGCTGGCGGAATTGGCGCAGGCGGAGAAAGACGGGACCGACCGCTGAGCGGTCAGCCTTTCTTCAGGAAAACATACTCGGCCGAGTAGGGTGCGCTCCTGAACTCGCCGGCCTTATCGCACGCGGTGTCGAGCTTGCCGCCATGGGTGTTGATGCGCTGGACGGTCGTGACCGGCGTCAGTACACCGCTGCCGCGGCGGGCGGTCACTTCCAGCTTCAGCCAGGGGATATCGGCGGCCGTTGCGCCCGGTGCGTTGCCCGCGGCCTTGGCGGTCACCGCGCTGCCGTCGGCGAGCTCCCAGTTCGGGCCGGCATAGTGCCGGCCGATCGTCTTGCCATCCGAGAGAAGCGTCGCGACCGGTTCGCGGAAGCTCCATGCGAGCTTGCCGTCGGTGCCGGCCTTGCACTCATAGACCTGCGCGCCCTCGGCGTGGACGCTAAGTACGACGCTCTCGCCAGGCGCGGCGATGGCGTCGGGGAGCGGCTCGGCAGCCCCGGCCGGTCCGATCAGGGCCGCGAGCAGCATGGTGGGGCCGGCAAGCTTGATGAACATGGTGGCATCTCCGCGCGAGGTCTCAAAAAGAAACGGGCCGCGCGGTTGCGCGGCCCGTGATGATGTCTGACCCAGTCGGGCGAAATTGCGGTCGGCTCAGGCCGCCAACTCTTTCGTGAGGTTCTCCGCGACCTTGTCGAGGAAGCCGGTGGTCGAGAGCCAGCGCTGGTCGGCGCCGACCAGGAGCGCGAGGTCCTTGGTCATGTAGCCGGCCTCGACGGTGTCGACGCAGACCTTCTCCAGCGTGTTGGCGAACTTGGCGAGCTCGGCATTGTTGTCGAGCTTGGCACGGTGGGCGAGGCCACGGGTCCAGGCGAAGATCGACGCGATCGAGTTGGTCGAGGTCTCCTTGCCCTTCTGGTGTTCGCGGTAGTGGCGGGTCACCGTGCCGTGGGCGGCTTCGGCTTCCACGGTCTTGCCGTCGGGGGTGAGCAGCACCGAGGTCATCAGGCCGAGCGAGCCGTAGCCCTGCGCGACCGTGTCGGACTGCACGTCGCCGTCGTAGTTCTTGCAGGCCCAGACATAGCCGCCGGACCATTTCAGGGCCGAGGCCACCATGTCGTCGATCAGGCGGTGCTCGTAGGTCAGGCCCTTGGCGTCGAACTCCTTCTTGAACTCGCGGTCGAAGATGTCCTGGAAGATGTCCTTGAAGCGGCCGTCATAGACCTTCAGAATCGTGTTCTTGGTCGAGAGGTAGACCGGATAGTTGCGCAGCAGGCCGTAATTGAACGAGGCGCGGGCGAAGTCGATGATGGAGTCGTCGAGATTGTACATCTCCATGGCGACGCCGGCGCCGGGCGCCTTGAACACTTCCTTCTCGATCACGGTGCCGTCCTCGCCGACGAACTTCATCGACAGGGTGCCCTTGCCCGGGAACTTGATGTCTGTGGCGCGGTACTGGTCGCCATAGGCGTGGCGGCCGATGATGATCGGCTTGCTCCAGCCGGGAACCAGGCGCGGCACGTTCTTGCAGATGATCGGCTCGCGGAAGATGCAGCCGCCGAGGATGTTGCGGATGGTGCCGTTCGGCGACTTCCACATCTGCTTGAGGTTGAACTCCTTCACCCGGGCTTCATCCGGGGTGATGGTGGCGCACTTGACGCCGACGCCGACCTTCTTGATGGCTTCGGCGGCGTCGATGGTGACCTGATCGTTGGTGTGGTCGCGGTACTCCATGCCCAGGTCGAAATACATCAGCTCGACATCCAGGAACGGGTTGATCAGCTTGTCCTTGATGTACTGCCAGATGATCCGGGTCATCTCGTCGCCATCGAGCTCGACGACGGGATTGGATACCTTGATTTTTGCCATGATCGGGGAAGCCTCTTGGGAACGGCGCTTTTGGCGCGCCACGGGAATATCCGCCGCCTCTTAGCACCCAGACGCGGCGGGCGAAAGCCAAGGGATTATGCACTTTTAGCTCATCCAGCTTCCCCAGACGTGGGGGCAGGGCCGCCCTGCCGCAGGGCCGGATCCGAGGATCCAGTGGAGATTCAAAAGTCGATTCCAACCCGTTATTTCCCTTGAGAATTTCGTCAGGACAGGCAAACGAGGCGGACAGCGCCGGCCGGCCCAGGGACGACTTGGGAAAGGCTGGCTTGAATCAATTCCTGAGAGTGCCCTGGCAAGGCCTTGAGACGAAGAGTGAAAGCGAAACGAGATGTCGGGGACTGACAAGAGCAAGGCGGGTTTGTCCCTCGACGGTCCCATCGTGATCCTGGTCGAGCCGCAGCTCGGGGAAAACATCGGCATGGCCGCGCGCGCCATGGGCAATTTTGCGCTCGGCGCCTTGCGCATCGTCAACCCCAGGGACGGCTGGCCCAACATCGCCGCCCAGCGCGCCGCCGCCGGCGCCGACCACATTCTGGAAAAGGTCGAATTGTTCGGCACGGTCGAAGACGCCGTCGCCGACCTCGACCTGCTGTTCGCCACCACGGCTCGCCCCCACGACCAGGCCAAGCCAGTGGTGGGGCCGGAGGCAGCCGCCAGCGAGATCGCGGGTCACGTCGCGACCGGCGGCAAGGCCGGTATCCTGTTCGGCCGCGAGCGCTGGGGCCTGACCAACGAGGAGGTCGGCCTCTCCAACCGCATCATCACATTTCCGGTCAACCCGGGCTTCGCCTCGCTCAACCTCGCCCAGGCCGTGCTGCTGGTCGGCTATGAATGGTTCAAGCTGATGACCTCGGGCGAGCTGCCGCACGCCATGCCGGAGCGCTCCGAGCGCGCCTCGCAGCACCAGATGCAGGCCTTCTTCGACAACCTCATCCGCGAGCTCGACAAGGTGGAATTTTTGCGCCCGGCCGAGAAGCGCGACACCATGCTGGTGAACCTGCGCAACATCTTTAGCCGCATGGAGCCGACCAAGCAGGACATGCACACCCTGCACGGGGTGATCATGGCGATCGCCGAGGGACGCAAGGGCCCGGCCAAGGGCGGCGTGCTCGATGGCGAGCAGGCGACGCGCCTGCGCGCGCTCTTGGCCGAGCACGGGCAGGGCGGCGGCGTGCCCGACAGCGGCTCGACCGTGCGCGGCCTCGCCCGCCTGCTTCGCCGCAACCCGACCGATGCCGAGCGTCTGCTCTGGCAGGCTTTGACCCGCGACCGTCGCTTCGCCGGCCAGTTCAAGCGCCAGACCCCGGTCGGCCGCCACATCCCGGACTTCGTCTCCTTCCCGCATCGGATCGCGATCGAGCTGGTCAATCCGGGCGAGGGGGAAGCGATCGCAGCGGATCGCGCATCGCGGCGGGCCTGGCTCGAGGCGCGGGACTATCGGGTGCTGGAGATTCGCGCCGCGGATGTGGAGCGGGATCTCGAGGCGGAGCTGGCGCGGCTGCAGGGGATGATCGAGCAAGCGATGTAGGTGCCGTAAGGCATGGCTCTCGTAGGGTGGGCAAAGCGAGGCGTGCCCACCATCTCTCGCTGATCATCAAGAGAAGGTGGGCACGGCGCTACGCGCCTTTGCCCACCCTACGGCACTTCCTGCTGGTCGGCAGCGGATGACGTCAGCGCTGAAACACGACCTTGCCGCCCACGAGCGTCATGTCCGCCTTGATGTCCTTGATCTGGTCCTCCGGCACGGCCGTGTAATCCGCGGAGAGCACCACGATGTCCGCAAGCTTTCCGGGCTCAATGGTCCCTTTACGTGCTTCATCGAACGTGTAGCGCGACGCCGCGCTGCTGTAGAGCCGCAGGGCCTGCTCGCGCGTAATGGCTTCTGCCGCGCCGTAGACGTTTCCGTTGGGGTCCTTCCTGGTCACCATGATGTACATGTTGAGGAAGGGGTTGATCGGGTTGACGGGAAAGTCCGTCCCGGCGCCGAGACTATTGAGCCCCATTTTTTCGATTAACGTCCTGGTCGGTACGGCGCGGTCAGCGGTCGCTTTCCCGAGAAATCGTTCGACGGTCGCTGCCTTATCCCACATGAAAGCGTTCTGGAAATCGACACGGGCTCCCAGCTTCTGCGCCCGCTCCATCTGTTCTGGCCGGATCAGGCTGGCATGAATGAGGACGAAGCGACGGTCTCGGATTGATTTCTCCTTATCCGCGGCCTCGAACGCATCGAGCACCTGGTCAATACCAAGGTCACCCACCACGTGGACACCGACCCGCCAGTCATATCGGTGGCAGATGGAGACGAGTTGTTTCAATCGCTCAGGTGTCTGCTGCGCAACGCCATGATAGTTGTCATGTGAATCGGGATACACCTCGCGCATGAGCGCTGTCTTCAGCGTCATGCCGCCGTCGTAGAAGATCTTGATTCCCGCGAACTTCAGCCAATCGTCGCCAAAGCCTGAAGAGGCCCCATTGCCTGCCATGATCGCTTCCCACGCGGTCAGATCGGCCGGGGGCTCCGGTCGAAACATCACGCCGGTGCGCAATGTGGCTTTCCCGGATGCGACATGCTTCTGCAGCATGCGGATATCGCGTGCCTCTGTCGCGCCTTCGACCACGCTCGTGATACCGAAGCTGTTCAGCACACTTTCGGCAATCGTGAATTGCCGCATCTCATCGTCTTCTGTCCAGGGCGGTACGGCCTTCTCGACCCGATCGATCGCCGTCTCCACCAGCACGCCGGTCAATTCACCGGCCGCGTCGCGCTCAAACTTTCCCCCGTTCGGATCCGCGGTGGTCTTGTCGATTCCGACCCGCTGTAGAGCCATGCTGTTCGCCATCGAGAAATGCCCGACGGTGCGAAGATAGACTGGATTGTCTGGAGCAACGCTATCAATCTCCAGCCTGGTCAGATATCGCTTCTCGGCCAATTGTGAAGGCGGATGCCACGCGCCACCTACAATCCACTCGCCCGGCTTCTTCTTCGCAGCGAATGCCTTGATGGCCTCGAGCGCTTCGGCGACCGTCTTGGCTCGGCCCATGATGACGACATAGTCGCCAAGACCAGCGGCCTTGAAGTGAGCGTGTGTATCGATCAATCCGGGGATGACGGTCTTGCCAGCCACATCGAGCACGCGGGTCCGGGCGCCGGCGAGCGCCTTTATCGAAGCACTGGTTCCGGTTGCGAGAATCTTTCCGTCTGCAACGGCCACTGCTTCCGTCATCGTCGATCGCTCATCCAGCGTCAGAACCTTGCCATTAATGAGGACCAGGTCAGGTGCGCTGAACTCCGGTTGCTGCGCCGCGACACTTGCGATGCCGGCGATCCACATGCTCGTGGCAACGATTGCAGATGCCGTCAACTTGCGAACCATGACGTCCCCCTTGAATCTTGTTTTTGCTGGACGAAGATTTTCAAGGGTATCGTCGATCGAACATCGGTTCAACGCTTCTGAGGCTTGCCAGCGTCCACATGCTGGCAAAGTGGATCGCGCTCTGTGTTAGTCTCGTAGGGTCGGCAAAGCGAAGCGTGCCCACGACGTCGATCAACAACGGCGCGGCAGACACGTGGGCACGGCGCTGCGCGGCTTTGCCCACCCTACGAGTTGGCAGGCGTGGCGGCCACGCCCAGGCAAGCGAACGGCGCTGCGCCCAAGACCATCCCGCCTCGTTGATGCATGTCAAGGAACATGGAACCCCGCCCGTTACGGTTTTGAGGCAACAGGGAGGGTTCGATATGTCAATCAGCCGTCGCCAAGCACTGGCCGCCTTCAGCGCCGCAGTATCGGCGCTCGCGATTTCCCGCACCGCACGCGCCGAGTTTGATGGTCTTGTCGTCAGGGCTCTGGAGGGCGGAGAAGATTTTTGGCTTGCCCAGGACGCCTATATCTACGGATATCCGCTCGTGACGATGGAGATGACACGCCGGGTCATGACCAACGTTGCTGCGGTGGAAGGCACGCGCGGGCCGATGGGGCAATTCGTCAAGCTCCGCAAGTACCCTGATGCCACCTTCAAGGACGTCACGGCACCCAATGCCGATACGCTCTACACGACGGCCTGGATCGATGTGGGAGACGAGCCCTGGGTCCTCAGCATGCCGGACATGAAGGACCGCTACTTCCTGTTTCCGATGCTGGACGGCTGGACCAATGTCTTCCAGGTGCCTGGCAAGCGCACCACCGGCACCAAGGCGCAAACCTATGCGATCACCGGCCCGGGCTGGAAGGGAACGCTTCCCGCCGGCGTCAAGGAATACAAATCACCCACGGGCATGGTGTGGATCCTGGGCCGCATCTACTGCACCGGTACGCCGGAAGACTACGCGGCCGTGCACGCCGCGCAGGACCAGTTCAAGCTCGTGCCGCTCAGCGCATACGACAAGTCCTTTACGCCCCCGGCAGGCAAGGTCGATGCATCGATCGACATGAAGACGGCGGTTCGCGAGCAGGTCAACCGCCTGGACGCCGCGGCCTATTTCACCCTTCTCGCGCAATTGATGAAGCGCAATCCGCCGGCCGCCGCCGACGCGGCCGAGGTCGCCAAATTCGCGAAGATCGGTCTTGTCCCCGGCAAGGATTTTGACGCAAGCAAATTCGATGCTGCCTTCGCCAAGCGGGTCCCGCAGGTGGCATTCGACCGCATCATGCTCCAGTTCAAGGTCAACAAGGCGATCAAGAACATCAACGGCTGGGCCTTCGACAGCGAAGCCGGCATTTACGGGACCAATTATCTCAACCGTGCGCTTGTCACGGCGATCGGCCTCGGCGCCAACCGGATTCAGGATGCGTGCTATCCGACATCCCAGAAGGACGCCGACGGCAAAGAGTACGTCGGCAGCAACAAATACGTCATGCGTTTTCCGAAGGGGCAGCTTCCTCCGGTCGGCGGCTTCTGGTCGCTCACGATGTATGACGAGAACTATTTCTTCGTCGCCAATCCGATCAACCGCCAGTCGATCAGCGCCCGCCAGAATCTCAAAGCCAATCCCGACGGTTCGGTCGACCTCTACATTCAGAAGGACAACCCGGGCCCCGACAAGGAGAGCAATTGGCTTCCCGCGCCCGCGGGCAAGTTCGTCCTGATGTTGCGGATGTACTGGCCGAACGAGAAGTCGCCCTCGATCATCAACGGGACCTGGAAGCCGCCGCCCGTCCGGCAGGTGACGAGCAGCTAGGGAGCACGGCGCTTCGCGCCTTTGCCTACCCTACGCACCGTCACCGGCGCCCGAGCAGTACCTCGCGCTCCACCGCAATCCAGGTCGTCCGCGCCAACGCCAGCAATCTGCCGGCTTCATCACGAAGCGCGGCGTCGGCCGTGCGCTTGCGGCCGTCGCGGCCGGTGGGCCAGGCGGTGATGATGCAGCGCTCGCCGGGGTGGGGGCGGGCTTCGATGCGGGCTGACATCCGTCCGAGCAGCAGCGGGGTCTTCTCGAAGCTGCCGCTCTGCTGATCGTAATTGCAGGCAAACCCGGTCGGGCAGTCGAGCGCGGACCAGAGAAATTCGGGCGCGATGAGGCCATCCTCGGCGGCGAGATTCGGATCGGGTGCCCAGCTCGCGGCGAGAACGGCGTTCCGCGCATGACGGCGGAGCGGGCCGGCGAAGATGCGCAGGCCGTCGCCTTTCGCCCTTGCGGGACCGCAGACGAAGCAGTTCGGCAGCGGATGCTCGTGCGGATTGAACAGTGCGAGCAATTCGGCCGCGCGGGCTTCCGGCAAGTTAGCTGTCTCGATCTGCGCAAGCTCGACGCTCACGGCGCGCCCTGTCGCGACCACCTTGTCGCCGTCTCGGAGCTCCCATGTGTCGCCGTCTGTCGCGACCACAGCGAGCGGCGTGTCCAGAGGGGGCGGCGCGCGCAGCGTCACTTCCGCTGGCCCCGGAATATGACGGGCGAGCCGGCCGCAGACATAGCCGCCGTTCCCGGAATTGGGAGGGCCGCAATAGCGTTTGTCGATGATGATCTCTGTCATGGTGCGCATTCTACCTGATCTTGAGCACAATTCGCCCCAGAACCGTGCGGTTGGCCACGGCGCGCATGGCCTCGCCGGCCTGCTCCAAAGGAAGGACGCGGTCAATGTGCGGGCGGATCTGCCCGGCCGCCAACAACTGCATCAGCGTGTCGTTCATCCGCGCGCTCTCGTCCGGGCATTTCTCCGCCCAGGCACCGGCAAAGACGCCAATGATGGAATAGTTCTTCAGCAGCGGCAGGTTCATCGGGATGGACGGAATCTCGCCGCCGGTGAAGCCGATCGGCATCAGCCGTCCGCCCCATTTCATCAGCCGGGCCATCTGCTCGAAGATCGCGCCGCCGACATTATCGAAGCCGACATCGATGCCTTCGCCTGACGTGATCGCCTTGATCCGGTCGCGGAGATCCTCGCTGCGATAGTTGATGACCGCGCTGGCGCCGTAGTCGCGGACCAGGGCCGCCTTGTCGTCGGAGCCAACCCCGGCGACGACGCGCAGGCCGAGATGGCGGCCGAGGTCGACGGCGGCCAGTCCAACTCCGCCGGCAGCGCCGGTGACGAACAGCGATTCGCCGCGCTCGGCTCGTGCCCGCTCGACCAGTGCGTAATAGGCCGTGCCGTAATTGTGCAGTACCGTGGCCGCTGCTTCGAACGCGACGCCGTCAGGCAGGCGCACGCTCTTCGACTCCTTCGCGATCATCCGTTCGGCGTAGCCACCGGTCCAGCTGCTGCAGGCCACGCGATCGCCGGGCGCGAACTTTGTCACCTTGTCGCCGATTGCGACGACGGTTCCGGAGGCCTCCGTGCCGGGTACGAAAGGCGTCGGCGGCCGCATCTGGTAGAGGCCCGAGACCAAGAGCTGGTCCATGAAGCTCACGGAGGCCGCGCGGACGTCGATCAGGATCTCGTCGCGGGCGGGCTTGGGGACATCGATCTCAGCGAGGCGCAAATCGCCGGGTCCAGTGAACGAATGGCACAAAACTGCTTTCATTGTGGCGCTCCCGTTTTGCGACAGGCGAACATGCGCGGCAGCGGACGTGCGAACATGACGATCTTCCCTTAAGGTGTCGGCGCAAATGGCGCAGCATGCAGAACTGAACCCTTCGCTCGCGAGCGGGCTCGATCCGGTCCGACACTTACCAATGGACCGTCCCCTGCGCGTCCCCCGAACGGCGCGATGACGACGAGAGGATTTTCATGACGGTCTTCTCGCTTCACGCGCTTGGATTTCCCGAGGTCTACGCTGGCGATCGCCCGATCAAGCTGAACCTGCGCAAGGCTCTTGCGCTGCTGATCTATCTCGCGGAGGCCAGGGGCGCCGTTGCGCGCGAGGTCCTGGCCGCGCTGCTGTGGCCGGAGACGTCAGCCGAAACCGCCCGGGCGCGGTTGCGGCGGCTGCTTCATCGCATCGAGCTTGCACTTGGCCGGGAGGTTTTCGAGGCCGACCGCGCCAGCGTGCGATGGTCTGCGGCGGTCGAGATGACGATCTATACCCATCTGTTCGAGGGCGCCTGCGACCGCGGCGCCTTCGAAGAAGCCTGTGCGATCTATCGGGACGACTTTCTCGCAGGGTTCGCTCTCGACGATTGTCCTGCATTCGACGATTGGGCGTTCTTTCGCCGCGAGGCGCTGAGAGGACGGCTGATGCATGCGCTCGAGCGTCTCGTGCAGGACAAGAACGCCGCCGGCGATCATTTTGCCGCGACCGCGTATGCGGCGCGCCTGGCCGAGCTCGATCCGCTCAGTGAAGTCTATGGGCGGTATCTGATCCGCAGCCTGCTGCTATCAGGCGACCGCAGCGCGGCCGAGCGTCACCATGCGGCCCTGACACAGCGGCTGCGGGAGGAACTCGGGATTGCGCCGGAGGCCGAGACCGAGGCGCTCATGAGTCCCGCAACGGAGCTGCACGCTGTTCCGACCACGCGCTATGTGAAGGGTGCCGGCGTGCATCTGGCGTATCAGACCTACGGAAGTGGCCCGCTCGATATCCTGGTGATGCCCGGTTTCGTGTCGCATGTGGAGCGCGCCTGGGAGAGCCCTGCAAGCCGGACGTTCCTGGCGTCGTTGATGAAGCTTGGACGGCTGATCGTTTTCGATCGTCGCGGGATCGGGTTGTCCGACCGGGTCGGATCGGCTCCCGGCATCGACGTCACCGCGGAGGATATCGACACCGTGCTGCGGGCAGCGGATTCGCGCCGCGTCGTGCTGTTCGGCGCTTCCGAATGCGGGCCGGCCTGCATCAAATTTGCGGTCGACGAACCGCGCCGCGTCGCCGGGCTCATCCTGTTCGGCGCGCTCGCCAAGGGCTGCTGGTCGGAGGATTATCCGCATGCCTTGCGCGCCAGCCAGTATGACGCCTGGAGCAGGCAGCTCGTCGCGCAATGGGGCGGCCCGGTCGGCATCGAGACATTTGCGCCGAGTCTTGCCGGCGATCCCCGGGCCCGCGCCTGGTGGGCCGGGCTATTGCGTGCGGCCTCCAGTCCCGGCGGCATCTCGGCCGTGCTCGAGGCCTTTCGCGACGCCGACGTGCGGCATCTCCTGGCGCGGATCGCGGTGCCGACGCTGGTGCTGCACCGGCGCGGCGACCAGGCGGTGCGGATCGCGGCCGGGCGCGATATCGCGAGCCGGATCAGCGGTGCGGAGTTTGTCGAGCTCGACGGCAACGATCACTGGTTTTTTGCGGGTGATCAGCAGCCGGTGCTCGAGGCGATCGCGCGATTTATAAAGGGCTCGATCTTGTAGGGTGGACAAAGCGAAGCGTGCCCACGACGTCGTTCGAGAAGGACCGAGGCAGATCGTGGGCACGGCGCTTTGCGCCTTTGCCCACCCTACGAAGTCATCGTAGCCCGGATGGAGTAATCCGGGACAGTGTCCCCGCCTTCCGCTTTGCTCCGCGGGCTACGACGTGAGAGCGATCATACCGCCTCGAGCTCACGCTTCTTCTTCGCCTTGGACTGGCCGAGCAGGGGCCCGGCCGTGAGTGCCGCTGTATCGGCCACGCCTGGGTCGCGCGAGATCATCGCGGCGACGATGGCACCGTCGATGATGAGGCCGAGCTGATGCGCGAGCATTGCGGGCTCGCTCGAGCCCAGCTCGGCGGCGAGCTTCTCGATGTGGCCGAGCACGATCTTCTTGTGCTTCAGCGCGATGTTGCGGAATTGCTTGGCGTCCTTGTCGTGCTCGCCGACCGCGTTGATGAAGGGGCAGCCGTAGAAGCGCTCTTCGGCAAACCAGCTCTTCAGGGCCGGAAAGATGCGCGCCAGTTTCGCCTGCGCATCGCCGCCGCCGTCTTCCATGGCGCCGATGAACCATTCGCGCCATTGCTTGCCTTCGCTCTCCAGCACCGCGTTGACGAGGTTGGTCTTGGAGCCGAACAATTTGTAAAGCGTGGTCTTCGCGGTGCCGGCCTCCTCGATGATCGCATCGATGCCGGTGGCGTTGATTCCGTTCTTGCAAAACAGATGCGAGGCGGCGCTGAGCAGGCGCCCGCGCGCGGATTCGTCATCGCCGCCGCCTGAATGCGGCGCGTTCTTCTTCGACGACATCTTGTTCAGTGAAGGCTTGTTCAGTGAAGGTTTGGCCATGGATTGCAACTTAATCGCAGCCGCGCGGTATCATCAAGTCGCATCTGCTCCGCGCTAAAAAGATTCGCACTGGCGATCTCATCTGCATGGCCTTTGAGCAGAGTGCGGCTGATCAATCCGCAGGCAGCCATCGCTAAGCGGCTCCAATGCCTCGCATTTCGTTTTCGGTCTCGTCTGGCACGCTCCATGCAAGGAAACAGACCGTTCGGTATCCTGCCGTTTTCCACGGCTGCCAGGGAGAAGATGATGACTGCCGTCGTTCAAAAGACAGTGCTGACGGGGTGCCTTGCGCCCATCGACAAGAATGGCCTCGAGCAACTGATCGCGAGCGGCAAGGCCAATCCGAAGGTCGTCAAGACCTTGAAATGCAAGACGGTCGCGGAAGGCAAATTCCGCCACGCCAACTACATCCGCAATCTGCCGCCCTATATCGTCGACGAGCCGCCGGGGCTGCTGGGCGACGACACCGCGCCCAATCCGTCGGAGGCCTCGCTTGCTGCGCTCGGCTCGTGCCTCGCGGTCGGCCTGCACGCCAACGCCGTGCATCGCGGCTGGATCGTCAACAAGCTCGAGCTCGAGCTCGAAGGCGATCTCAACATCACCGCGGTCTGGGGCACCGGCGACACCTCGGACAAGCCGGTCGGCTTCACCGATGTCCGCGTCAAGGTCGACATGGAATGCGAGGGCGTCTCGCAGGACGAGATCAACGCGCTGGTCGCCCATGTGAAGAAATGGTCGCCGGTCGCCAACACCTTCACCCGGCCGGTCAATCTCGAGGTCGGCATCTAGCTGACAGCAACCAGGACAAGGTGCGGGAGACGATCATGGGGTCACTGGCTTTATCGCGGGCCGAGGTTTTGGATCAGCCCGCACCGTCCATTGCAGGGGAGGTGGCGCGGATCGCGCGCGAAGATCTCGCGCCGCTTGCCGCCGGCATCGACGACGGCTCGGTCTATCCCGCCGAGGTGCTGCGCAAGTTCGGCGCGGTCGGCGCCTGGGGCAGTCACGTGCCGCACGAAGATCCCGCGGATCTGCGCTGCGCGATCCAGGCGATGGCTGCTATCGGCGAGGTCTGCGGCGCCACGGCCTTCATGGCCTGGTGCCAGAACACGCTGGTCTGGTACGCGGCCAACTCGACGAATCTGAAGCTGGCAAAACGTTTCGGCGATACGTTCTCGACCGGCCGCGTGCTCGGCGGCACCGGGCTCTCCAACCCGATGAAGAGCTTTTTCGGGATCGAGAAACTGAAGCTGAAAGGCAAGAAGGTCGAGGGCGGCTATATCGTGCGCGGCGCGCTGCCCTGGGTCTCCAATCTCGGCCCCGATCATTATTTCGGCACCATCTTCGAGCGTGAAGACGAAGAGGGCACGGTCATGTTCCTGGCCGACTGCTCGGATCCCGCGATCGCGCTGACGCCGTGCAAGCCGTTCCTCGCGATGGATGGCACCGGCACCTATGGCGTGCAGTTCCGCGACGTCTTCGTGCCGGACGAATTGATCCTCGCGGATCCCGCCGGGCCCTTCGTGAAGAAGATCCGCGCCGGGTTCATCCTGCTGCAGGCCGGCATGGCGCTGGGCGTGATCCGCGATTGCATCAACATCATGGACGAGGTCGGAAGTCCGCTCGGCCATATCAACCGCTATCTGCCGCAGCAGCCGGTGCATTTCCGCGATCTCGCTGCCGAGCTCGAGGCCGAGACCATGGTGCTGGCGCGCGATCCCTACAACGAGGACGAGACCTACTGGCGCAAGGTGATCGCGCTCAGGCTTCGCGCCGGCGAGGCCAGCGTCGCGGCGGCGCATGCGGCGATGCTGCATTGTGGCGCACGCGGCTATCTCAGGAGTCACCGCGCGCAGCGACGGCTGCGCGAGGCCTATTTCGTCGCGATCGTCACGCCGGCCACCAAGCAGCTGCGCAAGATGCTCGCCGATTACTGAGCTTCACGAGTCCACCCCAGAAGACCACTTAACCTCAACGGAGAGGCTGCCAATGACGGACGTTCTGATCTCTGCCAGCGAACTTGCCGATCTCTTGAAGCTCGAACCCTGTGTCGTCATCGACACCCGCAATCCCGACGCCTATGGCGCCGGGCACCTGCCGGGCGCCGTGAACGTGCACGAGATCTTCACGTTTCTCGCGACCTCGACGCCGGAAGGCATGAGCGAGCTGAAGACCAAATTCGCCGACGCCTTCGGCGCTGCCGGTCTCTCCGGCAAGGAGACCGCGGTGATCTACGAGCAGTCGATGAATTCCGGCTTCGGCCAGTCCTGCCGCGGCTACTATCTGCTCACCATGCTCGGCTATCCCAAGGTGAAGGTGCTGCATGGCGGCTTCGACGCGTGGTCGGCCGCGGGTCTTCCGGTGACGAAGGATGTCCCGGTACCGGCGAAGGCCTCGTTCGCGGTCGTGCCGGAAGCCGGCGATATCCTGATCGATGCGAAGACCATGCTCGCCGCGGTCGGCAAGCCCGGCATCGCCATTCTCGACGTGCGTGATGTCGACGAATGGATCGGCGACAGCTCTTCGCCCTATGGAAAGGATTTCTGCCCGCGCAAGGGCCGCATCCCCGGCGCGGTCTGGCTCGAATGGTACCGCATGATGAAGCCGACCGCGGAAGGGCCCCGCTTCAAGTCCAAGGACGAGATCCTGGCCGAATGCGCCACCGTCGGCATCTCGCCGACGACGCCGGTCTATCTCTATTGCTTCAAGGGCGCGCGCGCCTCGAACACCTTCCTGGCGCTGAAGAATGCCGGCGTGAAGGACGTGCGGATGTATTTCGGCTCCTGGAACGAATGGTCGCGCGATCCATCGCTGCCGATCGAGCAGGGATTGCCGATTGCTGCGGGTGTCACGACCAAGGCGGCGTGAGCGCGCCTGACTAGATCGGGTCGTGTTGCCACGAAGGAAGTGCACTCCCTCTCCCGCTTGCGGGGGAGGGTTGGGGTGGGGTGTCTCCTCAGC
Organism: Bradyrhizobium sp. CIR48; assembly: GCF_014198315.1. NCBI lineage: Bacteria > Pseudomonadati > Pseudomonadota > Alphaproteobacteria > Hyphomicrobiales > Nitrobacteraceae > Bradyrhizobium > Bradyrhizobium sp. CIR48. The sequence goes on from NZ_JACIHG010000016.1 coordinate 77,722, forward strand.
GGGATTCCCAGTGTGGAGAGAGCCCCCACCCGGCGCTTCGCGCCGACCTCCCCCGCAAGCGGGAGAGGTGAAATGAGCCCGTGGCCAGCATCGAAGCTGATCGCTTCATGCCAAACCGTTGAGGCCAGTCCGCGAACGCGGCGCAATTCCCAGCGCCTTGATCCGCGAGGCCAGCGTGGTCGGCTTGATGTCCAGCATCTCGGCCGCGCCGCCGGGGCCGAAGACTTTTCCGGCGCAGGCCTCGAGCGCGGCGAGAATGTTGGCGCGCTCGTGGTCGCGCATTTCCGACGACGTCATGACGGCGGGACGCGCGTCGAGCTTCTGGCGGGCGGCACCGCTAGGCGCTTGCGCGCCGGAGGCGTCGGGCAGGTCGATCCGCAGGCGTCCGTTCTGCGACAGGATCGCGGCACGCTCGATCACGTTCTGCAATTCGCGCACGTTGCCGGGCCAGTCGTAACGCGCCAGGCGCCGCGCATCGCCTTCCGACAGGCGCAAATTCGACTTCAACGCCTTGCTCTCGCTCGTCAAAAAGTGCTGGGCGAGGAGGGCAATGTCGTCGCGCCGCTCGCGCAGGGGGACGGTCTCGATCGGGAAGACGTTGAGGCGGAAATAGAGGTCCTCGCGAAAGCGGCCGCGCTGGACCTCCTGCTTGAGATCGCGATTGGTCGCGGCGATGACACGAACGTCGACCGCGCGGGTGCGCGCCTCGCCGACGCGCTCGAAATGGCCTTCCTGCAGCACGCGCAGCAGCTTACCTTGGAGTTCGAGCGGAATCTCGCCGACCTCGTCGAGGAACAGCGTGCCGCCGTCGGCGAGCTCGAAGCGGCCGATGCGGTCGCGCGTCGCCCCGGTGAAGGCGCCTCGGACATGGCCGAAGAACTCGCTCTCGAACAATTCGCGCGGGATCGCGGCGCAGTTGACGCGGATCAGCGGCCGGTCGCTGCGGGTGGAGTCCTCATGGATGGCGCGCGCGATCAGCTCCTTGCCGGTGCCGGATTCGCCGTTGATCATCACCGCCGCGGTGGTTGGCGCCACCAGCTTGACCTGCCGCAACGTCTTCTGGATCGCCTCGCTTCCACCGATGATGCCGCGCGGATTGGTCTCGATGCGGATTTCTTCCTGGAGATAGGCGTTTTCCAGCTCGAGCCGTTCGCGCAGGCGGTCGACCTCGGCAAGGGCGGCGTGCAGCTTCTCGTCGGCCTCGCGGCGCTGGCTGACGTCGCGAAACACCACGACGGCGCCGACCACGACGCCGCGATCGCGGATCGGAGTCGATGTGTATTCGACCCAGGCGGGCGAGCCGTCCTTGCGCCAAAACACCTCGCCGTCGACCTGGTGCACGGCGCCATCGCGGAACGCCGCATAGATCGGGCAATCGTGGTTGTGATAGTGGCGGCCGTCGTGATGGGTGTGGTGGACGATCGGGTGGATCTCCTTGCCGACCAGCTCTTCGGCGGTCCAGCCGAGCATGCGCTCGGCCGCGGGATTGACGAAGGTGGTCTTGCCTTCCGCGTTCACGCCATAGATGCCTTCGCCGGCGGCGCGCAGGATCAGCTGGTTCTCGCGTTCGATGTCCTGAAACACGCGCTCGACCCGCTGCCAGGTCGAAATGCCGCCGCGCATGTGGTCTTCGGCGGCGGCATCGACATTGCGCCGGCGGCGCGCTTCGAGATCGGTCAGCGTCAGCAGCAGCAGCGTGCGGCCGTCATGCGGCAGCAGGCAGCCGGCGTATTCGAGCCGGAGATCTTGCCCCGTGGCATGGCGGGGATTGAGCGCCGTGGTCCAATAGGCGCCCTTGTGCAGCACGGCCTGGGTGAAGACGGTAAGGGCGGGAAGCTCGCCGGCATGGAGCGTGCTGGCCCGGGTCTGCCGCAGCAGGGCGCGGTCGTAGCCGAGAAGAGCACAGGCGGCGGGATTGGCATCGACGATCTGGTCGCCGTAGGGGTCGACCAGAAGCGTCGCCTCGACGGAGGATTCGAACGCCGCGATGCGCGGGTCGATGGCGGAAGCCACATCATCGTGGATGGGCATTGGCGTCGTTGCCATTGCGAAATCTCGTAATTGAACTACGAAATCTCGTTTATCACGAATTTTCGTAGTGGCCAAGCGCAGGCGAAATTACTGCGTCATCAAGGCACTGGCCGCTTCTAGGGTCGTGGCATGCTCCTTGCGTAATTCCTCCCCGCAATGACGCGCAGGAGGGCCGATGTCCACGTTCGACAATCCGTTTGATTCCGATCGCAACCTTCGAGCCGGCTGTATCTGCGGCCAGCATCGTTCTGCGGCGGAGCACGAGCAGGCGACGGCGCTGCATTGCGAACCGGTTGAAAGCCAAGAGAAGCGTTACGAGGACGTCGTCGCCTCCGCGGTGATGCGCGCGATGTTTCCGCAGGACGTGGCGCGGCGTGCATTCCTGAAGTCGGTCGGCGCATCGACTGCGCTTGCTGCACTGTCACAGTTCTTCCCGCTCAAGACGGCGACCGAGGTGTTCGCGCAGGCCGGTACGCCCGAGAAGAAGGACCTCAAGGTCGGGTTCATTCCGATCACCTGCGCCACGCCCATCATCATGGCGGCGCCGATGGGCTTTTACTCCAAGCACGGACTCAATGTCGAAGTGGTCAAGACCGCCGGCTGGGCCGTGATCCGCGACAAGACCATCAACAAGGAATACGACGCCGCGCATATGCTGGCGCCGATGCCGATCGCGATCTCGCTCGGCCTGGGCGCAAACGCCATCCCATTTGCGGTGCCCGCGATCGAGAACATCAACGGGCAGGGCATCGTGCTGGCGGCCAAGCACAAGGACAAGCGCGACCCCAAGGATTGGAAGGGCCTGAAATTCGCCATCCCCTTCGACTATTCCATGCACAATTACCTGCTGCGCTACTATCTCGCCGAGCATGGTCTCGATCCCGATACCGACGTGCAGCTGCGCTCGGTGCCGCCGCCGGAGATGGTCGCCAATTTGCGTGCCGACAACATCGACGGCTTCCTCGCGCCCGACAACATCTGCCAGCGCGCGATCTATGACGGCGTCGGCTTCATGCATCTGTTGTCGAAGGAGATCTGGGACGGGCATCCCTGCTGCAGCTTTGCCGCAAGCCGCGAGTTCATCACGTCAGCGCCAAACAGCTTTGCGGCGCTGACCCGCGCCATCGTCGATGCCACCGCCTATGCCTCGAAGGCCGAGAACCGCAAGCAGATTGCAGAGGCGATCGCGCCCGCCAACTACATCAACGCGCCCGTCACGGTGCTCGAACAGGTCCTCGGCACCTATGCCGACGGTCTCGGCGGCGTGAAGACCGACGCCAAGCGCGTCGATTTCGATCCGTTCCCCTGGCAATCCTTTGCGGTGTGGATGCTGACGCAGATGAAGCGCTGGGGCCAGATCAAGGGCGACGTCGACTACAAGGCGGTGGCCGAGCAGGTGTATCTGGCCACCGACACCAAGAAGCTGATGACCGAGATGGGCCTGTCGCCGCCGGCGAGCGCGTACAAGTCGTTTGCGGTGATGGGCAAGACTTTCGATCCGGCCAAGCCGGAGGACTATGTCGCGAGCTTCAAGATCAGGAAGTCGTCGTGATGGGCTGCGCTTTCTCCCAAGCGTCGTCCCTGCGAACGCCGGGACCCATAACCCCAGGGAGACGTTTGGCGAAGACTCGTCGTTCGGTACGCCCACCGATTGCGATCGATAGATTCCGCGGTATGGGTCCCGGCGTTCGCCGGGACGACATGGGGAGAGGTCTTGCGCGATGACCTCCTCCCTCCGTCTCCGCGCCGGTCTCGTTTCCATCGCGCTGCTCGCCGCGTTCCTCGGCATCTGGCATCTCGCCACGCGCTCGACAGGCCCCGTCGCCACGATGAGCCCCGAATATGCCAAGCTGATGGGCCTGACCGCGACGCAGGGCAAATCGGCGATGCCCGGGCCGCTCGACGTCGGCGCCAAGCTCTGGGAGCATCTGAGACGGCCGTTCTACGACAACGGGCCGAACGACAAGGGGCTGGGCATTCAGCTCGCATATTCCATCGGGCGCGTCGGCACCGGCTATCTGCTCGCGGTGCTGGTCGCGATCCCGCTCGGCTTCCTGATCGGCATGTCGCCGCTACTCAGCAAGGCGCTCGATCCCTTCATCCAGGTGCTGAAGCCGATCTCGCCGCTGGCCTGGATGCCGCTCGCGCTCTACACCATCAAGGATTCCTCGATCTCGGCGATCTTCGTCATCTTCATCTGCTCGATCTGGCCGATGCTGCTCAACACCGTGTTCGGCGTTGCCAGCGTGCGCAAGGAATGGATCAACGTTGCGCGAACGCTCGAGGTCGGCACCGTCAGGCGCGCCTTCACCGTGATCCTCCCGGCGGCGGCGCCGACGATCCTGACCGGCATGCGCATCTCGATCGGCATCGCCTGGCTCGTGATCGTCGCTGCCGAAATGCTCGTCGGCGGCACCGGCATCGGCTACTTCGTCTGGAACGAGTGGAATAATCTGTCGATCACCAACGTGATCATCGCGATCCTCCTGATCGGGATCGTCGGGATGCTGCTCGACCAGATCCTGGCGCGCTTCACGCGCATGGTCACGTATCCGGAGTAGGGGCGATGACCGACAAATTCATCTCCATCGAAGCCATCGCGAAGCGCTATCCGGGCGCCGGCGGTGCCACGACCACCGTTTTCGAGAACCTGTGGCTCTCGATGGCGCGGGGCGAGTTTGCTTGCGTGATTGGGCATTCCGGCTGCGGCAAGACCACGGTGCTCAACATCCTCGCCGGCCTCGATGCGCCGAGCGAGGGCGCCGTCATCGTCGACGGGCAGGCGATTTCGGGCACCAGCCTCGACCGTGCGGTGATCTTCCAGAGCCACGCGCTGTTGCCCTGGCGAACCGTGCTCGGCAACGTCACCTATGCCGTGAGCTCGAAATGGCGCAGCTGGGACCGCGCCAAGGTGAAGGCGCACGCGCAGAGCTTCATCGATCTCGTCGGCTTGACTGGCTCCGAGCACAAGCGGCCGTCAGAGCTGTCGGGCGGCATGAAGCAGCGCGTCGGCATCGCACGTGCGCTCTCGATCATGCCGAAGATCATGCTGATGGACGAGCCGTTCTCGGCGCTGGACGCGCTGACGCGCGGCACGCTGCAGGACGAGGTGCGGCGCATTTGCCTCGAGACCGGGCAGACCGCGTTCATGATCAGCCATGATGTCGACGAGGCGATCTACCTCGCCGACAAGATCTTCCTGATGACCAACGGGCCTGGCGCGGTGCTCGCGGAGGTCGTCGAAAATCCGCTGCCGAGAGACCGCGGCCGCACCGATCTGCACCGCCATCCGCTCTATTACGCGCTGCGCAACCACATCATCGATTTCCTGGTGACGCGCAGCAAGACGTTTACCGCCGAGACACCCGGTCACGATCCACGGAATGTACCGCTGGTGCATATCGGCAAGCCCGGCCTGACGATCGCGACCAGTGGTGACGAGCAACGCCAGACCTGGATTCCCGGGACCAGTCCCGGACTGACTGCCTGAAACGGAGACCTGACATGAAACGCGAAGACCTCACCGAGAAGCTGCTCGACATCAAGCGCGAGAAGGGCTGGAGCTGGAAGCACATCTGCGACAAGATCGGGGGGTATTCCGAGGTCCTCATCGTCGGCGCCATTCTTGGCCAGATGAAGCTGACGAAGCCGCAGGCCGCCAATGCCGGCGAGCTGTTCGGCCTGTCGAAGGCGGAGACGGCGATGCTCAACGAGGTGCCGATGCGCGGCGCCGGCACGCCGATGCCGCCGACCGATCCCTTGATCTATCGCTTCTACGAGATGGTGATGGTGAACGGCCCGGCCTGGAAGGCGCTGATCGAAGAAGAATTCGGCGACGGCATCATGTCGGCGATCGACTTTGACATGGGAATCGAACGCGTCGCCAACCCGAAGGGCGACCGCGTCAAGATCACCATGAGCGGCAAATTCCTGCCGTACAAATATTACGGCGCCAGCGGCAACGTGCCGGAATACGGCTTCAAGGAGGAGTGACCGCGGCGAAGGCGGCGCGCAGGTCCTTGATCGGTGCCATCTCGCGAACATAGGTGAAGGAGCCATTCTCCTTCATCTCGCGCGCGCCCTTCAGGAAGGCGGCCAGCGCGTATCGCGACATGGCGCCACCGACGCTGATGCGCTTGACGCCGGCCGCGGACAATTGCGCGAGCGTCAGCGTCGGATCGGCAAAACCCATCACGAGGTTGAAGGGTTTTCCGACCGAGGCGACGACCATCCTGATCGTGGCAAGGTCGTGGACCCCGGGGGCGTAGAGGACAGCCGCGCCCGCCGCTTCGTACGCCTGAAGCCGCCGGATCGTGTCGTCGAGATCGTTGCGCCCGTGAAGAAGGTTTTCCGCCCGCGCCGTCAGCGTAAAGGGATACGACAGCGAGCGCGCCGTCTCGACGGCCGCCTGCACGCGCTCGACCGCCAGCGAGAAGTCGTAGATCGGCCGATCGCGGTCGCCCGTCGAATCCTCGATCGAGCCGCCGACCGCACCGGCCTCGGCGGCGCGCCGGATCGCCTCGGCTGCGCGTCTCGGATCGTGCGCGCCGCAGTTTTCCAGATCGACGCTGACCGGAAGATCGGTGGCCTGCGCGATCGCGCGGCAATTCTCAAGGATCGCGTCCAGGCTGACGGTCGAGCTTCCCTGCATGTTGGCAAGGCCGAGGCTCGTGGTTGCAAGCGCCTCGAAGCCGGCCGCGGCGAGCAGTTTTGCGGTGCCGGCATCCCAGGGGTTGGGAATGATGAACGCGCCGGGCCGCTCGTGCAGGGCGCGAAATGCTTTCGCTTTGTCCAATTGGCTCGTCATGGCTCGTCTCCGCTTGACCTTGTCTGCCGGCAAGCCTTAGGGGCATTCTCGCCATCCGCCAAATTTGTTATTCCTCTTATAGTCATCAGTTTTTTGCATGAGGTGTCCGCCATGGACAGCGATGCCCTCAATACCTTCCTGACCGTTCATCGCAGAGGCGGGGTCTCGAATGCCGCGAAATTCCTGCATCGCTCGCAGCCGGCGATTTCGCGCCGTATTGCGCTGCTGGAGCAGGAGCTCGGCGTGCTCCTGTTCGAGAGGATCGCGGGCCGTACGCGGCTCAGCGACGCCGGGCGCGTGCTGATCCCCTATGCCGAGCGCGCCGTCGCGGCGGCGCAGGACGCCGAGCAGGCGATACGTGCGCTGACCAAGCAGCCTTCGGGTCCGGTTTCGCTGGCCGTGACCGGCACGCTCGCCGACGGCCGCCTGTCGGGCATCATGAAACGGTTTGCCGCGGATAATCCCGCGGTCGCGCTTGCCCTGCGGACCGCGACCAGCGCGGAGGTCTCTGATCTCATCCGGCGCGGCGAGGCCACGATCGGCTTGCGTTACAATACCGACCTGGCCGGCGATCTCGCCTGTGAGCTGGTGCTGAGCGAGGCGTTGCAGGTGGTCTGTGCGTCCGACCATCCGCTCGCCAACAAGCGCGTCAAGCGGCTTGCCGAGCTTCGCGGCGAGCGCTGGATCGCGTTCCCGGAAACGCGCGGCCGCCGTGAGATCGCAGCGGCTCACGTGTTCGCGCTGTTCCTGACGCAAGGCCTCGGGGACGTGGAGTGGACGGCGGTGGACAGCCTCACGGCGCAAAAGCGGCTCGTGGAGGCGGGCTTCGGCCTTGCGCTATTGGCGCGGAGCCATGTGGCGGAGGAGCTGCATGCGGGAGCGATCTCGACGATCACCGTCGGCGATCTCGCCGCGGACCAGCACATCGTCCTGGTGACTCGTCTCGGCGGCTTCCTGAGTGCTGCCGCTCAGCATCTGCTGGAGACCATCCGCCGCGACTACGCCACGTTCGACGGCCCGGCCAGGCGGGGCGCCCAAAAAAGACCGCCGGCGCGCAAGGTCATTGCGCGCCGGCGTCGGGCCTGAGCGTATTATTTCCCCGCCTTCACCTCGGCGGCGGCGACCGCGAGCAGCTCGCTCATCTTGGCGCGAATCGCCTGCTCGGTGACGGCGACGTTCTTGGCGGCGAAATCGGTTGTCAGCTTGCGCAGGACGTCGGCATCGCCGGCCTCCTCGAAGTCGGCCGCGACCACCTCCTTGGCATAGGCGGTGGCGGCATCGCCGGACATGCCGAGCTTTTCGGCCGCCCACAGCCCGAGCAGCCGGTTGCGGCGGGCCTCCGCCTTGAATTTCTGCTCCTCGTCGAGGGCGTACTTCTTCTCGAAACCTTCCTGGCGCTTGTCGAACTCGCTCATGCCTTGTTCCAAATCCCGTGCTGATGGAGCGGGAGCCTTCCGTTGCGGCGACCCGACTGCATGCCTACATAGAGAGCACGAATCGGCAAAACAACGGGCCGTTAAGCCGCAGGGCAAGACGGTATAAGTTGGTGCCGGACGGCCGGATCGATTGTGCTCGGTCAGCCAATCGGATAGGTTGCCTGAAGGCTTGGTTCCCGTTCTGTTTCCAAGGGTTATAGATGGGGTTCCGGGCCGTTCACGGCAGCTCCGCTGTGGGTCGTAAATCCTAGTAACCGGAGCACACCAAATACATGGATTTCAACAAAACACGGTACATCCCCATGAGCCGTCGGCGTCGCATTTATGAAGGCAAGGCAAAGGTTCTGTATGAAGGCCCGGAGCCCGGTACCCTGATCCAGCACTTCAAGGACGACGCGACCGCGTTCAATGCGAAAAAGCATCAGGTGATCGAGGGCAAGGGCGTCCTCAACAACCGGATCTCGGAGTACCTGTTTCAGCACCTCAACGACATCGGGGTGCCGACCCACTTCATCCGCCGCCTCAACATGCGCGAGCAGCTGATTCGCGAGGTCGAGATCGTGCCGCTCGAGGTAGTGGTGCGCAACGTCGCTGCCGGCTCGCTGTCACAGCGCCTCGGCATCGAGGAGGGCACCCAGCTGCCCCGTTCGATCATCGAATTCTACTACAAGAACGACCAGCTCAACGACCCCATGGTGTCCGAAGAGCACATCACGGCCTTCGGCTGGGCGACGCCGCAGGAGATCGACGACATCATGGCGCTTGCCATCCGTGTCAACGACTTCCTCACCGGCCTCTTCCTCGGCATCGGCATCCGCCTCGTCGACTTCAAGATGGAATGCGGACGCCTGTTCGAGAACGAGATGATGCGCATCATCGTCGCCGACGAGATCTCGCCGGACAGCTGCCGTCTGTGGGACATCAAGTCGAACGAGAAGCTCGACAAGGACCGTTTCCGCAGGGATCTCGGCGGCTTGCTCGAGGCCTATACTGAAGTTGCAAAGCGCCTCGGCATCCTCATGGAGAACGAGCGTCCGCAGGGCTCCGGCCCGGTGCTGGTGAAGAGCTGAGGGGATTTTTGACGTGAAGGCACGTGTCACCGTTACCTTGAAGACGGGCATCCTCGATCCGCAAGGCAAGGCCATCGAAGGCGCGCTGAAGTCGCTCGGCGTCGACGGCGTCGCCAGCGTCCGCCAGGGCAAGGTGTTCGACATCGAGCTCGCCGGCGCCGACAAGACCAAGGCGGAAGCCGCGCTGAAGGAAGCCGCCGACAAGCTGCTGGCGAATACCGTGATCGAGAATTATCGGGTGGAGCTGCTCGGGTGAAGATGCGTTGCATCCTCATCTTCGTCGCGGCGCATCCGTTGAGCACGACCAGCATCCACAACGCGCGCCGAGGTCTCTAACCGATACTGCACTAGCGTATCCCGAGGGCCCCAACTATAAGTTTTGGCGGGGCGGCCTGATAGGCCAGGGTTGCGGGAGTATCGATGCGGTCTTACGTTTGCTTGTTGTCGCTGCTCGCCGCGCTGCTGGCGGGCGGCACGGCTTTCGCCGAGGCCCCGAAATCCGGGGCGGAGCGCGGCCCGCCTTTCTCGGTCGGCGGATTCCGCTATGAGCTGAGGCCCAACGACGTCCACATGTTCCTGTGCGAGCAACCCGCCTGCGGTGCGCAGTCGAGGGTGAGCTTTCGGTTCTATCCTCCCGGCAACACAATGACGCTGGAGCAATTCCGGCAAGAGCAGACGCAAATCGTCAAGATGCTGGAGCAACGGACGCCGGGACAGAAGATCTCGATTCTCGGAATTGATGGCGACAGCGGCACCAAGGTGCCACGCCTGTTCAAGGCGCGCCGACTGATGATGAAGCCTGACGGCACGAAGGAATATCAGGTCAGCGGCTATTTGTTTGGCGATCGAGGCGCCGCCAGCCTGATCAGTTCGGCGGCCACCGAAAAAGCCAGCTCCGAAAATTATGCGCAATTCGCCATCGGGGTGATAGTGGTGCTGATGCCGGCCAAGCGCTGAGTGCCGGCGCTACAGCCAGCCCGCTCTGCGAAACCGCCAGTACAGCGAGCCGCATGCCGTCAGCATCACGCCGAGCAGCATGAAATAACCGTACTCCCATTCCAGCTCCGGCATGTGCTTGAAGTTCATGCCGTAGATGCCGGCCAGCGCGGTCGGGATCGCGATGATCGCAAGCCACGAGGCGAGCTTCTTCGACACCGCCGTCTCCTGCGCCTGGCCGACCAGGAGGCTGGCCTCGAAGGCGAAGGCCAGCACCTCGCGCATGGAATCGATGCGCTCTTGGATGTTGCGGACGTGGTCGGTGACGTCGCGGAACAGCGGCTGCATGGCCTGCCGCACCATCGACAGCTCGTCATGCTCCAGCCGGCGGCAGACCTCCACCAGCGGCCCGATCGCGTTGCGCAGCCGCAGCAGGTCGCGGCGCAGCATGTAGAGCCGCTCGATCTGCGCCTTGCTGATCGGCTTGGACAGCACGTCGTCCTCGATGCCCTCGACCTCGTCGTGAATGCTCTCGAGCACGGGCGAGTAATTGTCGACGATGAAATCGAGGATCGCATAGAGGATGTAATCCTCGCCGCGCGCGAGTGCCCGCGGGCAGCTTTCGCAGCGTTCGCGCACCGGCGTGTAGGACGTCGAGGCGCCGTGGCGCACCGAGACCAGATAACCTTCGCCGACGAAGATGTGGGTCTCGCCGAAGGCGATGCGGCCCTCGACCAGCTGCGCCGTCCGCGCCACGATGAACAGGGCCTCGCCATATTGCTCGATCTTGGGTCGCTGATGGGCGTGGTTGGCGTCCTCGATCGCCAGTTCGTGCAGGTCGAATTGCTTCTGCACCGCGCCGAGCAGCGCCATGTCGGGCTCGTGCAGGCCGATCCAGACCACGTGGCCGGGCTTGGCCCGCCAACTCGAGGCCTCGCTGATGGCGATATTGGCGATACGGCGTCCATCGACATAGGCGCCGGCGGCGACGACGCCCTCGGTGGACACGGGCTCGGAGTGGGATGTGGGGAGCGACGGGACGTTCATGGCTTCAATCCCGGGCAAGATCGCGGGCAAAAGTGCCTCGCCTATGGCCTGTGTACAAGGCCGTCCGGCAAGGCTAGCACTGGTAAAATCCCCGTCAAATGGCTATGTCTCTTCACGAATTGGCCCTTTGGCCAGCCCGATTCCCATCACCATCGGAACCCGAACATGAAAGCCGCCATCCTCGTCTTTCCCGGAATCAACCGCGAACGCGACATGGCGCGTGCACTGAGGATGATCTCGGGCAGCGAGCCGGCGATGGTCTGGCACGCCGAGCCGGCGCTGCCTGCGGGCACGGATCTCGTGGTGGTGCCGGGCGGCTTCTCCTACGGCGACTATTTGCGCTGCGGCGCCATTGCCGCGCGCGCGCCGGTGATGGACGCGGTGCGCGACTATGCGGCCAAGGGCGGCCTCGTGCTCGGCGTCTGCAACGGTTTTCAGATCCTCTGCGAGTCCGGCCTGTTGCCGGGCGTCTTGATGCGCAACGAGCGGCTGAAATTCATCTGTCACGACGTGCATCTGCGCGTCGAGCGGTCCGACACACCGTTCACCCGCGGCTACAATGCCGGACAGGTGATCCGCGTGCCGGTCGCCCATGGCGAAGGCAATTACGAGGCGGATGAAGAGACCATCAAGCGGCTCGAAGGCGAGGGGCGGGTGCTCTATCGCTACTGTTCCGCCGCCGGCGTGGTCGACGATGACAGCAACATCAACGGCGCGGCGCATTCGATCGCCGGCATCGTCAACGACAAGGGCAACGTGCTCGGCATGATGCCGCATCCGGAAAACCACGTCGAAGACATCATGGGCTGCACCGACGGCCGCGGCCTGTTCGCGGGCCTGACCGCGCATCTGGAAAAGGCCGCGTGATTTTGTTCGGGCTGAAGCGGTCACTCGCCGCGATCGCGGCGCTGTCGCTCGCGTCATTTTCGTTCGCAACTGGCGCGTTCGCGCAGGATTATCCCAAGCGTCCTGTTACCATGATCGTGCCGTTCGCGGCCGGCGGCACCTCGGACGTGATCGCACGCGCCGTGGCCGAGCAGATGGGCATCGCGCTCGGCCAGACCATCGTGATCGAGAACGTTGCGGGGGCCGGCGGCTCGACCGCGCTGGCGCGCGCCTCCCGCGCCGAGCCCGACGGCTACACCATCGCGATCGGCAATGCCGGCACCAACGCCGCGACCTACACGATCTATCCAAAACTGCCGTTCACGCCTGACTCCTTCGTGCCGATCGCCATGGTCGCGAAGACGTTTGGCATCATCGCGTTGCGAAAGGACTTTCCGGCGAAGGACCTCAAGGAGTTCATCGCCTACGCCAAGGCCAATCCCGGCAAGATCAATCTCGGCCATGCCGGCGTCGGCTCCTCGAACTATCTGATCTGCAAGAGCTTCGTCACCGCCGCCGGCATCGACGCGACGCTGGTCGGCTATCGCGGCGCCGCGCCCGCGCTCACCGACGCCGTCGGCAGCCAGATCGATGGCGTCTGCGATGCCGCCGCGTCGGTCTCGCAATCGATCAACGAGAAGCTGGTGAAGGGGCTCGTGGTCGGCTCGACCGTGCGGCTCGCCACGCTGCCCGACCTGCCGACGTCGGTGGAGGCGGGCCTGCCCGAATTCGAGGCACAGGGCTGGAACGGCCTGTTCGCGCCGAAGGGCACGCCGGCGGCCGTGATTGCCAAGCTGAACGCCGCAGCGCGCACGGCCGTGGAGACCGACGCGGTGAAGAAGCGCTTTGCCGACCTTTCGACCGTTGCGCCCGATGCAAGCGAGCATACGCCGGAGCTGCTGCAGCAGCTCGTGACGCGAGACGTCGAAAAATACCGGAAGATGCTGGCGGACGACGCCAACAAGTAGCCGCGTTCGGCAACGATCTCATGAACCTGCGTCGCGTTTGGGGCGACTGACTCTTCGTCGCCGTCACAGGTGCGTGCGTCCGGGTTCGCCCATTTCGCGGGCAGGGGCAACTCAAAGTTGTTTCCCTGCGCGAGTTGCGATATCAGGAAGCGGCGCTGCCGTTGTGCTGTCCGGATGTCACATGCCCGTCGCTTTGGTCGTTCTGCTGCTCGATATCACCCTGATCTATCACGCCTCGCGAACCGGACGGTTGCGGCCCTGGGCCTTCATCATCCTGATGGTGCCGCTGATGGGCGCGATCGCCTATATCGCGGTCGAGCTCATTCCCGAATGGTTTTCCAGCCCCGGCGCGCGGCAGGCGCGCCAGCGTGTTGCCAACCGGCTCGATCCCGAGAAGCGCTATCGCGAGCTGTCCGACCGGCTGGCCGGCACCGACACCATCTCCAACCGTGCGGCGCTGGCGGAAGAGTGCGCAAATATCGGCCGGTTCGCCGAAGCGGAATCGCATTACGATCACATCCTGAAGCTGTCGATGGGCCACGATCCCGCCTATGCGCTGCGCAAGGCGCAGGCGCAGTTTGCCGCCAGCCGCCCGGCCGATGCGCTCGCCACACTGGACGATCTGCAGAAGCAATGGCCGGATTTCGATTCCGCCGACGCGCATCTGCTCTATGCCCGCGCGCTCGCGGAGGTCGGCCGGCTCGACGAGGCGCTCGAGGAATATCACGCGCTCGCCGGCTACTTTCCGGGCGCTGAAGCGCGGGTGCGCTACGGCATGCTGCTGCAAACGGTCGGCCGCAGCGCCGAGGCACGCATGGTCTTCAACGAGCTCCTGATCCAGATGCGGCGCGCGCCGAAATATCTGCGCAAGGCGCAGGCCGAATGGCTGTCGATCGCGGAGAAGCAGATTTCGGCTTGAGCGGCGAGCTTACCGCAGCTTCGGACGCTCCGCCGGCACCGTCATGGCCGCAACACCCGCCATTACCAGAAGCAGGCCGAGCGCGAGGTTGGACGGCACGCTCTCGCCGAGCAGCAGCACGGAGAGGCCGACGCCGATCGGGATGCGCAAATAGCCTTGCGCGTTCGTGGTCAGCGTGCCGAGCCGGCCGAGGCAGACGTAGAACAGCATCAAGCCCAGCGCGCTCGAGACGATGCCCATGACGATGGTGGCGACGATTGCGGTCGAGGTCGGCTGCAGCGTCCAGGGCTGATCGATGATCAGCGAGGGCGGCAACAGGATGAGGCCGCCGAACAACAGCGAGCCGGCCGCCACGACCATCGGGTCGTATTCGGAGAGGCGAAGGCCGAAGATCGTGGCGCAGGCAAAGGAGATGGTCGCGAGCAAAATCGCGATTTCCGCCACGATCTCGCTCCCGAAGCCGCGCAGCGCGTCGAGGCCGACGATGAGAACCGTGCCGGCGAGTCCCAAAATCGCGCCGGCGAGCTTGAGCAGCGTTGCCGGCTCATGCCGGGTGATCAGCGAGGTGATCAGGAACGCGAAGATCGGTGTCGTCGAGGCCAGCACCACCGTGTTCGACGCCGGCACATATTGCTGCGACCAGGTGATGATCAGGAACGGAAAGGTCGAGTTGATCAATTGCTGGGTCGCGAACAGCTTCCACGCCTTCGCGTCGGTCGGGACCTTGATGCCGCGCATCCACAGGATCGCGAACAGGAAGGCAGCCGCGATCAGCGAGCGTGCCGAGATGAAGGTGATGGGCGGGATGGTGGGAAGCGCCAGCTTGGCCAGCGGATAGGTCGAGCTCCAGCAGCAGGCGAGCGCGAGCAGCAGCGCATAGTCGCGCCAGTTGCGCGCGCCGGTGGCGGCCATGGACGGCAACGGCGATGAAACGGAGGCCGCTGAGCGCCCCGCCTCCGATGTGCTCTGCGGCACCTTGTTCCTGCTCCCCGGCGCGATCGCGCTTGCCGGGAAGTGTGGGCGAGGGCGCGTGAAAAGGGAAGGCGCCGAGCTATGCGTTTGGCTGAGGTAGCGCCTTCCGCTTCATCCGCTTGATCGTGCCCGAAAAGGTCAGCAGCACCCGCGTCCCGGACATCATCTTGCCGCGCAGGAAGATCAGCGAGCCGCCGGCGCGGGTGACCTCGCCGGTGCATTCGATCAGCTCGCCCTCGCGTGCCGCGTCGAGGAATTCGCAGGCAAAATTGGTCGTCACCGCCCGGCTGTCCAGGACATGGGTGGCGATCGCAAACAGGGAGTAGTCGGCAAAGGCCATGTAGCAGCCGCCGTGGACGTTCCCGGAGCCGTTGAGGTGTTTTTTCTCGACCCTGAAGGCGCTGCGGACGTTGCCGTCCGCCTCGATCCGGTGCCAGAAGGGGCCGACATGGGACTCAAAACTGTCGCGAATCCAGGTCCGCCAGCCCACAAATTCGCCCTCGGTGGCGACGTGGAGGTCGGGGCGGCGGGGCGGGGGCGCTTTGGTCAATTCGTGCAAGGAAATGGGCCTTCAATTGCGGGTCTTTAGCCCTTAAATCCGATCCGTCCGCGCCGTGCAATTCCTGTTCCCGCCGTCCCCGCCTGCAAAACGTGGGACAGCGGGAAAATGCGCCAGAAAGGGCTTTCCGGAAGCCCCCGATGTTCCTAAGAACGGCCAAACCGCCGCCGAAAGCCTGGAATCCATGAAGAACGAACCCAAGATCACCCCCGAACTGGTTGCCGCCCACGGGCTCAAGCCCGACGAATACGAGCGCATCCTGAAGCTGATCGGGCGGGAACCGACCTTCACCGAGCTCGGCATCTTCTCGGCGATGTGGAACGAGCATTGCTCGTACAAGTCGTCACGCATCCATCTCAAGGGCCTGCCGACCAAGGCGCCTTGGGTGATCCAGGGCCCTGGCGAGAATGCCGGCGTGATCGACATCGCCGACGGCCAGGCTGTGGTCTTCAAGATGGAGAGCCACAACCACCCGAGCTACATCGAGCCCTATCAGGGTGCGACCACCGGCGTCGGCGGCATCTTGCGCGACGTGTTCACGATGGGGGCGCGGCCGATTGCCTGCCTGAATGCGCTCAGCTTCGGCGCGCCCGAGCATGCCAGGACCCGGCATCTCGTCTCCGGCGTCGTTGCCGGCGTCGGCGGCTATGGCAATTCCTTCGGTGTGCCGACCGTGGGCGGCCAGGTGCGCTTCCACACCCGCTATGACGGCAACATCCTCGTCAACGCGATGGCGGTAGGCCTCGCCGATGCCGACAAGATCTTCTATGCGGCGGCCTCCGGCGTGAACATGCCGATCGTCTATCTCGGCTCCAAGACGGGGCGCGACGGCATTCACGGCGCCTCGATGGCGTCGGCCGAGTTCGACGACAAGTCCGAGGAGAAGCGCCCGACGGTGCAGGTCGGCGATCCCTTTGCCGAGAAGCTGCTGCTCGAAGCCTGCCTCGAGATCATGGAGAAGGGCTGCGTCATCGCGATCCAGGACATGGGCGCGGCGGGCCTGACCTGCTCGGCCGTCGAGATGGGCGCCAAGGGCGACCTCGGCGTCGACCTCGATCTCGATGCGGTGCCGACCCGCGAGACCGGCATGAGCGCCTACGAGATGATGCTCTCGGAGAGCCAGGAGCGCATGCTCATGGTGCTCAAGCCCGAGAAGGAAAAAGAAGCCGAGGCGATCTTCAAGAAGTGGGGCCTCGACTTTGCCGTGGTCGGCTACACCACGCCGAGCAAGCGCTTCGTCGTCAAGCATGGCGGTGACGTCATGGCCGATCTGCCGATCAAGGAGCTCGGCGACGAGGCGCCGCTCTACGACCGTCCGCATATCCCCTCCGCCGCGTTGCCGGTCGTGCATGCGCGCGATGTGCCTGCGCCGATGGGCCTTGGGCCTGCGCTGGAGAAGCTGATCGGCACGCCCGACATGTGCTCTAAGCGCTGGGTCTGGGAGCAGTACGATCACGTCATCCTCGGCAACACCATGCAGCGTCCCGGCGGCGATGCAGCGGTCGTGCGCGTCGAGGACGGGCCGAAGGGCCTCGCGCTCACCGTCGACGTCACGCCGCGCTATTGCGAGGCGGATCCGTTTGAGGGTGGTAAGCAGGCGGTGGCGGAAGCCTGGCGCAACATCACCGCGGTCGGCGGCAAGCCGCTCGCGATCACCGACAATCTCAATTTCGGCAATCCTGAGCGGCCCGAGATCATGGGCCAGTTCGTCGGCTGCCTGAAGGGCATCTCGGAAGCCTGCCGCACGCTGGACTTTCCGGTCGTCTCCGGCAACGTCTCGCTCTACAACGAGACCAACGGCCGCGCGATCCTGCCGACGCCCTCGATCGGCGGCGTCGGCCTGCTCGACGATTTCACCAAATCTGCCTCGCTCGCCTTCAAGGCCGAGGGCGAAGCGATCCTCCTGGTGGGCGAGACCCATGGCTGGCTCGGCCAGTCCGTTTACCTGCGCGATATCTGCGGTCGCGAGGAGGGCGCGCCGCCGCCGGTCGATCTCGCCGCCGAGAAGCGCAACGGCGATTGCGTGCGCGGCATGATCCATGGCGGTACCGCAACCGCCGTGCACGACCTCTCCGACGGCGGTCTGTTGATCGCGCTGGCCGAGATGGCGATGGCGGGCGGCATCGGGGCCAAGCTGCTGGCGGCGCCGACCTCGCTGATCTCGCAGGCCTATTGGTTCGGTGAGGACCAGGCGCGCTATCTCGTCACCGTGCCGGAAACCGAAGCCGGCCGCGTACTTGCCAAGATGCGTGGCTGCGAAGTGCCGTGCGTGCGGATCGGCACCACCGGCGGCGATGCGATCGCGATCGCGGGCGAAGCGCCCGTGGCGATCGATGCGCTCCGTAAGTCGTTCGAGCGCTGGCTGCCGGAATATATGGGTGGGAAGGCGGCGTAGCGACGCCATCTGTCATTGCGAGGAGCCACCGGGTCCCGCCTTTGGCGGGCCCGATGACAGGCTCCGCGACGACGCAATCCACACTGCTGCCTGCGGTGAGATGGATTGCTTCGCTGCGCTCGCAACGACGATAGGAGGCCGTTGCCGCTTCCTCAAAGCACCTTCGTCGCGCCCGGGATCTGCCGCAACGCTCGCGTCAGCGCCCAGCTCGCCATGACTGTCAGTACAAATCCGATCGTGGCCTTGACGATCGCCGGCAGGCCATATTCGAACAGCCAATATTGCAGCCACAGTGCGATCGGATAGTGCACCAGGAACATGCCGAACGCGTCGCTCTGCATTGGATCGAGCAGCTTGGCTGAGCCTGATTGCCTGAACCTCTGGAAAAAGGCCAGGATCAGAAACATGATGGCCACGCTGAAGACAGTGAAGCAGATGGCATAGAGCGCTTCATACCAGTCCGGCAACGGCGACGGGTTGCCCAGTATTTCGCGCTTGATAAAGATCAGCACCCACAAGAGGCAATACGGAACGATCGCCAGCACCATCCAGTCCCAGCTGACCTTTGCCATCCGGCCGTCGACAGCGAGCAGCCCGCGATCCATTTGCGCAACGCCGATGCCTGCACCGAAAAAGAAGTAGGTCGCGTAGAGCATCACGCGCCCGTGCTGGACCGAGAACGGCCCGAACTCGAACCAACTGCTTGGTCCGAAGTGAACCCTCCCGGGAATGTAGAACGCCGCGGTGACGGCAAGCATGACCGCGAAGAACACGGCGGGCCGACGGCGACCGTGTAGCGAGAGGCGATTGATCGGATCGAGCAGATTGGGCGACAGCCGGTGCAGCAGGCAGGCAACCAGGTCGAAAGCGAACAAGACCCAAAGGAACCAAATCGGCCCGCTCGGCCACGGGCCCTTCGTGACCATATTCCACCAGAATTCCGAAAAGCCGATCTCGGGATGCTGCCGCAGGGAGATCGCGTAGTAGGCGAGCGGAATGACCGTAAGGGCGCAGATCGCGAAGGGTAAGCCAAGCCGAAGCAGGCGATCTGCCAAATAGCTCCGTGCTCCCTTCCGGGCGATGCCAGACCAGGCGAACAGCCCCGACAGGAAGAAGAACATCGCCATGAAGAAACTGTCGGTGGCGAGCACGATCATGTCGAAGCCGAAGAAGTACTTCGGATCGGTATGACCGAAATAGGTATAGGGGATCACCGCGTGATGCAGCAGCACCACCAGAGTCAGGAAGGTGCGGGCGCGATCAATCGCCAAATTGCGCGCCTTGCTCTTCGGCGCGGCATGCACCTCCGCGCCGATCGTCGCTGAATCTGCCATCGTCATCTTGGTCGCCCCCGCACTCCTGCCCCGGGCTGGACTGTGCCGCCGCGAGCCGGATTCAGCAAGGCTCGTTTGCGCGGTAGTTGAGCCCCACTTGAGCCCGACTTGGGGTCCTGACACCCGTAGGAACCAGTTCCGCGCAGCGAAGTTAGCGTCCGCCGAAGGGAAGGGGCTGACGGCCGCGACAAGCGGCACAATTCGGAGCTGGCAATGACGATCCTGAAATGGGCGCTGATCTTCCTACTTGTCTCGATCGTGGCCGGCGTGCTCGGTTTCACCGGCATCTCGACCGTCTCCGCCGATATCGCCCGCTTCCTGTTCTACGTCTTCGTCGTGATCTTCCTGGTGCTGCTGATATTGGGGCTCACGATCTTCAGGGCGTAGCGGGCAGTAGGTCGGACCGGAACGGGGCGCCGGCTCCCAGGCGCAGGCCGTCAATGGCTTGCGAACGGTCTTATGCGAGCCATCAGCTCCGCCAAGAACTCATCGGGGCGATCGAACGGAATGAAATGGTCTCCGCCGCGAACCCAGACGAATTCCTTGTGCGGGGCCGTGATCAGGTTGAAGAATTGCTCGGCGGGTCCTCCCGGCGTCACGGCGTCTGCATCGCCCTCGATGAAGAACATGGGTATTGAAAACTCGAACCCCATTGAGGCCATGTCGCTCTGAAACATCGGCCCGTTCCGTCCCGTCAGGTACTTTGCCGAGAAGGCGGCGCCCTTCCGCCAATTGTACAGATCAAGCAGCGAGACGTCCGGCATGAAGAGCGGCGGGATGGGACCGGTCAGCTGGAAGCCGTCGGCGAGCGGCAGACCCAGCACATTGCTCCATTTGTCCGCAATCAGGCGATTCTCCGGGGTGAGGACCGGCTGTGAAGCGATCGGCGTCAATTCTGCCAGCGCCTCCTTGTTGGTGGCCGCTGCCGCAAGCCGCTGCAGGCGCGCGATCGTGAGCTCGAAAGCCTTCTCGAAGGTCTCCCTGCCGACCACCTGGCCCGTGCCGGCATAGGCCGAGAACAGATCCGGACGTTGCTTCGCCATTCGAATTCCCAGGAATGAGCCCCAGGAATGCCCGACCAGGACGATCTTGTCCTTGTGCAAATGCGTGCGCAGGTACTCGGCCAGTTCGATGCCGTCTTGCGTCATCCGCTCCAGTGTCATCGTGGGGCCGAGCGCGTCTCCAGCCGCGCCAAAGGTGCGCCCGGTGCCGCGCTGGTCCCACTGCACGACGGTGAAATGCTTCTCCCAGGCGCGCCAAGCCGAGGAGATCGGCAGGGTGGAGCCGCCGGGGCCGCCGTGGACGAACAGGAGAA
The DNA here is from genome assembly GCF_014198315.1 of Bradyrhizobium sp. CIR48. NCBI lineage: Bacteria > Pseudomonadati > Pseudomonadota > Alphaproteobacteria > Hyphomicrobiales > Nitrobacteraceae > Bradyrhizobium > Bradyrhizobium sp. CIR48. The sequence continues at coordinate 98,396 of NZ_JACIHG010000016.1, forward strand.
CCGGGTTATCCCGATCCTCGCCGCGGATTTGAATCCATTGCTTGATGCCGCCGATCTCGATGAACTCTCCCTCCTGCACGCCGGCAGGAGAGCGGATCGCGAGAGTTTGGGCAGCAAGGTGCTGACGATAGGCACGAAAACCCAGCCCGGCAGCAGCGAGCACAACAAGGATGCCGGACAATCCCAGCAACGAGACCCCAATCAGTCTTGCGGCCCGGCGCGGCATCTCGTGCCTTGTGTCGACTGGAAGGAGGCGATCCAGGATCGCCCCGGCGTCACAGCGCGTGCGCCTACCCCACTTCCTCGATCTTCACCTTATCCGGATAGAAGGCGAGATGGCCGGAAATCTCGCTCATTGCGGGAAAGGGCGTCTCGTAGGTCCAGATCGCATTATCGAGCACCTTGCCGTCGGCCTTAACGCTGTAATAGCTCGCATCCCCCTTGTAGGGGCAGTGGGTGACGCGGTCGGTACGCGCCAGCAGGGCCATGTTGGTGTCCTCCCGCGGCACATATTGCACCGCCGGATATCTGGCCTCCTTCAGCGTCAGCGCCTTGCTGGTTTCGGCGATCACGATGTCGCCCGCGGTGACACGGACGCGGCGGGGATTTGGGGTGATGGTGATGGGATGGTCGGGCCCTGGAAGCTTCATGATTTCACACCTTTTCGATCAATCTGCCGCGCGCGGCACTTTGTCGTGCCTTTATCCTGATGGGATCATGGATATAGTGCCGGAAAGCGTGACGCAGAAGTCCGTTCACGCTAAGTTTGGCCCTGCCGGAGAGGGGACCCCGGCAGCGATTCGAGACCAGAAGGAGCAAGACCCGAATGCCCATGGACGCCCACGATATCGAGGCGATGATCAAGGCAGCGATCCCCGATGCCGAGGTGACCATCCGTGACCTCGCCGGCGACGGCGACCACTATGCCGCGACCGTGATCTCGGAATCTTTCCGCGGCAAATCCCGCGTCCAGCAGCACCAGATCGTCTATCAGTCCCTGCGCGGCCAGATGGGCGGCGTGCTGCACGCGCTGGCGCTGCAAACTGGCGTGCCGGGCGCTTGATCTGATCGCGCGACGGGGGACGACGATGGCTGCGGACAATTCTCGCGGCGCGATGTTTCGCGTCATCGTGCCGAACCAGCACAGCCGCGTCACCAATGTCGAGCTGTTCTTCGACCTCGTCTTCGTCTTCGCCGTCACGCAGGTGTCGCATACGCTGCTGCACCATTTCACGCCGCTCGGCGCGGTGCACGTCACGGTGCTGTTTCTCGCGGTGTGGTGGGTGTGGGTCTATACCGCCTGGGTCACCAACTGGCTCAATCCGGAGCTGACGCCGGTCCGCGTCATGCTCTTTTTGATGATGCTGGGCGGGCTGGTGCTGTCGACGACGATCCCGACCGCCTTCGAGGGGCGGGGTCTGTGGTTTGCGATCGCCTACGCGGCGATGCAAATCGGGCGCACGGCCTTCTGGCTGTTCGCAACGCCGCGGCATCGGACCGCGGTTCGCCACAACGCGATCCGCATTCTGACCTGGCTCGCGATCTCCGCGGTGTTGTGGATCGCAGGCGGCCTGTCCGAAGACGAGACGCGGCTATGGCTGTGGATTGCGGCAGTCGCCTGGGAGTACGTCTCGCCGGCGGTGCGCTTCTGGGTTCCGAAGCTCGGCTTCTCGTCGGTCGAGGCCTGGGCCGTCGAGGGCGGCCACATGGCCGAGCGTTGCTCGCTCTTCGTCATCATCGCGCTCGGCGAGGCCGTCGTCGTCAACGGCGCGACCTTCGCCGAGCTGGACTGGACCGCGGACAACATCATGGCCTTCGTCTCCGCACTGGTCGGCGCCATCGCGATGTGGTGGGTCTATTTCCACAAGGGCGCCGAGGCCGGCTCGGAGCGGATCTCGAAGTCCACCGAATCCGGCCGCCTGGCGCGGCTCGCCTATACCTATCTGCACACGCCGATCATCGCCGGCATCATCCTGACCGCGGTCTCGGACGAGCTGGTGCTGAAGCACCCGACCGGCCATTCCGACGTGCGCACCATCGTGAGCACGATCGGCGGGCCGCTGGTGTTCCTGATCGGCACCATCCTGTTCAAGCACGCGATCCGCGGCTTCCTCCAGCTCTCGCACGGCATCGGCATCATGCTGCTGCTGTTGCTGTGGTGGTTCGCCGCCGGCCTCCCGCCGCTCTGGCTGTCGGTCGCGACGACGGTGATCATGATCATCGTCGCGGTGTGGGAATCGGTGTCGCTGGGGGCGGACAGAGAAGAGGCCAAGGAACATTGAATTGCGGAGCGGCCTGAGCTGAGGAGCCCGCCTAAGCGGGCGTCTCGAAGGATGCGCTGCGGGGAAAGCGCTCTCGCGGAGAGCGGCCGCAGCGTTTACTCCGCCACTTCCAGCGCATGCACCGAGAACATCTTCGCCGCATCCGTCCAGCTCTCGCGGACGCGCCAACCCGCGCCCTGTGCCAGCGCGGCAAAACGCTCGATGCTGTATTTGTAGCTGTTCTCGGTGTGAATGCTTTCGCCCGGGCGGAACGAAAAGCTGGTGCCGAGCAGGCGCACGGTCTGGCTCTTCTTGCTGAACAGGTGCATCTCGATGCGGTGCCGCTCGCGATTGTAGATCGCGCGATGGGTGAAGGCGGAGAGGTCGAAATTGCCGCCAAGCTCGCGGTTGATCCGCACGAGAACATTGAGGTTGAAGCGCGCGGTGACGCCGGCGGCGTCGTTATAGGCATCGAACAGCACGCGCTCATCCTTCTCGAGGTCGGCGCCAATGATCATCTGCGCGCCCCGACCCAGGATCGCGCGTGCGCTCTTCAGGAAGGCCTGGGCTTCATGCGGCTCGAAATTGCCGATGGTCGAGCCCGGAAAGAAGCCGACCTTGGGCATCGAGGCGACGGCCCTCGGCAGCTCGAACGGCGTGGTGAAATCGGCGGTCACCGGATAGATGCCGAGCGACGGGAAGTCTCGCTTCAGGCCGTTCGCCTGCGCCTTGAGGAAGTCACCGGAGATGTCGACGGGGACATAGGCCGCGAACCTGCAATGGTTGAGCAGCAGGCGGACCTTCGTCGTTGCGCCGGCGCCGAACTCGACCAGTGCGGCGTGCTCCGGAATGATCTTCGCGATCTCGCTGCCACGATCCTTCAGGATCGAGAGCTCGGTCCGCGTCGGATAATATTCCGGCAGGCGCGTGATCGCCTCGAACAGCTCCGATCCCGTCGCGTCGTAGAAATATTTCGGCGACAGTGTTTTGGGCTGCTGCGAGAGGTCCTTGATGGCCTCGCGGGCGAAGGCGGTGGTCTGTTCGTCGGGAAGATGGGCTTCGGCCAAAGCGCTGGCGTGCACATTCATGATACTCTCCTGAACGCGCTGTCCGGCGCGCATCTGTCGTCGGATGAGAACTAGTCGTAATCGGCGAGCCGCAGTCCCGTGAACTGCCAGCGGTGGTGCGGATAAAAGAAGTTCCGATAGGTGATACGGCTGTGGCCTTCCGGAGTTGCAAGCGAGGAGCCTCGCAGTACCAGCTGGTTGACCATGAACTTGCCGTTGTACTCGCCGAGCGCGCCTTCGATGGCCCGGTAGCCGGGATAGGGCGCGTACGAGCTGCGGGTCCACTGCCAGACGATGCCGAAGGCGTCGTTGAGTTGGCGGGCGCGGGCCGCGACCTCCCACTCCATTTCGGTCGGCAGATGTTTGCCAGCCCAGCGCGCAAAGGCGTCGGCTTCGTAGTAGCTGATATGGCAGACCGGCGCGGTGGGATCGACCGGCTTCACACCGGCCAGCGTCATCACGTTCCACTGGCCATCGATCTCGCGCCAGTAACCCGGGGCCTGCCAGTCTTCCTTGCTGGCTGCGGCAAAGCCGTCCATCAGCCACAGCGTCGCACGCCGGTATCCGCCGTCCCGCATGAAGGCCAGCCACTCGGCATTGGTGACGAGATTGCGAGCGACCCTGACCGGGCCGACGAGGGCGCGATGCGCCGGCTTCTCATTGTCGAAATGAAAGCTGTCGTCGACATGGCCGACGGTGTGGATGCCCTCGTTCAGCGTCAGCCAGTCATCGGCGGCGCGCGTCGCGGCCGGGAAGCGCCAGTCCGGGTCATAGGCCGGATAGACCGGGTTCTGCGCGAAGGCGTGCAGGATGTCGGTGAACATCAATTCCTGGTGTTGCTGCTCGTGGTTGAGCCCGACCTCGACCAGCGGTGCGATCGCGCGAAGCTTGTCCTCTCCCGCCTCGCGGAAGAATTTCACGACCGCCGCATCGACATAGTTGCGATAGGCGCCGACCTCGTTTGCGCTGGGACGGGTGATATCACCGCGATGATTGCGGGCATGACGCGGGCCGGCGGCGACGTAATAGGAATTGAACAGGAACGCGAAATCGGGGTGGAAGGGCCGGTAGCTAGCCGCGTGCTCGCCGAGCAAAAATTGCTCCCAGAACCAGGTGGTATGGGCCCGGTGCCATTTCGTCGGGCTCGCATCCGGCATGGACTGGATCTGCTGGTCCTCCGGCGACAGTGGCGCAGCGCGGCGTTCGGTCTCGTTGCGGACGGCGAGAAAGGCGTCTTCCAGCCGCTGGGCGAGGTTACCGGCAGAGGACAGTGACGAAAGCGAGGGGGCGGCCGTAGCGGAGGCTTGTTTCGTCACGTTTTTCTCCAGACAGGACAAGAGAACGTTGTTGGCGTTGCCCGGTTCCAAAACCTGGGTTCGTCCTAGATAGGGGCTCCGTTACGGTATGAAAGTCCTCCCCGGCGATGATATTGATGTCATCAGCCTATGGATCCGGCCGGGGGCAAACCGGTCAGCGGGGGCGTGTCGCCGCCATTTTACTTTGGATGCACAACGGTTTGGGCTACATATATAGGCAGGTATCGGGTTAGATCGGCTGAGCCAGCCCGAATTGATTGGTGGGGGCTCCGCCCCAGAAGGACACGGAAATGAGCATCGAGGAATTCATCGCCAACGAAGTGAAGTCGAACGACGTGGTTCTGTTCATGAAGGGCACGCCGCAATTTCCGCAGTGCGGTTTCTCCGGCCAGGTCGTCCAGATCCTCGACCATATCGGCGTCGGCTATAAGGGCCTCAACGTTCTCGAATCCGCCGAACTGCGCAACGGCATCAAGACCTTCTCCAACTGGCCGACCATCCCGCAGCTCTATGTGAAGGGCGAGTTCGTCGGCGGCTGCGACATCGTCCGCGAGATGTTCCAGGCCGGTGAATTGCAGCAGCTTTTCACGGAGAAGGGCGTCGTCGTCGCGGCCTGATAGGTGACCCAGCTGACGCGCCGGATTGGCGGCGCCGAGCTCGAGGTCATTGTCGCAGACATCACCACACTGAGCGTTGACGCCATCGTCAACGCGGCCAACACGTCGCTCCTTGGTGGGGGCGGCGTGGATGGTGCGATCCATCGGGCGGCGGGGCCCGATCTGGTTGCCGAATGCCGCATGCTCCACGGCTGCAAGACGGGTGATGCCAAGATCACCAAAGGCTACCGGCTCAAGGCTGCCCATGTGATCCACACCGTCGGACCGGTCTGGAATGGCGGCACGCTCGGAGAGGACGATCTGCTCGCGTCCTGTTATCGCCGCTCGATGGAGCTGTGCGGGAAGCACAAGTTCACCTCGGTGGCATTTCCCGCGATTTCGACCGGCATTTTCCGCTTTCCAGCCGACCGGGCGGCCGATATCGCCGTTCGTACGACAATCGAAGGGCTTGCTGCGGCGCCACCCGTTGTCCGTGTGGTGTTCTGTTGCTTCGCTGAGCCGAGCGCCAAGCTCCACGCCGAGGCGCTTGCGCGACACGCCGGCCCTTGTGCCTGATGGCGCGCTCAGTACACTCCGCCGGGCCATGTTCCGGGGAGGGGATATGATTTCACAGTCTGGACTGCGTGCGCTGGTCTGCGGCGCGCTGGTGTCGCTCGGCGCGATGTCGCTGGCGCGAGCGGAGGGCACCTACGAGATTCCGGCCGGGGCGCATTTCAATCAGGACAAGCTCGGCAAGATCAGCGAATTCTTCAAGAACGAGGTTGCGACCGGCAAGATCGCCGGCGCGACCGTGCTGATCCGGCAGCACGGCAAACCGGTCTATCACGAAGCCTTCGGCGTGCAGGACGTGGTCAGCAAGGCGCCGATCACGGACAAGACGATCTTCCGCCTGTTCTCGATGTCCAAGGCGATCACTTCGGTGGTCGCGATGCAATTGGTCGAGGACGGCAAGATCAAGTTGGATGATCCCGTCTCGAAGTACATTCCGTCCTTCGCCAGTGTGAAAGTCGGCGTCGAGAAGAAGGCGGAGGACGGCACCAAGTCGCTCGAGCTGGTGCCGCCGAACCGGCCGATGACGGTGCATGATTTGATGACGCACACATCGGGCATCACCTATGGCTTCTATGGCGACAGCCTTGTCCGCAAGGCCTATCGCGATGCCAACATTTACGCAGGCGATTTCGACCTCGCCGAGTTCGCCGAGCGCATCGCCAAGCTGCCGCTGCACAACCAGCCGGGCGCGCTCTGGCAATACGGCCATTCCACCGACGTGCTGGCACGCGTGATGGAGATCGCGGCCGGCAAGCCGCTGATCGACATCATGCGCGAGAAGCTGCTCGATCCGCTCGGCATGGTCGACACCGGCTTTTTCGTCACCGCTCCCGAGAAGCAGAAGCTGCTGGCGCAGCCGGTGCCGAACGACAGCGACTTCCGCGTTGGCCGGATCAATGATCCGACCGTGGTCAAGAAGATGCAGTTCGCCAGCGGTGGCATGGTGACGACCATGGCCGATTATGAGCGCTTCGCGCAGATGCTGCTCAACGGCGGCAGCCTCGACGGCAAGACCATTCTCAAGCCTGAGACGTTCAAGCTGATGACGACCGATCAGCTCGGCCCCAAATCAGGCGTCGACCGCGACTATTTCTATTTCCCCGGCGACGGTTTCGGCTTCGGCCTCGGGCTCGCGGTGCGCACCGACCCCGGCAACGCAAAACCGCCGCCGCCCGGCAATCTCGGCGAGTTGAAATGGGACGGCGCCTCCGGCTGCTATTTCGTCATCGATCCCAAGCAGGACATGTTCTTCGTGCTGCTGGAGCAGACCCCGACCGAGCGCCAGCGCGTGCAGCGGACGTTGAAGCTGTTGGTCTATGAAGCCATGGAAAAGTGACATGTTCGGGCGCCGCGCTTTCATCGCGGCGCTCGTGCTTCTGGTCGGAGCGGTCGGTGCGAAGGCCGGCTCCGAAGCACGCAGCGCTCGCACTCTCTCGGCCCAAGGGCTGGCGAAGGTCTCCGACTACATCCGCAACGAGATCGTGACCGGCAAGATTCCCGGCGCCATTCTGCTGCTCCAGCAGCATGGCAAGCCGGTCTATTACGAGAATTTCGGCGTTCGCGATGTCGCGACCGAGAGTTCGATGAGCGCGGACACGATCTTCCGTCTCTATTCGATGTCGAAGCCGATCACCTCGGTCATGGCGATGATGCTGGTCGAGGAAGGCAAGCTCGCGCTCGAGGATGCCGTCGCAAAGTACATTCCGGCCTTTGCCGATATGAAGGTCGGCGTCGAGAAGAAGGCGGAGGACGGCAAGGTCTCGCTGGCACTGGAGCCGCTGCAGCGTCCCGTCACGATCAAGGATCTGCTGCGCCACACCGCGGGGCTGCCTTACGGTTCTTCTGGCGGCGGCGCGGTGCGCGAGCTCTATGCGGCCGCCAACCTCTTCAATGGCGATGTTTCCAACGCCGATTTCGTCGCGAAGCTCGCGGCACTGCCGCTCGCCGAGCAGCCGGGCACGCTGTGGGACTACGGCTTTGCCACCGACGTGCTCGGCCGGGTTGTCGAGGTCATCTCGGGCAAGACGCTGCTGCAGTTCGAGAAGGAGCGGCTGCTCGACCCGCTCGGCATGACGGAGACGGCGTTCTACGTCACCGACCCCGCCAAATTCCCACGCATCGCCGAACCGATGCCGGATGATCGCAACATCAATGCAACGACACCGGTTCGCGACATCAGGCGCCCGGCGATCTGGCAATCGGGCGGTGCCGGCCTCGTCGGCACAGTCGGCGACTACGCCCGCTTCGCGCAGATGCTGCTGAATGGCGGCAGCTATGAAGGCCGGCGCTATCTCAAGCCCGAGACCATCGCGCTGATGGCGTCGGATCATGTCGGGCCGGAAACGAAGATCGCGCGCGATCCGAACTATTATCCGGGCGGCAGTTCCGGCTTCGGCCTCGGCTTCGCGGTGCGCACCTCGGTGCCGCCGGGGACGTCATGGCCGCTCGGCGAATATCGCTGGGACGGCGTCGGCGGCACCTTCTTCTTCATCGATCCCGAAGACGATCTGTTCGGGATCTTCATGGTGCAGACCCCGTCGCAACGCGGCCGGATTCAGCTGGCGTTGAAGACGCTGATCTATCAGGCGATGGGGCGGTAGACTCTCGTTTTGACGCGTTTTCTTTACGCGAACCGGTATCCACTTCGCTCGAAAACGCGCTGACTACGCCCCGCGCACGATCTCGCGCACGTACCCGATGGTCTCCTCGATCTGGGCCGCATCGACGTCGAGATGGGTGCAGGCGCGGATGCGGCCATCCATCATCGCAAGTGTCACGCCGCGCTGGCGCAGTGCCGCGACCATCTTGTCGCCGGCAATGCCGGCGCCGTCGGGCTTGAAGAACACGAGGTTGGTCTCGGGCTCCTGCACCTCGACGCCGGGGATCTGCGACAGCCCGCGGGCAAGCGCGCGCGCATTGGCGTGGTCGTCGGCGAGGCGCTCGACATGGTGGTCGAGCGCGTAGATGCAGGCGGCCGCGCAGATTCCGGCCTGCCGCATCGAGCCGCCGAGGCGCTGCTTCCACTGCCAGACCGCATCGATGAAGGCGCGCGAGCCCGCGAGCACGCCGCCGATCGGCGCGCCCAGGCCTTTGGAGAAATCGATCCAGGCCGAATCCCAGCCCGCCGTCATGTCACGCGGGGAGATGCCGCTGGCGACGGTGGCGTTGAGCAGGCGCGCGCCGTCCATGTGGGTGACGAGGCCGTGCTGCTTCGCGATCGCGACGATCTCGTCGAGTGCGGCCTTTTTCCAGATCGTGCCGCCGCCGATATTGGCGGTCTGCTCGACGCTGACGACGGTCTGCGGCGGTTGGTAGCGCGTGCGTGGATGCAGTGCTTTCCGGAACGTCTCCGGCGTGAACTGGCCGTCGGGACCCCTAAGCTGGGTGACCTGGAAGCCGCCGATCGCGGCATGCGCGCCGCCTTCGCGGGCGATGATGTGCGCGGTCTCATGCGCCAGGATCTCGTCGCCGGGGCGGCAATGCACCAGCGTCGCGGTGACGTTGCACATGGTGCCCGAGGGCATGTAGACCGCGGCTTCCTTGCCCATCAGTGCGGCGACGCGCTCGCACAGCGCGTTCACGGTCGGATCGTCACCGACCTGCTCGTCGCCGACCTCGGCGCGCGCCATGGCGTCGCGCATCGCGGCCGTCGGCTTGGTCTGCGTGTCCGAGAGCAGATTGATGCGCACCGGCGGCGCCTTGGGATCGATCGGGGGAGGGGTGTAGAGCATGCGACGGCTCCTAACGCATTTGCGGCCACTGAATTGTGGCTCTTAAGCAAAAAGGCCCCGGCGAACCGGGGCCTTTCGATATTCAGATCTTAGCGCGAATAGAATTCGACGACCAGATGGGGCTCCATCTGCACCGGGAACGGCACGTCGGAGAGGCCGGGGATGCGCACGTATTTCGCGGTCATCTTGCCGTGGTCGACTTCGAGATAGTCGGGAGTGTCGCGCTCAGGGAGCTGGCTGGCTTCCAGCACGTGGGCGAGCTGCTTGGAGGCTTCCTTGACCTCGATCACGTCGCCGACCTTGAGCTGATAGCTCGAGATGTTGACCTTGCGGCCGTTCACCTTGATGTGGCCGTGGTTGATGAACTGGCGAGCGGCGAAGATCGTGGAAACGAACTTGGCGCGGTACACGACCGCGTCGAGACGACGCTCCAGCAGGCCGATCAGGTTCTCGCCGGTGTCACCCTTGAGGCGGCTCGCCTCGACATAGATGCCGTGGAACTGACGCTCGGAGATGTTGGCGTAGTAGCCCTTCAGCTTCTGCTTGGCGCGCAGCTGCACGCCGAAGTCCGAGAGCTTGCCCTTGCGACGCTGGCCATGCTGGCCGGGGCCGTATTCGCGGCGATTCACGGGGCTCTTCGGGCGGCCCCAGATGTTCTGGCCCATACGGCGATCGAGTTTGTACTTCGCCTCACTGCGCTTAGTCATCGCGTCCTCTTCAGGTACATGGTTTGAGGAAACGCGCCCTCCTGTGTGACGGGCTAGCCCGGCACTGACAGGTCCGATCCCCAAAGCTTCAAGGGAGAGGACCACGGGTCGCGAAACGCTTCGCGGGCCGAAATCGGCCCGCGAGCAGGCGGCTTTTAGGGGAGTTTGGGGTTCGCTGTCAATTGTTTAGCCCGTCATTCCGGGCGATGCGCCAGCATCGACCCGGAAATCTCGAGGTTCCGGGTTCGGCTCTGCGAGCTGCCCCGGAACGACGGTGCTTATGTCCCGACCACTCTTATCGGCTTTGATCCCGCCGCCCGCAATTCGGCAGCGATTTCAGTGTTCAGGACCTGTTCCAGCCGGGTCAGGACGCGGGCGATCGGGGCCGCATCAGTAACCCGGTGATCCCAGCGGATCACGACATGAATGGTCTGGTCGGGCTCGACCAGGCCGTAGCTGACGATGAAGGGGCCCGGCGTGATCGGGTGAAGCTCGCCGCCGCCATAGGCGGCCACCGAGCTCACCGCAAAGCTGCCGAACCAGTTGCCGCGCTGGCGGCCGAAATTGAGGCCGATCGCCCAGGACAGGCGCCGCAGCGGCAGCGGCAGGCGGGTTGCCCGCATGATCTTCCGGAACATCGGAACGTCTGCGATCGGCGCCGTTTTGCCGCGCCGGATCTCGGCATCGACCGCGGCCAGCGCCATGGCCTCGGGAGCCGCGATTCGCTGCGGCATCACGCATTCCTCGCCGTCCTCGACCCGGGCGATCGCCACCGACGCCACGCTGTTCGGCAATTCGTAGAACGTCGGCCAGGGCCATTTGGCGTAGACGGTGCGCAGGATCGGCTCGTCCCTGGCGACCAGGGCGAACGCCTTGACGAAGGTGGCAGCCCAGCCGGCCGGCGTGGCGGCTCCGGCGCGTGCCTCGAGCAGGGGGCGGATATTGAGCGAACGGGAGAGCGAAACGAACGGCACGTCCATCGACGCGCGCATGAGGTCGCAAATCAGGCGGCGCGGCAGCGAAATGGGCTTTGGCGTCCCCCGCATCGGTCTTCGGTTCCTACAGATGAAAAAATGTGCAGCGAGCGGGTCCCGCCCGCCGTTTCCTTTAGCACGAACCAACCCGCCAGGGGTTGAACGGTTCGACCAATCAGGGAGCCGGCGAAGCCAGCGGCTTGGTCTTGTCGACGACATAAACTCCAAGCACTTTCATGGCTTTATCGCCATGAGCCTTGGCGTCATGCACGACGCCTGCCGGGATCTGGTAGGAATCGCCGGCTTTCAAGGTCTTCTCCGGCTGCCCGTCGACGAGGAGATTGAGCTCGCCTTCCAGCACATAACCGGTCTCAATTCCGGGATGGGTATGGCGTCCGGCCGCGCCGCCCGCCGGGACCTCCGCAATGGCGGTGACGGTATTATAGCCCTCCGGAAATTCGACTTTCTGGAGCGGGGTGCGCTTGATGCCAGGCTGCTGGGCGAAGGCGGCGACGGCGAGGCCGGTAAAGGTCAGAGCGAGCAAAGTCTTCTTGAGCATGGTTTTTCCTCCCTATTCGGCCGACCCTAGCAGGGCCGCAGTTCCCGGCAAGGTGGCAGTCGGCCTGCTCAGCGCCTGATGCCCTCGAACGCCGCCATGATGCCGCGCTGGAGCAGCGACCAGTCGAAGCCCAGCGCGATCGCGCGGTAACCGCGGTCGACCAGGGCGTTGGCCTGGTCGGCGGAGCGGGCCACGCCGCCGATCGGCACGCCGCTTCTGAGGATGCCGGCCTCGGCGCGCGCGACCAGCTCCAGCAGTTCCGGATCGTCCATCTGGCCGCGCTTGTTGATGGATGTCGCGAGATCGCCGGGCCCGATCACCGCGACGTCGATGCCCGGCGTCGCCATGATCTCGTCGATGCGGTTGACGGCATCGACATGCTCGATGGTGATCATGCAGATCATCTCGTCGTCGGCGCTCGCCATGTAGTCCGGCATCGACTGGCCCCAGCGGAACGGGGCGTGGAACGGACCCCAGAGCCGGTCGCCGCGCGGCGGGTAGCGCACGCTGCGGACCGCCTTCTCAGCATCGTTGCGGTTCGTGATCATCGGAAAGTTGATGCCGAAGGCGCCGATGTCCATCGGGGCTTTCGCAAGCCACGGCTCATTCGCCGCGATCCGCACCAGGGGCGTGCACGGCGTGCCTGTGGTCGCGGCGATCATCGCATGCGCTTCGGTCAGTCCGATGGGACCATGCTCGAGATCGACGATGATCCAGTCGAGCGAGCGCGCCATGATCTGCACTATCTGCACGCTCGGGATGGTCGCGATCGCGCCGAAAGCGGGGCGGCCATCGCGCCACAATTGGCGGAGGCGGTTGAGCGGCGGAGTCCGGACCGACATGGAAAGGCCTGCAGTGAGGTGACGACGGCAAAACCTAGCAGCGCGGCGCCGATGCGCAAAGTCAGGCCAGCGCGCGGCCGCCGAAGAACGGCGTCAGCGTAGCCGAAAGGCCGTGCACGCGGTTCGAGGTGAAGATCATTTCGGCGCCGGCCTGTGCGATGCCGCCGATGCGCGGGCCGAGCAGATCCGAGACGCGGCGGGCGATCGCCGGCGCGGGATCGATCCAGTCGACCGGCCAGGGTGCCAGCCGCTTCAGCCGGTCGAGCAGCAGCGGATAATGTGTGCAGGCGAGCACGACGGTGTCGGTGCGCGAGGTCGCGTCTTCGCCGACGAAGCAGGGGGCGAGTTCGGCCAGGATGTCGCCGTCGCTGACGGAAGTGCCGCTGAGCTCGGCTTCAGCCAGCGAGGCAAGCTCGGGCGAGCCGACCAGCGTCACCTCGCAGCCCTGCGCGAAATCGCGGATCAGGGCCTTGGTGTATTCGCGCTTCACCGTGCCCTTGGTGCCGAGCACCGAGACGCGGCGGGTCCTCGATTGCGCGCAGGCCGGCTTGATCGCCGGCACCGTACCGACGAAGGGCACCGAATAAGCGGCGCGCAAGTGGGACAGGACCAGGGTGGACGCCGTGTTGCAGGCGATGACGACGATATCAGGGTCATGCGTGCCGATCAGCTCACCCATCAGCGGCACGACGCGGGCGATGATCTCGTCCTCGCTGTGGTGGCCGTAGGGGAAGAAGGCGTCGTCGGCGACGTAGGCGAAATGGGCGTCCGGACGCGCGGCCACGACCTCGCGGAGCACCGTGAGCCCGCCAAGGCCGGAATCGAACACCAGGATCGTCGGAGGATTGGTCACGTCATTACCCTAGCCCGTCATGGTTACCATTCGGTTTTTAGGGCGATTTTGCGGCGGGGCCGTTTTGGAGGGAGGCTGGACGCGCCGCGGACAGGACATACCCGGTGGGCTGGGCCCCGGCTCTGCAGCGCCGTCGAAGCGGCGCCGCGCTGCGTCCGGGACACAAGACCGAGATGCGTCCCCGGCAATGGCAGGCTATACGCGTCTTCACGACATGCCCAACTTACCGCTGCAGGGGCCTCATGCTCACCGTCCATCATCTCGGCAAGTCTCAGTCCGAGCGCATCGTCTGGCTGTGCGAGGAGCTGGGGCTTGACTACGAGCTGAGGCGCTACGCCCGCGATCCCGTCACCATGCTGGCGCCGCCGGAGTACAAGGCGCTGCACCCGAGCGGGGCAGCGCCCGTCGTGACCGACGGCGATCTCGTGCTCGCGGAGTCCGGCGCCATCGTCGACTACATCGTCGCAAAGTACGGCAACGGCCGTCTGGTACTCGGCCCCAATGATCCCGCCTTCCCGCAGTTCCTGTACTGGCTTCACTTCGCCAATGGCACGTTGCAACCCGGCATGGGGCGGATGATGATTCTGAATCGACTCGATCTTGCAAAGGACAACCCGACCCTGCTTGCCATGAAGGGACGGCTCGATCGCTCCTACGATCTCCTCGACGCCCGCCTTCGCGATGCCGAATATCTGGCGGGCAACGCCTTCACCACCGCCGACATCATGATGGGCTTTTCGCTGACGACGATGCGCTACTTCCAGCCCTACGATGTCCAACGCTGCCCGAACGTGGTCAAGTATCTCGGCCGCGTCAGTGCCCGCCCGGCCTATCGGCGCGCGATGGAGAAGGGCGATCCCGGCATGGCGCTGCTGCTAGGCTGAGCAGCGGCGATCACGCGATCCTGTTCGTCGTGGCCGCCCGCTCCGTGGCGAGCTGCTTCTGCAAACGATCGATGTTCTGCAGCAGGCGCTGGCTGGTCAGCACCAGGAAATAATAGCCGAACTGCGGGTCCTGGAAGTAGATCTCGAGCAGCCGGTCGTAGGTGATCGTCAGCACCTGGCCGTCCTCGATGCATTCGATCGTTCCTGTGCGCCGGTTGTCGGGCGTCAGGAAGCCGAGCTCTCCCATCAGCGCTCCGGGCCCGATCTCGACATTGATCTCCTTGACCAAGAACTTGCCGGTGACCGTGAGGAGCATCTCCTTGGCAGGATCGCCCAGTTTGAACAGCGTGTCGCCGCTTCGATATTTGCGCTCGGTCATGAATGGCTTGAGCCATTCGATCGACATGTCGCCTTCGGCGGCATGGCGCGCCTTCTTGACCAGCTTGAGCATCTGCCGCAGGCGCAGGGCGTTGATCGGAAGCAGCAGCAGATAGAGCAGGAACGTCGCGACGTTGGCGGAGAGCGCGCCGAAAACGGCGAAGAACGCGCAGCCGATCATGTTGGCGACGCGCAGCGGCACCATGGTCCGCATCAAGAGGGTGGCGACGAAGAAACCGGCGCCGACCGCGGCGAACAGATTGGCAAACGTGATGTTGTGGACGAAGATCTCAAGGAGCCTATTGAAGATCGCGTCATAGGTGACGTTGTTCGGATCCAGGCCCATCTGCACCAGGATCTTCGCGATCCTGAGGTTGTCCGTTGCCGCATCGAGAATGCGGTCGAGGATCGAGGAAATGTCTGCGCTGCCGGACGGCATGGTACTAACCCCGCGTAAGGCTTTCAGTCCTGGTCGGTATGCTCGACACGTATAGCCGAAATCGAATGACGGCCGCCTGAAATGAAGCCTTTGGCCGTCACGCCGCAAGAGGCAAATTTTAGCCTGATCGGGCGTTTCGGCAATTGCCCGTTGGTTGTGCGTCCGGCCGCAACGCGGCCGTGATTCGGGGCGGGCTTCGGCGTCGCGGAACGGCCGGATGCCGCTGGTGGGGCGCGTCTGACGATCTTCGCCTTATGGCTTGGCGGCGGGTTGGATGACCTGCTGCTCGACGAGGCCAAGACGTCCGGGCAGCGAGCCGGCGCGCAGCAGCATGGCGACGCTGTTGGCCTCTTCCAGGGTGAAGTTGCCGGAAATCTGGACGGAGCCGCCGGTGATGGGCTCGCGGATCACCGGGGAGGAGATCACCTTGTCGTCGAGCGCGATGGCGAAGGGCATTCCAACGTTCTCTGCGGTGATGTGAGCGAAGCGCCGCGTACCGCGGCCGTTGAAGCGGAACGAGGCGATCGGCTCCTTAGCGCCGCTCGAGAATCCCGGTCCCGCGTAGCTGATGTCGTCGCCGTCGAGCGCGCTGGCCTTGACGAGATAGGGAAGCTTGTCCTTGAAGCCGAACATCACTTCCGTGCCCGCCGGAGGCGTGCCGGATTGCGCCTGCTCCGCCGACATCGTGACATCGATCAGGCGGAAGCTGACCTTGACCTTCCTGGCGAAGATCGCGGTGATGCGCTCGGGCTCCGTCGTGCCCGGCAGAAAGATGCGGATGCGGTCCGTTCCCTCAGGCTGGACGCTGGCCAGAGTGACGCCGGCGTCCTTGAGGCGCTGCTCGATCATGGCGATGGAATCCTCGACGAGATCGCGCAGCCGTGCGGCGGATGCGGCATCGGTCGGCGCGAGCCTGATCAGCCCGTCTCCGGCGTCGGTCACGGCGAGCGCGTGCGTGGGCAATCCCTCTGCCGCCGAGGCGAGCTTGCGCGTCAGCAGCTCGCGGCCCTTGGCGTCCGCGATCTTGACCTCGACGCCGCCGTCACGAATCGCAAGGCCGGAGAAGGCGATCCGGCCCTCGCGCAGGGTCTTGTAGACGTCGTCGCGCAGATCCGTAGTGACCGCCTCCCGCAAGGCGTCACTGTCCACCTTGTAGATGATGCGCGATCCGCCCAGCTTCTCCATCTTGTCGGTGATGAATGCCGCGATCTTGGCCCGCATCTTGTCGAGCTGGCCGTCCGCGGCGAATGTTGCGGAGGGCAGCGCGATGGCTGTTGAGATAGCGCACGCGGCGATCAGCCGTGTGATGCGGTTCCGCAGGGGTGTCGTCATGATGACCTCAAGTCTTGCGGCAGGGCGCTGGCGAGCGAATTCAGTGCCAGTTCTTGGTCCCCGGATCGGCCGCAGAGGTTCAAGCGCCTTAGGTTCGCGTTCGAGCGCCGCAGCCCGTTGGCAATGGACGAACGCCAAATCATCCATCATTCTGTCGGCGCCCCGGCCGGCCATCGGTCGGGGCCTCGCCGACCCAAAAATGTCAAAAGACAGGGGGCGGGGACATACATCTGAGGGAGGACGGAATTCCATGGCGGGCATCCACGCGCTCGATCGGCTGATTGGCAATGACTATCCGGATCTTTTGACCGACGAGGAGGTCCGGGCGTTCGAGCGGGTCCCCTATGCGGACCGTATCGCTGCCGAGAGCACGTTTGACGCCATCAAATTGGGCGCGGCGCGTAATCCCGACGGTGCGGCGATCCAGTTTCTGCAAAATGCTGATCCCGCCGACACGCCACTGGTGGTCACCTACCGCGATTTCCATGCGCGCGTCACGCAGGCTGCCAACATGTTTCACGCGCTCGGCGCGGAGAAAGACGACGTCATCAGCTTCATGCTGCCGCTGGTGCCGGATGCCTTCGTGACGCTGTTCGGCGCGGAGGCCGCCGGCATCGCCAATCCCGTCAATCCGCTGCTCGAGCCGCACCAGATCGCGGAGATCCTTGAAGCTGCGAACACCAAAATCCTGGTGGCGCTCGGGCCGATGCCGGGCACCGACATCTGGCAGAAGGTCGAGCAGATCCGTCCGCAGCTCAAGCACCTCAAGGCGATCGTGCAGGTGTTCGGCGGCGGCGATCCGGCGAATGGCATCTTTGCTTTCAGCGACCTGATCAAGCAGCATCCGTCGGATCAGCTTGTCAGCGGGCGCAAGATTTCGGGTGCCGACATCGCGGCCTATTTCCACACCGGCGGCACCACCGGCACGCCCAAGCTGGTGCGGCACACGCATACCAACCAGGTCTACCAGGCCTGGGCGCTCAACCTGCTGCTAAGGGCGAAGCCCGGTGCCAATTTGCTGTTCGGCATGCCGTTGTTTCACGTCGGGGGATCGCTGACCCAGGTGCTGACGATGCTGTCGGGCGGCGGCTCGCTGGTCGTGCTGTCGCCGAGCGGCTGGCGCAATCCGAATGCGGTGAAGAATATCTGGAAATTGGTCGAGCGCTTCAAGCCGGAAGCGCTGTCGAGCGTGCCGACGGTGCTCGCCGCAACGCTCGCGGTGCCACCTGATCAAGCCGACATCTCAAGCCTGAAATATGCCGCCGGAGGCGGCTCGGCGATCCCCGTCGCGGTCGGCTCGGCGATCCAGGACAAGCTGAAGCTGCCCGTGGTCGAGGTCTACGGCATGACCGAGACCTCGAGCGTGCACACGCTGGCCTATCCATCACGGCCGATCCGGCTCGGCTCGGTCGGCCTTCCCATGCCTTATGCGCGCGTGCGCATCGTGCAACTCGATGCCGATGGCCGCCTGATCCGCGACTGCGCGCCTGATGAGATCGGCGTCGTCATCATGGCAGGGCCCGGCGTGTTCGGCGGCTATCTCAACGACGAGCACAACAGGGGCGCGTTCGTCGACGAAGTCTGGGTCAATTCCGGCGATCTCGGCCGGCTCGACGCCGACGGCTATCTCTGGATCACCGGTCGCGCCAAGGACCTCGTGATCCGTGGTGGCCATAACATCGATCCCGCGCCGGTCGAGGAGATCATGTTCCGGCATCCCGCGGTCGGCTTCGCCGCCGTAGTCGGCCAGCCCGACGCCTATGCCGGCGAACTGCCGGTGGGCTACGTGCAGTTGAAGCCCGGCGCGACCGTGGAGCCCGGCGAACTGGAATCCTGGGTTCGCGAGCGCACGCCGGAGCGGGCCGCCGTCCCGGTGCAGGTCATTCCGATCGACCCGATGCCGGTGACCGGTGTCGGCAAGGTGTTCAAGCCGCAGTTGCGCTGGGACGCGGCCGAGCGCGTGTTCACCAAGGTGCTCACGCCGCTGGTCGAGCGCGGCATCGATTGCAGGGTTAAAGTCGGTGCCCATGGCAGTCACGGATCGATCGCCACCGTGACCCTTGCCGGCCTGCCGTCGGACCAGCGCGAGGCCGTTGCGAGCGAGGTACACGCGCTGCTTGCACCCTTCGTGATGCGCCACGAGGTGGTGCAAATGTAGCGGCACCGACAGACGGCGGCGTCACCTGGAAAAACCAGGGTGACGCTTCGCCGCATTATCCTTACCCCCGTTAGACCGGCTTGTGTGACAGGAATCACATAGGAAGAATTAGCAATCGGCGACGCTAGCGAATAGTCTCAGGGAATTGCATCCGGGGGGACGCAAGTGATTCCGTTTCGACTGTTTGTCTTGTTGATATTCGCGATTGGCCTTGCCTGCGGACCGGCGCATGCCGACCGGCGGGTCGCGCTCGTGATCGGCAATTCCGCTTACAAGAGCGCGCCGAAGCTCAGCAATCCAGTGAACGACGCCACGCTGGTCGGCGGCATGTTCAAGAAGGCGGGCTTTGATTCCGTCGACGTCAGGCTGGATCTCAGTGCCAGCGAGATGCGGCGCATGCTGCGCGAGTTTGCCGGCAGGTCGCGCGATGCGGACATGGCGGTGATCTATTACGCCGGCCACGGCATCGAGCTCGATGGAGCCAACTATCTCATTCCGACCGACGCGACGCTGGAGACGGATGGCGACGTTCTCGACGAGACCATTCCGGTCGAACGCGCGCTGTTCGCGGTCGAGCCGGCCAAGCAGCTGCGCCTGATCATTCTGGATGCCTGTCGCGACAACCCCTTCGCCAAGTCGATGAAGCGCACGCTGGCTTCACGCGCCGTCGGGCGCGGGCTCGCCAAGGTCGAGCCGACCAGCCCGAACACGATGATTGCGTTCGCGGCCAAGGCGGGATCGACGGCGTCCGATGGCGATGCGCGAAACAGTCCGTTCGCCGCTGCGCTGGTCGAGCATCTGCCGAAGCCGGGCCTTGATCTGCGCAAGGCCTTCGGCTTCGTGCGCGACGACGTGCTCAAGAGCACGAGCTACAAGCAGGAGCCCTATGTCTACGGCTCGCTCGGGGGCGACGACGTGCCCCTCGTCGTGCGGCCGGCCGCGACCGGTCCCCAGGCAAACCCGCAGGAAGCCATCCGCAGGGATTACGAGCTCGCGCTTCAGCTTGCGACGCGCGACGGCTGGGAAGCGTTTCTGGCGGCGTATCCGGACGGTTTCTACGCCAACCTGGCCAAGGGCCAGTTGAACAAGATCGCCGCCGAAGAGACGCGCGCTTCGGCTGAGCAAAAGGCGAAGGCCGCCGAGCAGGAAAAGACCAGGCTTATTGCCGAGCGCGCCCAGAAGGCCGAGCAGGAGAAGGCAGCAGCTGCTGCCAAGGCGGCGGAAGAGGCGCGGATCGCCGCAGAGAAGCAAAAGCAGATCGAGCAAGCGAAAGCGGAAGCGGCCGAGCACCAGCGCAAGGTGGCTGAGGCGGCGGCTGCGAAGGCGCTTGCCGAGAAGCAGGCAGTGGAGAAGGCCAAGGCCGAACTTGCCGCGAAGCAGGCGGCGGAGAGGGCTGAGCAGGCCGCAAAGCCGGCCGCCGATCGGCAGCTGCCCGAAGTCGAGAGCCAGAAAGTGGCCGCGCTCTCGCCGGGGCCGACACCCACATTGTCGGCGGCTGACCTCGCCAAATCCGTACAGAGCGAATTGCGCCGCGTCGGGTGCCTGACGTCGGCTGCTGAGGGCGAGTGGAGTTCGGCTGCGCAGCGCTCACTGACGCTGTTCAACAAATATGCCGGCACCCAGCTCGACGTGAAGCTCGCGAGCGTGAATGCGCTCGATGCGCTGAAGGCGAAGCCCGGACGGGTGTGCCCACTGGTGTGCAATTTCGGCTTCAAGGCCGACGGCGATCAATGCGTCAAGATCACCTGCCGCGCCGGCTATCGCGTCGGCGACGACAATGAATGCGAGAAGATCCAGGAAAAGAAGCCGGTCGCGACGCGCGAGGATGCGAGGAGGCGGGATGCGGATCGGAAACAGAGCGAGTCCGCGCCATCGGCGCCGCAGGCGTCGGGACAGATGATCTGCAACAACGCCGGATGCAGGCCGATCGCCAAGGGATGCCGGCTCGGAACTGCCAATCATCCTGCTACTCCCACGGTGAAGATACCGGCTGAAATATGCAACTGATGATGAAGCGCATCTTTCGGGCTTGCTCCATCGCGCTGACGGCCTTTGCCTTTTCTGTTGTTGCAGGCTGGCTCGGTTGCAGCCCGGCGCTCGCCGACAAGCGCGTCGCGCTCGTCATCGGCAACTCCGCCTACAAGAGCGTGCCGAAGCTTGCCAATCCCGCGAGCGACGCCGGCTTGATCGGCGGCATGTTGAGGAAGGCCGGCTTCGACACGGTCGACGTCAGGCAGGACTTGAACGCGTCTGAAATGCGCAAGGCGCTACGCGAATTCGGCGGGCGGACCCGGGATGCCGATGTCGCGGTGATCTACTATGCGGGCCACGGCATGGAGGTGGACGGCACCAACTATCTGATCCCGACCGATGCCGCGCTCGAGACCGACACCGACGTCTACGACGAAGCGTTACCGATCGATCGCGTGCTGGTGAGCATCGAAGCCGCCAAACAGCTTCGTCTCGTCATTCTCGATGCCTGCCGCGACAATCCGTTCGCCAAGTCCATGAAGCGCACGGTGGCCTCGCGCGCGATCGGCCGCGGCCTCGCCAAGGTCGAGCCAACCACTCCGAACACGATGATTGCGTTTGCGGCCAAGGCCGGTTCGACGGCATCCGATGGAGACTCCCGGAACAGCCCGTTCGCCACGGCTCTCTCGGACCACCTGCCAAAGCCCGGCCTGGATCTGCGCAAAGCGTTCGGCTTCGTGCGCGATGACGTGCTGCGGAGTACTGCGAACAAGCAAGAGCCTTTCGTGTATGGCTCGCTCGGCGGCGATGACGTGCCGCTCGTTCCTGCCAAGCCCGTTGCGACCGGCCCGCAACCCAATCCGCAGTCTGAGCTCAGGCGAGACTATGAACTTGCGCTCCAACTCGGCACCCGTGACGGCTGGGAAGCGTTCCTGGCGCAATATCCCGAGGGATTCTATGCGAATCTCGCCAAAGGCCAGTTGAACAAGATCGGCGCCGAAGAGACGCGTGCCTCAGCCGAGCAAAAGGCGAAGGCCGCCGAGCAGGAAAAGACCAGGCTTATCGCCGAGCGCGCCCAGAAGGCCGAGCAGGACAAGGCGGCTGCTGCGGCCAAGGTTGCCGAAGATGCCCGCATTGCCGCAGAGAAGCAGAAGCAGATCGAGCAGGCGAGGGCCGAGGCGGCCGAGCAGCAGCGCAAGATAGCGGAGGCGGCGGCAGCGAAGGCCTTGGCCGAGAAGCAGGCGGCGGAGAAGGCCAAGGCCGAGCTTGCTGCCAAGCAGGCGGCAGAAAAAGCTGAGCAGGCCGCGAAGCCGGCGGCCGACCGGCAGCTGCCCGAAGTCGAGAACCAGAAAGTGGCCGCGCTCTCGCCGGGGCCGGCACCCACATTGTCAGCGGCTGATTTGACAAAATCCGTGCAGAGCGAATTGCGCCGCGTCGGGTGCCTGACGTCGGCCGCTGAGGGCGAGTGGAGTTCGGCTGCGCAGCGCTCACTGACGCTGTTCAACAAATATGCCGGCACCCAGCTCGACGTGAAGCTCGCGAGCGTGGACGCGCTCGATGCGCTGAAGGCGAAACCGGGGCGGGTCTGCCCGCTGGTGTGCAATTTCGGCTTCAAGGCCGACGGCGACCAATGCGTCAAGATCACCTGCCGCGCCGGCTATCGTGTCGGCGACGACAACGAATGCGAGAAGATCCCGGAGAAGAAGCCGGTCGCGACGCGGGAGGACTCAAAGAAGCGGGATACGGAGCGTAAGCAAGTCGAGTCGACGCCGTCCAAGCCGCAGGCGTCTGGCCAGATATTCTGCAATGCTGCCGGTTGTCGCCCCGTTGGCAAGGGATGCAGAATAGAGCGCGCCAGCACCTCCGATGCGAGCTCGGTGATGGCTGGCCGCACGAGAGAGGTCTGCAATTGAGTGCGTATCGTCTCATTGCTGTGATGGCCTTGGCGACGTGGCTCGTTTGCGGGCCGGCCTATGCCGAGAAGCGCGTCGCGCTCGTGATCGGCAATTCCGCGTACAAGAACACGCTGCGGCTCACCAATCCCGTGAACGATGCCGCACTTGTCGGCGACATGTTCAAGAAGGCCGGCTTCGATGCGGTCGACGTCAAAACAGACCTCAATGCCTCCGAGATGCGGCGGACGCTGCGTGACTTTGCCGGCAGGGTCCGCGACGCCGACATGGCTGTGATCTACTACGCTGGCCACGGCATCGAGCTCGACGGCAACAACTATCTCATCCCGACCGACGCCATGCTGGAGACCGACGGAGACGTTCTCGACGAGACGGTTGCGCTTGATCGTGCGCTGTTCGCCGTCGAGCCGGCCAAGCGGCTGCGCCTTGTCATCCTCGACGCCTGCCGCGACAATCCCTTTGCCAAGACCATGAAGCGCATGGTGGCCTCGCGCGCGATCGGGCGAGGTCTTGCCAAGGTCGAGCCGACCAGCCCGAACACGATGATCGCGTTCGCTGCTAAGGCGGGATCGACGGCATCCGACGGCGATTCCCGCAACAGTCCCTTCGCCACGGCGCTGGTCGAGCACCTGCCGAAGCCGGGGCTGGATCTGCGCAAGGCGTTCGGCTTCGTGCGGGACGACGTTCTGAAGAACACCGGCAACAGGCAGGAGCCCTATGTCTACGGCTCGCTCGGCGGCGACGACGTGCCGCTGGTGCAGGCGAAGCCCGCCGCTGTCGCGGGGCCGCAGGCCAATCCACAGGACAGCGTGCGCAGGGACTATGAGCTTGCGCTTCAGGCGGGCCTGCGTGAGGCCTGGGAAGCTTTCCTGCAGACCTATCCGGACGGCTTCTACGCCAACCTCGCCCGCGTGCAGCTGAAGAAGATTGCCGCCGAGGAGGAGCGCACGGCGGCGACCGAGAAGGCACGGCAGGCCGAGCAGGAGAAGGTGAAGCTCGCCGCTGAACGGGCCCACAAGGCGGAGCTGGAAAAGGCCGCCGCTGCCGCCAAAGCCGCCGAGGATGCGCGGATCGCTGCGGAGAAGCAAAAGCAGATCGAGCAGGCGAAGGCTGAAGCAGCCGAGCGCGAGCGCAAGGTCGCCGAGGCGGCGGCCGCGAAAGCGCTCGCGGAGAAGCAGGTCATGGAGAAGGCGGCGGCCGACGCCGCCGCGAAGCACGTTGCGGAAAAGCAGGCCGCTGATGCCGAGAGCAAGAAGGTTGCAGCGCTTTCGCCGCCGCCGAGCTCCGCTCCGGCGCAAGATCTGCCGAGATCCGTGCAAGTCGAGCTGCGGCGCGTCGGCTGCATGAAGGCCGAGCCGTACAGCGAGTGGAGCGAGACGGCGCAACGCTCGCTGACGCTGTTCAACAAATACGCCGGCACCAAATTCGATGCGAAGATTGCGAACGCCGATGTGCTGGACGCCCTCAAGGGAAAGTCGGGGCGGGTGTGTCCCCTGGTTTGCGAGCGCGGCTTCAGGGCGGATGGAGACCAATGCAGCAAGATCGTGTGCCGTGCTGGTCACCGTATCAGCGACGACAACGAATGCGAGAAGATCCCGGAGAAGAAGCCCGTCGCGACGCGCGATGAACCCGCAAGACGTGACTCGGACCGGAAAAAGAGTGAGTCATCGCCGGCTGCTTCACAAGCGAATTCGTCCGGCCAGATCGTATGCACGAATGCCGGCTGCCGGCCCCTTCGTCCCGGCTGCAAGCTGGGACGATCGCCGAGCGTTGCCATTAACGGTGGCGGCTTGACCGAGGTCTGCAATTGAAGCGGCCCCCGCTGAGGCGAGGGATTACCCCGCCGGCATCCGCGTCTCGATCATGCGCACCCAGAACGAGGCGCCGTGGCCGAGGATGTTGTCGTTGAAGACATAGGCCGGGTGATGGCACTCGTTGCCGTCGCCCATGCCGACCAGCACCATCGCGCCGGGACGCGCCTCCAGCATGAACGAGAAATCCTCGGCGCCCATCATCGGGATGAACTTGTCGTTGACACGATCGGCGCCGACGATGTCGCGGGCGACGTCGGCGGCAAGGCCGGCCTCGCGCGCATGGTTCATCGTCACCGGATACATCCGGCTGTATTTGGTCTCGGCCGAACCGCCATAGGCGCGGGCGACGCTATCGGCGACTTCGCCGATGCGGCGCTCGACGAGATCGCGCACCTCGGGATCGAGCGTGCGCACGGTACCGCCGAGCTCGGCGACCTCCGGGATGATGTTGAAGGCGGTGCCGGAGTGGAATTGCGTGATCGAGATGACCGCCGACTTCAGCGGATCGACGTTGCGCGCCACGATCGATTGCAGCGCGTTGACGATCTGCGAGCCGATCAGCACGCTGTCGACGGATTTGTGCGGGCCCGCGCCGGCGTGGCCGCCCTTGCCGTGGACCGTGATCTGGATGTTGTCGGAGGAGGCCAGCATCGCGCCGGGCGTGGTTGCGAAATGGCCTTCCGGTAGGCCCGGCATGTTGTGCATGCCGTAGACCTCCTGGATGTTCCAGCGCGTCATCAACCCGTCCTCGACCATGGCCTTGCCGCCCCCGCCGCCTTCCTCGGCGGGCTGGAAGATCATGATCGCCGTGCCGTCGAAATTGCGCGTCTCGGCGAGATATTTGGCGGCGCCCAGCAGCATCGCGGTGTGGCCGTCATGGCCGCAGGCGTGCATCTTGCCGGGGACCTTCGACGCATAAGGCACGCCCGACGTCTCCATGATCGGCAGCGCGTCCATGTCGGCGCGGAGCCCAATGGTCTTGCCGGAGGCGGACTTGCGGCCGCGGATCACCCCGACAACGCCGGTGCGCCCGATACCCGTCACCACTTCGTCGCAGCCGAATTCGCGCAACTTCTCGGCGACGATGCCGGCGGTGCGGTGGACCTCGTAGAGCAATTCGGGGTTCTCGTGGAAGTCATGGCGCCAGGCGGCCATTTCGTCGGAGAGGGCGGCAACGCGGTTGACGATGGGCATGGGGTGGGATCCGTTTTTTCTTCGTAGGGTGGGTTAGCGTAGCGTAACCCGCCGCGATGCCGGGACGGAAGGCGGATTACGCTACGCTAATCCGCCCTACAAGATGTCAGCTTTCGCCGAACACGCGCTTGAAGATCGTGTCGACGTGCTTGAGGTGATAGCCGAGGTCGAACTGCTCCTCGATCTCGGCGTCCGAGAGATACTTCTTCACCTCGGTGTCCTTCTTCAGCAGCTGAAGGAAATCGCCTTCACCGCGCCAGACCGGCATCGCGTTGCGCTGCACCAGCTTGTAGGCGTCCTCGCGGCTCGCGCCCTTCTGCGTGAGCGCCAGGAGCACGCGCTGCGAATGCACGAGGCCGCCGAGGCGGTCGAGGTTCTTCTGCATGTTGGCGGGATAGACCAGGAGCTTGTCGATCAGGCCGGCGAGGCGCACCAGTGCGAAGTCGAGCGTCACGGTGGCATCCGGGCCCATCATGCGCTCGGCCGAGGAGTGCGAGATGTCGCGCTCGTGCCAGAGCACGACGTTCTCCAGCGCAGGCGTCACATAGGCGCGCACCATACGGGAGAGGCCGGTGAGGTTTTCCGACAGCACCGGGTTGCGCTTGTGCGGCATCGCGGAGGAGCCCTTTTGTCCTTCCGAGAAGAACTCTTCGGCCTCCAGCACTTCGGTGCGCTGCATGTGGCGGATCTCTACCGCGATGCGCTCGACCGAGGAGGCGATCACGCCGAGCGTCGAGAAATACATCGCATGGCGGTCGCGCGGGATCACCTGGGTCGAGATCGGCTCGGGGACGAGGCCCATGGCTTTCGCAACGTGCTCTTCGACGCGCGGATCGATCTGCGCGAAGGTGCCGACGGCGCCTGATATGGCGCAGGTCGCGACCTCCTTGCGCGCCGCGATCAGGCGCTCCTTGGCGCGCGAGAATTCGGCATAGGCATAAGCGAGCTTGAGGCCGAAGGTCACGGGCTCGGCATGAATGCCGTGGCTGCGGCCGATGGTCGGCGTCATCTTGTGCTCGAAGGCGCGCTTCTTGAGCGCGGCCAGCACCTTGTCGAGGTCGGCGAGCAGCAGGTCGGCGGCGCGGGTGAGCTGGACGTTGAGGCAGGTGTCGAGCACGTCGGACGAGGTCATGCCCTGGTGGACGAAGCGCGCCTCGGGGCCGACGATCTCGGCGAGGTGAGTGAGGAAGGCGATGACATCGTGCTTGGTCTCGCGCTCGATCTCGTCGATGCGGGCGACGTCGAAGGTGGCGTCCTTGGCCTTGGCCCAGACTGTTTTGGCGGCCTCCTTCGGGATGGTGCCGAGCTCGGCGAGGGCGTCCGCCGCATGCGCCTCGATCTCGAACCAGATCTTGAACCGGGTCTGCGGCTCCCAGATCGAGGCCATTTCCGGGCGGGTATAGCGGGGGATCATCTGATGGCTCCAGGAAGGTGGGCGGGCGATCCCGAGGGGCGGCGCCAGCCAAAATGCTTTTTACGCCGTGATTTAACAGAGCGGACAGGGCGAAACAAACGGTCTGGGCCCCGCGAGAGGGGGATTGCCGAGCTATCCACCGGACCGGAGGCAGGGGTTGGCGACCCCAGCCGCAAATATTAACTGTCAATCACGGATCATTGACTGACAGATATTGAAATCTGTCAGCGGGACGCGTATATCCGTTCTCGGACGCTCCGATTGGGCGTCCCGCGACAAGCCCCGGGGAGCCCGACATCCGAGCCAAGCTCGGATCGGAGGGCGGATTGAAGAGCGGGGACCGCGGACGAATGGAGACTTACGACAATGACAACCGAAATCATCAACCTCACCGGTGCGATTGGGCATTGGCTCAATTTGCTGGTGGCGCGCCAGATCGCGGCGCAGGCTGCAAAACTGCCTCATTAAGGCGAGAGCTTTCCGAAACGGCCGGCATAGGCGCTTCGGAAGCAGCTCCATCGCCGGATAACTGAGCCCAACGGGAACATGGTGCTGGCATGAATGAAGCCGTTGTCTTGACGCCGGAGCGGATCCTCGAAGTGACCGAGGACGTCTTGCGGCGTTACGGACTTGCCAAGGCCACCGTGGTCGACGTTGCCCGTGCGCTCGATGTGAGCCACGGCAGCGTCTATCGCCATTTCCCGAGCAAGGCCTCGCTGCGCGAGGCCGTCGCCAAACGCTGGCTGGACCGCATCGACGCGCCGCTCCGCCAGATCGCCGCGGAGCAGGGCCCGGCGCCGGCGCGGCTCGAGCGTTGGCTGCGCACGCTGTTCGCCGCCAAGCGTTCGCGCGTGCTCGACGACCCCGAGATGTTCGAGACCTATCTGACGCTGGCGCGCGAGGCCTGCGCGGCCGTCAAATGTCACAAGGACACCATGATCGACCAGATCTCGGCGATCCTGACTGACGGCGTGAAGCAGGGCGCATTCGCCATCGGCGACGTCAAGACCACCGCGCGCGCGATCTTCGATGCCACCGTCCGCTTCCACCATCCGGCGCATGCCGACGAATGGAAGGACGCCGATCTGCCGGCGCGTGTCGACGCGACGCTCGCGCTGGTGCTGCGCGGCCTGAAGGCGGCCTAGACCCGGAGGCCTACCTCACGCTCTTGCCTTGTGAAGAAGCGCACTCTCCCGAACGAGGGGCGCGGCCGTTGCGTGCCTGCGCGGCTGAAACGCACCGCCGTTGGTCGCCGGTACGACTGGCGGGCTCTCCGGATATGCATTGACCGCGATTTCGACGGCATCCTTTGACCGCTTTCGAAGGCGGTAGAATGTCAGCTCCTGCTCGAGCATGGGGCAGCGGAAGTGGACGACGGCCGTATCGGGCAGGCGGCAAAGTTCATCGATGAGCTCGCCTACGGTGATGATCGGGGGATGGTCGACTGCCTTGTGATGAGCCTTACTCATGGCGATTCCTCCACTCTACTCCTAACCGGAGCCGGATGGCCTCCGTTCCATCGGGCCCGGCAGATTCGAAATCTTCAAGTGACGTGGGGAAAGCGGCAGCCCCGCTGCTAGATCTTCGTCAGCCCGCAGGTCGCGGCGAGCCGCACCAGCTGCGCGTCGGTGCGCGCGCCGGTCTTGGTCTTGATCAAATAGTGGTAGTTCTGCACTGTCTTCACACTGAGATTGAGATGCGTCGCGATCTGCTCGGTGGTGGCGCCGCCGGCAAATTGACGCAGGATCTCGATCTCGCGTTCGCCCAGCTGATCCAGCGCTGAGCCCGCCGACAGGCTGTCCTCGGCGAGGATGTGCGCGATATCGTCGCTCATGGCCCGCTCGCCGCGCGCGACGGCGCGGATCGCGGTGACGACGGCGGACGGCTCGCTGCTCTTGGTGACGAAGCCGCTGGCTCCCGCGCTGAAGGCGGCTTTTACCAGCACGGCCTCGTTGTGCATGGTGAAGACGAGGATCCGCGCCCGCGGACTGCGCGCGCGGATGTTGCGGATCGCCTCCAGCCCGCTCGCGCCGGGCATCGAGATGTCGAGCAAGACGACATCGGGATCATGCGCCTTGAATGCGCCGTAGGCGTCCGCGGCGTTGTCGGCCTCCGCCACGACATGCAGGTCGCCCTGGCTTTCCAGCACGCGCCGATAGCCTTGGCGGACGATCGGGTGGTCGTCTACGAGCAGCACGGAGATGCCTGTTGCTGCAACCTCGCTCATTCCGCCCTCACGCGGCGAGTGGGATGGTGGCGGCGACACTGAGGCCGCCGCGGGCGGGCAGGATCGAGAGCGATCCGCCGGCCGCCGTGACGCGCTCGCGGATGCCGGTCAGGCCGAAGCCGGCCGATTGCGAGACGCGCTCCGCATCACCGCCGCCGTCGTCCTCGACGCGGATCAGCAGCGCGTCGTCCTCGCCGGCCCGGCGTTCGATGCGCAAAGAGATCTCGCGCGCCGCACCGTGACGCAGCGCGTTGGTCAGGCATTCCTGTGCCACGCGATAGGCCGTGGTGGCGGCCGGACCGCTGATGTCAGTGAGGTCACCCCTGAGATCGAGCTGGATCGTCGGCCGCGCCGCGCTCTGCGAGCGCCAGCTGTCGACGAGGTTGACGAGGCTTGCCTCCAGCCCGAGCTCCTCGGGCAGGGGATTGCGCAGACGCTTCAGCGCATCGCGGAGCGATGCCATCAGATGATGGGTCGCCTGCGAGATCATGCGCGCATCCTGCGCGATGCCATTATCCCGGTTGTCTTTCGTGCTCGCCGTTTCGATCGTGTTGGCGAAGGCGAGAATGGCGGACAGATTCTGTCCGAACTCGTCGTGCAGCTCGCGGGCGAGGGCGCGGCGCTCGTCGTCGCGGATCTCGATCAGGCGCCGCGTCAGCGCGGCGCGCTGCTCGGTAGCTTCCTCCAGCCGGCCGCCGAGCTCGTCGACGGCGCCGCCGATCATCGCCAGCTCCATGGAGCGGAAGCGCGGCAGTTTGGTGCGATACTGCCCGCGCGCCATGCGCTGCAGGGCGGTCACGATCGTGCGCGCCGGTGCCAGCGCATGCGCGATCGCCAGCGAAGCCAGCAGCGCGATCGCCGCCGCCATCAATAGCGCGACGTCGATCACGTTGAGGATGTATTCCCAGGCGAGCGAGACGGCGGCCGCGGCATCCGGCGTCGCGACCACGGTGCCGGCCGTCGCGGCGCGGGGACTGACGGGCCGGACCACCTCGGCGTGGCTGCCGAGGAAGGTCGGCACGATCGCGGCGAACCAGCGCGGCGGGGTCTTGCCCAGCCCTTCGCTCTGGCCGCAGAGCGGCTTCTCGAATGCCGCGGCTGGCTGGAACTCGACGCAGACTCCGGGCGAGATCAGCTTCATGGTCTCCAGGGTGCGCCAGTCCGGAACGGGCAGGAGATGCTCGCGCGCTCTGCTGCTGCGCAACAAAAGCTCGCGCCAATACAGCGCCTGAAGCGCCTGCGCGACCCGCTGCGCCGAGGCCGCAGTGGACCGGTCGACGCTGCGATAGGCGTCGAATGTGGCCCATATGGTTGCCGCGCCAAGGCACAGGGCCACGATAAGCAGCAGACGGGCGACAAGCTGAAGCACGAGGCGCATGCGATCATCCCCGACGTTTGATAAGCTCAGCCTAACAACGCCGCCGCGCCTTGCCAATTGCGGGGTGTGGCGGGACTGCTGCTCGGGCAAATTTCCCAAGCCGGATTGGGCATGGGTCTTTGGACCTGATACGGCGGCTTTGATCTAATCGACCGGAAATCTTTGCAGGCCAATCGTTGCGGGCCGGGAGCAGTGCAGCATGAGTTCGATCACGATTGGACCGATCGCGGGAACCGGGACCGACCCATCCGAGCGTAGCGCGCTCCTGTTCTGGATGATCTTCACGGGGCTCTCGATCTTCGCCGTCGTGCTGCTATGGCGGTTCGGCCTGATCCATTTGATGCTGACCTCGGACCGGACCTACATTTCGAGCGTCATCGCGGTGCTCTATGTTCTGACCTGCGGCCACTGCTTCCTGCGCACGCGAGCGATCGCGCGTGAAGGCGCAGCGGCGCGGCGCTGCCGCGAGGCGCTCGCCGCGCCTGATGGCGGCAAGGTGCTCGATGCGAGCGCGGCGGCGCTACCGCGCGGCCTGGTGCGCGACCACATCCAGAGCCTGCTGACGAAAGCGGCCGCGCAGGGCTACCGCCCGGTCGACCAGACGCTGCTGCTGCGGACGCTCGCGGATCGGCTGCGCGGCTCCAATGGGTTCGGCGCCTTCGTCTCGGATACGCTGATGAAGCTCGGCCTGCTCGGCACCATCGTCGGCTTCATCATCATGCTGGCGCCGATCGCGGGGCTGGATGCCGCCGACAAGGTCGCGATGCGCTCCTCGATGGGGCTGATGAGCGACGGCATGGCGGTCGCGATGTACACGACGCTCGCCGGCCTCGTCGGCTCGATCCTGGTCCGTATCCAGTACTACATGCTGGATGCCGCGACCCAGCGGGTGTTCTCGGATGCGGTGGTGCTGACCGAGACCTATGTGACGCCGGTGCTGGAGCGCAAGGGGTCTGAAAAGGGGTCTGGGATCAAGGGTGCCGGGATCCCGTCATGATGGATGATTTCGGTCTCTATCCGCGCGAGGAGCCGTTCGATCCGCTGGGCGTGATGCTGTTCAAGGCGCTCCAGGTGATCGCGTTCCTGTTCTTTCTTGCGCTGCTCGCGGTCTCCCCGGATGCCAAGGAGGGCAAGATCGACTCCAAGGCGGAGTTCATGATCACGCTGGACTGGCCGGACAGCCACCCCGACGATCTCGACCTGTTCGTGCAGGATCCCGCCGGCAATATCGCCTGGTACCGCCATCGTGAGGCCGGCTTCCTGACGCTCGATCGCGACGACCGCGGCGGGGCCAACGACTTCATCATCGTCGCTGGCAAGAAGATCGCCTCGCCCATCCGCGAGGAGATCGTCACCGTGCGCGGCATCCTCGCCGGCGAATACACCGTCAACGTCTCGCATTTCGTGGCGACGACAGGTGAGCCCGTTACGGCCAATGTGAAGGTGCAGAAGCTCAATCCGACCGCGCAGGTGGTCTTCGACAACAAGTTCACGCTCGATCACACCGGCGACGAAAAGACCGCGGTGCGGTTCCGGATCGACGCCGAAGGCAAGGTCGTCAATGTGGACCAGCGGCCGAAATCGCTGCTGGAGACGTTCCGCAGCAGCTGGCGCAACGGGG
The DNA here is from genome assembly GCF_014198315.1 of Bradyrhizobium sp. CIR48. Classification (NCBI taxonomy): domain Bacteria; kingdom Pseudomonadati; phylum Pseudomonadota; class Alphaproteobacteria; order Hyphomicrobiales; family Nitrobacteraceae; genus Bradyrhizobium; species Bradyrhizobium sp. CIR48. Next base: position 130,598 of record NZ_JACIHG010000016.1, read on the forward strand.
CCGATCTCGACCCGAGGACCGGGGTGAGCAGTAACGCCAAGAGGATACGCCGTGACTAATCTGCAAACGGTCATCCTCACGCTGTCGGTTGCCTATGCCGTGATCGGTGCGCTGCTGCTGATCGTGCTGGTCTATGGGCGGCTGCACTGGTCGTTCAAGGCGGTCGCGGTGGTGGTCACCAGCGCGTTCTACATCGTCAGCTTCAGCGAGATGCGCGGCCTGCTCGGTTGGGCCAGCACCGACCGGCTGCCGACGACGTTCAAGCTGCTGAAGTCCCGCATCGTCGAGCCGCATTCGCTTCAGGGTGACCCCGGCTCGATCTATCTGTGGGTCGAGCAGCTGGACGAGGACAATCGCCCGAGCGGCATTCCGCGCGCCTTCCGCGTGCCCTACGACGACAGGCTCGCCGACAAGACCCATGCCGCGGAGAACGAGATCGCTCTGGGACATCCGCAAGGCGGCCGCGCCGCCGATTTCGGCGGCGGCGATGGCAGCCTCATCGATAAGGTCCGCGAATATGTGACGCCGAAGACCATTTTGGAGACCACCGGCGGCGATTCCTCGACCGGCGAATTCCTTGCCCCGCCGGCAGGCGCGCAAGGCGCCGTGTTCACGCCGATACCGCCGCCCCGGATGCCGCCAAAGGACGAGCAATAGGCCCTTCGTCATCGCCGCAGGATCATCACCACAAGGCTGCGCTGGTAAACGGCGCGGCGCTGGCGCATGGTTTTGACCTCCCTCAATTTGGCCTTACCGGCCTTCAATAAGAATTGGAGGGTGGAGGGTGCGTGCTCCTAGCGGTCTTTTCGGATATCCATGGCAATAGACAGGCCTTCGAGGCCTGCCTGAAGGCCGCCCGCGCGAGGGGCGCGGAGCGGTTCGTCCTGCTTGGCGATTTCGTCGGCTATGGCGCCGATCCGGAATGGGTGGTGGATACCGCGATGGAGCTCGTTGCCCAGGGTGCGATCGCCGTCCGCGGCAATCACGACCAGGCGGTCAATTCCTCGACGGAGACCATGAACGCCGAGGCGCAAATCGCAATCGAATGGACCCGCGGCCGGCTTGATACCGCGCAGCGGCGGTTCCTGACCGAACTGCCGATGCTGGTGGAGGATAGCGATCGTCTCTTCGTGCATTCGGAAGCCTCCAGCCCCCAGCGCTGGCACTATGTCCGCTCGACGGTGGACGCCGCCAAGAGCCTGATTGCAACGCCCGCTCATGTTACGTTTTGCGGCCACATCCATCGTCCCGCGCTCTATTCGATGTCGGTGACGGCCAAGATGACGAGCTTCGTGCCGAAGACCGACGTTCCGGTGCAGCTTCTGCGCGGCCGGCAATGGCTCGCCGTGCTCGGCTCGGTCGGCCAGCCCCGCGACGGCGATCCGTCGGCAGCCTTCGTCTTGTTCGACACCGAGACGTGCCAGATCACCTACTGCCGCGCGCCCTATGACATCGGGACCGCGGCGGACAGGATTCGCGACAACGGCCTGCCGCACTGGCTCGCCGATCGGCTCTCGCAGGGGCGCTAGAGGCCGATGCCGAAGCCCCTGGTCAAATCCGGTGCGTTGATCGATGGTTACACCATCGGTGAATGCGTTCATGCCGGCGGCATGGCGACGTTGTGGACGGTCACCCATCCCGGCATCGATGTACCCTTGCTGATGAAGATCCCGCGGGTGTCGGAGGGCGAGGATCCTGCCGCGATCGTCTCCTTCGAGATGGAGATGATGATCCTGCCGCGGCTGGCGGGTCCGCACGTCCCGGCCTGTTTCGGCACCGGCGATTTCGCGCACCAGGCCTATGTCGTGATCGAGCGCATCGGCGGCACCACGCTCTACAAGCGGCTGCCTGACCTGCCGTTGCCCTACGACGAAGCGCGGCAGCTCGTCGCCAAGATCGCGACCGCGCTTGCCGATCTCCACCGACAGAACGTGATCCATCACGACATCAAGCCGAGCAGCATCATGTTCCGCGAGACCGGCGAGGCGGTGCTGATCGACTACGGCCTGTCGCATCACAACCACCTGCCGGATCTCCTGCAGGAGGAATTCCGCCTGCCTTACGGCACCGCGCCCTACATGGCGCCCGAGCGGCTGTCAGGGGTGCGCGACGATCCGCGCAGTGATCTGTTTTCGCTTGGCGTGCTGCTCTATTTCTTCACGACTGGCGAGCGGCCGTTCGGCGAGGGCGAGACGATGGGCGCGATGCGGCGCCGGCTGTGGCGCGATCCGTATCCGCCGCGAAGCTTGCGCACCGACTACCCGCTCTGGCTTCAGGAAATAGTGTTGCGGTGTCTCGAGATCGAGCCGGTATGGCGCTATCCGACGGCATCCCAACTCGCCTTCGATCTCGTCCATCCGGACCAGGTCAAGCTCACCGCGCGCTCGGAGCGGGTGAAACGCGACCCAATCGGCGTCGCATGGCGTCGCCGCTTCAACCAGGGCGTCATGGCGCCGCGCGCGAAATCGGATGTCGCCGCCCAGATCGCATCGAGCCCCATCCTCGCCGTCGCGCTCGACACCGTGGAAGGCGCACCGGAGCTGAACGAGGCGCTGCGCGTGACCACCGAGCGCATCCTTGCCACCTTGCCGTCAGCACGGCTTGCCTGCGTCAACGTGCTCAAGCTGAACCGGATCGCGATCGACCGTACCCTGGACGAGCAGGGGTCCAACAAGCATATCGACCGCCTGGTCGCGCTCTGGCATTGGGCGACGCCGCTCAAGCTGGATGAGAGCCGGCTGTCGGCTCATGTGCTGGAGGCGGTCGATCCCGCCGCCGCAATCCTGGAGTTCGCCGAGGTCAACCAGGTCGACCACGTCATCATCGGCGCGCGGCAGAGCTCGTTCAGGCGCACGCTGCTCGGCAGCGTCTCGGCCAAGGTGGCTTCGGAAGCGGCCTGCACCGTCACCGTGGTGCGGCCGCCGCGGATGGCTGGGGACGCCGGCGAGCCCAATGCCGGCGAAGTGCCGGGATAGGCCGCCTGTCGACTTGAGGCTGGATTAGGCCGCGTGGACGGAGTGAACGGTGCGCTTGCGGCGGATCGGCCAACAGAATTGCGGGCCGGGCTCGCCGTGATCCGGACTGCCGCCGAAATATTGGATGATCTCGCGGCAGGGCTCGCAATTGAACAGGTTACGCGACGCGGATGCCTTGGTCATTTCCTTGAGGCAGTTCGGGCAGTGCGGTTTCATGGGAGGTGGTCCGGAAAAGAGTGTCTCAGTGTCGGCGCCGCGAAGGAAACGAATGATCGAGGTCCGAACAGTCGAAACCCGGCATCGTCGTCTAGCCCGCCATCGGCTCGCTCGAGGCGGCCGAAGAAATAATCGAGGCTCGGATGCGGGCGCCGTGGAATCCGGCACCTGCGTTTAGGCTGACGCTTCACGAGAGCGATCTGCATGGACGTCAGCCCCTGTCGCGGGCGCGACGGATGTTGCGGGCCGAACGGGCCGGAGCCTCGACCGGGCCGGCCGACGGACCGAGCACGACAAACGCACTGAAACCAATCCACAACGCCACGCCAGTCCAAACCAGGGTCGTCGTCATGATCTGCTCCCGCGAAAACAGGCAGGAATCACTTGCAGTGATTTGCACGAATCAGTGAAGTCCGGATGAGTACGGACGAAGGCTACAATTTTAAACTTTACCCATAGAAGCCGCAATTCTTTCCAGGTGCGACCGGCTTACTTTGCCGGTGCGCGCATGATCGAGGATATCCCGGATGCGCCGTGCGTCTCGAACGCAGCGAAACCCATAGCGCCCGGTGTAGTCGGTATCGGGCGAACGGGTCGAGCGCCCTGACGCAAAGTTGAGATGGCCGACGCCGCCGCCGATGTCGAGGATTTCGAACACTGCATCCATGGCGTCGAACGAAGTAGCCGTCACGCTGCGTCTGCTCCAGGCCGTGCGCACGATCAGCGCGCGGTGGTCGGTGATCACATAAAGCGTCTGCAGGTCTTGCAGCAGCATCACGAACGGAGCTGCAACAATCCCAACTCCAAGCATCGCGAGAGGTTGGGTCGCTTGGTCGATCCAATCGTTCCTGACGGCGATGACGGTCAGCAACAACCAGGGAAATCCGATACACCAGAGAAATCGCCACATTGCCGCGCGGGCGATGCCGTCGGGCTGCCCCTGCCAGACCACTTGCTCTCCATCCTGAAGGGACTCGGCGAGAAGACGAAGCAGGCCGGCAGAAAACAGAGTGGCGCGGAGTTCATCCATCCCCGTTGGTCGCAGCGGCAGCAGCTCCGGTTCGGACAGCGATGGTCTCAGATCGCCTCGCCGCGTGCCCCCAGTGCTGCGTTGCGGATCGCGGCGATGTTGGCTTTGTACGAGTCCAGCGTGCCGCCCTTGAACACGGATGTGCCGGCGACGAAGGCGTTGGCGCCGGCCGCGGCGAGCGCGCCCGCAACTTCGGGGCCGACGCCGCCATCAACCTCGATGTCGATCGGGCGTCCGGCCGTCATCGCGCGGATGTCGCGGATTTTGCCGATCGCGGAAGGGATGAAGGCCTGGCCGCCGAAGCCGGGATTGACCGACATCACCAGCACGAGGTCGACGAGGTCGAGGACATATTCGAGCGTGCTGATCGGTGTGCCGGGATTGAGCGAGACGCCGGCCTTCTTGCCGAGCGCGCGGATCGCCTGGAGCGAGCGGTGCAAATGCGGACCGGCCTCCGCATGCACCGTGATGTGGTCGCAGCCGGCTTTCGCAAAGGCCTCGAGATAGGGGTCGCAGGGCGAGATCATCAGGTGTGCGTCGAACACCTTCTTCGTGTGCGGGCGCATCGCCTTGATGACGTCGGGGCCGTACGAGATGTTGGGGACGAAGTGACCGTCCATCACGTCGAGATGGATCCAGTCCGCGCCGGCGGCGTCGACGCTGTGCACCTCCTCGCCGAGCCTGGAGAAGTCCGAGGCCAGGATCGAGGGCGCGATTGCCAGGGGGCGGGGGGCGAAGGCTTGGGTCATGGCGGTTTCCCGTGGCGGCCGAAAGAAGATTGGGCCTCGCTAACATGGGCCTCCGTGGTCGGCAATGCAGGGCAGGCGTGCTTCCTGTGGGCGGAAATTTCTGCCGCGACCGGCATGATTTGCCGGTGTTCCCGGGCCGTCGAAGGTGCGTGGCGGCGGATTTCATTGAACTTTTTGCGCTGGCATGACGCTTGCTGACGTTACCCGACAGAACATTGGCCGCGGCATGCCGCGTCGGTTGGAGTTGTGCAATGCTGTTAGCCCTTGGCGCCGTGTCCAGCGCGCTCGACGCGATCCAGTCGCTGACGAATTCGAAGTCGTCCTCGTCGACGCAGAAGGCCGGGTCGGCGCAGAAGGCCGGATCTTCGCAGGGCGCAACCAACCCGTTCGCGATCGACAGCAGCGCGGGCAGCATGACGACCTCATTGGTCGGCTCAGGCAGTCCGCCACAGATCGCGCCGGAGACGATGAACGCGCTGCTCGCCGCGCAGAGCCAGTCGACCGACGGCGCGAGCAGTTCGGCGAGCTCGACCTCGTCGAGTTCGTCGTCCTCGATGTCGAAGGGCCGGGAGGCTGCGCTCAAGGATCTGTTCTCTCAGATCGATGCGGACGGCGACGGCAGCATTACCAAGTCCGAGTTCGAGGACGCGCTGGGCGCCGGCGGCACCAACCTCGCGCAGGCCGACGATGTCTTCTCGAAGCTGGATGCGAACGCCGACGGCAACGTCAGCCTTGACGAGATGTCGAAGGCGCTGAAGAGCGGCCACGGGCACCATCACGCGCAAGGCGCCGGCGGCGCGGGCGATGGCTCGGATTCCTCGTCGAAGCCCAGCGGCGGATCGACCTCGACCACGACGACCGCTGCCGACGGCTCGACCACGACGACCGTCACGTATGCCGACGGCTTCAAGATGTCGACGACGGTGCCAGGCGCCTCCAGCCCCCGCAATTCGGCTTACGATCTGTTCGCGCAGTTGATGCAGCAGCAAGGCGGGCAAGGCTCTTCGGCGGCTGCCGGTTCGTCGATGTCGATGAGCGTGTGAGCGGCATCCGAGTCAGCCGGCATATTCGTGCGTGATGTCACGATAGGCGTACCGGTCGCGGATCTCGTGGTTGAAGAACGCCCCCTTTAAGCGCGTTTCCCTGAACGCCGCGGCGACCTCGGGCGGAACGTCCTCGTAGACATAGAGGCGTCCGCTAACGAAAGTCACCTTCAGCTCGCGCGTATTCGGCGCATAGCGGAAGAAGCGGATCACGGACGACGGCATGGCGGTACACCTTGGCCCGCCAGGACAACGCCGTATCCGCCGTTTCGTTGCTAGCCGAACCGGCCCATCCAGGCCGGCTGCGCTCCCGGGAACGGTAGCGCGGCTGCGCTATAGACGCCGCGGGCGATTGCGCGCGCGACCACGTTGGCCGCGACGGTGCCGAGCTCGGTGAGGCCGACCAGCGGATCGATCGGCTTCTCACCGGTGGCGGCCGCAAACAGCACGTCGCCATCCGTCGGTGCATGCACCGGGTAGATCGCGCGGGCAAAGCCGGTGTGTGCGATCATCGCGAGCCGCTTGGCCTGGGGCTTGGTCAGCACCGCGTCGGTGACGACCGCGCCAATGGTAGTGTTCTCGCGCGCGTTCGCGGCAGGGCCGCCCTTGATGCGCATGCGGAGCATGTCGTCTGTGAATTTGTCCGGCAGGCCGCGTCCGCCGAACTCGCCGTTCACCTCGAACGGCGCCGCCCAGAACCAAGGTCCGTTGCCGACGGTGACGCTTCCTACCGCGTTGACGGCGACGATCGCGGCGACCTTGACGCCATCGGGCGTCACCGCCGAGGCCGAGCCGAGCCCGCCCTTGAGCGTTGCGGTGGTGGCACCGAGGCCGGCGCCGACGCTGCCGATCGCGAAGTCGGTGCCGGCGGCGGCCGCCGCGGCGTAGCCGAGGTCACGATAGGGCGAGAACCGTCCCCAGGCCTTGTCGCCCCCATTGAGCAGATCGAACAGGATCGCGCCCGGCACGATCGGGATCAGTGCTTCCCGAACCCGGTGGCCGCGGCCCTGCTCGGCGAGCCACGCCTGCACCCCGCCGCCGGTATCGAGACCAAACGCGGAACCGCCGGACAGTGCGATCGCGTCGACGCGCTCGACGGTGTTGGCGAGATCGAGCAGTGCGTCCTCGCGCGTGCCGGGTCCGCCGCCGCGGACGTCGATCGCCGCGACCGCCGGCTGGTCGAAGATGATCGCGGTCGTGCCAGAGGCCACTTTCGTATCTTCGGCATGGCCAACGCGGAGGCCGGCAATATCGGTGAGCAGATTTTTCAAGGCGGCCTCATCGTTGAGTGCAGTTCGCGATCTGCGATAGCGCAGAGAGGACGCAGGCTCAACTGGCGAGTGCCGTCCGGAGCATCTTGGCGAGCTCGGACTTGCGGTAGGGCTTTGCCAGCAGCAGCACGCCGGAATCGAGCCGGCCATGGTGGACGATGGCGTTCTCGGTGTAGCCCGAGGTGAACAATGTCTTCAGGTCCGGACGGCGGCGGGCGGCTTCATCGGCAAGCTGGCGACCGTTCATGTTGCCCGGCATGATGATGTCGGTGAAGAGCAGGTCGATGGTCTTATCGTTGTCGATGATGGTCAGAGCCTCCGCGCCGTTGGCGGCCTCGAGCGCGGTGTAGCCGAGGCTCTTGACCTGGGTCACCACATATTGCCGCACCAGCGCATCGTCCTCGACGATCAGGATCTTCTCGTCGCCGCCGGTGATGGGCGCGTTCTGGAGCACTTCGATCTCGGTCTCCTGCACGCCGCTCGAGCGCGGCAGGTAGATCTTGACGCTCGTGCCGTGGCCTTCCTCGCTGTAGATCTTGACGTGGCCGCCGGACTGCTTGACGAAGCCGAACACCATGCTGAGCCCGAGCCCGGTGCCCTTGCCAACCTCCTTGGTGGTGAAGAAGGGGTCGAACACCCGGTCGATCAACTCCGGCGGAATTCCGGAGCCGGTGTCGCTGACCGCGATCATCACGTAACTGCCGGCGACCATGTCGGCATTCATGCTGGCATAGCCGTCGTCGAGGAAGACGTTGCGGGTCTCCAGCACCAGGGTGCCGCCATCGGGCATCGCGTCACGCGCGTTCAGCGCGAGGTTGAGGATCGCCGTGGAAAGCTGGCCGGGGTCGACCAGAGCCGGCCATGCATCCTCGGTGAGCTGCGGCATGATGGTGATCTGCTCGCCCAAGGTGGGGTGCAACAGCTTGGCGGCTTCCAGCGCCAGCGCATTGACGTCGATCTCGCGGGGCTGGAGCGGCTGCTTGCGGGCGAAGGCTAGCAGATGCTTGGTCAGCTGCGCGCCGCGCTCGGCGGCGTCATCGATCAGCTTGGTGATCGCAGCCAGCTCGGGCCGGTCGGCGACCGCGTCCGACAAGATGCCGATCGTGCCGGTGATCACGGTCAGCACGTTGTTGAAGTCGTGAGCGACGCCGCCGGTCAACTGACCGATGGAATCCATTTTCTGGACCTGCCGGAACTGGGCTTCGGCGGCCTGCTTCTCCGTGAGATCCCGGCCGATGAAGAAGTGACGCTTCACCGGCTCGGACCAGGTGCCCATCCAGTTCAGCGTGACCTCGTGACCGTCGTAGTGATAGTAGCGCGCCTCAAAGCTGCGCTTGACCGCGCCGCGCCGCGCCGCACGCATCTCCTCCCGGGTTCTATCGAGGTCGTCGGGGTGAATGAACTCGGTGGCGCTGTGCCCGATCAGATCTTCCGGGCTGAAGCCGAGGATGTCCTTCACGCTGGGGCTGACCTGGATGAAATTGCCGAAACCGTCGGTGACCAGGATCAGGTCCTGCGAGGTCTCGAAGATGCGCTGGCGCTCCTCGATCTCGCGGCGAAGCTTTTCCCTGGATTGCTTCTCCTCGGTGATGTCGTGAGCGATCTTGGAGGCGCCGATGATCTCGCCGCTCTCCGCCCGAAGTGGCGAGACGTTGAGGACGACGTCGAGCGCGCGACCATCCTTCCTGAGACGGACGGTCTCGTGCTGGGCAATCGACTCGTTGCTGCTGATGCGATTGAGAATGCTCCTGACTTCCGGCTTGCGGTCCTCAGGCACGATGATGTCGATCGGCTTGCCGACGGCCTCTGCGGCGGAATAGCCGAACAGGTGCTCGGCCGCACGGTTCCAGCCGGTGATGGCGCCGTTGAGCGACTGGGTGATGATGGCGTCGTTGGAGGATTCGACGACGGCGCCATACAGCGCGAGGCGCTTGCCATAGAAGTCGCGATCCGACGCCGATTGCTCGCGCAGCCTGCCGACAAGACCCACCGTCCGGGCCTGAAGGCGAACATTCTCGATCAGCAACACCGCCAGCACGAAGCTCGACGCGCAGAGGCCATAGAGACGGCCGGCGTAGAAACCGAGATCGAAGCGCACGACGTTGACGATCGCAGACAGCGCGATGTCGAACAGCCATGCGCACATCACGACCATGAGCCATATGTCGATCACCGAATGCGGGCGCCGGAACCACAGCGAAACGAGCGCGGCGAAGCTCAGCGACCAAACAAAAGACACGACCCCGATCATGGTCGGTGTGTATCGGCTGTCGCGGAGCAGGACCGGCAACAGATCGTGCTGGGCGGTGACGATCCAGGTGAAGGCAGCCATGGCCACGATGACGCCGAGCACGATGGCGTAGATCACGTTGCTTGTCGTGCCCCGGATCGTGGGGCCGCCGTCCTTTTCCTTCAGCCAGGCATAGCCCAGCACGAACAGCGGGAAGGCGCCGTGCCAGACCATGTAGAGCCAGACCGTGGTCTGACTGCCGGCGCCAAACAGCCCGGTCGGCGCGAACAGGCCGGGGAAGGTGAGGGCATGGACCAGCGCTGCCGCGGCGGTGAACAGGTAGCCGGTCGACAGCCACAACAGGGCGCGGGTCCGCAGCACCGAAAACTGCGACAGCAGCAGCACTGCCGTGATGATGTCGCTCACCGCCAGGGCGGATTGGTAGCTCGCCACGAAGGCGGGGACCGGCGGCAGCTGGATACCTGCGAACGGAACGGCCAGGGCGAACAGGATCGAGGAGACGCCGACGATCCACATTGCCGCGGTCCGGTCGGCCGGTGCGGCCGGCAGCGTTGAAAGAAATGTGCTTCGGTCGATCGCAGGCACGTTCATCTCATGCAGACCCGTTTTGAGCATCTCCGCAGTTCCAAGATACGGCAGTCTTGATCTCCACGGTCCCCACGGTAGCCCGTTCCGGGCGCGTGTCGTGAACTGTTGCAGTGACGACTCAACCGAAGGTTACAGTTTACTTAATTTTGGTGGGAGCGCGGAATAGGGATGGGTAAGATGCGCTTTACTGGGCGGTGTCATAATGCCCTGCCGCCGCGGCGGGTTCCAGGCTTGAATCATACGATTTGGATCAATCGTGGGGGTTGTTCCCATGCCTCGTATTCTCATCATCGACGACCAGAAGGACGTGCGCGCGATGGTCGCGATCGTGCTTCGGGTCAACCGTTACGAGGTTGCCGAGGCCGACAGCGGTGCGGCGGGGCTGAAAACCTTCGCGGAAGGCTCCTTTGACGCGGCAATCGTCGATATCTTCCTTGGTGACACCAGCGGCGTCGACGTCATCGCGAGCCTGCGCGAGCGTGCGCCGGGACTTCCCATCATTGCGGTGTCCGGGATGACGACGCTCGATTTCCTGGACCAAGCGCCTCACCTCGCCAACGTGGTCTGCCTGCAAAAGCCGTTTCGGCCGAACGACCTCCTGCAAGCACTGCGGAAGGCCCAGGCTGCGGCCAGCGGCGAACTGCCTGCGGCCGTCTGAACCGCCCGCGAAAAGAAACGCCCCGGGCAAGCCGGGGCGTGGTGACGATCGTATGGCGGCCCGAGGGCGCGTCAAGCGGGCTTAGGTGCCGTTGCCCTTGATCTCGGCATAGTTGCCCTTGGCGTCCCATTTGTAGACGACGTAGTCGATCTGCTTGATGTCGCCCTTGGCGTCATACTCGATCGGACCGATCACGGTGTCCCACTTGCCGGCCTTCATCGCCTCCATGACCTTCTTGGCGTCGGTGGTGCCGGCCTTCTTGGCCGCCTGCGACCACACCTGCATCGCCGCGTAGGTGTAGAGGGTGTAGCCCTCCGGGTCGATATTCTTGGCCTTGAAAGCCTCGACGATCTTCTTCGCGGTCGGCTTGTTGCGCGGATCGGGGCCGAAGGTGAACAGCGTGCCTTCGCCGGCCGGGCCGGTGATGGAGGCGTACTCCTTGTCGGCGAGCGCGTCGCCGGCCATCAGCACGGTCTTGAGGCCCTGGTCGCGCATCTGACGCAGGATCAGGCCGCTCTCCTGATGGTACCCGCCGACATAGACGAGGTCGATGTTGTCACGCTTCAAGCGCGAGACGATCGCGTTGAAGTCCTTGTCGCCCTTGTTGTAGGACTCGTACATCTTCTCGGTGACGCCGGCTTTGTTGAGCGCCTTCTTGGTCTCGTCGGCAAGACCCTTGCCGTAGGTGGTCTTGTCGTTGAGGATCGCGATGTTCTTGCCCTTGTAGTTCTTGGCGATGTACTGCGCCGCGATCAGGCCCTGCTGATCGTCACGACCGCAGACGCGCGCCACGTTCCAGAGCTTGCGCTCGGTGAACAGCGGATTGGTCGAGGCCGGCGTGATCTGCAGCACGTTGCCGTCGGCATAGGCTTCGGAAGCCGGGATCGACGACGACGAGCAATAGTGCCCGGCCACGAACGGGATTTTCGCGCCGGCGATCTTTTCGGCGATCGAGCGCGCCTGCTTCGGGTCGCAGGCATCGTCCTCGACGGAAAGCGCGAGCTTCTTGCCGTTGACGCCGCCTGCGGCATTGATATCGGCCACGGCCATTTCGGCGCCGTTCTTCATCTGGCGGCCGAAGGCGGACTCGCCGCCGGTCATCGGGCCTGCGACTGCGACGGTGACATCCTGCGCGAACGCCGCGCTCGAAAGCGCGATCGACGCGCCGAATGCCAGACCGATGAGCTTCAGTGACTTCATGAGATACCTCGCGGGTGGTCGCCTGTGGAAGTTGCCGGGCGTGCCCGGTTCAAACCGGCGCCATTCTCGAATGAATTTACCGAGAAGTCACCGGCAAAATACGGGCATCGGCAGAGATATCTCGCCACACGGGGCCGCACGCGGGTCGGGCTGCCGGCCGGTCAGCCGTGCCGGCCGCCTTCCAGGTAGGCCGCGCGAATCTCGGGGCGCTGCAACAATTCGGCGCCGGTACCGGCCAGCGTGATCAGGCCATTGACCATGACATAGCCGCGATGGGCGAGCTTGAGGGCGTGGTTGGCGTTCTGCTCGACGATCAGGACGGTCAGGCCGTCCTGCCGGTTCAGGGTGCGGATCGCATCGAAGATCTGGCGCGCGATCAGCGGCGCAAGGCCAAGCGAGGGCTCGTCGAGCAGGAGCAGGCGGGGACGGCTCATCAAGGCGCGGCCGATCGCCAGCATCTGCTGCTCGCCGCCGGACAGCGTTCCGCCACGCTGGGCGTAGCGTTCCTTCAGGCGCGGAAACAGCGTGAAGACGCGTTGCAGCGTCGCCTCGCGTTCGCCCTCCGTGCATTCGGTGGCATCCGCCCCCATCTGGAGGTTTTCCGCCACGCTCATGCGCGGGAAGACGCGGCGGCCCTCCGGCGATTGCGCAATGCGCAAATGCGCGATCTCGTGGGTGGGGACGTCGGTGATGTCGCGGCCTTCGTACAGGATCTGGCCGGCGCGGGCGCGCGGCTTGCCGAAGATCGTCATCATCAGCGTCGACTTGCCGGCGCCGTTGGCGCCGATCAGCGCCACGATCTCGCCGGCATTGATCTCGACGTCGACGCCCTTCAGCGCCTCGATCTTGCCGTAGGCGGCGCGCAAGCCCCGGATCGCGAGCAGAGGAGAGGGCGCCGCGGTCATGACCCGCCCTCCATCACGGCTGCCGCCTCTTCCTCGTCGGCGCCGAGATAGGCTGCGATCACCTTGGGATCGTCGCGGACCTCGCGCGGCGTGCCTTCGGCGATCTTGACGCCATGGTCCATCACCACGATGTGGTCGGAGATCTCCATCACCACCGACATGTCATGCTCGATCAGGAGGATCGAGGTGCCGAGCTCGTCGCGGATCGAGAGCAGGAGCTCGCTCAAGGCCGCGCTCTCGCGCGCATTGAGGCCGGCGGCGGGCTCGTCCAGGCACAGAAGCGCGGGTTCGGTGCACATGGCGCGCGCGATCTCGAGCCGGCGCTGGTCGCCATAAGCGAAATTGCCGGCGGCATCGTCGGCGCGGTCGAGCAGATTGACTCGCTTGAGCCAGTCCGTGGCGAGATCAATCGCGCGCTTTTCGGCGTCGCGATAGCCGGGGGCGCCGATCAGGCCGAGGAAGGTGAAGCCGGAGGCGCGCATCAGTGCGTTGTGCTGCGCCACCATCAGGTTTTCCAGCGCGGTCATGCCGGGAAACAGCCGGATGTTCTGGAAGGTGCGGGCCACCTTGGCTTGCTTGGCGATGCGGAAATCGTTCAGCCGCTCCAGCGCGATCGTCCTGCCGCCGTCATGGGTGAGGCGAATGGCGCCGCCGCTCGGCTTGTAGAATCCGGTGATGCAGTTGAAGACGGTGGTCTTGCCGGCGCCGTTCGGCCCGATCAGCGCGGTGATCTTCTTCCGCTCGGCGGCGAAAGAAAGGTCCTGCACGGCGACGATGCCGCCGAAGCGCATGGCGAGCCGGTCGACGCTGAGAATCTTGTCGCCGCTCATCCGTGCCCTTCCTTGACGAGGTCGGAGGAGATCGCTTTCGCCTTGGTCAGATACACGGTGGGTGCGCGATGGCCGATCAGGCCGCGCGGCCGCCAGATCATGATCAGCACCATGGCCATGCCGAACACCAGCATGCGATAGCCCTCCAGGCCCCGGAACAGTTCGAAGCCGCCGATCATGGCGAGCGCGGAGAGCGCGACGCCGAGCTGCGAGCCCATGCCGCCGAGGACGACGATGGCGAGCACCAGCGCCGATTCCTGGAAGGTGAAGGATTCCGGGCTGATGAAGCCCTGCCGGGTGGCGAAGAACGCGCCGGCAAAGCCGCCGAACATCGCACCCGTCGCGAACGCCGTGAGCTTGGTGGTCGTGGTGTTGATGCCGAGCGCACGGCAGGCGACCTCGTCCTCGCGCAAGGCTTCCCAGGCCCGTCCGATCGGCAGGCGGCGCAGGCGGATCGTCGCCCAGTTGGTGAGCAGCGCCAGCGCCAGGATCAGATAGAACAGGAAGACGATGCGGTGCGTCGGCGAATATTCGATGCCGAGCCTGGCGGCGAGCCCGTCATCGCTGTTGTCGAGCGGGATGCCGAAGAAGGTGGGGCGGGGAATGCCGGAGACGCCGTTGGGGCCACCGGTGAGATCCTGCCAGTTGATGATGACGAGGCGGATGATCTCGCCGAAGGCGAGCGTCACGATGGCGAGATAGTCGCCGCGCAGGCGCAGCACGGGGAAGCCGAGCAGGACGCCCCAGAAGGCGGCGAGGATGCCGGCGAGCGGCAGGCAGATCCAGAACGACCAGCCGAAATTGGTGGCGAGCAGTCCGTAGGAATAGGCGCCGACCGCATAGAAGGCGACGTAGCCGAGATCGAGCAGGCCGGCGAGCCCGACCACGACGTTCAATCCCCAGCCCAGCATGACATAGGTGAGCACCAGGATCGCGAGGTCGAGGATGTAGCGCTGGTTATAGAAGATCACCGGCACCAGCAGCGTGAAGATCAGGAGCGCCGGCGCGAGGTAGCGGCCAATGAACGATATGCCGCTCTGCACCGCCGGCGGCACCAGCTTCTCGGCGCCGGTCGGGCCGATCCATTGCCGAAGCAGCTCGATCACGATCGAACCGCCGAATACGGCGGCGACGATGGAGGCGAGGTCGCCGAAGCGGGTCCAATAGGTGAGCTGGCCGGAGGCGCCCGCCTCGGTGCGGATGCCGATCATCAGCGAGAACAGCACCAGCGCGATCAGCGCGTTGATGAAGGCCGTCTTCAGGAGAGCGACGATGCCCGTTGCAGGTTTGGCCGTGTTGGTCGAGGGAGCTGTCACGCGCGACCGTCAGACTTTTTCGACTTCGGGACGGCCGAGCAGGCCGGTCGGCATGAAGATCAGCACGACGATCAGGATCGAGAACGCGGCGACATCTTTGTACTCGACCGAGAAATAGGCCGACCAGAACGTCTCGATCAGGCCGATCGCGAGGCCGCCGAGCATGGCGCCGGGCAGCGAGCCGATGCCGCCGAGCACCGCAGCGGTGAACGCCTTGATGCCGGCAACGAAGCCCATGAAGAAATCGACGAGGCCGTAATAGAGCAGGTACATCAGGCCCGCGACCGCGGCGAGCGCGGCACCGATCACGAAGGTCATGGAGATGGTGCGGTCGACGTCGACGCCGAGCAGCGCCGCCATGGTCTGGTCCTGCTCGCAGGCGCGCATGTCGCGTCCGAGCCGGGTGCGCGACACCAGCCAGGTGAAGAGAGCCAGCAGCACGATGGTGGTGATCACCACCATGATCTGGATGTTGGAGAGCTGGATCACGAAGCCGTCCGTGCTCTCATGCAGGGTGTAGCCGCCGGTGATGAAGGGCGGGATCGGCTTGACGCGCGCGCCTTGCGCCACTTGCGAAAAATTGGTCAGCACGAAGGACATGCCGATCGCCGACAGCATCGGGGCGAGGCGGAAGGAGTGGCGAAGCGGTCGGTAGGCGATGCGCTCGATGGTCCAGCCATAGAGCGCGGTGATCGCCATCGAGACCAGCAGCACGACCAGCAGGATCAGCGGGATCGCGGTCAGTCCGAACGAGATCAGGATCAGGAAGGTGATCAGGGCGATGAAGCCGCCGATCATGAAGACGTCGCCATGGGCGAAGTTGATCATGCCGACGATGCCGTAGACCATCGTGTAGCCGATGGCGATCAGGCCGTAGATCGAGCCCAGAACGAGACCGTTGATGAGCTGCTGGGCGAAGTAATCCATGGGCTGCCGTACCAAACCTGACGCGGGCTCAAAGAGAGCTCTTAGGAGAGTGGGTTTCTTGGGCCGTTTCTTGGGCCCCGGCAGCCCCTAGCATTCTTCCGGATTTGTAACAGGAGGGAACTGGCGGCTGCAACAGCTCACGCTCCGGCAAAAGGTCTTGTACAGAGCTCATTTGGCCAGCGGTTCCGCAACTGCGAGGAACCCGGTTCCGCGGGCAACCAAAGCGGATGCCGGCCGTTATCTCGCCTCTGACGTCCAACAAGGGAGTTCCCCGAATGACGAAGCAGCAGAACCAGAATCCGGGTCAGCAGAGTCAGAACCCCGGCCAGCAGCGCCCAGGTCAACAGCCGGGCCAGCAGCAGGGCGGCGGACAGAAACCCGGACAGCAGCAGCAGAACGATCCGATGCGCCAGGGCGATCGCCCCGGCCAGCAGCAGGGCGGCCAGCAGGACAAGTAATTTGGGAGCCCGAGAACGAAGGGTAGTGAGGAGGGCCCCGCCGCAAGGCGGGGTCTTTTTTTGGGGGCAATTGGATGGTGCGTTGGCACCAGACCCGGAATCTCGAGATTCTCAGGTGCGCAATTGCGCACCATAGCTCGATGCTGCGCATCGCCCCGGAATGACGGGGCAGGGCAGTTAAGGTAAACAAAGGGTTTAAATTGCCGCCACAGTCTGATGCGAGTTAGCTCCCGGCAAAGCCTTCCCGGCGGAAGGCGCGTGGTCGACGAAGCGGGAAGCGGCATGTTCAGGAATTGGCGGATCGGCTCGGTCAACGGCGCGCTGCTGGCGGCCTATTTCATTCCGGCCTGGACCATCGTCGCCTTCAACATCATCGTCGCGCCGGTGCATGGCCTCTACGAGCGGCCGAGCGTTGCCGTCGCACTGTTCCTCAGCGACCATCTCCAGATGGCAGGGATGAGCACGGTGCGCGCGGCCTGGCTACTTGCGCTGGGCCGGCTCACAGTGGTGGCGTTCTTTGCGATCTATCTCGCTCTGCTCTGCGTGCCCCGAATCCGCAAGTCCGGCGGCAGCGATGAGGCGCTCGGGATCGCGCTGGCGATCGGCAGCCTGATCTCGTTTGCCAGCATGGTGATGGCTTCGAAGGTCGGCGAGATGGCCGCGCTCCGGCTGCATGCCACCGAGCTGCTGCTGCTGCTCGGCGCTGCCATCGTGATCCTGATCGAGCGGCCCGATGCTGCTCCGCAGATCGTCGAGACCCCTGCCGAGATCCCTTCCTCACTAGGACTCGAGCAGGCCGAGCTCCTGCACAATCGCTGAGGCTTCCTTGACGGCGTGGTTCGCCGCCGGCACGCCGCAATAGATCGCCTGCTGCAGCAGGATTTCCTTGATGTCGTCGGGGGTGAAGCCGCCTTCGGCGAGCGCCGCACGAACGTGCAGGCGAAACTCGTCCCATTGCCCGAGTGCGACCATGGTGCCGATCACCAGCACCCGGCGCGTGCGCTCGTCGAAATGCGGCCGCGTCCAGATTTCGCCCCAGGCGTAGCGGGTGATCATGTCCTGGAAGTCGGTGTTGAACGCATTGCGGTTCGCGATCGACTTGTCGACCCAGGCATTGCCCAGCACCTTCCGTCTCACGTTCATGCCGGCATCGCGGCGCTTCTGGTCGTCCATGGTGTTTCTCCGGATAACAACTAGCGCTGCGTCAAAAATCCCACCACCGCATCCGTGAACGCGTGCGGCTGCTCGACGTTGGAAATGTGGGCGGCGTCGATGATGGTCATGCTTGCGCCCGGAATATTCGAGCGGATCAACTCACCCGCCGAGATCGGCGTCGCCATGTCGTGGCGGCCGGCGATCACCAATGTCGGGCTCTTGATCTTCGGCAGCAGCGCGCGCTGGTCGAGCGTCGACAGCGCCTCGCAGCAGGCGAGGTAGCCTTCGACGGGCGAGGCCAGCAGCATCGACTTCATCTTCGCGGTGATCTCAGGCTCGCGCTCGCGGAAGTCCTGCGTCAGCCATCCCGCGATCACGGCATCGGCGACCGCGGCGATGCCGCCCTTCTTCACGGCGTCGATGCGCTCCAGCCATTTGGTCGGCTCGGCATAGTAGCAGGAAGTGTTGGCAAGGATGAGCTTGCCGAAGCGCTCCGGCGCGTTGGCGCCCAGCCATTGCCCGACCATGCCGCCCATCGAGAGGCCGCACCAATGCACCTTCTCGATGTTGAGGTCGTCGAGGATCGCGAGCACGTCGCGGCCGAAGCGCTCCATGGTGTAGGGGCCGGGCGGAACGTTCGACTTGCCGTGGCCGCGGCGGTCGTAGCGGATGACGCGAAATACCTGCGTCAGCGCCTTCATCTGCGGCTCCCACATCTGCAGCGTGCAGCCGAGCGAGTTGGACAGCATCAGCGTCGGCCCGCCGTCGCGGCCCTCGACGGAGACGTTGAGCAGGCAACCGTCGGCATCGATCATGGGCATGCGGCGTCTCCGTGGTATTCTGCGGTGCTTATTCGCGGTCGAGGCTGTCGAGCAGCCGGTCGATCAAGGCTTGGGAAGCCCCTTGATAGGCCATCGGTTCGAACAATGCCGCAATTTTTTCCGGCGAAAGGTGCGCAGTGACCTGCGAATCGGAGGTCAGCACCTCGCGCAGATGTTTCTTCTCGGCAACCGCGCGCTTGCTGGCGGTCTCGATGAGATGATGCGCCTCGCTCTTGCCGATCTTGTCGGCCAGCGCGAAAGTGACCGCTTCCGCCATGATCAGCCCGTGGGTTGCATCGAGATTGCTGCGCATGCGCGCTGCGTCGACGTCGAGGCCCTCGGCGATGTCGACGATGGCGGCCAGCGCGCCCGATGTGACCAGCATCAATTGCGGCAGCGTCGGCCATTCCGCGTGCCAGGGGCCCGCGCTGCGCTCATGATCCTGCACTTGAGCCGCAAATATCGTCGCGGCAAGCTGCGGAGCCATTGTGGCGGCGCCCAGCGCGCTTGCGGCGGAGACCGGGTTGCGCTTGTGCGGCATGGTCGAGGAGCCTCCGCGGCCTTCGCCGGCGGGCTCGAAGGCTTCGCCGACATCGGTCTGCATCATCAGCGAAACGTCGCGCGCGATCTTGCCGCAGGTTCCTGCCAGAATAGCGAAAGCCGAAGCGGCCTCCGCGATGCGGTCGCGATGGGTGTGCCAGGGCGCTTCCGGTAGCGGCAGGTTCAACTCCTGCGCGAGACGCTCTGCCACGGCAAGCCCCTTGTCCCCGAGGGCCGCGAGCGTGCCGGCGGCGCCGCCGAATTGCAGCGCGAGGCCCTCCCGGGACAGCCGCCGCAGGCGGCATCGGGCGCGGGCGAGGCTTGCGGCATATTCGGCGGCCTTGAGCCCGAACGGCATCGGCAGCGCGTGCTGCAGCCAGGTCCGTGCCACCATCGCGGTGTTGCGATGGCTGCGCGCCAGCGCGGCGAATCCCCTGATGGCGCGGCTGAGGTCGGCGTCCAGCGCATCGAGGCCGGCGCGAAGCGTGAGCATGGTCGCGGTGTCGATGACATCCTGGCTGGTTGCGCCCCAATGCACGTAGCGCGCGGCCTCCGTGTCTGCCTTGCCGACATTGGCGGTCAGCATCTTGACCAGGGGAATCGCCAGATTGCCCGATCGCGTCGCGGCCTCCGCCAGCGCCGCCATGTCAAAGGAATCGGCCTTGCATGCGGCCTCGATCGAGACCCCCGCAGAGGCCGGAATCACATCCGTGGCGGCCTCCGCGCGTGCCAGGGCTGCCTCGAAATCGAGCATGTTCTGCAGGGTCGACCGGTCATCGCAGGCCGCGCGCATGGCGGCGCTCGACAGCATCGGTGCGAGCAGGGGGGAGAGGGATGTGCTCATGTTGCGCGCGACCTAATCATCATGGCCCGGCTGTGCCAATCCCCAAGCGCCCGCACACGTCTTTTTGCAGTTGCGAATATGCATTGCACGTGACCGGGCGCCGCCCTTTCCTTTGCCGCGTCCCTGCGTTACTTGATCAGCACAATAGTTACGCGATCCGGGAGGCACCCTCATGGCCATGACGATGAACGGCGAAGTCCAGCTTGCGGCGTCCCGTGAGGCCGTGTGGGCCAAGCTCAACGATCCCGAGGTGCTGAAGGCCTGCATCCCCGGCTGCGAGGAGCTCGAGAGGACCGAGGACGGCGGCTTTCGCGCTACGGCGAAAATGAAGGTCGGCCCGGTGTCGGCACGCTTCAAGGGCAAGGTCACACTCTCCGATCTCGACCCGCCGAACGGCTACAAGATCTCGGGCGAGGGCGAGGGCGGGGTCGCCGGCTTCGCCAAGGGTGGCGCGGTGGTCAAGCTGGCGGAGAAGGACGGCGGCACGCTGCTGTCCTACGATGTCGAGGCGCAGATCGGCGGCAAGTTGGCGCAGCTCGGCCAGCGCCTCATCAACGGCGCCGCCAAGAAACTCGCCGACGAATTTTTCGCGAACTTCGCCAAGGCGGTACAGGGCTGAAGGTCATCGCCTTCGGCATGGCACCTTGCGTCCCGGGCGATGTTGCCCCGGGGCATAATGGCCCATATGATGGGTTGGAATAATTATAAGAACCGCTTCGACGGGACCCGTCGGGGCGCTGATAGAGAGTGCTTATGGCAAAAATCTCCCTCATTGTGAACGGCAATCCAGTCACCGCCAACGTCGATCCCCGCACCCTCCTGGTGCAGTTTCTGCGCGAGAATCTGCGCCTGACCGGCACCCATGTCGGCTGCGACACCTCGCAGTGCGGCGCCTGCGTCGTGCATGTCGACGGCAAGGCCGTGAAATCCTGCACCACGCTTGCGGTGATGGCCGACGGCCACGAGGTTAAAACGATCGAGGGGCTGGCCGCAGACGGCGCGCCGCTGCATCCGATGCAGGAGGCCTTCCGCGAGCACCATGGCCTGCAATGCGGCTTCTGCACGCCGGGCATGATCATGACCGCGATCGACATCGTGCACCGCAAGGGCAACGAGCTCGACGACCATACGATCCGGGAAGAACTAGAAGGCAATCTCTGCCGCTGCACCGGCTACCAGAACATCGTCGCCTCGATCTCCGCCGGCGCCAAGGCGATGGCGAAATCCGACCTCGCGTAACGCGCATCCCGCGATCAGGACATTCAGATGTACGAATTCAAATATCATCGCCCCGGGACCGTTCGGCAGGCCGCCAACCTCCTGGTGAAGAACGAAGACGCCAAGGTGATCGCCGGCGGCCACACGCTGATTCCCGTCATGAAGCAGCGCCTCGCCAGTCCCCCGCACCTTGTCGACCTCTCCCATATCGAGGGGCTCAATACGATCGAGATGAAGGGCCGTTCGCTGGTGATCGGCGCCACCGCCAAGCACGCCGAGGTCGCGACCTCCGCGGTCGTCGGCGAGGCGATCCCGGCGCTCGCGAATCTTGCCGGCGGAATCGGTGATCCCGCCGTACGTCACAAGGGCACGATCGGCGGCTCGCTCGCCAACAACGACCCGACCGCGGACTATCCGGCCGCCGTGCTCGCACTGGGCGCGACCATCGTTACCAACAAGCGGCGCCTCAAGGCCGAAGAGTATTTCCAGGGCCTGTTCTCGACCGCGCTGGAAGCCGACGAGATCATCACCAAGGTGATGTTCCCGCTGCCGAAGAAGGCGGCCTACATCAAGTTCCGCAACCAGGCCTCGCGCTATGCGCTGGTCGGCGTGTTCGTGGCACGGCGTCCGTCCGACGTGCGGGTTGCCGTCACCGGCGCTGGCTCCGAAGGCGTGTTCCGCGTCACTGCGTTCGAGGAAGCCCTCAAGAAGCGCTTCGCCGCGAAGGCGCTTGACGGCATCGAGGTGCCGGCCGAGGGCCTCAACAGCGATATCCACGGCAGCGCCGAATACCGTGCGCACCTCATCGGCGTGCTGACGCGGCGTGCCCTCGATGCCGCCAATGCCAAGGAGTGAGTGAACCTCACGCCTCGGCCAAACTTGTCCCGGTGAGGGCGTAGCGAGACTGGCTTTTTCATGACTTCAGCGGCCAATACTTCCGGGGCCTTGCCGGCATCGGTCGATGCGATGCTCGAACTCCTGACGTCGCGCGGCTATCTCGCGGAGCGGTCGCTGGCGACGGTGACTTATCTCTCGCTGCGGATGGGCCGGCCGCTGTTCCTGGAAGGCGAGGCGGGCGTCGGCAAGACCGAGATCGCCAAAGTCTTGTCCGCAGCGCTCGGCCGGAAGCTGATCCGCCTGCAGTGCTACGAAGGCCTCGACGTCTCCTCCGCGGTCTATGAGTGGAACAGCGCCGCCCAGATGATCGCGATCCGGATGGCGGAAGCCGCCGGCGACACCGATCGCGACCAGCTCTCGAGCGACATCTTCGCCGACCGCTACATGATCAAGCGGCCGCTGCTCCAGGCGCTGGAGCCCGACGTTGCGGGACCACCGGTGCTGCTGATCGACGAGCTCGACCGGGCCGACGAGGCGTTCGAGGCGTACCTGCTCGAAATCCTCAGCGACTTCCAGGTGACGATCCCCGAATTCGGCACCGTCAAGGCGCCCGCCGCGCCGATCGTCATCATCACCTCCAACCGCACCCGCGAGATCCACGACGCGCTGAAGCGACGCTGTCTCTATCACTGGGTCGATTATCCCGCCGCCGAGCGCGAGCTCGCGATCGTCAAGTCGCGCGTGCCCGGCATCTCCGCAAAGCTGTCGCAGCAGGTCGTGCGCTTCGTGCAGGCTTTGCGCAACCAGGACTTCTACAAGTCGCCGGGCGTCGCCGAGACCATCGACTGGGCCACCGCGCTGTCGGAGTTAGATGCCCGCTCGCTGACCCCGCAAGTGGTCGGCGACACGCTGGGCGCGCTGCTCAAGTACCAGGACGACATTACCCGGATGCAGGGCGATACCCTGCAGAAGGTGCTGAAGGAAGCGACGAGCGAGAATTGACGCGCGTCATTTGAGTTCGTCATTCCGGGGGCGCGCGTCAGCGCGAACTCCGGTGCGCAATTGCGCACCTGAGAATCTCGCGCTGCAATCTCTGGATTCCGGGTTCGTCGCTGCGCGACGCCCCGGAATGACGGAGCGAGGATAGACCATGGCCATCAACCACCTGGCGCCCGAGCAGACCGAGCAATTCGCCGACAACATCGTCGGCTTCGCC
Organism: Bradyrhizobium sp. CIR48; assembly: GCF_014198315.1. Lineage (NCBI taxonomy): Bacteria > Pseudomonadati > Pseudomonadota > Alphaproteobacteria > Hyphomicrobiales > Nitrobacteraceae > Bradyrhizobium > Bradyrhizobium sp. CIR48. The sequence goes on from NZ_JACIHG010000016.1 coordinate 153,646, forward strand.
CGCGCGCTGCGCTCTGCGGGCATGCCGGTCGGGCCGGGCGCTGTCATCGACGCCATGAGCGCGCTCCAGGTGATCGACATCGGCAACCGCGCCGACGTCTTCACCACGCTGGAGGCGATCTTCGTCAAGCGCCATGAGCACGCGCTGATCTTCAAGCAGGCCTTCAACCTGTTCTTCCGCGCCTCGGAAGAGTGGAAGCACATGCTGGATTCGGTGCCGCTGCCGGACGAGGCCAAGAAGAAGCCGCAGGCGGGCTCCCGCCGCGTGCAGGAGGCGATGTCGCAGCCGCGCATGACCGAGACGCCGCAGCACCAGGAGCAGGATCTGCGCCTGTCGGTGTCCGACAGGGAGATCCTTCAGAAGAAGGATTTTGCGCAGATGAGCGCCGCCGAGATCAGCGAGGCGCTGCGTGCGGTCGAGCGGATGCATCTGCCGCAGGCCGAGCTTCTGACGCGCCGGCAGCGGCCTGATGCGCGCGGGCTTCGCCTTGACCTCCGCCGCACGCTGCGCGCCTCCTTGCGCACCGGCGGCGACATCATCGACATCCATCGCCTTGGGCGGATCGAGAAGCCGGCGCCGATCGTGGCGTTGCTCGATATCTCGGGCTCGATGAACGAGTACACCCGCCTGTTCCTGCATTTCCTCCATGCCATCGGCGATGCGCGCAAGCGCGTCTCGGTGTTCCTGTTCGGCACCCGGCTGACCAACGTGACCCGCGCGCTGCGCCAGCGCGATCCCGACGAGGCGCTGGCGAGCTGCTCGGCCTCGGTCGAGGACTGGGCCGGCGGCACGCGGATCTCGGCCTCGCTGCACAACTTCAACAAATTGTGGGCGCGGCGCGTGTTGAGCCAGGGCGCCATCGTGCTCCTGATCTCCGACGGGCTGGAGCGGGAGGCTGATTCCAGGCTCGCCTTCGAGATGGACCGGCTGCACCGCTCGTGCCGGCGGCTGATCTGGCTCAACCCGCTGCTGCGGTTCGGCGGCTTCGAGGCCAAGGCCCAAGGCATCAAAATGATGCTCCCGCACGTTGACGAATTCCGCCCGGTACATAATTTGAGTTCGATCCAGGAGCTGATCACGACGCTCTCCCGGCCGCTGCCGCCGCATCACCGCAGCCTGATCCGCTCCGCAGCTTGAGAGGCACCCGATGCTCGATCGCGACGAGGATATTCTTAAGGCGGCGGAGGACTGGCAAAAGGCGGGCCGTGGCGTCGCGCTCGCCACCGTGGTGGAGACCTGGGGCTCGGCGCCGCGCCCGGCGGGCTCCAGCCTCGTCATCAACGACGAGGGTACATTCCTGGGCTCGGTCTCCGGCGGCTGCGTCGAGGGCGCCGTGGTCACCGAGGCCATGGACGTGATCCAGAGCGGCAAGCCGAGGATGCTGGAGTTCGGCGTCGCGGATGAGACCGCCTGGAACGTCGGGCTGTCGTGCGGCGGTACCATTCGCGTCTTCGTCGAGAAGGTCGGTTAGCCGTGAAGCTCGAGATCCTGCATGAACTCAATGCCGAGCGGGCCGCGCGCCGGCCGGTGATCCTGGTGACCGACACCGAGAGCGGCGAGCAGCGCCTGGTGAAGGCGAAGGATTTTGCAAAAGATCCGTTACGCGCCGAACTCGACAAGCAACTCCGCATGGGCAAGAGCGCCAATGTCGAGGCCGGCGGCAAAAAGCTGTTCCTCAACGTCTACGCCCCGACAGCAAAACTCGTCATCGTCGGCGCGGTCCATATCAGCCAGGCCTTGGCGCCGCTGGCGCGCTCGCTCGGCTACGACGTGACCGTCGTGGATCCGCGAACGGCGTTCGCCAGCCCCGAGCGCTTTCCCGACGTTCCGCTGGTGGCCGAATGGCCGGACACGGCTCTGCCGCCGCTCAATGTCGATGCCTACACCGCCTTCGTCGCGGTGACGCACGATCCCAAGATCGACGACCCGGCGCTGCTGCACGCCTTCGAGCGCGGCTGCTTCTATATCGGCGCGCTCGGTTCGCGGAAGACGCACGCCAAGCGCGGCGACCGGCTGCGGGCGCAGGGCGCCAAGGAAAGCGACATCGCGCGCATTCACGCGCCTATTGGCCTTGCGATCGGCGCGGTCTCCCCGTCCGAGATCGCGGTGTCGATCATGGCGGAGATCACGGCGGTGCTCCGCCTGCCTCCCAAGGAAAAAGAAGAAGCGGCATGAAGTTCGGCCCGGCGAGCCCTGAGGATGCCATCGGCGGGGTGACCGTCCACACCCTGCGCCAGGGACCGCTGGTGCTGAAGAAGGGCACGACGATCGGGCCTGCCGAGGTCGAGCAGCTCACGCGGGCCGGCATCAAGGACATCGTCGTGGTGCGCATGGAGGCGGGCGACGTCTCCGAGGACGTTGCGGCCGCCGGCATCGCGCTGGCCGTCGGCGGCGAGGGCATTCATGTCGAACGCGCCTTCACCGGCCGCGCCAATCTGTTCGCCGCACGTCCGGGCGTTCTGGTGATCGACCGCGCCGCGGTCGACCGCATCAACAACATCGACGAGGCCATCACCTTTGCGACGCTCACCGCCTACAAGCCGGTGGTCGAGGGCGAGATGGTCGGCACGGTCAAGATCATCCCGTTCGGCGTCGAAGGAAGTTTGCGCGATGCCGCGGTGAAGGCCGCAGGCAAGGACGTGCTGAAGATCGCGCCTTACGTGATCCAGCGCGTCGGCGTGGTCTCGACGCTGCTGCCGGGCTTGTCATCCAAGGTGATCGACAAGACGCTGCGCGTCACGGCCGAACGGTTGGCACCCGCCGGTGCCAGCATCATCGCCGAGCGGCGGGTCCAGCACGACGAAGCTGCCCTGTCAGCCGCGATCAAGGAGTTGCTCGGCCTCGGTGCCGAGCTCGTCATCGTGTTCGGGGCCTCCGCGATCGCCGATCGCCGCGACGTGATTCCGGCGGCGGTCACCAGGATCGGCGGCGAGATCGAGCATTTCGGCATGCCGGTCGATCCCGGCAATCTCTTGCTGATCGCGCGGGCCGGCGACGTTCCGGTGCTGGGCGCACCGGGCTGTGCGCGCTCGCCGGTCGAGAACGGTTTTGATTGGGTCTTGATGCGGCTTCTCGCCGGCATCAAGGTGACGCGGTCCGAACTCATGGGCATGGGCGTCGGCGGCCTGCTGATGGAGATCGTGACGCGGCCGCAGCCACGCGCACAGCCCGAGACCGAGGGCAATAGCCAGGTCGCCGCCATCGTGCTCGCTGCGGGCCGTTCGACCCGGATGGGCGGGCCGAACAAGCTGCTCGCCGAACTCGACGGCAAGAAGCTGGTGCGGATCGCGACCGAGCAGGCGCTGGCGTCCAAGGCATCCGAGGTGATCGTGGTCACTGGCCACCAGACCGAGCTGGTCGAGCAGGCGTTGCAGGGCCTGAAGGTGCGGTTCGTCAAGAATCCGGACTTCGCAGGCGGCATCGCCAGCTCGGTCAAGGCCGGCATCGCGGCCGTGCCGGAAAGCTGTGATGGCGCCGTGGTGTGTCTCGGCGACATGCCGCTGATCGATGCCGGCCTGATCGACCGTCTCATCGACGGCTTTGCGCCCGACCGTGGCAATCTCATCGTCGTGCCCGTCAGCGAGGGCCGCCGCGGCAATCCCGTGCTGTGGTCGCGCCGCTTCTTCAAGGAGCTGATGACGCTCGATGGCGACGTCGGCGCGCGCCACCTGATCGCCAAGCACACGGAGGCGGTTGCCGAGGTGCCGGTGGACGGCGAGAGCGCCTTCCTCGACATCGACACGCCGCAGGCGCTTGAAGCGGCAAGACGGGGATGAAGGTGCCGTAGGGCGGATTAGCCGAAGGCGTAATCCGCCACTGTGTTTCCCCGCGCAAACAATTGAGGCGGATTACGCTTCGCTAATCCGCCCTACGGGACCTCTCAACTCTTCGATTTCAACCACCCGTTCACCATCTGGAAACGACCGGCGCTTAGAGTTGCCTCCACCTGCCTTGGGGGGAGGGGATTTTCCATGGCTTCGAACGTCGTCGCGCGCCGTTGCGCGATGTTTTGCTTTGTCTTGTCAGTTGCCGTCACGGGCGCCCGCTATGTCACCGAAGCCCATGCCGCCGGCGCGATTGCAGTCGGCAAATGCGGCGCTTATGGCCAGGCCTTTGATTACGGCCACGAGCACGAGGCGCGTGCCGCGGCGCAGAAGCAGTGCAAGGGCGATTGCACGACGGTGACGATGAAGCGCGCCTGCGCCGCGATGTCGGTCGATATGACCAACCCTTGCGGCGCTTATGGCTACGCCGTCAAGCCGAAGATTTCGGCCTCGCTCAACGCCGCCACGCGCGAATGCTACAAATACGGCGGCAAGGAATGCGTGATCCGCGCCTGGGCCTGCGATGCCAAGGGTTGATTTCGTCGAGCGCTGATTCCTCTTGCTGTCATTCCGGGGCGATGCGTAGCATCGAGCCCGGAATGACAATCGAAGGAACCACATGCAATTCGACACCAAGATCGCGGTCGTGATCCGCACCGATCTTCAGGCCTGGCAGAAGCTCAACGTTGCGTCCTTCCTCACCAGCGGCATCGCTGCGGCCTTTCCCGAATGCATCGGCGAAGCCTATGAGGACGCCTCGGGCACGAAATATCATGCGCTGATCGGTCAGCCGATCCTGATCTATGGCGCCGATGGTCCGGCGTTGTCGCGCGCGCTGGACCGTGCGCTCACGCGCAACGTCAAGCCGGCGGTCTATACCGAGGACATGTTCAGCACCACGCACGATGCCGCTAACCGTGAGGCGGTGAGGGTGGTCGCGCGCAACGATCTCAATCTCGTCGGCATCGCCATGCGCGCCGAGCGCAAGGTGATCGACAAGATCCTCGACGGCCTCAAGTTCCATAGCTGACACGTCGACATTCCCCGCGGCGTCTTGGTGGTGCCATGATGAGGGACGGCTTGCGCAAACTTTGTGCTGTTTGACCCCCGTCAAAGGAGCACCGGACGGCATCGCTATTCTGCTTCGCAAAGCGCAGAGGAGCAGCAGATGCCGACCATGAAAGCCGCAATCGTCAAGCAATTCGGCAAGCCGCTCGTGATCGAGGACGTGCCGGTGCCGCAGCCCGGTCCCGGCGAGATTCTGGTCAAGGTGAAGGCCTGCGGCGTCTGTCATACCGATCTGCATGCAGCCTCGGGTGACTGGCCGGTGAAGCCGGTTCCTCCGTTCATTCCCGGCCACGAGGCTGCCGGCACCGTCGCTGCACTCGGGCCCGGTGTGAAGAATTTGAAAGTGGGGGATGCCGTCGGCGTCGCCTGGCTGCACGATGCCTGCATGTCCTGCGAATATTGCGAGACCGGCTGGGAGACCCTGTGCGAGCACCAGCACAATACCGGCTACAGCGTCAACGGCGGCTTCGCCGAATATGTCATTGCCTCGGCCGCCTTCGCCGCAAAGCTGCCGGCGACGGTCGATTTTGCCGCCATCGCGCCGATCCTGTGCGCGGGCGTCACCACCTACAAGGGATTGAAGGAGACGGAGGCCAGGCCCGGCGAGTGGGTGGTGATCTCAGGCGTTGGCGGGCTTGGTCACGTCGCAATCCAATACGCCAAGGCGATGGGGCTGAAAGTTGCCGCGGTCGACATCGCCGAGGACAAGCTCGAGCTTGCGCGCGAAACCGGCGCAGATCTCGCGGTCAACGCACTCGCGGATGGCGCGGTCGACAAAGTTCGTGCGGCAACCGGCGGCGGGGCTCACGGCGTGCTGGTGACGGCTGTCTCGACCGCCGCGTTCGCTCAGGCGCTGAAGATGGTGCGCCGGAAGGGCACCGTCAGCCTCGTCGGCCTGCCGCCGGGCGAATTCCCGACGCCGATCTTCGACGTCGTCCTCAAGCGCATCACGGTGCGCGGCTCCATCGTCGGCACGCGGCGCGATCTCGACGAAGCCGTCGCATTCGCTGCGGACGGCAAGGTGAAGGCCGAAGTGACGAAGGTGCCGCTTGCGCAAATCAACGACGTCTTCGAGCGGATGAAGGCCGGCAAGATCGACGGCCGCATGGTGCTGGATTTCGGCTAGCGTCTCATCCAGGCGGCATGCCCTCGAACTTGACCAGGCTGGGATCGAGGCGATCCCAGCCATGGCCGCGCGCGGCGAAAGTGACCGCCTGCGGCTTGTAGCGGGCAGGCTCGTCGAGGCTCGCAGCGCGAATTGTGAGGACGTCGGGCTGTGCCGCGAAGGTCATGTACACAGGCACGCCGCATTGCGTGCAGAAACCGCGCGTCTTCACATTGCCGCTGTCGGCGACCATGTCCCAATGCTTCGCCTCGCCGGTTAGCGTGACGCCGGCACGCGCGAACGTCGCGTATGAGCCATGTGCACTGCCGCTTTCGCGCTGGCAGTCGCGGCACTGGCAGTGATTGCTGAACAGGGGCTCGCCGACAATCGAATAGCGGATCGCGCCGCAGGCGCAGCCGCCGGTGTAGGGCTTGTCCATTGCGATGCTTCCTTACTTGTCTTCGCCGGAGATGGCATCGAGCCGCTGCAGCACCTTGACCCAGCCGTCGCTCATGTTGCGATAAGCGGTGTCGTTCGTCGGCGTCACGAAGCCCGAATGCACCACGCGCACGCGCGTCCCGGCTTCGACCGGCGTGAGGGACCAGGTGACGACGGTGTCGAGCGCCGAGCCGTAACCGGTGTTACCCTCGTCGCCACCCTTCCAGGCAAAGGCGAAGCGTTGGTTCGGCACGACCTCCAGAACGCGGCAACGGATCGTGCCATCCCACGCGCCGGCCGGGTTGGTCTTGAACGTGAAGGTGTTGCCTTCGACGGCCTCGAAACCGGTCGGCGGCATCAGCCAGCGCGCAATCAACTGTGCGCTGGTCAGCGCCTTCCAGATCGTCGCGACGGCGTGAGGGAAGACCTCGTCGATGACGATGTCTTTGGTCTGGTGTTGGGCTTGAGCTTTGGAAGCAGCACTCACGGATCGATCTCCTTCAAGAGGTCACGCAGGTTCTGGAAGCGCTCGCGCCAGAACACGCCGTAATGGTCCATCCAGGTGACCAGCGGTTCGAGCCCTTGCGGTGCGGCGCGGTAATAGACGTTGCGGCCCTCGGCGCGCTCGGCGACGAGTCCGGCCTGCTTCAGGGACTTCAGGTGCTGCGAGATCGCGCCCTGGGTCACGCCGCTGCCGCGCGTCAGTTCGGCGACGCTGATCTCCTTGCTCTCGAACACGCGCTCGAACACCGCTCGGCGCGTCGGGTCGGCGAGGGCACGCATTACGGTGGTGACGGGGTTTGGAGCAGTTTCGATCATGACATTCAATTAGTAGAGGCTAATTCATTAGTCAATGCTAATTCTTCTACTTCTATCGCGGTATTGACTGTGACTGACTGGTCAGTCATATATATCTGATGATGAAGAAGTCGACCAAGCTCGCCAACAAGTCGGCCCTGAGCGCAGAGCCTGCGTCAGCCCGCGGAGAGGTGCCTGCATCGAATCGCGCTGCGCGCGCGCAGGAGCGGCGCGCGGCGATCGTGGAGGCCGCGATGGAGGAGTTCATCGCCCGCGGTTTCGCCGCAACGCGACTCGACGACATTGCCAAACGCGCCGGCGTCGCCAAGGGCACGATCTACCTGCACTTCAAGGACAAGGAATCAATGTTCGAGGAGCTGGTGCGCATCGTGATCGTTCCTGTCGTGGCTCGGCTGACCGCGCTGCCGCCGCCGACTGGCTCGGTGCGCGACCTCATCGAGGCGTTTGCCAGCAATTTCCTGAAAGAGGTCATCGGCACCAGGCGTGGCGATCTGGTGCGGCTGATCGTGGCGGAGGGGCCGCGCTTTCCGGCCGTCGCCGATTTCTACTACCGTGAGGTCGTCTCGCGCGGGATCGCCGCCATGCGCGCCCTGATCGAGCTCGGCATCGCCCGCGGCGAGATCCGCGAGAAGGACCTCGCGCGCTATCCGCAGATCCTGGTCGCGCCGGCGATGATCGCGGTGATCTGGCAGAGCCTGTTTGCGCGGCACGCGCCGCTCGATGCACAGGACATGCTTCGCGTTCATCTCGATTTGATTTTTGGCGAACGGAGGACGACATGAGGTCGTCGCAAACAATTTTCAGCATTGCATTGGTGATGGCGCTCGCAGCCTCGCTCGCCGGCTGCCAGGAAAAGCGCGATCCCGGTTTCCAGGGCTGGGTCGAGGCCGACATGATCTTCGTCAGCCCCGACGAAGCCGGGCGGGTCACCAAGCTGAACGTCCGCGAAGGCGACGAGGTCAAGGTCGGCGATCACCTCTATTCCGTCGATGACGATCTCCAGCTTGCCGACCTCAACCAGCAGAAGGCGACGCTCGCCAACGCGCAGCAGACCTATGACCGCGCGGCCTCGTTGAACAAGACCGGTTCGGGCACGCAGGCCAATCTCGATTCCGCCGTGTCCGCCTTGCGCGTCGCGGAGGCGCGGGTGGCGACCTCGGAGACGCGGATGGCGCGGCGTAAGGGCTTTGCGCCGGTTGCCGGCACCATCCAGCAGATCTATTTCCGCGAGGGCGAGATGGTGGCGGCGCAGCGGCCGGTGCTCTCGATCATGCCGCCCGGTAACATGAAGCTGCGCTTCTTCGTGCCGGAGACCGAGTTGCCGAAGCTCGCGATCGGCGACACGGTGCGCATCTCGTGCGACAACTGCGCGGCCGACCTCACCGCAAAGATCTACTTTATTGCGACCTCGGCCGAATACACCCCGCCTGTCATCTACAGCCTCGATGAGCGCAACAAGCTGGTCTATCTGATCCAGGCGCGGCCGTCGCGCCCCGACGCGCTGCGGGTCGGACAGCCGATCGACGTCTATCTCAATCCCAAGACCCCGGTGGCGGACAAGCGATGAACGGTGGCAACGGCATCGCGATCGACGTCAAGGGCCTGACCAAATCGTTTGGCGGCCGCGAGGTCGTGCACGATCTGTCGATGCAGGTGAAGCGCGGCTCGATCTATGGCTTCCTCGGGCCCAACGGCTCGGGCAAGACCACGACCATCCGTATCCTCTGCGGCCTCCTCACCCCCGATAGCGGCGAGGGCACGTGTCTCGGCTACGACATCCGCCGCGATGCCGAAAAGATCAAGCGCCAGGTCGGCTACATGACCCAGCGCTTCAGCCTTTATCAGGATCTCTCCGTGCGCGAGAATCTCGAATTCGTGGCGCGGCTCTATGGTCTGGCCGATGCGCGCGGCGCCGCGCGCGACATGATCAAGCGGCTCGGGCTCTCCGGGCGCGAGGAGCAGCTTGCGGGCGAACTCTCGGGCGGCTGGAAGCAGCGCTTGGCGCTGGGGGCCTGCACGCTGCCCAATCCGCAATTGCTGCTGCTGGACGAGCCCACCGCCGGCGTCGATCCCAAGGCGCGGCGCGACTTCTGGAACGAGATCCACGCGCTGGCCGCCGAGGGCCTCACCGTCCTGGTCTCGACCCACTACATGGACGAGGCCGAGCGCTGTCACGAGATCGCCTACATCGCATACGGCCATCTGCTGACCCACGGCACGGTGGAGGAGGTGATCGCGAAATCCGCGCTGACGACTTACACCGTAACGGGCGAGGACCTCAACGGGCTCGCGGCCGAGCTCACCGGCAAGGCCGGGATCGACATGGTGGCGCCGTTCGGCACCTCGCTGCACGTGTCGGGGCGCGACGTCGCCGCGCTCGAAGCCAGCGTCGCGCCATGGCGCGAAAGAGATGGCTTGCACTGGCACAAATCGTCGCCGTCGCTGGAAGACGTATTCATCGAGCTGATGGGGCGCTCCAAGGACAATTTCCAATGAGTGCTGTCGATCGTCCGGCCCCAGGCCACGAGACCCGCGAGCGCTTCGGCTTCCTGCGGCGCTCCTATGCGATGCTGATCAAGGAGTTCATTCAGCTGAGGCGCGACCGCGTCTCGTTCGCGATGATCGTGATGCTGCCGGTGATGCAGCTCATGCTGTTCGGCTATGCCATCAACACCACGCCGCGCCATCTGCCGAGCGCGGTGCTGCTCCAGGAGGATTCCGATCTCGCCCGCTCGATCCTGAAGGCGCTGGAGAACACTGCCTATTTCCGCTTCCTCTATGAGGTGCACGACGTCGACGATTTCGACAACCTCCTGAAATCCGGCAAGGTGCTGTTCGGTGTCGAGATCCCGCGCGGCTTCGAGCGGGCGGTACGGCGTGGCGACAGGCCGGCGCTGCTGGTCGCGGCCGATGCGACCGATCCGGTGGCGGCGAGCTCGGCGATCGGCTCGCTCGGCATGATCGTGCAGACCGCGCTCAAGCACGATCTCTACATCGGCGATCCCCCGGAGATGCCGTTCGAGATCCGTGCGCATGCCCGCTATAATCCGGCCGCGGCCTCCAGCCTCAACATCGTGCCGGGCCTGGTCGGCACCATCCTCACCATGACCATGCTGATCTTTACCGCGCTGTCGGTCACGCGCGAGGTCGAGCGCGGCACCATGGAGAGCCTGCTGTCGATGCCGATCAAGCCGGTCGAGGTGATGTTCGGCAAGATCGTGCCTTACGTGCTGGTCGGCTTCGTGCAGGCATTCCTCATCATCGGGATCGGCGTCGGTCTGTTCGGCGTCCCCGTGCTCGGCAATCTGTTCCTGCTGGCGCTGCTCTCGACGCTGTTCATCACCACCAACCTGTCGATCGGCTACACCATCTCGACGGTGGTGCAGAACCAGCTCCAGGCCATGCAGATGTCGATGATGTTCTTCCTGCCAAGCATTCTGCTGTCCGGATTCATGTTTCCCTTCGCGGGGATGCCGACCTGGGCGCAATATCTCGGCGAATGCCTGCCCCTGACGCATTACCTTCGCATCGTCCGCGCCATCATGCTGAAGGGCGCGACCATGCAGAATCTGCATTTCGACGCCCTGGCGCTGGCGATCCTGATGGCGCTTGCCATGACCATCGCCGTGACGCGCTTCCGCCGCACGCTGGATTGAGGCACAATGCCCCGGAATCGAGGGGCGGGAATGGTCAGATTTGCCAGCAGGAGGACACGGCAGCACGCCGTGCTATCGGAGGATTTCGAGCGCGAGCTGACACGCGAAGTGCTGCGCACCGAGCTGCTCCGGGTGCGGGCGCTGATCATGACGGGCTGCGTCATGATGGTGCTGCTCACCGCGATCTATTTGATCGACCCCAGTGTGGTGAACCGGGTGTGGCGCGGAACGGAAGGGCTTGTCGAGGTCTACGGCCTGCTCGGCGGCTTCATCCTGTTCGAGGTTTGGGTCCACACCCAGATCAGGAAGAATCTCCGGCTCGATCGCGACCTGCCGGTGATCCGGCGCTATATCGGCACGCTGATCGAGACGTCGCTGCCCACGGTGATCCTGATTCTGCAAACCCGGACCATGGGCGCGAGCCAGGCTCTCGGTTTCGCCGTTCCGCTGATGTACTTCATTTTCGTCATCCTCTCGACCTTGCGGCTCGACTTTTGGCTCTCTGCGTTTACAGGCTTCGTCGCCGCAGCCGGGCTTCTGTCCGTCGCGCTGCTCTACAACGCGGCCGACGAGGCCGGCGAACCCCTGATCTATTTCCACGCTGTGCGCAGCATCGTCATCCTGATCTGTGGCGCGCTGGCGGGCGCGGTCGGCGCTCAGCTGCGCCGCCAGTTCGCCGCGAGCATCGCGGCTGCGACCGCGCGTGACCGGGTGACGAACCTGTTCGGCCAGCACGTCTCTCCACAGGTGGTGGAGCGGCTGATGGCGGCGGGAACCAGCGGTGGCGGTGACGTCCGCCGCGTCGCGGTGATGTTCGTCGATTTCCGCGGCTTCACGGCGGGCGCGCAGTCGCGCACCCCACAGGAGGTAGTCGACCGGCTCGACGGCGCCTTTGCGGTGCTGGTCGACATCCTCGATCGCCACGGCGGCATCGTGAACAAGTTTCTCGGCGATGGCTTTCTCGCGCTGTTCGGCGCGCCCCTGGAAGCCTCCGACGCCGCGCATCGCGCGGTTGCCGCGGGCCGCGAGATGCTGAGTGCGATGGACCACATCAACGCACAGACGAGCTGGCCGCTGCGTATCGGCATCGGCATCCATTTCGGCGAGGTCGTCGCCGGCAATATCGGCTCGCCCCGGCGCAAGGAATATACCGTCATCGGAGACACCGTGAACTTCGCCTCGCGGCTGGAGGCTTTGAACAAGGAGTTCGGCTCGCAGCTCCTGATTTCGGAGACCGTGCGCGAGGCGCTAGGCAACGATGGTGACGATGCTGTTGCGCTCGGCGAGGTCGAAGTGCGCGGCTATGAGCGGAAGGTCGCGGTGTTTCAATTGGGGTAACGGCTCTTCAAGCGCGAGTCGCGTTTGGTTGAAGCGGAGTCGCGCTGCCTTGAATGCGCGTGATGAAATATCCCTGCTAGTTTTCGGGTCTTGCATTGTGGAAGCCGAAACGCCTCGACTTTCACTTCTCACCCGGAGAAAGCCAATGACCCGATTGACCCTTGTTGCCGCCGCCCTGATCGCCGCAGCCGCTACCCAGGCTCAGGCGGCGACGACGCGCCACGCTGCCACGCCGCGCGCTGCTGTGACTCAGGCGGTGTCCGACTCCTGCGTCAGGGCGCCGGCAGAGGGCGCGTATGCCTCTGCGCCCTACACGCAGCCGCCCTGCCTGCCGAACACGACTTACCCGTACGCCTATTGACGATCGCAACAAACGATGTCGGGTTGGCGAAATTCGCCAGCCCGACTTCGAGAATCGCTGCCGCCGATTAACCTCCAACGCGTCATCGCGATTGCTCCGATTGCTCCGAATTTTGGGGCATGACGAGCGATGTCGCCGGCCTATAGACTGCCGCGCGATGCGGCCCGTTGCGGTCGCGACTTGCATGAGGGATCGAAGATGCAGCGCCGCTACGTTACCGTCGACGTGTTCACCGACCGCGCCTTCGGCGGCAACCAGCTCGCCGTGGTGCTCGATGCCGGCGGGCTCACGACCGCTCAGATGCAGACGATCGCGACCGAGTTCAACTATTCCGAGACCACCTTTGTGCTGCCGCCGCGCGACAAGGCCAACGACGCGGAGGTGCGCATCTTCACGCCGGTGCAGGAGATTGCCTTCGCGGGCCATCCCAACGTCGGCACCGCCTTCGTGCTCGCCTCGATGGCGAAGGAGCCGAAGCCACGTCTGCTGTTCGAGGAGAAGGCCGGGCTCGTACCGGTCGCCATCGTGACAGAGCAGGGCCGGGTGATCCGAACCGAGCTCACCGCGCCGCAGCCGCTGGAGCGGCTCTCGCGGCTGCCAGCTGCCGAAGCCGCAAGCTGCATCTCGCTCGTTGCAGACGACATCAAGACCGACAATCACGAGCCTGAGATCGTCACCGTCGGAAACGCGTTTCTGGTGATAGAGCTGCATTCGCGCGAGGCGCTGAAGCGCGCCCGGCCGGATGCGGCAGCCTACGGCAAGCTCTTGCCGCGCGATGGCGCCCGCTCAGTGTGGTTCTATACGCGCGACGTGCCCGCTGCGGAGGCACCTTGCGAGCGCCAGGCGCGAATGTTCATGCGCGGCGCCAGCGGTCTCGTCGAGGACCCCGCCACCGGCAGCGCCACGGTTGCCGCGGCCGCACTGTTCGCTGATCTCGATCCGATGCGCGATGGCGAGCTCAAGCTCACGGTCGGCCAGGGTTTTGACATGGGCCGGCCGAGCATCCTCTCGACGCGCGTGCGCAAGCAGGACGGCAAGATCGTCTCCGCCCATGTCGGCGGCAGCTGTGTGCAGATGATGGAGGGGACGTTCAAGCTGGCGGGGGAGGGCTAGGCGTCATTCCAAGCTCGTGCTGGGTCCCACCGTCGTCCCGAGAGCCTAACCGAAAAGTTTTGAGTCAGGCTCTGAGGTGCGAGCCCTTGCGAGCCTCGAAGGATGCACGGCCGAGGTGCAGCCTCAGGGCACGCCGTCGTCCTTCGAGGCCGCTGAAGGAGCGGCCACCTCAGCGATTCGAGACTTACAAGGATGACGGTTACGGCTGACACCGGCGCCCACGACGATCAGACCTGCCGCCCCGCCAGATTCGTCACCGCAACCCCATCGCGCTCCTCGATGATCTCCGCGATCATTTGGCGGTGGCAATGGGTGTGGTCGCGCTCGTAGCAGAGCAGGCACACCGGGCCGGCCTTCTTCACCAGCGCCGAGAGTTCGTCCATCGCTTCCCTGGCCTCGGGCGCCTTCAGGTGCTTTGAGAAGATCTTCTCCAGCACGTCGTACTGACCGCTGCGTGCGGCGAGACGGCCCTCCTTCGGCGTGCCGAGCGCGGCGAGGTGGACATAGGCGATGCCGCGCTCGTCGAGACCCGCGGCAAGCTGCTTCTTGGAAAAGCCAGGCCGGCGAGACGATGTCACCGCGCGCACGTCGACCACGAGCTTGACGCCGGCCTCTACCAGCTCATCCAGCACCGCCTTGGGCGGCGTCTGCTCATAGCCGATGGTGAACAGCTTCTTCGCCTTTGCCATGGATCACCTCAGCTCACCCTTGCGATCAGCTCCATGGCACCGGCGGGTGCGCGCACCTTGCCCTCGTGGATGACGTAGGCGAACACGTCGCGCGGCTCCTTCTTCGGCTTGGCCTTGTCGACCTTCGGCAGGTCGTCGGGTTCACCGCCCGAAGCCCAGGCCTGAAGGCGCTCGGCCCAGGCATCGAGCTGCTTGGGCGGGTAGCAGGTCTTGATCTCGTCATTGCCCTTCTGCAGCCGGGCATAAACGAAATCACCGGCGACGTCGGCGATGGCTGGATATTTGCCGTGCTCGGCGAACACGACGGGCGTCTCGAACTCGCGGATCAGCGCCACGAAGTCCGGCGCGCAGAAACTGTCGTGTCGGACCTCGACGACGTGGCGCAGCGCGCGTCCCTCGAGCTTGCGTGGCAATAGTTCGAGGAACTTGCCGAAATCGGCGCCGTCGAATTTCTTCGTCGGCGCGAACTGCCACAGCACCGGCCCGAGACGGTCGCCAAGTTCCAGCACGCCGGAATCATAGAACCGCTTGATGGAATCGCCGGCTTCCGCCAGCACCCGGCGGTTGGTGGCGAATCGCGGTCCCTTTACTGAAAACACGAAACCGTCGGGCACCTCGCTCGCCCATTTGCGAAAGCTCTCCGGCTTCTGTGAGCCGTAATAAGTGCCGTTGATCTCGATCGAAGTCAGCTTCGAGGCGGCGTAGGACAGTTCCTTCGCCTGCGTCAGCTTCTCCGGATAGAACACGCCGCGCCACGGCTCGAAGGTCCAGCCGCCGATTCCGATGAAGATGTTGCCTGACTTTTTGGACGCAGTTTTTGCTTTGGCCACGGAAGGATCTCGCATCGACGTGGAGGGGATGCCGTCATCCTAGTCAAACCAGTTGTGATTGGCCAGTTGCTGCGTCCCGTCTAAGGTCGCGGCAGGATCTGCGAAAAAGGAGAAAAAGATGCGGATGCTGATGGTGGGAGCGGCGCTCGTCATGATGACATCTGCTGCCATGATATCTCCGGTCATGGCGGATGACGACGATGCGAAGGGCGCGCAGAAGCTCGCCATGCAGGGCCGCGACGATTACTGGCATTGCCTGGCGCGGGAATACTCGCGCGATAGCAATCGGGGAATGACGGAACAGGATTTTGGCCGCTCGGTCGCGGGTGCCTGCCCGTCGGAGCGGCAATATTACCGGGTGGCGCTGCTCGACTATCTCACCACGCAATATCCGAACATCGATGCCGGTGCCCATCTCGCGACAGCGAACAGGGCAGTGGAGGCCGCGCAGAAGGACATCGTGACGGCCTTCGTCAAGCAGAGGCCGCCGGCGAAATGAGGGAGTGGCGAATGGCCAATAGCGAATAGGGGAAGAGGCGGCCTTCTCCATTCGCTACTCGCCATTCGCCCCCGGGCCCTTCCGGCTCCGCGCGCATCCGTGATATCACGGGGCGTATCTGGAACAGGGGTGGGTTTCCATGGCGTCTGAGTCGGTAGGGGGCATTTTGGGCGTGATCGTCGCCGCGATCGTGCTTGCAGTCGCCGTCGTGTTCGGGCCGATTGGCCAGTACGGCAAGCCGCCCAAACCGGCGAAAGTCGAGCCGGCCCCGGCTGCGGCACCCGCAGCCCCGGCCGCGCCGGCGCCGCGCGGGCCGATCATCCGGGAAGTGCCCAACCAATAAGGCACGAAAATCGTGGTTTTCGGCCCTTGCGAAGCCGTCTTGTCATTCCTATCTACCCCTTAACGGCGCCGTTGAGCGAAAAACTCCGGCGTTGGAACGACCTTGGAATAGCTTGGGCTCGCGCCGGATGTACGCGCGGCCTGCCGTTCCGGGGTCGTTGGCATTTTGGGGCGCCTTTTGGGCCCTTTCCCGGACACCCCCAGCTTCGCAGCATAAGAACCTGGCAGCGCAGAACTTGGCAGCGCAGGACGCGGCGGATATACGCTGCCGTCATGAATGAAGTGATCAGACCGGGCTCCGAAAATCCGCTGCAGGCCCTAGAAGGGCCGGAACTGTCGGTCATCGTCCCGACCTTCAACGAGCGCGACAATGTCACGGTGCTGTACCGGCGGCTGGAGGCGGTGCTCGCCAACGTCGCCTGGGAAGTCGTGTTCGTTGACGACAATTCGCCTGATGGCACCTGGGACGTCGTGCGGGCGCTGGCGCAGCAGGACAGCCGCGTGCGCTGTATCCGCCGCATCGGCCGTCGCGGCCTTTCGGGCGCCTGCATCGAGGGCATCCTGGCGTCCAGCGCGCCCTATGTGGCCGTGATCGACGCCGACCTCCAGCACGACGAGACCCAACTGCCGAAGATGCTTTTGCTGCTCGCAAGCGACGAGGCCGATCTCGTGGTCGGTAGCCGCTACATCGAGGGCTACAAGAGCGAGGGCTTCAACAAGCAGCGCGCCGGCGCCAGCGCGCTGGCGACCGAGTTCGCCAGGAAGATGCTGCGGGTCGAGATCGCCGATCCCATGAGCGGCTTCTTCATGATCCGCCGCGATCGTTTCGAGCAGCTCGCGCCGAAGCTCTCCGTGCACGGCTTCAAGATCCTGCTCGACGTCGTCGCGACCGCGCACGGCGGCTTGCGGGCGGTCGAGATTCCCTACACTTTCGGCGCCCGTCAGCACGGCGAGAGCAAGCTCGATTCCATGGTCGCGCTCGATTTCCTCGGCCTCGTGCTGGCCAAGCTGAGCAACGACATCGTCTCGCTGCGCTTCATCCTGTTCGCGATGGTCGGCGGCATCGGCCTCGTGGTGCATCTCACCACACTGTTCATCGGGCTTCAGCTGTTCAAGGCGCCGTTCGCGGAGGCGCAGGCCGCCGGCGCCATCGTCGCCATGACCAGCAATTTCATCCTCAACAACTTCCTCACCTATCGCGACCAGCGGCTGAGGGGTTTTGCGCTGCTGCGCGGCCTGATCGCCTTCTACATCGTGTGCAGCGTCGGCCTGCTCGCCAATGTCGGCGTCGCCTTCTCGGTCTACGACCAGGAGCCGATCTGGTGGCTGGCCGGCATGGCCGGTGCGCTAATGGGCGTGGTGTGGAACTACGCGATGTCAGGCCTGTTCGTCTGGCGCAAGAAATAACCCACGATGGGCGGGGCTGACGCGCGGATCGTCCGCAATACCGCGCTGCTGATTCTGGCGCTGGTGGCCCTGCGGCTCGTCGCGGCCGCGTTCACGCCGATCACCTTTGACGAAGCCTATTACTGGATGTGGTCGAACAACCTCGCCGGGGGCTATTACGACCATCCGCCGATGGTCGCCTATGTCATCCGCGCCGGCACCATGATCGCCGGCGATACCGAGCTCGGCGTCCGCCTCGTCTCGATCCTGCTCGCACTGCCGATGAGCTATGCGGTCTACCGCTCCGCTGCGATCCTGTTCGGCGGCGCGCGCGTGGCGGCGACCAGCGCGGTCCTGCTCAACGTAACCATGATGGCCTCCGTCGGCACGCTGATCGTGACGCCGGATGCGCCGCTTCTGGTCGCATCCAGCTTCGTGCTGTTCTTCCTCGCAAAAGTGCTGGAGACCGGCCGTGGCGTCTGGTGGCTCGCGGTCGGCGCCGCTGTCGGTGCGGCGCTGCTGTCGAAATACACGGCGATGTTCTTTGGCGCCGGGATCCTGATCTGGCTCGCTTGCGTGCCGAAGCTCAGGCGCTGGTTTCTCTCGCCCTGGCCCTATCTCGGCGGTCTCGTCGCGCTGGCGCTGTTCTCGCCGGTGATCCTCTGGAATGCGGACCATCAATGGGTCTCGTTCGCAAAGCAGCTCGGGCGCGCGAAGATCGAGGACTTCCGACCCGTCTTCATCGCCGAGCTGATCCCGACCCAGATCGCGTTCGCAACCCCGCTGGTCTTCATCCTCGGCGCGATGGGTCTGCACGCGCTGACCTGGCGCCGGGCCGGCGCGCTGGCCTCGCGCGTGCTGATCGAGGCGATGTTCTGGACCATCGTCGCCTATTTCGTCTGGCATTCGCTGCATGCCCGCGTCGAGGCCAACTGGTTCGCGCCGGTCTATCCGCCCTTCGTCGTCGCCGCGGCCGCTGCCGCCAACCTCGTGCAATGGAAGCCGCGACAGCGGCGCCTGGTGGATTTCTGCCTGCGCTGGGCCGCGCCTGTCGGCATCGTGATGTTTGCCGCGCTCATCGTGCAAGCCAACACCGGCTGGCTCTCCGGATATCGCCGTGATGCCACCGTGCGCAGCGTCGGCGTCGGCTGGCGCGAGCTCGCTGCCGAAATCGAAGCCGTGCGCGCGCGCCATGGCGCGACCTGCGTGCTCGCGCAGGATTACGGCACCACGGGCTGGCTCGCCTTCTACTTGCCCCGCGGCACCTGCGTGGTGCAGCAGAACCAGCGCATCCGCTGGGTCAACATGGGCGAGCCAGATCCGAAGTTGCTGGCGGGCAAGCTGCTCTATGTCGACGAGCTGCGCCCGGACGGTCATCCCGTCCTCAACGACCTCTTTGCGAAGGTGACTCAGGTCGCGCAATTGCAGCGCAAGCGCGGCCCGCTCGTGGTCGAGACCTACAGCCTCGATCTGCTGGAGGGCGCCAAGGGCGACGTGCTGGACCGCTCACCGCCGCCGGAAGCAAGGTAGCTGTCTGTCATCCCCGCGAACGCGGGGATCCATACCGCGTGATCTATCGATGAGCGCAGGTGCTTGTACCGCGCGAAGACCTGCTCACTACTAGTCTTCGCCAAACTTCTCCCTGTGGTTATGGGTCCCGGCGTCGCCGGGACGACAACGGAGTGTTTGGCGGGGCCGACGCCTCAGTCGATCGCCTCGGCCTTGGCCGCGGCCTGCTTGGGCCCGTCCCGGTCGCGCCAGAACCACACGGTCACGACGCCCGAGCGGCCACGGACCTGGGCGAGCAGGGGGCCCGACAGGACGCCGTCGGGAGCGCCGTGGAAGTCGGCCGTATCCAGCAGCGTATTGCTGAGGGCGAGTCGTGCATCGTTCCGGACGGCGACTTCCATCAGCCGGCTCGCGACGTTGACTGTGTCGCCTGTCGCCGTGATGTGCTGGTGAGTTTCGCCGAGGCGGGAGGCGACGATCTCGCCGAAATGCGCGCCGATCTTGAAGCCGAGCTGACCGCCGATCGCTGACGGCAGCGAGGCGATCCAGTGTTCGACACCGCGATGCAGGTCGATCGCGCATTTGAGCGCGCGCGCGGCGTCATCGGGCATCGCGGCCGGCAGACCGAACAGGATCATGGCGCCGTCGCCGAGAAAGCCTGTGATCATGCCGCCGCAATCGACCGCGGCCTTGTCGATCCGCGCGTGAAACGCCTGCAGGATCTCCTGAAGCGCGTCCGGATCGATCCGTTCGCTCAAGGACGTGAAACCGGAGAGATCGATGAAGACGATTGCGGCGTCTTGCCGGACCGGCTTGGACAGGAAATTCGGATCGCGCGCCAGCCATTCCTGCACCGCCGGTGCCTGGAATTGTGCGAGAGACCTGCTCTTGGCGGCGAGATATTGCGTGCGGCGGCCTCCGGCCCACAGCTGCACACCAGCAAAGATCGCAACCGGCGGCACTGCGGCGGCGAGCGTGGTTGCCGCATTCAGCCAGACGCCATGCGTGAACGCGAACGTGTTGAGGCCGGCCCAGGCGATCATCACCGCGGCCGCCGCCATGATGCCGAGCGCGCTGCGCCGCCAGGCCAGCAGGCCGACCAGCAGCATCGGCAGCAGGATCGCAGCGAGCGCGTCGGCGATATGGACTCTGTGGTCGCGCACGATTCCGTCGCCGGCAACGAGATGGGTGATCGCGGTCGAGACCACCTCGACGCCGGGCATCAGGGAATCGAACGGTGTCGGGTAGAAGTCGCCGCCGCCGGCGACCGAGGCGCCGATCACGACGATCCGGTTCTCGATCGCGGCGCGATTGAGCGTGCCGTCGAAAATGCTCTGCGCGCTCACGGTGCGGATGGTGCGGCGGGGACCGTAATAGGTGATCGGCAGCGCGAAGTCGGTATCGGTCGGCACCGCGCGGTCGCCGAGCATAAGATGATCAGGTGCGATCGTCAGCGGCTTGTCGAGCGCGCGCGTCGCGACGCGCAACGGGAACGACAGCTCGACCTTGTCGCGGGTCCGAAACAGCATCGGCACCGAGAGCGGCGAGCCCGATTGGCCCGTCGCGACATTGACGATGCCGACCTCGGCGTGGTCGGCGAACGCAGGCAGCGGCAGCAGGAAACGTTCGGCTTGCGGCAGCACGGCGAGGGGACCTGCGCTGCCGGGCGCCACGTTTTCGCTGGCGGAAGGGAAGATCGCAGCGGCGGCGAGCACCATGGGCCCGGTGGCGAGCGTGTTTGCCAGCGTGGCGTCGCCGATCGCAGCGCTGCGGTCGACCAGCAGGAGATCGATCGCGACGACCTTCGGCTTGAACTGCACGATGGTGTCGACGACGCGGGCGAGATCGGCGCGCGGCAGCGGATAGCTGCCGCCGCGCTTCACCACGGTGTCGTCGATCGCGACGATGGTGACGAGATCGGGCGGACGCTGCACCCCGCGGACCTGGGTTCGCCAATCGGTCAGCGTTGCTTCGAGGCGGTCGAGAAAGCGCAGATGGCCGCCAGCGTGCGCGGCAAAGATGCCCGCGCCCCACAGCGCGGTGAGGGCGAGTGCCACCAGGATTTGAACGCGTCTCGTCATTACGGTACTGCAATCGTCTTTTTCTTCGGGGCCTGTGGGCCGAGGTCTATTGACCAGGTCTTATTGACCAAGTCTCATTGACTAAGTCTTGCCATGAGAGCGTCGATGCGCGGCTGGCCCCACTGTTTCACCGTCAACGGTCCGGTCGCTTCCACGTCGACGCCCTGGCTGGGGCCAAGCACGACGCCGCGCCCACGAGCACTGCGGCTGACGCCGACACGGCCGTCGGCGACGAAGACGGAGGTCTTGGCCTCAGCGACGTCGACGGCCCATCTGGTGCCGCGCACCGCGGCAATCGCCTGAGGCGTCAGCACCTTGAAGGGAATGCCGCCCGGCTTCCTGGGCACTTCGACCAGCAGGGCTTTGCTGCTCAACTCAACGGAGTCAATATGTCCGTCGCGGTTGGCGTCCTTTAGTTCAAATCTGGCGCCACTTTCCGCAACGATGGTGATGCCGTTGTCGCAGCGCCAGGTCTGCGTACCCGCGGCCGAGGCCGACGATGTGCAAGCTATGTTGGCAGGCTGCGCGGCCGCGTATCCCATCAACAACGACGACGCCAGAGCAAGATATCCGGCGCGCGCGAACCTTCTCATGCCAGCCTCCGTTTGCATGCCCGGCACAATTCAAGGCGATGTTGATACGGTACCGTATCACACGCAGAGGCTGCTGAAAAGTGCCGCTCTACCAGCTATTTTCTTGGCTCGGCCTTTTCCAGAGCGGTGCGATCAACTTTCGGTCAGGGCGCGGTCGCCGTGTGAGCGGTCCGAGCTCGCTGTGTGAGGTGCGTGATCTTGCCCGCCGTTCTCGTATCACCCACGTGCCGGCGGGAAGGCCAGTGGGACCAGCCCCGCGCAACGTTTCCCCGCTATCTTCCGGGTATCGAAAGCCACGAAAACGACTTGGTTGGGTGGCCCTAGAGAGGCGGCCGGAGAGGTCCGCTGAATGCGCCGAACCGGCCGAGAATTATGGTTAACAGACGCGCCTAAGTCCGTAGTTCTGCGGGCTTTTTTCTCAGAATGAGACAGCCTTAACGAGTCGCCGCACATCTGCCCGAACTTAATCCGCATTTAACTAAAAGTCGCCTTAATGACGCTCCGACCCTCTGCGAGATGCTGGTTCCGGATCGTGACCAGCGGCACTTTGAAGGGGGACTGAGTGACACCGTCCTGGACGCAAGGCGAATGAGTACGAGTATCGCTGCGCATAGTAACGCGGCACGGAAGTCCAAGAATTCTCTTCGGAAGTCTTCCCGGAAAATGACCACGACCAATTGGCTTGGCGCCGCGGCTATCGGCTGCGTCGTGATGGGCGCCGGCTGGACCATCTACAGCAACGTCTTCGGCGCGAGCGTCTATCCGACCGTCGGCGGCATTGGCTACGACGAGCCGGTGATCAAGCGTGCGCCCAAGGTAGCGCTGCGCGAGGCTGGCGACGCCATCAAGGAAGCTTTTGCGCTCCTGCCGGACCGGTTGCAGGTCGCCGCCCCGATCTCGCGCGAGATGTTCAACGAGCGCTTTGCTGCCGCTGCGACCCAAGGCGTGGCATCGAACGCGGCCAGCGCGGCGCCGGCGACCCAGGTTGCGGTGGCCAAGGACGCGCCGAAGCAGAGCGTGATCGCGAAGGTCGCGGAAGCATTGAAGCCGTCGGCCCCGGCCAAAATTGCTGAGAAGACCGCCGACAAGACCGGGGACAAGGCCAAGCGCGCGCCGGATGCCCAGATGCAGCTCGCCTCGGCCGATCCGGCCCAGATCGTGCCGGCACCGGAAGCGAAGAAGTCGTTCGCCGATCGCGCCAAGGCCGCGGTGATGTCGATCACCGGTCCGCGGCAGTCGATGGTCGAAAAACTCTGGGGCAAGCGCGAGCCGTCCGGCGGGCTGCTGGCCTACGCCTCGGCCGATGCCAGCGTGACCGCCTCCATCGCGCCGAAGGAGCAGAACCCGATGTTCGGCGGCGCGCCGCCCTATGAGCGTGACACCGCGGTCTACGACATCACTGCCAAGACGGTGTATCTGCCCGACGGCACCAAGCTCGAGGCGCATTCCGGCCTCGGCTCCAGTCTCGACGATCCGCGCTCGCAGCGCACCCGCATGCGCGGCGTGACGCCGCCGCACATCTACACGCTGAAGCCGCGCGAGGCGCTGTTCCACGGCGTGCCCGCGCTGCGCCTGACCCCCATCGGCGGCGAGAGCGCGATCTACGGCCGCGACGGTTTGCTCGCGCACACTTACATGCTCGGACCGAACGGCGATTCCAACGGCTGCGTGTCGTTCAAGGACTATTACGCGTTCCTTGACGCCTACCGCAACAAGGGCATCCGCAAGCTCGCGGTGCTGGCGCGGGTGGAGTGAGGCGCAGCGCGTCTCACGCTTTCTGCACGATCAGCGTTTGACGAAAACCAGGTTGCAGGCGCGCGCCTCGTTGCGCTTGCCGCTGCCGCGGGTGCGATCGAACTGCGCGTCGACCGTAAAGGCGTAAGGCGAGCCGGGCGCAAGGTTGTTGAGGGTGTACGCGCTTGCCCCTGTTGTGCCGCGCGCGCTCAACGTCGTCTTGCCGTCGGCCGGGATCTGGCCGTCGATCTCCAGGCGGTTGACGCCGTCCTTGCTCTGAGCCTCGGCGTGAAACACACCGTTGGTCACGGTGCCGGCGAGGGGCCTGGTGAAGCCCTGCGCCTTGCCGGAAGCCGGGCAGTTCAGCGTCACGTCCCAGCTGCCGTCGAAGTCCTTGCTGCCGCCGGCGCGGGTGTTGGTCGCAGGCGCCAGCGCCACCTTTTGCTTCAGGCCCTCGATCCGCGCCTTGGCGAGACTGGCGAAGCTGCAACTGGAAAATCGCGTCAGATGGTCCTCAAAGGCGCTGACGGTGCCGATGGTGTCGGCAGCCTTCCAGTGCGCCTCCGCGGATGCGCAAGGGTCGGCCCGCGGCGCGACTTGCGGAGCCCCTGGTGCGATCGTGACCGAGACCGGCCCGTTCAGATAGAACTTGCCGATGATCGACAGCGACAGCTCCGGAAGCTGCGTCTTGCCGCTGGCATCATAGACGTCGCTGCTGATGTCGCGAAACACATCGCCGATCTCCTGCGGCTCTTCGATGTGCTTGAGGAACGCGGTCGTGTAGGGGCTGTTGCGGCCGACGCCGTCCGCCGCGGTCTGCCCCGATTGCGTCGAGAACGACACGATCGTGCCGCGCGGCGCTTCGACCTTCGACAGGCCGCGCCCGATCGAGGCGGCCCGCGTCGCTGAGCGTTTGAGAGTTTCCGCCAGCGGATTGTCGCGGCAGGAATCGAGCACCAGGATGCGAAGGTTCTTGGCTTGCTGCAGATCGTTCACGATGTCGTCGACCCGCACGAAACGCTTGAGGTCGGCCTCATCGGTGAGCGTGGCGTCGACAGGCATCAGATAGTTCACGCCGTTGTACTGCATCGCATGGCCGCTGTAATAGAATATGGCGACGTCAGCTCTGCTCGCGGCGCGCGCGAAGCGGATGGTCAGGTCCTGCATGTCGGCCTGGCGCAGATCGATGCCCTGGAGCACCTCGAAGCCGCTGCGCTTGAGCGAGGCCGCGACGTCCTCGGCATCGTGTGACGGGTTGGGAAGTTGCGCCGTCGAAGCATAAGCGCCGTTGCCGATCACCAGTGCCACCCGCGTGTCCGCAGATGCAGTGTCGGGAGACAGCCAGCCGGCGAGGAGGCCCAGGCAAAATAAAGATGAGCACAATCTGGAAAGAGCACGCATGAATGCCTTCCAAGAAAATATCGAAAAATATCCCTCCAGATTAGCGCATGCCGCGCCGACTTCAATGCCCTCGCTGGGAAAACGCTCAGATTTCGCGACCGTGGCGTCCGATCACGCTGCCATCGCTTTGCGCAGGGCCATCTCGGTCGCAATCGCTTCCCGCACGGCCGGCCGCGCCTGCATGCGCCCGAGATAGGCTGACAAGGGCGGCCATTGCGCGATGTCGACGCCGGCGGGACGGAGCAGCAGCAAGGCCCAGGTGAGGTGGGCATCCGCGACGGTGAAGCTGTCACCGACGAGGAATTCGCGCTCCGCCAGATGCGCCGACGGCACCGACAATGTCTGCGCGATTCTGGCGCGCGGCTTGGCGAGCGAGCCGTCGTCCTTGTACCAGAAGGTCGGAAACAGGAACGCCTTGTGGATCTCGGCGCCGATGAAGCTCAGCCATTCCTGCAGGCGATAGCGATCAACGTCGCCAGGCAGCGGCGCAAGGCCGCGCTCGGGCTTCACGTCGGCGATGTATTGCAGCACCGCCGCGCTCTCGGTCAGCCGTTCGCCGTTCTCCAGCACTAGGACCGGCACCGCGCCCTTCGGCGACACGCCGAGGAAATCGCTGCCGTCGTCCACGACCTGCTTGGTCCAGATATGGGCAAGGTGATACTGCGCCTCGATACCGGCCTCCATCAGCGCGATGCGACTCGAGAGCGAGCAGGCCATCGGAAAGAAATAGAGCAGCATCGGATGCTCCGTCAATTCAGCGCATCGCTGCGCGCGATGATCGCGAAGCGGTCCGAGAGCTCGGCCAGCGCGACCTCGTGAATCGTCCGGGCGTCCAGTGTGCCGCCGCGGCCGTCCGGCAGGTCGCGAGTGGCGCAGGCATCGGCCGCGATCGTCGTTCGCAGGCCGAGATCGAGCGCGGCGCGGGCGGTCGAGGAGATGCACATGTGGGTCATGAAGCCGGCCAGCACGATGTTCTTGCATCCGGTCGCGGCAAGCCGGGCTTGCAGATCGGTGCCGGCGAATGAGTTCGGCAGCGCTTTCTCGACCACGGGCTCGCCTGCTTGCGGCGTCAGGCGATCGACGATCGCGCCGCGCGCCGCCTCGCGGTCGAACAGGCCGCCGGCGCGGCCCTTGTGCGCGACATGGATGATCGCAGCGCCGCTCTCCCGTGCCCGCGCCAGCAGGCGCGCCGCCGCGGCTATCGCCGGCTGTGCATCGGGAAGGGCCAACGGGCCGGCGCAATATTCGTTCTGGATGTCGATCAGCACGAGGCAGGCCTCGTTGAGCTTCGGCGGATTGAGATCGGCGCCGGCGAGTTCGAGCAGGGTCTTGGGAGCGGTCATGCTGGTCAGGCCTTCCAGGGAGATCGGATGGCGTCACATTAGCGTACCATGGGCCTGCCATTGTGCAGGACTATTGCAGCTTACGGCTGCAAATTTGCAGGGCACGGCATCGCCTGCTAGGCTCGCCCGGATGAACTGGGACGATCTGCGCATCATTGCCGCGGTGAGGGACGAGGGCACCTATGCCGGCGCCAGCGCGCGGCTGCGCATCGACGAGACCACCGTCGGCCGCCGGCTCGCACGCATTCAGCGCGATCTCGGGGTGCTGCTGTTCGATGCCGTGGACGGCCAGCGCCGTCCGACGCGCCATTGCGAGGCGGTGCTCGAGCATGTCGGCGCGATGGCCGCCCATGTCGCGGCGATCGACCGCATCAAGGAGAGCCAGCCCGGCCCGGTCGGCCGCCTGCGCATCGCCTCGACCAACGCGGTCGCCGAAGAGTTGTTGGCGCCGCATGCGAGCAGCTTCCTGCGCGATCATCCCGGCCTGACCCTGCAATTCCTGACGTCCAGCGGCAACGTCAAATTCTCGCGCTGGCAGGCCGACCTCGCCATTCGCCTGCGCAAGCCGGAGAAGGGCGACTTCACCATCTCCAAGCTCGGCGATGTCAGGCTGTATTTCTTCGAGCCCGCCGACCGCGCCGGCGGCGAGCCGGTCGCCTGCATCTATCCCGATGAGCTCGACACCATTCCCGAACAGCAGTTCTTGCGCGCGAAGCGGCTGACGAACGTTCGCTGCATCACCGACAACGTCCGCATCATCAGGACCATGATCCAGTCGCATCAGGCCGTCGGCGTGTTGCCCGAACACAGCTGCGAAGGCCTGCTCGCCGACCGCAGCCTGCGCGCGACGCTGCTGCCGAGGCGGCGCGACGTCTGGCTGCTGGTGCAGAACCACCTCAAGCGCGATCCGGCGACACGCGTGACGATCGACTGGGTGAGGGCGTGTTTCCAGGACATCGCGCGCCCCTGACGTCACGACGCGCTGTGATCATCGCGTCACAGTGCGCATGGTGCGACGAAAAATCCTGAACTGCCCCCTTGCAACCCGAACGTGCCTCGTCTATTAGCCCGCTCCTTCGCTAGGCCATGTGTCCGGGCTCTCTGAGATCCCGGCTGGCGCGATCCGGTCTCCGGTCTCGTGTTCCGCCGAATGAAGACGCAGGATGTAGCTCATGGAGAGCGCCGGAGTAAAACCCGGAGGCATCGGTTCGATTCCGATTTCTTGTACCAACCAAAGGATAGCTCAGTGGTAGAGCAGATGACGTTTAATCATCGTGACGCGGGTTCGAATCCCGCTCCAGCGCTACGGGTCAGCCTGAAAAACTGACACCTCTGACGAGGACCGGACGCGCGCTTCAGTCGCAGTCCGGCCGTTTTGCCGCAAGGCTTTCCGTCCGAACCTAGACACTGTGAGACCGGCTTTGCGCCGCGGGTAGATACCGCTTGCGTTGATGCCGGGTGGCTCCGCTCGGCCGCGCGACATCCGTCGCGCGATCGCGCGCGTGCGCCCGTCGTCATGCGAGCTCAAGCCTCGGCCCGTCGATCCCTCAGGAAGCGTCGTCCGCGTCCTCAAATCCTTTGCAAACGAAACCTGTTGTCCGGCATCCGGCCGGACGCAAAACGATGGAGGCGTGCCATGACTTCGAACAAGGGCTGGCATTTGCTGATGCTGAACGTGACGGTCAAGGATGGCGAGCGGGCGTTGCTGACGCGCAACGGGCAGCTCGTGCGCGTGCTCGCGCCCGGCAGGCACCGTCTGTTCGATCCCCTGCACGAGCTCAAGGCCGAGGTGCTCGATGTGGTCCGCAGCGAATTCTCTGCGGATCGCTACGCGGTGCTGAAGGCCGCACGGCCTGATCTGGCCGCCGAGCTGTTCGAGGCGGTCGAGACCAGGGCGGACGAGATCGCCATCGTCAGCCTCGACGGCCGGCCCGTGCATCTGATGACGCCCTGGCAGGTGCGCGTCTACTGGAAGGTCGCAACGAGCGTCGATGTCGAGCGCATCGATGTGTCCAGCGATGTCAGGGTTGGCGCGCGCCATCTGGCCATGATCGAGCGTAACCGCTCGGCCGTGACGTCGGAGACGGTGGTCGAGAACCACGAGGCGGGCCTGCTCTATGTCGAGGGCCGGCTCGTGGAGCGGCTCGTGCCCGGCCGGCACGCCTTCTGGACCGTCGGCCGCAAGATCGAGGTGAAGCGCCTCGACCTGCGGCCCCAGGCGGTCGAGATCACCGCGCAGGAGATGCTGACCAAGGATCGCATCGCGCTGCGGGTGACGCTGACGGCGTTCCGTAAGGTGGTCGATCCCGAGCGGGCGGTTGCGACCGTGCCCGACGTGGATGCGTGGCTGTACCGCCTGGTGCAGTTCGCGATCCGGGAGGCGGTTGCGGGCCGGACGCTGGACGAGGTGCTGTCCGCGAAGGCGGCGCTGGATGCGGAGCTGCGCGACTATGTCCGCGCACGCGTCGCGGAGTCCGGTGTCGAGGTGACCGAGCTCGGCGTCAAGGACGTGATCCTGCCCGGCGAGATCCGGGAGCTGGTGAACAAGGTGGTGGAGGCGGAGCGGGTCGCCAAGGCGAACCTGATCCGCCGCCAGGAGGAGACCGCGGCGACGCGTTCGCTTCTGAACACCGCCCGCCTGATGGAGGAGAACCCCCTGCTGCTGCGGCTCAAGGAGCTGGAGTCGCTGGAGCGGCTGGTCGAGAAGGTCGGCCGCATCGATCTCCACGCCGGCAACGGCGAGGGCCTCGATGCTCTCCTGACCCGGCTCGTGCGCCTCAAGGCGCCCGAGAGTACGTAAAACCGAAGGGCCGCCCACGGGCGGCCCTTCACACTCGTCGCTTGCAATGAACGCGGAGTCGCGCCTGTGCGACCAAAATCACGGAAGTGGGATTGCGCGCGCGCGAAGGTTGCGTAATCTCGCGATGACTATGGGTTTGATCAGGGCAGGCGCATGACGATTCTTCAGGACACCATCCGGCCGCCGACGGCGCGATCGCGGGAGTGGAAGGTGATCATCATCCTGATCCTGCTGGTCCCGGTGCTGTGGTCCCCGCTGATCCTGTTTCGCTTCGTCCTCTATCAGCCGTTCAGCATCCCCTCCAATTCGATGGCGCCGACGCTGATGGTCGGTGACTACGTCTTCGCCGCGAAATATGCCTATGGCTACGGCCGCTACTCCTTTCCCTTCGCGCCATCCGGGATCTCGGGCCGCGTCTTCGCCGCCGACCCGGAATACGGCGACATCGTCGTGTTTCGTACGCCGAAGGATACCTCGGCCGACTACGTCAAACGCGTGGTCGGGCTGCCCGGCGACCGCATCCAGATGCGGCAGGGCCAGCTCATCCTCAACGACCGGCCAGTGACGCGCGTCGCGCTCGAGGACGGGCTCGCCGACAACGCCTGCGGTGGGGATGGCGGCGTCAGGGTCAAGCGTTGGCGCGAGACGCTGCCGAGCGGCGCGTCCTATGTCACCAACGACTGCCTCGACAACGCTTTCCTCGACAACACCAGCGTCTTCACGGTGCCGCCGGGCCATTTCTTCGTGCTCGGCGACAACCGCGACAATTCCACCGACAGCCGCATGATGTCGGCGTTCGGTTTCGTGCCGATGGACAATCTCGTCGGCAAGTTGACGCGGATCTTCTGGTCGCTCGACGAAGATGGCGAGCCGCGCATGGAGCGGTTGGGGAAGGTGGAGTGAGGCTCGGAATGACGGAGGTTCGTAGCCCGGATGGAGCACAAGCGTAATCCGGGAAGGCTGCCTGCGTCGCACGAGATGTCCCGGATTGCGCTTCGCTCCATCCGGGCTACGAGCCGCCGTTCCGCGAGAACGTCCGTCCCAAACAAAAACCCCGGCATCGCTGCCGGGGTTTCGTAGTTCTTTAGAGGTGGTTGGACTTTAGAAGTCCATGCCGCCCATGCCGCCGCCCGGGGGCATCGCGGGGCCGGCGCCGCCCTTCTTGGGCAGCTCGGCGACCATGGCTTCCGTGGTGATCAGCAGGGCCGCAACCGAGGCAGCGTTCTGGATCGCGGTACGGACCACCTTGGTCGGGTCGATGATGCCCTTCTTGACGAGGTCGGCATATTCGCCGGTCTGGGAGTCGAAGCCGTAATTGTAGGCCTTGTTCTCCAGGATCTTGCCGACGATCACCGAGCCGTCTTCACCGGCGTTGATCGCGATCTGGCGGGCGGGAGCCGACAGCGCCTTGCGCACGATCTCGACGCCGGTCTTCTGGTCGTCGTTCTTGGTGCGCAGGCCCTTGAGCTGCTCGGAGGCACGGAGCAGGGCGACGCCGCCGCCCGGGACGATGCCTTCTTCCACAGCCGCGCGGGTCGCATGCATCGCGTCATCAACGCGATCCTTGCGCTCCTTCACCTCGACCTCGGTCGCGCCGCCGACGCGGATCACCGCGACGCCGCCCGCGAGCTTGGCAAGACGCTCCTGGAGCTTCTCACGGTCGTAGTCCGAGGTGGTCTCCTCGATCTGCGCCTTGATCTGGGCCACGCGCGCCTCGATGTCGGCCTTCTTGCCGGCGCCGTTGACGATCGTGGTGTTCTCCTTGTCGATCATCACCTTCTTGGCGCGACCGAGCATGTTGAGCGTGACGTTCTCGAGCTTGATGCCGAGATCTTCCGAGATCGCCTGGCCGCCGGTCAGGATCGCGATGTCCTGCAGCATGGCCTTGCGGCGATCGCCGAAGCCCGGAGCCTTGACGGCCGCGACCTTCAGGCCGCCGCGCAGGCGGTTCACGACCAGGGTCGCGAGGGCTTCGCCTTCGACGTCCTCGGCGACGATGACCAGCGGCTTGCCGGTCTGCACCACGGCCTCGAGCAGCGGCAGCAGCTCGTTCAGCGAGGAGAGCTTCTTCTCGTTGATGAGGATGTAGGCGTCGTCCATCTCAACGCGCATCTTGTCGGCGTTGGTGACGAAGTAGGGCGAGATGTAGCCGCGGTCGAACTGCATGCCCTCGACGACGTCGAGCTCGGTCTCGAGCGACTTGGCTTCCTCGACGGTGATGACACCCTCGTTGCCGACTTTCTTCATGGCGTCGGAGAGGAACTTGCCGATCTCCTGGTCGCCGTTCGCCGAGATGGTGCCGACCTGGGCGATCTCGTCGTTCGAGGTGACCTTCTTGGAGTTCTTCTGGAGGTCCGCAACCACGGCTTCGACCGCGAGGTCGATACCGCGCTTCAGGTCCATCGGGTTCATGCCGGCGGCGACCGACTTGGCGCCTTCCTTCACGATCGCCTGGGCCAGCACGGTGGCGGTGGTGGTGCCGTCGCCGGCCGCGTCAGCGGACTTGGAGGCGACTTCGCGCACCATCTGCGCGCCCATGTTCTCGAACTTGTCCTCGAGCTCGATCTCCTTGGCGACGGTGACGCCGTCCTTGGTGATGCGGGGAGCGCCGAACGACTTGTCGAGCACGACGTTGCGGCCCTTCGGGCCGAGCGTGACCTTCACCGCGTTGGCGAGAACGTCGACGCCGCGCAGCATCTTGTCGCGCGCTTCAACCGAGAATTTGACTTCTTTGGCTGCCATCTGGAATTTTCCTTGGATAATGTTTGACTGGAGGGAAAGAGAGGCTCTTAGGCCGCCTTCTTCTTGGAAGCGGGGACGTCGAGAACGCCCATGATGTCGCTTTCCTTCATGATCAGCAGATCTTGGCTGTCGATCTTGACTTCAGTGCCGGACCACTTGCCGAACAGCACGCGGTCGCCGACCTTCAGGTCGATCGGGATCAGCTTGCCGGCTTCGTCGCGGCCACCGGGGCCGACGGCGACGACTTCGCCCTGCGAGGGCTTTTCCTTGGCCGTGTCGGGAATGATGATGCCGCCAGCGGTCTTCTCTTCTGCGTCGATGCGCTTGACCACGACGCGGTCGTGAAGCGGACGGAATTTCATGCAGTCCTCCTAAGCATTTGCTCAGATTGATGTTTCAAGGGATGTTAGCAGTCGATGCTCGCGAGTGCTAGCACGAGCGAAGCTGAAATAGGACAGGAATTTTGTGGGAGCAAGGGCTTCTAGCAGAAAAATCAGCACCCGGAAGCGCGGACTGCCAGAATCTCTTTTCCATCGTTAACCGAGGCCGGGCCCGTATTAGCACGGTGCCGCCTCTGCTGCTAACGCATTGAATTTCAACAGCTTGTTAAACTTTTGGGCTTGAGATGGGTTGTCAGTTTGCGTCACATTTCTCTCATGTGAGCGCATCAGTACCGGGTGGCTCGTCAGGCGCACACCGACCAGGCCGCCCCTTGAATGCGCTCCTGCAAAGGAGGTTGGCATGGGCGTACGGAGTGGGGGCGTTTCCGAGGACTTCCGGAAACAGCTTTTAGGTTACGGGCTGACGACGGCGCAGATCCTCTACCGGATGCCGGATCATCCTTCGCTGCTCCAGACCTACGTCTGGCAGAACTACGACATGTTTCCGAAATTCCCGGCGCTGAAGGATTTCCTGGCCTTCTGGCAGGAAAAGCTCGACGGTCCCCTCCATTCGGTCACCGTCGCGCACTCCAAGCTGATCAAGCCGGCCGAGCTGCGTGCCGTGGATGGCGTGTTCCGGCTGCATTGAGGCGTTTTCGATCCATGGCGTGCCGCGCTGTACGACAGTATTGGCGTAAATGAGGAGCTTCCTGGCGCAGGCGATGAGTGCTGCGTTGTGGACCTTGCC
>NZ_JACIHG010000017.1:0-185556 GCF_014198315.1 Bradyrhizobium sp. CIR48
GCCAGCGGCCTGTCGCGGGGTGCAAACCGCGGCAGGCCATTCCTCATGGAACAGGTCAAAGATAAACGATCGCGCTATTACAAGGGTGGGCAAAGCGCAGCGTGCTCACGCCTTGTTGCTCATGGACGGAGATCGTGGGCACGGCGCTACGCGCCTTTGCCCACCCTACGGCACTGCAGCTGGGATGTGCATTGGAGCATCGCGATGCCGCCCCTTGCTCCGTCATTGCGAGGAGCTCTTGCGACGAAGCAATCCAGAGTCTTTCGGAGGAATGACTGGATTGCTTCCGCCTTCGCCAAGGCTTCGGCGGACAAGTCGCTGCGCTCGCAATGACGGGCCGCGCGAAGAAAGCGCTCCAAAACAAAAAGCTGCAGCTTCGGCCCTGATTCGATCGGAACCGAAGCTGCAGCGAATGCCTTGTGCAGGCTTACTGCTTGATCTTCCCGTCCTTGTCGAACTGAGAGACATAGGCCCAGAGATTGTTGATCTCGGTCTCGTTCTTGATGCCGGCGAACGCCATCTTGGTGCCCGGGATCTTGGCCTTGGGGTCCTTGATGTATTCCTTGAACACGGCCTCGTCCCAGGTGATGCCGGAATTCTTGTTCGCGTCCGAGTAGCTGTAGCCCTCAGCCGTGCCCGACTTGCGGCCGTTGAGACCGTTGAGCTCGGGGCCGACCTTGTTCTTGGCGCCTTCGCCGATCGCGTGGCAGGCCAGGCATTTGTTGAACGATGTCTTGCCGGCCGCGACATCCTGCGCCATCGCGGCGGGTGCGGTGGCAATGACGGTGAGGATCGTCAGCGCGCCGAAAGTCAGTTTTGTCATAAGTGTGCTCTTCGTCTCTTCCCGGGTCAGATGGAGGGTCGTGGTTTTGGCAGGTTCGATGCAAGTGGACAAGCCGCGAAACTTTGACAGGTTTCCTGATAGCAGACTTGCCCCAGAGAGAACTTGCGCTGCAACAAAGCAATGAGACCTTCGGAGGACCTACCCAAAGACGGCAAGACATGATTGATTTGCCGAAACAATTCCATCCGTCGGACGAAGGCTCCATAAAATGGCCATCATGATGCCCGCAAGCGACCAGGCCGTGCTCGCGCGGCGTGCCGAGATCGTTGCTGCATTGCGCGCGATCGTGCCCGGCGAGGGGGTGATCGATACGCCTGCGGAGATGCGGGCCTATGAATCCGACGGGCTGACGGCCTATCGGCAGCCGCCGATGGTCGTGGTGCTGCCCGATACGACCGAGCAGGTCTCCCTCATCCTGAAATATTGTGCAGGGCAAGGTATCAAGGTGGTGCCGCGCGGCTCCGGCACATCGCTCTCAGGCGGGGCGCTGCCGCTCGAAGACGGCGTGCTGCTGGGGCTCGGCAAGTTCAAGCGCATCCGCGAGATCGATTTCGACAATCGCGTCGTCGTCACCGAGCCCGGCGTCACCAACCTCGCCATCAGCCAGGCGGTCGCTCATGCCGGCTTCTATTACGCGCCCGACCCGTCCTCGCAGATCGCCTGCTCGATCGGCGGCAATGTCGCGGAGAATTCGGGCGGCGTGCACTGCCTCAAATACGGCATGACCACCAACAACGTGCTCGGTTGCGAGATCGTGCTGATGAGCGGCGAGATCCTGCGCATCGGCGGCAAGGGGTGCGAGAACCCGGGCTACGATTTGATGGGCGTCATCACCGGCTCGGAAGGGCTGCTCGGCGTCATCACCGAGATCACGGTGCGCATCCTGCAGAAGCCGGAGACGGCGCGCGCGTTGATGGTCGGCTTCGCCGAGGTCGAGGCCGCCGGCGAATGCGTGGCGCGGATCATCGGCGCCGGCATCATTCCTGGCGGCATGGAGATGATGGACAAGCCCGCGATCCACGCCGCCGAGGCCTTCGTCCATGCCGGCTATCCGCTCGATGTCGAAGCGCTGCTCATCATCGAGCTCGACGGGCCCAAGATCGAGGTCGACGAGCTGATCACGCGCGTCGAGACCATTGCACGCGGCTGCGGCTCGGTAACGCTGCAGATCTCCAATTCGGAAGCCGAGCGCAATCTGTTCTGGGCCGGCCGCAAGGCTGCGTTCCCCGCCGTCGGCCGGATCTCGCCGGACTATCTCTGCATGGACGGCACCATTCCCCGCGGCGCGCTGCCGAACGCGCTGGCGCGCATCCGCGAGCTCGGCGAAAAATACCAGCTCGGCTGCGCCAACGTGTTCCACGCCGGTGACGGCAATCTGCACCCGCTGATCCTCTACGATGCCAACAAGCCCGGCGAGATCGAGCGCGCCGAGGCCTTCGGCGCCGATATCCTGCGCGCCTGCGTCGAGTTCGGCGGCGTGCTCACCGGCGAGCACGGCGTCGGCATCGAGAAGCGCGACCTGATGCCCGACATGTTCAGCGAGATCGACCTCAACCAGCAGCAGCGGCTGAAATGCGCCTTCGATTCGCAGGGCCTGCTCAATCCCGGAAAAGTGTTTCCGACCCTGCACCGCTGCGCCGAGCTCGGCCGCATGCATGTGCATGCCGGCAAGCTGGCGTTTCCGGATCTCCCGCGGTTCTAGTGTCGGTCGCTGCGCCTTCGCTGCAACCGCCAAATTTGCTTTCCGTTCTAAACTTGGATACCGGCTCAGTCGTGGATACGCTTAAGGTCAGAGACGCCAAAGACGTCGAAGAGGTGGTGCGCGCGGCGATTGCCAATGAGCAGCCGCTCGAGATTATCGGTCACGGCTCCAAGCGCGGCATCGGCCATGCCATGGCGACCAATGCCGTGCTCGACCTCTCCGCGCTGAACGCCGTCACCTCCTACGAGCCGAATGAGCTGATCATCACGCTCCAGGCCGGCGCGCCGCTGGCCGATGTGCTTGCGCTGATCGATACCAAGAACCAGCAATTCGCGTTCGAGCCTGTCAACACCGCGCCGCTGCTCGGCACGCCCGCGCTCGGAACCATCGGCGGCATGATCGCGGCCGGGCTGGCCGGGCCGCGGCGGATCAGGGCGGGCGGGGCGCGCGACCATCTGCTCGGGGCGCACGCCGTCTCGGGCTTCGGCGACAGCTTCAAGACCGGCGGCAAGGTGGTGAAGAACGTCACCGGCTACGACCTCTGCAAGCTGCTCGCGGGGTCCTGGGGCACGCTGTCCGTCATGACCGAGGTCACGCTGAAGGTGATGCCCAAGCCCGAGGCCGAGCGGACGCTACTGCTGCGCGGGTTAGATGATGCCGCCGCCAACAAGGCGATGACCGCGGCGCTCGGCTCGCCCTTCGACGTTTCCGGTGCCGCGCATCTGCCGAAATCGGCGTTCCGGACCAAGACCGACGGGCTTGGTGATCTCGCAGACCAGGACGAGTCGCTGACAGTGCTGCGGCTCGAGGGCATCACGGCCTCAGCCGCCCACCGCGCCAACTCGCTGCGGGAATTGCTGACGCCGTTCGGAACCGCGACGCTGATCGAGGACGCGGCGTCTGCCGCGCTGTGGGCCACGATCCGCGACGTGCTGCCGTTCGCGGCCAGCGGAGCGCTCGGCGCCTGGCCGGTCTGGCGGATCGTCTGCCCGCCGGCCTCAGGCGCTGCGCTCGGCTCGCAATTGGCGCGCGAGACCGGCGGCGACGTGATCTATGATTGGGGCGGCGGTCTGATCTGGGCGGCATTGCCGCCAAAGGGCGACGCGCATGCTCCGGCCGTTCGGATGCGTGCCAACGCCGTCGGCGGTCACGCCACGCTGATCCGGGCGGCCGAGGACGTCAGGCGCGAGGTCGACGTCTTTCATCCGCAGGCGCCGGGCATTGCCGCCCTGAGCGAGCGGGTGCGCGCCAGTTTCGATCCAAAGGCCATTCTCAACCGGGGCCGCTTGAGCCGAGGCGCTGTGGCATGAAGACCGAATTCTCACTCGCCCAGCTTGCCGATCCCGACATCGCGGAAGCCGACAAGATCCTGCGCGCCTGCGTCCATTGCGGCTTCTGCACCGCAACCTGTCCGACCTATGTGCTGCTCGGTGACGAGCTCGATAGTCCGCGCGGCCGCATCTACCTGATCAAGGAGATGCTGGAGAAGGACCAGGCGCCGACGGCGGAGGTGGTCAAGCACGTCGACCGCTGCCTGTCGTGCCTGGCCTGCATGACGACCTGCCCCTCAGGGGTGAACTACATGCATCTCGTCGACCAGGCCCGAGTCAGGATCGAGCAGCGCTATCAGCGGCCGCTGGCCGAGCGGCTGCTGCGCCAGGTGCTGGCCTTCGTCCTGCCGGATCCGCAGCGTTTCCGCATCAGCATGGTGCTGGCGCGGCTGGCCCGTCCGCTTGCCGTTTTCCTGCCGACGCCGCGGCCCTCGGCGACGCCCGGCCTGATCCAGCGCATCAAGGCGATGCTGGCGCTGGCCCCGCACCGGCTGCCGCCGCCGGGCCCCGCCGCGGGCAGCGTGTTCGCGGCGCTCGGCAAGAAGCGCGGCCGGGTCGCGCTGCTCCAGGGCTGCGCCCAGCAGGTCCTGGCGCCGCGCATTAACCAGGCGGCCATCAGTCTTCTCACCCGCCACGGCGTTGAGGTTGTCCTGGTCCGGGACGAGCAGTGCTGCGGCGCGCTGACCCATCACCTCGGCAACGATCAGGATGCATTGGCGCGGGCGCGAGCCAACGTTGCGGCGTGGCGGAAGGAAGCGGCCGGCGAGGGGCTCGACGCCATCCTGGTGACGGCGTCCGGCTGCGGCACAGTGATCAAGGACTACGGCTATCTGCTGCGCGAGGATGCTGCGTTCGCCGCCGATGCGGCGAGGGTGTCCGCGCTCGCCAAGGACATCACCGAATACATCGCCGGCCTCGCACTCGAGCCGACTGCGCGACATGACAACATCGTCGTCGCCTATCACTCGGCGTGTTCGTTGCAACATGGGCAGAAAATCACGGGCCTTCCGAAAGAATTGCTTTCCAAGAATGGATTCGTGGTGAAAGATGTACCCGAGAGCCATTTGTGTTGCGGCTCGGCGGGGACCTACAACATTCTCCAGCCCGAGCTTGCGGGCCGGTTGCGCGATCGCAAGGTCGCCAACATCGCAAGCGTCAAGCCGGACATGATTGCCGCGGGCAATATCGGCTGCATGGTGCAGATTGCCAGTGGCACGTCAGTTCCGGTCGTACACACGATTGAGCTTCTCGATTGGGCTACGGGCGGGTCGCGGCCGGCATTGAACGCGCAAGTTTGAGCTTTCAAGCCTGAGCTTTCCTCCGGAGGCGACGGTAGAACGACGCCCGATCGACCATTGTTCGTCGGCAACAGGAGGACCACGATGGCGAAAGCGAAGAAGAAAAAAAGCAAGAAGGCCAAAAAGGCGAAGAAGGCTGTAGCGGCGAAGAAGTCCGCGAAGAAGTCTGCCAAGAAATCCACGAAGAAAGCTGCCAGGAAAACTGCCAAGAAAGCTGGCAAGAAAGCTTCGAAGAAGGCCGCCCCAAAGAAGGCCGCCAAGAAGGCTGTGAAGAAGACAGCCAAGAAAGCAGCCAAGCCGGCTGCACCGAAGAAGGCCGCGAAGAAAGCGGCACCGAAGAAGGCGAAGGCAGCGCCCGCGCCGAAGCCGTCAGCGCCGGCGCCAGCTCCGGCTCCCGAGCCGGCCGCCGAGACGAGCTGGGCGATGCCTTCGTCTTCTGCGGAAGCGGCACCGGCCGAGGGGCAAAGCTAGCTCCCGTCCTGCGACCGCGATCGCCAACAGGGAAGGCCGCTGCGGTGACGCTGCGGCCTTTTTGCATCGCCGCAAGCACCTCCCCGAAGCCGTCTCTTCCCCCGCCAGCCTGATTCGTAGCCCGGTTGCCACGCTAGCTGCCTTCCCCGTACTTGCACGGTCCCTTCGTGCACTTTGGAATGCAAATAATGTGATCGAGAAGACACACCGGGCGATAACCTTTCGTGGAATCGTCAAAACGCCCAAAAAGTCGGCAGATGCCCGTGATTTTTGCTTCACGGTCCCCATCCCTCAATCCAGATTGTCGCAGTAACGCAATTTTGCAGACAAGTCGTTTGCCCCGGGGGGCTTCCGGGATCCGACTGGGTGAGAACTGACGATGGGGATCGAAATGAAGAAAGTGGCTTTGTTGGCAACGGCGCTGGCAATGGTGACAACGGGTTCGGCTTTCGCGGCAGACTTGCGCGTGAAGGCATTGAAGGCCCCGCCGCCACCCGCCTTCGACCCCTGGGATATCGCCTTCGGCGGCGCGATCATGAGCAACTACGTCTTCCGCGGTATCACCCAGTCGAACAACAAGCCGTCGGTCGCGGCTTATTTCGAGCCGCGCTACAACGTCACCAAGGACCTGCAGCTCTATGTCGGCGTGGCCGGTGAGAGCATCTCCTTCCCGAATCGCGCCGCGGCCGAGATCGACATCTACGGCGGTATCCGCCCGACCTTCGGTGCCTTCGCCTTCGACATCGGCGTCTGGGGTTACCTGTATCCGGGTGGGACCTGCTATTACGGCGCCGGCTTCGATACCGCCGGCAATCCGCTCAGCGCAGAATGCGCCGCCAACGCGTTGGCGAACGGAAACGTCATGAAGAAGGACGTCAGCTTCTTCGAAGTCTACGGCAAGATGACCTACACGGTGAACGACAATTGGGCGTTCGGCATCAACGAGTTCTATTCGCCGAACTTCCTCAACACCGGCGCCTGGGGCAACTACACCTCGGTCACGGCCAAGTGGACGGCGCCGAGCACGACGTTCGGTTCGAGCGGCGTCGGCATGTATGTGTCGGGTGAATTCGGCCGTCAGTGGTTCGGCACCTCCGACTCGTTCTACGGCACCGGCATCGCCAGCCCGCTCGGCGGCGGCCCGTTCCCGAACGGCATCAAATACGCTGACTACAACACCTGGAACGTCGGCGTCGGCTTCACCTACAAGGTGATGACCCTGGATCTCCGTTACTCCGACACTGACCTCTCGAAGGCTAACTGCAACGCCTTCACCAGCGACAACACCGCCACCTTCAGCAGCAGCTACAGCAGCATCAATCCGTCGGGCGTCGGCTCCAAGTGGTGCGGCGCGACCGGCATCGCCAAGCTCTCGTTCGACCTGACGGCGATGACCAACCTGAAGTAAGTTTGTTTCCCGAGACCATCTACGAGGGCGGCAGAGCAATCTGCCGCCCTTTTGCTTTGGGCCCGCGGGCCCGCCCTGGTAGTTCGAGATGCCGGCTGGCCCCTCAGCGCGCTGCGGTCGGCTCCGCCCGGGCCGGCTCGCCGGCTTTACCGAGGACGTGGATCTCGCCGTCCTCCACCAACGCCACCTTCCGGGTGTGGAAGGCGTCGAGCGTCGAGCGGTGGCCGATCGAGACGATGGTGGCCTGCGGCAGCTTCTCCGTCAGCAGCCGATAGAGCCGGTCCTCGGACGGCTCGTCCAGCGAGGCGGTCGCCTCGTCGAGGAAGAGATAGTCCGGCATGTGCAGCAGCGCACGAGCAAGCCCAAGGCGTTGCTGTTCGCCGAGCGACAATGTCCGGTTCCAGTGGCCGTGCTCGTCGAGCCGGTCCGCCAGCCGCGGCAGGCCGACGGCAATCAAGGCGTCGCGGATCTTCTCGGGCGGGACCGAGCCGTGCTCAGTCGGGTAGATGACGGCGTCGCCAAGCGCGCCGATCGGGAAATACGGCCGCTGCGGTAGCATCATCAGCTTCGACGTCTCGGGAATGGCGATCGTGCCGGTGCCGAACGGCCAGACGCCGGCGATGGCCCGGAACAGTGTCGACTTGCCGGAGCCCGACGGGCCGGTCACCAGCACCCGCTCCGACGGCTGGATCGTGAAGGCATCGGCTGCGACCAGAGGCGCGCCGTTCGGCAGTTTGACGAGCAATTGCTCGAGCGCGATGGCCTTGCCGTTCGCTGGTGCGATGTCGATGGACGGTTCGAGCGCTGCGCCGTGGGCGGCGGAGCTGACCGACATCTCGAAGCCATCGAGGCGGGCGATCACCGCGCGCCACTCTGCGAGCGAGCGATAGGCGGTGACGAAGAAGGACAGCGCATCCTGCACGCTGCCGAACGCCGAGCCGGTCTGCATCATGTCGCCGAGCTGGATGCGCTTGGCGAAGTAGGCAGGCGCCACCACCACATAGGGAAAGAGCGTCGCGGCCTGACCGTAGCTTGCCGTGAAGGCGGTCAGGCGCTTGGTCCGGCCCATGATCTCGTACCAATTGCCGATGACGAAGCCGAAGCGCCGCAGCAGATGCCCTCGCTCCGCGTTCTCGCCTTTCAAAAGGGCGATCTGCTCGGAATTTTCGCGCACGCGGATCAGGTTGAAGCGGAAGTCGGCCTCAAAGCGCTGCTGCTCGAAATTGAGATTGATGAGCGGGGCGCCGATCCAGTGGGTCAGCGCGGTACCCAGAATAGCGTAGGCCAGGGCGCACCAGACCAGAAAACCGGGCACGAGGATATCGGTGCCGTAAATGTACAAGGGGGCCTTGTAGGACAGGCCCCAGAGGATGACCACGAACGAGGCCAGCGTCACGATCGACGACAACAGGCCGAGGCCGATGGTCAGCGTTTGCTCGACGAAATTCTTGACGTCCTCGGTAATGCGCTGGTCCGGATTGTCGGCGGCATCGCCCTTGAGCTGCATGCGGTAATGCGTGGCGCCCTCGAGCCATTCGCCGAGATAGTGTTGCGTCAGCCATTGCCGCCAGCGGATCTGGAGCCACTGGTTCAGGTAGAGTTTGTAGACGGCCAGCGCGACGAAGGTGAAGGCAAGCCCAAGGAAGATCCAGACCTCCTTGACGAATTCGGGCAGATCGTAGGCCTGCAATGCGCTGTAGAACCGGTTCTGCCACTGATTGAGTAGCACGTTGATCGCGACCAGCACCAGCTCCATCGCGACGACGACGGCGAGCAGGCCGCGGCCGGCCCATTTGTCTTCCGACCGGAAATAGGGGACGGCGATTCGCCAGACGATCGCGAGCGTGGCGCTGATGTTCTTCACAGAGCGGGGTCTCCTAGGGGGATGTGCACAAATGCCCTGAGCCAACCACTTGAGGCAATGGCGAAAAGCGGCGCGCTTAGACTAAAGTCGCAAGGTCTGCAATTTGCGTTGTCTTGTCGCACCCCGCAACCCTAGCATGGGGTTCGACGGCGCGGGGTAGGGGTGCTCGGGGATTTCGCGAGCTTGTGAGCGGGACGGGAACCGCCGCATTCGCGAGGAATTCGCGTCCAGCTCGGGGTTATCGCTTCCAGCGTCAAGCAGGATCGGCTCTCCACGCGGGCCGTCTGCCGCAAACATGCGTGGGGAGGAAGACAATGTGGAATCAAGTCTATGATCCGCTGAACAGCCCGGTGCTGTCGACGATTGCGGCGGCGGTGCCCGTCGTCACGCTGCTGGTTCTGATCGCGAGCGGCCGCGTCCAGGCGCATATCGCGGCGGTCATCGCCGTGATCGTGGCCAATCTGATCACGATCTTCGTCTTCACCATGCCGGCGAACATGTCGATCCGCGCCTCGGTGCTGGGCATCGTCACCGGCTTTTTCCCGATCGGCTGGATCGTCCTCAACGTCATCTTCCTCTACCAGGTGACAGTGAGCACGGGACGCTTCGAATTGCTCAAGCGCGCCATCGGCGGCGTCACCGAGGACCGGCGGCTGCAATTGCTGCTGATCGCGTTCTCCTTCGGCGCGTTCTTCGAGGGCGCCTCGGGCTTCGGCACGCCGGTCGCCATCACCGGTGCCGTGCTGATCGGCCTCGGCTTCTCGCCGCTCGCGGCGTCTGGCCTGTCGCTGATCGCCAACACCGCGCCGGTCGCCTATGGCGCGCTGGGCACGCCGATCCAGGGCCTTGCCTCGGTCACCGGGCTCGATCCCTACATCCTCGGCGCCATGGTCGGCCGGCAATTGCCGGTCTTCTCGCTGATCGTGCCGTTCTGGGTGGTGTGGGCGTTCGCGGGCTGGAGGGGCATGAAGGATGTCTGGCCGGCGATCCTGGTCACCGGCGTGTCGTTCGCGATTCCGCAATTCGTGATCTCGAACTTCATCAACCCCTGGATCGTCGACATCGGTGCGTCGCTGATCTCGATGGGCGCGCTGATTCTGTTCCTCAAGGTCTGGCAGCCCAGGCAGCTCTGGCTGTCGCCGGCGCTGCGCGGCAGCGATGAATCGGCAGCCACCATGGCGGCGGCCAAACCGCTCGACAAGACGCCACTGACGCAGAGCGAACTGTTCGGCGCGCTGCTGCCGTGGATCATCGTCTGCATCGTGATGCTGATCTGGGGCAACGGGGCGTTCAAGGCCTGGGCGAATTCGATCTTCGTCTGGAACTATCCCGTGCCCGAGCTGCACCAGATGATCAACAAGATGCCGCCTGTCGCGCCAGCGCCGACGAAAGAGAGCGCGGTGTTCGGCTTCACCTACCTGTCCTTCACCGGCACCGGCATGCTGATCGCGGCGATCATCTCCGGTGTCCTGATGGGCGTCGGTCCCGGCAAGCTCGTAACCGAGTACGGCCGCACCATCCGGCTCTGCGCGATCTCGCTGATCACGATCTCGGCGATGCTGGCGATCGGCACCTTGACGCGGCTCTCCGGCGTCGACGCGACGCTCGGCCTCGCCTTCGCCGCAACCGGCGTGCTCTATCCCTTCTTCGGCACGCTGCTCGGTTGGCTGGGCGTGGCGCTGACGGGATCGGACACCGCCTCCAACGTGCTGTTCGGAAACCTGCAGAAGATCACCTCCGAGCAGCTCGGCCTGTCGCCGGTCCTGATGGCCGCGGCGAACTCGTCCGGCGGCGTGATGGGCAAGATGATCGACGCGCAGTCGATCGTGGTCGCCTCCACTGCCACCAACTGGTACGGCCACGAGGGCACGATCCTGCGCTTCGTGTTCTGGCACTCGATCGTGCTGGCCTGTCTCGTCGGCGTGCTCGTGACGTTGCAGGCCTATGTCTGGCCGTTCACGGCAATGGTCCTGAAGTAGCAGGCCAACTCCGGCTCGAAGGCAAATCCCCGCGAGGTTCCGCCCCGCGGGGATTTTTGCGCCCAATCAAATCTCATCGCGCTCCAGGTGGCGCGAACCTTCTCAATGGCGCCGCCGTCTTATAGAAGGTGCGGCAAATCAGGTCGGACGAGAGGTCTCATGGTTTCGCTCAAGCGATTGGTGTGTGCTGCGGTTGCAATGCTCGCGATGTCCGTTGTCGCGCGTGCCGAGGACGGCTTCCCGTTCGGCACCGAGATGACGCTGGAAGCGCTGCCGCAAGCAGGCTCGAAGCGAATTCCGAACATCGAGATCGGCGACCATGGCGAGGTCGTGCTCGAGCTCTGGTGCAAGGGCGGCAAGGGCCAGTTCTCGGTCGCCGGCAACACCGTGATCTTCGTCCCCGGCCAGATCCAGGATCGCTCCTGCCCGGCGGCAAGGGCGCAGGCCGACGACGATCTGGTCGCAGCACTGAGCAGCGTCGAGACCTGGAAACGTCAGGGCGACGTGCT
Organism: Bradyrhizobium sp. CIR48; assembly: GCF_014198315.1. Taxonomy (NCBI): domain Bacteria; kingdom Pseudomonadati; phylum Pseudomonadota; class Alphaproteobacteria; order Hyphomicrobiales; family Nitrobacteraceae; genus Bradyrhizobium; species Bradyrhizobium sp. CIR48. Next base: position 11,407 of record NZ_JACIHG010000017.1, read on the forward strand.
CACGCTGATCGGCCCCAAGCCGCTGCGCTTTCGTACGACGGGGAATTAGCTCCGCTCTCGTGTCCCGGACGCGCTGCAGCGTGCAACGCTGCTGCGCAGAGCCGGGACTCAGACTCGATCGGCGACTGCGCGGGGCCTCTGGGCCCCGGCTCTGCAGCGCATCACTGACGTGCTGCGCAGCGTCCGGGGCACGAAAGCCTACTTCCACACCGATTTGTCGGCATCCCAGCGCTGGCCCCTAAGCTCCTTGGCGAGCGCCTCGACCGAACCGTTGTCGTCGGGCTGCTCGCCTTCCTCGTCGACCGACGTGTCGTCGGAGAGATTGAGCTTGGCGCCGCTGCTCTCGTCGGCGGTCGTCGTCGCGGGGCTGCCGATCCAGAGCATGAGCTTGTCGGTCGTGCCCGGCTTGTCGGGCGAGACGAGCCCTGCGACCTCGATCGTGTCGGTGAGATCGAGCGCGGGGAAGTCAGGGTTCGGCCGCTTGAAGACCAGCTTGAGCTTGCCCGTGGCGGGGTTGAAGCTCTGCGAGATCGGCTTTGCCGCGAGCGTCCGGCTCAAAACGTTCGAAACGGCCGCCGCGAGCTTGTCCTTGCTGATCTTGTCGCCGTCGCGCCAGTCGGCCGCGGCGAAGCGGATGGTGCGGTCCATCTCGGTCATGCCCGCAGTCCACCCCGCGGCGGTGACGCCCGGCGTCGCCTTGAATTTCGCCAGCAGCGCGCCGGCGCGCTCGGGATCGACCGACATGTTGATGGTCTGCTCGCCTGCGCGCAGGGCATCGCAGCCAACCGTGAGGCTCGCCAGCGTCACCTCGACCGCCTGGCCCTTCAGGCTCTTCAGGAAGTCGGTTGCAGCGTCGAGCTTGACCTTGACCGCGATCGCCTCCGGCGAGACGTCGGTGAAATCCTTCGGCTGCGGCGTGATGCCGTCGTCGGAGGTCTGGTTGTCCTGAAATTCCTTTTCGCTGAGATCGGAATTGTCGGGCGAGGTCACCTCGGTCACCACCTGGCCGATGCTGATCTGGCCGCGGAATTCGAAGGTGTCCCCGGCTTGCTTGCGCAGCAGCTTGACGCTGACGGGCGACTTCTCGCTGATGCTCTGCGTGGTGCCGGTCAGGGTCTGGCCCGCGACCTGCAGATTGACGACGAAGCGGTCCTTGCGGTCGGAATTCTTTGCGACGGGATAGCAGACGTCGAGCACGGCCGCCGTTACCGTCTTGCCCTGGCGCGTCTCCTTCAGGATCACGTCCGCATTGCCGTCCATCAGCCCGTCGATCGAGGTGAAATAGCGCGTCTCCGGACCGCCGGGCATCGTGGCCCTCGGCGACAGTTTCATCTGGGCGGAGGCGGGATGCGGAGAAGCTGCAAGCAGAGCCGCCAAAACGGCTGTCGAACAAACCAGAAGCGCACGCATCGATGAAATCCTCGCGCAACGGGCATGATCCGGAAAGGTGTGAAGCGGTTTTCCGAGAGGATCATGCCCAAACAATTCGAATCGGCGCGTCACCGTAGTGGGTTTTGGCCGACGGTTGAATCGGAAAGCGGAGGAGCAGGGTCGGCAAAAAAGAAGGCCGCCCGGAGGCGGCCTTCGCAACACTGTAACGGAACGGAGGCTTAGAAGCCGCCCATGCCGCCGCCGGCGGGCATCGCGGGCGGAGCTTCCTTCTTCGGCGTTTCGGCGACCATGGCCTCGGTGGTGACCAGCAGGCCGGCCACGGAGGAGGCGTCCTGGAGCGCGGTGCGCACCACCTTGGCGGGATCGATGATGCCCTTCTCGACCATGTCGACATAGTCCTCGTTCTGGGCGTCGAAGCCGAAGGTCTCGGACTTGTTCTCCAGGATCTTGCCGACGACGATCGAGCCTTCCACGCCCGCGTTCTCGGAGATCTGGCGGATCGGAGCTTCCAGCGCCTTCAGCACGATGTTGATGCCGGCCTGGACGTCGGCATTGGCGTTGGTGAGACGGCCCACCGCCTTCTTGGCGCGGAGCAGCGCGACGCCGCCGCCGGGGACGATGCCTTCCTGCACCGCGGCGCGGGTGGCGTTGAGGGCGTCCTCGACGCGGTCCTTCTTCTCCTTGACCTCGATCTCGGTGGCGCCGCCGACGCGGATCACCGCGACGCCGCCGGCCAGCTTGGCGAGGCGCTCCTGGAGCTTCTCACGGTCGTAGTCCGAGGTGGTCTCCTCGATCTGCGCCTTGATCTGGCCGACACGGGCCTCGATATCCGGCTTCTTGCCGGCGCCCTTGACGATCGTGGTGTTCTCCTTGTCGATCACGACCTTGCCGGCGCGGCCCAGCATCTTCACCGTGACGTTCTCGAGCTTCATGCCGAGGTCCTCGGAAATGAGCTGGCCGCCGGTGAGGATGGCGAGGTCCTCGAGCATGGCCTTGCGGCGATCGCCGAAGCCCGGCGCCTTGACGGCGGCGACCTTGAGGCCGCCGCGGAGGCGGTTGACGACCAGGGTGGCCAGCGCCTCGCCCTCGACGTCCTCGGCGATGATGACGAGCGGCTTGCCCGACTGCACCACGGCTTCCAGCACCGGAAGCATGGCCTGCAGGCCCGAGAGCTTCTTCTCGTGCAGGAGGATGTAGGCATCCTCGAGCTCGGCGGTCATCTTCTCGGGGTTGGTGACGAAGTAGGGGCTGAGATAGCCGCGGTCGAACTTCATGCCCTCGACGATGTCGACTTCGGTGTCGAGCGACTTGTTCTCTTCGACGGTGATGACGCCTTCGTTGCCGACCTTCTGCATCGCCTGGGCGATCATCTTGCCGATGGCGGCATCGCCGTTGGCCGAGATGGTGCCGACCTGGGCGACCTCGGAGGAGGCGGCGACCGGCTTGGCGCGCTTCTCGATGTCCTTGATGACCGCAGCAACCGCGCTGTCGATGCCGCGCTTGAGGTCCATCGGGTTCATGCCGGCGGCAACGGCCTTGGCGCCTTCGCGCACGATGGCCTGGGCCAGCACGGTGGCAGTGGTGGTGCCGTCACCGGCGAGGTCGTTGGTCTTGGAGGCGACCTCACGCACCATCTGGGCGCCCATGTTCTCGAACTTGTCCTCGAGCTCGATCTCCTTGGCGACGGTGACGCCGTCCTTGGTGATGCGGGGTGCGCCGAAGCTCTTCTCGATGACGACGTTGCGGCCCTTCGGGCCGAGCGTCACCTTGACGGCGTTGGCAAGAACGTCGACGCCGCGCAGCATGCGATCGCGCGCGTCTCCGGAAAACTTGACGTCTTTGGCAGCCATTTTAGCAATCCCTCGTGTGTGGTGATGTGTCTGCCGCTCGCCCGTCGCATCAATCCCGGATTCGTGGACCGAACCCGGCGGAATGATGGATGCCCGGATCGCCTGGATCCGGGCATGACATTCAGCGGCTGTTCAGGCGGATGGCCTTAGGCCAGTACGCCCATGATGTCCGACTCCTTCATGATCAGGAGCTCTTCGTTGTCTATCTTGACCTCGGTGCCCGACCATTTGCCGAACAGCACGCGGTCGCCGACCTTGAGGTCGATCGGGGTCAGCTTGCCGGTCTCGTCACGGCCGCCGGGGCCGACGGCGACGACCTCGCCCTGGGACGGCTTTTCCTTGGCGCTGTCCGGAATGATGATGCCGCCCTTGGTCTTTTCCTCGGCGTCGATACGTTTGACCACGACACGGTCATGCAGCGGACGAAATTTGGATTTAGCCATGACGTTTCCCTTTGGAGGCTCGCTTCGGAAGTAGTGAAGTGGGTGGGGCGGCGCTTCCGTCCGCCCCCTATCCCGAGGATCGAACGGCGTGCTTAGCAATCGGGCTTTCCGAGTGCTAATAGTGGGCCCGGAAATATGGCTTGGCCGCGATCCTGTCAAGCAAAGGTGGTTAAGCGATTGGTGAGGCGGATATAGGATGGTGGCACTGGAAACTTGTTCGGGGCGCCGACGTATTAAAGGACGTCATTGCTCCGGCAGCGGTTTTGCGCTTGGCTGCAGGAGGGGTGCGGCCATGGTCTTGTTCGGGGGAATGCCATGATCAGTTCAGCTCACGCGCGCACGGTTGCCAATCTGGCCGCCGCCTCTTGTCTGGCGCTGCTGCTGGGCGCCTGCGGCGGCGGCATGAGCCTGCCGTCCTTCTCGTCGTCCTCGCCGCCGCCCGAAGCTGAGCCGGGCGTCGCGCCCGAAATGCCTGCGACCATTCGCGCCGACGAGATCGTCGGACGCTGGGGCCTCGCCTCGTTCCAGAACCCGGCCGACCGCGCCCGCACCGAGGCTGCCGCCCGGGCCCAGTGCAAAAATCCCTACGTGATCACCGCCGGCTCCTCCGGCGGCGTGATCATGCATCTGGCCGACCAGGCGACGCCGCAGGAGCTGCGGCTGAAGGGCTCGCCGAGCGGCAAGAACTACATCGGACCGGCCGGTCCGACCCCCGGCGAGCAGGACCGCGAAATCATCTCCTTCGACGGCCGCGTCCTGATCACCCGCTTCATCGACAAGGACGCCGCCACCCGCTACGGCAACATGGTCTACGTCCGCTGCGCGCCGCGGGCGTAGCTTCTCGCCTACGTCATGCTCCGCGACAGCGGGGCATCCAGTACGCCGCGGCTTCTCGGTTCAATCACTGCTGCCTCTGGAATACTGGATCGTCCGGTCAAGCCGGACGATGACAGCGGAGAGGATGGTCCCAAAAAGCAAAAACGCCGGCCAAAGGCCGGCGTTTTGTTTTTCTCTATCTGGCGTCCGCTCAGTCGAACAGCGCGTCGATGTCGTCCTGCGAGGCGTGGCCGACGTCGCCGGCGAGCTTGGGGCCGTTGAGAAGCTTGTCGTCCTCGCTGCGATTGTCGACCGGCGGCACGACGTGCGACTTGATCGCGTCGACGCCGCCCCAGATCTCCATCATCGCATTGATGTGCTGCTCGATGAACTTCATCGTGGTCATGACCTTGCTGATGCGCTGGCCGGTCAGGTCCTGGAAGTTGCAGGCCTCGAAGATCGAGATGACGCGTTCCTGGATGTCGTCGGCGAGCCGCTTCTGCTGGTCGATCGAGTCCACCTTGGACATTGCGCTGGCGGCCTGGTCGATCGATTCCGCGGCTTCGAGGATCTGCTGGGTCGCCTGCTCGGTGCCGCCGACCACCGCGCCGAGCTCGCCATTGACCTTGGCCATTTCGCCGCCGTCAAAGCTCTTGCCGTGCAGCGTCGCGATTTCGCGCTTGGTGCGGTCGATGGCGTCATGGATGAGGTCGAGCTCGACCTTCAGCTTTTCGCACTGCTCGATCTGGGCCCGATAGGTTTCGAGCATGGTACGAGCCTCGGAGAGCTCGTGGGCGGTGGAGGCGTCGATCGCCGCCATGGCTGCGCTGCCGGACAAGGGCAAGGGCGCAGCGCCTTTCGCCATCTGTGCACGGATCGCACGTAGCTCGGCCATGATCTCGCTATGCATCGGGATTGCCTCTTCGGTTACGTCCAAAATCGGCATCTCGCCACCAGCGATATCCTCGACGCGAAAACGTTTGCGGTGAACAGCCATCAGGATACTCCCCCCCACCTCACTCACGCGTCTTTGTAGGCAGAAGCGATTTAACACGAAGTTCACGGCAGGAACTGTTGTGCGGCTGCGCGCGACGGCGCGCAAAGAAGCGATTAACCATGCGCGCGCGGCGTTCATCGAAAATAAACGCTGATCGCCAAATTGCGCCGCTGCTGACGACGTGGTGAATCCAAACGCCGTTTCTGTTTACCAAACAAAACGGCTTTTGCCTTTTATTGACCACGTCGAGGGGCGCGGACCAGCCATCAGCTCTCCACGGCGCATGTGATCTAGACGAAACAGTACAGAGTACGTCGATGTTCAAGAAAATGTCTGTCGCGCTGCTCGGCAGCGCTTGCACCTTCATTGCCGGCGCAAACAGTGCCAGCGCCTTCGACAATTCGGTGCCGAACGATCCGCCCGCGGTGCTCTACCAGCCGCAGGTGCCGCCGGCGCCGGTGCGCGTCGCCTCCAATGCGAACATGGGCGGCGGCTTCATCGAGTTCCTGTTCGGCGACGGTCCCGGCCGCGGTCCGGCCTACGCGCCCGAGCGGCCGGTCTATCAACAGCAGCCCGGCTATTACGACCAGCGCCGCCTGCCGCCGATGGGCGAGCCGCAGCAGGGTGGATATCAGCAAGGCGCGGTTCAGCAGGAGACGGTCGACCCGCGGCAGCGTCCGTTCGATCCGAGGTTCGAGAAGCAATCTGTTGACTATAGCGGCAAGGAAAGTCCCGGCACCATCGTGGTCGATACCCCGAACAAGTTCCTCTATCTCGTTGAGGGCAATGGCAGGGCGATGCGCTACGGTATTGGCGTCGGGCGTCCCGGCTTCACCTGGTCCGGCGTGAAGGCGATCACGGCCAAGCGCGAATGGCCGGACTGGACGCCGCCGGCCGAAATGCTCGCCCGCCGCCCCGATCTGCCCCGGCACATGGAAGGCGGCCCGGAGAACCCGCTCGGCGCCCGCGCGATGTATCTGGGCTCGACGCTGTACCGCATCCACGGCTCCAACGAGCCCTGGACCATCGGCACCAACGTCTCCTCCGGCTGCATCCGCATGCGCAACGAAGACGTCATCGACCTCTACGGCCGCGTCAATGTCGGCACCAAGGTCGTGGTGATGTAGCCCGGCGCTCGCTGCGAGCCGTCAACTCCGCGTGTCGCGCCGGCTCGCGACGCGCGGCATCGAAGGCGTTGCGTGCCGCCGGCGTACGTCCTCCGGCTAAGGTCTAGGCTGGCCGACGATGCCCCGTCGAAGCGAGACGAGGGGCAACAGAGCAGCGACGACGAGTTGATGAATGGGAAAGCGATGCGCGAGCGGAGCGCTTCAATCGCCGCGCCGACAGCTCGGCCTTCTTGACGAGCTCGTGCAGTCCCTCCAACTCCGACAACTCGGTGATGAGATGAGTTGTCACGTTGGTCAGGGTGGCGATGCGCTGCTGAAGTGGACTCATTTTTAAAACCCCGACTATAACCAAGAGAGGCAACCACATCGGTGTGTGGCATGAGCAACGTGTTCTTCCAGTTGAACACCCATGTCCGCATTTGGAAATCCGGGAGTCTACGGCTGCGCGTGTCAGATGCCGATTTGATTTGTCATGGTGAATTCAGGCGCGTCGGGTAACGTTCAGCCAGTCCAATGACGCTGCACATTAGTCATACTATATCGAACGTCCCAGCGGCTTGCCGTCGCACAAAAGGCGCTCGGGGCACGCTCTAAAGAAAACGGCCGCCGAGAGGCGGCCGTCCGCATCTTTCGGGCGAATTGCTCACGCGTAATCGCTGCCGCCATCGTCGTCGCCGCCGAAATCGCTGTCGTCGGCCACGTCCATATTGCCGTCGTCGTTGTTGTCGCCGTAGTTCTGGTCGTTGTCGTTACGATCGTTGTTCGCCTGGTCGGAGAAGCTCTGGCGAGACTCGCGGTTCGAGCCGATGTCGTTGAGGCCGGCATCGCGCGCGAGCGAGCCGCCGGACTGATCGCTGCCGCCCCAAGGACTTCCACCAGCGCCGCGGTCGCCGAGGGCATTGGTGTCGCCAAAGGCCTGCTGATGCGATCCGCCCATCATGCCGCGGATGCTCGAGAGCAGCAGCGAGCCACCGACGACGCCGGCGGCAGCTGCCGCCGCGGTGCCGAGGAACGAGCCGCCGCCACCGCCCATCGGCGGTGCGCCATAACCCTGGCCCGGGCCCTGACCTGGACCTTGGCCGTAAGGGGGCTGACCGTAGCCCGGTTGCGTCTGCTGCATCGCTCCGCCGCTGTTCCAGACCGGCCGCGCGTCACGCGGCGGCACGTTCGGAACCGAGCCGCGCGAGGGGCCTCCACCGAACAGCGTGTCGCGCATGGTGTCGAGGAAGCCGCCGGACTGCGCCTGCTCAGGCGCGTGGGCCGCTTCCAGCTCCTGGATGCGGTTATGGGCGCGCTTCAGCGCTTCGTCCTGCAGCAGCGTGGTCTGCACCAGCGCATAGATCGCGCCGGGTGCCTTGCGCAGCCCGTCCGAGATCGCGGCGATCGCGTCGGGATCGCGCGGTGCGTTTTCCAGTTTCGAAAGCCGGTCGAAAAGGTCGTCGACGAGCTGGCGTTCCTGCGGCGTCATGATCAGTCTCCCTCGCGCAAAACAAGCGCGAAGCAGATGTAGGGTTCCATTGTGGCCCCAACAGTGCCGGCCGGATTAAATTTCGGTATGCGACAAGCTGCCCCGCGGCTTGCTGTCATCCCAGCGTGGCGCGGCTGTCCGCCAGCAGACGCGCGAAGGCGTCGCCGGCCAGATAGGCGTGCTCGCGTTCGCGGACATCGGTCATCGGATCGAGGCCGGCGAGGACATCGTCGACGAAGCCGGGATGGCACATCACGAGGCCGCCATCCGGCAAGCCTTCCAGGAATTGCCGCATCAGCTCGCCAAAATCGGCCGCCCGCGTGAAGTCATAGGCGCCGGCAAAGCCCGGGTTGAAGCTGAGTCCGGCGCTGCCGGCACGGCGGCGGAATTGGGCGCTGAGGATGTCGAGCACGATGGCCTTGGGTGAGGCCAGCCGCTGCCTGAGCGGCAGGTCGCGGCCGCCCTGGCGCACCCAGGCGTTCGGCGCGCCTTCGCTGACCGCATCGACGAAGCCGTCGCGCACCTGCGGATAGAGCTGCACATGCTGATGGCCGTCGACGAAGTCAGGCGCGCACCCGAACGCTTCGGCAAAGGCGGCGAGCTGCGCCTTCACCTCGTTGCGGACGAATTCGCGGTCGAGCCGCCGCAAAATGCCCGCGCGCAGCAGCTTCGGAAACGGCATGAACATGTCGCCGTCGAGCGGACGAAAATGCATGGTGAGGGGGCGGAACGGCGCCGACAGCGTCACGTGCAATCCGATCGCGCAGCGCGGACTCGTCTTCGCCGAGGCCTGGAGCGCCTCGACCTCGCTGCGCGCGATCGCAGGCCCCACCATCATCACCGAGGTGGCGTTGAGACGGCCGCGTTCGATCAGGTCGCGGATGGCGCGGTTGACACCCGGGCTGATGCCGTAATCGTCGGCACAGAGCCAGATCCGCCGCAGGCCCGCGGCCGCGCTCATTCGGCGGCCGTCCTCTTCGCGGCATCGTCGGCTTCGAAGTGCTTTTCACTATGCTCGGCGACGAAGTAGATCGGGCGCGCCTTCAGCTCGGACAGGATCTTGCCGATATATTCGCCGACGATGCCGATCATGATGAGCTGCACGCCGCCGATCGTCATCAGGCCGATCACGAGCGAGGGATAGCCGGGCACCTGCTTGCCGGTCGTGAACACCTCCCAGAGGATCGAAAGGCCGAACAGGAAGGCGCCACCGGCGAGAATGACGCCGAGCAGGCTGGCAAAGCGCAGGGGGGCGACCGAAAACGAGGTCAGGCCCTCGATCGACAGGCCGAGCAGGCTTGCGGCGTTGAAGGTGGTGACGCCGTGGGCGCGCGCGGCAGGCTCGTAGTCGACGCGGATCTGGCGGAAGCCGATCCAGCTGGCGAGGCCCTTGAAGAACCGGTTGCGCTCGGGCAGCTGCCTGAGCGCTGTGACCGCGCGCGGTGACAGCAGGCGGAAGTCGCCGGCGTCCTCGGGAATCTTCTGCCGGGCCCCCCAATTGATCAGCGCATAGAAGCCGTGCACGGCGACCCGGCGCAGGAAGGTCTCGTTGTCGCGATGCGCCTTGGCGGTGTAGACGACGTCATAGCCGTCATCGATCCAGTGCCGCACCAGCTGTTCGATCAGCGCCGGCGGATGCTGGCCGTCGCCGTCCATGAACATGACGGCGCCGAGCCGGGCATGGTCGAGGCCGGCCATCAGCGCCGCCTCCTTGCCGAAATTGCGCGACAGCGACACCACCTGGACGTCGATCGCGTCGGCCGGCAGCGAGCGGGCGATCGCCAGCGTCGCATCCTTGCTGCCGTCGTCGACATAGACGACCTCGCAAGCCAGCCGATAGCGCTCCCGCAAGGTCTTTGCGAGATCGCAGATGCGCTGGTGCAGGGCGGCGAGGCCCGCCGCCTCGTTGTAGACGGGGACGACGATCGACAGTCCCTTCGCGGCTGCGGTGCCTGCGGTCGTCGTCATGCCGGAAACGTCAGAGCCCAGCGTCATCGATCAAGGTTCCAGAAGCGTTCAAAGTCATCTCAACAGCATATGGTAGCCGCCATTTGCTGTCGCAAAGCTGAACGAAAAGCCGAACGTCCCCGGGCTCACCGCCGCAGGAACGCCTCGAGCTTGGCGAACAGCGGGTTCTCCCGGTCGAACACGTAGTCGAGCGAAACCACCGAGACGGTTTCGGCGCCATGCTCGCGCAGGAAGCTTGCCAGCGCATAGAGCTGCCCCGGTGGGCAGTGCAGCGTCAGCATGCCTGACGAGGTCGGCCCGCCGAACGGAGCCTCGACGCCATACCGGCTGTGGGCTTCGCCGAGCAGGGCGGCGTCGCATTGCCGGAAGCGGGTGCGGACCTCGCGATATTTGTTGGCCCGCGCCCTTGCTGCGATGTGATCGAGGATGACGCGTGCGGTCTCCCGCGCCTGCGGCGTCCAGTCGGCCTCTTTCGAGGCGACCAGATTGGCCTGGCTGCGCAGGATCACGCCATCGTCGAGCACACGCAAGCCGTTGGCGGCAAGCGTCGCGCCCGTGGTGGTGATGTCGACGATCAGCTCGGCGCTGCCGGCCGCCGGCGCGCCTTCGGTCGCGCCGCTACTTTCGACGATGCGGTAATCGGTGATGCCGTGGCTCTGGAAGAAGGTGCGGGTGAGGTTGATGAACTTGGTCGCGACCCGCATCCGCATGTGATGCTGCTCGCGGAAGCCGGTGGTGACGTCGTCGAGGTCGGCCATGGTGCGAACGTCGATCCAGGCCTGCGGCACCGCGACGACGACGTCGGCATAGCCGAAGCCGAGCCCATCGATCAGCGACACGCGCTTGTCGGCGTCCGCGATGTTCTCGCGCACCAGGTCTTCGCCGGTGACGCCGAGATGCGCAAGACCGCGCGACAGTTGCGAGGCGATCTCGCTCGCCGAGAGATAGGCGACCTCGACATGGTCGAGGCCTGCAAGCGTGCCGCGATAGTCGCGGGCGCCGCCGGCCTTCGACAGCTTGAGGCCGGCACGGGCGAAGAAGGCTTCGGTATTTTCCTGAAGGCGACCCTTGGAGGGAACGGCCAGAACGAATGGCGCGCTCATGACTTAAGCTCCCACCTTGCGGCCGATCTTCGTCAGCGCGTCCACCCAGACCGAGAAGCCGACCGCGGGAATCGGTTCAGTCGATCCAAGCTGGGTCATCAGCCCGTCATAGCGGCCGCCGGCAACCAGCGGCTCGGCGCCGTTGCCCCGGTGATGCAGCTCGAATTCGAAGCCGGTGTAATAGTCGAGCCCGCGCCCGAACGCGGTCGAGAAGCGCGTCTGCTTCACGTCGATGCCGCGCGCCGCCATGAAGCCGACCCGGCTCTCGAACTGGTCGATCGCTGCCGTGAGGTCGAGCTTGGCGTCGGCAGTGAGCGCGCGCAGCTCGGCGATGGCGTCGTCGGGATTGCCTGCAATCGTCAGGAAGCGCTTGAGCACGGTGATCGCCTCGCGCGGCAATGCGCCGCCCTTCAGCGTCGATTGCTCGAGGAAGCGATCGGCGATCTCGGCCGTGGTGCGTCCCCCCACATTGGTGGTGCCGGCGATCGACATCAGATCGGTGACGAAGGCGAGCGCCGCCTTGCGGTCGGAGCCGGCGAGGGCGGCGAGCACGCCCTCATATTCGCTGCGGGTCGCGGTGGTCGCGGCCGCGAGCCGTTCCAGATCCTTTTCCAGGCTGATCTTGCGGTTGAAGTCCTTGACCAGGCGGCGGCGCCAGACCGGATAGAGGTCGAGCGCATCGAGCAGCGCATTGAACAGCGCCACGTCGCCGGTGCGGATCTCGACGTCGCGGACACCGAAGGCCGCGGTCGCTTCGAGCCCGAGCGCCAACGTCTCGGCGTCGGCCGCGGCACGGTCCTGGCGGCCGAATGATTCGATGCCGGCCTGCAGGAATTCGCTGGCCTGGCCGCTGCGGTAGCGGAACACCGGGCCGAGATAGCTGAACCCGGCCGGCTGGCCGGCACGACCGGAGCTCAGGTAGTCGCGCGCCACCGGAATGGTCAGGTCCGGGCGCAGGCACAGCTCCTCGCCCGTGAGGTCCGTCGTCAGGTATAGGCTCTTGCGGATGTCCTCGCCGGAGAGGTCCAGGAACGGCTCGGCCGGCTGCAGGATGGCGGGCTCGGCCCTGACGTAACCGGCCTGCGCGAACGACAACAGCAGCGTATCCGCCCAGGCGGCGGAGCCGGCAGCATTTGAGGTGGCAGTCGCGATCATAACTGGGGTCCATCGTCCCGGTGGAACCGGGCAGGCAAGGGGAGGCAAGCGAATTGCGCAGCCCTTAGCATGGTCGATGCGCGGTTTCGACCTCCAAAGGATCAATCGCTTAACAGGCGGGCAATGGACGTTCTCGACGCGCGAGGGGAGCCACCTGGGCCGCCGCGGGCTCGCTCAACCTCTCCCGCTTGCGGGGGAGGTCGGCGCGAAGCGCCGGGTGGGGGCTCTTTCCGCTAGGAGAATTTCTCCCTAAGCCTCAGACAATCCCGACGCGGAGGCACCCCCACCCCAACCCTCCCCCGCAAGCGGGAGAGGGGGCGCGTCTCCCCTGCGGCTGCCAATCGAGCCTTGTCAGGTGCCGGTCTTGCCACCCCAATCACCCAGCACCGCCTGCGCCAGCGCCAGCGCGGCGACGGCGGCGGTATCGGCCCGCATGATCCGCGGGCCGAGCGCCAGCCGGAGGATCCTGGGCTGCCGCAACAGCAGGGCGCGCTCCTCTTCGGCAAAGCCGCCTTCGGGGCCGATCAGCACGTCGATCCCCTGTCCGGCCTCGCGGGCGTTTTGCAGGCTTTGAACCGGGTTTTGCAGCTCCGCCGCCTCGTCGCAGAAGATCAGCAGGCGGCCCGCGGGGCGCTGACTGAGATACCGCTCCAGCGGCACCGGCTCGGCGACCGTGGCGATGCTCAGGATGCCGCATTGCTCGGCCGCCTCGACGACATTGGCGCGCATCCGCTCGGTGTTGACCCGGGAGGCCTGGGTGAACCGGGTCAGGACCGGCTGCAGGCCGGCGGCGCCCATCTCGATGGCCTTCTGGACCATGTAATCCAGCCTGGCATGCTTGAGCGGGGCGAAAACGTAGGCGACGTCCGGCAGCTTGTCCTGGGGCCGGGTCTGCTGCAGGATCACGAGGCCGTCCGGCCGCTTGCGACCTTCGATGGCGGCCTGCCACTCGCCGTCGCGGCCGTTGAAGGCCAAAACCTCGGCCCCGGCGGCAAGCCGCAGCACATTGCCGAGATAATTGCTCTGGTCGCGGTCGAGCGGGATCCTGGCGTCCTGGGCAAGGGGAGCGTCGACGAACAGGCGGGGAGCGCGAAAATCGTGGGAGGGCATCGTTCAGGAGTCCGATTTGGGGCCGTTCTTAACCGAAAGCAGCCTTTCCGGGGGTAAATATTGCCGAAACGGTGCGTCCCCGCGCCGCGCTATTGCCCTATTCAACGGGTTGTTAAGCGCCGGCGGGAATCGTAAAAACGCGAACACGCTGGTTGCGCTTCAATTGGGAAGACGCTGAACCCCGTAGCTCCTGCCGGAGAGACTATCTTGATGATCCGTCATTTGATGGTTCCGATCACTGCCGCCATGGTCACCCTGAGCACCGCGGGCGCCTATGCGCAAAGCGCCTTCCCGGCGCCGCTGCCGAACCAGGCCGCCACCAGTTCCGCGTTTCCCCCGGTGAACGGCTCGGCGCCGACCGCTTCGGTCGGCACGGCACCGCAATCGTCCTTTCCCGTGAACGGCGCCGCGCCCGTCGGCGGCGCTGGCGCGTTCAGCGCGGCCCCGCCGACCCAGGGCGGCCCCGGCGAGGACTGCATGAAGGCTTTCATTCCTCTGCGCGAGGAAGCCGAGAAGCGCGGCAAGCTGATCAAGGCCGCGAGCGACCGTCATGCGCCGCCGGACGAAGCCTGCAAGCTGATCCGCAATTTCAGCCAGGCTGAGACCAAGATGATCAAGTACATCGAGTCCCACGCCGCCAAATGCGGAATCCCGCCGCAGATCGGCGCGCAGATGAAGGACGGTCACAAGAATACCGAGGCCATGGCGACGAAGGTCTGCAACGTCGCGCAGCAGATGCAGAACCAGCCGCGCGGTCCGGCCGGCCCGTCGTTGAGCGAGGTGCTAGGTTCAGGCTCGGCGCCTGAGGCCAATGCCGGCAAGAAGGGCGGCAGCACCTTCGACACGCTCAACGGCAACGTCCTGACCCGATGATACACGTGCCGCCGATTTGAAGTTCCTACGGTGTTTGCCGCGAGATCCTCATGAGAACTTCAAATCGATAAGCGGCACGTGAATTATAGTTTCTTGCTAGTGCCCTTGTAGTTTTCGAAGTTCGTACCGGGATACGCCGCGATGGAATACGAACTTCGAAAACTGGACACTAGCACATCCGCCCGCGTTGCCGATTCCACCGGCAACTGGGTTGATACGCTCGCGCCGCCATGGGCGCGGCCCTATTTGCGATTGTCCCGCTTCGATCGTCCGATCGGCTCCTGGCTGCTGTTGATGCCGTGCTGGTGGTCGGCGGCGCTCGCGAGCGGCATGGCGCATGACGTCCGCGGACTGCCGCTCACCATCGTGCTGTTCTTCATCGGCGCCTTCGTGATGCGCGGAGCGGGCTGCACCTGGAATGACATCACCGACCGCGACCTCGACGACAAGGTCGAGCGCACCCGCTCGCGGCCGCTGCCGTCGGGGCAGGTGAGCACGAAGCAGGCGCTGGCTTGGATGGTCGTGCAGGCGCTGATCGGCCTTATCGTGTTGCTGCAGTTCAACCGCTTCGCGATTGCGACAGGCATCGCCTCGCTCCTGATCGTCGCGATCTACCCCTTCATGAAGCGCATCACCTGGTGGCCGCAGATCGTGCTCGGTCTTGCCTTCTCCTGGGGCGCCCTGATGGGATTTGCCGTCACCTTCGGCCGCATCGACGTCACCGCGCTGGTGCTCTATGCCGGCGCGATTTCATGGGTGATTGGCTATGACACGATCTACGCGCATCAGGACGCCGACGACGACGCGCTGATCGGCATCAAGTCCACCGCGCGCCTGTTCGGCGCGCATACGCACCAGGCGCTGATCCTGTTCTACGGGCTCGCTGTGATGCTGATCGGTGTCGCGCTGGCCTCAGGCGATGCGCGCTGGCCGGCCTGGCTCGGGCTTGCCGCCTTCGCCGCGCACCTGGCCTCGCAGATCGTGCGCTTGCGGATTGATGATCCCGAGCTGTGTCTGCGCTTGTTCAAGTCGAACAGGGATGCGGGTCTGTTGCTGTTTGCAGGATTGCTCGCCGACGCGGTGATGCGGGCGTAGCTCCCGTAGGGTGGGCAAAGGCGCCCTTGCGCCGTGCCCACGAGCTCTCAATGATCGACAAAGAACGTGGGCACGCTTGCGCTTTGCCCACCCTACGGCACCTTCAATTCCTCGCGATGATCTCGCGTTCTTCGCGATGAACCGACAGCTCCCGCGCGATGCCGGTGCGGCGGCGCATCAGGAATTTCGGACGGCGGGCGCGGATCGCATTGGCGCGGCGGCGGCGGGCCGCGGGCTTGCGCGCGCCTTCGTCGAGCTGCGGAAGCGCGAACAGCTCGCTCCAGATCGCCAAGGCCTCGACGAGCTCCTCGCCGTCGGCGCCGACGAGCAGCGGAACGGAGAGCGAGGGATCGCGATGCACCAGGACGATGGCCTGCGCTTCGTCATTGCCGCGCAGTGCGACGCCTGTGAAGTCGCTGACGCGGACGTTGATCGCCATCTGCATGCCGCGAACGGCACGGCGAAGCACGACGCGTTCGCGATGAAGCTCGATCTGCCTGACATGTCCGTCGGCGCGCGGATCGTGCGCATCGAAGCGGACCGGAAGGGAAAGGGGGTCGAGCCGCAGAGAGCGGCTCGACCCGGCGGGAGCGACCCCGCATGTTGCTGTTTGACGCCTCACGGCTTTAGTTCTCCCCGCCGGGATTATGTTCCCGGTCGATGCGAGGACCTTAGCGCGCCGCTTTCCGAAACCGCTTAAAAAGGCTGGTTAACCCACCGTCACTGCTGCTCATGATTGACAAGACCTTGGCGCGCATGATTGACGAGACGTTGCGCCAAAGGTGCGAATCTGAGCTTTTGGCGGGCTGAAAATGCTTGAAGTCCGCGCGATCAGGGCACATCTGTGGGTTCCGGTCCCGAACCCCCGCCCCAACAGGATTTCGTTCGTGAACTCTTCACCATCCGCAAGCTCGACGCTTTCGTCCAAGGATTCCTCCAAGGGGTCAAAGGCCAGCCGCGACCTGTTCGACCAGTCCGCTTTGTCGGATCTGGCGCAGCGGCTGGTGGAGGCGGCCAAGCGCGCCGGCGCGGATGCGGCCGACGCGGTCGCGGTGCGCGGCGTCTCGCAAGGCGTCGAGGTGCGCGACGGACGCGTCGAGGAATCCGAGCGCTCCGAGGGTGACGACGTCGGCCTGCGGGTACTGGTCGGCCAGCGCCAGGCGGTGGTCTCGACCAACGACGTCAGCGGCGATGCCGTGACCAAGCTCGCCGAACGCGCGGTCGCGATGGCGCGCGTTGCGCCCGACGACAAATATGTCGGGCTCGCCGATCCCGCGCTGCTCGCGCGCGACTTCCCCGATCTTGATCTGCTTGATCCCGATGTGCCTGCCACCAGCGAGCTCGAGCGCCGCGCACTCGCGGCCGAAGCTGCCGCGCTCGCCGTGAAGGGCGTCACCAAATCCGGCGGTGCCTCGGCCTCCGCGGGCATGGGCGGCATGGTGCTGGTCACCTCGACCGGCTTCCACGGCTCCTATTTGCGCTCCAGCCAGGGCATCTCGGCCACCGCCATCTCGGGCGAAGGCACCGGCATGGAGCGCGATTACGACTTCACCTCGGCGCCGCATGGTGCGGACCTGTTGTCGCCGGAAATCGTCGGCCGTTCCGCCGGCGAGCGCACCGTGGCGCGCTCCAATCCGCGCAAGGTCGAGACCTGCAAGGTGCCTGTCGTGTTCGATCCGCGCGTCGCCGGCTCCCTGGTCGGCCACGTCGTCGGCGCCATCAACGGCGCCTCGATCGCGCGCAAGACCAGCTTCCTCAAGGACAAGCTCGGCCAGCAGCTGTTTGCGAAGAACATCCGCATCATCGACGATCCCCTGCGCAAGCGCGGCCTGCGCTCGCAGACCTTCGACGCCGAAGGCGTTGCCGTGAAGAAGATCGCGCTGATCGACGAGGGCGTGCTGACGACCTGGCTGCTCGACTGCGCCACTGCGCGCGAGCTCGGCCTTGCCACCACCGGCCATGCCCATCGCGGCGTCTCCTCTTCGCCTTCACCCGGGCCGTACAATCTGCATCTCGAGCCCGGCACACCGAGCCCGGCCGAGCTGATCGCCGACATCAAGCAGGGCTTCTACGTCACCGATCTGATCGGCTCCGGCGTGAACGGCGTCACCGGCGATTACAGCCGCGGCGCCTCCGGCTTCTGGATCGAGAACGGCGAGATCACCTATCCCGTCAGCGAGGTGACGATCGCCGGCCATCTGTTCGAGATCTTCAAGTCGATGCAGCCCGCGAACAATCTCGAGTTCCGCTACGGCATCAATGCGCCGACGGTGCGCATCGAGGGATTGACGCTTGGCGGACGTTGAGGCGAACGCGCCGGGCGAAACCATCCTGACGCGCGATGCGGCGCTGCTGCAAGACACGGTGCGCGAGGCGGGTGCGCTGGCGCAGTCGATGTTTCGCACCGAACTGAAGAAGTGGACCAAGGGCACATCCTCGCCGGTCTCCGAAGCCGACATTGCCGTCAACGACCTGCTCGAAGCGCGCCTGCGCAGCGCGACGCCGGATTACGGCTGGCTCTCGGAGGAGAGCGCCGACGATGCGGCGCGGCTGTCGCGGCGGCTGACCTGGATCGTCGATCCCATCGACGGCACGCGCAACTACCTCAATGGCCACGACGATTGGTGCGTCAGCGTCGCGCTGGTCGAGGATGCCGCGCCGGTGCTGGCCGCGGTATTCGCGCCGACGAGCGGCGAGTTCTTCTTCGCCGCACGCGGCCAGGGCACCACGCTCAACGGCGCAGCCGTGCAGGCTTCGCCCGGATCCGCGCTCGACTTCTCCCGCATCGCAGGCCCGAAACCGATGGTCGAGCGGCTCAACAGATCAGGCGGCGAGATCAAGCTGCATCCGCGAATCGGCTCGCTCGCGCTGCGCCTGTGCCGGGTCGCCCATGGCGCGCTGGATGCGGCTTTTGCGGGGGGCAACAGCCATGATTGGGACCTTGCGGCGGCCGATTTGATCGTGCAGGAAGCCGATGGTAGGATGAGCGACCTCTCCGGAGAACCCATCCTCTATAACCGCCGGGAAGTGGCGCACGGGGTGCTGGTGGCAGCGGGACGCGATCGTCATGCGGGCATTGTCGCGCATTTTCGAAACCGCCCCTTGGCCTAAAGCGCGTGCGCTGTGCTTTGTCGACCACTGCTGCCGGGCAGTCCGCTAGAAAGAGAACCCATGCCAGATAGTGCCCCGCAACAACTGCTTCACCTCGTCATCGGCGGCGAACTCGTCGATCTCGAGCACAACACCTTCAAGAATCTCGACGACGTCGAGATCGTCGGCCTCTATCCGAATTACGCGACCGCCCATGCCGCCTGGCGGGCCAAGGCGCAGAGCACGGTCGACAACGCGCAGATGCGCTATTTCATCGTCCACCTCCACCGGTTGCTCGACCCGAATCAAGAACCGGCGCGTTGAAAAAACTGCTTCGCAATACGCTGCGAAGCAGCTTCGTTCAGCGTGCCGTCGGGGTCCTGGCGGCCGAATATCTGCGTCTGGTCTGGCGGACCAACAAATTCACGTTGGATCCGCCCGACGTCTATGCGCAGGTTGAGCCGCAGCTGCCTGCGATCTTCGCGTTCTGGCACGGCCAGCATTTCCTCACGCCCTTCATCAAGAACCAGAACAAGGCTTCCTATCGCGCCAAGGTCCTGATCTCCCGCCACCGCGACGGCGAGTTCAATGCGATCGCCGTCGAGCGGCTCGGTATCGGCACCATCCGCGGTTCCGGCGATCATGGCGGTGCCTTCCACCGCAAGGGCGGGGTCGGCGCCTTCAAGGAAATGGTGCGCACGCTCCAGGACGGTTGTAATGTCGCGCTGACCGCCGATGTTCCCAAGCGCGCGCGCGTGGCCGGGCTCGGCATCATCATGCTGGCACGGGAATCGGGGCGGCCGATCATGCCTTTCGCGATGGCGACCAGCCGCTTCATCCGGCTGAAGAACTGGGACCGCACCACCATCAATCTGCCCTTCGGGCGGGGCGTATTGGTCGGCATCAAGGAGATCCACGTTCCCGCAGATGCCGACGCCGCCATGATGGAAGCGTTGCGGCAGGAGCTGGAAGACACGTTGAACGAGGCGACCCGCCGCGCCTATGCGCAACTCGGCCGCCCGGGACCGGAAGATGCCTAATTCGTTGCCGATGACGCTGCGGATGTATCAGCGGCTGGCCTCCGGCCTGGTGCCGCTTGCGCCGGCGCTGATCAAGCGGCGGCTGAAGCAGGGCAAGGAGGATCCCGCGCGCGTCGGCGAGCGGCGCGGCCTGTCCAGGGACGTGCGGCCGCATGGTCCGCTGGTCTGGATCCACGGCGCCAGTGTCGGCGAGGTGCTGGCCGCTGCGGCGCTGGTCGAGCGGTTGCGCGATCTCAATCTGCGCATCCTGCTCACCTCGGGCACCGTCACCTCGGCCGCCGTGGTCGCAAAACGGTTTCCGCCCGACGTCATCCATCAATACGTGCCGTATGATTCCCCGCGCTATGTCGCGCGCTTCCTCGATCATTGGAAGCCGTCGCTGGCGCTGTTCATCGAATCCGATCTGTGGCCGAACCTGATCCTGGCGGGCGCTACCCGCCGGGTGCCGATGGTGCTGATCAACGGGCGGATGTCGCCGCGCTCCTTTCCGCGCTGGCGCCGCATGCACGGCACCATCTCGGCGCTGCTGTCGCGTTTCGACATCTGCCTGGCGCAGTCGAAGACCGATGCCGAGCGTTTCTCCGCGCTCGGCGGCCGCGACGTCGTCACGACAGGCAATCTCAAGCTCGACGTGCCGGCACCGCCGGCCGATCCCGCCAAGCTCGAACGGCTGATGGCGATGACGCGCGGGCGCCCCATCATCGTCGCGGCCTCGACCCACCCGGGCGAGGACGAGATGCTGGTCGCGGCGCATCGCAGCCTCGCCGGCTTCTTCCCGCAGCTCCTCAGCGTGATCGTGCCGCGCCATCCCGATCGCGGCTCCTCGATCGCAGGCCTGATCACGGCGTCCGGCCTGAAGCCGGCGCTGCGCTCGCGCGAGGAGCTGCCGACCGCGACCACCGACATCTATGTCGCCGACACCATGGGCGAGCTCGGCCTGTTCTACCGGCTGTCGCCGATCGTGTTCATGGGCGGATCGCTGATCCGTCATGGCGGGCAGAACCCGATCGAGGCGATCAAGCTCGGTGCCGCGATCGTCCATGGTCCGCACGTCTTCAACTTCGCCGATGTCTATGAGGCGCTCGACGGCAGCGGCGGTGCGCGCCAGGCCGACACGCCGGAGGCGCTGGTCAAGCAGCTCGGCCAGCTGCTGGCCGATCCCACCTTGCGCGACAAGATGCAGCGCGCGGGCAGCGGCGTGGTCGAGGAGCTCGGCGGCGCGCTCGATCGCACCATGATCGCGCTCGAGCCGTATCTGCTGCAGTTGCGGATCGAGATGGGAGCCGCCAATGCGTGAGCCGGCCTTCTGGTACCGGCCACGTTCCCTCCAGTCGTACGCGTTGTGGCCGCTCGGAGCGCTCTACGGCGCAATCACCGAACGGCGCATGCTGCGCAAGGGCGTGGATGCCGGCATCCCCGTGATCTGCGTCGGCAATTATCATGTCGGCGGCGCCGGCAAGACACCGACCGTGTTGGCGCTGACGAAGCTCTTGCGCGAGCTCGGCGAGACCCCGGTGGTGCTCAGTCGCGGCTATGGCGGACGCCTGCAGGGCCCGGTCATGGTCGACCCCGCGCGCCACACCGCGTCCGACATCGGCGATGAGCCCTTGATGATGTCGCGCGACGTCCCGGTCGCGGTCGCGCGGGATCGCCTCGAGGGTGTCGCGCTGGCGAAGTCGCAAGGCGCCACCGTCATCCTGATGGACGACGGTTTCCAGAACCCGCGCCTGGTCAAGGACACCTCGCTGATCGTGATCGACAGCGAACGTGGCCTCGGCAATGGCAAGGTGTTTCCGGCCGGCCCGCTGCGCGCGCCGCTGAAGGCGCAGCTCGCGCGCACCGATGCGCTGGTGCTGATCGGCGACGGTCGTGCCGCCAACGATGTCGCGGCCGAGCTTGCCAAGCGCGACAAGCCGGAGCTGCGCGCGCGTCTGAGGCCGGACGCCGGGTCGGTCGCAAGACTGTTGGGCAAGCCGGTGTTCGCATTCGCGGGCATTGGCGATCCCGAACGATTCTTCCGCAGCTTGCGCGCCTGTGGCATCGAGGTCGCGCGCACGCGCGCCTTCGCCGATCATCACATGTTTTCAAACGACGAGATCGCAGCTCTCGCAGCGGAGGCGCAGCGCGAGCAGCACACGCTGGTGACGACGGAAAAGGATCTCGCGCGCCTCCGCGGCCGCGAGGGCCTGCCTGCTAGCATCGTGCCGTTCGCTGTGCAGCTCGAATTCGATGATCCGACAGCGCTCCGGCAATTGATCAGCGATCATCTCTACAAGGCGCGCGAGCGGCGGTTCAGCAGGCGATGATCTCGTTTGGTGGGTAAGCTAGTCCGCCGTAGCCAAAGAGCGGAGGATGGAAAAACAATTCATCCATCGCCATGCGGTATTCGACAACTGATCGGGCGACATGTCGCGGCTGATGAATTCTCTTCCGCACGTTCGGGAGTTGATGTAGCCTTTGATGAGAGCCGTCACCGGGACGTGCCGACCTCCCGGAAATCATCGACGGCGTTTATGCCCACGGCGGGCAGTACCTTCATCACTTCAGATGCAGCGGCCGTAACGATCAGTTCGGAACGGCAGGGAAAATCATTGCCAAAAACCAGAGGAGAACATGCCATGCATTTTTGCCTCACCGGACAGTACACCCCACGCGCTCTCAATGCCATTTTGGAGAATCCCACCACCGATCGCCAGGAGGCGGCACGAAAGCTCATCGAAGCGGCCGGCGGAAAGCTGCTTTCGATGTACAGCGTTGCGGCCGACGGCCCAGGCGTTTTGGTGATTTTCGATGTGCCTGATCCGGGTGCGGCGCCGGCCATTTCCGGCCTGACCGTCACCGCAGGCACCCTGCAGAATGTGAAACTGACCAGGTTGTTCACGCAGGACGAGATCAAGCAGGTCCGCCAGAACGCGGCGAAGCTGCGTTCTTCGTATACCCCGCCCGGAAGCTGACATCAGGATCTGAAGCGCGATGCGATGAGGATGAATCGTCGTCGCGCTTTAGGTTGTTGTGTAAGCATGATCTTTTCGGAAAACCGCTGCGCACTTTTCCGGATCATGCTTTAGAGCTTCGGTTCTGATTGAAGCAGAGCCGGAGCTCTGGATTCCCGTTCTTGGCGCGGCGTCTTCACGCGTACCGGTATCGCAATTCAGCAATCAGTCGTGCTCACCACGCCCCGACGGCCATTAATCCAATAATGGTCAGGCACGAGACGCAGGCTACCGCGACGGTATAGCATTCGGGTGTATTCATTGCTCACTCCCAAACTGTTGCCAATTGCTTGGTCACTGCTACGCGGGAGAGATCGCCGGTCGCGGGCCACTTCAATGCGGCAGGCCGTGAACGGTCTTGCGATGTGCGTCCGTCCTCTCATCGTCAACCTGATCCGCAGGATGACGAAGCGCTTCGAGAGCTTCGGAGCGTTCAGCTGCGATCAGAAGCTGTTTGCGCATTTCAGCGAGACGGGCGCGACAATATTCACGATAGAGCAAGTCCAATATGGTGGGCATGATCACCCCCATCGTTTGACTCTCGATTTACAGATATTCCACCGCAAATTTTCGAGGTGATCGTAGCCCGTCGGATGGCTCTTTCGATATGAGCCCGTTCACAGACTGCGCCAATTCCAAAGCTCGATGGCTGTTTGGTTGACTTGATTGTCTGTGCGATAAAAGGAACAGGGCCAGTTACCTAACGAACACTGTAGCAGCTCTCTGTTTCAACAAGACTTCGTCAAACAACTTAAGGGCGCCGGATTGCAACAAAGAATCCAACCACAACGCGAAATGACTAACTACGGAGTGCAAGTATTCTTCGATGCAACGCGGATCGGCACCACGGAGATCTTTTCTCCGTGAGACTCGCGGCTCAGGTGCACGCGAACATCGTCTCCATCCCCATGACGCGAAAAAAGCTGCACCGCTCGTGCCAGGCCGCACTGCTGCGCTTTGCCGCCCGCAGCAGCCTGCCATTCAGGCGACATTCATCGCAAAACGCCTATCGGTTCCCGACGATCAGGAGAATTCGATGAAACTGCCGTCTGCGACCGTTGCCGCCAGCCTTGTGTGTCTGATCGTTGCGCCCGTCTTCGCGCAAACTCCCGCGCCGACAGCAAGCCCGACCGTCACCGTGCCGGTTCCTGCGACCAAGCGCGTGACGTGCCTTGCGACGACCGCGAGCCTGAAAGGACAGGACAAGCGCGACCAGCTGCAGCTCTGCATGGCGCAGGCGCGGCTCGATTGCCTGAAGCAGGCGATCGATCAGAAGGTCGTCGGCGAAGCCAGGAAGAGCGCGATCAAGACTTGTGTGGGTGCGGATGGTCCCGAGCAGCAATAGCAGAACGACGCCACGAACTCGCTGTCGTAGGGTGCGCAAAGCAACGCGTGCCCACGTTGCTCGTCGCGGTCATGGAGAGATGGTGGGCACGGCGCTTAGCGCCTTTGCCCACCCTAGGAGAGCGGAAAGCTCATTGCTGCGGTTTCGGCGCGCCGGGGAAATGCCGCTGCAGCACGGCGGCGGGTGTGGCGTAGGCCTCCTGCAAATCCACGCTCCAGTATTTCAGCTCGTCGAGCGGAATCCGCGTGTCGGTGATGGCACAGCGCACGAAGGTCCCCGGCGAGATCACGCGGAAGTCGCCGTCGAGATATTGCACTTGCGCTTCGCCATGGCCCGAGGGGCCGAACTTGTTCAGCACGGTCGAAAGTCTCCGTGGAAGGCCGCTCCGTGGAAACCCTGGAGGGCGATGTGTTGGACGGGATGTAGCATAGATAGGGCGGCTTGTCCGCCCGGTAAACCCACCGGTTTGTGATGTTTTGCCGCCGTTTCCGCGTGATAGTGCTTGGGCGAAGGATCGCTGGTTCCGGCATCTCCTGTGGCAGAGTCCGATGCGCCTTCGACTGACCGCCCTGTTTCTGACGCTG
Organism: Bradyrhizobium sp. CIR48; assembly: GCF_014198315.1. Taxonomy (NCBI): domain Bacteria; kingdom Pseudomonadati; phylum Pseudomonadota; class Alphaproteobacteria; order Hyphomicrobiales; family Nitrobacteraceae; genus Bradyrhizobium; species Bradyrhizobium sp. CIR48. Next base: position 35,856 of record NZ_JACIHG010000017.1, read on the forward strand.
CTGATGTCCGCCGCGCATGCCGCGCCGGCGCCGCAGCCGGTCGACATTCCGCTGGCGTCCGGCGTGCTGCATGCGCAGCTCTACAAGCCTGAAGGGGCGGGGCCATTTCCGGCCGTGATCGCGCTGCACGGTTGCGACGGCCTCAGCAGCCATTCCGATTCCGTGCTGCCGCGCTACCGCGATTGGGCCGAGCGCCTGCTCAGGGCAGGCAATGCCGTGCTGCTGCCCGACAGCTACGGCTCGCGTGAGCTCGGGCCGCAATGCCGCGTCAAGGAGATGCACGTCAAGGCGCGGCGTGAGCGCGTCACCGACGTCGCGGCATCGCGCGCCTGGCTGATGAAGCAGTCCTGGGTGGCGCGCGATCGCGTCAGCCTGATGGGCTGGGCCAACGGCGCGAGCGCGCTGCTGTGGGCCGTGCGGCCGCAGAGCGCGGCGCGCGACCTGGCGCCCGATTTCCGCGCCGCGATCGCGTTCTATCCGGACTGCCGGATCTCCGCCGGTCTCGGCTGGAGCACGCGGGTGCCGACCCTGGTGCTGATCGGCGCCAATGACGACGTCTCCTCGCCGCCGGCCTGCCGCCAGATGGTCGAGGGCGCGCATGGCCGCAGCGCGCTCGCACGCATCGTGGTCTATCCCGACGCCTATCACGATTTCGACCGCGCCAACACACCGCTGCACGCCGCCGGCGGCAGCAACGATGCCGCCGTGCCCGAGCGCGGCCATCTCGGCACGGATGCCGAGGCGCGCGCGGAGTCGCAAAAGGACGTCGCGCAGTGGCTGGCGCGGTAAAGGAAGTCCCGTAGCCCGGATGGAGCGCAGCGCAATCCGGGACAGCGCAGCGCGTGGCACGAACCCGGATTACGCTTTCGCTCCACCCGGGCTATGGGTCCCGTCCGAGGAACAAATTCAGGCGGACAGCCCCGCATCGACCACCGCCCTGCACGGACTTGATGGCCGACCCGGAATCTACGGATCGCACGCGGCGCCGGTTTCAGCAGGTGAGGGCGCCTTAGTTCGACCACGATGTCGATTAAACGCAGTCCTCATGCGCATCGTCCTCTTCGCCTCCGCACTGGCCGTCTTCACCGTCGCGATCTTCCTGTACGAGGCCCAAGCCGGCGCCCCACAGCGCGCGCCGGAGCATTGCGGCTTCTGGACCACGATCGACGCGGGATTGTCGTGTAGGTGAAGTACATCAGTCCAACACCGTCACCCTGAGGCGGCCGCTTCTTCAGCGGCCCTCGAAGGGCGACGGCCCGGCTGCATCGCGGCCGTACATCCTTCGAGGCTCACCTTGCGATGCGTCCGCATCGCAAGCCTCGCACCTCAGGATGACGGGTTGGCATTGGGAGTGCTGCGATCGCAGAGGCGCCTCACACCTCAGAACAAGCTGCCCTGATCCACCGGCTTGGCCACACGCTTCGGCGCGGGCTTTGTGTCCGCCGCAGCCGACTTTGGCTGCGCGGGCGTGCGCTTGGCCGTTGGCGCCGGGCGATCCGCATCCGCGGTCGCGCCCACGCGTCCATCCGCAAACTCGATCTCGAGCCGCGCATTCGGCCCGATGCTGTCGGCCGCATGCAGCGGATGCCCCGCCTCGTCCCGCACCAGCGCGAAGCCGCGCGCGAGCACGCTGCGGTAGGACAGTGCGGACAGCAGCTTGCCGCTGTTCTCGACGCGGGCCTCCAGCCGCTGCAGCAACGTGACGAGCGCGCGGCCGGCGCGCTCGCTGAGGCGATGCGTGCGCTCGCGCTGGCGGGCGATCGTGTTGCGCTGTGCCTGCGCATTGGAGAGCTTTGAGGCGCGCAAGCGAACCTCGAGTCCGGCAAAGCGGTCGCGCCGCCGCCGCAGCAGCGAGCGCGCGGACAGGCCAAGCCGTTCGCCGCACACGGTGAGGCGGTGGTCGGCCTGAGAGATCTGGCCGTGCAGCACCCGCAGCGTCAGCTTTGAGCTTGCGGCGGTAAACCGGCGGAAATGCGCATGCGTGTTGGCCTTGAGACAGCGGGGCAGGGATGCGCCCGCCGAATCCAGCCGCTGCCGCGGGATCGCCAGCAGATCGCCGGCCGCCGGCAGCGCGCGTGCGGCGGCGCGCAGCTCGCTGCGACGGCTTTCCTGGGCGCGCTGCCAATAGGCGCGGGTGCGGCGTCCGAGATCGGCGACCTCGACGAACAATTCGCTGCGCACCGGCACCGCCATCTCGGCCGCCGCCGTCGGCGTTGGCGCGCGCTTGTCGGCGACAAAGTCGATCAGCGTGATGTCGGTCTCGTGCCCCACCGCCGAGATCAGCGGGATCATGCTCTCGGCTGCCGCCCGCACCACGATCTCCTCGTTGAACGACCAGAGGTCTTCCAGCGAGCCGCCGCCGCGCGCGACGATCAGCACATCGGGGCGCGGAATCTTGCCGCCCGGGGCAATCGCGTTGAAGCCGCGGATGGCGGCCGCGACCTGCTCGGCCGAGCCGTCGCCCTGCACCTTGACTGGCCACACCAGCACGCGGCGGGGGAAGCGGTCCTCCAGCCGGTGCAGGATGTCGCGGATCACCGCGCCGGTCGGCGAGGTCACGACGCCGATCACCTCCGGCAGCCACGGCAGCAGCTGCTTGCGCGCTTCGTCGAACAACCCTTCCGCGGCGAGCTTCTTCTTGCGCTCCTCCATCAGCGCCATCAGCGCGCCGATGCCGGCCGGCTCCAGCGCCTCGATCACGATCTGGTATTTCGAGGAGCCCGGATAGGTCGTGAGCTTGCCGGTGGCGATGACCTCGAGCCCTTCCTGGGGCTTGAAGCGCATCCGGCCGTGCACGCCCTTCCAGATCACCGCCTCGATCTTGGCGCTTTCGTCCTTGAGCGCGAAATAGCAATGGCCGGAGGAGTGCGCGCCGCGGAACCCCGAGATCTCACCGCGGACCCGGACATGGCCATAGGTATCCTCCACCGTCCGCTTCAGGGATTGGGAGAGCTCGGAGACGGTGAATTCAAAGGCGTTGTTCAGTTGTTCCGCAGGCGGCATCGGCAAACGATTCGGCATTTTGGGGTCAGACCCGACGTTAAGGATTTTCGCCGCGCGGCGCCAATCGAGGAATTGATTGGGAGAGTACTCTGTATTATAGAGTTCTCTATTGATTGATGAGTTTGAGGGAGGTAAGCCATGGCGATCCGGTTGCTGCGCGGCGTCTTGAGCGGTCTGAAATGGGCCCTGTGTGCGGTCGGCGGCGTGGCGCTGATCCTGACCGCGATGATCGCAACGCCGCTGCAGCGGCCACCCGAGATGCGGTCGGTCTCCGACTCCGCCAAGGGGATCGACTGGACCACGCTGCCGCCGCTGGAGCGCTTCCAGGCCCGCGACGGCACCTGGATCGGCTATCGCCACTATGCGGCCAAAGCGTTTTCAAGCGAAGTGGAAGCCGGTTCGCGTGAAGAAAACGCGTCAAAACAAGAATCCGGAGCCCGATCCCATCGGAACGGAAATGGCTCCGGGGGCCCGGCGGCGGGCCGCGGCGCGATCTTCATCCATGGCTCGTCCGGCTCCAGCGGCACCGTTAACCACGCGCTGACACACGCGATCGCCGCGCGCGGGGTGGAGACCTGGGCGCTCGACATCCGCGGTCATGGCGGCTCCGGCACCCGCGGCGATATCGGCTATGTCGGCCAGCTCGAGGACGACCTCGTCGATTTCGTTGCCGAAGTTCGCAAGACCGCGCCGGATCTGCCGCTCACTCTGATCGGCCATTCGGCCGGCGCCGGTTTCTCGCTGCGCGTCGCCGCGACGCCGATCATGCAGGACATGTTCGTGCGCACCGTGTTGCTCGCGCCCTATCTCGGCTATGACGCACCGACCAACCGGCCGAACGCGGGCGGCTGGGCCAATTTCAATGTCCCGCGCTTCTTCGGTCTGACGGCGCTGCGCAAGCTCGGCATCGACTGCTGTTCGCAGCTTCCTGTGCTGGCCCTGGCGGTGCCGCCGAGCTCGGCGAAGTACCTCGTCTCGACCTATTCCGATCGCCTGACGCGCAATTTCGCGACGCGCGGCTATCGCGTCGATCTGCCGGCAACCACGCGTCCGATCACCATCTTCGGCGGCACTGATGACGAGATGATGATCTCGGACAAATATGCGCAGACCGTGCAGGCGGTGAAGCCGTCGGTCGACGTCAAGGTCATTGACGGCATCAATCATATGGGCATCGTCACCCATCCGAAGGCGATCTCGGTGATCGCCGAGGACGTGGCAACGCGCGGGGCAGGGCAGTCGTGATCGACAGCAGGGAGGCGTCCGCAGCGCTGGCCGATATCGACGATATCGTCCAGCGCGTGAAGCAATCGCAGCTCTATGAGCTGGCGAGCCTCGCAGCGGTCTGGTGGGGCGTGCTGGTGTTCGCAGCCAATCTCGTGACCTGGCTTTGGCCGATCTACGCGGTCTACGCCTGGGTTGCCGCGGATGTTTTCGGCGTCGGCGGTCTGATTGCACTTCGCGTGCTCGATCCGAAAAGCCACCCCTTTGGCGCCGGCGTTGGCATCAGGCTGTTCCTGATATTCGCGCTGTTCTTCGCGTTCGGTTATTTCGTCACCAACGTCGTCGGTCATTTTGGTCCGCGCCAGCTGGGAACGTTCTGGCCGATCTATTTCATGCTGTTCTACACACTCGCCGGGCTGTGGTTCGGCTACGCCTTCGTGGCGATCGGCCTCGGCATCACGGCGCTGACGCTGTTCGGCTTCTTCTATATCGGCGAGGCGTTCCCGCTGTGGATGGCCTTCGTCAATGGCGGTGGCCTGATCCTCGGCGGCCTCTGGATGCGGCGGATCTAGCGCATGTCCGGGCTCGACGACATCGTTCCCCAGCCTGCATCCAACGCCCGAGAAGGAGCGAGCCCGTGATCGACAGTCATCAGGCTCCTGAAGCACTGAACGCCAATGAGCATGCCGTTCGTCGTGGGCAGCGGTCGCAGGTCTACCTGGTCGCGGGTCTCGTCCTGCTGATATGGGCCGTGATGCCGTTTGCCGACGATGTCCTGATGTGGTTCTGGCCGCGCTACGGGGCCTATTATTGGAACAGCTGGTTCGTGGTGAATGACGGGCTGTATTTCTGGTTTGCACTCTACGTCGTCTCGGCTCTCGGCCTCGTTGCTCTCGGCGCCTATCATCTTTCGAGAAACGGCATCCGCCTGTCCGACAGGCGCAGTCTGCTGGCGCTCCTGCTGATCGCCGCCTTTGGCCTCGTCTGCTGTCATTTCGGCAGGTTCTCGCCGCGCCAGCAAACGGTGTTTTGGGAGGTCTACATCACGCTGGTCTACCTGACGGCGGGGCTTCGGTTCGGCTACGCCTTTGCACCGCTCGGCGCGACCATCATCGCGCTAACGCTGATCGGATATTTTTGTATCCCGGGTGTACCGCTGTTGCCGTGGATGGCAGCCGTCAATGGCGGCGCGCTGATCGCGGGTATCTTCTGGATGCGGCGAGGCTAGCCGTGGCGGAGCTCGACGACATCATCCACCAGCCGCTGCGGCTGAAGATCATGGCGGCGCTGAACGCGCTGCCCGCGACAGCCGGACTGGAGTTCTCGCGGCTGAAGAAGCTGACCGGCGCCACCGACGGCAATCTCGGCGCGCATATCGAGACCCTGGCGAAGGCGGGCTATGTGTCGGTGGAGAAGGCGTTCGTGGGGAAGAAGCCGCAGACGACGGTGACTGCCACTGCGGCGGGGCGCGGGGCGTTCGCGCGGCATGTGGCGACGTTGCAGGAGATTATTGCGGGGAAGCAGGTGTAGGTTGGCCGGTCATTCCGGGGCGCCCTCTTGGGCGCGAGCCCGGAATCCATACTCACGATGGTGGTTATGGATCCCGGGCTCGCGGCTTCGCCGCGCCCGGAATGTCACCGTAGTTATGGATGATTTCTTCACGATGACGGTCGATTTGGCCGCGCATTCGCTCGATCTCGGAGCGGAGGTACTCAAGGGGTGGGCATGGGCGAATCTGGGATTTTGCCCCCAAGTCGGGGATAGGTCGGATAAACGGAACAAAAAAGCAACTTCCCCTTGCCCGGAACTCTCAACCCATGGATACACAATGGGTAAGAGACAACGTGTGATTCGCCCCTTTAGTTTGGAAACAGAGTAATGGCAAAGAATACCACTGTAAGAAGTTCGGGACCGGCCCGCGTCCGCTTGGTCGTCCTTGATGCTGAGATCCCGGACGGCGATCTATCCTCTTTCAACCAAGTTCTTCAGAACGCCTTGCGCGGGCCAGGCACGACGATCGTGCAGCAGCGGCTCAACGGCAGCGCTGCGAAGACCATCACGCACCAACCCGCGGCTGACGTGGAAGGTCAGGCAGAAGAAGTCGTTGATGATGTGGTCGAGGAGGAAGAGATTGTATCTCAGCCGGCGAAACCGCGCGCGAAGCGGTCTCAGCCGAAGAGCCCGAGCGTCGTCCCCATGGACATGCACGCTCCAGTTTCTCTGGCGACTTTTGCGCAGGGAAAGGACTCGAAGAAGCAGATCAACAAGTACATGATCGCGGCGGCTTGGTTGAAGGAGTGCCGGGGCATCGACGCCGTGAACGGCGACCATATGTTTACGTGCTTCAAGTCGATCGGTTGGTCCACCAACATCCCGGACTTCACCCAGCCACTGCGGCTCCTGAAGGCCAAGAACAAATATTTCGATAAGTCTGACAAGGGTTACGAAATCAACCACATCGGGCTCGACTTCGTAAACAAGCTCGGCGGCAGCAATGGAGCTGCGTGACCTGGTCGATCAGGTCCCCGGTTTTGATGCAGCGGCTCCGAAAGAGAAGATCAAGCTCTTTGCCTGGTGGGTTCACACCCACGGAGGCAAAGAGTTCTTCGGCCCTGCGGAAATCCGATGGTGCTACGACACGCTTCACATCGACGAGCCCGCGGCGCTCGCCACCTACATATCCAGGCTCGCTGACGCGAAAGAAGTGATCGCGGAGAAGGGCAAATATAAACTTGCCCGCTCCGTTCGGTCAGACCTCGATAAGAAGTATGGCGTTCATCACAGCGTGGTGGCGGTGAGCAAGATCCTGACGGACCTCCCCAGCAAGGTGCCCACCGTAGAGGAACGCGCATTCCTGCAAGAAGCGTTGAAGTGCTACCGCATCGAGGCCTATCGGTCTTGCATCGTTATGGTCTGGAACCTCGCCTACGCTCATTTGCTCGATTGGATTCTCAACGATGCGAAGAGGCTTGAAGATTTCAATGCCACGACGCCGAAGCGTTACCCTTCCCTCAAAAACATCCAGGTGACCAAATACGACGACTTCCGCGATGAATTTCAAGAGCGCCAGGTGGTCGATATCGCGAGCAGCGCAGGCCTTATCAATGACGACATCTACAAGATCATGAAGGCTAAGCTGGATCGTCGAAACATCGTCGCCCACCCGTCCACCGTTGTGGTGACCCAATCACAGGCCGACGATATGGTGACCGACCTCATCAACAACGTGGTGCTTGCTCTGACGTGAGGTAGAGCTGCTTCACCGCGTCACGCCTCAGCCGCACCTAATACTTGGGTCCAAAACAGCTCCCGGATTACGGTGACAGTGCACTAAACCATGTCGACTGATTACCTTGGCTTGAGTTTAGTGCACTGTCACCGTAATTCTTACGCAGGTCACCGGTATTGCGTGACCCCGCCCTTGAAGTCCCGCCCGCAATTCGGGCAGTTGTAGTGCTGTGGACGGTGTGACTTGGTTAGCCGATGGAGTTTACCTTCCTGCTCACACCGTTGGCAGAACGCAAAGCCTGTCGGCTTTCCATCTGGGCCCTTTTCGTACTTATAGCCCCGCACCTCGATCAGCGTCTCCTTGAATTCGAAATTCTTCTGTAGTGCAGCGACCTCCGCGTTTTTTGCGCGCAACTGTTCCTCGGCATCGGATAGCGCGGTCTTTGCCTTCGCGAGGGATTCGTTTAGGCTTGCGATCTTGAGTTTTAGATCGGCGTCCTCGTAGATCTTTTTTAGAGCGAGTAGATCTTTCGCAAAGTTCAATCCGGCCGATGCGGCGGCCAAGCCTTCTGCAATCGTAACCATCGTCCCGCCTCCACTTGCGTTAGCCCAAAGCTACGACCTCAGCGGGTGTACGAGTCCAGCAGTAATTCGCGATTTCCACCGGCTCTTTCTCGTTAGAGACACCGGGAATCCGGATTACGGTGACGGTGCACTAAACCATGTCAACTGATGCTTTGGCTTTGGAATTTAGTGCACTGTCACTGTAATTCCCAATCGATAGTGAAGCGATTACTGCAAGTGGAGGTGAGCGGGCCCCTAACGAGTTTCAGTGATCCCCGGAAGTCGCCACCCCTCATCCATTGGAAAGTCCCAGCGACCACCTCCCGCAACTCCATGCGACGCGCTCGCACCGATGGCTGCATCTATAGTTCGGTCCAGATGCGAGAACGCAGAGAAAATCGTGCGCAGGTCTTCCGTCCAGTATGTGACGTTGCGTTTCATATAGCGATACTCAAACTCTTTGTGATGCTTGGCCAACAGACCGACCAGCATGTCCATTCCGCTATGGTGCAGCCCCTCGGACAAACAAAGAGAGCGGAGCTTGAGTAGGTCGTGGCCTATCTCTCGCTTCCTCAAATCGCGCTCATTGTGGCCCTTGTGAATGAGGAATGCTTTCAAATAGAGCTCCGTAGCGAATCCGCATAGCATGTGAAACGCCATAAAAAGTGAGATGTCGTCCGGCAGCTGCAAACGATGCGGATTGGTCATCATTGCATATGCCGATTGAACATAGCCCTTCGCTACGCTGTATGGCTCCTCAGGAGTGAGTGTCACGGCTGGGAGCCCTGCAGTCGGCTTGATCCGGCGCTTTTAGTGAGTTCACGCTCAGCGATCCGGAGGACAGCTACTATCCTTCGGAACACTCGGTTGCTCTCGATGCTAGCCGGATCAATAAGGATGTCATGGAGGCCATCGTATCGTAGAAGATGCCGTGAATAGAAGTTGTTCAATGCCTGCACTTCTTGGGCGAGATTTGGGCGCATCGGGTGCAACCCAAATGCCTTGATGGCAACTGCCACCACGCGATTAAGGTCATGCCCGTGTCGTCGCTGTTGCTTGATATATTTTTCGTAGTCCAAGAGAAGCAATAGGGCTTTCAGAATTATCTCGGCGCCTTGGCAGAGAAGGTGCAGCACAACGTACCTGTCAGCGCCCAGTTGTCGTTCAAGCAAGACCGCCGCTCCGATGAAGCTCTTGCCGCGCCGATACAGGGCCAACGCCATAAGCCGTTTACCGTGCTTCGTTGCGTTTTCCTTGGTGAACGTTACTGACGCCTTCATTTCAGTCTCGGGCTTGATCGGCTGCGAGCCATGCAAAACGGAATCGTTGGGATTCCAGAATGATCATACACGCCGTATCAGGACCAGCGTTACAAATTGATCTAACGTTCGCTGCGATGTCCGGCTTCGGCAATGTTCGTCATTCCGCCGAAAGCGGAGATAAATTCCGGAGCGTCGCGAACCGCTCCGTGCATGGTGGGCCCGATAGAATTCCGGGCTCGCGGCTTCGCCGCACCCCGGAATGGAGGGGACTTCGCCGTAAGCCCCTTGAGCCCCACCCCGATTCGTGCGACTTCCGCCCCCAGCAAAACCCCTCATTTCGAGCCCTCGATGCACATTCTCCTGCTCGGTTCCGGCGGCCGCGAACATGCCCTGGCGTGGAAGATCGCGGCCTCCCCCCTGGTGACCAAGTTCTGGTGCGCGCCCGGCAATGCCGGCATCGCGCGGGAGGCGGAATGCGTGGCGCTCGATGTCGCCGACCACGCCGCGGTGATCGACTTCTGCAAGACGAACAAGGTCGAGCTCGTGGTGGTCGGGCCGGAGACGCCGCTGGCGGCCGGCATCGTCGACGATCTCGCCGCCGCCGGCATCAAGGCGTTCGGGCCGAGCAAGATCCCCGCCCAGCTCGAAAGCTCCAAGGGCTTTACCAAGGCGCTGTGCACCGAATTCGGCATTCCGACCGGCGCCTACAAGCGCTTCACCAACGCCAAGGATGCGCGCGACTACGTTGGCAGCCAGGGCGCGCCGATCGTGGTGAAGGCCGACGGGCTCGCCGCCGGCAAGGGCGTCGTCGTCGCCAAGACAGTGGGCGAGGCCGAAGACGCCATCGCCATGATGTTCGAGGGCGCGTTCGGCGAGGCCGGCACTGAAGTCGTGATCGAGGAGTTTTTGCCGGGCCGCGAGATCAGCTTCTTTGCGCTGTGCGACGGCGAGACCGCCATTCCGCTGGCCTCCGCCCAGGACCACAAGCGGGTGTTCGACCACGACGTCGGCCCGAACACCGGCGGCATGGGCGCCTATTCGCCGACGCCTTTGGTGACGCCCGCGATCCACGACGCGATCATGGCGAAGATCATCTTGCCGACGGTATCAGGCATGAAGCAGCGCGGCACGCCGTTCCGCGGCATTCTCTACGCCGGCATCATGCTGACGACGCAGGGGCCAAAACTGTTCGAGTTCAACGTCCGCTTCGGCGATCCCGAGTGCCAGGTGCTGATGCTGCGCATGATGTCGGACATCGTGCCGGCGTTCCTCGCCGCCTGCGACGGCCAGCTGAAGAATTTCGATCTGCGCTGGCATCCGGACTCCGCGCTCACGGTGGTGATGGCGGCGAAGGGTTATCCCGGCGACTACCAGAAGGGCACGCGGATCGACGGGCTCGATGACGCCGCGAAGGTGGACACCGTCGAGATCTTCCACGCCGGCACGGTCGAGAAGGACGGCGCGATCCTCGCCAATGGCGGCCGTGTGCTCAATGTCTGCGCGCTCGGCAAGACCGTGACGGAGGCGCAAGTGCGCGCCTATCAGGCCGTCGACCGCATCAACTGGCCCGAGGGCTTCTGCCGCCGCGACATCGGCTGGCAGGCGGTGGAGGCGGAGAAGGCCAGGGGCTGACAAGCAGCTGACAAGAACCGGCTCGCGATCCCGGACGGCGCGTAAAGCGCGCCAATCCGAGAATCTCGAGGGCTTGTGTCACCGCGCCGCCATATCGACATTCCAGAATGTGCAATCAGCTGTTGGGGTTAGTAGCCCCGCCGATGATACCGCTACTGTGCATGGGGTTGTTTTAGCAATTTTAGGTGTCGGGGCCGGCCCCGACTGACCCTTTAAAGGATGCAGAAAGATGTCCGATCTCGCCGACCTCTATCCGGATTTTGCTGCCGAATGGATCAATACCTCCTTCGGCCGCATCTTCGCCCGCGTCGGCGGCAGCGGGCCGCCGCTGCTGCTCCTGCACGGCTTCTCCGAGACCCATGTGATGTGGCACCAGGTCGCGCCCGAGCTGGCCAGGCACTTCACGCTGATCATCGCCGATTTGCCGGGCTACGGCTGGTCCGACATGCCCGAGAGCGATGCGCTGCACATCCCCTACAGCAAGCGCGCGATGGCCAAGGCGATGGTGGAAGTGATGGAGCGGCTCGGTCACGTGCACTTCGCGCTCGCCGGCCACGACCGCGGCGGCCGCGTCTCCTACCGCCTCGCGCTCGACCATCCCGGCCGGCTGTCGAAGCTCGCGGTGCTCGATATCCTGCCGACCTATAATTACTGGGAGCGGATGAATCGCGCCTACGCGCTGAAGATCTATCACTGGACCTTCCTGGCGCAGCCCTATCCGCTGCCGGAGACGCTGATCTCTGGCAATGGCGAGTTCTTCTTGCGCTTCAAGATGGCGAGCCAGACCAAGTCGAGGACGTTGGACGCCATCGACCCGCGCGCGCTCGAGCATTACCTCGCCCCGTTCCGCGATCCCGCCCGCGTGCATGCGATGTGCGAGGATTACCGCGCCGGCGCCTATTTCGACTACGACCTCGACAAGGCCGATTTCGAAGCCGGCAAGAAGATCACCATTCCCATGCTGGCGCTGTGGGGCAATGCCGGCGTGGCGCAAGCCGCGGCGACGCCGCTCGACACCTGGCAGCAATGGGCGACGAACGTTGTGGGCATGCCGGTGGATTCCGGGCACTTCCTGACCGAGGAGAATCCCGACGTGACGGCAGAGGCGCTGCGCGAGTTCTTTTCGGGCTGACGATCTTGTAGCCCGGATGGAGCGAAGCGAAATCCGGGTCTGTCAACGCCGCGACACTGCCCCGGATTGCGCTTCGCTCCATCCGGGCTACGACGGCCCTACCTTCGCTCCCGAAAGAACTCCTTGAGCAGCCGCGCCGCCTCGCTCTCGCCGACCCCGGAATAGACGTCCGGGGCGTGGTGGCAGGTCGGCGAGGCGAAGAACCGCACGCCGGATTCCACCGCGCCGCCCTTGGGATCGGCGGCGCCGTAATAGAGGCGCCTCACCCTTGCAAACGAGATCGCGCCCGCACACATGGTGCAGGGCTCCAGTGTCACGTAGAGGTCGCAGTCGACGAGGCGCTCGCTGCCGATCTTTTTCGCCGCCTCGCGCAGCGCGACAAGTTCGGCATGGGCCGTGGGGTCATGGTCGGTCAGCGTCCGGTTCGCCGCGGTGGCGATGACCTCGTAATTGCGGACCACCACGCAACCGATCGGAACTTCGCCCGCTTTTCCGGCATTTTCGGCCGTTTTGAGCGCCAAATCCATGAAGGAGGGGGCTTTCAAGCCTCGTATCATCCGAAGAAACCTGCTAGTAGCTGCGCCTTCAGCAGAAGTGCTTACCGGTTTTGCCTGGGCATGCGGCTCGGAACGAGCGCGCACAATGCCTAATGGCCACCCCCTTGAGTGAGATCATTCATGCCTCGCGACAGCGACAAAGACAACGATTCCCGCGGCCGGCGAGGCCCGCCCAAAGGCGGCCGTTCCGGCAAGGCGCGCGGCCCCGAGAAGAAGTTCGCCAAGCGCGGTTTTGAGGGCAGGAGCGAAGGGAGGGGCGATCGCGACAGCCGCCCGCCGCGTGGCGACCGTGACAGCCGCGCGCCGCGCGAGGGGAAACCGTTCCGCCGCCGCGAGGAGGGCGATGCCCCGCGCCGCGATTTTTCCGACCGTCCCCGCTTCAAGCGCGAGGACCGCGGCAGCGAGGGTCGCGGCGAGCGCAGCTTCAAGCCGCGCGGCGACCGTCCGTTCTCCGATCGCTCCTCGCGCGATGGCGAGAAGCGCCCATTCAAGCCGCGTGGTGATCGCCCGTCCTATGGCCGTGACGACCGTCCGCCGCGCAGCCGGGACCGTGACGATTCCCGTCCCGCCGGCCGGTCAGGCGACAGGAAATTCGGTGACAAACGGCCCTACGCGCCGCGTGGCGATCGTCCGGAACGCAAGTTCGACGGCGAGCGGAAGTTTTCGCGGGGCGGTCCTGATCGCGACCGCGGCGAGCGCGGTGATTCCAAGCCGTGGCAGAAGCGCGACGACCGTCCGCGTGGCGATCGTCCGCCGCGCAAGGATTTTGGCAAAGGCCCGCGCAAGGATTTCGGCGGCCGTGATCGCGGCGAGGACAAGCCGTGGCAGAAGCGCGAAGGCGGCGAGGACCGTCCGCGCTTCTCGCGCTCCCGCGACGATCGTGCCTCGGGTGACCGTCCGTTCCGCGAGCGGCCCAAATTCGATCGGGCGCGCGAGGATCGTCCGAAGTTCGATCGGCCCCGCCGCGACGGCGATGGCGACCGCGGCGGGCGTGGCGGCGACCGGCCGAAATTCAATCGTCCGCGCGAGCGCTCGGAAGGCCGTTCCGATTGGCACGAGCATCCGCGCAGCGAAGGTCGTTTCGGCGATCGCCCGCGCCGTGACAACGAGGATGACAGCAGGATTTTCGAGAAGCGTCCCGCTTTCGGCGGCCGCGGCGCCTATCGCGAGCGGGACCGCGATTTCGACCGCCGTCCGCGCCGCGAAGAAGCGCCGAAGCCGAAGAAGGCCGGCGAGCGCATCGCCAAGGCGCTGGCCCGCGCGGGGCTTGCCTCGCGCCGCGATGCCGAGGAAATGGTCACGCAGGGCCGCGTCACCGTCAACGGCCGCGTCATCAACTCGCCGGCGCTCGACATTACGAAGAACGACGTCGTCCTGGTCGACGGCAAGCCGTTGCCGGAGCGCGAGCGCACGCGGCTGTTCCTCTATCACAAGCCGCGCGGGCTGATGACCACGCATGACGATCCCGAGGGTCGTCCGACCGTGTTCGACAACCTGCCCGAAGGCCTGCCGCGCCTGATCTCGATCGGCCGGCTCGACTTCAACACCGAAGGCCTGCTGCTGCTGACCAACGACGGCGGGCTCGCGCGCACGCTCGAGCTGCCCGACACCGGCTGGCTGCGCCGCTATCGCGTTCGCGCCCATGGCGACGTCACCCAGGCGCAGCTCGACGAGCTCAAGAACGGCATCGAGGTCGAGGGCGTCAAATACGGTCCGATCGAAGCGACGCTGGAGCGCGATCAGGGCGCCAATGTCTGGCTGGTGTTCGCGATCCGCGAAGGCAAGAACCGCGAGGTGCGCAATGTCTGCGCCCATCTCGGGCTCGAGGTGAATCGCCTGATCCGGGTTTCCTACGGTCCGTTCCAGCTCGGCGAGGTGCCCGAAGGTCAGGTCGAGGAGATCCGCTCGCGCGTGCTGCGCGACCAGCTCGGCGACAAGGTGATCGAGAAGTCGGGTGCGCAGTTCGACGTGCCGCAGAAATCTTCTGCGGGTGATGACGAGAAGAAGCCCACCAGCAAGCGTGCCGTCATCAACGACCGCAAGGGCCGCCGCGTGCTGGTGCAGCGCACCGGCAGCGAGGAGGCGCGCGAGCGCAACGAGGAAGAGGCCAACGGCTACGGCCCGCCGCGCCGTCCCAAGCGCGGCTATCACGGCAAGCGCGACCTGACGCCGCGGGAGGATTGAGAGTGAGGAGCTCTTCGTCGCTCGGCACTCTCTCGTTCCCTCCCCCCTTGTGGGGGAGGGTTAGGGAGGGGGGTACCCCACGAGAGGTCGCTGCTTGTGGCACCCCCTTCCCCAACCCTTCCCCACAAGGGGGAAGGGAGCTCTCCTTCCGTGCCTTTACTATTCGAGTCTCATAATGCGCGTCGTCGGCGGCAGGTTGAAGGGGCGCAATCTCGCCTCACCGTCCTCGCGCGACATCCGCCCGACGGCGGACCGCCTGCGCGAGTCCGTCTTCAACATCCTCGTGCACGCCTATGATGATCCGATTGCGGACGCGCGCGTGCTCGATCTCTTCGCCGGTACCGGGGCGCTCGGCATCGAGGCGTCGTCGCGCGGCGCGAAGTTCACGCTGTTCGTCGACAATGGCGCGGAGGCGCGGGCGCTGCTGCGCAACAATGTGGAATCGCTCGGCCTCGGCGGCGTGAGCAAGGT
The DNA here is from genome assembly GCF_014198315.1 of Bradyrhizobium sp. CIR48. NCBI lineage: Bacteria > Pseudomonadati > Pseudomonadota > Alphaproteobacteria > Hyphomicrobiales > Nitrobacteraceae > Bradyrhizobium > Bradyrhizobium sp. CIR48. Next base: position 51,113 of record NZ_JACIHG010000017.1, read on the forward strand.
CTACCGCCGCGATGCCACCGATCTCGGGCCCGCGCATCCCGTCGAGCCGTTCTCGCTGGTGTTCCTCGATCCACCCTATGGCAAGGGTTTTGCGGAGAAGGCGCTGGCGAGCTTGCGCGACGGAGGCTGGCTCACGCCCGGCGCGCTGCTGGTGGTGGAGGAGGCGAAGGCCGCGCAGTTCGTGACGCCGGAAGGGTACGAGGAATTGGAGCGGCGGGCCTATGACGATACGGAGTTTGTGTTTTTGAAGCGGCCGTAGCCGCGCTGCCGTAGGGTGGGCAAAGGCGCGTCGCGCCGTGCCCACGCACTTTGCACAATCGCGATGGGTGGTGGGTACGCTTCGCTTTGCCCACCCTACGGCATCGGCGCCGCGGCACTGTCACCGCCGCCCGAACAGCTTCTCCACATCGCTGAGCTTCAGCTCGACATAGGTCGGCCGGCCGTGATTGCACTGGCCCGAGTTCGGGGTGTCCTCCATCTCGCGGAGCAGGGCGTTCATCTCTTCCGGCCGCAGCCTTCGGCCGGCGCGCACCGAACCGTGGCAGGCCATGGTCGCCGCGACGTGCATCAGGCGGCGCTCGAGCGGCAGCGCCTCGTCCCATTCGGCCATGTGCTCCGAGAGATCGCGCAAGAGGCCGCCGGCATTGGTCTTGCCGAGCAGCGAGGGCGTCTCGCGCACCGCGACCGCACCGGGGCCGAAGGATTCGATGGCGAGGCCGAACGATGCGAGCTCCTCGCTGCGCTCCAGGAGGCGCTCCACCGTCGCCTCGTCCATCTCGACGATCTCAGGGATGAGAAGGATCTGCCGCTGCACACCGTTTGCAGCCAGCGAGGCCTTCAGCCGCTCATAGACGATGCGCTCATGCGCGGCATGCTGGTCGACGATGATCAATCCGTCGCGGGTCTGCGAGACGATATAGGTCTCGTGGATCTGCGTGCGCGCGGCGCCAAGCGGACGATCGATGAGGTCAGCGACCGGTTGCGTCTCGAACCGCACGTCCGCGCTGGGCGCACCGACGTCGAAGGCGGCCTGCGCGCGCTCGGCGAAAGCGGGTGCGGCCGATCCTTCGAAGGACGGCATCGGCGCGACTGGGGCGGATGGCGAGGCCCGCCAGTCCCAGCTTGCGGGACGCGGCGACGTGAAGGCCGGCCGGAACGAAGACAACGCGCTCTCGCCGCTGTTGGCGGCGGTGCGACGCCCCTCACGCGCGAGACCTTCCTTCAGCCCGTGCACGATCAGCGCGCGGACCAGGCCGGCGTTGCGGAAGCGCACTTCGGTCTTGGCCGGATGGACGTTGGCATCGACCTCGCGTGGGTCGAGCGTAACGAAAAGCGCCAGCACGGGATGCCGGTCGCGCGGGAGATAGTCGGCATAGGCTCCGCGCACCGCCCCCAGGATCAGCTTGTCGCGGACCGGGCGGCCGTTGACGAAGAGATATTGCCCGAGCGCATTGGCCTTGGTCAGTGCAGGTGCAGCGGCATAGCCGGCGACGACGACGCCCTCGCGCTCGGCATGGACCTCGAAGGCATGGCTGCGAAACTCAGCGCCCAGGATGTCGCCGAGCCGCGTCAGGCGGCCGGCGGCGCCGGGCAGCGCGGCAGCCCAGGTCACTGGTGCGCGCTCCTCGCCCGCCAGCGTGAAGGCGATATCGGGCCGCGCCATCGCGAGGCGCCGCACCACCTCGCGGATCGCTTCCGCCTCGGTGCGGTCGGTCTTCAGGAATTTGAGCCGGGCCGGCGTCGCATAGAAGAGGTCGCCAACTTCGACGCGGGTGCCATGTGCCAGCGCCGCCGGCATGATCTCGGACTTCTCGCCGCCCTCGACCGTGAGCGCCCAGGCGTGCGGCTCGCTGGCGTGGCGTGTGGTGATGGACAGTCGTGCCACCGAGCCGATCGAGGGCAGCGCCTCGCCGCGGAACCCGAGCGTGCGGATCTGGAGCAGATCCTCGTCGTCGAGCTTGGAGGTGGCGTGGCGCTCGACCGCGAGCGCGAGGTCTTTCGCGGTAATGCCGCCGCCATCGTCGGTGATGCCGATCCGCCGCCGCCCGCCGCCGTCGGTGAAGACGTCGATCCGGCTGGCGCCGGCATCGATGGCGTTTTCGACCAGCTCCTTGACCACGCTCGCCGGACGCTCGACCACCTCGCCGGCGGCGATGCGGTTGACGACCTGTTCTGGAAGCTGGCGGACGGGCATGAGGTTCTGATCTGGATTCGCGGACAGCGCTATTCTAGGCCGTGTTGCGTCAAAAGCATGTGTTGGGCAACAGCCGTGTGGCCGCCTGGGGAAGAGGGCTACCTATCGCATTGAAGACATTGAGCGTTCGAGAAAATTGCGCAGGCCGGCACCTGCCGACATCCGACGACGGTCCGGATTGTGAGGCGTCGGGCAGCGGTGTAGCATCGTGAAAAAATGGCAACAGGACGGGAGGACGCCATGTGCCATCTCTTCGCGCATCAGCCCCAACGCGATTACGAATCCCAGACCCGTTCTTTAAGGATCGATGGCCATTGCACCTCGATCCGGCTGGAAATGGCGTTCTGGGACACGCTGGAGGAGATCGCGGCCAGGGAGGCCATGAGCCTCGGCAAGTTCCTGACGACGCTCTACAACGAGGTGCTCGACCATCACGGCGAGGTCAACAATTTCGCCTCGCTGCTGCGCTGCTCGTGTCTGATCTATCGCTCGAAGAGCATGGCGACGGTGCCGGAGTTCAAGGCCACGGTGGCGCCGATTCTCGATGCGGCGGAGTAGCTTCCGCACCTTCGGTGTCGTCCCGGCCTAGTGCGCAATTGCGCACGGGCGCCGGGACCCACACCGCGTGATCTAACGATTGCGGAAGGTCGGAGTACCGAACGACTAATCTCCGCCAAACTAGGCCCTGTGGTTATGGGTCCCGGCGTTCGCCGGGACGACACCTTGAGTGTGGATACGCAATCCCTCCTCAACGTCGTCCTGGCGAGCGACGCCAACGTACGATCAAATCTCCTTCTTCTGCATCGCGCCCGCGATGTAGTCCGCCTGCCGGATCGCCAGCGCGACGATGGTCAGGGTCGGGTTGCAGGCCGCACCGCTGGTGAACTGGCTGCCGTCCGAGACGAACAGGTTCTTGACGTCGTGGCTCTGCCCGAACTTGTTGACGACGCCATCCCTGGGCTTCTCGCTCATCCGGTTGGTGCCGAGATTGTGGGTGCTCGGATAGGGCGGCGTCGGATAGGTCACGGTGGCGCCGACGGCGTCGTAGACCGCAGCGCCCTGCTTGTAGGCGTGCGCGCGCATCGCGAGATCGTTGGGATGATCGTCGAAATGCACACTCGCGACCGGCTGCCCGAACTTGTCCTTCACGCGAGGGTCGAGCGTGATGCGGTTGGTCTCCTGCGGCATGTCCTCGCCGACCAGCCACATGCCGGCCATCCTGGGATAGCCGTCGAGCGCCGCGGTGAACGGACGGCCCCAGGCGCCGGGATTGAGGAACGCCGCCATGAACGGCAGCCCGATCGATAGCGTCTCCATCTCGTAGCCGCCGACGAAGCCGCGCTTCGGGTTGTTGGCGGCTTCATCGCGGATGATGCCGGCCATGGTGGTGCCGCGATACATGTGCACGGACTTCTCGAACACGGCATAGACGCTGCCGGTCATGTGCCGCATGTAGTTGCGGCCGACCTGGCCCGATGAATTGCCAAGGCCGTCGGGGAACATGGTCGAGGCGCTGTTGAGCAGCAGCCGCGGGCTCTCGATCGAGTTGCCGGCGACCGCGACGATGCGCGCCTTCTGGCGCTGCATCGCGCCGCTCTCGTCGGCGTAGACCACGCCGGTCACCTTGCCGCCGGCATCATGCTCGATCTTGATCGCCATGCTGCTCGGTCGCACTTCGAGATTGCCGGTCGCCTCGCCCTTCGGGATCTCGGTGTAGAGTGTCGACCATTTCGCGCCGGATTTGCAGCCCTGGAAGCAGAAGCCGATCTGCTGGCAGGCGCCGCGGCCGTCGCGCGGCTGGCTGTTGATCGCCATATTGCCGGTGTGCACCGTCTTGTAACCGAGCTTCTTGGCGCCGGCTTCCAGCACCTTGAAATTATTGTTGCCGGGAAGGCCGGGAATGCCGTTGGTGCGGGTCACGCCCATCTTGTTCTCGGCCTTGGCGTACCACGGCTCCATCTCGGCGAGCGTGACCGGCCAGTCCAGGAGATTGGCGCCGGGAAGGTTGCCGTAGGTGCTCTTCACCCTGAACTCGTGCTCATCGAAGCGCAGCGAGGCGCCGGCCCAATGGGTCGTCGAGCCGCCGACCGCCTTGACGATCCAGGCGGGAAGGCCGGAAAAATCCTTGGCGACGCGCCACGTCCCCGAGGTGGTGCGCGCATCGGTCCAGGCAAGCTGGGAAAAACTCTCCCACTCGTCGTTGACGAAGTCGTGGTTCTCGATGCGGGGACCCGCTTCGAGAATGACCACCTTGACGCCCTTCTGCGCGAGCTCGTTGCCCAGCGTGCCGCCGCCGGCACCGGAGCCGACGATCACCACAACGCTGGAGTCGTTCAGATCGAATTTTGCCATATGCGTTCTCCTGAACCGTTGGGGTGGGTCTCAAGCCTTCGGCAGCCAGTCGATGTCGGCGAAGCCACGGTTGATGTAGCCGCCGTGCTCGGCGGAGGAGCCCTCGTAGCCGAACCGCGGCCAGACCTCTTTCTGGTTGTAGAGCGAGACGATGAGGTCGCCGCGCACCTTCTGGAAGAAGTCGCTTCCCTCGATCTCCTTCAAGAGCACCACACGGTCGGCTTCCCATGGCACTTCGACATAGGGCACCTTGTGGCGATCCCGCGCATTCTGATCGAGCCGCGTGATGCCGTCGCTGATCAGCGACTTGACGGCGGGATCCTTCGCCGCCTTGCCGTCCCACGGCTTGACCGCGGTGATGTAATAGCTGTCGCCGAGCACGTCGTGCGGATAGATGTCGCGCGCGACTTTCAGCAGTGTCTTCATCGTCGCGGGCGAGAGTGCGCTGGCATCATCGGCCCACGCATCTTCGATGCTCACGGTGACGCTGGTCGCGACGGCTACGACCGGCACGGCGGTCGCCGCACCCTTGAGAAAGACGCGACGGCTGTGCTTGCTTCGACGATCGACTTCTCTCATGGCATTCCTCCGTGGATTTTTATGATTTGGACCTTTGTGTCAGCCGAACCGTCCGCCCCGCTGGATCACCTCGATCTTGTAGCCATCGGGATCGCTGACGAAGAAGAAGCGCGCCAGCGTCCTGCCGTCGTGCTTGAAATCGCGTAAGGGCCCCGGCGCGAGCTTCTCGCGCTCGAAGCGGGCATGCTCGGCCTCGAGATCCTCGACCACGACGGCGAGATGGCCGTAGCCGTCGCCGAGTTGGTACGGCGTCTTGCGATCGAAATTCACCGTCAGTTCGACCTCGAAAGGTGAGGAGGGGTGACGCAGATAGATCAGGGCAAAGTCCGCGAATTTCAGATGGTCTGCGACTTCGAGGCCGAAGGCACGCCGGTAGAAGTCGAGCGAGCGCGCCTCGTCGAGCACGCGGATCATGGAATGGACCGGCTTTGCCATTCAGTTCTGCCCCTTCAGGTAAGCGATGATGGCGGCGCGCGTCTCCGGCTTACCTTGCCGATAGGCCATGACGACACCGGGAATGACGGCTTGCGGATTGGTCAGCCAGGCGTCGAGCCGGGCTTCGTCCCAGGTGAAATCTGCGTTGGCGAGGCCTTGCGAATACCGAAAGCCTTCGACCTTGCCGGCGAGACGGCCCACGACCTTGAGCAGCGGCGGTCCCTGGCGCACCGGCTCCGACAGGTTCGTGGTGTGGCACGCCGCGCATTGTTGCTTGAAGAGTGTCGCACCGTCCGGCGGCTTTGCGGCCGGCAAAGGCATCTGTGCGTCGGCAACCCGCACCACCAGCACCATCGCGGTGCACAATCCCAGCACGAACGCGCGCATCGTCTAGAGCCGCCCATCGACATCAACCTGCGCAAACTCTAGGCGGCGTCAGATGGGCGGTGGTAGTAGCGGGCTGTTTCGCTGCGTGCGGAGATGCTCGTGATGCGCGGTGTTCCGCGCTGCCTTATATGCGGAGCACAATTCCGCGAAACCGCCGTCAAATCCCTAAACGATCACCACACCATGCGCATTGCATGACGATTGCGCCGCTTGAACTCTCGACGCGATGCAATGGCCCGGTGCAGATCAGCGGCGTGTGCGCCGCCGAGCCATTCGTCGCGAAAAAATCCAGGAGAAATGGATGAAGTTGGTGAAGACCTCGATGATCGCATGCGCTCTGTCGGCTCTCATTGCGACGCCCGTTCTCGCGCAAAGCGCGCCCCCCACCGCCAAACCGGGCGGCACAGTGCAGAGCAAACCCATGCAAGGCAGCACGATGGGCAGCGGCGACGAGGAGATGAATGCTCAGCCGGGCGCGGCGGGCGAGAAGACCGGCATGAAATCGACCAAAGGCACCAGGGGCACGGTCGGCACCACGGGTAGCGCTGCGCACAAGGGAACGGCCGACGATGCCACGACGGGCGGCGCAGCCCCTTCCAAGCGTTACTAGTCTCGCCGGTGAAACGGCAAAACTCCGGTCGCCCTGCGGCCGGAGTTTTTTGCCGCGCTAATTAGTCGTCGAAGCGCCCGCCGCGTCCGGCCTTGACGTCGCTGCGGCGCTTCTTGCCCTCGAGCCGGCGTTGCTTTGAGCCAAAAGTCGGCTTTGTCGCCCGCCGCGGCTTTGGCCGCACCATGGCTTCGCGCAGCATCTCCGTGAGGCGATCAATGGCATCCTGGCGGTTGCGCTCCTGGGTGCGGAAGCGCTGCGCCTGGATCACGATCACGCCGTCCTTGGTCATGCGCTGACCGGCGAGGCGGGCGAGCCGAATCGCTGCATCCTCCGGCAGGGTCAGCTTGCGCGCGTCAAAGCGCAACTGCGCCGAGGTCGCGACCTTGTTGACGTTCTGCCCGCCCGGGCCGGAGGCGCGGACAAAGCCGATCTCGATGTCGTCCTCGTCGATGACGAGATCGCGGGATATCCGCAGCATGATGGCACCATTCGTGATGTCCGGACATATCGCGGACGTCTGCGTTGGGCAATGGTGCTTGGTGGAAACGCAAATGGCCGGGCGAGCCCGGCCATTTCAGGACATCTGAGAGGGACGTCAGTTCGACTTCGTCGCCGGAGCCGCGGAGGGCTGCGCCGCGGCCTGCGGGGCGCGGCCGACGACGACGGTCAGGAGGCCCTGGCCCCAGAGGCGCTTGGCGGCGGCTTTGGCGTCGTCCAGCGTCACGGCGTCGACGATGGCGTTGCGCTTCTCGATATAGTCGATCGGCAGCTTGTCCTGCTGGTATTGCAGCAGCGCCTGGGCCAGCTTGGACGAGGTATCGAGCGCCAGCATCTGCGAGCCCTTGAGGTAGGACTTGGCCTCGTCGAGCTCCTTCTGCGTCGGGCCTTCCTCGGCGATCCGGCGCACTTCCTTTTCAATGGCATCGATGGTGTCGCCGGCGCGGTCGGCGCGCGTGCCGGTATTGCCGATGAACACCGCCGAATGCTCCATCCAGAGCAGCGCTTCATAGACCGAATAGGCCAGGCCGCGCTTCTCGCGCACCTCACGATAGAGCCTGGAAGACAATCCGCCGCCGCCGAGGATGTGATTGACGACATAGGCCGCCATGAAGTTGGGATCGCTACGCTTCACGCCCGGGCCGCCGAAGGTGATCACGGTCTGCGGCACGTCGAGCGTCACGAAGGCGCGTTGCGGCGGCTTTGCGGCCTCGACGTCGGGGACCGGCGTGAGGTTGGCCTTGGCGGGCAGGCTGCCGAAGGTGTGGTCGAGCAGCTTGCCGAGGGTCGCCGGATCGACGTCGCCGACGACTGCGATCTTCAGCCCATCCTTGGCGAGGACCCGTCCGACATAGTCCTTCATGTCCGCGACCGTGATGGTCGGCACGCTGTCGAGATTGCCGTTGCTCTGCCGGCTGTAGGGATGATCGCCGAAGGCGACCTCCAGGAATTTGCGGCTCGCCAACGAGGTCGGATTGGTGGTCTCGCGGCGCAGGCCCGAGACGACCTGCGAGCGGATGCGTTCGACATCGGCGGGGTCGAAATGCGGCGAGGTCAACGCGCTCCGCAAGAGGTCGAAGGCCTCGTCCTTGTTGTCGCGCAGCATGCGCAGGCTGCCGCGGAAAGTGTCGCGGGTGGCGCTGAAGGAGAGCTCGATGGCGCGGCGGTCGAGCCGCTCGTGGAAGGTCTTGGAGTCGAGATCGCCGGAGCCTTCGTCGAGGAGATCGCCGACGAGGTTGGCGACGCCCGGCTTGTCCTTGGGATCCTGCGCCGAGCCGCCGGCAAAGGAATATTCCATGGCGATCAGCGGCACGGTTGCGTCCTGCACGAACCAGGCCTCGATACCACCCGGCGAGACCAGGTGCTGGATCTTTGCGGCCGCCTGCGACGGCGAGATGGCGGCGAGGGAAAGCGCAGCGCCCGTGACAAACGAGAAGGCAACGCGTCGAAGGAAGGGATAGGTCACGAACGCTTCTCCTCGCGCTTGGCGGCACTGGTGTCCTTGATCAGATAGCCCGTCACCGAGCGCTTCTTCTCGAGCCATTTCTGCGCGACGGCACGGACCTGCTCGGCGGTGACCGCGCGGATGCGATCGGGCCAGCTCCTGATGTCCTCGATCGACAGGCCGGTGGTCAGCGCGCCGCCATACCAGCGTGCCAGCACCGCCTGGTTGTCCTGGGCGTAGATCGCTTCCGCGATGAGCTGGGTCTTGACCCGCTCCAGATCCTCGGCGCGGATCGGGTTCTGCGCGACATTGGCGATGACGCCGTCGACCGCCTGCTCGACCTCGGCAAAGCTGACGCCGGGTTTCGGTGAGGCAGAGATCGCGAACTGGGTCGGGTCGAGCGAGATGCTCGAATAGCTGGCATTGGCGGAGACTGCGAGCGGCTTGTCGACGACGAGGGCGCGGTAGAGATAGGAATTGCTGCCGCTGCCCATCAGCTGCGCCAGCACGTCGAGGGCGGCGCTTTCGCCGGCCGCGGCCGTGGTTGCCGAGGGCACGAGATAATAGCGCCGCATGCTCGGCTGCTCGACGCGCGGGTCGGCCAGCGTGACGGTGCGCGGGGCGGCGGGCTCCGGCTCCTGCGGACGGACTCGCCGCGCCGGGATCGCTGCTTGCGCCGGGATGGAGCCGAAATTGCGCTCGACCAGTGGGCGGATGTCGGCGGCCTCGACGTCGCCGGCGATCACCAGGATCGCGTTGTTCGGCGCATAGAAGCGGCGGTAGAAGGCGAGCGCGTCCTCGCGGTCGAGCTTCTCGATCTCCTGGTGCCAGCCGATCACCGGACGGCCGTAGGGATGATTGAGATAGAGCGCGGCCATGATCTGCTCGTTCAGCCGCGCGTCCGGATTGTTGGCGACGCGCATGTTGTACTCTTCGAGCACGACGTCACGTTCGGGCAGCACGTTCTCGTCCTTGAGGATGAGGCCGGTCATGCGGTCGGCCTCGAACTCCATCATGGTCGGCAGCTGCTCTTTCGGCACGCGCTGGTAATAGTTGGTGTAGTCGACCGAGGTCGAGGCGTTCTCGTTGCCGCCGACGCGAAGCACGGTCTGGGAGAATTCGCCGACGGGGTGCTTCGAGGTGCCCTTGAACATCAGGTGCTCGAGGAAGTGGGCGAGGCCGGACTTGCCCGGCGTCTCGTCGGCCGAGCCGACCTTGTACCAGATCATCTCGGTGACGACGGGCGTGCGGTGATCGGGGATCACCACGACCTGCATGCCGTTGCTGAGCGTGAAGCTGGCGGGCGGGGCCGATGTGACCGTGGTCTGGCCAAGGGCCGCGCCTGATGTCAGGACACTGGTCGAAAGCAGCGCGGCAAGGAGGCAGGCAGCCGATCGGTTTGCGGACATCATGATCCCTAGTGAAAGGCCGAGGTCCGGATGTCCGGCTCGGACGGCACGGCATGCTACACCGTGCGGCTGAGGCTTCGCGTCACGAAGCAGAGAACTCAACGCGATGGCAAGTTACTGATCAGCAATTTATGCGCCTCGGCCGGCGTACATGAATCGCCGGCGCGGGGTTTCGGGTCTGTGGAACAGGAACGCTATTGTTCCTTGTCCTTGCCGGACATGATGTCGAAATAGGTCCGTCGCGACTTGTCCGGCCCGGCGCCATAGGCATAGTTCGGAGACGGCGTCTGATAGCCCGGCGGCGGCTCGACCAGCGACTGGCGCGGCGGCTCCTCGGTGAATTTCTTTTCTTCGGTGGCGTTGCCGCCCTTCATCATATTCCACAGGCCGCCGGAAAAGCCGAGTTCGGCGGGGCTGAGTGACGGATTGCCGTTGGTGCCCGGCTGGATGGGGTCATTGCTTGTTCGGGGGGCTGCGGCGACCTGGCCGGCCTTCATCTCGGCGGGCGTCAGCTGTCGGGCGGCCTGCCAGTTTTCCGTTTCCTTGGTTGCCTTCTTGCGCGCGGCGATGGCTTCCTTGCGGCGCTTCTCCTCGGGGTCCTTGGGCCAGTTCGGCGCGGCCTTGGCCTGGGTCGCGGGAGGCGGCAGGTCGAGCTTGGGCGGCACCACCAGCGGCGAGCGCTCGCGGTATTCGATGCCGGGCTTTTCCATGCTCTTGGCGCCGATGCCGGACATCAGATTGTCGATGATCTTCTCTTCGAAGGTCATCCCGTCATCTTCATCGTCGTCGTCACCGGCGCGTGCTGCGCCGGCCGACATGACGAGGCCGATGCCGAGCGCGACGGCGGACAATCTCAACGCCCGCCAAAGCCCCAATCGGGGGTCTCGAACCATCGAAATGCTGGTCTTCGAGCTGCGCATTACTGTACCTGTTCCATATTGTGTCAGATCGCCGCTCGCACGCGGCAAACCCTCGCAAAGGCCGGGTTCCACCTGCCGGTCCGTATCGGCCGGGATCAGGGCGCTTTTGCGGCGGGTACCCCCAGGAAGGAATCATACAATAGCCCCGCCACCCCAGCAACGATCGCCACGTCGGCGAGGTTAAACACATACCAATTATAGGTATTTCCGCCGATCTCGATGTGGAGCAGGGCGAAATCGACCACCGCGCCATAGGCGAGGCGGTCGATGCCGTTGCCGATGGCGCCGCCGATGATCAGGCCCAACGCGATCGTGGCAAGCCGGGTGTGCGAGCGGGCCATCCAGATCGCCAGCGCGACCACGGCGATGGCCTTGACGGCCATCAGCGCGAGCTGCGCCGCCTGGCCGTCGTTCTGCAGCCAGCCGAAGCTGATGCCGATGTTCCAGGCCAGCACCAGGTCGAAGAACGGCGTCACCTTGACCACGCCGCGACGGGCGAGGTCGAACCCGTTCAGCAGCCAGAGCTTTGAGGCCTGGTCCGCCACGAGGGTGACCAGGGCCGCGAGGATGCCGGCGCGGAGCGGGGTCATGGCCGCGGGATCAGACGCTCACGCCCAACGCCTTCCACTCGCGCAGCGCCTGTGCATCGCGCGGGGTGACGTCGGGATATTCAGCGTCTTCGCCGACCATTGGGGAGATCTTCCAGGAGCGGGCGCATTTGCTGCCGACCGCCTTCTCCACCACGACCGCGACACCGGGCACGGCATCGAGCCGGAACGCCTCGGCGGGCGCCTCGCCCTCACGCACCTCGTAGTTCGAGGTGATGCAGATTTCGGCGAGGTCGACGTCGAACAGCGTCATCAGCATCTCCCGGTCGGCGACATAGATCACCGGCGAGGCCTCCAGCGAGGAGCCGATGTTCTTGGCGGCACGTTCGAGCTCGAGCGCGCCGGTGACGACACGGCGGACGTTGCGGATCGCTTCCCATTTCGCGGCGAGCTTGTCGTCGCGCAAGCCTTCGAGATCGGTCGGGAACAGCGTCAGATGCACCGATGGCTCCGCATCGGGCCGGTACATGCGCCAACCTTCCTCCGCGGTGAAGCTGAGGATCGGCGCCAGCCATTTCAGGACCGAGGCGCACAACAGATCGATCGTCGTCAGCGCCGCCTTGCGCGTTGGAGACGACGGCGGATCGCAATAAAGCGTGTCCTTGCGGATGTCGAAATAGAACGCCGAGAGCTCGCTGTTCAGGAAAGCCGACAGGATCGCGACCACCGATTTGAAGTCGAACTCTCGATAGGCCTTGTCGACCGCAGCCGCGCGCACCGCGAGCTCGTGCAGCATCAGCCGTTCGAGCTCGGGCATCTCGGCAGGCGCCACTGCGTCGGCCGGCTTGTAATGATGCAGCGTGCCGAGCATCCAGCGCACGGTGTTGCGCAGCTTGCGGTAGGTCTCGACGGTGTTCTTCAGGATCTCGGGACCGATGCGCTGGTCGTCGGTGTAGTCGCAGGACGCGACCCAGAGCCTCAAGATGTCGGCGCCGGATTCCTTGATGACGGCCTGCGGCTCGATGGTGTTGCCGAGCGACTTCGACATCTTGCGGCCGTCCTCGGCCTGGGTGAAGCCGTGGGTCAGCACGACGTCGTAGGGCGCGCGGCCGCGGGTGCCGCAGCTCTCCAGCAGCGAGGAGTGGAACCAGCCGCGATGCTGGTCCGAGCCTTCCAGATACATCACCGTGTCGGTGCCGCCGTCGACCTTGCGCTTGATGCCAGCGAGCCCGGGAAACTGCACGGGGTCCTCGAGCACGAAGGCGTGCGTCGAGCCGGAATCGAACCAGACGTCGAGAATATCGTCGACCTTTTGCCAGTCTTCATTGGCCCGTGCGCCCAGGAAGCGCTCGCGCGCGCCCTTCGCGTACCAGGCATCGGCGCCTTCCTGCTCGAAGGCGTCGCCGATACGGGTGTTGACGGCCTCGTCCTGGAGGATCTCGGCGGAGCCGTCGCCCTTCTCGCGCACGAACACGGCGATCGGCACGCCCCAGGCGCGCTGACGCGAGATCACCCAGTCGGGCCGCGCCTCGATCATGCCGTTGATGCGGTTCTCGCCTGACGGCGGCACCCATTGCGTCACCGAGATCGCGTGCAGCGCGCGGGCGCGCAGCGTGTCGCCGCTCTTGGTCTTGCCGCCCTGCGCCACGTCCTTGTCCATCGCGATGAACCATTGCGGCGTATTGCGGAAGATCACCGGCTTCTTGGAGCGCCAGGAGTGCGGATATTGGTGCTTGAGCCGGCCGCGCGCGAGCAGCATGCCCTTTTCGACGAGCGCCTTGATCACGGCCTCGTTGGCGTCGCCCTTCTCGCCCTTGTCGTTGATGACGCGCTTGCCGGCAAAGCCCGGCGCATGATCGGTGTAGGCGCCGTTCTCGTCGACGGTGTAGGGGATTGCCGTGGTGATGCCGCGCGCATCGAGCTCGCGCGCCTGCGCCATCCAGGCATCGAAGTCCTCACGGCCATGGCCGGGCGCGGTGTGCACGAAGCCGGTGCCGGTGTCGTCGGTGACGTGGTCGCCGGGGAGCAGCGGCACGATGAAGTCGTAGCCGCCGGCAAGACCCTTCAGCGGATGGGCGCATTCGATCGCGTCCATGGTGTCGCCGGGCACGTCGCGCACCTTCTCGAAGGCCGTCACGCGCGCCTGCTTGAAGACCTCTTCAGCGAGCGCGTCGGCGAGGATCAGGAGATCTCCGGTCCTGGCCCAATTGTCGGCGGGCGCGTCCGTCACCTTGTACAGGCCGTAGGCGATCTTCGGCGAGAACGAGATGGCGCGGTTGCCCGGCAACGTCCACGGCGTGGTGGTCCAGATCACGACGCTTGCGGTAGCGAGCGCACCGTGCGCGGGCGAGGTGACCGGGAATTTCACCCACACCGTATCGGAGGTGTGGTCCTCGTACTCGACCTCGGCCTCGGCCAATGCGGTCTTCTCGACCACGCTCCACATCACCGGCTTCGAGCCGCGATAGAGCGTGCCATTGGCCGCGAACTTCATCAGCTCCCGCGCGATCTGGGCTTCGGCCGGGAAGCTCATGGTGGCGTAGGGATGATCCCAATCGCCGATGACGCCGAGGCGCTTGAACTCCTCGCGTTGCACGCCGAGCCAATGCGTGGCGTAGGCACGGCACTCCTTGCGGAAGTCAATCATCGCGGTGGAGTCGCGGAAGTCGGGCTTCTGCTTGCCCTTCTTGCGATAGTGCTCTTCCTCGACCTTCCATTCGATCGGCAGGCCGTGGCAGTCCCAGCCGGGCACGTAGTTGGAATCGAAGCCGAGCATCTGCTGGCTCTTGGTGACGAGATCCTTGAGGATCTTGTTCAGTGCGGTGCCGATATGGATGTTGCCGTTGGCATAGGGCGGGCCGTCATGCAGCACGAACTTGGCGCGGCCTTGGGCAGCCTCGCGCAGTCTCTCGTAGAGGCCGATCTCGTACCAGCGCTTGAGGATCTCCGGCTCGCGCTGCGGCAGGCCGGCGCGCATCGGGAATTCGGTCTGCGGCAGGAACAGGGTCTTCGAATAGTCTTTGGCTTCAGACTTGGGGGACTTTTGCGGCTTTTCGGACATGAGGCTGACTGGCTCGGAAGGGCGCGGGAACGGATGGCGATGCGGAATCGCGGGGTGAAACGACAAAATCCCGGTCTTGCGCCGAGCCGAAGGCTCAGGCGGAAGCCGGGCCGCTAATCCCTATGATGCGCCGCGCAAACATGGGCCCTCCATAGCAGGGGGCCAAGGGAAGCGCAAAGGTTCGGGGAAGCCGGGTTCGGGCTCAATCGATGGTGCCGAGCCGCGGAAATGCGTCCGGGGCGGCGGCCAGGATGGCGCGGGCACGGGCGGAATCGTCGTCCATCTGGCGGATCAGGGCCTGCAGACTGTCGAATTTCAGCTCCTCGCGGATGAAGCCGACGAAGGCGCAGTCCAGAGCCTGCCCGTAGAGGTCGCCCTTGAAGTCGAACAGGAAGATCTCGAGCAGCGGGGCACCGTTATCAAAGGTCGGGCGGCGGCCGAAGCTTGCCACCCCGTCCAGCCGCTCAGGCCCGCGGCCGACGCGCACCGCATAGATTCCGTGCTTCAGTCCGCAATTGGCGTCCAGGCGGATGTTGGCGGTGGGATAGCCGAGATCGCGGCCGCGCTTTTCGCCGTGGATGACCTCGCCGGTGACGAACCAGGGCGCGCCGAGCATGGTGGTGGCTTCGCCAAGGAGGCCTTCGGCGAGTGCGATCCGGATGGCGCTGGAGGACACCGGCCGCTCGTCGATATCGACATGGGGCTGCACGTCGACCTCGATGCCGAGGCGGGGCGCTTCGTTGACCAGAAGGCTCGGCGAGCCGACCCGTCCTTTGCCGAAATGGAAGTCATAGCCGACCGCGATCCCGCTGACGCCGAGCCGCCCGATCAGGTCATGGTGAATGAAGTCTTGCGCGCTGGTCCCGGCACGGGCCTTGTCGAAGGTCATGACCACGGCGCCGGCTAGCCCGGTGCCGGCCAGGAGCCGCAGCTTGGCCCGCTCGTCCGTCAGGCGGAATTGGGGGGTGTTGGGGCTGAAAAACCGCCGCGGATGCGGCTCGAAGGTCAATGCCAGCGCGGGGCGGCCCTGCGCCCGGCCCATTTCCAGGGCTGCGGCGATCACCGCGCGGTGGCCGAGATGAACCCCGTCGAAATTGCCCATGGCGACCACGGCACCCCTTGGAATCGCGGAGACCGGCGTGGTGTCGCGGATAATGGTAAAATGCGGAGCCATCAGGGGAATTCTCAAACCGGCAGGATCGGGCGGGACCGTGGCGCGACCGGCCGGATGAAGTCAAGCGGGAGGGAGGCGGCCACATCGAACGCGATTTCAGTTCTTGGCGGGCGTCCCCAATTAACGCGCTGTTTAACGCCTTGGTGCTAGTCCTTGAGCGTGGAACTGCCGGGCTCCGGCTTGGGCAGGTCCGATCGTAATATTCCTTGGGTTTGCGTTGGGGGAGTCGAGATGGCGGTTGATTTGTCGATGCCGGTTCTGGTGGTGGACGACTACAGCACCATGATCCGTATCATCAGGAATCTGCTGAAGCAGCTTGGCTTCGAGAACATCGATGATGCCAGCGACGGTTCGGCAGCACTGAACAAGATGCGCGGCAAGAAGTACGGGCTCGTGATCTCCGACTGGAACATGGAGCCGATGACGGGTTACGACCTGCTGCGCGAAGTGCGCGCGGATCCGAACCTCGCCACCACGCCCTTCATCATGATCACCGCGGAATCCAAGACCGAGAACGTGATCGCGGCCAAGAAGGCCGGTGTGAACAACTACATCGTCAAGCCGTTCAACGCGGCGACGCTGAAGACCAAGATCGAGGCGGTCTTCCCGGACATGGCGAGCGCGTAAAGCGCCGCCTGATCCAAACACAGCTTTCAAAAGAGATCGTCATGCCCGGGCTTGTCCCGGGCATCCACGTTCTTGGGCGTTGGAAGCAAGTCGTGGATGGCCGGGTCATAGGCGAGCGGAAGCGACGCCGTCCTTCGGACGGCTGTGCCCGGCCATGACGGTGTTGAGAGCTAAGCAATTGGTCTAAGCCGGCGTCAGTTCACGCCCAGCCGTCACCACTTCAATTCGCGCATCAGCGCCTTCGGCGGGTGGCCGAACAATTCCATCACCGATGTCGGGTCGAGCTGATCGAGGCCCTCGAACTCCTCGGCATGGATGCCGCGGGTGACGAACAGGCAGTCGATGCCGAATTCGCGCGCGCCGGTTAAGTCGGTGCGGACGGAATCGCCGATCGCCAGTACTTTCTTCCGGTCGATCGGGTGGCCCTGGCGTTCACCGGCAAGTGCCATTGCGCGCTCATAGATCGGCCGGTGCGGCTTGCCGTAGAAGATCACTTCGCCGCCGAGCTCGCGATAGAGCTCCGCGATGGCGCCGGCGCAATAGATCAGCCGGTCGCCGCGTTCCACCACGATGTCGGGATTGGCGCAGACCAGCGTCAGCTTGCGCTCGCGCGCCTTCAGCATCATGCCGCGATAGTCTTCCGCCGTTTCGGTCTCGTCGTCATAGAGGCCGGTGCAGACGATGTAGTCGGCTTCCTCCAGCGGCGCGGTTTTCGCGTCGAGCCCGCGATAGATCGAGTTGTCGCGCTCGGGACCGAGCCAGAACATCTTGCGGCCGGGATGCTCGGCGACATAGAGCCGGGTCAGGTCGCCGGACGACACGATCGCGTCATAGGTCTCGTCGGCGACGCCGAGCTTGCGCAACTGCCGCTGCACGCTATCGGCCGGGCGCGGGGCGTTGGTGATCAGGATCACCGTACCGCCGCGGCTGCGATAAGTGTGCAACGCCTCGCAGGCTTCGGGGAAGGATTCGAGGCCGTTATGGACCACGCCCCAGATGTCGCTGAGCACGACATCGACACCGCCCACGAGCTCGCGCAGGCTTTCGGCGAAATGCAGTGTGGTCATGATGCGCAGCGTCGATCAGATGCGGCGCGCGAGCGCCGCGTTGCCGGTGATGCGTTGTGCCGGAGCGGCTGACGTCGCGCCAGATGTCGCGCCTTGGCTGGGGGGAGCGGAGCCATTGGATCCCTGAATGTCCTGCGCCTGGTTCGGCGAGGCCCCGCCGGTAGCAGATGCCCCCTCAGGCCGCAATGGCCGGGGCGGCGCGAACAGGAAGCCCTGGCCGAACCGCACGTCATAGTCGAGCAGGTCCACGACCGCGCGCTCGCCTTCGATCCTTTCGGCGATCAGGTCGATGCCGAAGCGGCCGAGCAGGTCGGAGAGGTCGGAAGGATGGATGTCCGAGGCCGAGGCCTGCCGGGGGTCGAGCAGCAGGGTGGCCGGCACCTTGATGAAGCGCACCCCGCGGTCGGCCAGCTCGCGCGGCTCGATGCGCAAATCGGTGACATGGTCGATCGAGAAACGGAAGCCGCGCTGAGCGAGCGCCGCGAGATTCTCGGTCTCGGCCGGGCCGAGATTGCGGAAGGTCGATTGCTTGAACTCCAGCACCAGCGAGGGCGCCAGCGCCCGGTTGGCTTCGAGGAAGTCGAGGCATTGCGCGAAGGTCGTGGAATTGCCGAGCGTTGAGGCCGCGACGTTGCAGAACACGCCGACGTCCTTGTTGCGCACCATCAGGCGCCGCAGCACCTGCACACAGCGCAGCATCACCATGTTGTCGATGCGCCCGATCAGGCCGGACGCTTCTGCGATGCTGATGAACTCCTCGGCGGCGATCAGCTGGTCGCGCTCGTCACGAAGTCGCGTCACGGCTTCATAGAACCGCACCTTGCGTTGCGGCAGCGTCACCATCGGCTGCAGGAAGATGTCGATGCGGTTTTCGTCGATCGCGTTGCGCAGCGCCGCCAGCAACTGGGTCTGGTTGCGCCCGTTGACGGCCGGAACCGGATTGGCGGCCTGGGTCTGGATCGCCGGTGCCGGTCGTGACGGCGGTGCGGGCAGCGGAGGCGGGGCAGGCCGCTCCTCGAACGGCGCAATCAGGTCGATTGGCGCCTCCGGCTCCAGCCTGGCGATCGGAGCGGGAGCCGGCGCTGGCGCATTGCCAGCCAACAGATCCTCATGGGTCGATACGGTGGTGGCGAGCTGCCTGACCAATCCGCCGAGCTCGTTGATCTCGCCGACCACCGACTGGATGCGGTCGGAGTTGGTCGAATTGGACGAGGCGATACGGCCCTCGATCGCGGCTAGGCGGCGACCGAACTCCGCCACCTGGCGGGCGAGGTCGGCGGTGCCGCGCGACAAATCGGCGATCTGGCCGCCGACGTCGCTGCGGTCGCGCAGCCGCATCGACACCGCGTTGTAGAGGATCAGGAAGGTCAGCGCGGTCAGCGCCACGATCGCGGATTCGGTTCCGCTGATGCCGGCGACGGCGTAGAGCACAAGCCCGAGCGAGGCCGCGACCAGTACCATGCAGATGGCGATGAAGATCGTCGAAATGCGAATCATGCCGCGCGTTACGCCTCAAAGAGCTGACTGCCTCACCCGGGAAAACACGGGTCACTGTGCGAACCCGTCACGCCTCATGCTCCCCCAAGCTGCATGAGCTTATCATCATTGTTGATTCGAGGGGATAGCGGCTCGTTCCCGGGCGGTCAGGCTGGCGCGGCGGCCCCCACCGTGTCGGCCGAGACGGCGTCGCGGGTGCCGAGCGGCTTGGGTGGCCCCGCGGTCGTGTCCTTCAGCGTCTGCCGTTCGATCTCTGAATTCAGCTCGGCGCCGAACATGATGACGATCGCCGACATCCACATCCAGGTCATCAGGCCGATCGCCGCGCCGAGCGAGCCGTAGGTCGCATTGTAGTTGGCAAACTCCGAGAGATACCAAGACAGCAGCGCCGAGCCGGCGATCCAGAGGATGGCGGCGATCACCGCGCCGAGGCTCAGCCATTGCCAGCGCGGCGCATCGCGGCTGGGCGCGAAGCGGTAGAGGATCGCAAGCGCTACCAGCAGGATGAGGAACATGAGCGGCCATCGTGCCAGCGCCACGATCAGCTTGCTTTCAGGTGCCATGCCGAGATGATTGAGCGCCAGCGGAAAGGCTACGACAACCCCCACCATCACCAGCAGTGCCACGATGCCGCCGACCGTGAAGGCCAGCGAGACCATGTTGAGCCGGATAAAGCTGCGCTTCTCGCGTTCCTCATAGGCCACATTGAGGGCATCGAAGATCGCCTTGACCCCCGCATTGGCGCTCCAGATCGCCAGCAGAAGGCCGAGCAGGAACGTGGCACCGAGCGTGGTATTGCCATGCGAGACCACGCGCGCCACCTGGTCCTCGACGATCTGAAACGAGCCCTCGGGCAGCATCGTTGCAAGCGTCTGCAGATTGGCGCTGATTGTCGCGGGATCGGCGAACAGGCCGTAAGACGAGACCACCGCCGTGACCGCCGGGAAGACCGCGAGCAGCCCGAAGAACACGACGCCGCCCGCGGTCGCCAGCAGGCGATCCTCATCGATGCGCTGATAGGTCCGCCAGAAGATATCCTTCCAGCCCTTCCAGGGGATTTCAAACGGGCTCTTGGCGCGGCGGCCATGGCCGGGCTGCACGGCCGCGCGCGCGGGATGCGTTTCCGGTGAATTCGCCTCGCCTTTGCGATGGTCTTGCGGTGGCCCCGATGGGACCAGGTCCCTGTCCTGAAAGTAGCGCTCCGCCGTCAGCACGAAGACGGCCGTCGCCGCCACCAGCAGCCAGGAGTCGATCTGTTCGGAGCGCCGCACCAGCATTTAAGCGTCCAATCTCCGGCCGTGACGCCGGCGGCGCGCTGCCGTGAACCCTGCCAACCCAATCGCGGCGAGCATCAAGCCAAGCTGCACGGGTCGGTTGGTGCGAACGGGCCGGGCTCTTGCGCCATGGCGGCGCTCGCCTGGTGCGAGCGGCGCAAGGGGAATCGTGGTCGCAACCTCCTTCACGGCCTCCTTGACCGTTCCGCGCGGGATCCGCGGGGTCGCGATCGCAACGCGCAACCGGCTGGCCAGCGGCACGATCGGCTTGGCTTTGCGCTTCATCTGCGCCATTGCCACGCCCGCGCAGACCGCCGCCAGCACCAACAGCACGCCGCCGACGGCACCGAAACCCCAGAACTGCCCGTAGTTGATGGCGACCCAGCGGTACAGGGCGATCAGCCCGACGAAGAATGCCGCGATCACGAACAGGCCCGCGACCGCAAACAGCCCGCCGGCCACGGCGTAAGACGTCACCTTGCCGGTCGCCTGGCTGGTCTGGTCACGCAGATAGGATTGAGCGGCGCGTTTGACGTGGTTGAGCTTCAGCGCCATGCCGGCGCGCAGCAATTCGCCCGATGGCGCGAGCATGCGGACATCCTCCGAGAGCGAGAAAATTCGTTCGGGGGATGAACGTGGCGGAATTTGACTTGTTCCGACGGAGCTCCGTCCGTCGTGGTGAATCAGGCGAGATCGGCGGCCGCGATCCAGAACACCTCGCCCTCGGAGTCCTCGGTGTCGAGCCAGAGCAGCGGCAGTTCCGGAAAGGCCTCGTCGACCAATTCGCGGCCGCGGCCGATCTCGCAGATCAGTCCGCCGTCCGGGGTGAGGTGATCGGGCGCCTCAGCCAGGATGCGGCGGACCACGTCGAGGCCGTCGGCGCCACCGTCGAAGGCGAGCTTGGGTTCGGCCCGGCACTCAGGCGGCAGTGCGGCCATGCCTTCTGCGTCGACATAGGGCGGGTTGGTGATGATCAGGTCGTAACGCGCATCGCCGAGCGGAGCGAACAGATCGCCGCGATACAGGCTGATCCGGTCCTCGAGCCCGTATTCGCCGACATTTCGCGTGGCGACCTCGAACGCTCCCTTCGAGATATCGACGGCATCGACGGCGGCGTTCGGGAAATGCTGCGCGGCGAGGATGGCGAGGCATCCCGATCCCGTGCAGAGATCGAGCACGCGCTCGACGCCCGTAGGGTCGTCGATCAGCGATCCGGCCTCGCCGTCGCCGCCAAAATGCGAATCCAGCAGTTCGCCGATGAAGGAGCGCGGAACGATGACGCGCTCGTCGACATAGAAGGGCAGGCCACGCATGTAGATCTTGTTGACGAGATAGGCGGCCGGTTTGCGCGTGGTCACGCGCTGGTGGATCAGATCGAGCACGGTCTTGCCCTCGGCGGCCGTGACGCGCGCGTTGGCAAAGCTTTCGAGCTGTTCGGGATGCAGATGCAGCGCCTCGCAGACCAGGAAGGCGGCTTCGGCGACCGGATCGGTCGTGCCATGAGCAAAGGCGAGTTTTGCTTCGACGAAGCGGCTCACCGCGTAGCGGACATAGTCGAGCAGCGTGAGAAGCTCGCCGCGTTCGACTGTCGCGAGCTTCGGCGCGGCGCGGCTGCGCGCGGTCTTTTTGGATGCTCTTGCCATCAGGATTTGGTCCAGCGTGCGGCGGCCTCGTCGTCACGGGCGTGGGCCTCGACCCAGCCGGTGCCGGTGGCGCTCTCTTCCTTCTTCCAGAACGGGGCGCTGGTCTTGAGGTAATCCATCAGGAACTCGGCGGCATGGAATGCGGCCTGGCGGTGCTGCGAGGCGGTCAGCACCAGCACGATGTTCTGGCCCGGCATGAAGCGGCCGACGCGATGGATCACGGTGACGCCGTTCAGTGGCCAGCGCGAGGTCGCCTCGTCGGCATGGCGCCTGATCTCTTCCTCGGCCATGCCAGGATAGTGCTCGAGCGTGAGCGCGGCGACCTTGGCGCTGTCATCGTCCGCGCGGCAGATGCCGGAGAAGCTCACGACCGCGCCGATGTCGGTCCGGCTCTTGGTCAGGACAGCGATCTCGCGCGCGATGTCGAAATCGTCTTCCTGAATACGGATGGTGACAGGGCAGCTGGCGACAGGGGAAGACATGGCCTAACCGCCGGTCATCGGCGGGAAAAACGCGATCTCGCGGGCGCCCGCGATCGCGGCATCCGATTTGACATGGGCATGGTCGATCGCGGTGCGGATCACCTTCGGCTTCTCGAACGCGTAGGCATAGGCCTCGCTTTGGCCGGACAGCCAGGCGATCAACTCCTCGACGGTGCGCACGGTCGCCGGCGGCTCGATGGTCTCCTCCGCCTTGCCGACGCGCTCGCGCACCCAGGCGAAATACTTCACCTTCATCCCTCGTCCTCCTTGATGAGGTGATGGATGCCGGCGCGGAAATAATCGTAGCCGGTATAGATGGTCACGATCGCCGAGGCCCACAGCAGGGCGAGGCCAATCATCGAGACGACGGGCACCACCTCGTCGCCGGCAGGTCCCGCGAGCAAAAAGCCGATCGCGACGAGCTGGACCGTGGTTTTCCACTTCGCAAGCTTGGTCACGGGCACGCTGACCCGGAGCGCGGCGAGGTATTCGCGCAGGCCCGAGACCAGGATCTCGCGGCACAGGATGACGATGGCGGCCCACAACGACCAGCCATGGATGATGCCGTCGGCGGCCAGCATCAGCAGGCACGAGGCGACCAATAGCTTGTCGGCGATCGGGTCGAGCATCCGGCCGAACGCCGATTGCTGATTCCAGATCCGCGCGTAATAGCCGTCGAGGTAATCGGTGACCGCGGCCGCGATGAAGAGGGCGACCGCCACCCAGCGCAGCCAGAGCGGCTGATCCAGAATCGACTGCGCATAGATGCATCCGACGACGACCGGGATCGCGGCGATCCGGCCATAGGTCAGGATGTTGGGGAGGGACATCGCGCGGCTGGTCGTCCCTCGTGTGGTGGCGATGTTCATCCGTCCTACCAATACCGCTGCTGCCTGAACGTCAACCGTCCCGCACCCCAAATGAGGTGCGGACACGACGATCATATGACTGCGGTCCCCCTTTAATTCATCCCGGCTGGGGATGGAAATACTCGAAAATCCTGCGCGCACTCTCGGCACTGACCCCCGGAACCTTGCCGAGATCGGCGATCGAGGCCCGTTCGATCTCCTTCAGGGTTCCGAAATGATGCAGCAAGGCACGTTTGCGTGACGGGCCGATGCCCGGAATCTCCTGCAAACCGGCCTCGCGAATGTCCTTCTTGCGCAGCTTGCGGTGGGAGCCGATGACGAAGCGGTGGGCCTCGTCGCGCAGCCGCTGGATGAAATAGAGCACGGGATCGCGCGGCTCCAGCTTGATCGCCTCGCGCTCGGGCATGAACAGGGTCTCACGTCCGGCATCCCGGTCCGGCCCCTTGGCGACCGACATCAGCGACACCTGGGTCAGGCCGAGATTGGCGAAGATCTCGCGAACGGCGTTGAGCTGGCCGCGGCCGCCGTCGATGATGACGAGATCAGGCCATTGCGGGAAGTCGTCGTCCTTGGCTTTGGTCGCACCCTCCTCGGGCGGGTTGATCAGGCGCTTGAAGCGCCGCTCCAGCACCTCGCGCATCATGGCGAAGTCGTCGCCCGGCGTGATCCCTTCCGACTTGATGTTGAACTTGCGGTACTGGTTCTTCACGAAACCGTCGGGGCCGGCGACGATCATGGCGCCGACCGCATTGGTGCCCTGGATGTGGCTGTTGTCGTAGACCTCGATGCGCTTGGGCGAATGGGGCAGGCTCAGCGTCGTGGCGATGGCATCGAGCAGGCGGCTTTGCGTGGCGGTGTCCGCGAGCTTGCGGCCGAGGGCTTCGCGCGCATTGGTCAACGCGTGGGCGACGAGTTCCTTTTTCTCCCCGCGCTTGGGCGCGGTGACCTCGACCTTGTGGCCGGCCTTGATCGACAGCGCGTTGGCGAGCAACTCGCTTTCCTCGATCTCGTGCGAGAGCAGGATGTTCCTTGGCGGCGGCTTGTCGTCGTAGAACTGGGCGAGGAAGGAGCCGAGCACCTCTTCCGGGGTGTACGTCTTCTCCGCGCGCGGAAAATAGGCCCGGTTGCCCCAGTTCTGGCCGGTGCGGAAGAAGAACACCTCGACGCAGGAGAAGCCGCCCTCCTGATGGATGGCGAACACGTCGGCCTCCTCCACCGTGCGCGGATTGATGCCCTGCTGCGACTGGATCGCCGACAGCGCGGCGAGGCGGTCGCGGTAGAGCGCGGCGCGCTCGAACTCGAGCTCACCGGACGCCTTCTCCATCTCGCCTGCAAGCTCCTGCTTCACCGCATGGCTCTTGCCGGACAGGAAGTCACTCGCCTCGCGCACCAGGGTGGTATAGCCGCCGAAGTCGATCTCTCGGGTGCAGGGGCCGGCGCAGCGGCGGATCTGGTAGAGCAGGCAGGGCCGGCTGCGGCTCTCGAAGAAGGAATCGGTGCAGGAGCGGATCAGGAAGGCGCGCTGCAGCGCCGTGATGGTGCGGTTGACTGCGCCGGCGGAGGCGAAGGGCCCGAAATAGCGCCCCGGCCGGCTCTGCGCGCCGCGATGTTTCAGGATCTGCGGCGCCCAATGGTCGCCGGTGATCAGGATGTAGGGAAACGATTTGTCGTCGCGCAGCTGCACGTTGAAGCGCGGCCGCAGCTGCTTGATGAGGTTGGCTTCCAGCAGCAGCGCCTCGGTCTCGGTGTTGGTCGAGACGATCTCCACGGTCACCGTGGCCGCGATCATGCGCAGGATGCGGGCCGGCTGCGGTGCATTCTGGCGCGCATAGTTGGAAAGGCGCTTTTTGACGTTCTTGGCCTTGCCGACATAGAGCACGTCGGCATTCGCATTGAGCATGCGATAGACGCCGGGCGAGGTCGGGGCGAGCCGGACCGCGCGTTCGATCGCCTCATGGCCAGTCGCCAGCGGTCCTTCGCCGACGGCGCCGCTCTCTTCCAGGATATCGGGCAGCCGCGCATCGTCCTCGTCATCGCCGCCGCTGGTGGCGGGATCGAGGTCCGGAGGCGTTTCGGCTGGGACGTCCGGCACGGCGCCACGCACGGGTTTGCGCGCGCGGTCTTCCGGATTGTCGGTGGAATCGTGAACCATGGAGCGAATTTAGGCGCTGGGGGTGCCGATTTGAAGTTCCGGCCGTGCGGCACGCACAGGATGGCGGCGCAGTTCCCGGTAACGCTTGCTTAAGCCTGTTAACAGCGCGGTAACCCGGCTTAACAGCCCTTTAACTTAAAACTCTCGATAAATCTTACGCGAAAAAGTGGTGGTTCCGTAACCATGCGGTTGCCTCGCGCGGCGGCGCGGGCGCCGCACCGGTGACGGCAGTTGCGTTGGAGTTAAGTGATGAAGAGGCTCGTTGTGGGCGCAGCCGCGTTGGTTGCCGCCGGCTGGACAGCTTCGGCGGAGGCCGCCGACATGACTTACGGTCAGCGCGCGCCCTATACCGTCAACCAGCCGCTCAACGCGTACAGCTGGGCAGGCCCCTATCTCGGCGGCAACATCGGCTATGAATGGGGCTCGGTGGACAACAACCCCTCGAAGCCGTCGGGCTTCGTCGGCGGCGTGCAGGCCGGCTACAACTTCCAGAATGGCCCGTTTGTGTTCGGCGTCGAGGGCGACATCCAGGCCGCCGGTGCCGACGACACCTTCGCGCCGTGGAAATTCTCCAATCCGTGGTTCGGCACCCTGCGCGGCCGCGCCGGCTATGCCTTCAGCAACGTGCTGTTCTATGGCACCGCCGGCCTCGCCTTTGGCGAGCTGCGTGCGCAGACCTTCGGCTGGACGGAATCGCACACCACCGCCGGCTGGACCATCGGCGCCGGTGCGGAAGTCGGTCTGGCCCCGAACTGGAGCGCCAAGCTGGAATATCTCTACATCGATCTGTCGACGACACAGTTCGCAATTACAGGGGTGTCAAACGGCTATAGCGCCAGCGTTGTGCGCGCAGGCGTGAACTATCGCTTCTGATAGCTGAAGAAAAAAATACCGGACCACAACCTCCCGGCCGCTCGCGGCCGGGATTTTTTTGCCAAGTATTTTTTGCGCCAAGTATTGCGCCGAATGTTGTGCGTCAGGCCCGCTAGGAGAGGATGACCAGATTGACCGCCTTCGGTCCCTTCCCCTTCTTGTCGGGTTCGACTTCGAAAGTAATACGCTGTCCTTCCGCAAGGTCCTTCAGTCCGGCCCGCTCCACAGCAGTAATATGTACGAAGACGTCGCGGCCGCCGTCGTCAGGCTTGATGAAACCGTAGCCGCGTTCGCCGTTGAAAAACTTGACCGTTCCCGTCATGGCCATCGGGAAACTCCCCCTCATTGCTCCTCCGCCGCGACGCAGACTCACGTCACGACATGACGGGGCACTACGGAGCCCGGGAGCTGGCCATCCTTGGGCGGACTTCAATGGTCCGGCCGGATCTTTCTTAGGCCTTCACTCCGCCGCAACCATTCGCGGAAGCGGAACGTAAAGCCAGTCACGGAAACAGCATAATACGGTTCTCTGCAGATTGACTACCGCTCCTGCATATTTTTCCCAAGAATGCCGGAGTGTTACGGGCTGGCTTTAAGGCTTGGGCACCTCCAATCGGAATCTGGCAGCACCACCTTGGCCGAGCGGCATTTCCAGCTCGGGCAGGATCGTCTTGAGCTCGCCCTGCAGCGTGTAGGGTGGATTGACGATCAGGAGCCCGGTGGAGGCGAGAGCTCCGCCATCGAGCTGAGGCGCGACGCTGAACTCGAGGCGCAGACAATTTCCCGGCGGTTTTGCTGCAGATGCGAGCCGCGCCACCGTTTGAACCAGTGTGTCGGTGGCGCGCCGATTCTTGGCCGGATACCAAATGACATAGATGCCGGTCGGCCATTTCGCGAAGGCGGTGGAGAAGGCTTCGCCCAGCCGCTCGAACTCGTCCTTGGCCTCGAAGGGCGGATCGATCAGCACGAGGCCGCGCCGCTCCTTCGGCGGCACGAAAGCCGGCAGCGCCATCCAGCCGTCGAGGTCGACCACGCGGGCCTGTTCGTCGCGGCGCAGCACGTCGATCAGCGCTTTCCGCGCCTTCGGCTCCAGCTCGCATGCGATGAGCCGATCTTGCGGCCGGAGCAGGCCGCGCGCAATCAAGGGCGAGCCTGGATAGGCCTTGAGTTCACCCTTGGGATTGAAGGCGCGGACGATATCGAGATAGGGTTGTACTAGCGCGAGGGTCTCGTTCGAGAGGCGCGCCTGCATCAGCCGCGCGATGCCGGTCAGCCATTCGCCGCCCCGGCGCGCCTCGTCGCTGTCGAGATCGTAGAGGCCGGCGCCGGCATGGGTGTCGATGACGCGGAACGCCCCCGGCTTGTCCTGCAGATAGGTGATGATGCGCGCCAGCACGATGTGCTTGATGACATCGGCGAAGTTGCCGGCGTGGAAGGCGTGGCGGTAATTCATGGCGAAGAGTTACGACATCACGCGCCGAAAGTAACTGCTGTCATTCCGGGCGGTGCATGGCATCGAGCCCTGAATCCATTTCGCCACGGCGCATGCTGCTGGATGGATTCTCAGATGCGCAAATGCGCATCATCGTTCGCGCTCCGCGCGCCCCGGAATGACTGCGAACAAATCCTATCCGCCCCTGATCGGCGGCATCGTCACCTGATCGCGGCGGCAGGTGCGGCGTTCGATCTCGTCACAAGCGCGGAATTGCAGGTCCTTGCTGAGGCAGATACGGACCTCGGACAGCCGCGTCCGGTTGCAGGTGACCGAGACGGCGGCATTGCTCAGCCCCGGATTGGCCTTGATGAAGGCTTCCTCGACTTCCGCCGGTGCCACGGTCTTGGCCTGCGACAAATCGAGATATTCGGCCGGGATCTTGATCGCAGCGCGCGCCTTGCGGATCGTCTCGAAATAGCTGCGGCCCTCGAGGCCCGAGCAGGTGCCGTGCTTGTCCCATTCGTTGAAGATCAGGCCCGGCGCCGGCATCAAATCGAGCATCGAGGAGACGATGCTGCGGTTCAGCCGCGGTGCGGGCCGCTGGCAATATTCCGGGAAGCCGGTCTCATATTGTGGCCACAGCCCATGCACCACGAAGGCGTAGGGCCGACCGCTGCACTGGATCTGCGACCGGCCGCCACGCTCGGCGGCCTCCTCGCAGAACGAGGGCGACCACGACAGCGACAGCACATAGAAGTCGAATTCGCCGGGCGCGTTCTGCCGCTTGTCCTGGGCGTTCGCGCCACCGGCGAGCAAGGCCAGTCCGGCGGCAAGGGTCAGGGAGATCACGAGACGGGAAAACGAATGCAATCTGGAATGAAACATGGCGACGCCCCTCAACTAGACTGTGCGAGGAAGCCTAGCAGGCGATGGGAACATTTCAAGAACAAAATTCGAGCGGCCGCCCGTTCGGCGCCTCGAGCAACCCGAATCAGGGCTTCCTGCTCAGGGCTTGGCGGCGCGGCAGGCCGGATTATAGGCCCAGTTGCGGTCGAGCCCGACCACGCACCACTCGACGCCGTTGCCATAGCCGGCGAAGCCGCCATCCTCGATGATCGAGAAGTGCACCTTGCGCACCTTGCCGTCATTGAGCATGGCCTCGCCGGTGCAATAGCGGCGGGGAATATTGTCGGACTGCCAGGGCCGGAATGCGGTCTCGCGAACGGCGGCGAAGCTGGTGATCCTCAACGAGGAATTCCAGAACGTGCTTTCCTTTTCCCAGAACTGGGTGGCGATGGTCGGCAGCGCCCGGTCGCAATCGGCGACGGCGCCGTCATAGCGCGGGCCGCTCAGCCAGAAGTTCAGCTCCAGCGGATTGGCGGCCCTGGCCTCACCGAGCGACATCGCTCCGAACATGAGGCCGAGCACGGCGGCATAGCGGAGCAATTTCAGGAAGGGGGCGCGCATGGTCAATCCGGACAGCTAAAGTCTTGCGAAGGTTGGACGGTGCCGCGAAGGCCGGGGGAGGTCAAGTGCAGCGCGGCAACACTTCGCCAGGAGTTGACCACAACTTCGTGGTTGGCAGGCTTGGGTTCTTTCCACTTTACTCCCGGCACCGTAAACTGCCCGCCAGCCAATTGGAGTGACGGGAATGCGAATCATTGCGGCCGCGGGTCTTCTCGCCAGCCTGGTTGTCTCGGGTATGATGGCGAGCCAGTCGGCGCGCGCTGACTATGTGCCGCCGTTCAAGGGCAATGACACCGGCGGCATCATCGCCTATTCAATGGCCACCCAGGTCGATGCGCGCCAGGCCGCGGTCGATCACTGCGCGCGCTATGGCAAAGTCGTGAAATTCCTGGCGGTGCAGGCCTATGAGGGCGGCTACATCTCGTTCTCCTGCCGCTGGGTGCCTTATGGCGCCGCCGACCAGCCGATCCGCACGCTCTATTGAGGCGCTGTCGCAGGCCTGCATTTTTCAGCCGGGAGCCTCTCACATGACGCGCAAACTCGCTTTGCTCGGCTCGACCCTTTGCCTTGCGTTGTCTGCAAGCGTGGCGTGCGCCGACGACCTGCCGGTCCGCAAGGCCGGTCTTTGGGAAATGAAGCTGGTCACATCAGGCTCGCCCGTGCCCGAGATGACCATGCAGCACTGCACCGACGAGACCGTCGACAAGGAGATGAGCAACAACGTCTCCCCGATGGCCAAGCAGATCTGCGCCAAGCAGGAGATCAAGAAGACCGCGACCGGCTATGTCAGCGATTCCGAATGCAGCGTCGCCGGCGTCAGCACGACCTCGCATGCCGAGATCACCGGCGATTTCAACTCGGCCTATACGGTGAAGACCTCCTCGCACGCACAAGGCGGTGTCGCCGGCGCTGCGGGGCGCGATACCACCATGACGCTGCAAGCCAAATGGCTCGGGTCCTGCAAGCCGGACCAGAAGCCCGGCGACATCGTGATGCCCGGCGGCTTCAAGATGAACGTGCGCGACATGGACAAGCTGAAGGCGCTGCTGCCGAAGTAGGGCTACGGCGGCTACACCGGTATCCTGACGCTCGCCCTTAGTCCCCCCATCGGGCTGTCGCCAAGCGTAATGTCGCCGCCATGCGAGCGGGCGATGTCGCGGGCGATGGCAAGGCCGAGGCCGGTGCCGCCTTCATCCTGGTTGCGGGCGTTGTCCAGCCGCAGGAACGGCTTGAACACCTCTTCGCGCAAATGCGCGGGAATGCCGGGTCCGTCGTCGTCGATCGTCACGGTCAAATAACGGTGATCGCGCTGGCCGGTGATGGCGATGGCCTTGCCGTAGCGGGCCGCGTTGGTGACGAGATTGGCGAGGCAGCGCTTGAACGAGGCCGGCTTCACCGTCACCACGGGCAGGCCATGGAAGGCGACGGTCGCGGTATGACCGTGGCGCTCGGCATCGCTGCGCAGCTCCTCGAGCGCCTGCGCCATGTCGGTCGGCTGCGACTGCTCACCGGAATCGCCGCGGGCGAAGGCGAGGTAATCTTCCAGCATCATCGACATCTCGTCGACGTCCTTGCGCATGCCCTCGAGCTCGGGGCTGTCGCCGATCAGCGCCAGCTCGAGCTTGAAGCGGGTCAGGATGGTGCGCAGATCGTGGCTGACGCCGGCGAGCATCGCGGTGCGCTGCTCCATGGTGCGCTCGATGCGCGACTTCATTTCGAGGAAGGCGACCGCTGCGCGCCGCACCTCGCGCGCGCCCCTTGGGCGGAAGTTCGGCGCCTCGCGGCCCTTGCCGAAGCTTTCGGCAGCGTCAGCGAGGCGCAGGATCGGCTTGATCTGGTTGCGCAGGAACAGCACGGCGACGATCAGCAGGATCGACGACGTGCCGACCATCCAGAACAGGAAGATCTCCGAGTTGGAGGCATAGGCGGCGCTGCGCTGCGCGAACACGCGCATCACGGCGTCGTCGAGCTGGATGCGGATCTCGACGAGATTGGAGCGGCCGACCGTGTCGATCCAGAACGAGCGCCCGATCTGGCGGCCGAGCTGCACGGACAGCGTCTGGTCGAGCAGAGAGAAGAACGGCTTTGGTCCCGGCGGCGGCATGTCGCCGGCGGGCAGGAAATCGACGACGAGGCCGAGGCGCTGCTGCGCGATGCGGCGGATCTGGTCGCGATCCTTATCTTGCGGATAACCCTTGTAGACGTCGATCAGCGCGGCGATGTCCTGCACCACGGCGGCCGACAATCGGCGCGTCACCGTGTTCCAGTGCCGCTCCATGAACACGAAGGCGACGACCGATTGCAGCACCACCATCGGCACGATCATGATGAGGAGCGCGCGGGCGTAGAGGCCGGTCGGCATCCAGCCCTTGAACGCGTTGCCCATCCAGCCATTGGCGGCGGAAACGCGGCCGGCGGCGCTTCGGAGCAGCGTCAGGCCGGTATCGATCGTGCTCATCGCTCGCGCTTCACTGATCTATGGCGAGGCTACCAGCCGGTAGCCGATGCCGCGCACCGCCTGGAGGAACAGCGGATTGGCGGGGTCGGTCTCGATCTTGCGCCTGAGGCGGTTGATCTGCACGTCGACGGCGCGCTCGTTGACGCTGCCGTTGCCGGTCAGCGCGCTGCGCGGCACGGTCTCGCCCGGCGTCTCCGAGAGAATGCGCAGCATCTCGCGCTCGCGGTCGGTGAGGTGGATGACCTCCTCGCCCTGGCGCAGCTCGCCGCGATCGAGATGATAGACGTAGGGACCGAACGCGATCTTCTCCACCGCCGTGGCTTGCGGCGGCGGAGCGGCGCGCTTGAGGATGTTGTTGATGCGCAGCGCCAGCTCGCGCGGCTCGAACGGTTTCGCCACGTAGTCGTCGGCGCCGATCTGCAGGCCCTCGATGCGCGCTTCCGCCTCGTGTCGTGCCGTCAGCATCACGATCGGCACCGAGGAGGATGTCCGGATGAAGCGGGCGAGATCGAAGCCGGTCTCGCCGGGCATCATGACGTCGAGGATCAAGAGGTCGAAATGCAGGCCCTGCAGTTTCGAGCGTGCATCGCCGGCACTCGCGGCGGTGGTGACGCGGTAGCCCTCGGCGGCGAGGAAGCGCGAGAGCAGATCGCGGATGCGGCGGTCGTCGTCGACCAGCAGCAGATGCGGCGCGTCATCGGCCGGGCGTGCCGGCGGGCGGGCGAGAGTGGCAGCGAGCGTCACGGTCACTCCTTGGCGTCGTGGTTGACGGAAGCGAAGATCGTCTCGAGCACCTTGTCCGGATCGTCGCGATCGATCATCGCGCGCAGGAAGCGCTTGACCGTCTCGGCATCCTGCGGACCCATTTCGGCGAGCGCCTTGGTGATCCGCGTGGTCTGCAGACCGGCGAGCTTCTGCACCAGCGCCTCGCCCTTCGGCGTCGCGTAGAGCAGGCGCTGGCGGCGGTCATTGTCGCCGGTCTTCTGCACGATGTAGCCCTCGTCCAGCAGCTGCTTGAGCACGCGGCCGAGCGACTGCTTGGTGATGCGCAGGACGTCGAGCAGATCGGCGACCTTGAGACCGGGATAGCGGTAGACGAAGTGCATGACCCGGTGATGGGCCCGGCCGAAGCCAAAAGCCTCCAGCTCCTGGTCGGGGTCGCCGACGAAGTCGCGATAGGCGAAGAACAGTAGCTCGATGATATCCCAGCGCAAATTGCCTCCGTCGTCTGCGGCCGGCTTGGGCTCGGCGGCGTCGTGAGAGGAAGTCGCGAAATTTATGTCAGGCATATTGACGTATCTTGGGTTCAATGTTACAAAACGATCGACCAGCACGAAATTTTAGATCGTTTCGCGCGGGTGGCATCGAAGCAGGGCGGCTGGAGAGAGCCGGACAGGCGACGACGGCCGGATCAGATCTACCGTGCGATTGTCGAGCGGCGTTTCGGCAAAACATACTGGACTTCCGCCTTCCGCAAAAGCATGTCCTCGGCGATATGCTGGCCACGGAAACCGGCCGTAACAAGGCTGGCGGTGGTCCGGCCTAAAACCAATCAAGCCAGCCGGACCCGAAAGGGGCAGGCCGGCGCCAGAACGGCGTCGCCACCGGCAGCGGGAGGCAAGGACATGAGCATGAAATTCGACATCCAGCCCGCATCCAATCCGACGTCCGAGAAGGACCGCGTGGCCAAGCTGGTGGATCCCGGCTTCGGACGGGTCTTCACCGATCACATGGCGATCGTGCGCTACAATCAGGCCAAGGGCGGCTGGTACGAGGCGAAGATCGAGGCACGCGCCAACTTCCAGCTCGATCCGGCCGGCGCGGTGCTGCACTACGCCCAGGAAATTTTCGAGGGTCTGAAGGCCTACAAGCGTGACGACGGCGGCGTGAACCTGTTCCGTCCCGACGCCAATGCGCGGCGCTTCAAGGACTCGGCCGACCGCATGGCGATGGCGCAGCTGCCCGAGGACGTCTTCATCGAGGCGGTCGAGCAGGTCGTGCGCATCGACCGCGCCTGGATGCCGGGCGGCGAGGGCAGCCTTTACCTGCGGCCCTTCATGATCGCGAGCGAGACCTTCCTCGGCGTCAAGCCGTCGTCCGAATATATCTTCGCCGTCATCGCTTCGCCGGTCGGCTCCTATTTCAAGGGCGGTCCCGCGCCGGTGTCGATCTGGGTCTCGGAGAATTACACGCGCGCTGCCGTCGGCGGCACCGGGGCGGTCAAATGCGGCGGCAATTATGCCGCGAGCCTGCGCGCCCAGGCCGAAGCGATCCAGCATGGCTGCGATCAGGTCGTCTTCCTCGACGCGATCGAGCGCCGCTATATCGAGGAGCTCGGCGGCATGAACGTGTTCTTCGTGTTCGACGACGGCTCGCTCTCGACGCCGCCGCTCGGCACCATCCTGCCCGGCATCACCCGCGATTCCATCATCGCGCTGGCCAAGGATGCCGGCAAAACCGTGCGCGAGGAGCCGTATTCGCTCGACCAGTGGCGCAAGGATGCGGTCAGCGGCAAGCTGAAGGAAGCGTTTGCCTGCGGTACCGCGGCCGTGATCTCGCCGATCGGCAAGGTGCGCTCGGTGAGCGGCGATTTCGAGATCTCGGGCGGCGCCGCCGGCCCCGTCGCCATGGGCCTGCGCAAGCAGCTCGTCGACATCCAGTACGGCCGCACCAACGATCCGCACAACTGGATCCGCAAGGTGTTTTGAGATGCGGCGATGCGCGTTTCTCCTTTCGTGAGGAGAGGGGAAACGCGCATCGTTTGTGGTTTTTCGTGCACTGAACGTGCCGTTGCCGACATGCGACAAAGTCTGGACACATCTGGACATCAGGACATCGCGACCATGGCAACGAAACTCTCCCAACCCATGAAGTGGGTCGTTCTCGCCGCAATCACCGGCGTCTCCGTTTTCGGCATCCTGACCATCGGCCCGATGCATGAGGTGGTCGCGCAAGACCGCTCGCCGATCGTCGATGTGCGCACCAGCGATCCCGAGATGAATGCCGCGATCGCGCGCGCCCGCGGCACCTTGTCGACCTTCTGGGCCTCCTATCAATCGCCAAAGCCGTCGGAGGCCGGGCACGCCCTGAAGGTGCGCTTCTCGACCCGCAAGGGCGGTGAGCACATCTGGATCGGCGAGGTGAAGAAGCGGCCAGACGGGACCTATTCCGGTCTGTTCGCCAACGAACCGCGTGACCTGCCCGGCAAGCGGGCCGGCGACGAGGTCAAGTTCACCGAGGCCGACATTTCGGACTGGATGTTCATGCGCAACGGCAAGATCGTCGGCGGCGAAACCATCAAGCCGACGCTGAAGTCGCTGCCGAAGGCGGACGCGGATGCCCTGAGGGCACGGATGGAGCAGCCGTAAAGGAAGCTCTCTCTTCCCCTCTCCCCGCAAGCGGGGCGAGGTGCAGAACACAGGCCGGTTGCCGCCTCGCGCCCCGGCTGGTAAACGCCGCGCATGGCCGAGAAACCCAAAAAACCCCAGAAACTGAAGGCGCGCCTGCCGCGCGGGCTCGAGGATCGCGATCCGTCAGCGATCCGGGCGACGCGCGAGATGGTCGAGAAGATCCGCGCCGTCTACGAGCTCTACGGCTTCGAGCCCGTGGAGACGCCGGCGATGGAATACACCGACGCGCTCGGCAAGTTCCTGCCCGACCAGGATCGTCCGAACGAGGGCGTGTTCTCGTTCCAGGACGACGACGAGCAGTGGATCAGCCTGCGCTACGATTTGACGGCGCCGCTCGCCCGCTATGTCGGCGAGCGCTACGGCAGCGACGCTCTGGTTTTGCCCTACCGCAGCTACCGGGTCGGCTATGTCTTCCGCAACGAAAAGCCCGGCCCGGGCCGCTTTCGGCAGTTCATGCAGTTCGACGCCGACACGGTCGGCTCGGCGACGCCGGCGGCGGATGCCGAGATCTGCATGATGGCTGCGGACACGATGGAGGCGCTCGGCATCGCGCGCGGCTCCTATGTCGTGAAGGTCAACAACCGCAAGGTGCTCGACGGCGTGCTGGAAGCCATCGGGCTCGGTGGCGACGAGAACGCAGGCCGTAGGCTGACCGTGCTGCGCGCCATCGACAAGCTCGACAAGTTTTCCGCCGACGAAGTGCGCAAGCTGCTCGGTCCCGGACGATGGGACGGCGGCGAGGAAGGCAAGGGCGACTTCACCAAGGGCGCTAACCTCAGCGCGGCGGAGGCTGATGTCGTGCTCGCCATCACCAAGCCGCGCGACGATTGGAAAGAGGCCATTGCAGCGGCCGAAACCTACCTCGCCAAGAGCGAGATCGGTCAGGCCGGCGTCAGCGAGCTGGATGAGATTGCCAAGCTGGTCACGGCGTCGGGTTACGGTGCGGACCGCATCAAGATCGATCCGTCCGTCGTGCGCGGTCTCGAATATTACACCGGTCCCGTCTACGAGGTCGAACTGCTGCTCGAGACCAAGGACGAGAAGGGCCGCCCGGTGCGCTTCGGCTCGGTTGGCGGGGGCGGGCGTTACGATGGCCTCGTCTCACGTTTCCGCGGCGAGCCGGTGCCGGCCACCGGCTTCTCGATCGGCGTGTCGCGGCTCCAGGCCGCGTTGACGCTGCTCGGCAAGCTCGACACGCGGCCGGAATTCGGGCCCGTCGTCGTCACCGTGTTCGATCGCGACCGCGTCGCCGACTATCAGAAGATGGTGGCAAGCTTGCGCACCGCCGGCATCCGCGCCGAGCTCTATCTCGGCAATCCCAAGAACATGGGCAATCAGCTCAAATATGCCGACCGCCGCAATTCACCGTGCGTGATCATCCAGGGCTCGGATGAAAAGGCGCGCGGCGAGCTGCAGATCAAGGATCTGATCGAAGGCGCCAAGGCGGCGGCTGCGATCGCCTCCAACCAGGAATGGCGCGAGAGCCGGCCGGCGCAGTTCTCGTGCAGCGAAGCCGATCTCGTCGCCAAGGTGCGCGAGGTCCTGGCCCGCCATGACGTAAAGTGGGGATAGCCATTCCGCCAAGCCGTCATGCCCGGGCTTGTCCCGGGCATCCACGTCTTGTTTGATGGATGAGCACGTGGATGGCCGGGACAAGCCCGGCCATGACGACAGCAACAGGGAGAAGACGATGCCTGAGATCACTGTCAGCATGGCCGAAGGCCGCACCGACGAGCAAAAGGCCGGCATGATGCGCGACATCACCCAGGCGTTGGTGAAGAATCTCGGCGTCGATGCCGATGCCGTCGTCATCCAGATCAACGAAGCCCCGCTCCGCCACAAGATGAAGGGCGGCAAGACGTTCGTGGAGCGCGCGGCGGCGGCGAAGAAGTAGCCAGCGCTGTAGCGTCAATCACCGCTGTCGTCCCGGACAAGCGTCAGCGCAGATCCGGGAGCCATAACCACAGGGAGTGGTTATGCGGTGAAGCGGTAACTCCGAGTCCCCGAAACCACGACGTCCTGTGGTTATGGGTCCGGGATCGGCGCGCGCTTAAGGCGCGCTTGTCCGGGACGACACCGTGTGTGAGGCCCCCATGGACGCACGCGATTTCATCAAGGTCGGCATGAGCGCCGAGCGCACGCTGGTGGTGCCGGCCGAGCGCACGGTCGGGCATTTCGTGCCGGGCATGCCGTTTGTCTACGCGACGCCGATGATGATCCTGGAAATGGAGATGACGGCGGGCGATGCGATCCGAGCCGCGCTTCAGCCCGGCTGGGTCACTGTCGGCACCGAGGTCGACATCCGCCATCTCGCAGCCGCCCTCGTCGGCGCGACGGTGCGGACCACCGCGAAGGTCGTCGCCGTCGAACGCCGCGTCATCCGCTTCGAGGTCGAGGCGTTCGAGGGCACCCGCAAGCTCGGCGAAGGCCGCCACGCGCGCGGGCTCGTCAATGTCGAGATGTTCAACAGGCGGCTCGCCGCGGGCACGACGCCGTAGGGTGGGCAAAGCGAAGCGTGCCCACGGCTTCCGGAGAGACAATTGAAAGATCGTGGGCACGGCGCCCTGCGCCTTTGCCCACCCTACGGCCCCGTCTACTTCGCCAATTCCCTCGACCTTTGCGTCGCCGCCGCGATCGCGCGGATCATCAGGTCGCGCAGACCCGGCTCGCCCATCAGCACACCGAGCGCGGCGGCCGTGGTGCCGCCGGGCGAGGTGACGTTCTGGCGCAGCGTGCTCGACGGCAGCTCCGACTGGTGCAGCAATTCGCCGGAGCCGGCGACGGTCTCGCGTGCGAGCTTAATTGCCAGCGCCTCAGGCAGTCCGGCTTCGACGCCGGCGCGGGCGAGCTCTTCGGCGAGCAGAAACACATAGGCCGGGCCGGAGCCGGAGACGGCCGTGACCGCGTCCATCAGGCTCTCGTCATCGACCCATTCGACCGAGCCGGTGGCACGCAGCAGCGCATCGGCCACCGCGCGCTGCGCGGCGCTGACGTTGTTCGCGGCGACCGCAACCGTGATGCCGCGGCCGATCGCGGCCGGCGTGTTCGGCATCGCGCGCACCACGGCGCCGCCGCAGACCTCCTGGAGCGATGTGATCGTGGTTCCCGCCATGATCGAGACCACCGACGTCTTGTCCGAGACGAACGCTTTTAGCTTCGCGCCGGCCTCGCGGAACATCTGCGGCTTCACCGCGACGACCAGCGTCTCGACTGTGCCCGCGGCCTTCAAGTCGGGATTGAGCGCGACGCCCCTGGCGGCAAGTGCCGTGATCTCCGGCGAGATATGCGGATCGATCACCGCGACGCGGCGCGGGTCGAGCCCGCCCGAAAGCCATCCGGTCAGCATCGCGCCGCCCATCTTGCCGGCGCCGGCGAGGAGGATGGTGCCGGTGATGTTTTGGAGGGGGTTGTTTGCCATCGCTGTTGCCACAAACTCGCTGTCGTCGCTGCCTAGTGCGCAATTGCGCACGGGAGCGGGGGACCCATAACCACAGGCGGTTCTAGTGGATGAAGGTGTTGGCAACAAGCCGCGTGCCACAAGAGGCATCACGCTGTATGGCTCCAGGAGCGGCGCTTCGCTTGTCCGGGACGACAGGAGGAGGGAGTGTTGGCTTCCTTAAGGGTCCTACGCCTCTCCCACCGTATCGAACATCGCCGCGTCCATCGCTTCGGTCGTGCTCTTGCCAGCCCACACCACGAACTGGAACGCCGGGAAATAGCGCTCGCAGGCATGGATGGCGCCGGCGAGCATGGCCTCGCATTGCGCGGTCGAGGCGGTGAGCCCGCCCGGCAGCACCAGGGCCTGGCGGTGCATGACCATGCCGGTGTTGGTCCAGAGATCGAAATGACCGACCCACAGCTGCTCGTTGACCGCGGCGACGAGCCGCTGCACCTCGCTGCGGCGCGCAACCGGAATCTTCATGTCGAACGCGCAGGCCAGATGCAGCGCCTCGATCTCGCCCATCCAGGTGAAGGAGAGCTGGTAATCGGTCCATTGTCCCTTGGAGACAATCGTGAGTTCGTCCTCGCCGGAGCGTTCGAACGGCCAGTTGTTGCTGGCAGCGATATCCTCGACCACCGCGAGCGGATGGCTTTTGGAATCGATAGTGCCTTCGAGCAGGGACATGCCGTCTCGACCTCTTGCCTTCTTGTTGTCTTTGATACGCACGCGGTTGGGCCCGGCGCGCGCTCCCTAAACGTCGCTACGGCGTCCCCTCGGAGTCTTGCGATCCCTCGGATCAGCGCGGGCCTGTCGCGGATCAAGTGATGTGATTTGCGGAATCTGCGCAACGGGGTCCCGAGTCCGTCCACAAGCCAGGACTCGTTCGTCCACAGCTCATCTCCGCCACAATTCTTAACGGAGGGAAGTCCTCGATCCGGATGGATGAGAACAAACCGGAATCGGATTCGCGGGGGGGCGCCATTCGTTAATTCCGTCCCGCGAGGGCCGCTCCCGCGGGAATGACATGGGACCATGCGATCCGCCCATACGGAACACGCTTGCTGCGGCCGCCGGCTGGCGGCATATTTCCAGCCAGGCCGTTCATCCCGGACGGCCGATGTTCTCAGGGCGGGGTGAAAGTCCCCACCGGCGGTAAGGGCCGAAAGGCCTAAGCCCGCGAGCGCCTTCCCTTAGGTCTTTCTTGCCGAGGGGAAGGGTCAGCAGATTCGGTGCAACTCCGAAGCCGACGGTTAGAGTCCGGATGAAAGAGAACGGTCGGAGGCAGACGCATCGCAAGATGCGGCTGTTTGTCGTTCCGTGTGCCCTGATTCTGGTCCTTAAGAAGGAAAGCCATGAATCAGATGCTGCAAGACCCCAACACCGAAACTTCCGAAGCCGCCCAACCGCCGGTTCCACATGACCCGGCGCCCGACCACCCGCGCTTTGCCAAGCCGCAGCGGGTGGCCTTCGTGCAGGCCTGCTGGCACCGCGACGTGGTCGAGGAGGCCCGCATCGCCTTCATCAAGGAGGCCGAGGCGCGCCATCTCACCCATGTCGACGTGTTCGAGGTGCCGGGCTCGTTCGAGATCCCGCTGCACGCGCAGGTCCTCGCCAAGACGCGGCGCTACACCGCCATCGTCGCGGCCGGCCTCGTCGTCGATGGCGGCATCTATCGCCACGAGTTCGTCGCCGACACCGTGATCAAGGCCTTGATGGACGTGCAGCTGCGTACCGAAGTGCCCGTGTTCTCGGCGGTGCTGACGCCGCAGCAATTCCACGAGACCGAGGTGCACTACGACTTCTTCCGCAAGCATTTTGCGATCAAGGGCGTCGAGGTCGCGGCTGCCTGTGCGGAGACGTTGCTCGGCCTGGAGCGCCTGCGCGGCCAGGTCGCGGCGGGGATCGTGGGGTAGGCGGACTGCCGTAGGGTGGGCAAAGCGAAAGCGTGCCCACCACCTTCATCACAAAAGAAAAGGTGGGCACGGCGCTTTGCGCCTTTGCCCACCCACGAGACCTTTCGGATCGGAAAAACTAGTCGAACAGGCTCGACACCGATTCTTCCGCCGCCGTGCGCGCGATCGCGTCGGAGATCAGGCTGGCGATCGGCAGCGTGCGGATGTTCGGCGCCTTGGTCACCGCGTCGGTCGGCAGGATCGAGTCGGTGATCACGAGCTCCTTCAGCCTCGAGCCCGCGATGCGGGCGGCCGCGCCGCCGGAGAGCACGCCGTGGGTGATGTAGGCGTAGACGTCCTTGGCGCCCTTGGCGATCAGCGCGTCGGCCGCGTTCACCAGCGTGCCGCCGGAGTCCACGATGTCGTCGATCAGGATGCAGGTGTAGCCGGCGACGTCGCCGATCACGTTCATGACC
This sequence comes from Bradyrhizobium sp. CIR48, assembly GCF_014198315.1. NCBI lineage: Bacteria > Pseudomonadati > Pseudomonadota > Alphaproteobacteria > Hyphomicrobiales > Nitrobacteraceae > Bradyrhizobium > Bradyrhizobium sp. CIR48. Next base: position 91,788 of record NZ_JACIHG010000017.1, read on the forward strand.
TCGGATTCGCCCGCCCTCTCGCGGCGCTTGTCGACGATCGCGAGCGGGGTATTGATGCGCTTGGCAAGGCCGCGCGCGCGGGCCACGCCGCCGACGTCGGGCGAGATCACCATCGTCTTGGAGAGGTCGAACCTCTCCTTGATGTCGCGCACCATCAGTGGCGCGGCATAGAGATTGTCGGTCGGGATGTCGAAGAAGCCCTGGATCTGGCCGGCATGCAGATCGAGCGTCATGACGCGGTCGACGCCGGCTTGCGTGATCAAATTGGCGACCAGCTTGGCCGAGATCGGCGTGCGCGAGCCGGACTTGCGGTCCTGCCGGGCGTAGCCGAAATAGGGCAGCACCGCCGTGATGCGGCGCGCCGAGGAGCGGCGCAGCGCGTCGGTGATGATCAGCAACTCCATCAGATGGTCGTTCGCCGGGAACGAGGTCGACTGGATGATGAAGGCATCCGAGCCGCGGACGTTCTCCTGGATCTCGACGAAGATCTCCATGTCGGCGAAGCGCCGCACCACCGCCTTGGTCAGCGGCAGGTCCAGGCCCTGCGCAATCGCCTGCGCGAGGGCCGGATTGGAGTTGCCGGCGACGAGCTTGATGGAGCCGTTTTTGGCCGACATAGACGCTTCCTCCCGCGCTTTGCTGGATACGACGTTCAACATCTCAGATCCCACTGGAAGCACGGTTACAACGGGCGAGGAAATATCAGGCCGGGGGCTGCAATGGCAACCCGGGATGCTACGTTTTCCCTTCGAAAATCCTGAGTCGGGCCAACGGCTTGGCCGCAACTCGAGGCCGTGGTTTAGCGGGGGTTATCGTTCGGCATAGCCGAGTGCCGTGGCCGGCATCTCCGCCACCGGGGCCTGCGGGATCACGCTCGCCACCGCCGGGCCCCGCAGGCCAGGAGCCGTGCCCGGGGTATCCGGCGTTCCGTTGATCATGTTGGAAAGTCCGCTGAATCCGGCCTGGGCGATCTTCCGCAGCACGAGGTCGTCGGCTGCTGCCCACGGATCGCGGCCGCCTTTGGCCGAGGTCGGTTCCTCGCCGGAGAGGCGCAGCGCCCGCTGCTGGTTGGCGTCGTAGACGTCCCAGACCCAGGCGATCACCGTCTTGCCGCGCACCACCTGGGCGGAGAGATAGCTGCGCACGCGGTAGGCGGCGGTCCCCTCGCGGGAGATGACGGACAGGCTGCGCAGCTTGGATTCGCTGTCGAGCACGCCGACCATGCGGTCGAACACCTGCGGCGGCGGCCCGTCGATCGATTCGAAGGCGACCGTTGCCCCGGAGCCGGCGGTCGGCGCCATTGCATAGGAGTTGGCGGCCCCACCGCCGCCGGCGCAGCCGCCAAGCGCAGTCGCTGCCGCGAGCAGCATGACCGCCAGCACGCGCGCACCCGCACGGCCCAAGATGAATGACGCGTCCCTCATTATGGAGGGCAGCGATATCGTTAAAATCGATTAAGGTCTAGGGCGGAGGCGACATAGACCACTGTCATCGCATCAGGGCAGCGCCCCGGAATGACACGGCGTTGCCGCTGTGTTCACGCTTCGAGCGCGATTGCGTGAACGTGGCGGCCGTAATCCGGCTCCTTGCGATGCACCGAGCGGCGATAGCTGAAGAAGCGCTCGTCGGCGTAGGTGTCGACGCCGAGATCGTCGATCATCAGGATGCCGGCGGCGTCCAGCCGCTTGCGAATGAAACCGGCGAGATCGAACATCGCGTGTCCCTCGCGCACCGAGGGTATGAAGAATATCGCGTTGTCCGCATCGGCCTCGATGAAGCGCGCGACGAACTCGTTGCCGACCTCGTAGCTGTCCTGGCGGATCAAGGGGCCGATCGCGGCGATGATGCCACTGCGCGTCGCGCCGAGTTTCTCCATCGCTAGAATCGTCGCTTCCAGCACGCCCGTCAGCGCGCCCTTCCACCCCGCATGCGCGCCGCCGATCACGCGCGCGTTGGGATCTACGAACAGCACCGGCCCGCAATCGGCAGTGGAGACGCCGAGCGCGATGCCGGGCGTGTTCGTCACCAGCGCATCGCCCTTCGGCCGCGGCCCGTTCGGCCACGGTGCTTCTGCGACGAGCACGTCGGGTGAATGGATCTGGTGCAGGCTGAGGAAGCGTGCCGGCGCGACGCCGACATGCTCGGCCATGCGGCGGCGGTTTTCCGCGACAAGGGCCTGATCATCGTTGGAGCCGAGGCCGCCGTTCAGCGCCGAGTAGATGCCACTGGAGACGCCGCCTTCGCGGGTGAAGAACGAGTGGCGCAGGCCGGGCACGGCTGACAGCAGCGACGAAGCGAGCGTCATGAGGCTTCTCCGGCCTGTTCGAGATCGCTGAGGCCGGCAATGCCTGTCAGCCGCGGTTCGGAGATGCCGAGCACCTTGAACATCGAGCCCATGCCGCTGCGCCCGGTGTCCGTCAGCCGCTTGAGGGCGATCGAAATGTCGGTGGCGACCTCCGGCGTTGCCTTCTGCATCAAGGCGGCGGCCCTTGTGTCGATGCCGATCCGCTTGAGGAAGTCGCCTTGCGTCACCGGCCCGTGCACGCGCGCGCCGACGTCCTCGGCCGCGCGCGCCAGCGCCTGGAAGTCGACATGAGCGGTGACGTCGGCTTGGCCCGGCGCCTTCAAGGGATCGGCGAAGGTGTGGCGCGCAATCGCCTGGAAGGTGTCGCCGGCGTCGCTGCGCAAATGGCCATAATCGATGATCAGCGCTGCGCCGTCCTGGTCGCGCACGCGCGTGGCGAGCTTCATGATCTCGCCGTCGGGGCGCCATTCGAACACGGCGCCGACGGGTGCGGCGCGCACGAGCGGCGGCAGGAGCACGTCGAAGCGCGGCGTCGGCTCGGACGCCGCGCCGAATTGAAGCTTGCCGTTGGGATCGATCTCGATCACGCGCTCGTGCCAGCCGTTCTCGTGGCGGACCATCTGGTGGACCGGCAGCACGTCGAAATATTCGTTGGCGAGGATGATGCTCGGTCCCTCAGGCACGTCGTCGATGCTGTCGTGCCAGGCAATGTTGCGCACGCCTGACAGCGTCGCATTCTGCCGCTCGCGCAAGACGGGATTGACCTCGACCATGTGGACATGAAGCGCCTGGTAGAGCGGCGGCAGCACGCGAAGGGCGCGTAGCGCGTCCGCCATCATGGTGCCGCGGCCGGGGCCGAGCTCAATCAACCGCAGGAATTGCGGCGAGCCCATTTGCTTCCACACCGAGGCGGTCCATAGTCCCAAGAGCTCGCCGAACATCTGGCTGACTTCGGGTGAGGTTGTGAAGTCGCCTTCACGCCCGAGCGGATCGCGCGAGACGTAATAGCCATGGCGCGGATGCATCAGGCACAGTTCCATGTACCGCCAGACCGGCATGGGACCTGAGGATTTGATCAGCGCCTTGATCTCGTTGAGTAGCGGCTGTTCGGTCACGGCTATCTTCTCGAAATGAATTAACGAACGGCCCCTGCGGGCTTCGGCGCACCGCGCCTGACTGCCAATACAATAAGTATGCCGCCGACGATAAGCATCGGGATCGACAGCAGCATGCCCATGGTTAATCCGCCCCAGAGGAAACCGAGCTGCGCGTCCGGTTCGCGGAAGTGCTCGCCGGCAATCCGGGTCAGACCGTAGATTAGGATGAAGGCGCCGAGGATCATGCCCGGCCGTTTCAGCGCGCCGAGCCGGATCATCACCGCGAGCACCGTGAACAGCAGGATGCCTTCCATGCCGGCCTCGTAGAGCTGGCTCGGATGACGCGGCAGTTGCGTCGGATCGTTGGGGAATATCATCGCCCAGGGCAGGCTCGGATCGGTGGCGCGGCCCCACAATTCGCCGTTGATGAAGTTGGCGATGCGCCCGAGCAGCAGTCCGACCGGCGCGACCGCGGTGGTGATGTCGCCGAGCGACAGGATCGAGATGCCGTTGCGAAAGGCGAACAACATCACCGCGACGACGCAGCCGAGGAAGCCGCCATGGAAGGACATGCCGCCCTCCCATAACCGGAAGATCGCGGCGGGATGATCGATGAAGAAAGGCAGATTGTAGAACAGCACGTAGCCGGTGCGGCCACCGAGAATGATGCCGAGCGTGACCCACAGGATGAAGTCGTCGATCTGCAGCAGCGACATCGGCGCGGGGCCGCCCCACAGGCGCTCCTTCTTCAGCAGCGAGCGCGCATAGAGCCAGCCGAACACGATGCCGCAGATATAGGCCAGCGCATACCAGCGGATCGCGAACGGCCCGATCTCCAGCGCGATCGGCTTGAAGGCGGGGAAGTCGATGAGAAGAAGCTGCATCTCGCCTTCTATTTCTGGACGAGATTGCGGCGATAGAGCGCCAAGAGGCGCTCCCAATGCCGCTCGGCGGCGTCGCGGTCATAGACCGGGCGCTTGGGGAAGGCGAAGCCGTGATGCGTGCCGGGATAGATCTCGACCTCGGCTTTCGCAGCTTTCATGCCTTCTTTGACCTTCTCGATAATCTCCGGCGGCGCGTAGACGTCGGTCTCGGCGCAGGCGAAGTAGAGCTCGGCCTTGGTCTTAGCCGCGGCCAGATGCGGGCTGTCGTCCTGATCCGTTGCCAGCTGCACGCCATAGATCGAGGCGGCCGCCTTGACGCTGTCGGGGAAATGCGTGGCGGCGTTGATGGCGTAGCGGCCGCTCATGCAATAGCCGACGGTGCCGACCAGCTTGGTGTTCGCGGCCGCCTGGCCCTCGGCATAGGCGAGCAGCGCTCTGGTGTCGTCCATGATCATGGGGATGGTGAGCGAGCCCATCAGCTGGAACATGCGCTTGCGCTCCGGCGCGTTCGGGTCGGCCGGTAGCGCGCCGAGCTCCATCACGCCGGAGCGGTAATAAAGGTTCGGCAGCATCACGTAATAGCCTGAGGTCGCGAGCCGGCGCGCCATGTCGCGCAGCTCTTCGCGGATCGCGGGCGCATCCATGTAGAACAGGATGACCGGAAACGGCCCGCCGCGTTCGGGATGGCTGATGAAGGTTGCGGTGTGGCCGTCCCTGGTGGGGATCGCGATCTGCTGGTCGATCATCTCATGCGCCTTGTGATTCTTCTTATGCAGGGACGTTGAATAGGATTGCAAGGAAACCGGGGCATGACAAGGATACCGCCGCTCAGCCCTTGAACCGGCCCAATCGGATTGCCATTGTGTTTTGGAGCGTTCGCGCAAAGTTTATCGGAGCTGCCAGGAGGCCGAAATGACCCAGACCAACAACCGGTTTTTCGACGAGATCGGCCGCCTGATGAACGATGCCGCCGGTGCCGCCCAGGGCGTCAAGCGCGAGTTCGACACGGTGATGCGCACCCAGGCCGAAAAATTCCTGCGCGACATGGACCTGGTCAAGCGCGAGGAGTTCGAGGCGGTCAAGGACATGGCCCGCCTGGCCCGCGAGGAGAACGAGGCGCTGAAGGCGCGGGTTGCAGCGCTGGAGGCCAAGCTCGGCGGGTAGGCGCCCTTCTTACCTTCCCCTGGAGGGGGAGGGTCGATCGCGCGTAGCGCGAGCGGGGCGGGGTGACGGTCTCTCCGCGTCGAAAGTGCCCGTGGGGAGAGATCACCCCACCCCCGTCTCACATTTCGCTGCGCTCAATGTGAGCCGACCCTCCCCCTCCAGGTGAGGGTGCCGCCCATTCTCCTTGTCATTTCCGCATCTTCCGGGTAAAAGCCCGCCAGTTCGTGGCCCCCGCACCCCTGGAGGCTTGCTGCGAACGATGCCATGGGCCGCGCTGCGGCCCATTAACTTTTGCAAAAACAAGGACTTAACGACATGGCGACGACCGTCAAGGAATTGAAGGCGACCGCACGTCCGAAGAGCGGCAAGGGGGCCGCCCGGGCTGAGCGTCGCGCCGGGCGAGTGCCCGGAGTGATCTATGGCAACAACCAGCCCCCCGTCACGATCTCGATCGAAGATCGCGAACTGCGCCAGCGCATCCTCGCCGGCCGGTTCCTGACCACGCTGGTCGACATCGATCTCGAGGGCAAGAAGCACCGCGTGATTCCGCGCGACTACCACCTCGATCCGGTCAAGGACTTCCCGATCCATGTCGACTTCATGCGGCTCGGCGAAGGCGCCACCATCCGCATCAGCGTGCCGCTGCATGTCGTGAAGGCGGAAACGTCCCCGGGCGTGAAGCGCGGCGGCACCGTCAACATCGTCGCCCACGCGATCGAGCTCGAATGCGGCGTCGAGAGCATTCCGCAGTACATCGAGGCCGATGTCGGCTCGCTCGAAATCGGTCACTCCTTGCATCTGTCCGACGTCAAGCTGCCGAACGGCGTGAAGGCGCTGACCCGCGAGGACGCGACCCTCGTCACCATCGTGCCGCCGTCCGGCTACGCCGAAGAGCAGAAGGCCGCCGCTGCGGCTGCAGCTCCTGGCGCTGCTGCGGCTGCTCCGGCGGCTGGCGCTGCGGCTCCGGCCGCTGCTGCTCCTGCCGCGGCTGCCAAGGCTCCCGCCGGCGGCGACAAGAAGAAGTAATCTCTCAAGGCTGGCGCGCGGTCTCTGATCGCGCGCCGAGCGAGGGGCGCGCCGCGTCATGCGACTCTTTGTTGGGCTCGGCAATCCCGGCGCAAAATACGCACGTAACCGGCACAATATCGGCTTCATGGCCGTCGACGAGATCGCGCGGCGTCATGGTTTCGCACCATGGCGCCGTCGTTTTCAGGGCGAGACCTCGGAAGGCACGCTCGGCACCGAGCGCGTGATCCTGCTCAAGCCCACGACCTACATGAACGATTCCGGCCGCGCCGTGCAGGAAGCCGCAAGCTTCTTCAAGATCGCTCCCGGCGACGTCACCGCGTTCCACGATGAGCTCGAGCTGCCGCCGGGCAAGGTGCGGGTGAAGATCGGCGGCGGCATCGCCGGCCACAACGGCCTGCGCTCGATCTCGGCGCATATCGGCAACGACTATCGCCGGGTGCGCCTCGGCATCGGTCATCCCGGCGTCAAGGAACTGGTGCACGGCCACGTGCTGTCGGACTTCGCCAAGGCCGACAACGACTGGGTGACGACGCTGTGCGAGGCGGTGGCCGAGCACGCAGGCCTGGTCGCCAAGGGCACGGATGCGACCTTCGCCAACAGGGTGCATCTCGCCATGCAGGCGAAGGGATTTTTGACCAAGGACGAGAACGGCAAGGAATAACGCTCGTGGGATTTAAATGCGGAATCGTCGGATTGCCCAATGTCGGCAAGTCGACCTTGTTCAACGCGCTGACCGAGACGGCCGCGGCGCAGGCCGCGAACTACCCGTTCTGCACCATCGAGCCGAATGTCGGCGAGGTCGCCGTGCCCGATCCCAGGCTCGACAAGCTCGCGGCGATCGCCAAGTCCGGCCAGATCATCCCGACCCGGCTGACCTTCGTCGACATCGCTGGCCTCGTCCGCGGCGCCTCCAAGGGTGAAGGCCTCGGCAACCAGTTCCTCGCCAACATCCGCGAGGTCGATGCGATCGCGCATGTCGTGCGCTGCTTTGAAGATTCCGACATCACCCATGTCGAGGGCAAGATCGCCCCGCTCGCCGACATCGAGACCATCGAGACCGAGCTGATGCTCGCCGATCTCGACAGCCTCGAGAAGCGCGTCGACAACCTCACCAAGAAGGCCAAGGGCAACGACAAGGACGCCAAGGAGCAGCTCGACCTCGTCAACCGCACCCTGGTGCTGCTGCGTGAAGGCAAGCCCGCGCGCCTCGTCGAGCGCAAGGCGGAGGAGGAACGCGCCTTCGGCATGCTCGGCCTGCTGTCGTCCAAGCCCGTGCTCTATGTCTGCAACGTCGAGGAAGGCTCGGCCGCAACGGGCAATTCGTTCTCCCAGGCGGTGCAGGAGCAGGCCGCCAAGGAAGGCGCGGTTGCCGTCGTCATCTCCGCCAAGATCGAATCCGAGATCGCGACCATTTCGCGTGAGGAACGCGCCGACTTCCTGGAGACGCTGGGTCTCGAAGAGGCCGGCCTCGATCGCCTGATCCGCGCCGGCTACACGCTGCTCGACCTCATCACCTATTTCACGGTGGGTCCGAAGGAAGCGCGCGCCTGGACCATCTATCGCGGCACCAAGGCGCCGGGCGCGGCGGGCGTGATCCATACCGATTTCGAGAAGGGTTTCATCCGCGCCGAGACGATTGCGTATGAGGACTACGTCGGGCTCGGCGGCGAAGCCGGCGCCCGCGATGCCGGCAAGCTCCGCCTCGAAGGCAAGGAATACGTCGTCGCCGACGGCGACGTGATGCATTTCAGGTTCAATACTTAAGTACCAACATCGATGCCGTAGGGTGGGCAAAGCGAAGCGTGCCCACCATCTCTCATATCGCGGAATGATCGTGGGCACGGCGCTTTGCGCCTTTGCCCACCCTACGGCACCTGTGCGTGACGCTCACCGCATCCCGCTGCCCTGGTCGCGGATGGCGCCGAGATGCTCGTTGATGCGGAAGACGATCAGGATCAGCTCCGCGGCGATGCGCGAGAACACGATTCCGACGACGACGCTCGCGATCGACGACAGCAGCACCAGGAAGCCGCCGAACGGACTGATCGCCATCGCAGCCAGGCCGGAGAAGATGCCGGAGAGGCCGAACAGGCAGATCAGCGCGATCACCAGCCAGTAGAAGGTCTTGATGATCGTCGGCGTGATGAAGCGGTCCCACTGAAACAGATCGCTGAATGAAAACATTGCTCTCCCCAGGGCATCGGGCCTTGGTAAATGGATCTTGGCCCTCGGTTGATCCGACTCAAGACCAACGCCGCCACCCCGTATGTAGCACGAGCCATGCGGGCCGGCGGGTTGAGATTGCCGCAAAGTGCGGCCACAATCTGTCATTTCCGCTAGCCAATCCCAAGATGACCCTGACCTTCGAAGATTTCCCGCCCGGCCGGTTCGGAACATTCGGCCCGCGCCACGTCACCCGCGACGAGATTCTGGCCTTCGCGGCCGAGTTCGATCCGCAGCCGATGCATCTGGACGAGGAGGCCGCCAACAAGAGCATGCTGCGTGGCCTGTCCGGCTCGGGCTGGCATCTCTGCTCGCTGATGATGCGGATGATGGCCGACGGCTTCATTACCCGCGCCGCGTCGCTGGGGTCTCCCGGCGTCGACGAGGTGCGCTGGCTCTCGCCGCTCCGGCCCGGCGACGATCTCATGCTCGACGTCGACGTGTTGGAGGCGCGCCCCTCCAAGAGCCGCCCCGAACTCGGCATCGTCAAGTTCAAATGCACCGTGCGCAACGCCAAGGGTGAGGCGCTGGGCGAGATGACCTCGCCGATCCTGATCAAGCGGCGCGAGGGGGCGGTCTGATGCGGTTTTTCGACGACATCGAGATCGGCCAGCGCCGCGAGATCGGCACCTATACGTTCACGGCCGAGGCGATCAAGAATTTCGCAGCGAAGTTCGATCCGCAGCGTTTTCATCTCGACGAGGAGGAGGGCAAGAACTCGCTGTTCGGCGGGCTTGCCGCCTCGGGCTGGCATGTCGGCTCGGCCTGCATGAGCCTGCTTGTCGCTGACGGCCAGCGTCTGGCGCGCGAGGCCGTAGCGCGCGGCGAGGAGGTTGCGGTGTGGGGGCCTTCGCCGGGCTTTCGCGACCTGCGCTGGATCAGGCCGGTTCTTGCCGGCGATACCGTCGCTTACGTCAACGTCGTCACCGACAAGCGCACCTCGGCCTCGCGCCCCGGCTGGGGCATCCTGACCGCCCGCACCACCGGCACCAACCAGCGCGGCGAGGACGTCTATTCCATCACCGCCAGCGCCTTCGTGCCGATGCGGAAGAGCGATTAGATCTGTTCCAAGATGAACGGGCAAATGAGTGCGCAAGTGTTGCCCGCGCGCTATGGACGCGATTCCGAGCGGCTGCCATAAGCCTGCGCAACATGGTTACCGCGAAGCAGTTTGGTGGAACCAGTGAGTTGCTAACTAATTATGAACCTGTCGCTGTCTAATTGAAACGAATTGGGCAGAGACAGGGGACGAGGACCATGGCTGATCGCGGCGCACTCAAGTTTGTTGGATTTATCTTCGCTACCGCGACGCTGGCCGTGATGCTGGTCGCCGGCATGGTGGTGAAGGGCTATGCCGATGGCGCCTACACCCTGGAAGCCTCGGCCGTCGACGCGAGCCGGTAAGAATCTGTTAAGCTCTCGGGGCCGGAAAGCGGCCCCCTCAGCGGCTATAGACGAACGCCAGCACCGCGATCGCAGCCACCAGCAATCCGACGAACCGCAGCATGATCGTGCCGAGCTGACTGGGCGCGGGCCGCAGCGATATCGGATCCGTGTTGTCGGGCCGAATGCTTTCCATGAGATGTCCCCCGGCCCGGCCGCAAAAGAAGCGGGCGCTTGGCATTGGTCGTCGGGAAGGCGCGGCGGGTTCAATAGCGCACCGCATAGCTACGGTGACGGTGTGAACGTGCGTCCACCGTCTTACGCGGCCTTTTTCGCAGCCACACCCACCGCCGTCATGCCCCGGCTTGACCGGGCTTGATCCGGGCATCCAGTACGCCGCGGCGTCTCGGTTCAATCACTGGCGTCTCTGGAATACTGGATCACCCGCTTTCGCGGGTGATGACACCTGTTTTGACGAGATAGCGTCCGGACACGCTACGCCGGGGCGACATCCCGAATCAAAACTGCCGCGCTCCTTGCGGAACGCGGCAGCCGGTGATGCGTGATGTCGGTGCTTAGCTGTTGCGCAGGCCGTCGGCGGCGCGCTTCCACTGCGCGACGTTGTCGGCGATCATCCGGGTCGACTTCATCGCGGCCTGGCTGAGCTGGGCGTAGCCGGAGATCTCGCGCTGGACGCGCTGGCCCTCGGCATGCAGCAGGTCACGCAGGCTCTCGAGCTCCGAGATCAGATTCTCGATCTCGGCGAGCGAGGTGCCGGCGACGCGCTGGATCAGCGAGTTGACGTTGGTGACGGTGGCGTCCGCGCTCGGATCGAGCGGGGGCGCGTCGGTGGTCGCCGCCGCCGGACGGCGCAGATAGGCAATGTCGTTGCGGACGAAGTCGCGGATGCCGGCTTCGACTTCCGTGACTGCAGCGAGGTTGGTGTCGACCGTCTCGGTCTCGGCGGCTTCGGTCTTTTCCGGACGCATGGCGTTCATCGTTATTCCCCTGTTCGCGTTGAGCGCAGCGCGAGTGTCCCCCGCACGACGACGTCTGTGAGGCAGCCCGCATCAGGGCGCCGGAATTTGGCCGCAAATGGGCCGAGATGCGGCAAGGGCGGACCATTCGGGGGTTTTGCCGTGGCGTATGGTTAGGAGAGTGTGAACGTCGCTGCGGCGGCCACCGTTCCAGCTCCTCCTGGTGAGGAGCGCGAAGCGCGTCTCGAACCATGCAGGGCCTCGATCCTTCGAGACGCGCTCCTTCGGAGCGCCTTCAGGACGAGGAGAAAGAGTGGAGGCTCGGCCTACCAGCTCTTCTTGAAACCCGCCGTCAGGCTCTTGTTGATCGCGCCTTGCGAGGTCTCGCCGACCGAGCCGGAGACGGTGACATTGTCGAACAGCTTCTGCTCGGCGCCGACCTTGCGCAGCCATTTGTCGTCGGTGGTCGACAGCGACTGGCCGGCGGTGATGCTGGTGCCGGTGTCGGTGAGGGTCACCTTGGCCGACTGGTCGGTCTCGTAATTGCGGGTGATGTGGCCGCCGATGCCGGGGACCGCACTCGTGCCCTGCTGGTTGACGCTGTAGCCGTTCTGCAGCGTCAGTGAGGTGTCGCCGGACAGTGGCACCGATTTGGTCAGCGAGGCCCCGAGCTTGCTCTGTTCCGAGCCGGGATCGACGCGGGCTTCCACCGCGGTCTTGTCCCAGATCGAGCCCGCGCCGGGCGCGGTTGCCGTCGCCCAGGCGCTGCCGGAGGATTGCGGCAGGTTGCCGCCATTGGTGGCCTTTTGCGCCAGCAGCTCGGACATCGTCCGCGGCTCGCTGGTCACCGTCATGTCGGCGCCGATCCGCGTATCCCAGAACGAGAACACGGATTGCTTCACCGTCACCGCCGAGGAGCCGTTCGCATTGGCGTTCGACGACCAGTCCAGGCCGTCCTTGGCGGCGGCCTTGGCGCGCTTCTTGGCGGCGATCGGGTCAATGCCGGTGCCGGCATCGACCGCGAGCTGGCTCCAGTCGAGCTTGTCGACGTCGATGCCTTTGAGCACGTCGGGGTCGTTGACGTCGGGGGTCTCTGCCGTCTCGGTCTCGGCCTCGTCTGGCGCGGCCGCGGGTGGGGAGAAGGGCGGAAGGATCTGCGCCGAAACCGTCAGCACTGAGCCCAAGATGAACGCGGCCGCCAGCACCGGCAGCCTGGTCCAGCCGAAACCTGTCGAGAATTCCATCGTCCTGCCCGCAAGCCCCAGCGCATGTTGTCCGCCAATATAAGGCGGTCCTTGGTGATGACCATGCGCCATTCGGTCTGCTTGGATCAATGCGGATTTATCGTTGCGAAATTGTGGCAACTCGCGTGGGGACGCGAACCAACGGGCCGCGCGAAAGGCGCGCGCCCGACGACGAGCTTCCGGTACGACGACATCCGGCGGGGCTGGAGGCCAGGACGTCGCGTCAGGCATTGTCATCGGTCCCGAACAGCGGGGCCCGTTGGCGTCCCCCTCAGCCGACGCTGGTCATCTTCGGCAGATGAATGGCGCGGCCGAGTGCCTGCTCGACCAGGTCGAAGGTGTCGATCAGGACGCGCATGCTGGTGAGCTTGCCCGCCCTGAACTGGGCAAACTGCGCGACCCGCAAGCTGATCGGCTTGTTGGAATCCAGTGCCGTCAGCGAATAGCGCATCATCGAGGCGGCGGAATCGACGCCCAGCATGATGCTCTCGCGGTCGAAGCGGCGGACCTGGAAATTGTCGGCGAGCTGGCGGATGACGTCGAGCACGGCGTCCTTGCCCTGGCGCGCGCCGAGGAACGGAAACATGTCGATCGGGCCGTAGAGCGCCCATTCGACGTCCTCGTCGATCAGGGCCTCGATGTCCTCGAAATGCCGGTCGTTGATCGCGCGGTGCAACGCGCGCGAGAAACGCCAGAGGCTGTGCTCTGTCATTTTGGGCAGTCCTGAAGCTGGCTTTGCGAAAGAAAAACGGAAAACGACCCCAGCGCAGTTAGGCGGTGGGGCTCAACTCATTTGTATACGAATAAAATACCCGATTTCGGCCAAAACGCAATTCACGTTTTCGCAATGCACAATTGATAGCGATATGTGAGATCTGCAATAAAACCCCGTAATCTTCCGGGTCCTGGCGGCTCGCGCGCGGGTTCCAGGGGAGGGAGCAGGCTCAGTCCACCCGTGCACCCGTGATCAGCGGCCCGATCTCGCGCTCCAGCACCTGCTGCACCAGATCGTAGGAATCGATGATCTCGCGGATCTCCGCCACCAGCCCGCCGCGGAAGGTGTAGAACACGGCCATGTCGAACTGCACGATGCGGTCGTTGCTGCGCTTCCTGAAATAGGCCTGCATGTAGGTCGCGACCGCCTCGCCCTCGGCCAGGATGTGCGGTGCCTTGTAGCGGATCTCCGAATAGCGCGACCAGACCGTCTGCCACAGCTCGCGCAGCTCGGCCTTGCCGTGGCGCGGCACCATGTGCGGCAGCACGTCGATCGGCGCATGGGTGAGGAAGTCGACGTCATCGGTGCAGCACGCCAGCGCGGCCTCGATGTCGCCGCGCGCGAAGGCGTCGAGCAGATGCAGCACGCGCTGGCGATTGAGCTTCTCGACAGTCATTCCGCCCGTCCTCATTGGCCGTGTGGCGCCCTGCAACGCTAACGCGCGGTCTCCTGCACCGGCAATCCGCAAAATCACAGGGATGTTGCAGACGATATGACGCTCGAGCGCAATGCCAGGTTCATGGCGTGCCAATTGCGAGTTGAATTGCGGCAAGGCTGCACGAATTCTTGCTGCATTCAGCTGCATGACACGCAACGCAGATGGCGCAATGCGCAAGGTCACCGCGGCGCAGCCGTATGGAACCGCCGCGCGCCCGTGCCCGTTGGAGCGCCGACAAACGCATTCGGAGCATCGATCATGAAATCCCTCCTCGCCGTCACCGCCGCACTGCTCATGCTTGGCGCGACATCCACCGCCCATGCCAAGGGTTGCATCAAGGGCGCCGTCGTCGGCGGCGTTGCCGGCCACTATGCCGGTCATCACGGGGTCCTGGGTGCCGCCGCCGGCTGCCTCTACGGCAGGCACCACGCCAAGGAACAGGAGAAGCAGCGGCAGCAGCAGGGTCAGGTGAACGGGCAGGGGAAGTTGTAAGCGACAATCCAACCGCATCGGCGGTCTGCTCCCTCGCCCCGCTTGCGGGGAGAGGGTTGGGGTGAGGGGGAGTCTCTCCGGGGACAGTGGCAGCTCGACCCGCGGAGAGTCCCCCTCACCCGATCGCTTCGCGATCGACCTCTCCCCGCAAGCGGGGCGAGATGAAGAAGGCCGCGTGACGCATCTCACATCACCGCTCCGGCATGGCAGCTAATGTCATCCCCATGTCATCAGGGAGACATGCCATGGCTGCCATCGCCACCGTCAGAAAGTCCCGCCTGCACAACGCGCTCGAAGGCCTCGCGCTGACCACGATCCTGCAGAGCTTCCCGACCTTCGCCGCCGCGGCCTTCCTGCTCAAGCTCGTTGGCAACCACGACCTCGTCGGCGACCCCGGCGTCGCCGTCTTCGTCGCCATCGCCTCGCTCGCCCACGCCATGCTCGCCGTGACCCTCGGCCCGAGCTTCCCGCACATGTTCAAGACCGTCTACGAACCAAAGTTCTTCGAGGCCCATCTATCGCTGTCCGACAAGATCACGGCCTGGCGCACCCAGCCCGTCGCCTCGCTGCAATTGGTGACGATCGTGCTGCTGCTGTCGGTGATGGCGGTGGTGACGGCGAGTGTGGGGTGAGTATTCTCCTTCAAGGAGATTTTAGTGATACTTTGATGGAGCGCGCGTACGAACCCGGCAGATTTGAACGAACTTGTTCTACTGCTTTATCAAGAGCTTCCCCGACAACGGCGTGATACTTCGCGCCTCCAACAATTGCGAACAACCAAAGTTGAACAACAACGTATGTTCGTCCTCCGACATCGACAAGCTCTATATCTACGCTATGAAGAAGATCATCATGATGAGGAAACGCTTCGATAGAGCCGCCAACGAAGTGAGAAATGTCTTTGGCAGCTTGAGATTCTCGTTTCTGACGTACATCCGTGCTGATGATGTCCAGCAGAATGGGTCGAAAGGAAATTGCTCCAAGTTCGGCTACTGCATACGAGTGTGAGATTTTAGCGAGCATTTGAGCGAACGGCGCCGGATAGAAATATCTAGCCGGGGCCACCGCCTTAACGCGCTTCTTCGTGCGCCTTTCGACATCTAGAGCGAATGAAAACAGAACTCTTTTAACCTCTTCAAACGCTGGTCCATTTCGCCATCCAACAACAGCGATCGAGTCCGTCTTTTCTTCGTCAGATTTGCCTGCCAGAAAACCACAGGTCGTGAATTTATGCAGGTAAAGTTCAGTAGGATAGAGTCTGCGCTCTATTCTCACTCGCTCGCACGAATCATCTTCTAGAATGAAATCAATCTCAAAATCTTCCGGATTTTTCTTTTTTCTAGAGGGAAATCCCATGCCAGTTCGAAATGGCCAGATGAAATGCCGTGCGATTTCCTGCTCAAATCTACCCGTAATGCTTTCGCAATCGACGCAGCTGGAGGCTGGAAGAACTAGGTTTCCTCCGAGGCTGAGCGGTATGATATGCTCTTCCTTGAGCTTGCTCGCTCTGGTGCCGCAGTAGATGCATTGCCCTACAGGCGAGTAGGTGTGCGATGGGCTCTTCACCTCAATTTTGGTATTCATGCGATAAGGAGCGACAAATTTCGACTTGCCCAACGGCCACATGCTGGTCGTAAGCTCTGGCTTATCATTCATCTGCGCGATCCTTCTCCGTCCACTTGCCCCAATCGCCAATTCGCATCTCGCGACAAAGGCGTTAGCTACCCACACTGGTAGGGCATTTTAAACGAGAGCTCGCCGAGGATGCCCTACCTCTTCTTCCACCCACCCCGTCTTCCCGGCTGTCCCCCCGTCGACTTCGGTGCCGGCCCGAACTCCGGACCGGATTGCCTTGAATCCGTCGGCTGGATGATCCGGCTCGTACTTCCGAACGGCTTTGACGGCAGAGTCTGGTTCTCGCGGTAGGGCAGCGATTCCGGGCCGTGCATCTCGTCGAGATGCGGCTTGTGGACCTTCGAGCCGCCTCCGCCGCCGCTCGCTTTCAGTGCGGAGCCCACGGTCTTCTTTTTCATGGCGCTGACAGGCAGGTTGGCGGCGTCGCCGTACTTCTTGCTGCCGGCATAGGCGCCGGCCTTGCCCTGGACGGTGCGCTGTTTTGCGGTGGGATCGTCGACCACGGCGAGCTCGGTGGCGCGCAGGCGCTTGACTTCGTCGCGCAGGCGCGCGGCTTCCTCGAAGTTTAGATCGGCTGCGGCCTCGCGCATCCGCGTCTCCAGATCGCCGAGCACGGCTTCGAAGTTGTGGCCGATCGAGATGACGTCGTCAGTCATGTCGTGGCCGCCGACCTCGATCAGTACGTGGTCGCGCTCGTAGACGGAGTTGAGGATGTCGCCGATCTGCTTCTTCACGCTCTCCGGCGTGATGCCGTTGGCGGTGTTGTACTCGACCTGCTTTTCGCGGCGGCGGTTGGTCTCGGCGATGGCGCGCTCCATCGATCCCGTCATCTGATCGGCGTAGAGGATCACCTTGCCGTCGACGTTGCGCGCGGCGCGGCCGATGGTCTGGATCAGCGAGGTCTCGCTGCGCAAAAAGCCTTCCTTGTCGGCATCGAGGATCGCGACGAGCGCGCATTCGGGAATGTCGAGGCCTTCGCGCAAGAGGTTGATGCCGACCAGCGCGTCGAAGGCACCGAGGCGCAGATCGCGGATGATCTCGATCCGCTCGATGGTGTCGATATCCGAGTGCATGTAGCGGACGCGAATGCCCTGCTCGTGCAGATATTCGGTGAGGTCCTCCGCCATGCGTTTCGTCAGCACCGTGATCAACGAGCGGTAGCCGGCCTGCGCGGTGGCGCGGACCTCGCCGACGAGATCGTCGACCTGGGTGCGGGCCGGGCGAATATCGACGGGCGGATCGATCAGCCCGGTGGGGCGAATGACCTGCTCGACGAACACGCCGCCGCTCTCGTTCAGCTCCCAGCCGCTCGGCGTTGCCGACACCGCAACGGTCTGCGGCCGCATCATGTCCCATTCCTCGAAGCGCAAGGGCCGGTTGTCCATGCAGGAGGGCAGGCGGAAGCCGTATTCGGCCAGCGTCGCCTTGCGGCGGAAGTCGCCGCGGAACATGGCGCCGATCTGCGGGATGGTGACGTGGCTTTCGTCGGCGAAGATCAGCGCGTTGTCGGGGACGTATTCGAACAGCGTCGGCGGCGGCTCGCCGGGGCGGCGTCCCGTGAGATAGCGCGAATAGTTCTCGATGCCGGCGCAACTGCCCGTCGCCTCCATCATCTCGAGGTCGAAGGTGGTGCGCTGCTCCAGCCGCTGCGCTTCCAAGAGGCGCCCCTGGTCGTTCAACTGGTCGAGCCGCTGTTTCAATTCGAACTTGATCGACTTGATCGCCTGCACCAGCGTCGGGCGCGGCGTCACATAGTGCGAGTTGGCGTACATCTTGATGAATTCGAGCTCGTCCTGCTTGTGGCCGGTGAGCGGATCGAACTCCTCGATGTTTTCGATGGTGTCGCCGAACAAATTCACGCGCCAGGCACGGTCTTCATAGTGCGCCGGGAAAATGTCGATGACGTCGCCGCGCACGCGAAACGTGCCGCGGGTGAAATCGGCCTGGGTGCGCTTGTACTGGAGCGCGACGAGGTCGGCGATGAGCTGGCGCTGGTCGATGCGCTCGCCCTTCTTCAGTGCGAAGGTCATCGCGGTGTAGGTCTCGACCGAGCCGATACCGTAGATGCACGACACCGAGGCGACGATGATGACGTCGTCGCGTTCGAGCAGCGCGCGCGTCGCCGAGTGGCGCATGCGGTCGATCTGCTCGTTGATCGAGGAGTCCTTCTCGATATAGGTGTCGGTGCGCGGAACGTAGGCTTCCGGCTGGTAATAGTCGTAATACGAGACGAAATACTCGACGGCGTTGTCGGGGAAGAAGTTCTTGAACTCGCCATAGAGCTGGGCGGCGAGCGTCTTGTTCGGCGCCAGGATCAGCGCGGGGCGCTGCGTCTTCTCGATCACCTGCGCCATCGTGTAGGTCTTGCCCGAGCCGGTGACGCCAAGCAGCACTTGAGTGCGGTCGTTGCGCTGGACGCCTTCGACCAGCTCGGCGATCGCGGTCGGCTGGTCGCCCTTGGGCTGGTATTCCGATTTGATCTCGAAGCGCACGCCGCCTTCGGACTTTTCCGGCCGCGGCGGCCGGTGCGGCGTCCACACCTTGGTTGAGCCGTCGTTCTTGCGGAACTCCGGCCGGCCCTCGCGGATCAGCGCCTCCAGCGCATCCGCGGTCGCCTTGACGCCGAGCGCCTCCATCTTGCTGCGCGGCGGACGCGCCAGCGCCTCGGCATCGTCCTCCTCGGTGGGCAGGCCGAGCTGCCGCGCCAGTTCCGGATCGAGCGTCGGGATCGTGGCCGCGGTTCCGTAATTGGCCTGCGGCGCTTCTTCCAGTCCGCCAATTTCGCTGGATTGCCGGGCGCCCGCCGGCTGCGGGTTGGGCCGCAGCGGCATCGGCCGCGCACTGTCCTGCGGAAACTCCTTCGGCGTCGAGGCCCGCGCGCGATGCGCCGCAGCCTCGCCGCCGGAGCGGCGGTCGCGCGAATTGTCCGGCGGCGGCTGCAGCCCGGTGCCCGAGCCAAGGCCGGCGTCGCCGCGATTGATCGCGGGATTGAGCAGCTCGGCCAGCGCCGGCCCGATCGGCTGCACATCAGGCCGATGTGCCTTCGAGTTCGGAGCCTTGGTCTTGGGGGATTTGCCGGATTTTTCGGAGGATGCAGGTTTCTTCGCCATGAGGCGAATATGGGATGAGTCCGCCTCCCGATAAAGGGCGAATGACCGTCCTCATGCAGCCTGCTGACAGCAGGTTGGCAGCAGGGGTCGGCCTCACGCCGCCGGCCCGTCGTCGTCACCCGCCTGATATGGCTTGAGAACGTCGAGATGGATGCCGCCGCAATCGGTGCAGCGCATGGTCCAGTACTCGCACCCCGCGCGGCCGCCGATCACGCGGAGCACCGAAAGATCGCCGTGGCATTCCGGGCAGTTGGACAGCACATTGCGGGCGTAGATTCTCGGCCGCGGCGTGTCTTCGATTTCGATGACTGACATGACCCGGTTCCCCCCTTTGACGCTGCGCTGCCCCTGGTTCGCTTGCCGTCCGGATCGCTTATTCGTCGTCGCTGTCGGCCCGGCGGCGGAAGCGGTCGATGTGGTGCTTGGCGTCGGCGATCGCGGCGTTCTGATCGGGCCAGGCGAAGCCGACTTCCATCGCCGGAAACAGCACGCCGTCGATGGCGACGGGGCTGAGATCGGCGCGGCGGATGCGGGCGTGCCAGAGGCCTTTGCCAGCCTCGAAGGATTCAATGTCAAAGCCGTCGTAAAGGGTCGTCATTCTTGTCGGTCCCACGTTTCTTTTCGGAGGGTCAGGGGACCACGTTTGCGGATTCCGGAATGTGAAGTCGTTCACAAGCGGCAGGCTTTTTTGCCTCCGGCGTCAGTTCCGCGCGGCGACACGGCCCGTCCGCTTGACGGGGCGGGCGGCGGGTTCCGAGGCCGCGCGCATGATCCAGCGGCGGAACGCGGCAAAGTCGCGATGCTCGGTTTGAAAGCTGCGATAGAGCAGGTACCAGCGCATGCCCTTGGGCACCGAGAGGTCGAACGGGGCGACCAGCCGGCCGGCGGCAAGGTCGTCGTCGATATAGGGGCGGATACCCATGGCGATGCCGAGCCCGTCGGCGGCGGCCTGCAGTGCCTGGCCGTAAAATTGGAACTCCGGCCCGCGCGGATTGATGCGGGTGAGGTTCGCGGCTTTCAGCCAGATCGGCCAGTCCTCCGGCGAATGTTCGACGCGGATCAGGCTCGGTCCCTTCAGGTCGGCCGGCCGCTTCAGGCCGCTCGCAAGACGGGGCACGCAGACCGGCGTGAGATCGCCAGCGAACAGGGGTTCGGCGACCAGGCCAGGCCAGTCGCCGGTGCCGAGCTTGATGCCGCAGCTCCAATCCTCGCCGAACGGTACCGACGCGCCGCCAGTGGTAAAGCGCACCTCGATGTCGGGCTCTTCGCTGCGAAACTCCGACAGGCGCGGGATCAGCCAGCGCATCGCAAAGGTGTGGCCGACGCCGATCGTGAGCACGCGGACGCTTGCCGGCGCCGTCACCTGCGCGGTGAGGCTAGCCAGCGCATCGAAGATCGGCGTCAGGCCGCCTTGATAGGCGCGGCCGGGCTGCGTCAGCACCAGGCGATTGGCCTTGCGCTCGAACAGCGCGACGCCGAGCCGCTCTTCCAGGAGATGCACCATGCGGCTGACGGCGGCCGCCGACACGCTCAGCTCGAGCCCGGCCGCAGCAAAGCTGCCGGTCCGCGCCGCCGCCTCGAATGCCTTGATGCCGTTGAGAAACAGCAGACGCCGCAAAGGCCCAACCCTCAGGAAAGCTGATGCCAGGCCAAGATAACTCAGTTTGCGCGGAAGGAGCAAGCGAGGCACGTTCTCCTTCGCCTCTCCCCGCGCGCGGGGAGAGGCCGACGCGCAAAGCGCGGCGGGTGAGGGGGAGTCTCCGCGAGTCCATCTACCACCGTGATTGCGGAAGCGGCCCCTCACCCCACCCTCTCCCCGTAAGAACGGGGCGAGGGAGTGAAGCAGTCTGCGTCCCTTACGATGAGCCACCACCGGAGATTCCCCACGTGACGCCCATCATGATCGCTGCCCTCGGATTGCTGATGGTCGCCACCGCGTTCCTGTCGGGGCTGTTCGGCATGGCGGGCGGGCTGATCCTGATCGGCGTGCTGCTGGCGCTGATGCCGCTGCCGACCGCGATGGTGCTGCATGCGATCACGCAGATGGCCTCGAACGGCTGGCGCGCATTTCTGTGGCGCGCGCATATCCGCTGGCGGCCGGTCGCGAACTATATGGTCGGCGCTGCTGTCGCGCTGGCGGCCTGGTCGCTCACCCGCTACGTGCCTGATAAGCCGATGGCGCTGCTGCTGCTCGGCGTTACACCGTTCATGGCACGGCTGTTGCCCGCCAACATCAAGCCGGATCCGGACCGCCTCTGGCAGGGCACCGTTTATGGCACGATCTGCATGGGCTTGATGCTGATGACCGGCGTGTCGGGGCCACTGCTCGACACGTTCTTCCTCGGCGGCGATTTCGGCCGGCGCGAGAAGGTCGCGACCAAGGCGATGTGCCAGCTCGTCAGCCATTTCACCAAACTGGTCTATTTCGGCGGCATCATCGACCAGGCGGCGAGCCTCGATCCCGTGCTCGCCGGCGTCGCCATCATTGCCTCGATGCTCGGCACCACGCTGGCGCGGCGCATCCTCGAAGCGATGACCGACCAGCAATTCGTGGCCTGGTCGAACAAGCTGATCACCACGATTGCCTGCTACTACATCGCCTATGGCGGCTGGCTCATGGTTCGCACGCCGGTGCTGGCCGCCTTCGACAAGGGAGGCTTGCAATGAACGAGACTGCCGATCCCCTGGTGCTGGACTTCGTCGAATGGGTCGCGCGCGAGCCGCGCGCCTATGCCGAAGTGATCGCGACCTGGAAGACCTCGTGCCCGCGCCTCACCATCTGGGAAGATGCCACTGAGCGCGGCTACGTCGCGCGCGAGACGCTGCCCGGTTTTGGGCTGGTGATCGCGGTCACCGAGGGCGGCGAGAAATTGCTGCGAACCAACGGGCGCTAACTCTCGCCACATCGTCATTGCGAGCGCAAGCGAAGCAATCCAGAATGTCGCCGCGCGGCAGGCTGGATTGCTTTGTCGCAAGAGCTCCTCGCAATGACGGAGCCAGTGGAGGCGTCTTTGTCACTCAAACTCTACGAACTCGTCGGCACCGACGCCTCGCGTCCCTTCAGCCCGTATTGCTGGCGCACGCGGATGGCGCTGGCGCACAAGGGCCTCGCGGCGGAATCGCTGCCCTGGCGCTTCACCGAGAAGAGCGCGCTTGCGCCGCACGGGTCGGAGAAGGTTCCGGTGCTGCTGCACGATGACAGACCGGTCGTCGACTCCTGGACGATCGCGACCTATCTCGAGGACAATTTCCCGGACCGTCCGTCGCTGTTCGGCGGCGAGGGCGGCCGCGCCATGGCGCGCATGATCAACGCCTTCGGCGACATCGCCGTGGTCGGCGGCATCTTTCCGCTGATCGTTGCCGACATCCCGAAAAATCTCGCCGAGATCGATGCCGCCTATTTCCGCAAGTCGCGCGAGGCGCGCTTCGGCGGCAAGAGCCTGGAAGAGGTCATGGCAAGCCGCGACACCGGCGTGGTCGCCTTCCGCAAGTCGCTCGAGGTGATGCGCCAGACGTTGAAGAAGCAGCCCTATCTCGGCGGCGAGGCGCCGAACTACGCCGACTACATCGTGTTCGGCGGCTTCCAGTGGGCGCGCGTGGTGAGCCCGTTCAAGCTGCTCGAGACGGACGATCCGGTATATGCCTGGCGCGAAAAGCTGCTCGATGCGTTCGACGGCATGGCGCGGAAATCGCCGGGGCATGAGGTGTAGCTTCGCCGGGTGAATCTTGTAGGGTGGGCAAAGGCGCATAGCGCCGTGCCCACGCAAATGAAAATGGTGGGCACGCTGCGCTTTGCCCACCCTACGATACTGCCGTTGCCGCCGCCTTGCGCAAGCACTCCCGGCACAGGCAGTCTTCCCCTTCGACCGGCATCGGCAGCTTCGCGGTTTCCTCCGCGCACCAGCAGGTGCCCGAGAGGTCGCAGCCGAACTCGGTGCCGCAGCGCGCGCAGGCGAGGCGGCGCGGTTCCGGCGATGCGGATTCTTTCGGATTTGTCATGATTTACGTCGAAGCTTCGCCGTGATTTTCATGTCGGGTTCATCGGTCGCTGCGGTATATTAGGCGTCGCGCGCGGACTCCGAAAGCGGCTCCCGACACGCGAAGGACAAATCGATGGCCCGCGATTCGCAAGCCGCGCTCGTCGCGCTCAACCGTTTTGGCTTCGGCGCCCGCGGCGGCGCCTCGGGCGATCTCATCAACGCAGCCTCCGATCCTCGCGGTTTCGTGAAGGCAGAGCTGGTCCGTGCGAGTGGGGTGTTGCTGGAGGCGCCCGGTCTGCAATCGACCCAGCAACTCGGGCAGGCCGTCTTCGCCTATCAGGATCAGGTCAGGCAGGCGCGCGAAGCGGCGAAGGCCGCCGCGCCCGCCGAGACGCAGCCGCCTGCGCCGAGTGAACCGAAGCCCGGGCTCCGCCGCAATCTCTCGCTGAATGCGGCAGCAACGGAAGTCGCCGGCCAGATGACGGAAGCCAAGCCGGCGGACAATGCGGCAAAGCCGGACGCGATGCAGCCCAATGCGGCTGCACCGCCGGCGGCCAAGCCGGCCCCGCAGCCGCTCAACGTCATCCAGAAGACCTTCCGCAGCGAAGCGCTGGCGCGCCTGCAGCGCGCGACGCTGGCCACCTGCGGCTTCACCGAGCGTCTCGTCGCGTTCTGGTCCAACCATTTCTGCATTTCCGCGACCAAGGGCGAGCTGGCGCGGATCTGGGCCGGCGCGTTCGAGCGCGAGGCGATCAGGCCGCATGTGCTCGGGCGCTTCGCCGACATGCTGAAAGCGGTCGAGCAGCATCCGGCGATGCTGTTCTTCCTCGACAACCAGCAATCGCTCGGCCCGGATTCGCGCGCAGGCCAGAACCGCAAGCGCGGCCTGAACGAAAATCTCGCGCGCGAGATCATGGAGCTGCACACGCTCGGCGTCGGTGGCGGCTACACGCAGGAGGACGTCACCTCGCTCGCGCGGATCATCACCGGCTGGACCTTTGCCGGAAGGCAGGGGCAGCTCGGCAC
The DNA here is from genome assembly GCF_014198315.1 of Bradyrhizobium sp. CIR48. Classification (NCBI taxonomy): domain Bacteria; kingdom Pseudomonadati; phylum Pseudomonadota; class Alphaproteobacteria; order Hyphomicrobiales; family Nitrobacteraceae; genus Bradyrhizobium; species Bradyrhizobium sp. CIR48. Next base: position 115,770 of record NZ_JACIHG010000017.1, read on the forward strand.
ACCCGGCTCCTTCGTGTTCAACACCAATGCGCACCAGCCCGGCGCGCAGATGTTGCTCGGCAAGAGCTACGAGGCGACGGGCCTTGCGCAAGGCGAAGCCGCGCTCGCTGACATCGCGCGCCATCCGTCGACCGCGAATTTCATCGCCACCAAGTTCGTCCGCCATTTCGTCGCCGACGATCCGCCGCCGGGATTGGTGGCGCGGCTGCGCGAAATCTTCGTCAAGACCGACGGCGACCTCAAGGCGCTTGCCACGGCGCTGGTCGATTCCGACGAGGCGTGGAAGGCGCCGCTGACCAAGATGCGCTCGCCCTATGATTTCCTGGTCGCGAGCGGCCGCCTGCTCGCGCGCGTGCCGGAGGATCCAGGCGCCTATCTGAACAATCTCAACCTGCTGGGACAGCCGCTGTGGTCGCCGGCCGGCCCCAATGGTTTCCCCGATACCAGCGCCGCATGGGCCGCGCCTGAGGGCATGAAGCTCAGGCTCGATATCGCCGCGCAGATGGGCGCACGGCTCGGGCCCAACATCGATCCGCTGGATCTGCTGGAATTCGCAGCGGCGGATGCGGCCTCCATCGAAACGCGGCGGACCATCGAGCGCGCGGAGTCGCGCCAGCAGGCGCTGGCGCTGCTCTTGATGTCGCCGGAAATGCAGAGGAGGTGACGATGGACTGCACCGAGAACCGGCTGCTCACCTCGCGCCGCAGTCTCCTGCTCGGCGGCACCTCGTTCGCGGCCTGGGCTTATTTGCCGAAATTCGCGCGCGCGGCCGATGGGCGCGATCCCCGGCTGATCGTGGTGATCCTGCGCGGCGCGCTCGACGGTCTTGCGACCGTCGCGCCGATCGGCGATCCCGATTATGCCGGCCTGCACGGCTCGATCGCGCTCACTTCTGACGGCGCGCATCCCGCGATCATGCTGGATTCCTTCTTCGCGCTGCATCCGGCGATGCCGGAATTTGCGCGCATGTATCGCGACCAGCATGCCGCGGTGATCCATGCCGTGGCGACGCCTTATCGCGACCGCTCGCATTTCGACGGCCAGGACGTGCTCGAAAGCGGCTATGCCGGACCGGGCCGCGTGCAGTCCGGCTGGCTCAACCGCGCCCTCGAAGCGCTGCCGCGCGGCGAGCGCGTATCGAGCGCTCTTGCAGTCGGGCCCACTACGCCGCTGGTGCTGCGCGGCAACGCGCCGACCGTCGGCTGGGCCCCGGTGGCGCTGCCGCAGGCCGATGACGACACCGCGATGCGCCTCGTCGATCTCTACCGTCATCGCGATCCCGCACTGGCGATGGCCTTGTCGCAAGGCCTTCAGCTCGACAAGGCCGCGAGCGGAGACGACATGAAGCCGAAAGCCGGCAATGCGGTGGCGCAGATGCGCCAGGTCGCGCGCGGCGCGGCCAAGCTGATGGCCGCGGACGATGGCCCGCGCATCGCCGCGCTCGCCTTCGATGGCTGGGACACCCATGCCAATGAAGGCGGCCCCGTGGGGCGTCTCGCCTTCCTGCTCGGCGGGCTCGATGGCGCGCTCGCCGAATTCCAAAGCGGTTTGGGGGAGCGCTGGCGCGACACCGTCGTCGTCGTCGCCACGGAGTTCGGCCGCACCGCGCGCATCAATGGCACCGATGGCACCGATCACGGCACCGGCACGATCGCGCTGCTCGCCGGCGGCGCCGTGAAAGGCGGACGCGTGATCTCCGAATGGCCGGGCCTCAAGCTCGCGAACTTGTATGAAGCTCGCGATCTCAAGCCGACCACCGATCTGCGCTCCGTGATCAAGGGCGTGCTGCAGGGCCAGTTCGGCCTGTCCGATCGCGTGCTGGCCGAGACGGTGTTCCCGGATAGTGCGGGAGTACGGCCGATGAAGGGATTGGTCGCCTAACCCCACGCGCCGTCATTCCGGGCCTGCGCCTTGCGGCGCATCCCGGAATGACGAGATAATGGTGCAACATCAGGAGAACCATCCCCATGTACATCGCCATGAATCGCTTCCGTGTCGCCAAGGGCTCCGAGGCCGCTTTCGAGCAGGTCTGGCTCGGCCGCGATACGCATCTGGACAAGGTGCCGGGCTTCGTCGAATTCCATCTGCTGCGCGGACCCGAGCTCGAGGACCACACGCTCTATGCCTCGCACACCGTGTGGGCGAACCATGCCGCGTTCGAGGCCTGGACCAAGTCCGAAGCATTTCGCGCCGCGCACCACAAGGCAGGCGACAACAAGCCGCTCTATCTCGGCCATCCCCAGTTCGAGGGCTTCGAGGTGATGCAGACCGTGGGACGCGGCGCGAAGTAGCGCGCCGCGCCGGCCTTTGTTTGTCTGAGCATGATCTTTCCGGAAAACCGCTGCGCACTTTTCCGGATCATGCTCTAGCCCAGCGTGATCCTGTCGATCTCCGCCATCTCCTCCGCGCTGAGCTGCCAGGCGATCGCCTTGACGTTCTGCTCGATCTGCTCGATGCGGGTGGCGCCGGCAATCACGCTTGATACTTGCGGGCGGGCGGCGAGCCAGGAGAAGGCGAGCTCGAGCATGCTGTGGCCGCGGGCCTTGGCGAAGGCCTGGAGCTTCTCGACGATATTCTCGTTGCGCGGCGTGACGTAGCGGTCGCGCAGCCGCTCCACCTTGCCGAAGCGGGTATCATCAGGCGCGGCTTCGCCCTTCCGGTATTTGCCGGTCAGGAGGCCGCTTGCGAGCGGGAAAAACGGCAACAGGCCAAGCTTGTATTCCGTTGCTGCCGGCAGCAGGTCCTTTTCGATGTCGCGCACGACGAGCGAGTATTCGTCCTGGCACGACACGAAGCGGCTGACATTCATCGCGCGCGCGACGTACTCGGCTTCCGCGACGCGCCAGGCCGGAAAGTTCGAATTGCCGATGTAGCGAACCTTGCCCTGGCGGACGAGATCGTCGAGTGCGCGCAGGCTCTCCTCGATCGGCGTCAGCGGGTCATAGTCGTGCTGCTGGTAGAGATCGATGTAATCGGTCTTCAGCCGCTTCAGGCTCGCTTCGACGGCGTCCATGATGTAGCGGCGCGAGGCGCCCTGCTTGGTTCCGTCCTCCGCCATCGGCTTGGAATATTTCGTCGCCAGCACGATGTCCTTGCGGCGGTCGCCCAGCACAGCACCGAGCACGGTCTCCGAGCCGCCCATGTTCGAATAGATGTCGGCGGTGTCGAACAGCGTGATGCCGAGATCGAGCGCGCGATGGATCACCTTCCGCGAGGTCTCCAGATCCGTGCGCTGGCCGAAATTGTTGCAGCCGAGCCCGACCGCGGACACGCGAAGGCCGGAGGCGCCGAGATTGCGAATTTCCATGGGAGATCCTGTCAGAGAGAGCAGCCACGCATTGTGACCATCGTGCGCCACAGCAGCAAGGCGCGCGCCGCGCTGCTGCCATGCTGACAAGGCGGACAAAAAAATGCGGCCCCTGTCAGACGCGGCGACTGACGGGGACCGCTTGGGGCGCTTGATCGGTGACGGGGGGCCAGATCAGACGCAGGCACAGCGTAGTCCCGCTATGTTACGCGGGGGTGACAGCGGGAGTTATCCACAGGCTGCGGATGGGGATCAGAACAGCTTGCGATAGACGATGAAACCGGAACGCTCCGCGACCTTGTCATACAAGCGCTGTGCCGTGAGATTGGTCTCGTGCGTCTGCCAATAGACGCGCGGCGATCCCGCCAGTTTCGCCCGCTCATACACGCCGTGGATCAGCGCCGAGGCGACGCCTTTGCCGCGCGCGGCTTCCAGCGTGAACAGGTCCTGCAGATAGCAGGACGGCTCGATCGCGGTGGTGCTGCGATGAAACAGGTAGTTCGTCATGCCGAGCAGCTTGCCGTCGCTCTCGGCGACCAATCCATGCACCGGCTCATAGGCATCGAAGAAACGCTGCCACGTCATCGCAGTGATCTCGCCCGCCAGCGCGGTCGGGCCGGAGCGGCCGTAGAAGGCGTTATAGCCGTCCCACAGCGGCAGCCATTGATCGTAGTCCTGCCTGGTGACGGCGCGAATGGTGAGCGACATGTGGATTTCCTGCGATCGATGGGACGTCCTTCATACGTGATGACGGGCGTGCCGATCAATCGCCAGTCGCATCACTCCGCGGCGCGCAGATGCCGGATCAGCCTGCGGCCCGTGGGATCGCGCAGCGAGCGGTAGTAGTCGGCGCGCGAGGGCGCATCGGTGTGGCGCACGAGATCGGTCACCGGCGTATAGCTCAGCATACGTCCGCCATCGGGCAGGGCGTTGCAGACGAAGCGCAGCACCTCGCCGTTGCGCAAGGCGATGTTGATCGGCGTGGCATCGCCGATCCGCACCATCTCCATGCGCTGGGCGATGAAGGTGCCGAGCTCGTCTTCGGGCAGCTCGAACGCGCCGGTGTCGCGGCTGTGATACATCAGCGCGATGAAGGGCGGCTTGCCGTCGGCGATCTCGTCCGGCACCGCAAAATAGTCGCGGAAGGCGCGGTTGATGAATTCGGCCCGCGTCTCGGCATCGAGCAGCACGATGCCGATATCGACCTGATCGAGCGCGGCCGACAGCCGCGCGGCCGTGGCGTGGCTCTGCCGTTCGGCCGCGACCGTACCGAGCAGCCGCTCGCGCATCAGTCCGGTGATGCCGGCGGTGGCGGCAGCCGTGATCGCCATGAGGCCGAACTGGACCAGATCGGCACTGGTGGCGCCGGAAACGCCGTGGCGGCCGAGGAGGAGCAGCGCCGCGCCGATCACCGCGACGGCCGCGCTGGCGATGGCGGAGGCGAGACCCGACAGTGCGCCGGCGAGCGCCACGATGCCCACGAGCAGCGGCGCGGGCGAGGGGATGAAGCGATCGAAGTGCATCGTCAGCAGCAGGGCTGCTGCCGTCAGCGCCGGACCGGAGATCGCACGCCATCCGAACCGCATGGACCCGTCTCGCTCCTCCCGAACCGAGGTAACGTCGCAACACTGGCTGATCGTTGCGTCACCGCGATACGTTTTCCTGCGGTGTGTTTAAGGTCCGCTTGCGTGCAAGCTTCTGGTTTTCGGATGATTTTAGACCAAGTGGGCGTGCTTGAGGGGCTGTTGCAGCGCCGGCGCATTCAGCGTCGAAATCCCCGGGCCCTTGCGCGTGACGACAATCAACAGCGACGCCGCGACCAAAATGGCCGCAGTCAGTGTGATTGCAACGACTACCACAGGTGATTTCATCGACGTCCCGTCGCGATGCCTGAAGGCGCGGAGCACACGGCGCCTTGAAGGCTGGACCAGGATGAAACGGGAATCAGACCGGCAGGCCCATCGCCATGGTCGCCTTGGTCGACAGCACCGTCAGGGTGACGATCAGGCACAGCGAGAGCGCGGCGACGGCGAGCGAGGCCGCGACCGCGTTGGTCAGCCGGGAAGACGCTACGGTAGCGGGATGGCCCTGAAAGCCTGCCGTGCCGGACGCCCGTATCATGGTCTAAATCCTTCAACGCGCGAGCGAATCACCCGCGACTTTCCACAATTTCCCAGTTTCAACCGGCAATATTGCGGCGGCTATCGCGCGGAAAATGGCGGGATTGCGGCGAACGTCACCTTTGTACCCGCTATTCGCGGGAGGGCAGGGGCGCGCTCAGGCGCCGGCTGCAATGCTGGCGGGGTCGTCGACGTCGACCGGCCGCCAGTCCATCGACACGAAGCCCGGCGCAGCTTCCACCCGCTTCAGCCAGTCGCGGATCGCCGGGAAGGCCTGGAGGTCGAAGTCGCAGCGGTCGGCGAGGTGGGTGTAGCCGTACAACGCGATGTCGGCGACCGTGAGCTGGCGCGCGGCGAAATAGGCGTTGGTCTTGAGGTGGTTCTCCATCACCTGGAGCGCGCCATAGCCGCGCTCCATCCAGTCCTCCAGCGAATGGGTCTGGAGGTCGCGCCCACCCTTGACCAGCGACAGCCAGAAATAGGCGGCGCCGATGTTCGGCTCCAGCGCGTGCTGCTCGAAGAACATCCATTGCAGCGCCTCGGCGCGGTCGATGCGGTTCTCGGGCGCGAGCGGGGTGCCGACGGCGACGTACCAGAGGATGGCGTTGGACTCGGCAAGAAAGCGGTCGTCGCCGACCTCGAGCAGCGGCACCTGTCCCGACGGGTTCTTGGTCAGAAAGTCCGGCGTGCGGCTCTCGCCGCGCAGAATGTCCACCTCGATCGCTTCGTAGGGCACGTTGAGCAGCGCCAGCGCAAGGCGGACCTTGTAGCTGTTGCCGGAGCGTTGCATCGAATAGAGCTTGTACATTCTGAGAATGATTCCGGAAGACGGGGAGGCACTGCGCTCGTCGCCACGCGAGGCGGCTAAACAATGATGCCGATGCGAATCCGCCGCAAGGGCCGGCCAATAGAAAAACTCGAAATCCCTACCGCACTGCAGCGCTGCGGAAGATCATTTCCGCGCGACGATGCAAATCAGATCACGCTTGCGTCAGCATGCGCGCGCTTGGCTCGCGCGATTGTGCGCAGGGCGAGCGATTGGGGGAGAGCGCCGTCATCAATCCAGTGCGCCGGGCATCGACGTTCTTCGTGCCGGGGGCGAGGCGTGGATGGCCGGGAAACAGGCGAGCAGAAGCGACGCCGTCGTTCGGACGGCTATGCCCGGCCATGACGGCGCTTCAGCACGCAACACGCAAAATTGCTCCGAGGACAAGCCTTCCGGGATATGAGCGATTCGCGCGGTAAAGTTGCGGAAAATTGCTGGAAATCGCGGCTTGAACCGCTCCAAATCCGCAAGTTTTTCCGAGATCGGGCCGAAGTTTCTTGCGGCGCAGCGGCACACGTTTTAGGGTAACTCATTCCCACAATCAGAGTCGTGAGGCCTAGGGCTTTTCGACGCTTGTCAGGAGATGACGATGTCCTTCCTTGCCGCTGCGCTCGACCGTGTGAAGCCGTCCGCGACCATCGCGGTCACGGATAAAGCACGCGCGCTGAAAGCGGCGGGCCGCAACGTCATGGGTCTCGGTGCCGGCGAGCCCGACTTCGACACGCCCGCCAACATCAAGCTGGCTGCGATCCGCGCCATCGAGGCCGGCAAGACCAAGTACACCGCGGTCGACGGCATTCCCGAGCTGAAGGAAGCCATCATCGCCAAGTTTCAGCGCGAGAACGGCGTTGCCTACAAGCCGAACCAGATCATCGTCGGCACCGGCGGCAAGCAGGTGCTGTACAACGCGCTGATGGCGACCATCAATCCGGGCGACGAGGTGATCATTCCCGCGCCGTACTGGGTCAGCTACCCTGAGATGGTGGCGCTCGCCGGCGGCGAGCCGGTGCCGGTGGTCTGCACCGCTGCGACCGGCTTCAAGCTCCAGGCCGAGGCGCTCGAGCGCGCGATCACGCCGAAGACCAAATGGGTGATCCTGTGCTCGCCATCGAACCCGACGGGAGCCGCCTACACGCGTTCGGAACTGAAGGCCCTCACGGACGTGCTGGTGAAGCATCCCCATGTGTGGGTGATGACCGACGATATGTACGAGCATCTCGTCTATGACGACTTCCAGTTCACCACGGTCGCGCAGGTCGAGCCGAAACTTTACGACCGCACGCTCACCGTGAACGGCGTGTCGAAGGCCTATTGCATGACCGGCTGGCGCATCGGCTATGCCGGTGGCCCCGCGCAGCTGATCAAGGCGATGTCGACGATCCAGTCGCAGTCGACCTCGAACCCGTCCTCGATTGCGCAATGGGCCGCGGTGGAAGCTCTGAACGGTCCGCAGGACTTCATCCCCGCCAACAACAAGGTGTTCAAGGAGCGGCGCGACCTCGTCGTCTCCATGCTCAACCAGGCCAAGGGCATCGAATGCCCGCGTCCCGAAGGCGCCTTCTACGTCTATCCGTCCTGCGCCGGCACGATCGGCAAGACCGCGCCGTCCGGCACGGTGATCGACAATGACGAGACCTTCGTCACCGAGCTCCTTGAGACCGAAGGCGTCGCGGTGGTGCAGGGTTCAGCCTTCGGCCTTGGCCCGGCCTTCCGCATCTCCTACGCGACCAAGACCTCGGATCTCGAAGACGCCTGCAAGCGCATCCAGCGCTTCTGCGGTAATTTGCGCTGATCGCGTCGCGATGAACGATCGGAAAGGCCCGCCTCGGCGGGCCTTTTTGTTGTTTGCACGCCAATCCCTCTGCACGATCTGGCACGGCCACGCCTGTTGTGGCATAGACGCGCAAAGCGAGTGGGGCGCTCTCTGCTCGCATCCCTTCATCGCCGGAGATATTTTTATGCGCCGTTCGTTCATCTTCGCCGGGCTCGCCGCCGCCAGCCTCGTTGCCTCTAGCGTGGGCGGCAGTGCACAGCAGCGGATGGCGCGGGTGGGCGTGCTCGAATGCCGCGGCGGCGCCAGCGTCGGCTTCATCGTGGGATCGGTGACCCATCTCGGCTGCGTGCTGCGCGCCGACGGTCTGCCCGACGATCGTTACGTCGCGACCATCCGCAAAGTCGGTCTCGACATCGGCATCACCCAGGAGACGGCTTTGGCGTGGGGTGTGTTCGCACCCGTCGACCGGCTCGGCCCGGGCGACCTCTCCGGCAATTATGCCGGCGCGCAGGGCAGCGCCTCGGTCGGTGTCGGCTTGGGAGGCAACGTGCTGGTCGGCGGCTCCAACAATTCGATCGCGCTCCAACCGCTCAGCGTGCAGGGACAGGTCGGCCTCAACATTGCCGCCGGCCTCGAGAGCCTGGAACTTCGTCCGGGCCGTTGACGCCCGACGACGGTGTTTGCTGCTTTCACCTCTTCCCGCCGGGGAGAGGTGGAACACGCAGCCGACAGCCGTACTCGTCGCGTTAAGACCTAATCCAGCCGACGACGCACCGCAGCGACGTTTGATGCTTGCCAAATCTCGGGGACGGGCAGAGCATCTGCGGTTGCCGACCCAATCATGGGCCGAGCTCCACACCAAGGAGGCGGCGAATGGGACAAGACGTCAGAAGTCCCCGAGGTCCACGGTGCATCGCGCTGGTGGGCCCTTTCCAAAGCGGTAAAACCACACTTCTCGAAGCAATACTGGCGCGAACGGGCGCAATCCCGCGTGCCGGCAGTGTCGACGCCGGAACTTCCGTCGGCGACGCTGCGCCCGAGGCCCGTCATCACAAGATGACCGTCGGGCTCACTGCCGCCACCACGAGTTTCATGGGCGACAGCTACACCTTCCTGGATTGTCCCGGTTCCGTCGAGTTTGCCCACGACATGCGCGCCGCGCTGCCCGCGGTCGATGCCGCGATCGTGGTCTGCGAGGCCGACGAGAAGAAGCTGCCGCAGCTTCAGATCATCCTGCGCGAGCTGGAGGAGCTGAAGATCCCGCGTTTCCTGTTCCTCAACAAGATCGACCGCGCGAGCCAGCGCATCCGCGAGTCGCTCGCAATGCTGCAGCCCGCCTCCCGCGTGCCGCTGGTGCTGCGCCAGATCCCGATCTGGAAGGACGAGCTGATCGAGGGCTTCGTCGATCTCGCGCTGGAGCGCGCCTTCATCTATCGCGAGCACAAGGCCTCCGAGGTGGTCGCGCTCGAAGGCGGCAATCTCGACCGCGAGAAGGAAGCCCGCTTCTCGATGCTGGAGAAGCTCGCCGATCACGACGATGCGCTGATGGAGCAACTGCTCGAGGACATCCAGCCGCCGCGCGATGCCGTGTTCGACGATCTCGCCCGCGAACTGCGCGAGGGACTGATCTGCCCGGTGCTGCTGGGCGCTGCCGCGCGCGAGAACGGCGTGCTGCGTTTGATGAAGGCGCTGCGTCACGAGGCGCCGGGCATTGCGGAGACCGCAAAACGTCTCGGTGTGCCCGAGACCAGGGACGCGCTCGGCTTCGTGTTCAAGACACTGCATTCGCAGCATGGCGGCAAACTGTCATTGACGCGGCTGCTCGCCGGCCATCTCGACGACGGCGCCACGCTGCAATCCGCTTCCGGAGGCGCGGGCCGCATCTCCGGCATCCTCGCCGTCAACGGCGCCTACGACACCAAGCGTGCCGCGGCCGAAGCCGGCGACACGGTGGCGCTCGCCAAGGTTGATCCGATCAAGACCGGCGACACGGTCTCGAGCGGCAAGACCCCGCCAGCGGCGCTCGCGGTCTCGGAGCCGACGCCGCCGGTGCTCGCGATCTCGGTTGCGGCCACCGACCGCAAGGACGACGTCAAGCTCGGCCAGGCGCTGACGCGGCTGCACGAGGAGGATCCCTCGCTCGTCATCGTGATGAACGCCCAGACCCACGACACCGTGCTGTGGGGGCAGGGCGAGATGCACTTGCGCGTCGCCAGCGAGCGGCTGCGCGACCGCTTCGGCGTCAAGATCACCTCGCATCCACCGGCCATCGGCTATCAGGAGACCATCCGCAAGCCGATCGTCCAGCGCGGTCGCCACAAGAAGCAGTCCGGCGGCCACGGCCAGTTCGGCGACGTCGTGCTCGACATCAGGCCTTTGCCGCGCGGCGAGGGCTTCAAGTTCGCCGAGAAGGTCGTTGGTGGCGCGGTGCCGCGCAACTACATCGGCGCGGTGGAAGAAGGCGTCGTCGACGGATTGACGCGCGGTCCGCTCGGCTTCCCCGTCACCGATGTGCAGGTGACGCTGACCGACGGCTCCTATCACAGTGTCGACTCTTCCGATCTCGCCTTCCGCACGGCGGCGCGGATCGGACTCAACGAGGGCCTGCCGCAGTGTCAATCGGTGCTGCTGGAGCCGATCCACGTGGTCGAGATCGTCTGTCCGACCGACGCCACCGCCAAGATCAACGCGATCCTGTCGGCGCGGCGCGGCCAGATCCTCGGCTTCGACACGCGTGACGGCTGGAGCGGCTGGGACAGCGTCCGTGCGATGATGCCGGAAGCCGAGATCGGCGAACTGATCGTGGAGCTGCGCTCGGCTACTGCCGGCGCCGGCAGCTTCACCCGCACGTTCGACCACATGGCCGAAGTCACCGGCCGTGCCGCCGACCAGATCATCGCCGCGCATCAACACGCGGCGTGATCAAGCTGGCTTAGTCAGAGGCGCACGCTCTCGCACCCTCTCCCCGCTCTTCGCGGGGAGAGGGTGGGTGAGGGGCCGTCTCTACGCGTGCGGCGTTTCAAGTGATCGCGCCCCAACCGCAAAAGCGAAGCAATCCAGAGAGTCGTTCCGCGGCAGGATTCTTCGTCGCAAGGGCTCCTCGCAATGACGGCGGCGTAGCTGGGCAACCTCTTGCCTTAAGTCCAGTATGATGTATTTTACATCATTGTACACGTCTCAGATATCATTTATAAATGCTGGTAAGTGAGGCCAAGGTGATCACGTCGTTCCAGATGCGGGCAGCCCGCGCGCTGCTCGGCATTGACCAGAAAACCCTGGCCGAGCTCGCCGGCGTTTCGCTGCCGACCATCCAGCGGATGGAGGCCAGCACCGGCAATGTGCGTGGCGTGGTCGAGACCCTGATCAAGGTAGTCGAGGCGTTCGACCGGGCCGGCGTCGAGCTGATCGGCGAGCAGGTCCGCAGCGACAGCGGCGGGCGTGGCGTCCGCCTGAAGGAGCCCGGGCCGCCGCGCCGGGTGGGGGCTTGATCTTGCGGGTCTTGCCCGGAGCAGACTGAACCAACGCACCGTCGCGTCCGAATCGCGGCCGCACGATGCGGTGGAGCATTGTGGGGCAGCGGAGCATGAGCATCACAAGCGATCACGCAAGCCGGCTGCACCAGCTGCGTCAGCCGACTTTTGCCGAATTGTATCTGCCAAAGCTCGTCACCGTCTGGCGTGAAGGCTACGGCGTCGCGGACTTCCGCGCCGATGTCTTCGCGGGCCTGACGGTTGCGATCGTGGCGCTGCCGCTGTCGATGGCGATCGCGATCGCCTCGGGCGTGACGCCGGACCGCGGTCTCTACACCGCTGTCGTCGGCGGCTTCATCGCCTCGCTGCTCGGCGGCAGCCGGTTCCAGATCGGCGGACCCGCCGGCGCCTTCATCGTCCTGGTCGCAGCGACCGCGGAGCGTCACGGCGTTGACGGCGTCATCCTCGCCACCCTGATGGCGGGCGTGTTCCTGATCGCTGCGGGCCTGCTCCGGGTCGGCACTTACATCAAGTTCATTCCCTATCCGGTCACGGTCGGATTCACCGCCGGCATCGCTGTGATCATCTTCGCCAGCCAGCTCCGCGATCTCGGCGGGATCACGCTTGCGGGCAAGGAGCCCAGCGAGTTCGTTCCAAAGCTGGTCGCGCTCGCCGGCGGTCTCAACACCATCAATCCATCCGCCGTCGCGGTCGCGATCGTCAGCATCGCCATCATCGCGGCCTTGCGGATCTGGCGGCCGTCCTGGCCCGGCATCCTGATCGCGGTCGTGATCGCGGCCGTTGCGTGTGCCGTGCTGTCGCTGCCGGTGGAAACCATCGGGTCGCGCTTCGGCGGCATTCCGCGCGAATTGCCGTCACCGGCGCTGCCGGCGTTCTCGGTCGCGAAGGCGAGCGCCGTGCTGCCGGATGCGATCGCGTTCGCGCTGCTGGCCGCCATCGAATCGCTGCTGTCGGCGGTGGTGGCCGACGGCATGACCGGGCGCCGTCACCGCTCCAATTGCGAGCTGGTGGCGCAAGGCGCCGCCAATATCGGCTCGGCGCTGTTCGGCGGCATCTGCGTCACCGGCCTGATCGCGCGGACCGCGACTAACATTCGCGCCGGTGCGCGCGGGCCGCTGGCCGGAATGCTGCATTCCGTGTTTCTGCTGCTGTTCATGCTGATCGCGGCGCCGCTCGCAAGCTACATTCCGCTGGCGGCGCTCGCCTCGGTGCTGGTCGTGGTGGCCTGGACCATGGCGGAGAAGCACGAATTCGCCACGCTCCTGCGTTCGTCATGGGGCGACGCCGTCGTGCTGCTCGCGACCTTCCTGCTGACGATCTTCCGCGATCTCACCGAAGGCATCCTGGTCGGCTTTGCGCTCGGCGCCGTGCTGTTCATCCATCGCATGGCGGAGATGACGGGGATCGAGGAACGCTCGCCGCTGGTCGCCGGCGATCGTCCCGACGACGGCAATGGCGATCGCGTTCGCTACGATCCTGCGCTTGCGGTCGATCGCGACGTGCTGGTCTATCGCATCACCGGCGCGTTCTTCTTCGGCGCGGCCTCCGCCATCGGAGGCGTGCTCGACGAGGTCGCCGACAGGCGCAAGGCCTTCGTGGTCGATTTCGCCGCGGTGCCGTTCCTGGATTCGACGGCGGCCAACGTGCTGGGCCGCGTCGCCGCCAAGGCGCACCGCCAGGGCATCCGCCTGTTCATCACGGGGGCTTCGCCCGCTGTCCGCCGCGCGCTGCTCACCCATGGCGTGACGCCGCCGCGGGCGCGCTATCGCCAGAGCCTCGACCGCGCGATCGCCGACATCAAGGGCCGGGCGGCCGACGAGGCTGCGGCGGACTAGCGACGTCCGCACGCTTGACAGGCCCCACGGGACGCGAAATGGATCGCCTCGGAAACGACCCGAGGGAAAGATGACCGCGCCCAAAGCTCCTGCAGCCTGTCTGATCGGATGGCCGGCCGCGCATTCGCGCTCGCCGCTGATCCATCATTACTGGCTGCGCACGCTCGGCATTGCCGGCGGCTATGTCATCGAAGCGGTTCCGCCCGAGGATCTCAGGGATTTCGTGCTGCGGCTGTCGCTGCGCGGCTTCGTCGGCGCCAACGTCACCATCCCGCACAAGGAAGAGGTGCTGGCGCTGTCGGCGCCCGATGCGCGCGCCAAGGCCGTCGGCGCGGCGAACACGCTGTGGTTTGCCGACGGCGAGCTGCGCTCGACCAACACCGACGTCGAAGGTTTCATCGGCAATCTCGACGCCAGCGCGCCCGGTTGGGATGCCTCCGAGGAGGCGCTGGTGCTCGGCGCCGGCGGCTCCTCGCGGGCGGTCGTGTTCGGCCTGCTCGAGCGCGGGATCAAGCACATCCATCTTGCCAATCGCACCATCGCGCGGGCCGAGACGCTGGCAAGACAGTTCGGGCCGAACGTGCGTCCCGTGACGTGGGACGGGATCGACGACGTGCTGCCGCGCGCAAAACTTCTCGTGAACACGACCTCGCTCGGCATGCACGGCCAGCCCTCACTCGATGTTGATGTCGCGCGCCTGCCGCAGGCGGCGGTGGTCGCCGACCTCGTCTATGTCCCGCTGGTGACGCCGCTGCTCGCCGCCGCAACGGCGCGTGGCCTGAAGACGGCAGACGGGCTCGGCATGCTGCTGCACCAGGCGGTGCGCGGTTTCGAGCTGTGGTTCGGCCGGCGGCCGGAGGTCACGGCCGAGCTGCGGGCGCTGGTCGAGGCCGATCTCACAAAGACTTGAGAGAATAGCACGCGTCGTCCGGAGTTCTCCATTCCTGGGGGACAATCGGAGACCGTCATGTCTGTTCAACGTGCAACTTTCACACGTCCGCTGATCGCCGTCGCGATGGTGGCCGCTTCCACCCTCTATGCCTACGCGCAGAGGGCACCGGTGCCGACGCGCGTGCGCGGCACGATCGAAAGCGTCAATGGTGACACGATGCAGGTCAAGTCGCGCAGCGGTGAGGACGTCAAGCTACGCATCGCTCCCGACGTGAACGTCTCGGGGATTACCAAAATTTCACTCGCCGACATCAAGGTCGGCTCCTTCGTCGGCGCCACCACGGTGCCCGGACCGGACGGCGGCCAGAACGCGGTCGAGGTCCACGTGTTTCCGGAGAGCATGCGCGGCACCGGCGAGGGCTCGCGGCCCTATGACCTCAAGCCGAATTCGAGCATGACCAACGCCACGGTGTCGGAGAGCGTGGTCGGCAATGACGGCCATACGCTGCTGGTCAAGTACAAGGACGGCGAGAAGAAGGTGTTCGTCGCCGACAACACGCCGGTGGTGACCTTCGTGCCGAGCGACAAATCCGAGTTGAAGCCCGGAGCAAAGGTCATCGCCTTCATGAAGCAATTGCCCGACGGCTCGTTCGAGACCAACCGCGTCAGCGTCGGCCGCGACGGCCTGACGCCGCCGATGTGATGAGAAAACAAACGTAAGGTGGGCAAAGGCGCGTCAGCGCCGTGCCCACGTCTTCCTCACGTTGCGCACATTGGTGGGCACGCTTACGCTTTGCCCACCCTACGGCACCGCCGCTGCCGTCACATCGCGATGACATGATCGTCGATCTCGTCGATCCGGTTGACGCCGCACAGGCCCATGGTGGTGAGCAGCTCCTTCTGGATGATGTCGATCGCCTTGGCGACGCCGGCCTGGCCGCCGGCACCCAGGCCGTAGGCATAGGCGCGGCCGAGCATGCAGGACTTTGCGCCGAGCGCGAGCGCGCGCATCACGTCCTGGCCGGAGCGGATGCCGCCGTCGAACATGATCTCCATCCTGTCACCGACCGCATCGGCGATCTCGGGCAGCACCTCGATCGAGGACGGCGCACCGTCGAGCTGCCGGCCGCCATGGTTGGAGACGACGAGCGCCTGCGCGCCGGTCTTGGCGGCTTCCTCGGCGTCCTCGACGTCGAGGATGCCCTTGATGACGAGCTTGCCCGGCCAGATGCTGCGGACCCACTCGACGTCCTTCCAGTTCAGCGAGGTGTCGAACTGCGAGGCCGTCCATTCGGCGAGGCGATTGAGATCCTCGGTGTTCTTTACGTGGCCGGCGATGTTGCCGAAGGTGCGGCGCTTGCCCTGCAGCACGCCGGAGACCCAGCCGGGCTTGCTGGCGAAATCCAGCAGCTTCGACAGCGACCATTCGGGGGGCACCGTCATGCCGTTCTTGATGTCGGCGTGGCGCTGGCCGATCACCTGGAGGTCCACGGTGAGCACCAGCGCGCTGCACTTGGCCGCGATCGCGCGCTGGATCAATTCCTTGATGAAGCCGCGGTCCTTCATGACGTAGAGCTGGAACCAGAACGGCTTCTCGACATTGGCGGCGATGTCCTCGATCGAGCAGATCGACATGGTCGATTGCGTGAACGGGATACCGGCGGCCTGCGCGGCGCGGCAGGCATAAATTTCGCCGTCGCCATGCTGCATGCCGAGCAGGCCGACGGGCGCGAGTATCAGCGGCATGGTCGAGGGCTCGCCGAGGATCGTGGTCGAGGTGTCGCGCTTGGAGACGTCGACCAGGATGCGCTGGCGAAACTTGATCGCCTGCATATCCTCGCGGTTGGCGCGCAGCGTCTCCTCGGCATAGGAGCCGCGATCGCAATAGTCGAAGAACGCCTTCGGCACGCGGCGCTTATGCAGCGTGCGAAGATCGTCGATACAGGTGATATGTTTCATGATCGTTCCCCGGCCCGTCTTCTACCAAGAGTCTTGCATCGGAAGATTTCGGGGTCATCTAGCATGGTTGGATGCACAGCCAAATCCGTTTGCAGACCGTTTTGCAGGAGGGCGCCATGACGAAGCCGCACGCTGGACCTTCGCCGGAAGAGATCAAGGAGAAGCGTGATCTCGAGGAAGCCCTGGAAGAGGGTCTGGAAGAGACCTTTCCGGGCTCCGATCCCGTCAACGTCACCCAGCCGGCGCCGAGCCGCGGCGATGGCCACGTCAAGCGCAGCGATTAAATCGGGTTCCACCCCGACCGGCGCCATGGGTAGGAAATATAATGTTAACAAGACGTTGTCGGAGCGGCGGCGCCCCGGTTCCGTAATGATTCATCATATTTTTTGAAGCCAAGTTAGCCCCATAGGCATTATAAGACGTTTAGCAAATCAGGGATGCGGGTCCCGTTCGGGCAGCCCGTGGTTGTAGAGGGGATCCCCTGGTTGTTGCTCGGGGGACGATATGAGTCGCAAATATTTCGGGACGGACGGGATTCGGGGCCGCGCTAACGGACTGATCACGCCGGAGCTCGCGCTCAAGGTCGGCCAAGCCGCAGGCCTTGCGTTTCAGCGCGGTGATCACCGCCACCGGGTCGTGATCGGCAAGGACACCCGCCTGTCCGGCTACATGATCGAATACGCGATGGTCGCCGGCTTCACCTCGGTCGGCATGGACGTGCTGCTGGTCGGCCCGATGCCGACGCCGGCGGTTGCGATGCTGACCAAGTCGATGCGCGCCGATCTCGGCGTCATGATCTCGGCCTCGCACAATCTGTTCGAGGACAACGGCATCAAGCTGTTCGGCCCGCAGGGCTTCAAGCTGTCCGACGACGTCGAGCGGCAGATCGAGCAGCTGCTCGACGAGCCCATCGACAAGCGGCTGGCACAGAGCGCGAGCCTCGGCCGCGCCCGCCGCATCGACGGCGTGCATGACCGCTACATCGAATTCGCCAAGCGCACGCTGCCGCGCGACCTCTCGCTCGACGGCCTGCGCGTCGTGATCGATTGCGCCAACGGCGCCGCCTACAAGGTGGTGCCGGAAGCGCTGTGGGAGTTGGGCGCCGACGTTGTGCCGATCGGCGTCGAGCCCGACGGCTTCAACATCAACAAGGATTGCGGCTCGACCTCGCCGGAAGCACTGTCGCGGAAGGTGCGCGAGATGCGCGCCGACATCGGCATCGCGCTCGACGGCGACGCCGATCGCGTTATCCTGGTCGACGAGCGCGGTCATGTCGTCGACGGCGACCAGCTCCTGGCGGTGATCGCGCAGAGCTGGAAGGAAGACGGCCGCCTGTCGCGGCCCGGCATCGTCGCCACCGTGATGTCCAATCTCGGCCTCGAGCGTTTCCTGAAAGGGCAGGGGCTCGATCTGGTCCGCACGCCGGTCGGCGACCGCTACGTGCTCGAGCAGATGCTGAACGGCGGCTACAATCTTGGCGGCGAGCAGTCCGGCCACATCATCCTGTCCGACTATGCCACCACCGGCGACGGTTTTGTCGCTGCGCTGCAGGTGCTCGCGGTGGTGCAGAAGCTGCGCCGTCCCGTGTCGGAAGTCTGCCACCGCTTTGATCCGCTGCCGCAGATCCTCAAGAATGTCCGCCACAAGGGCGGCAAGCCGCTCGATGATTCCGACGTCAAGTCTGCGATCTCCGACGGCGAGAAACGGCTCAACGGCCACGGCCGTCTCCTGATCCGCTCCTCCGGCACCGAGCCGGTGATCCGCGTCATGGGCGAGGGCGAAGACCGCATCCTGGTCGAGGACGTCGTCGACACCATCGTCTTCGCGCTCGGCCAGGCGGCGGCCTGAGGTCCCAAGCACCCTGCCGTAGGGTGGCAAAGCGAAGCGTGCCCACGCTTCTGTGGCCGTATCGAAGGATCGTGGGCACGGCGCAAGGGCGCCTTTGCCCACCCTTTTCATGGCGAGATCCAGACCTTCATGGTGAGGAGCCCGTGAAAGCGGGCCTCTTGAACCATGCAGGTCGCGCTGCTCGCGGCAGAGCGCGCGCATTCCAGCCATTTGCGATTGGCGGTGGTTCCATCGCGCGTTGCATCGTACCTACGAGGTCGCGGCAATCTGCCGCGCCGGGATGCTGCATTGAACAAGCCTGTTGTCGTCTCAGAGGAAACGCTGACCGAGCCCGTCGTCGTCGCTGACGTGGCACCCGCCGCCAAAGCGGCCGGGCCGGCCTATGTCGTGCTCGCCGGCATCAGCTTCTCGCACTTCCTCAACGACACCATGCAGTCGCTGATCGCCTCGGTGTATCCGATCCTGAAGGACACCTACGCGCTCGACTTCGCGCAGATCGGCATGATCACGCTGGCCTTCCAGTTTACGGCCTCGCTGCTGCAGCCGGTGGTCGGACATTACACCGACAAAAAGGCGCAGCCTTATTCGCTGGCGGTCGGCATGGCCTCGACCTTCTTCGGCCTCCTGCTGCTCAGCGCCGCGCACCAATATCTCGTCATCCTCGTCGCCGCCGCGCTGGTCGGTCTCGGCTCGGCGGTGTTTCACCCCGAATCCGCGCGCATTGCGCGGCTCGCCTCCGGCGGCCGCTACGGTTTCGCGCAATCGGTGTTCCAACTCGGCGGCAGTTTCGGCACCTCGATGGGGCCGGTGCTGGCGGCGTCGATCGTGGTGCCGTTCGGGCAGGGCAGCATCGCCTGGTTCTCCTCAATCGCCTTCCTCGCGATCCTCATCCTCTGGCGCATCGGCCGCTGGTACGCGCCGCAGATCAAGGCGAAGAAGACAGCGGCGGTTCAGGCCCATCCCGACGCACCGAGCTCGCGCCGCGTCGCCGTCGCGCTGCTCGTGCTGGTCGCGCTGCTGTTCTCGAAACAGCTCTACGTCTCGAGCCTGTCGAGCTATTACATCTTCTACCTGATCGATCGGTTCGGCGTGTCGACGCAGGCAGCGCAGATCTATCTCTTCATCTTCCTCGCGGCTAACGCGGTCGGCGCGTTTCTGGGCGGTCCCTTGGGCGATCGCTTCGGCCGCAAGATCGTGATCTGGATCTCGATCCTGGGCGCGCTGCCGTTCACGCTGGCGCTGCCCTATGCCGGGCTCGTCGGCAGCGCGGTGCTGTCAGTCATCATCGGTCTGATCATCTCCTCGACGACGTCGTCGATCATCGTGTTCGCGCAGGAGCTGGTGCCGCACAGATTCGGCATGATCTCCGGCGTGTTCTTCGGCGTTGCGTTCGGCATCGGGGGCCTGGGCGCCGCCGTGCTCGGCAAGCTCGCCGACCACACCTCGATCGAGTTCGTCTACCAGGTCTGCGCCTACCTGCCGGCGATCGGCCTGCTTGCGGTGTTCCTGCCCAAGCTGCCGCGGCACGCGCGTTAACGGATTCTCTCCCGCTGCACTGCGGCTTTACACATCGTTAGCAATTGCGGCGCCAGGCGCTGCAATTTTGCAACGCTTCTCATCCGTGCGCGCGAGCAGTCAGGAAAAATCAACCTTAAAAATTAGGGTTAAGTGGCGCTTAAACATTTGCTGGCATCGTCCGCTCCGTGAGTTTCCAGAACGTGAGGCCTGCGTATTTGCCTCACCGGCCAAAAGGACGAAGCCAATGCGTAGCGTTAAGTCTCTCCTTGCCGCGGGTGCGGCAACCCTGATCTCGTCGATGGCGTTCGCTGCCGATATGCCGATCGCGGCGCCCCCTCCCATGTACGCGCCGCCGGCTCCGCCCGCGGACTTCGGCGGCTGGTATCTGCGCGGCGACATCGGCATGACCAACCAGAGCGCCAAGCGCATCGATAGCGCCCTGCCGGCCGGCTATTCCAAGACGACGGAGGGGCTCGGCTTCGACTCGGCGGGGCTGTTCGATCTCGGCGTCGGCTATCGCTTCAACAACTGGTTCCGCGCCGACGTGATCGGCCAGTATCGTGGCAAATCCAATCTGCACGGCAGCGACAACGTCGTTGGACCCGGCTTCGTCGGCGTCAACAACTACAGCGGCAGCAAGTCCGAGTGGGTCGTGATGGCCAACGCCTATGTCGACCTCGGCACCTGGTGGTGCATCACCCCGTTCATCGGCGCCGGTGTCGGCGGCTCCTACAACAAGATCAGCGGCTTCCGCGACGACGGCGTGTCCTACAACCCGCTGCTCAACAACAGCGTTGCCTACTTCGCCGATAACGGAAAGTGGAACCTCGCCTGGGCCGCTCACGCCGGTCTCGCCTACAAGGTCAATCCCGGATTCACCGTCGAACTGGCCTACAGCTACATGAACCTCGGCGACGCCGCGCCCGGCAATTACCGCTTGTTCGACAACAGCGCCTCCGGCCCGACCTCGATCAAGGTCAAGGAGCTCACCTCGCACGACATCAAGCTCGGCGTGCGCTGGGATCTCAGCAGCCCGCCGGTCTACGCGCCGCCGCTCGTCACCAAGGGCTGATCGATACTTCGATCGGTTAGGACTTCTTAACGGCGCGGGATTCATCCCGCGCCGTTTTGCTTTGCGTATTTTTCATGGCGAGTAGCGATGAAGGCGGCGGGCGCAACCATTGGTTAAGGTTAACGAGCCATGATCACGATGACAGTTCGAGTTCGATGGAGCGTTGCGATGCGTGGCCTTTTGTTGGCGGCGGCGATGTTGGGGACGGTGTCTGCCGCGCATGCGGCCGATATGCCCGATCTTCCCATCCTGCGCGGCAGCTTCACGGACGGTCTCACCCGGTCCAGCGTCAACTGGCAAGGCTCCTATATCGGAGCCCAGGCCGGTTATGGTTCGTCCGACGAGAACTTCAACGGCTCGACCAGCAACATGATGGCTGCCCTGTTGGCGGATACGTTGATCGAGAGCTCGATGGGCGTGTCTCAGTGGAATCTCGGACTGGGCAAGGCCTCGCAGCGCACCACCGGTTACGGCGCCTTCGTCGGATACAATGCGCAATGGGACGACGTCGTCCTCGGTCTCGAAGTGAGCTGGCTGCACGGCAGGTTCGGAGGATCGTCGTCGGCCAGCGAACGGCGCGTCAGCCCCACTGCACTGTCCGACGGCAACTTCCATGATGTCACGGCGACGTCGACCTCTTCGATCAGCATCAGCGACATCGGGACGTTCCGCGGTCGCGCCGCCTACGCATGGGGATGCTTCCTGCCCTATATGTTTGCGGGGCTCGCGCTCGGTAATGCCGACATCGTTCGCACCGTCAGCGTGCAGGACCGCGTGAGCGCGACCCAGCTCGGGGTCTACACGCCGCTGGCGCCGTTGACCTCGACCGATGCCCAGCACAATCACCTGATCTACGGCTACACCGCCGGTCTCGGCGTCGACGTCAATCTGGTCGGCGGCTTGTTCATGCGCGCGGAGTACGAATATATTCGCTTCACTTCCCAGGTCGACACCAGCATCAACACCGTCCGCGCCGGTCTCGGCTACAAGTTCTGACGGGACCGCGCTGCGCCGCGGTTGACAGCTCCCTTGCGTCCTGATGCTCTGTCGCTCCAAAGCGGGGCGGCAGCGATGAAGATCTACGGCGACAGCAATTCCGGCAATTGCCTGAAGGTGAAGTGGGTCTGCGACAAGCTTGCATTGCCCTATCAGTGGATCGAGATCGACACGCGCAAGGGCGAGACGCGCACGCCGCAATTCCTTGAGATGAACGGCGCCGGCCAGGTGCCCACCGTCGCATTCGACGACGGCCGCACGCTGGCGCAGTCCAATGCCATCATCCGCTATCTCGCCCGCGACAGCGCGCTCGTTCCGCGCGACGCCTTCATTGCGGCCAAGATGGACGAATGGCTGTTCTGGGAACAGTACAGTCACGAGCCCTATATCGCGGTGTGCCGCTTCCTCCTCGTTTATCTCGGCAAGGACGCATCCGAGCTCGACCCCGAAAAGGTCAAGCGCGGCTATGCGGCGCTCGACCGCATGGAGCAGCATCTTTCGGCCAGCCGCTTCTTCGCCGGTGAAGAGGTTTCGCTCGCCGACCTCTCGCTGCTCGCCTATACCCGCATGGCGCATGAAGGCGGCTTCGATCTCGGCCGCTATGCCGCTCTCCGCCGCTGGATCGGCGAGGTCGAAGCGTTTCTCGGCCTCCCGCCGGCGCGCTGAGGTTGGAGTTGTCTGACATGAACGCCGAATCCGTCTCCATTCGCCGCGCGCGCCGCGACGACGTTCCAGCGATCGTGGCGATGCTCGCCGACGATCATCTCGGCCGCGCGCGCGAGCGCGTCGAGGATCCGTTGCCTGCCGCCTATTACGATGCCTTCGCACGGGTCGAGCGCGATCCGAACCTCACGCTCGTGGTTGCCGAGAGCGAGGGCAGGGTGGTCGGCTGCCTGCAACTCGCGATCCTGCCGGGCATCAGCTCGCAAGGCGGCGTGCGCGGCCTGCTCGAAGACGTTCGCGTTGCTTCGGATTGTCGCAGCCGCGGCATCGGCGAGCGGCTGGTGCAATGGGCGATCGCGGAAGCGAAAGCGCGCGGCTGCGGTCTGGTCGAGTTGCTGACGCATGCGAGCCGCGTCGATGCGCAGCGTTTCTACAAGCGGCTCGGGTTCGCGGCGAGCCACGTCGGTATGACTGTCCGCTTTTGAGGCAGCTCTTCGCGAGCCTTGCGCGATCAGCGAATTCGGATCGCGCGTTTGTTCATATTAACAGCTGATAAACTACCCAGCCGTCGTTCACGTTGATCCGGGAACGAACGGTGCTACGGCAGCTTCAGACACCGGGCTCTGTCGGTTCGGGGATTTCGATGACAAGCTATTCAATGATCAAGGTCGACAACGATTACGTCGTGCAGGCCAATGACAAGTGCATTTTGAAAGTCGGCAGCCGCCGCAGAGCCGCGCAATTGATCAGCGAGGCCACGGACTTGCTGAATGCGCTCGCGGTCGTTGAATCCCCTGATATCGCACCGGAAGCACCATCACGCCGCCGTGAGACGCCGGAACTTCCTTGACGACTCTTCCTGTTTCCCGTATCAGCCGCGGCGGGACACCTCCCCCCAACGGGAGGCTGACTATCTGGAAGGGTAGATATGATGACTGTAGCGAAGCCCGCTTCGCGGCCGAACGTGCCGCATTTCTCCTCCGGCCCCTGCGCCAAGCGCCCCGGCTGGAACGCCCAAAATCTCAAGGATGCAGCACTCGGCCGGTCGCATCGCGCGAAGGTCGGCAAGACCAAGCTCAAGCTCGCGATCGATCTGACGCGCGAAGTGCTCGAAGTGCCCGCCGATTATCGCATCGGCATCGTGCCGGCCTCCGATACCGGCGCAGTCGAGATGGCGCTCTGGTCGCTGCTCGGTGCGCGGCCCGTCACCACGCTCGCCTGGGAATCCTTCGGCGAAGGTTGGGTCAGCGATATCGTCAAGGAATTGAAGCTCAAGGACGTCACCAAGCTCAACGCAGCCTATGGTGAGATCCCCGACCTCTCCAAGGTCGATCCCAAGAGCGACGTCGTCTTCACCTGGAACGGCACCACGTCAGGCGTGCGTGTGCCTGATGCCAACTGGATCAGCGCGACCCGCGAAGGCCTGACCATCTGCGACGCCACCTCGGCCGCGTTTGCGCAGCCGCTGGACTGGGCCAAGCTCGATGTCGTCACCTTCTCCTGGCAGAAGGCGCTCGGCGGCGAAGCCGCGCACGGCATGCTGATCCTGTCGCCCCGTGCGGTGGAACGGCTGGAAACCTACAAGCCGGCCTGGCCGCTGCCGAAGATCTTCCGCATGACCAAGGGCGGCAAGATCAACGAAGGCATCTTCGTCGGCGAGACCATCAACACGCCGTCGATGCTTTGCGTCGAGGATTATCTCGATGCGCTGAACTGGGCCAAGTCGATCGGCGGCCTCAAGGCGCTGATCGCGCGTGCCGATGCCAACACCAAGGTGCTCGCCGACTGGAAGGCGAAGACGCCGTGGATCGACTTCCTCGCCAAGGACGCCGCGATCCGCTCCAACACTTCGGTGTGCCTGAAGTTCACCGATCCCGCCATCACCTCGCTGTCCGAGGACGCGCAAGCCGAGTTCTCCAAGAAGCTGGTGGCGCTGGTGGAGAAGGAAGGCGCCGGCTACGACTTCGCGTATTATCGCGATGCGCCGGCCGGCCTGCGCATCTGGTGCGGCGCCACCGTCGAGGCCAAGGACGTCGAGCTGCTGACGCAGTGGATCGACTGGGCTTTTGCCGAGACCAAGGCCACCCTCGCCAAGGCGGCCTGAGTTCTGACCCTCCCCTGGAGGGGGAGGGTCGACGTACCGTCAGGTGCGGCGGGGTGGGGTGATCTCTCCACACGGCGCACTGGCGAATTTCGAATTCGCAGCTTCACCCCACCCCGGCGCTTCGCGCCGACCCTCCCCCTCCAGGGGAGGGTGTGAAGGACACATCCCATGACCAAACCCAAAGTTCTCATTTCCGACGCGCTCTCGCCCGCTGCCGTGCAGATCTTCAAAGACCGCGGCGTCGAGGTCGACTTCCAGCCCAATCTCGGCAAGGACAAGGACAAGCTGGCCGAGATCATCGGCAATTACGACGGCCTTGCGATCCGCTCCGCGACGAAGGCGACCGCAAAGATCCTCGACAAGGCGACCAACCTCAAGGTGATCGGCCGCGCCGGCATCGGCGTCGACAATGTCGAGATCCCCGCCGCCACGGCCAAGGGCATCATCGTGATGAACACGCCGTTCGGCAATTCGATCACGACCGCCGAGCATGCCGTCACCCTGATGCTGGCGCTCGCGCGCGAAATCCCGCAGGCCGACGCCTCGACCCAGGCCGGCAAGTGGGAGAAGAACCGCTTCATGGGCGTCGAGATCACCGGCAAGGTGCTGGGCGTCGTCGGCTGCGGCAACATCGGCTCGATCGTCGCCGACCGCGCGCTCGGCCTGCGCATGAAGGTGATCGCGTTCGATCCGTTCCTGTCGCCGGAGCGCGCCAAGGACATCGGCGTCGAGAAGGTCGAGCTCGACGACCTGCTCAAGCGCGCCGATTTCATCACGCTGCACACGCCGCTGACCGAGAAGACGAAGAACATCATCGACGCTGCCGCAATCGCCAAGATGAAGAAGGGCGTACGCCTGATCAACTGCGCGCGCGGCGGTCTCGTCGACGAGCAGGCGGTGGTCGATGCACTCAATTCCAAGCACATCGCCGGCGCCGCGTTCGACGTTTTCGTCGAGGAGCCCGCGAACGCCAACGTGCTGTTCGGCCATCCCAACGTGATCTGCACGCCGCATCTCGGCGCCTCCACCACCGAAGCGCAGGAGAACGTCGCGCTGCAGGTCGCCGAGCAGATGTCGGATTACCTGCTCACCGGCGCGATCTCGAACGCGGTCAACTTCCCCTCGATCACGGCGGAAGAAGCGCCGAAGCTGAAGCCGTTCATCTCGCTCGCCGAGAAGCTCGGCTCGTTCGCCGGCCAGCTCACCGAGACCGGCATCCTCAAGGTCGAGATCACCTATGAGGGCCACGTCGCCGAGATGAAGATCAAGGCGATCACCTCCGCCGTGCTGTCGGGCCTGCTGCGGCCGATGCTGGGCGAGGTCAACGTGGTGTCCGCGCCCGTCGTCGCCAAGGAGCGCGGCATGGTGGTGGACGAGATCGTGCGCGCCGCCCAGAGTGACTATGAGAGCCTGATCACCGTGACGGTCGCGACCGAACGCCAGGAGCGCTCGGTTTCCGGCACCGTCTATCACGACGGCAAGCCGCGCCTGGTCGACATCAAGGGCATCCGCGTCGACGCCGAGTTCGGCAAGTCGATGATCTATGTCACCAACGAGGACAAGCCGGGCTTCATCGGCAGCTTCGCTGGCCTGCTGGGCGACGCCAAGATCAACATCGCGACCTTCCATCTCGGCCGCGTCGAGCAGGGCGGCGACGCTATCGCGCTGGTCGAGGTCGATGGCGCGGTCCCGGCGGACGTGCTCGCCAAGGTGCAGGCCCTGCCGCAGGTCAAGCAGGTCAAGGCGCTGACGTTCTGAGACGCCGACATATTCCGACCCACGGAACAACGCCGCCTCCGTCACCGGAGGCGGCGTTTTTATTTTCCGCAGCCTTCAAACTTTGTGTACCAATGGCGCCAGGACAACTCGTTCAAAGAGCGCTCCGTTCAAAATCGCTCGACAAGGGAGAAACACATGCGTGAAGCCGTCATCGTTTCCTATGCGCGCACGGGCCTCGCAAAATCCGGCCGCGGCGGGTTCAACATCACGCCGCCGATGTCGCTCGCGGCGCACGCCATCCAGCACGCGGTGAAGCGCGCCGGCGTCGACAAGGACTATGTCGAGGACTGCTATCTCGGCAATTGCGCCCATGGCGCGCCGAACATCGGCCGCCAGGCCGCGCTGCTCGCCGGCCTGCCGAAGACCACCGCCGGCGTCTCGGTGAACCGGTTCTGCTCCTCGGGGCTGCAGACCATCGCGATGGCCGCCAACTCGATCCGCTCGGACGGCGCCGACTGCATCGTCGCCGGCGGGGTCGAGAGCATCTCGATGCCGGGCGGCGGCACGCCGAAGGAATCGATCGATCCGGAATTGCTCAAGGTCGCGCCCGACATCTTCATGGCGATGATCGACACCGCCGACATCGTCGCCGAGCGCTACAAGCTCAGCCGCGAATATCAGGACGAGTTCTCGCTGGAATCGCAGCGCCGCATGGCGGCGTCGCAGCAGGCGGGCAAGTACAAGGACGAGATCGTCCCGATGAAGACCAGGATGAAGGTCGTCGACAAGGCGACCAAGGCGGAGAGCATCGTCGACTACGTCGTCGATCGCGACGAGTGCAATCGTCCTGAGACCACGATGGAAGGATTGGCAAAACTCGAGCCGGTGAAGGGCCCCGGCAAGTTCGTCACCGCCGGCAATGCCAGCCAGCTCTCGGACGGCGCCGCCGCCGTGGTGCTGATGGAAGCCAAGGACGCCGAGAAGCGCGGCCTCAAGCCGCTCGGCCGCTTCGTCGCCTGGGCGACCGCGGGCTGCGAGCCCGACGAAATGGGCATCGGCCCGGTGTTCGCAATTCCGAAGCTGCTCAAGCGCACCGGCCTCAAGGTCGACGACATCGACCTGTGGGAGCTCAACGAAGCCTTCGCCAGCCAGTGCCTGTACTGCCGCGACCAGCTCGGCATCGATCCCGCCAAGTACAACGTCAACGGCGGCTCGATCGCGATCGGCCATCCCTTCGGCATGACCGGTGCCCGTCTCACCGGCCACCTGCTGCAGGAAGGCGCGCGCCGCAAGGCGAAGTGGGGCGTGGTGACGATGTGCATCGGTGGCGGCCAGGGCGGCGCCGGCCTGTTCGAGATCTACAGCTGAGCCGATCCGCAACCGACGGCTTGAAGGGAAGGAAGCACGGCGCGCGCGAGCGCCGTGTTTTTTTGTGCACTTCACCGTGCATAAACGCCATCGAGACCTATCCTGTGACGTGTATCGTGCATAAGTACGTAGTCATACGTGTCCGCAAATTAACGGAAGTTTCCGCGCATTGAGGCTTCATTAATCGCATCAGCCACAACCAATTTTGAAATCAAAGATGCGATTATTCTCCCTGCGGCTCACCCACAAGATCACTGCAATCGGCGTCATCGGCGTCGCTGGTGTCGTCCTGATCGGCGGCATTCACCTCTATGGTGAGCGCGCGATGGCGGTCTATCGCAACGCCGCCGAGGAGGCGCGCACCGTCTTCGAGCTCAACAACAGGATCGCGGTCGAACTGCTCGAGGCGCGCCGGGCCGAAAAGGATTTCCTTCTACGCAGCGATCCGGCCAGAGCCGAGCGCCAGGTCGAGATCAGCCGGCAGGCGGCGCTCGACATCGAGACGCTTCGCGGCAGGATCTCTGTCCTCGGCAAGCCCGAGCTGGCGCAAAAGATCGACGCGATGAACGCATCGCTGAAGACCTACCAGGCGCGCTTTACCGCGGTGGTCGAGGAGCGACAGCGGCTCGGCCTCGACGAGAAATCCGGCCTGGAGGGGCGCCTGCGCGCGTCCGTCCACGGTATCGAAAGCCAGGTCGACCAGCTCCAGGACTCCTCTCTCAAGGTGATCATGCTGATGATGCGCCGGCATGAGAAGGACTTCATGCTCCGTCGCGACGCGCGATATGGCGATGACATCAAGAAGCGTGCGGCTGAATTCTCCGCCAACCTGAACGCCGCAACCATTCCCGACAATTCGAAGGCCGAGCTTCGCCAAAAGCTCGCCGATTACCAGCGCGACTTCTCCGCGTGGATGGAGACCGCGTTGAAGCTCGCGGCCGAGCTGAAGGCGATGTCCGAAGCGTTCTCCGCGGTCGAGCCCGTCATCGAGCAGGTCTCGAAGTCGGTCGACCAGATCCGTGTCGAGGCCGACCGGCTGAACGAGGCCGAACGTGCCAACATCCAGTTCTGGATCGCGGTCGCGATCGCGCTGATCGCATCCGGCGTGCTCGGCCTCGGCATCTTCATCGGCCGCTCGGTTTCCAAGCCGCTGTCGGCCATGCGCGCGGCGATGATCGAGCTCGCCAACGGCAATTTCGCCATCGTGCTGCCCGGGCTCGGCCGTCCCGACGAGATCGGCGAGATCGCGCAGGCCGTCGAGACGTTCAAGGTCAATGCCGAGCGCAAGGCGCAGGAAGAGGCGGAAGAGAAGATCAGGCAGGACAAGCTCGCCGCCGAGCGCCGGCGCGCCGACATGATCAGGATGGCCGACGATTTCGAAGGCGCGATCGGCGAGATCGTCGAGACCGTGTCGTCTGCAGCCAACGAGCTCGAGGCGTCGGCGACCTCGCTGACCACCACCGCCAGCCGCTCGACCGAGCTTGCCACGCTGGTCGAGGCGGCCTCCGAAGAGGCCGCGACCAACGTGCAGTCGGTGGCCTCCGCGGCGGAAGAGCTGACCGCCTCCGTCCACGAAATCAGCCGCCAGGTGCAGGCCTCAGCACGCATGGCCGGCGAAGCCGTCAGCCAGGCCGGGCAGACCAACGACCGCGTCAGCGAATTGTCGAAGGCGGCTGCGCGCATCGGCGACGTGGTCGAACTCATCAGCGCGATCGCGGGCCAGACCAATTTGCTGGCGCTGAATGCCACCATCGAGGCCGCGCGTGCCGGCGAAGCCGGGCGCGGTTTTGCCGTGGTGGCCTCGGAAGTGAAGGCGCTGGCCGAGCAGACCGCGAAGGCCACCGGCGACATCGGTCAGCAGATTTCCAGCATCCAGGTTGCGACCGAGGATTCAGTCGGCGCCATCAAGACCATCGGCGGCACCATCGAGCGGCTGTCCGAGATCTCCTCCACCATCGCTGCCGCCGTGGAAGAGCAGGGCGCCGCGACCGGCGAGATCTCGCGCAACGTCCAGAATGCGGCCGCCGGCACCACGCAGGTGAGCGCCAACATCAGCAGCGTCAGGCAGGGCGCGACCGAGACCGGATCTGCCTCCGCGCAGGTGCTGTCCGCGGCGCAGTCGCTGTCGAACGACAGCAGCCGGCTGAAGATCGAGGTCAGCAGGTTCTTGGACACCGTGCGCGCGGCGTGATGTCTCCGTGTCGTCAGCCCCGGACAAGCCCGGGCATGACGAGCTTGTGGTCGTGACTGCTAAGCGCCCGCCACCACCGGTGCGAACACCACTTCGATCAGCGTGCCGGAATTCCCCGCGCTCTTGATGTTGAAGCGGGCGCGGTTGGCTTCGACCAGGGCCTTGGTCAACGACAGGCTCAGCGCCGAATTGTCCGCGGCGTCCCCGGGCGGCGGGGTGCGGAACGGCTCCATCGCGGCGGCGACTTCGCGTTCGGAGAGGCCATGGCCGGTGTCGCGGATGCGCAAGCAAATCTCGCCGCGGTCGGACAGCGCGGTCGAGACGATGACCTGGCCGCCGGCGCTGGCCAGCCGGATCGAGTTCGAGATCAGGTTCATGGTGATCTGCCGCATCGCGCGCGCGTCCGCCGTGACCTGCGGCAGCGCATGCGCGAGCGAGGTGCGGATGATGATGCGCTCGCGATTGGCCTGCGGCTGCATCACGGTCACGCAGGCTTCGACGAGGTCGTTGAGGCTGAGGTTGGCGAAGTTGAGATCGAGCTTGCCGGTTTCGATCCGCGACAGCTCCAGCAGATCGTCGATGATCGCGATGACGCGCTCGCCGGAGGCGCGGATATCCTTCATGTATTCGCCGTAGCGCTCGTTGCCGAGCGTGCCGAAGCGTTCGGAGATCATCACCTCGGCAAAGCCGATGATGGCGTTGAGCGGCGTGCGGATCTCGTGGCTGATCCGCGCCAGCATGTCGGCCTTGGCGTTGGCCGCGCTGTGGACGAGGTGGCGGGCCTGCGTCAGCTCGCTCTCGCCCCTCTTGCTCTGCGAGAGATCGCGGAACACGGCGAAGAAGTTCGGGCCGTCCGGCCGCGTGCGGCCCATGATCATCGCGAGCGGAATGACGCCGCCCTTCTTCTCGCGTCCGAGCACCTCGCGGCCGTGGTCCAGCAGGCTCGAAATGTCCTGGCTCTTGAGGCTTTCGAGATAGTCGGCGACGATCTGCCGGCTCTCCGGCGCGAACAGCGTCGCCAGATTCTGCTCGAGCAGGTCGGTGCCGTCATAGCCGAACAGCGCCTCGGCGCTGCGGTTGCAGGCGTGGATGTTGCCTTCGGCATCGAACATGACGATGCCCTCGGCCGTGGTGTCGAGGATCGCGGCGAGATCCTCCGCATCGGCGTCGCCGGCCGCGGATTCGAGCTCGGGCGCGTAGGGGAAGGATTCGGCGACGATGGGCTCGACGACGACGGTCTCGGCGATCGAAGCCGCGACGCTGGGCGCCGGCGGCAGCGCGCAGATCAGCGCATGCGCGCTCTCGCCGTCCCAGTCGATCGTGTGCAGGTGCGCCTCGGTGGTTGCAAGCGGCTGCTCGCCGTTCGCGAGCGTTGCGCTGATCGTGACAGGCGTGCCGGCTTGCGAGGTGCTGCTGGCCGAGGACACGCCGGGCTCGACATAGAGCGCATCGAGCCCGCCGGCATTCTCCAGCGCGTTGATGCCGGCATAGCCCATGCGCGCGAGGAAGGCGGGGTTGGCATAGAGCAGGCGGTCGAGCCGGTAGATCAGGATGCCGGTCGGCAACAGGTCGAGCAGGGTGCGGTCGCGCGCGCTGGCGCCGCGCGGCGGCGGCGCGGGCTCGCTCAGCCATTCGGCCGCAGCTTGCGGCGGTGAGGGCTCCGGCGCCGGCGGCTCGGTGAGGGTCTCCGCCACGGGCTCGGAAGCTTCTGCCGCGATCGTCTCGCGCTCGCGTTCGAGCCGTTCGGACAATTGCCGGGCGAGCTCGTTGAACGCGCTATTCTCGACCGGCGTCAGCGTCGGCGATCTCTGATCACTGGGTGATCTGACATCGCCGTGCGGGCGGAACGGCACGACATTCGGAGGGGTTTCGACTGGCGTTTCCACTGACGTTTCCGGATCGGTTGGGTGTGAATTCGCGTCGCTGGTGGGTTCGGGCAGTTCAGGTTCGGATGCTGGCTCGGGCTCGGCTGCGGGCGGCTCGATCGGCGGAGGCGGCGCCTCCGCGACCGGCTCGGCCTCGGGCTCCGGCGCGACCAGTTCGGCAGACGGGCCGTGCTGCGCCGGCGGTTCGGTCACCGTCTCGAAGCGCCTCAGCGCTGCGAGACGATTGAGGCCGTCGAGATCGCGGCAGACGCCAAAGCCCTTGAAGCCGGCAAAGTTGCGCGACTGGTCGTAGACCGGCAGGCCCGCGAGCTCGACCGGCAGATGCTCGCCGCCGTCAGCCGGCCAGTTCACGGTGATCCCGGCCCAGGTGTCGTGGCGCGCAAGCGCCTCCGCGACGCGGCCATCAGGGTCGAGCGAAAAGTCCTCGGCGATCTCGCGCCAAGGGCGGCCGAAGCCGGCGGCAGTGCGCGCGCCGATCAGGCGGATGAATTCGTCGGAGAGAAGCACAAAGCGGCCCTCCGCATCCATCTGCCAGAGGAAGCGCAGCGGATGCTGACGCGGTGCGGGCGGCTCTTGGCCCGACGATTCCCGGCCAGACGATTGCTGGCTCGACGGTGGATCGACCATGCCGGGAGTGATCGGCGCAGCCTGCGGCGAGACGATGGCTTGATGCGGGTTTTCAACCGGAGTCTTTGGCGCGATGTCGGCGGTTTGGTCCGGCGTTTCGTGAGCTGGTTCTCGAACGGGCTCTTCGGCCTCGATCGGCTCGGCGAACGCATCGAACAACGAGATCCCGGCCGATCCGTCCTGCGACGGTGGCGGCTCGCACGGCATGGCCGCGGCCTGCTGCGCAGGTGCAGCCGGCGCTTCGTTTGCGGCTTCCGCCGCGCTCTCGGGTACGGAAGCTGCGGGTGCTGCCTGCGTGGCCGGCTCGATCAGCGCGACAAGGCCGACATCGGCGCCCGTGCCGACCCGTTGCAGCACCATCTGGCCGATGCCGATCGGCGTTTCGACGCGGCCCGCGCGAAGCGCATCGCTGCGCGCCTGTTCGAGGCCGGCCTCGCCGAGATCGCGGAAGCCGAGCAGGGAGCGGGCGGCCTCGCTGGCGCCGACGAACAGGCCGTCGGGCGCGAACGCCGCCATCGGCATCTTCGCGCCCTCGACCAGGCGATGCAGCCGCTCGACCAGCGGCATGGTGCGCAAGGTCGGGTCCATCGCAGTGACGAGCACGGCGTGTCCGCCATCGGCAAAGTCGAGCCGGGCGCAGGCGCAGGTCATCAGCGTGCCGAGCCGGGCGCCGAAGCCGCGCAGCCGTTCGAGCCGCGCGGTGCCGTTCGCCGGCAGCTGCCGGGCGAGCCGGGCGACCTGGCGGCGATGGCTGTCCGCCGGGCCAAAAATCCGCTCCGCGAGCGCTGCGCCATTCGCCGCGCCGAACAGCTTTGCGCCGACCGGATTGGCCCACAGCACGCGCGCGCCGTCGGTGGACCACAGCCAGGTCGCGAGCGGCGAGGTCGCATGCACGGCCAGCCGGGGATCGCCCACACCTCGCAACTGGAAATCCGAACTCGTCATCCGACCGGCTGTGTCTCACGCTTGAAGCTGGCGGCTGCCGGGAATGACAGCCTTAAGAAAGGGTTAGTATTGCCCGCGCCCGCGGGCAGGTCCACGGCCCCGGTCCCCGGCGGCGGCCCTAAGCCGCGATAACCTTAATCAGCCCGAACCCGCAAGCCGCCGCCCGGTTCATCCAAGGGATTCGAAGAGAGGCTGATCGTCGGCCGGCGTGACCTGACTCGGTATGCGCGTCGAGAAAGGTGCATTCCGTCCCCCTTGTGGGGGAGGGTTAGGGAGAGGGGTAGCCCAGCAAGCGGTGTCAGTTATTGATGAAGCACCCAAGCCGGTGCGCGACGGAAAGAGTCCCCGTGCGGCACCCCCCTCCCTGCCCCTCCCCCACAAGGGGGGAGGGAACGGAGAGAGCGGAGCTTGTGGTCAGACTCGCCAACTTCACCCACCCCCTTACCTCAACCCCCGGTTCCCCGATCCCGGAACCTCGCCCTAACCTAGATTAAATTATCGCGGCGCACCCTGCCGCCGCATTGCGCTGCACAATGTTGACATGATAGGCAGCCATAATCCTGGGCGCTGGGCGAGCCATCTCGTTTGTTTCGCGTTTCCAGTCTTTCGTACCCGCTCAATGTGTGACGGCCCAGACCGGGGGCCGGCGGGCGCGCCAGAAGGCTCACTCCATTTTTCATTATCGTGAGGGACAACCATGACAGGTGCGACTGATCCGTTTTCTGCCTCGATCATTCCGTTCGAGGTGCCCGAGCAGATGCGTGCGTTCGCCGAAAAGGGCGTGTCGCAGGCCCGTGAGAGCTACGCCAAGTTCAAGGACGCCGCCGAAACCCACAACGGCACCGTCGAGGCCGTGTTCACCTCCGCCAGCAAGGGCGCGAGCGAATACACCGCCAAGCTGGTGGAATTCATGAAGGCCAACAGCAACGCCCAGCTGGACTTCGCCCAGCAGCTGTTCGGCCTGAAGTCGCCGGCCGAAGCGATGGAGCTGTGGACCGGCCACACCCGCACCCAGCTCGAGACCTTCCAGTCTCAGGCCAAGGAGCTGGTCGAGCTGACCCAGCGCGTCGCCGCCGAGACCGCCGAACCGATCAAGGCCAGCGCCTCGAAGTTCTACAAGCCCGCCGCCTGATCCGGCAGGTTGGTTTGAATTTGAGAAACCCGGGCCGAAAGGCCCGGGTTTTTTCTTCGCCTCTCCCGCTCTTGTCCGCCGAAGCCTTGGCGAAGGCGGATGCGGGAGAGGCCGGCGCCGGGCGATACGAAGCATCGTCGGGCGACGGGTTGAGGGTTGTCTCCGCCCGGGGAGTGCCGCCATAAGCGGCAGAGGCAGCGCAGCACCTGGATGGCCGTGATCAAGCCCGATTTCCTCGCACCGAACGTGATTTCAGCCGGTTTTTCGTCGCTCTGCGGCCTTGCCAAACCGGGCCGTTGCACCTAGTTTCCGCCCCGTCCAGCCCCCTAGGTCGACGGCCTTTTCAGGTAGCCCCGAGGGCGGCTCGCCAGGATGCAGTTGTAGCTCAGTTGGTTAGAGCGCCTGTCTGTGGAACAGGAGGTCGGTGGTTCGAGCCCACCCAACTGTACCAACAAAATCAAGCAGTTACGGAAATCATCGAAGGCTCGCGGATTGTGGTAGCTACCACATAGCTACCACGAGAGCGCTAGTGCATTGCGCTCACTTACCCCATCCGGCAACACGTCGGAGAGAAGGCCGGGGTGAAAGATCAGGTTGCCGATATGGTGACTACCAACCTCGATTTCGCGCGGCTTTGCTCTACGATGTTGGCCCTCTCGGCCGATGAGGAAGGCGGTAAGCCGGAGCCCGGTCTCGAGAAGCTGATCAGCTGATCAACGAATGCCGGCAGATCAACGAGGTCAGGACGCGGGTGGTCCATGGATTGTGGGTGGCCGGAACGACCAGCGACCGCTTGATCCACACCTCACGCGACAAGATGACCGCGAGGATATTCTTCGACAAGCCCGGCGATCTCGACGAACATTCGGAGCGGATGGCAGACTGAGACAGGAAATCACGCACGCGATCTACGGCCGCTGGTTCGGCAACATGGCTTAATGCTGGCGCTGGTCAGGAAAGCGGCAACGAGACGGATTGGTAGGCATGAATGACTCTCTCGTCAAAGCCATCGCATCTGCCTGCCTCCGTTCGATTTCGACGACCTATAGGTAAATACCGTGAGTCGCGAGCTACCTGTTCGTCCGACAATTTGGCTTCTTGGCGCGAGCTTCCTAGCAACTGCACTGCCACAAGCCGCAGTTCGGTGGCACGACGTTCGGCACTAGATCCTTCAACGTTGATAATTTAGAAGTTTTTCCCCTAGATGTTTCATGATGCCTTCGACAGCGCGCTCGTTAGCTAGTTTACGAGCGTTCTCCGGACTGGCTGCATCTTTCAGGCAGGCGTAACCTCGAATAGTCTCCCCAAAAACCGGATGCCCGTCTGGTGCATTGAGCGTGTAGCTCAGGACAGCCACGCTGTGAGGATCGCACGCAGCGTAGCCAGACATATTGGAAGCATATGAGCCTCCCACATCGAGTACGTAGACTTCCGACCGATCCGCGGTTGCCGGTGCCAGAGAAACGCTCTTCAAATTGCTCTGGATCGCAGGAGGCACAAGGCTTTCCAATTGGCTAGTGCTGCTGCTGCCGCTGCGAATCTTGACACGTATCGTGATTGGTCCGTCGGGAGGCTGAACCGTTCTAGCCAAACGAAAGCCATTGTAAACATTCCGGATGCTCGGTAGTTCGCCGTGCCGCATGGTGGATGTGATACCTTCGGAACTGTTGCTCCATGAGCCGCCTCGACGAACGCGGGAACAATTTGGTGATTCAGGCGCACTAGCTCCATTTGAAGGGGCATTAGTGTAGCTATCGGCATAGCAGTCTTGCACCCACTCCCACAAATTGCCGTGAAAATCATGGAGGCCAAATGCATTGGCAGGAAATGAGCCGACATCGACGGGGTGGGGCTCCTTGTCCATCCCAGGATATGAGAAATTCTGGCCGCCCTGGCGTGCAAACTGTGCTTGTGACTGGTTGATTACGGCACCTACCGAGTATCGCGTCGTTGAGTTGGCGCGAGCGGCGTATTCCCACTCGGCCTCCTTCAGCAATCGATATCTAGCGTCGCTCTTGTTACCGCGCCTTTTATTCAACCATGGCAAATACTGCGTGTTGATGTCGTCCCAAGACACAGAATGGACCGGTTGCTGACCGCGGCCCCAGCTTGTTTCTGGTTTGTAAGTGCAGCCACCATCTTCCAAGCAGGCATCCCAGTCAGCGAACGTCACTTCGAACTTGCCTACGGCTAGATGATAATCGATCTTGACCGTCCCAACCGGCTTTTCGTTGGATTGACCGTCCTTTGAGCCACGTTCGTAAGTGCCTTTCGGTAGCACAACCATGGGCATGCAAACCTGCGTACTTTTAGATGTTGTGAAGCAATCTCGGAATTCGCGGCGAGCGGTGTCACTCGGATTGAGACAGGCTTTGCCCTTGCCCAGAATGTCAACTTCGATATCAGCGCAAAGGGGCGGCGGTTGCTCTACCTTGCTCGTTTCCGAGACAATCTGTTTCGACGGTTGTACGGCCGTTTCGGATGAGGACTGCGGCCGTAACTTCTGCCACTGCCACCCGAGGATGAGCAGCGCTGCGATCGCAGCGGCCGCGCCCAAGCTCGCTTTGGCGATTTGAGATTGCAATTTGCGCTTGGATAACGTGTCTTGACCGTGATCACTGCCGGGACGGGTTTGATCGAGTCTTTGCGGCGGTGAAGCTGGAAGCACTCCATTGGATAGTGGCGGCACGAAGTATTCCTTGCGCCGGCCGAACGCGCCGTAGAGCCATGGTTCTTGAGCTCCATTGGTGGCGGCAAGCACGTCATCGTGGACCTCAGCGAAGATGTCTTGGATGGCTAGCCCCGGCTTCTCGATGTGCGCCAGCAGGGCTCTCGTAAACGGGCTGTTGCCACCCTCATCGCCGTCAGAAGCGACCGTACCGTGTTTGGCCGAATAAGCGACTAGCACATTTGCTGGTTCAATGCTGCGAAGGCCACCGGAAGTGTCGCGGTTTCTATACAAGCGAGCCTTGAAGGGGTTGTTGCGGCAGGCATCCAAGATAACAAGGCGAAGTCCTGCGGCTCCCTCTACGGCCCCCAATGCTTGGGTAAGGGGTTTCGTTTCATATTTGGCATCGGCCGTATGGGCGAGCCTGGCATCGACGGGAATGAGGTAGTTCTCGCCGTCAATCTCGATACCATGACCAGCATAGTATATCACGGCCTGTCGGGCGCCTTTGGCAAACCGCTCGACAGCAGCCAGAGCCCGGCCGAGCCGTCTGTCATCGAGGTCAAGCAATGCGCTGACGCCCGGGGCTTTGGAATCGACGGTAAAATCATCGCCAGCTTTTCTGACACCAAAAAATCCGAGGCGAGTCAGCGATAGAGCAATACCGCGCGCATCGTTCGGAGGATTGGTGAGAATGTTGGCATGCAAATAGCGACTGTTGCCGATGACAAGCGCGATTCGGCGCTCGGACACCTGAGGCGGGATGGAAGGCAATACATCGTGAAATGGACGATCCATACCGAACTATCCAT
The DNA here is from genome assembly GCF_014198315.1 of Bradyrhizobium sp. CIR48. NCBI lineage: Bacteria > Pseudomonadati > Pseudomonadota > Alphaproteobacteria > Hyphomicrobiales > Nitrobacteraceae > Bradyrhizobium > Bradyrhizobium sp. CIR48. Next base: position 153,522 of record NZ_JACIHG010000017.1, read on the forward strand.
CAAACGCACGACTAGGGTGGTGCAAACACGCCAGGTGTACTCTGCCAGACCGCCCAGCTTACGGGCTCATTCGGTAGTTTCGTCAACAAACGACTTCGGCCTTGGCTCTTTTGCTCCCCAGCCTGATCCCAATATTGCCCGCCGAAAACGCGTACGGCCGCCCACAATGCTTTGCGCACGGGGACGGCCACATCTAATTCGGCCATCGCCACTTCAAAAACTTTATCTGCCACGGCTCGATCGCAATCTTGCGTCCAGTACAGCCAGTCATGAAGGATTGCCGCGTGGCCATGCCGGCCCACCGGTTGCACCACCCAGCAGAAGAAAGTTGGAATACTGGCGAGGTCAGTGACGAAGCCCACGGGCACAGAAACACTGCGTGGCAACTCCGCAGGAGCGTCGATTGGTGGAGTCCAATGAATCGGCTTCGCGATCGCAAAGTAGTCCATATCTCGAAATGGCAGAAGGATCGAAGCAGTCATGCTTCGAACGTTTGCGCGCGGATCATAATTAATCCAGTCCGCAACCCAGTCCTTCTTCGAGCGCTGTTTGCCAATTGGGACAGAGAGCTTTGGGGCGAAGTCCGTCGGCGCAAGCTTGTCCACGGTGCGTCCCATGATATAGAGCTTCTGCTCTAGATCTGCATGACTCCGAGGGGTCCCATCGTTGTCATGAATAGTCTCGGCCAGCTTCAAAGTCACGGTTATTCGATCTGGTTGCTTCTGCCACGCCTGCAGGGCGATCTGCGCGCAAGCTATAATGAAGCTGGCAATCGCCATCACGTCGGAAAGGCTTACGTCCGGCAGTGTAATGCCGCGAGAAGGGGCAGCAGCAGATGCTGCCTTGACAGCCGCGTCGACGTCAGGTCCGAGATCAGCTGCCACTAATCGCGCCAGCTCGTTGCCATCTACCCCTGTCACACTCGCAGCCCCATCAAAAGTCAGAGACAATGAAAGCGCGCAATAGGCGCGTGAACTGCAATCAATGAGCTAGTTTATCACAATTGCGGCCTAGAAGCGAGTACTTCGGTCGTAGACTGTCGACCGGCCTTGTTGATTTTGCTGCGCTTTCGTTCGAAACCGATCACGCTCGCGGCGTTTCGTTCGCGCTTTTACTGGTGCGACGTCGTCCCAATTGCTGGAGCGAATGTTAGCCGTGCTCTGGTCTTGTTATTCGGCGGAGAAGTCCCTAGCTGTGCAAGTCTTGGTTAGGCGCTTAATTCGGCGATGTTGCGGAACGTGATGGTAGGAGAATCTTCGCCCAGTCAATCTCAGTGAGGTCGGACGATGGTAATGCGGCCTCGTAGTCGCGCAGATCGGCGCTGCTCGGATGGGCTTCCACAGCGAAAGCGATTAGCTCGCGCGCGCGAGCGTCGCTTCCGGCTTTGCGGTTGAGTTCGGCTAGGATCAGGGAGAGCGCAGACTCCATTACAACTCCAATCTTTGTTGCAGATGTCGTGTGGCGAACCCTGAAATACGTCTTGTGCAACTCCTCCATCTCTACCAACGACCACTCCAACGGATGCCCGGTAACGAGATGCGCCACGAAACTCTCGATGGTCGGAGAATCGAAATCGGACTTGTACTGCTCAAAGAGTGCGGGCCATTGCTTGCAATGGAATTCTGCCCCAGTGAGCTGATGAAATAGGAAATAGAGCGTCAGCATCGGCAAGCGCTGGCTTGCCTTCGACAGACCAGGAATCTGCTCTTCGGCCATGTTCAGAATCGGCCGAAGGTCGGTAAGCTTGGCGTCCTTGTGTTTCAGCAGCATGGCGGAGGTGATCTGCTGCAAGAATCCGCCGAGCCGCGTTGGGGCGCTTCGGTGGCTAAAGCCTCCGGTCGACGCCACCCAATATTCTGGCGAGAGACTTACGTTCACGATGCCCGGAAGCTCCTTTCGATAGTCGAAATTTTCGCGCTCCACGGTAGGGCCAAGCCATACGAACTGCATGATGATATGGCGCGCTAGTCGCGATAAACCAGCGAAAGACAAGGCAGGTTTGCCATCAATATCCGTGGCCTCAGGGAAGCCTTGTATGGTCAGCTCGCGAGGAACATCGCGCAACGTATGCACGTAAGCGGAACGGAACGTGTAGGCCTGCTGAAGCGCGATCGCGAGATCCGGTTTGCCTATTGGTCCGTGGACGCCAGCGGTCCCTTCGCGAAAGTAGGATGAGTCCACGTGTGCAATGGCAAAATCACGAAACCGGCGCGCCATAGCAACATGCTCGCTAGCCAGGACGGCCTTGCGAACACGATCTGCCACATCATCTGCTGCGCCGTCGAGCGCCTTGTCGATGGCGCTCCGCTTGCGTGCATCATAGTCAGCCCACTCCGCCACGTGACCATCGAATGTCTGTGCGAGGGACTCAATCGAGGTAACGAATAACGTGTAGGCGAGATTGAGATCATCCGCGATACGATGCGATCCAATAACAAATTGGCGGATGGAGCGCATGGCTTGGGCAAAGCGCTTGCGCTCAAGCCCAAGCAGTTGAGTCATAAATGCTGATAGCGCGTCGGCGTCGCCGTCTTTGCCGTGAAGGTCCTTATCGAACATGCGCTGAATGAAGCGACTTGGCACGGCCTCCACGCCGAGGCTTGGCCGCTCCTGAGACAGGAGCCGGCGCGTGAGATCAGGATCGGGAGTGCACGTGACATTCAAGAAGAAGGAAATGACGGCCGCGAAATCGTTGATGAGGTCATCCCCGAGCGTCGCGACAAAGACCCCTGGCTTACCCTCCGGATACTTTTCCTGCTTTTCCAATATCTCGCACGTAAGGGTCCCAAGCGACTGCAGGCCCGTTGATGGAAAAAGAGTGCCAATGAGGGTCGTGATTTTTTCGCCCCGCATGACGCGATAATTAGTGTAAAGGATCGCGCGATGAAGTGTCTCGTATCGCTCACCCGGGACGAAGAACTTCTCGGTGATGATCTGCAGCATACGTCTCGCCTAGCTGCCGGTCGGCGTTGGGGGCGCTGTAGCGGCCGCGGCGGCGGCATTCTTTCGTGCGTCGTTAACGAAGGTCAGGAATGCGTCGATCTCATCGGAAGCTCCGGGCGTGCCCGCGTAGCGGTCGAGTTCCATGGAGTATGCGATCAGCAAGCCGTGGACGAGGGTCGTGAGGCTTGGTCTGCTCGCACGTAGCGAGTGATTTAGGGTGGACCACGTTCCGTGGAGGATGCGTGACCGATCCCTCACCAACCCCTGCGCAAATTGCTCGACGGTAATCTGGGATTGTGCGTTGATGAAATCGGTACCGCTTAGCCCATAGAACGCTTCGATGGCCTTTATGACGCGTGCTTTGCTGCCCTTGGTGCTTTCCGAGCGCAGCAGAATCTCAATTGCCGTCTCGAGCTTTGGGACGGCGATCGTATCAAGAGGCTCTGCCAAGCCTTCGTGAAACCAATACGCCGCGTCGGGCCATGGCATTTCAAGCTTCGAAAGTGAGGCCGCGCCATCGACAAACGCGGCAACCCGACGTCCCGCCGTCTCCAGCACCGCCTTTGCTTCCGAGAGCCTTTGATCGAGGAACCCGGGGCCGAAGGCGCGTCCAGGCTCGGAATTAGTGGAGGCACTCGAGATCTGGCCGTTTGAGCGGGAAATCGCTTGGCGAAATACCGGCATAGTTCGGCCGGTCATCCGCGCGATGTGCTCGCCCTCTTCGGGAAGGCAGAGTTGCAGGCTCGTAAGCGCGAGGTCCGCCGCAAGATCTGCAACTTCCTGGGCGCGCTCCTTGGTTCGTCCATCGAGTTTGACCGTGGCCATCCAATTCGCACCGGAACGCGCGATCTGCTCGGCGACGGGCCCGAACGTCACCTCGTACAATGACCCTGATACAGCTTGAGCCTCGGGTACGAAGTCTCGAATATGTTTGAACGCAACCGGACCGATCGAAAATGGCTTGGCGTCCCAAGGGGAAATGACGCACGGAATGAAGAACTCGCGCTGCGCGATTTCTCCCTGGAGCCATGTCAAGAGCTGCTGCTCGATCGAGGCTAGATCGGCAGCCTGAACCGCGACGTTCGCCCGGTCGCGGAAGTCGACCATGATGATATTCGCTAGTTTATTCAGGAAGGATTCGAATGTCGTCGCCTTCTGAAAGGGACCTCCTGTGAAGATGGTCTCCGCCAATTGGTCGAGGGCCATGGCAGCTTCCACGCGTATGCCAATTATTCCCTCAGGCCCTATCAAGCCCCTGTGGAGCCTCAAAGCCCGCAGGTCGACGGGCGTTATTGGAGCGTCCTTCCTGGGCTCCCGGTGGAGGTGCTGCACAACGTGCTGAAGCAAGCCAATTGGTGTCGTGGGATGGGTCATCGAATATCCGAACGCGAATTTGAACGAACGCACCAAAATCAGCTTAGAAGGCTCGTTCCAATGCGAAGACGTGGACTACCTTCTAAGCCGCATATTTATAAAACATACGAAAAATCAAATGGTTACTCCTTGATTTGATTGTGGATTGAGACGGATTCGTCCCATTCGTTCCGGAGCTATCTGCCACATGAGTTGCTCGGGATCCATCAACGCGACAATCAACTTGAGGTCGAATCTTACTGTACAACTATCCTGGGCATCGCGGGATAGGCTTTGATGGATGGATTGACTGACATATTGGGAGCGGCGACAGCTCTTGTCGGCGCGGAATATTTTCACCTACCCGTCCATGGCGGCGGACCCGTCTATCGCGAACGCGTCTATTGCTACGAGCTTTATCACCAGATGCGCTTGCGGTGGCCGAACGAAGGTCCCTTTCGCCTGAACGGTGAAGTAGACAAGGCCGCGCATCCCATCCTGTCAAAGCGTGGGGCGAGCCACGCCAAGCCTGATCTTTTGGTTCACGGGCCCGGAGACATGGGCCTCAATCACGCGATCATAGAAGTCAAATCGCTGCGGGCGAGCGGCGATGGCATAGAGAAGGACCTCAATACCCTCTCCTTGTTTCGGAGAGCAGTGGGCTATGAACGAGCTATCTATCTTATCTATGGAGGCGAACGCCTCGGCCGCGTCTTCGCATGGATCGACCGGTTGGCGGGCAGGATACCGGACTTGCCTGTCGTTGAGGTCTGGGCGCACCAACAGGTGGGCAGACCGGCAGAGAACCTCTTCAACATTGGTCGGCCGTGACCAGATCCAGCCTCACTGATCCGCGGGCCCGAGAATCTCTCGCTTTGCAGAGGCGCAAAAAGATGTGGACCGGCTGGGCGGATGGTCGCGGGAACCGGTCGATATCGCCACATGTTGCCAACCAACATTCCCATGAGGGCCTTCTAGATCATGTTTGAGATCACGCGTGACGACATTGCGGCCCTGAACGACGAAGATTTGCGCACGCTGATTGGCCGGCTTTGCGAGGCCGAACTTCGCCGCAAGGACTTGCCGGTGTCTGCCGTCACGTGGGGCGGCGACCAGACCGCCAAGGATGGCGGGCTCGACGTACGCGTTGCACTCGCGCCCGGTACCCATATTGAAGGCTTCGTCCCAAAGGCGGCCACGGGCTATCAAGTCAAGAAGCCGGATATGCCGGCCGCCGAAATCATAAAGGAGATGAAGCCCAAGGGAGTGCTTCGGCCCGCAATCGAGGAACTTGCAGCAACCTCCGGCGCCTATGTCATCGTGAGCTCGAACGGCTCGACTTCCGACTCCGCCCTAAAAAGCCGCCGCAAGGCCATGGCAGACGCCATGCGGGGTTGTCCGGATGCTGCCAAGCTTCATCTCGATTTCTACGACCGCAACCGCGTTGCAAGCTGGGTCCGAGAACATGCTGGGCTGATCCCATGGGTTCGGTCGCGGATCGGCAGGGCGTTCCGTGGATGGCAATCCTATGGCGGATGGTCGCCGGTACCGGCAGGTGCCGACAACACGTACCTTCTTGATGACAAGGCCAGCATCAAGACCGGACAAAAGGACGACGACGCTGACGGGGTGACCGTCGTGGACGGCATCAACCGCATGCGGGACGCGCTCCGTAACCCGGGTCAGGTCGTCCGGTTGGTCGGATTATCCGGCGTCGGAAAGACCCGGCTGGTAGAAGCGCTTTTCGACCTCTCGATCGGAGCGAAAGCTCTCGACCCGTCACTCGCGATTTATACCGATACAGCTCATGAACCTGACCCGCAGCCACGTGGTCTTGCCTCCGACCTTCTTGCGCAAAGGACACGCGCAATTCTGGTCGTCGACAATTGCCCGTTTGATACCCATCGGCAACTCGCCGAGGTGGCGCGCGTCGATGGTTCGACGATAAGCGTTATCACAATCGAATACGATATTCGCGACGATCAGCCCGAAGGAACGGACGTCTTCTCGCTGGAAACGTCGTCACTCCCTCTCATCGAAAAGCTCGTGCGAGCCCGATTTCGGGACATATCACAAATTGACGGCCGCACGATCGCTGAATTCTCGGACGGCAACGCCAGGATCGCGCTCGCCCTCGCAGGAACCGTGAAGAAGACCGAAACCATTTCGGGTCTGACCAACACCGAGCTGTTCACGCGCCTATTTCAGCAGCGTCACAGCTACGATGCCAACCTTCTTCAGATCGCCGAAGCCTGTTCGCTAGTCTACTCGTTTCAGGGAGAGGCCTTGGAAGGCGAGAACGCAGAGCTACCGATACTCGGCCAGCTGATTGGAAAATCCGCTCAAGACGTATTTGCCGCAGCCGCTGAGCTAGAGCGACGCGATCTTCTCCAGCAGCGACGGGAGTGGCGAGCCGTTCTGCCGCATGCCATAGCAAACCGGCTCGCGAAATTGGCGCTTGAGAACATTCCTTATCCGCTCATTGAGTCCGCAATCGTTGAAGGTCCCTCCGAACGCCTGCTTCGCTCGTTTTCGCGGCGCCTTGGCTATCTCAACGACAGCAAGCAGGCGCAAGACATTGTGCGTGGCTGGCTTTCCAAGACCGGGCTCCTCGCCGATGTCTTGGAGCTAAACGAACTCGGACGCGCGATGTTTGCAAACGTTGCGCCAGTGGCCCCAGAAGCGACGCTCTCGGCCCTCGAGAATGTGTTTGGGAATGCTGAGCGGCTCACGCTTCTGAGGGGAGGGCACTTCATCCGCTTGTTGCATTCCCTTGCTTATGACCCGCCTCTGTTTGAGCGCGCGGTTCGGCTGCTTATCGCGTTCGCGGGCGTTCTTGAGGAAGGCAGCTTTGATGGAGAGGCCGCGAGGGCCACGACGCCCCTCTTTTATCCCGCGTTTTCCGGCACGCACGCCCCGCTTCCCATGCGCTTGCCTGTCGTTGACCGGTTGTTGAAGTCAGATAAACCGGTCGAGCAGTATCTCGGCATCCAGGCCCTTGAAGCACTGATGACCACGCACAACTTTGCGCCCTATGGCCAGTTCGAGTTTGGAGCGCGGTCGCGCAACTATGGCTATCACCCGAAAAGTGGCACGGAAGCCGGCCGGTGGTTCGAGGATGTCCTGAGCTTCGTAGAGCCATTTGCGCTTGGCGACAGCCCCATCAAGGCCCGCGTGCGCAAGGCGATCGCTCATAAATTCCGCTGGCTCTGGACTCATGGCGGTCGGTACGAGGCCCTAGAGCGGATCGCCAAGAATATCGCCGGAGGCGGCTTCTGGCGCGACGGCTGGGTCGCTGCGCGTCAAACTCACCACTACGACAGCAAGCGCCTGACTAAAGAGGCCGCCGAGCGACTTACGCGCTTAGAGGAGTTTCTCCGGCCGAAGGACTTGGTCAATCGCGTGCGCGCGATTGTCCTCGGCGATCGCAGTGGGCGCCTCACGCTGGACGACCTTGGTATCGACGATCAACCAGCCGTAAAGGCGTCCGAGCGTATGAGGCGATCCAACATCGCCGCCGAAGAATTGGGCCGGGACGTTGCCATGGACGATGCGGCGTTTTCCGATCTACTTCCTGAGCTCGTCAGCGCCTCAGGAAATCTGGGCGAGTTTGGTCGCGGTCTGGCACTCGACGCTCTCGAGCCCCGCCTTCTATGGCGCCGGTTGGTCGATGAGGTAAGTCGGACCGATAACGCCAATGTTCGAGTACTCCTCGGCTTTCTGAGCGGCCTCGAAGCCCGAGACACTGCCCAAGCCAACGCCCTACTCGACGAAGCTCTTGACGATCCGATCTTGGCTCCATGGTTGCCAACGCTACAGACAGCCGTGACCATTGATGACAAAGGTGTCGCTCGGCTGCAGCGCGCCTTGGATCTCGGCAAGGCGCCGATCGGCCAATACTTCAGTCTCGTGTATGGCGGCGTTTGCGAGCCGATTCCGGGCCCTGCGTTTCGCGACCTCGTCCTTGCCATCGGCGCCAAGCCCGACGGAAATCGCATTGCGCTCGAAATTCTCGCTATGCGTCTGCATTCGGACGCAACAGCGAAGCGCAAGCCGTTGCCGGAGAGCGCCGAAGCGGGCCGCCAATTGCTGCTCGACCATCGCTTTACCCGCCGAGGAAATGCCGCCGATTCCGACGACTATCGCTTGGGCCTTGTGACGGCAGCTTCGCTCACCGGGCCGGAGGGGGCATCAGTTACGCGCAAGTTATTGCGCGACTTGAAAGAGGCCGTTGCAAGATATGATGTCTCGGCCGGCGAGCAGGACGACCTGCTCCGCAGTCTGTTCAAGAGGCAGCCTATCGCGGTGCTGGATGAGCTCGCATCCGGCGACGAGGAGGACCGGCAACGGAGTGCCCAGCTTGTCCGGGAACTGCTGCATCAGCAAAACCCTTCAAGCGTAGTTCCTGACGACGTGTTGCTTGGCTGGTGCAAGACCAATCCTGCCCTGCGCTACCCATTTGCCGCGGGCGTGGCGCTGCTCTACTTGCGTCCGAATGATCAGTCGCCGGATGAATGGCAGCCTATTGCCAAGCTGCTGCTCGAACGGGCTCCAGATCCGGTCGCCGTATTCGAAGCCATGGGCCGGCGAATCTGGCCGACGAGTTTCGATGGTTCACCCGCCTCGAAGTTCGAATCCCGGATGCAGCTTCTGGACAAACTCGAATTGGGTGACAACGCCGCTCTCCGCGCGGCTGTCGGCAAGTACCGCGGAGAGCTGGCTGACGAAACGGCGAGGTGGCGGCAGCGAGAGCTGGAAGAGGATTTGGAGCGCAGCGCGCGCTTTGAGTGATGCTGGCTGGCAGCCGAGCGATAGGATCGTGCGCAACGCGGCATCGCGCACGGATCCTATCGAACTACTCGCAGGAGCGATCGCGCCGCGCGGCTGATCGACGAAATGCTGCATAGAAACGCCTCGATCGCCGCATTGCGGTGTCCGGCGCCCTCGAAAACTTCGAATATCCACCCCTCAGCAGCAGCAACAACTCTTTCCTGTGCGGCGGGTGCGGCACAGGCCGCGTGTTCGCTACGTGAGAATTTCCTGAAGGACATGCAGTGCAAGCCGGTTGGAACTGGATGTCACATCGTACCCGACCGGCGGCGCGGTGGTTGCTGCCACGCGCTCCATTTCGCGCGCGAAGAAGGCACGATATTTGACCCGGCCGTTGCTGCTCCCACCCGCAAGCGCGAGAAGTGAAATAGCGGCAGATGCTGAAGGAGCGCCGTCGACCGCCTCGATCAGGCTGTCCCCGATATCGGGGTTCCGCTCAATCCGCCGCAGCAAGGAGGGGGTCCAGTACGCGCAATTCCAAAAGATGGTGTCGTGCTTTGCTTCTTCGAGGAGCCAGAACAGCGCATCGATGATTTTGTCTGCCGTGCTGACCGCCGATAGGACCTTGAAGGCTGCCGCAAGTTCGACCGCCTGTGGGGAGCCGCGCTCCTTCAATAAGTTCACGATGTCGGGCTCATGCCTTCTCAAGGTGACTTCAGCCAAGGCGGCCGCGGCGCACGAGCGGGCAGGGTCCTCCTTGAAGCAATCGATAACCTGCTGCAAAAGCGCGGGATCGCCTGAGAATTGATCGGCAAACAAATCGGCAGCGACCATGGCCGCCCAAGTATCGGCATTGGTCTCGCCGTAGCCATGTCCATGCGTCAGCACAATCGGCATGATCAACTCGCGCAAGCGATCGCTTTCGGGGCGAAACCGGGCCACCACCTCGATGTGATCGTGCTTCGTCACATGGCGTGCCGTGGGAATGGTCGCGGTCATCACCTCAAAGACATGATCCGCATTATCGATACCAGGGTTGAGAACCGAAAGGCAGGTCTCCGCCGAAAGCTCCAACCGTTCCAGAACCTCATTGTCACCGCCGAGGGCTGTTGCGAAGCGCCCCCAGAGCGGAAGCAAGCGCCGAAAATACCGATCATCCTTGCTCATCAAAGAAAGAGATCCGATCCGGATCGACCGTGACTGTCCCTGGCGGTCCTTGGCCGTCGCAAATGCTCCGAGCCTATCCGCCATGCCAAGCCCAATCACGCCGGCGGCCCGCCGGTGCTCATATTCGGGCCCGATCGCGTCGAGTTCTTCGACGAGATAGCTTTCCTTGTCCTTATCGAGACTGCCCTTGGTGATGTTCACCTCAGACCAGCCCATGATGGCCGTTCCGCACGCCGCGCCATCGGTGTCAAACCGCGCGCGATCGAGCAGCGCGAGTGCGGCATCGCCTGATTGCGCCGCTGTCTCCACGTGGTTGATCAATGTCAACCGGGCCGTGGTGGGGAGCGGAGCTACGGCAGCGAGAACGCGCGCACACATCTCGGGATCATTGCCAAAATTGTGCGAGATCGCCTCAATATTCCCGTCGCGCCGCCCAAGTTCGGCAATCGCAAGCTCACGTATTTCAGGACGGAATCGGAACGTGTTTATCAGCTCGCGCCGCCACATGTCGGGATAGAGCGATTGTTCGGTCAACGAGTCCGCCTCATAACAAGCTCTGAAGAGTTCCTCGTCGTCCGGTGCCACGCCAAGCTTTCTTACACCTTTGACCAGTATCTCGGCTCGCTCAGGCCGGCTCGCAAACGCGCGGAGAATACCCGCGCGGATGGCGGCCCTATCGTCGATTACATCTGGAAGATATTCGGCCACATAGGCGATCTTTTCAGGAGGACCATCGAGCACGGCTTGAAAAGCGGCCAATACCTCCGGGTCGGCTTTGCCCCACCCGTCCACCAAGCCATGCGCCGACCAAAAAGCGAGCGAGTGCTTCTCCTTGAGCGACGTCAGCAGCTTCTCTTTTACAAATGGCAAGGGAAGCGCTCTGCTGATGTGATATGCCACGTGTTCAGAAAAGCGTTCCTTGTTCAGGTGCGCTTCGATCAGCGCGATGTTTTCCTTGGACCATGTCACCTTCTCGGTCGAAATATTCGAGTGCGCAAAGAGATCGTGGAACGCATAGTCGCGCGACAGTATCTGGGACAGTGTCGGATTGATGAGGTCGTGCGTCGGATCGACGGCGATCAAGCTGCCGACAAGCGAAGTTTGATCGTTGTAGCGCGTTCCATTTCTGAGCGCGTTTTCGATGTGAGCAATGACTTCCGCCTTGTACTTCTTGCCGAAGTAGCTAATGAGGTCGGGTGCAGGAACGTCGCTTGAAAAGCGTTCTTCCCGGCTGAAGGCGATCGGCGCAAATATCTCGAGATCGGTGAGGTCGGCCTCGTCCTTTGCCGTCCGAATGCGGATGGCCTCGATCCGGATCCCGTTGTCCCCACTCTCCCGAAGGTCCTCGGCGATCGCCGCTACATCGGCATCCCCCTTCCATCCAAGGCCAAGGGCGACCAGCGATGCCTGCACTGTGTCCGCCGATCGCGGCCTTTGCAGCAACTGTAGCAACGCATCTTTCGTGCCTTGATCGCCGCCCGCGAATTCGGCCAAGACCTGCGCGCTCTCCCTCCAGACATAGTTGTTTTCGCCGGCAATGGTCCGGAGCAGATAGGGCATGCAAGCCGACCGCATGGCCTCGTCCCATTGGCGCATCCCCCTGACCGCGGCTGCACGCCCAGAGCCGTGAAAATCCGGGATCCATTCGGTGAGCTTTTGGCGGCATTGGACGAATAACGATTGCGAAAACAGTCCATCGGTGACGGCCGAGAGCAACTGCCGCTGCCGTGCGCCCCAGGCGAAGAGTTCCGCCTCGGCAAAAAGCGTGCCGGCAAGGCGCCGAACGGTCGGAAGGTCATGCGAGAAGTCAGCGAATACCGCTTCGGTTAACAAGGCATCGCGGACGGAACGCTCCGCAACACCAGATGTCGCAGCCTCCTCAATAGCCGTCAGCAACTGCCCCACTTCCTGCTCGTTCGTCTCCAGATACAGAAGGTAGAGGATCGGTTCGCTCCACACCGGTTGCGCGGCACGAGCCTTGATGAACGCAATCCGTTCGGCAAGTGAGAATTGGTCGACTTTGCGGGCTACGAGATATTCCTGCAGGAGACGGTGCAGGAAGCCGATCGTATCCGGCGCCTTCTTAACCAGCAGCCCAGCGCTTTCCTCGCTAAATGAGAACACGGTTCGCGCCGAGGCTTCAGCCACGTCAAGATTGGGGTTGCCGGTACGGTCAATGATGATGTTCGCCGCTCTTGCGACCGCATCGGTTTCAAAGCCGCCATCGGCTACCGAACCAGGCAGATCACCTGCATGGAGACCGTAAGCGAAATCTTCGAGAAGCCTGTCGCGAAGCCTCGTATCGAGCGGAGCCGCTTTGGTTTCCACCGCATCCTTGGCGCGGCGCTTGGGCTGATGCTCCAAGAGCTGGTCGACGATCTCTTTGCTGGCCTCGAAACGATTGCGCGGCAGATCGCGGCCGGCTCGGTGGAGCTTGAGGAGCGCCACGAGAAACAGCGGCGTCAACGAAAGACGCGCGATACCGGCGTGCTTGGCAAGCGCGGTGGCGAAGTTCTTCGCCCGGTGCCGCGCCTGCGTTTCGACCACGGCGTCGGCCGCGTTCGATCCAAGGTCGCTTCGCTCCAGTATCCTGTACCAGAGCAAAGCGAGGGCATCGCGCTTCGGCTCAGATAGCGGCGCCAACTGAAGCCGGGTCCAGTTCCCTCCGATGGCGCTCAAGGCCTTCATCCCGTGTGGCCTCGATGTGGCGATGACAGGAACATTGCGCATTTCGGCGAAGGTCGTCAGCCCAGCGACCACGGTGTCCGGCGCGGCGCTGCCGCGCGCTTCATCAAGACCGTCGACGAGGAGGATAATCCTTCTGGTGGCGAGCACCTGCCTCATACTCTTGGCGAGCGCCACGTCGTTCTGGGCGGCAATGAAGGCGTGAACGACATCCTCCAGCGGTGGTGGATGATCCTTGCCTTCTGCCATGCGCGCCCACAGCGCGAACGGCACCCAAACCGGGATGTAACCGGCATAGTGGTTACGCACCGCCTCGATCTCGGGCGTCTCCGCGAGAATGTCGAGAGCAAGGTATCGAAGCAGGGTCGTCTTACCGGCACCGGCCTCCGCCGTAACGATGGATCGCTTTTCGCTCGCCATGAATTGATCGACAGAGATCGATCGTTCGCGGGAGCGCGGTGCCTGCGGACGCTGCGCCGGCGCGGCCATGCCTTGGTTAGCACTCGTTGCCTCGGTACGGGGGCTATCCCGAGCCGGGGACTCTTGTTGGGCGGTGCCCGGCCCCTGATCGATGGTCCTGACATTCATGACAAGGTCTGGCAGCACGTAGCGCTGCCCGAGCTTTGGGGCCGGGATCTGTTGACCCTCCTTGTCCTGCCCGGCGATAGGCAAGCCTGGATCTACGGTAGCAATCCATGCGGTGTAAAAATCGCAAAGCTGCGTCCGCAAGGCGTCGATATCAAAACGGGACAGACGCGCCGAGAGTTGCGCGGCAACGTCACACCCGCAGATGACCTCAACCCAAGCTCGACCAAAGAAATCATCGATGATCTCCGGCCCGTCTCGCAACTGCTCGGTCAGCTCGGTCTGTCCAACCGGCTCGAAAGCAATACCCTTTGCATCGAGTGCTGTCCTTGCCTCTTCCAGCGCGTCGATGGCTCGAGGGTCCTCATTGAGGGGACACGCCAGCGCGAGAACGAAACGCGTCGCCTTCTCCGCCCACTCATGCTTGAGGAAATAATCGACGGCGCTCTTAACCTGGGTCGGCCCAAATTTCTTGTGGCGCTTGCTTTGCCAGACCTCAAATGTGCCGTCCTTCATCCGCACGAGAACGTCGATGCCGCGCTGCGCGTGCCCCGGGCCGCCATAACACCAGGCCTTCTCCACCGCACCGCCACGCTCGGCAAGCTTGCGGCACAGGCGCTCGAAGTTCTCCCACGGGATGCCGAGGAGCGGGAGCGCATCGACCTTGGCCTGAACGGGCGGCGCGGGCCGCGCGCCGACCGGGTCTGCGGTGAGCCAGCGAGGATTTTCCTCGCGCAAGGGCGGCGCAGGCTTCTTTTTAGGCTCTCGGGTTGGCTTTTTCGACATGGTACCGGTGGGGCAATGAACGATAGAAAAACAGAAAGATCATTAAGAACTGTCCAGCCGTGCCTGACAAGGAAATGTAACGACAGAGATCAACTCCCAAGTCAGTCTTTCGCGCGGGCTTTCCTTTGAATTGGGGCTTCTTCAATCTCTTTGATCGCCTGTAGCGCGAAACGCCCGAGATCGGGATGGATGGTCCAGGTACGGAGCATCGGAATGTCGCTCGGCTTGCCGAACCGGCCCACATTGACCAGAGCCTTTTCGATCACGTCAACGATACGGAAGAACTCCGAGTAACCGGATTGAATGTCCGGCTTTTCGAGCGCGGCCCGATAGATCGCTGCGATCTCATCGGGAAAGAATAGTCCGAAGGACGTCACGACAGGCTCTGAACCAGGAAGCCGCCGGGCGCTTTCCTCAAACATCATATCGGACCGGAAGAATTCTCCGATGACGGCCGCTGCGACCCCATTTTGATGATCCCCAAGCATGGCAAGCGGGGCCATGCAATGCGCTTTGCGCTCGGCCACGGCAAGATCGTCTCTGTTCAGCCAGTAGATAAGTTGCCCGCACGCCAATAGCGCATGATCCGCTGCGGATGCCGCTTCCGCCGAGCGGTCCGGCAGTGGATGTCGCAGCCGGGCGAGCGCCGCATGGGCCATCTCAAACTTGCGAATGAGGTCCTGAAAGAACGCATCCCGCTTGGGCGGCAGAGCCGTCCAACGCTCGATGATCGGTCCGGCCTCCGCCTTTGCGAAGAAGGTAACTTCTGCGATCAATGAGGGCGTAAACGTCGAGCCATCGTCGCCATCCTTGGCTGCCATGATCAGAAGGGCCCGGCGATCGTCGGGTGAGAGCCCATTCCAGCATTGGCAATAGGCGCCGTCATAGGGATGGTCGAACTGTGCGTTCCACAAGCCGGCTGCACGTTTCCACGAATCGGGATTGTCCGGATCTGCCAAGACCTCTTCTATTTCCGCTTTCACCGTTGCGACATATTCCTCCTGATCGTCATCCAGCGCGCCGAGGGATTTGAGCGCATCGATGATGCCCCATCCATCGTAGCCGCCATTGGGTAAGCACGTAGCCTCGATCGCGGAAATCAAGGTGCGGCGTTGCTCGTCGTTCAGTACGAAGGCGCTCATCATGGATGCATGCATGAGGGCCAGCCGCAGATGATGGGCGGCAAAACGCCAGTGGTGCGTGATGATCCCCGGAAGCAGCGTTCCGATCGATGGCGCATCGCGGTCAGAATACTTGTCGAGTTCGATCAACAAGCCAACTTGCCCCGGGGTCAGGGTGTCACATTGCAGGCGCTCGTGAAGGTGCGCGCCCTTAGCGACCTTCGGGCCGTTGTACAGATTGCCACTCGATATTGGGCCGCAAATGCATGAAAGCGCCGTCTCGCGCATCCCGACGCCCGAATAGCACACGGCATACAGCCCCGTCCTCAGATTGAGCTTCTTTTCCTTGGCTTGATCGAGCAAACGGCCTTGCTCGTCCAATAGGCGTAGATCCATTTTGCCGATGAGATCGAGCAATTCATCGAGGCGACGACCCGCGACAAGTTCATGGGGGATGGCTCCAAGAACGGCTTTGTCTTGCGCAGACCATTCCTGGACCGTCTCCGGCTTTGGCTGGACGTGCCACATGAACTCATCCGAAACATCAAAGTGCAGGTTCTTGATTTCTTCGCGGACCCGGCCAAGGACGTCATCGCAGCGCTCGTTCGCCCAGCGCTGCGCATCCGATCCGCATTGCCCGGCAAGGCAAGCCTGGATGACCCGTGCATCTGATACATGGGGCAACACCTGGCGCCGGAAGCTATCGTCGTCTATCGCCCCCAGCACGAAGGGCCGCATCTCGAGGTGCTGCGGCAACCGCAGCGCCGTCACCACCGCCGCTGGATCGTCACCGGCACCACGGATGATTGCCTCGGCCGCGAAAACATTGAGGAACATTTCGTGGCTGAAGCTTATCCGGTCGCCGCGTCTGTTCAGAAGATTCGCATTCTGAAGCGTCTGTAATAGCGCACCCGAGACACCCTCGCGGTCCGACAAGCGGTCCAGTTCGCGCACCGAAAGCCCGAAACTTATGCGCGTGGTCATCATACCGGCGATGCGGGACATGGCGCGAATGCCGTCGGACGCGGCCGTGCTCAGCCGTTCCCGCACATAAGCATCGAACAGGCCGTACTTGCTGGTACCGGGTACCAGCTCTTGTCCCAACTGCCCGATCATTTTGGCTTCGAGGCCACTCCCGACCGTGTCGATCAAATCCGCGAACGGTTCAACCGAAATATCGCCGGCCGCCTGTTGCGCGATAGCTCGTTTGGTTTTGCTGTCGGGAATCTGCACGGCGTAGCTACGCGCTGGCAGAAGATCGTCACGCTCAAGCGGAATCCGGCTCGAGATAACGACACGCGCATCATATCGCTTGGCGGCTGCCGCGATGCTTCGGGTCAAGCGCTGTCGTTCAGCCGGCGTGCACTCGTTGTAGCCATCGACAACAAGGTCGACGTGGCGGTTGAGCCGTCGTGCTGCGGCGATCAGCGCCGCCGCAGACCTCGCATCAAGCAGCGCCGCTTCGCGATTCACCACGTCCCGAAGGCTTCCCTCAAAATCCTTGGCCGGAACAATGATGAGCACGTTCCCGCGTCTTAAGCCGGCAAGCCCGATATGGTAGCCGAGCAAGCTCTTCCCGCAGCCTGAAGGCCCCGCCAGCAAGACATGGTCGTCGTATTTGGCCCGTTCCAGCACGTCTTGCGACGACAGCCCTTCGCTTTCGAATACGCATGACATAGGAACCATCGCGAACGCGGGCCCGCCATAGGTTCGGGTGAACGCCTCGCCATAGTCCTTCAACAATTGCTCGCCGTCGAGCAGTTCCGGGCTCAAAGCTGCGTCGAGCGACGGCGCCTTGAGCAACCGATGATGAGCCCCAAAAGCCCGCCACTGCTCTAACGACCAACCGTCACGCCTCATG
Source organism: Bradyrhizobium sp. CIR48 (assembly GCF_014198315.1). Classification (NCBI taxonomy): domain Bacteria; kingdom Pseudomonadati; phylum Pseudomonadota; class Alphaproteobacteria; order Hyphomicrobiales; family Nitrobacteraceae; genus Bradyrhizobium; species Bradyrhizobium sp. CIR48. The sequence goes on from NZ_JACIHG010000017.1 coordinate 170,793, forward strand.
GGCGTGATCAGCCCCGCAAGCTCATCGAGGCCACCGGTCGCAACCTTGAAGCCGCGTTGCGTGATATTCGAGCCCGAAGGAATGGCAGGAACGAAGATCACGGCCGCATTCGGATAAAGAGCTTCAGAGCCTGCGAAGCGCCGCATGGCATCGCGCAAGGCCATTTTTTGCCCGAGGACCTGAACATAGGGGTTTGCAGTCTTCTTCCAGGCTCCCGAAGCAAGGCGGACTTCCCAATCGCCGTTCTCGCTCCCACGCACGGCCGAAGTGAATCCCTTGGCCTCGGCGACCAGCGCCGCCCCGTCGATCGCGATCACGAGATCGACCTGCCTTTCGCCGAGGTTCACATGCAAGGATGATCGCCGGGGTGCTTTGGGCCGATAGAAACTCATAGGCGCGCTGAAGCGCGGCACGTTCGGAATCGTGCTCGATCGGCGCACCAATGAAAATCTCTATCGAGGCCAACGAGGGCTCCGCAATGCAGGGCTTATGGTGACTGCGATTATCGACCACGGGCGGGTAAGGCGCCCATCACAAATTTAAGATTGTCCCGCCGCGCGTCAACAGCAACCCGGATTTCTGGTGTGGGGACGCGACACGCTCAAGCGGCTAGGGCTGCGGCGGATAGAGCCTATCGATCACCGCCTGACATAACCGGAGCGACTCAAGCGCGCCTTGCGGAAGCAGGTGGACATTCCCATGAGCAACGTGGTTGCGCAGCATCGGTATGAAATCGAGCTGGCACGCCGTTGCGCTGGTGCCGGAAGGCGAGGGCACTTCAAAATCGGCGCGCTCAAGATAGCCCTTCTCGATCGCCATTTGCAGTAACCGGCTTAAGCCCGGGCTCCTCGAGGTGTTGGGCGGAGCCGGATCAACCCGCCGGCGGAGCGCCAGTTCAAGGGCTGTGTAGCCAGCCAGCTCTGCGAGCGTTGCGAATTCATACACGAACCAGGCGTAAACGAAGGCATTGCGTGCGGTGTCGAATTCACGCCGTATCTCTTCCGGTACCGCATTAGACAACTGGATCGGCTCGATCATCATATGCAAATCGGCAATCGTCATTGAGCGAATCCCGCTCGGGTCTGCCAGATTTCGGAACCGAATATCGGCGTCCAGGATCGATGAAATGGATTTCAGCATGCTCTGTCATCGGTGCTTTGTCGCGGCGTAATCCGTGTGCCCCTATTGGAATCGGGCGCCGTCTGGCGCAGGATACCCGAATGCCCATTGAAACCGAAGTTGAAGCCCATATTGCCGCTATCGAAGACGCTTACCGCGACGCTATTTTAGGTGGCGCGGAGCTGTTGCCGCGTGGCGGGCGAAGCCATCCCCGAAACGTGTCATTGCCATCATCGAACGGGTCAACGAGTTGATGGTGGCGGTCCTGTTCATCAAGGACGATTCGATCGTGAAGCTCGAATACGAGCCACGGCTGGTTGGCCTTGAGGGGCGTATCGACTTCCGGCTCAGCGAGTACGATGGCCTTGTTTCCGGAAAGGAACGCTGTGGTCTCGCTTTGGACCACCGACAGTTCGGTCTTGAGCGGCACGTCGAAGGGAGCGATCCAGGCTTGGCACGATCAAGCAGCTATCGGCTGTGTGGTTGCCCTCCATGGAGCCAAGGATGTGCCGGGATGAGTGCGCGATAGCCCGCTCTGATCGCGTTAGCTTTCCCCCGCACCGTTTGGTGGGTACATGAGTTGTGCGCTTACCAAGAATCAGTCCACTTATTGCATGAAGCGGCATGTTTGCTCATTCGTGGTCGTCTTGGCAGTGACTTCAAGCGTCGCCCCTGGGGAACCGCACGCCGCCGCCTGCTGAAGCCAGCGCGACCAGATGCGGTATCGCTAGTTCTTCTCCGCGAGGTGCGGTCGTGCCGTCCGATGCGATCAAACTATGTTCGTCCCTGCAGCGGGCGCTCCTGAAGCTTCACGCCAGCGGCGTCGACGGCTTCGAGGGGCTTATCCGCGATGCCTTCCACGAGGCAACCGGCATCTCCGGGCGGATTCAGAAATCCTCGATGCAAGGCGGCGTCGATACCCTTTCGGACGGTGCCGGGGGCCAGCTCGCCATCGGGATTGAAGCCAAGCGCTATCACGAAACCACCACCCTGGCGGTGGACGACCTCAAGAAAAAGCTGTTTGACGCGGCGACCCGGTCCGGGCCTCCGATCGAGCTCTGGATTCTTGCGGCTAGTAAGGAGGTCTCCGCTGACGATGTCGGCGCCCTCACAAAAATCGGCGAGGAGTTGGGGCTCGGGGTCCTTGTCCTTGACTGGCGTTCAAGCGGCGACTTCTTTGCGCGCTTGCCGCTGCTCCTAAGCCTTGCGCCCCATACCGTTGAGCGCGTGCTGGGACGCAAGCTCGGCGAGGCCGTTCGGCAAGTCGTGGATCATCCGGAGTTCGAAGCCAGAAAGACCGGCTTCCTGCGTGAGGTACAGCATCCCGACCTCGGACGCATTTTTACGGCCGATGCCGTAAGAACGAGAATTGGCCTGACGCTGCAAACACGCGGCGATTCCAAGTCGAGACTGCAAAATAGCGTTGATCTTCTCGCTCCCGACCGCATTTGGAAACCTCGTGATGACGAATGCGCCGCGGTCTCACGATGGGCAGCGGACCGTGGCGCCTCGCCGATATGTGCGGTTCTGGGCGAAGAAGGTGCAGGCAAGACCTGGCTCTTGTTCGATTGGTGGCAACGGGAGGCCGAGCGCGACCCGGCGCGCCTCTGTGTCTGGTTTGCCGCCCGCGACGTCACATCCGGATCGCTCGCAGACGTGCTCGCTGCGGCGCTTGCCAAATGGGCACCAAGCCCCGGTCGATCCGCCGCGTTCTGGACCAAGCGCGTCCAGCGCTGGCGACAAACCGCATTGGCACATCCTGGGGACGGTCCCTTCATCTGGCTCATGCTCGATGGGACCAACGAAGGCACCGCGCAGGCGCTGGTAACACAACTGCTCGCCGAGGCTGCTGCCGACTCCGACTGGAAGGGCGCTGTGCGGATCGTTCTGACCGACCGGCCGTTGCATTGGCAGTCCGGTTTTCGATCGGGACAGTCTCTGGAGCCCCGTCCCACGACCGTCACGGTGAGCCATTTCCGCGAATCGGAGCTGGATGCACTGCTTGCCAGACACGGAAAGACCCGCGCGGTATTCTCGCCGCAAGTGCTGAACTTGATCAAATGGCCAAGCTGGTTCGCCGTTGCCGCCGAGATGTTTGACCAGGAGTATGACTGGACGGCCCATTCGGCCGAGCAATTGATGCTCCGCTATGTTCAGCATCGGGTCCGCGCCCGCCTGAATGCCTCTGTCATGGAGGACGCGGTATTCCGCGAATTCTTATCGGGTCTCGGCCGGGATATCCAGCGCAACTGGGATACAGCCAGCACGTTTTCCCGCGCCGCGCTCAAGGCCAAGCTGGCGGGTGTCACGGGCGAATCTGAGAAAGACGTCCTGGAAGCGATTGACGAGGTGACGTCGGGTGTCTGGTTTCGCGAGACCGGCCGTCATCAATTCGAAATTGACAAGGCGGTCCTGCCCTTGGCGATCGGCCTGGCGTTGCACAGCGAACTCAAATCACTCACGACCGAGGAGGAAATCGACAGTAGCGCGGACCGCTTCCTTGGTCCCATGGAGGATCAGTCGCTTGGTGTGAACATCCTGGCTGCGGTTATTGCGCTCACCTTCCTCGACAAGGACTATCCCGCCCTCGTTATCCGGGTTCTGTTGCGGCGCTGGATCACCTCGCACAACTTTTCTGGAGCGCATTTCCAGCATCTCTGGCGCATTGGCAGCGTCAATCCGGTGCCGCTCCTCGATGTGGCCGAAGCCGTCTGGTTGCAGCACTCCGAAGGATCTTCCGTTGACGAGATCCTCATCAAGTGCATCGCCAATGTCGCAGGAGACGGCGGTCGGGAAGCGGAAGTCATCGCCTTTCTGGCAAAATGGGCCCGCACCTACTGGCCGGATCCCCGCGAAGGGCAATTCATCAATTATCATCCTTCCCCGGAGCAAAGAGCCGAGGCGTTTGCGGCAACGCAGGCGCGCCTTGATCGAATTCGCAGCGATATTGGTGCGGAGTCCTTTGCAGGCCTCGATCTCATCCGCGCCGAGGACGGCACCAGTGCCAGCTGGGTATTCTATCGCACTAATTCGATCGCGACCTACCTGCCACGAGCAGCGCAAGCATCTCTCTGGCGCGGATGGGTGGCAAGCCGTGCCGTCATGGGCCGCGAAAATCACCTGGATGACATTGCCTGGTCGCTGCGCGTGAATACGGTCGACGCAGAGGCCGCAACCAAGATACTGCTCCAGACCGTCGACGGCCTTCTCGCTTTGCCGTCGACCGAGATCAGAGCCACGGCCATCAGCTTGCTCGAAGCGCATGGTGGGCCCGCCGCTCTCGCCAAGATCGCATCGGTGCAGCCGGCCCTTCGCCAACCGGATACCTGGGTCCCGCGGGCGTCATTGGTTGACGGCGTCGTTACATTCTCAGGCGAAGAGCCGCCGAACGAAGTTGTCACTCTCTCTATCCTCTCGGAATTTGCGGCTGATCCCGATGCAGCCATCGCCCCAAAACACCTGAGACGCCTCAAGCGCTTCGCCAGCGCTTTCCCGGTCACCGAACTTGGTGATGGACGCGGTCAGACGGCCGCAAGCATTGATTTGGAACGGACGATGCCGGCCATGGCGCGCTGGGCTCCGAAAGAGCTGGTCGCACTCTATCGACGCTTCCTGCTTTCTATTGGCCATCGCGATGAAACGCGTCTCCTCGGATATACCTTCTCGCTTGAGGCGCTGCTGATCCTATTGACGCCGCCGATCCAGAGAAAGATCCGAGCCGTCCTCATGGCGCGCCGCAAGGACAGGCCCGCGGCCGACCTTGATCAGATTGACCATGCATTGATGGCCGCGGCCTTGTTTGGAATTGCGCCAAAAGACCAGATCAAGCTTTGGCATGAACTCGACGCGCCGCGGTCGCCTCTCGTGAAACTGGAGAAAGTGCTACGCGCACCAACCCCCAGACAGGTGGAGGGTCTTGGCCCGCGGCTGGCCCCAAATCAACCTGTCGACCGGATAATGGGATGGCTTGCCTACCTCGTGCTCAGCGGGCCCAAAGAGCTTCCGAAGCACTGGGAAGTGCTGTCCACGCTGCTTGCCCATGAGAGCGCCGCGATCCGTGAGTGCGTGCTCTCAATTGCCCTTGATGCCCGGGATCCGTTTCTGGCCAAACAGCATTTGCAATCCGCCTGGGCCGCCTCGGCCAAACGCTCCTACAAGGAGAATTGGACAGGCACGACCTTACTCGCGATGCGCGTGACGCCGGAAACCTTCAAGGCTATCGCCGAGCGGGCGGGGTCTGAATGGAACTTTATCCCCTGGCGAAAGCTTAAGTACCGACAGGATTGCGCCTATGCTTTCAAGGCCTCCCTGAAGGACGCTGTCGAACTGGAATTGAATCCGCCCAAGTCGCGCAGCATGCTCGGCTACAGGGCAAATCGCGTTGAACCGGTGAAGAAGCTCATCGAGCAGGAGCCGGAAGAACTCGCCACGCTCGCCGATCGACTATTCGCAGTCGAAGGTGATCCCGCCTTTGGGCGATACGAGTTCCCCAGAATGGACTTAATGCGTGCCTTTCTCGATCTCGATCCTGCAAGGGGGGCGCGTTACTGGACGCAACTGACCCGCACCGACAGCATCTTCGCGGCTGGCGAGGACATCGAACAAGCGCCTTTTGAAAGTGACGATTCCGGGGAAGTCAATGAACTGCGGCGTGAGCAGATCATGGATGCAAGCAATGACTGGAAGCTTTTGACCGTCGCCACTTTTGTCATCCGCCACAAGCGCACCGCATGGGCGCTCGCGCTTATCAAGAAGTTGCTCGCTTCCGAAGCGCCTGGCGACATCGCAAGGGCCGTCATGCTTGCAGGCTTCATGGATGGCTCCCCTGCAGTGCGTTCCCTATGGAAGAAGGAACTCGCCAAGGCACCGCTCGAAGGTTGGATCGGTGACGTCTACCGGAATGCCAAGGACAATATCGAGAAGACTTGGATGTGCCTCGGCTGGCTGGATGCTGCGCTCAAGGCAAAGAACGATGAATCGTTCTTTGCGGCTTGGTCGCTGTTCGCGAAACTATGCCAAAGGAATATCGTTCCGATTGCCGCGCAGCGCATCAATGCGAGGCTAAACACGCGCTCGCTGCGGCAAAAGGATTTCATTGCGCTGACCTGGAAGCAAATTCAGGACGGCACCATGAAGCAGGAAAACCAGCGAAAGGACCAGCTGTTCTCGGTCCGCACCGGTCACCGGTGGGCGAAACCTTGGGCGGATAGCTGATCAGTGTTTCACGACACCGAGCCCTCGAGTTTACCGCGTCCAGAGAACGGATTCAGCGTAGGCCCCTTAGCTGCTCCGCTCGGAATTTGTTACCCGGCAAAGCCGCAGAGAAGTCGTGAGATAGCACGGACTATGCGACCGCAGTCCCAATCAGCTCCTTACCTGCGCGATCGAGCAAATCTTGATTCTTTTCCATCACATCGCGAAGTGTCATGTGATAGACGATGTCGGGAACGATACCGACATCCTCCAACACCCGGCCTTCGTTGGCTTTGACGCGCAGCGCACGACGCATCGTAAGGCTCAGATAGACCCCAGTGGGTAGGTCGGCCAGGCCCGCAGGGCTCTTTGCGAGATAAATTTCGAGATCGGGGCTCATCCACGGCACGTCACGAACGAGGTGGCTTAGTGCGCCATCCTGGATGGTCCATACGGTACCACCGAATTGCGAGCGACCTGACGACAGCGTCGCCCCATTCGACAAAGAGAAGCCGGCTGCGTTGAACGCGTCCAAAGCTTGTTTCGATAGTTTGCCGCTGGTGAAATCGACCTTGAGTTTCCCATCGATCCGAAAATCCGGATTGAAGAGCCGCACGACATCCCAGCCCCAGTTGTTTCCGCCTGCAGCGGCCATGTTGGCATCAGTATAGATCACTTTGCCGATGCCATTATCCATGAAGCCGGCGGCGAATATGTCCGCGGTGCTGAAGGCGAGCGCATCGCTGATGAGGACCACCGGCCCCGGATATTTGCGCCCTACCTTATTGTAGTCCGCGTCGTCTCCTTCAATTGGGATTCCCCGTGTATATTCCTCGCCGGTACCGAACGCTTCAACGAAGGAAGGGCGCCATCGCGCAAATTCGTCGCTCGCTTCGGCCATTGCTCGGGTCGCGTTGGTGATACGAAACTGAAACCGTGCCGGCACGATCGGCCCGGAGCTAAAGAGTTGCAGTAGCCGCTCGCCCGCCGCGATGTATCCTCCCGTATTGCCACGCATATCGAACACAAGACCATTCTGCGGTAGCGTGCCAAGCACGGGAACCAAAGCATCTACGAGATCATCGACATCGTTGGCGCCGAATGACCAAAATCGCAGATAGGCGAAGGTGCCGTCGGGGGTGGTTAGCGTACCATAGTCGAACACGCCATTTGCCCCCCCGGCCCTGGATGACCGGAACACCAAGCTCTGGAGGCGCAAGTTGCGTAGGTGGTATAGCGTCAAACGTCTGAGGCGCCGAGCGCACGCGTCGCGACTTTTGAAGATCCATGAGAAGAACGTCGCCGCCAAACCCGGTCAGGTTGCGGCCCAGCGCCGGGGCGCTCGGAATGGAGGCCGTGTCGAATCCCGTCCAAGTAAAACGTTCTTCAGCGATCGCGCCGTCTTTCCCGAGGAAGCGCAGGTCGACCCATTCCTCAAGCGGGGGACCAAATTGCGTGAGTGGCCGATGCGTCAGAAAAGCGAGGCTGCGTGCGATCGATGCCGCCTCATTCCCACCATCGAATAAGTTTGCGGTCAAACGCACATAGCGGTCTATCGGGATGCCGTTCCAATGGCTAACGCGTGCACCCGCCGCAAGGCTTTTGAAGTTCGCGTTGGCCTCAAGCTTGGTAACAACATGGATTTCCTTCCCATTGTCCCAACAGGTCTCAATTGTAAACGGTAAGACGGCCGAGAACCCGTAAGGTGACCGACCGAAGAACATAACGTGTCGATCTCTCACACGGGCCAAGATCTCGACAAGAGATTCATGAAACTCGCCATCGGTAAGCGCCTCGACCCGGAGGCGAAGAAGTGCCGACGCCCGCACCGGATCAAAGCCGTAGATCGACTTTTTTCGAGGCAGATGAACATAAAAGTTGTCGAGAGCAAAAGACACCTGAGCGAGTACGCGCTGTCGATCTTCGATTGAATAGATCATGGCCGCGTCAACTGTCGCGACCCCAAGAGCAAATGTCTTCGCAATCTCCAGTCCAGCGGGCGATCGGATGATTTCCTCTGCTTTCTGCTCCGCAGCTTTGCAATCGTTCGCCTCGACAGATATTCTGTGGGTGTCTGCCATCGAAGTCCTCCCGTTCACGGGGCACAAATAGCGTTCATCTGAACTCTAAGAGAGAAACCCCTGCGGCGACTATGCAAGATCGTTCTCCGGTCGGCGGGCCCGGATAGGCGGGAGAGGCATCAAAATGCAGCCGCGTCGCAAAAGCTGCCAGCGAGATGCCGCGCGAAGTAGATCTTTGATCCAAAGACATCGCTCAAAGAAATCCGACCTAATAATGGCCGGAAGCCTCTCACAACTTTTGGTAGTTGTGAAGGCCCTGCATACCGCGGCGGAGTGGCTTATCGAGAGGGCGCCCCCCGCTGAGCAAAGAACGCAGGCCGCAAATCCATCTTGTATTTGATCGGACAGGCGGGATTGCGCTCGTTTTCGGGGATCACGCTTATCTCCATCATGCCCGGCATCGCGGCATGATCGACCGCCCACATGACGAGAATATCCTCGGCTAGAGTGAGTAGGTTGTGGACGCCAACGCGCATGTCCTCGACGATCGAAATAGGGCCGTATTCCGTTTGGCCGCCCTTGTCGCGGCGCCAGTCCGGCGCCGCGAGTGGGCCATCCGGCTCGAACCGGAAATTGCGGATCACGAGATCGCCGTTGTAGCCGCCGGGATGCTCGACTGCGTTCCGCATCTTTACAAACGGCTCCGTGCAGGCCGGAAGCTGCTTCAGGTACCGGATATGATCCGGTTGCCGTTGGAAACTGGCTTCCGCAAACGCGATGACGGAAGGACGTGGTTTTTTGGCAATCGTCCACTCGCTCCCGTCCTCAAAGTTCGTCCCGAACAGGAGATTGAATACCTTGAGGAGATCTCGCAGGAAGTTTTTTGCTTCATAGAGATAGTTTCGGCACTCTTCCTCGAGCTGTATGACCTGCGGCAGCACGACCGATGTGGCACCTTTGCCAGGCGGCGTGTAGGAAGCAGCTTTCGCTTCAACATCGGTGCGAAGCTTTTTATGGATTTGGGAACACCGCAGCAGCTTTGGCGTCAGTTCGTTTAAATAGATTGCCTGAATTTTCTCGGCGGTCTCCTTCGGGATCGCGCAGTTTTTTAATAGCTCGAAGTTCTGCAACGTGAGCCGTGCGACGATAGGGTTTGTGACCCCCTGATCGAGTTTTTGGGCAACAACAAAAGGTAGCATGGAAGCTTCATATCACCTTTGTGCGCGTTCGTCATGGAGGGCGCGTGCGGCTGTCGCCGCGGCGGGCTCTCGTGTTGGGGTGGACGGCCCCCTTCCGCCGGTCCGCGTGGCAGGATGGGGTCGTCGATGACCTCAAACGAAGGAGCCGCCAGTGGAGACAATTGTTCGTATCCGTTTGGACACGTCAAAGAGCGTATTTCAGTTGCATGGCGTTGACGGGATGGAGCAGCCGGTCTTGCGACGCAAGTTGAGACGCGGCCAGGTTCTGGCGTTCTTCGGCCGTTTGCCGCCTATGCTTGTCGCGATGGAGGCTTGCGGAGCATCGCACTATTGGGCGAGGGAGCTGCGTTCGCTGGGGCATGAGGTGGCGATGATCCCGCCGCAATATGTCAAACCGTACGTGCAGCGTGGGAAATCCGATGCGGCGGACGCCGAGGCAATTTGCGAAGCTGCGAGTCGACCGAAATTGCAGAAGAACTTTGTGCCAATCAAAAGTGCCGAGCAGCAGGGCGCACAGATGCTGACTCGTGTGCGCAACCAGTTCATTGGCAGGCGCACCCAGCTCGCCAATTCGATCCGCGGCTACGCCGCAGAGTTCGGCTTCACCGCGCCCAAGGGGCTATCAAGGCTTCCGCAATTGCTGATCGATATTAGGGCTGATGCCACAGTCCCGGACTTGGCGATGGAGTTGATAGAGGCGTTGGCCGCAGAAATGGCGCGCGTCGATGATCAGATCGTTACGCTCGATAAGAAGCTCATGCAACTCCATCGGAGCAGCGAGATGAGCCGAAGACTTGCGACCATTCCAGGAATTGGTCCGATCGGCGCGACGCTGCTGTCAATCAAGGTCGTGGATGCGCGCGGATTCAAGTCGGCAAGAAACTTTGCCGCGTGGCTTGGCCTGACGCCAAAGAATCACTCGACGGCCGGCATGAATCGGCTCGGGGTCATCACCCGCGCCGGCGACGGCATGTTGCGAACCGTTTTGGTAGCTGGCGCGACAGCAGTGATCGCGGATATGCGACGACGCGGGAGTCGCCCTTGGTCTTGGCTGAAAGACATGATCGCGCGCAAGCCGCCGAAACTGGTGGCGATAGCGTTAGCAAACAAGCTGGCGCGGATTGCTTGGAAACTGATGGTTAGCGGCGAACGGTATCGGCCTGCGAGCGCCATCCCGATGCCAACGCCGAAATAGACTTGAACGACAAATAGAGCTTGGCGTCAGACGGGCAGATCTGGCGCTGGGGCCGGAACTTGCAGGAGAGGAAGAGGTGGTACGTTCGGCGCGAGCCGGTCACGTGAGACACTCCGCTCGGTTTACCGGCAGCAAATGCCGCTCTCGTGTTTGGAGCTCACCGTCCGCGAAGCCCACCTTGGCCAGTGGTCGCAAGACCCGAAAATAGGCCGGACATATGAGCGCAAGCGATCCGAGCATGCTGCCCGAGCCAATCCTTGCAAGTCGGGGGCCGTCCACATATGAACCGAGCCGCACAGCGTCTCGGTAGGGTAGGCGCGGGACACCTCGAAGAGGATATCCCTACGCCTCCCCCCAAACCGTGCGGGCACTTTTCAATGCACACGGCTTTCCGTACGCGCATGCTCTCGACCGGAGACGGCTGCACGGCATGACGGGCACAGGACAATGGTCTTGCGCCGCCAACCGGACCGTTTCCAGACCGTCAGCGATCCGCTTCGCAGGTCAACCTAGGCGGCGGAGATGATGCATCTCGAATGGTCCCCTCGCATCGCTGCACGCTTCGCATTTGGAGCGTTAAGTCGATCGATCAGATCATTTGGGCGTTTGACCCACCACGCACCTGCCGTGACGTTGTCGATAGTCGGACTTGTCCAGTAGGCTCGGGTGAGATGCTTCAGTCTCCACAGCTTGATGCTGCGAAGCTTACCACGGACCACGGAGCTAACCTCGTAGTCCGTGCCTTTCCACAGACGCGCCATGGTTCTTGCTCTCGTCGTCCGATGTCGCATCGCCAGCGTCTTCACAAGACTGCGGAACACGACAAGCTCCAGCAATCCCAAGGCGCTCTTGATGTCGTCGGCCAACGAGTGGTAGTTCGCAAACCCACGGAACTCTGAGTTATAGGCGAGGACGGTTGCAACGTCGCTGGTTACCAGGAACTGCTCGCGCGGACTGCCGGTCTTCTTGGCGAGATCGCCATAGCCGTGTTGCTTGCAGAACTTGGTGACTTCCTTGCGCGGCACCCGCAGGCTGACATTGCCGGTGGTCGGCCGACGCATCACGCGCCATGTCCGTCCAGCCGGTCCCTTGCGGCTGGATTTTCGTCCAGCCCCGTAGGATGTGTATGTCGAGATGCGATAGCTCAGGAAGGTCACTCCCTTTGAAGCGGCGTGAACCCCACTCGGGCGACACGGCGAGCTTCAAGGTCTCCGTCAGGAATCGTTCGACGCAGGCCATGACCTCACACGCTTCCCGCTTGCTCCCGATCACGCCGATGAGGAAGTCGTCGGCATAGCGGCAGTAGCGGAGCCTTTTGAAGTTGGGGTCCATCGGATCGACGGAAGGCACTTTCCGTCTCTCTTTATTGATGGCTTTGATCTCCGCAAATGCAGCATCGATCTCGGCCTGATCCGTACCTTCGGCACGGAGCCGTTCAATCTTCCGGCGGAGACTGAGGACGCGCCGTTCCAACGCCACGTAGCGCGGGAATGCACGTCGCTCACGGCCTTTGTCGAAGTCCGCCTTCATCATCTGCACGTGCTGGTCCAGCTCGTGCAGATAGATGTTGGCGAGCAAGGGCGAGACAACGCCGCCCTGCGGCGTGCCACTGTAAAGTGCGTCCATAGACCCAATCTTCCATGTAGCCTGCTTTGAGCATTCCTTCGATCAGACCAATGAACCTATCGTCATCGATCCGCTTCCTTAGAAGCCCAAGCAGGATGTCATGGTCGATGTTGTCGAAGAACCCACGCACATCCACTTCGACCAGCCACTTGCAGCCCGTCCAACTTGATGAGCTTGAGTGCGGTATGACAGGATCGCCCTGGGCGGAACCCATGTGATTCATTGAGGAACACAGGTTCATAGATCGCTTCGAGTAGAATCCTGACCGCCTCCTGAACGAGCCGGTCTTCCACCGTGGGGATACCCAGCGGTCGTGTCTTGCCGTTGTCCTTCGGGATATAAACCCGCCGGACCGGCCGGAAGCGATAAGTGCCATCTGCCACGCGCCTGGCGATGTCGGCGAGCTTCTCCAGCGACATGCCGTCGAAGGTCTTGCCATCTACACCGGGCGTCAGGGCTCCCTTGTTGCGGGAGACCTTTTCGTAGGCCTACTCGATGAGATGCGGACATCTCATCAGGCGGTGAAGGCCATTTACGCGCTTACCCGACCGCGACAAAGTCGGCAGTGATTCAATTCTTCTCTGGATGGTAACGGCCTGCATCAGCAGAACCTCTCCGCCGAAGAATCTCTTCTACGCATACTGCACATGCCGTTATTCGCGGCATCGTCCTTCCCCCGATCGGAGGCGCTTTCGGTCCGGTCGCCCGGCCTTATACGCATGATCGTCTGTCTCACGGCAGCTGTCCCGACCATTACGCCGGGCATTTGGGTACTACGACGGCTCCGTCGCCATACAGGTCCTCGAAAGAACCTGTTGCAGGCGATCCCGTAGTTACGTGTGCGGGGAGTTGCGGTGTGTTTAGGTGTCCCATTCGTCTCCTTGATCCACGGATGGTGGTCGTCCCACGCGGACTGGTGGCAGATCGCACTGGCCGGCGCGACCCGCCCCGCGTGGCGTAGCGTGTCAGCCGCGTTCGCTACTGCCAGCCCTTTGGCGACTGGAAACTGGGATTCAGGCAATACAGCTTTCACCATGCACACCTTACTCTGTGCTCTCCACAGGGCTGCGGCGCCCCATTTCGAGACGTTTCCCGATATGCTCTGGTCCCGTTCCTCTTTCGAGGGTCTCAGTCGTTTCCGACACCGGTAAGTCGGGCAAGTAAGAGCCAAACCAGTAAGCTCCATTCTTTCGAACACTCCCTTCTTCTTCACGCCACATCGGCGCACGCCTTGCGGCTTCGATCCCTCGCGCTAGAGCGTTGGTGCTCCTCGCCGGGGGCACTCGGGGAAAGGGGCTCGCCTGCGGCGACCGCTATCACTGCCCCGTTCCCGGGTGCCGCTATTGAACCGGTCTCGTCGCCGCACTCGGTCCCGCGTGCCGCCTTCGGCGTCGCTATGCTCACGCTCCTACGGGTGCCATTTCTCTTAAGGCGATGCGCCGCTGGCGCACGCCGGATCAGGCCTGCGGCCTAAGGCAGATTGCGCAAGAAGCTGAGAGTAAGAGTGCAGGCTGGGTTTTTCCGTGACGGGTTACAAGCTGCGAGAGAGGCTCTCGGCGCCCGTCGCGGAGACCCGCGATGTCAAATCCTACTTTTCGCGCGCGCGCCGGCCAGGACCGGGCGAACCTCTATAACGAAATCACCGACAGGATCATTGCCGAGCTTGAGGCCGGACGCGTCCCCTGGGTCCAACCCTGGGGTACGGCCGCGGCCAAAGCGCCGCTGGCCATGCCGAGAAATGCATCGACTAACCGGCAGTACAGTGGCGTAAACATCCTCATGCTCTGGGGAGCCGTGATTGAGCGCGGATTTACAGGTCAAAGTTGGCTCACCTTTCGTCAGGCCCTCTCGCTCGGTGGCCATGTTCGCAAGGGAGAGCGCGGCACCACGGTCGTCTACGCTGATCGCTTCGTGCCGAATGACGAAAAGCGACGCGCAGCTGAGACCGGCGAAGACACGCAGGCGATTCCATTCCTCAAACGATTTACGGTTTTCAACACCGATCAGTGCGAGGAGCTGCCCGACGGCATTGCCACCGCTGCGCCGCCCCCGCCGCCTGGCCTCATCGAACCCACGGTTGACGCTCTGATCAAGGCCAGCGGAATTCCATTTCGGATTGGTGGAGATCGCGCATTCTATGCAACCACCGAAGACTATGTTCAGGTCCCGCCGCCGCAGGCCTATTTCGAACCCATCAACTGGCACCGCACGGCTTTGCATGAACTCGGTCATGCGACTGGGCATCCCTCGCGCCTCAACCGCGACCAAAGCGGATCTTACGGTACCAAGAAATATGCCTTCGAAGAACTGGTCGCCTTATCTTGACAGTCTGCACCGACTCTCAGCGTCTTGCTTACGTCGATGCAACAGGACTGACGGAGGCGGTAGGCCTTGTCCCCACTTGTGGTGAG
>NZ_JACIHG010000018.1:0-140850 GCF_014198315.1 Bradyrhizobium sp. CIR48
GCCAGCGGTCACGTGAACCGCGCAAACAGGCCGAACACATGGCCGCTCCGACCAACGCCGCAAAGTGAAGATTCTCCTTGCCAACCAGGAGCCGTTCGTTGCGGTGCGGCTGAGGGCTGCTTGTGACCCATTTCGGAACTCAGCCTGAAGATCAGAAGCGAGGTGAAGAGAACCCGACGGCCGGGACAACTGTTTGTGGGCCGAGTTCAATGCACGTAGCAGAAAGTGATTTGCTAAGCTATTCTTGTCGGGTTGTGGGAGCACGCAATGTCGAAGGCAATTGCCGTCTTGGGCTCCGCTCTGTTCTTCGTCATTGCGCCGTTGGTGCTGGCAGGCTTCGTTCCTTGGTGGGTCACGCATTGGGAATTTCGGCCAGCTTTTTTCGGCGTCGATCTAACCCGCATCCTCGGCGGTATATTGATCATCGTCGGAGTGCCCGGACTCGTGGATTCATTTGCCCGTTTTGCGCTGGAGGGGCTGGGGACGCCCGCCCCGATCGCGCCGACACAAACGCTCGTAGTGACTGGCCTTTATCGCTACGTGCGAAATCCGATCTACATCGCGGTCGTCGCAGTCATTTTTGGTCAGGCCCTTTTGTTTGGTGATTGGCGGCTCCTCTGGTACGGCGCGCTACTCTGGCTTTTTTTTCATGTCTTTGTGGTGATTTACGAAGAACCGACGCTCAAGCAAACATTTGGCGCGGAGTACGAGAGCTTTCGGGCTAATGTGCCGCGCTGGATTCCGCGGTTGAAGCCATGGCGAGCCGCATAAAAGAATTGCTGCAAGCGGCTCGACGCCGGCTGCAACAAACATTGCGAGACGGCGAAGCGTAGCAAGCGCGCCTAGCGGCCTCGCCCCGGAGGGCCCACTACCTTAGCCGCCGGGGTCGAAAATAGCACACGGGCCGGGCAACTGCTCCGCACGCCGTGTCTTTCCGATCTGGAGGAAGACCGGCCGTCTGCGCCTGCGCATTATGAGAACCGAATCTGCCCGCTGGAGACCGTCCGCCGGCGCTCAACATGTCCGTCCACCAGAGCTAACCGGAAGTCACGCTGCGCGTAGCGATGCGCTGAACCCTCAACGGACATTTATGGGGTCTGTTCCAGCCAATAGCTTAAGGATATAATCTGGCCAGCCTCAGTCGGACTGCTGCTAGGTTCAGACCCATGAAGCGGTGGCGCCCAGTCAGCATTATCTGCATGGTTGTCACTGCGGGCCTGCTGGATGCCGGGGCCCTTGTCGTTGGTCAGTCACGCGTGCCGACAGAAGCCATAGTGTCCTCGGTAACACGTACACCGGAGCTTATTGAACGCGCGTGGCACCTGCCAGTGGCAGCTACGTTCCACAGGAACGTTAACTGGCAATCAAATAGCTCTCGTTGCGGACCTGCAGCTGTTGCGAATGCGTATAGGTCGCTCGGCGAGGCGGCAAGCACGGAGGGCAAGGTGCTGGCCGGCACCGGGCGGTGCTGGACAGGCTTATGCATCTGGGTCTCACGCTTGACCAGCTGGCCGAGGTCGCGGGGACCAACACGAGCCGCAAAGTCACTGTCTTGCGTGATCTCAGCGAGGACCAGTTTCTGGAGCATCTGCGTCGCTCCAACGATCTGGGCCGACGCTACATCGTGAACTTCAATCGCGCGCAAATTTTTGGTGCTGGTGTTGGACATCATTCGCCCATTGGCGGCTATCTGGAAGCCGAAGATCTAGTTTTGGTGCTCGATGTCAATTCCAGCTACCAGCCATGGCTAGTCGAGCGAAGACGGCTGTTCGCAGCTGTAAATACGTACGATGGCGATAAGAAGCGCGGGCTGCTGCTGATCGAGTAATTGCAAATCCCTGCGGCCTGTCAGGCGAAGGCGAGCGAGGCGGTGGAGGTGACCAGGCGATCGAATAAAACAAGGCTGCGAGCTGCTGCCTTGCGACGGGCCTGCTCGTGGCCCGATGCTGCCAAATGCTGCTCCGAGGGTCGGGTGTCGAGTGCAGATCGGAATCGGTTTGCAGGCCCTTAGACCGCCGGTTTTGATTCCGACATTTGTCGCACATAGGCCACGCCATAAGCTAAGCTCGATGGAGCTATTGGAGGCCGGGAATGAAGTGCCTGCGCATATATGCAACTCCAGACGGCGAATCCCATTTTGGGGAAGTTGATGTTCCCACGACCCTAACGCGGTCGTTTCCGAATGGCGCGCCTGCCGCTAACTATGAATCCGCACGTTCCGCTTTCTACGAAGCTTCGCGAGTTCGTTTTGTTCATATCCCTCCAGGGGCGCGCGAAGCGGACTTTCATAATTCACCGGGCCGGCTCCTAGCCATCTGGCTGGATGGCGAGGTCGAGTTTGAAACGAGTGACGGAGAGGTTCGACGTGTCTCGGCTGGAAAGGCAGTTCTAGTTGAGGATGTGCACGGGAAAGGACATATCTCGCGCCAATCCACCGGAAGGGCAGAACGTTATACAGGTCATGCTGCCACACGGCCTTGACGCGCCCGCTGCGTAGTCGGTGGTTGGCCCGATGGCGAAGTTCGGTTCGGCTCAGATATGGTCTGCTGATCGGGGCACACCGGAAGTGACACGGCGCCGTTCAAACCCGCGCTTTTGACCCATTGCGGACCTCGCCTGTGGCTGACCTGACGCCGTTCTAGGCGCCGGGAAAAAGCTTGAGCAATCAAATCGGGCGGGCGATCAGCGCTTGTCTGCCGTTTGATCGTTGGCCTTCTTCTCGAGTTCATCGATTCTGTCGAGTGCGTTGCTAAGGAGCTCGCCTAGCACCGGCAGTGTCGAGTAGAGCTGCTGCGGCATACCGGGTGTTGCAGCATGTATCACTCGCTTTATTTCCACTCGCATCGCCATGGCCGTTCTCGCAGTGCCTATCCTGATCGGAGCTAAGTTAGACGCGACTTCGTCGACTCTCCGTTGGCAGAGTCACTTGCGACGATCCTGCTCAATCTGGTTAGCAGTGGCGAGTTTTCCCTTGATGTACTGCTTTAGATCACCGACCTCTTTTTCAAGGGCCTCCCGCGGGATGTTTTGACTCTCGGCCCCCTCAACGAGGCGATCAACTAATACGTCCACGCTTTGTGAAGCGCCCGGCGTCCCATATTGCTCCGCAGCGTGAACGCTGTTCTCGACCCAAAAATCAATGTACTCGCGTGTCGTCGGTGGCATGTGAAGTTTCTGCCAGTATTCAATGAGCTTCGTGTGGAGCGTAATTATATGCAGAGCTGGGGGCAAGGCGGCGCCCGCATGGCGGAGCCTTAGCCATCGGACGTTCCAGTTTTGGCCAGGTTCTCCCGGTTTTGCCAGCTGTCCTGCTTCCATCCTCAGCGGCCTGGTCGATTTCGCAGTCGCCTGTTTTGCCTCATGAGTGCATAATGGGGGATGCCCGATTCCCACTACCGAACCTGCCACTGTGGAGCAGTCTATAGCCGAAACGAGGCCATGGCCCCCGGTCGGCAGATCGCCAGCTTCGAGTGCTCGGTTTGCGGCGAGACCACGGAATCGTGGAACACCGCCTGGGTGCCCACCTATAAATTGATTGCTGGACCCGTCCGCCTTCCGCGACCCAGCTAGTTATTGCAACGCTTAGCAATTCCGCGGATTAGCCCTTGATGGCAGAGTCGTTCGGCACTTCATTCACTATCGTTGAGGTGACTTCGGACGACGCTCCGAAGCCAACGAAGCAGATGTGGCTCGCCTTTGCCAAACCCAAACAGGCATTGACGCTAGTGCTTGCTGCCGTTCCCGAAGGCTGGACCGCGGAAATTGTGCCGGCCGTCCTGACTGAAAAGCAGCAGAGGATGTTCGAGGAGCTCGACCTCGAACCCGGCGATGTTTACAGGATCGCTCCAGATTAAGAGATCCTCGGTGGAGCGAGTTCTACTATTCACCAGGCCGGATATGGCTCGAACGAGGTTCCCTTTTCGACCGCCTTCTGACATAATTCGGCATGGCAAAAATAAAAGTGAGCTTCAAACCAGTCCGTAAATCCGAGGGCGATTGGGCTATCATTGCCGAGTACCCGGGCACAGAAGCGCGAGAGATTACGGGCTTCGCGAGCAAAGCCGATATTGACGAGTGGATGAATGGAGAGCGTCGGATCGCTTGGCTCCGATCACAGGGTTACGCGAAGTGACTCGGTGACCCCTTAGGGCGCGCCCGGCGCTTCGTGCTCAGAAGATTCGCTCGCGGGCGGCCGAGACTCTCGCGGCAAGCGGGGGCTGAACGCTCGTGGCCCGCAGGTAATTCCCGCGGCCGGTAGCCCAACGTGTCGACTCACAAAGAAGTGTTAAACTCGCTTACAAGTTGGCGGCAGCCTTGAAGTGGGCCATCAGGCGTCATTAGGCGAGTTGGCCGTGAGCGATGAGTGCAAGGATCCTACGCAAACGGCGGGACCTCGACCAGCGTTCCGATCAATCGCAACAATGCTTGCTGTTCGGGTCCCTTCCCGTCACGCAAGAACTCACCCAGCTCGATGTGAGAGAGCCGGCCACCAGAGGGCGCATTGGGTTGGTGGATGATGAAAGCGTAACCGTTTGCGGGCTCGCGTGCGATGAACCATGCGTCCCCGTTCGGGCTCCGATAGAGCTCCCGCCGGTCTGACATTTTTCCTCCCTGCTGCCTCCTGGCATTGTCTGATGGACGCTTGCGGGAAAGATGCGGAGATCAGTGAAAATACGAAAGCTGATCTTCCGTAACCACGCGCTCGATGTTCTCGGACCTGCACTTGATGCGGTATCTTACTCGTCCATCGGACTCGATCGGCATGCACTGTACGATCGTGTAGATCTTTGGCCCTTCAGTTGCGGCGCGTCCTTGGGGACCTTGAGCTTGGTGCCGAACCCTCTTCGTTTAGCTTATAGGCGTATGACATATTTTCCTCGATGTTTAGGGCGCTCTCGGAGGTCTTGCTAGTCTTCAAGAATGGATTTGGTTGCATCGAATATCTGTTCTGCTGTGCCCTTAATCGTGCCCTTTGCCCAGGCTTGGAAGACTGCGACGTAGGCGTTCTTGTAAGCCGCTTCGTCTGCGGAAAAGTAGACTTCGTCCGTGGCGGTATCCAGGACAAGCGCTCCTGTATCGATGCAGATTTCCTCGATCAGGACTAAGCGTTCTTCTTGCTCGGCCAGATGACGTTTAACGATGCTCATTGACTCTCCTGCTTGGCACTGAGGAATCACGTTCCCGATGCGGCCGGTGAACATGCTGACGTAGTCCACCGGACACAGGCGCAACAGGAAGCCGCAAGTCGCGCCCGCTTTTCGATCTTTTTACCTGCTTGAATGAAAAACCCCGCCCCGATAACTCGGGAGCGGGGCAGGACCACAAGCTCTACCAGTACATCCGTGGCTAGAGCGACAGGTCTGTCGTGCTCTTAACTAAGCAGCACGAAGATTTTCGGCAGCGGATTTGCCAGTACGACGGTCTGCGACGACATCGTAAGACAGGGTCTGACCTTCGGTCAGAGTTCCCATGCCGGCGCGTTCGACCGCGCTGATGTGAACGAAGACGTCGTTGGTGCCGTTTGATGGCTGGATAAAGCCGAAGCCCTTTTGGGTATTAAACCACTTCACTGTACCGGTGTTCATCAGGTTTTCCTTCTTGTGCGCGCAGGACCTGGCGCGCTAGTTGCGGCCAGTAGTCCGGTTAGTCGATGTTGGAGAATGTCTGAAACGTGCGCGCCGTCAGGATCTGAGGCGAAAGCGGAACAGTTGTTCGGCCAGTATCGATACGTGAGACAGTACCCTAGCAGTTGACAGACTTCAAGAAGAAAGCCAACGGCGCGTTAGCGTGGTAGTGCACCGATGGTCGAGAAGAGCACGTCGACCCGGCGACTAGCGCCGGCGAGGCTTGAGTGGTCCAAGTTGGATCGGAAGCATGGTATGTTCCACATGTCGGGATCAGCTACAAACGACGGAGTAACGTCCTTACGTTCCCTCCAGAGCGTTTCGAAGGGTCTTGAGTAGATACTCAGGCCTCCACGACTTCCCGACATTGACCGCGTCTCGCAGGGCTGGATGGGCTTGGAGGTCGGCGGCAACGTAGCCGCTGGCAAGAATGAACGGTACCGACATCGCCCGGAGCGCTTGCGCGACGGGGGTGACCCATTCTCCAGCGAGGTTGACATCGAGGATGGCCGCGTCGGGCCGGTCAGCCCTCAACAGCTTCAAAGCGCGATCAATGTCTGGGACGGGACCGATCACGCGGTATCCCGCAGTCCTTAACTGGGTGTCGAGCTCCAATGCGATGAGATACTCATCTTCGACAACCAAGATTCGGGGAGCGTCGTGCACAATGTGTCCCCGGGGGTTCAAGACTCCACAGGCGCGGTGATGTGCACCCTTAAACCGGTCGGCTCATACTTCAGTTCCACGGAGCCGGCTAAGCCCTGCACTGCGCTGAGATCGATCAGCCTAGAGCCGAAGCCGGAGCGAGTTGGCGGAGTGACGGGTGGGCCGTTTTCCTCTCGCCAGTCGATGTGCAGGAAGGTTTTGCCCTCCTCTTCCGGCGTACGCCAGCTCAGGTGCACGATTCCTTCGGGGCTGGAGAATGCTCCATATTTCCAGGCATTGGTCACGAGTTCATGCAGAATGAGGCTCATCGGCATGATCTGCCGTGGGTTGAGACGCACCGCCGGTCCGGGGCTCACCCGGTATCGCTCGGGGCCTGCGACCTTTAGCGATTGCTCCACAAGGGCACTCAGATTGGCTTCAGCGCTGCTGGCCAGCGCGATGGTCTCGGCTTCGGCCACGGCCTGGAACCGTCCCAAGAAGGCATCGCGGTATTCGTTGGCTGTGCGGCCCTCCACATCCGTCTGATTGGCAAGGGAGCGTACGATCCCCAGAAGGTTCTTCATCCGATGGCGCGTTTCAGCGAGGAGAATGTCTTTTTGGACGTCGCTTTGCCGCCTGTCGGTCACGTCCTCCAACAGGATCAGGAGGCTGGTGCTGTTATTGTCAGGGTGAACGAGACGACGTGCGCTGACCAGCATTGTGCGTCGACCGATCGTCGGGAACTCTGCTGTAACCTCATATCCGACGACGGCGGTAGATCGGGGAATGATCTCGCCGACGAGCCGCCTGAGTTCGGCTATGTCCCATTGACCGCCACCAAGGTCGAACAGGCTGCGTCCAACCGTCTCATCCCGAGCCACCCTGAAGGTTTCATAGAACCCGCGGTTGGCCGTAAGGACGCAGCCCGCCCGGTCAAGCACCAGGAGGGGCTCCTCCAGTGTGTCAACGATCCCTTGCGCCTGGACATGCTCGCTGCGCAGAAGCCGGTATAAGTCTTCGAGATTCATCTGCCCGCTCACCCAGAGGTTTCTTATAAGCTAATACTGGGCTGGGTCGTTCACAAAGGAAATTGGGCCAGTAAGCTGGTAAAGATGTCCGCACTTAACGCGGGCCCGTCCCAACTAAGAGCCACTGAATGTGGCTCAAGCGTCCTGACACTTGCCCTTGAGTCCGTTCAGGGTACCTGCGAGCGCTTCCGCTGAACACCTGGGCGCGCCCCTGCTTCTCACAGGATGTCCTCGTGGCCCATCTGCGAAGTTGCGCCTCGTCTCCCGGAGGTCCGCTGATGCGGCAGAGCGACCAGATTTGCTCGACCTGAGTTCTTCGCAGTTTGACCCATAGCGGAAATTCGTTTGACGACGCCGCCCTATGGTCTTCGGTTTCTGCTCGTGATCATATGTTTCAGCCAGTACCCAAACTAGGGGCGAGTATGAGGCGGCGGGAGTTGTTGCTCATTGCCATGGTTGGCGCGGGATATTTTCCCGAATTGCTTCGCGCTCAGCCCGCTAAGGGCAAGATAGGTTATCTGCATCCCGTTACGATAAATCCTAATCACATTACCTTCTCGGTGCTTGCGGGGGAGTGGCGCCGCCTCGGGTATGTCGAAGGCGAAACTGTTTTGACCCGCTCCGGAGAGGGTGACCCACAGCGACTTCCCGAGTTAGTCCGAGATTTGACCGGCAAAGGAGTGGGCGTCCTGATTGCCGTCGGGGCCCAAGCCGTCCGCGCGGCTGCTAGCGGGGCCTCAAGCACTCCAATAGTGGCTTTCGATTTGGAGACTGACCCCATCCAAGCCGGGCTCATTCGCAGCGTTGCGCGGCCCGGTGGCAACGTCACAGGGCTTTTTCTCGATACACCTGTCCTTGCCGCCAAGTGGATTCAGCTGATGCGCGAGATGGTTCCAGCTTTGGACCGTGTTGCTTTTGCTTGGCAGCCATCAGCCGGAAGAAGCCAGCTCGACGTGGCGCTCCGTGTTGCCGAGAACCTGGGGGTCGAAACGACTGTTCTGGAATTTAGCGTCAACGACGATTTCCCCAGTCTGCTCTCAGCCATCGCAGGACCGAAAAGAACCGGCATCATCCAGCTCTCAGGCCCTGGGATTACCCCTGTTGCGGAGAAGTTTGTTGCTGCCGCAACGCAGATCAATCTGCCAACCCTCTCGTTTCTCGGTGAAGCGGCAAGGCGCGGGTTCTTGATGAGTTATGGGCCCAACCAGAGGGATTACTTTCCCCGCGCGGTTCAGTTAGCTGATCGAATATTGGGTGGCGAGAAAGCATCTGAGCTCCCGGTGGAGCGTCCCTCGAAATTTGAGTTCATCGTGAACTTGAGGACAGCAAGAGCGCTCAATCTGGTTGTGCCGCCGACATTGCTGGTTAGTGCGGACGAGGTTATCGAATAAGATCCGCTGTTGGCCGATTTTGTTGCAAAAGTCGGCTGTAACCGATGGGTGTCGTTCGGCCATTCGCTAGGGGCCGACCGGCTTTGACCCGCCGCCCCTGACGCTCTCAACGCAACTCCTACGCTACGCAATACACAGGGTCTGAGCAGGTGGTGGTCGCGCAGCCAGCGAAGCGAGGCGCCTCAGATTTTGAGCGATGGCAGCCAGAACAAACTCATCCTGGGCGCCTTGTGGACCACGAAGGCGAAGCCGACCAAACCTCAGGATGCGCTTCAAGTGCGCGAACCGCATCTCGACCTTCTTGCGCTCGCGGCGGGACCGCTCAAAGCCCTCGGTGCCAGCGAACGATCGGGGGACGTCTCGGGCATGCTCATGGATATCGCGCGGGACTTTGCGTGACGGCTCCTTTGGGCAGCACTGCGGCTTGAGGGGGCATACATCGCAGTCGAGCTTGCTTGCACGATATAGAAGCGTCTTTCCCTCGTGCACGGTGCCACTTGTTCCGAGCTGCTTTGCGCCCGGACAGTGGTAGACGTCGGCGGTCGGATCGTATCGAAAGTCGCTGCGCGAGAAGGTGCCATCATCTCGTTTCGATTTGTCGAGAACAGGAATATGCGGCGCGATGCCCTTCTCGACCAGCCAGTTCAGCATCGGAGCTGCCCCGTAAGCGGTATCCCCGACAAGCCTTTCCGGTTGGATGCCGAAGCGCTCCTCTGTTCGCTCGATCATGGTCCTTGCTGCGCCGACCTCGGCCTGGCGAATGGCACGGGAGGCTTCGATATCGAGGATGACGCCGAACTTCACGTCGATGAGATAATTGTCGGAGTAAGCGAAGAATGCCGGCCCCTTGTGAGCGCCGGTCCACTGGGCCGCGGGGTCGGAGAGCGAAACGAACTTCGGAATAACATCGCTGGCAGCGCCCCACGCCGTATCGTCGAGGGTCTCTAGATACTCCTTCACCGCGCGGCTTGACCTCGCCGGATCACGATCCCTGCGCCAATCCTGATCCGCAATCGAGCGCTGCTTGTTAGCGTCGGCCGCAATCAGTCTCGCATCAACGGCAAAGCCTTCGCCACCAACCAGACCGGCCGCAATGCACGCCTCGACGACACGTTCAAATACGCGACGAAAAACATCCCCCGCGCGAAAACGCTCATTGCGGGCACGCGAGAACGCCGAATGATCCGGCACAGCATCCTCGATACCCAGTTTGCAGAACCAGCGATAGGCGAGGTTCACCTGCACTTCGCGACAGATCAGCCGCTCCGAGCGGATCGCGAAGACATACCCCACGATCAGCATCCGGATCATCAGCTCCGGATCGATCGACGGGCGCCCCGTGGACGAATAATGAGGAGCAAGTTCGCTGCGAAGCCAAGTCAGATCGAGAGCAGTGTCGATCCTCCGCACCAGATGATCTTCGGGGACCGCGTCGCTGAGATGAAACTCGTAGAACAGTTGACCTTGGTCACTCTTCAGACGGCCCATCATGGATCGACCTCGCCGAGAATCGCGTCAACCCAACGGAATCACCGTTCGAGGTCTTACTCAACCGACTTTTGCAATAAAATCGGCCAAAAGCCGAACAAGGCTGCGGCCATTGTGATTGGCCGCTACTTCCCCCTGAACCGGACGCGGCGCCGAGCTCACCTCGACCGCTGCTTATGACCCATTGTGGGCCCTAGTTTCGGTCAGACTTACGTCAGTGCCTTATTCAATGGCGAATCCGGTGAGGTAAAAAGGAACCATCGGCCTTCTTGCGCGTTCTAGCTTGTTGGCCGGCCAACGGGGTGTCCGCCAATCTTTTCCCGAACCGAATGGCCCTGGCGTGGGCCTCCTCTCGCCCCGAGAGACCCTTTTTATGTCCAATGTCGAGGAATTTCCGCTCTCCTCCCGTCGCCAGCCGACGGAGTTCGAGGCACTGGTGGCAGCCGGCCAGGCCGCACTGGATGCCATTCCTGGGGCGGTTTACCTTTGCGATGCCGAGGGATTGCTGGTCGCCTTCAATACCGAGGCGGTGGAATTGTGGGGCAGAACCCCCAACCTAGGTAAAAAGGAGCGCTTCTGCGGTTCGCACCAACTCTACCTTCTCGATGGAAGTCCGCTGGCCCATAGCGATTGTCCCATGGCTACGGCAGTTCGGGCTGGAACGCCCACGCGCAACGCCGAAGTCATCATGGCGCGGCCGGACGGCTCTCGCTTTACGGCCCTGGTCAGTATCCGAGCGTTGCGCGACCACTCCGGGATCATCCAGGGCGCCATCAACTGCTTTCAAGACATCACTGAACGAAAGCGGATCGAAGAAGAGATACGACAGAAAACGCAGGACCTGGAGGATTTCTTCGAGAACAGCGCGGTCGGTCTTCATATCGTCAGCGGTGAAGGCATCATCCTTCGCGCAAACAGAGCCGAATTAGCTCTGCTCGGGTATAGCCCAGAGGAGTACATTGGCCGTCACATCGCGGAGTTTCATGCCGACGCTCCCGTGATCGGCGACATCCTTCAGCGCCTTTCCTGCGGCCAGCCGCTCGAACGTTATCCCGCGCGGATGCGAGCGCGAGACGGCTCGGTGAAGCATGTGCTGATTACATCAAACAGCCGTTTTGTGGACGGCAAGTTCGTCAATACACGTTGCTTCACCGTCGACGTCACGGACTTGCAAGCCGCCAATGAGGCGCGTCAGGCCAGTGACGCACGACTTGCAGCGACGTACGAGGCTGCCATCGTCGGCATATCGGAGGCGGACGAGCGCGGGCGCTTCTTGCGGGTGAATGATGCTCTTTGCGGAATAACTGGCCGCTCGCGCGACGAACTGCTCGGGATGACTTTTCTCGACTACACCGATCCGGATGACCGGGCGAAGGACGCCGAACTCTATGCAGCTCAGGTGCGCGGCGAGGTCGAGAACTACAAGATCCGCAAGCGTGCGCTTCGGCCCGACGGCTCTGTGCGCCACCTCGATATCTCGAGTTCGACGGTGCGCGACCCGAGTGGTCGCTTTCTCTATGGCGTGCGTGTTGCCCAGGACGTCACCGCTACGAAACAGCTGGAGGATCGACTGCGTGAAGGCGAGCAGCGCATGCGCGATCTCCTTGAGGCTCTGCCCGCCGCGATCTACACCACTGATGCCGAGGGCCGGATCAATTTCTTCAATCGCGCCGCGGTCGAGATGGCGGGCAGAACCCCCCAGCCTGGCGATGAATGGTGCGTAACCTGGAAGCTTTATTGGCCCGACGGCTCGCCTCTGCCGCACGATGAATGTCCAATGGCGGTCGCGCTGCGTGAAAACCGCCCAGTTCGCGGAGCGGAGGCAATTGCCGAGCGTCCAGACGGCAAACGCGTGCCTTTCATTCCTTATCCGACGCCGCTGCGCGATGCGGAAGGAAACTTGATCGGCGCCATCAACATGCTCGTCGACATCAGTGAGCGCAAGCTCGCAGAGAATGCCCAGAAGGTGCTCATCGACGAACTGAACCACCGCGTCAAAAACACGCTTGCCACCGTGCAGTCCCTCGCGAGCCAGACTGCCCGCCATGCTGCCGATCTGCAGGAATTTCTGCCGACGTTCACAGGACGGCTGTTGGCCCTCTCGCGTGCGCATGACCTTCTAACGGGACGAAATTGGCAAGATGCTCCTTTCGAGCAACTGGTTCACGATATCGTCGCGCCGGTCTCCGGCGGGCGGGTTGTCACAGGCGGGCCGAACGTCAATCTAGATGCCCGCACGTCACTAAGCGTCACCATGGTGCTCAACGAGCTTCTGACCAACGCGGCAAAATACGGCTCTCTGTCGGCCCCGGGGGGAGCGGTGTCGTTCACCTGGAGGGCTGTGGAGGGCGAACGGTCTCAATGCGGGTTAGAATGCGAATGGCGCGAACGCGGAGGCCCTCTGGTCGCGCCACCCAAGCGGCGTGGGTTCGGCACCCGGCTGATGGAGCGTTGCGTCGAACATGATCTCGCAGGCGAGTTCGACCTGGCGTTCGAGCCGGAGGGTACGCGCTGTCGCATGAAGTTTCCCATTAGGGTCACGTCTACCAATGTCTGAGGTATCCGCCGCCAGGGTCCTCCTCGTCGAGGACGAGGGTTTGGTCGCCCTTATGATCGAAGACATGCTGGAGGAATTGGGTCTTAAAGTCGTTGCCTCTGCGGCTCAACTGAAAAAGGCATGCGAGTTAGCGACGACCGGCTCCTTTGATCTGGCGCTTCTGGATGTCAACTTGGCTGGAGAGTTTGTTTTCCCAGTGGCTCGCGTCTTACGCGAGCGAAGGATTCCCTTCCTCTTTAGCACGGGATATGGCGCACCGCCCCTCGAGGAGGAGTTCAGAGATGTCCCTGCTATCGGTAAGCCCTTCTCGCAGGACCAGTTGAGCGAAAAGCTGCAGACGCTTCTGTCGCGTTCCTAGCCTCCTCGGATCACAGACTTCGTTCTGCCGCTGACGGTGATCGCGCGTGGATCTTTGGAAAAGCCTATCTCCTTGGCGAAGCTCGCGCTCCGGGTCCGCGAGATGTTGGAGAACGGCGTTCGCCTAAGCAGCCATATCCGCTTCTAGCCCTGAGCTGAAAACTACTGAGCCGGTTTGGATGTCTGCTGTTAGCAGTTGACCGGACACGGGGCCGCACCTGCCCCGACCGCCGCTTTTGACCCCGAGGCGAAATCGAGGATTCGCCGGTCTTCTGCTTTGCATCAACAAGCGGACCACTTACCAACGGACCGCCACCTACGGTCCGGCGCGCATCGCGATCCTGCCTCCATCGGCCACTCGGTCGCTGGGATGCAGAACGACCCGATCTTCCGCGGTGAGCCCAGAGAGGACCTCGGCCACTCGGCTGTTTCGGTGGCCGACGGTGATCGCGACGGTTTTGGCGCGGCCGTTCTCGTCGGTGAAAACGGCCCAGTGGTCGCCTTTCCGAAACAAAGCGCTCACCGGCACCGTCAGGGCGTCCGGAGCGCTCCAGGTGGTCACGTGGACGACGACCCGGTAGTCATGCCCAAGCGAGGCCCACGCCTCGGGCGGATCCGCGAAGTCGATGGTCACCCGAACCCGCTGTTCTTCAATGCCGAGGGCGGAGATTTTCAGGAATCCGGCCGGGTCGACGCGGACCACCTTCCCCTTGATGGTTTGGCCACCCCACCCGTCGATCCGGACGGGGGCGCCGACCTTG
This sequence comes from Bradyrhizobium sp. CIR48, assembly GCF_014198315.1. Lineage (NCBI taxonomy): Bacteria > Pseudomonadati > Pseudomonadota > Alphaproteobacteria > Hyphomicrobiales > Nitrobacteraceae > Bradyrhizobium > Bradyrhizobium sp. CIR48. The sequence continues at coordinate 13,852 of NZ_JACIHG010000018.1, forward strand.
ATCTGGACCGCATCGGTCGAGAGCAGGTCTGCCACAACCTCCATATCAAGTGGGTTGCCGATGTCGACGAGGGGCGTCCCGGGAAGGACGGTCGCCTCGCTGTCCTGGGCGATCTTCAGCACTCGTCCGCTCGCCGGCGCGAGCACCCGGACGCAGCAAGTCGGCTCCGCAGAAGGCGCGGCGTTGGCCGGGTCCATCAATCGAGCGGCCAGGCTGGTTCGCACCGCGCGGCGCATCTCGACTTGGGCCTTGGCGCTCGCCAGATTGGCTTCGCTCGTCGCCACCTCGAATTTCGCTTTGTCGAAGGCCTGGGCCGAGGTCGACTGCGTCCGCAGCAGCGTTTGCGCCCTCTGGAACTCGGCCCGAGAGAACTCCAGCGCGGCCTCGATGCGCTTCACCTCGGCCTCCTGCTGCTGGATGGCTGCATCCGCAGCAAGAACCTCTGCCTGAAGCTGGTCGCGTGAGCGCACGTCGATGAAGCCCGGCAGCGTCGGCTGCATCAGGGCAATGACAGTCTGGTTGGCGACGACTTCGTCGCCGACGTGAAGCGAAGGTCCTTGGTCGCCGAGCGGATGCGAGATTCTCAGGACCTTTCCCGCGATCGGCGCTGAGACGGTGTAGACGTGACGCACACGGGTCTTGCCGTCGTCATCCGCCGTGACTTCGATCGGCCCCTTCCTGACGGTCGCGAGGTCAACCAGAGTAGGCCGCGGCCAGGCGAACCAGACCAGCCCTCCCGCGATCGCGGCCAGTGCCGCAGCGCCGATGATACGTTTAGTCCAGTTAGCCTGCATGGCTAGTCTCGCGTCTTGAGGACCGCGACGAGGTCCAGGTTGTCGATACGCTGGCGGATGACCGCGGCGGAGGCGATGGCCGCCAGCACTACGACGGACGTCGCGACCACGTAGGTCGAGTCCTCGACGACGAGGCGAACGCGCATCAGTTCGCCCGCGAGATTCGTCTTCATGACCCAAGCGAGCCCGTAGCCCACGAGCCAACCCGGCGGTTGCGCGACCAGCGTCAGGATTGTCAGCTCCAGCAGCAGGATCCGCAGGACCTCGCCGCGCGTGAAGCCCAGCACGCGCAGGCTGGCCAACTCCCGAGCCCGTTCGGAGAGCGAGATCCGGGCGTTGTTGTAGACGACGCCGAACGCGATTACCGCGGCCAGTCCGGTGTAGATGCTTGCCATCGTGGTGACGAGGAGCGCTACGGTCTTGCGGAAATTCGCCAAAGAGACGCGCTGCAACGCCACGCCGCCGACCGTCGGCATGGACTTCACGGCCGCGTAGAAGTCCTCCTTCCGATTCTCGTCGAGGCTGAGGTTCACGCTGTTCACGACGGGCGCCTCGCGCATGAGTCTGCGGAGCGCCTCGATGTCCATCATGCCCCGGATGCCGAAATAGTCCTCTACGGTTGCCACGATCGGCATGCTGACCGTGCGGCGGGCACCCTCCAGCAGATCGAGTTCTACCGTGTTGCCGGCCTGTACGCCGAGGATGTGACCGAGCATGGCGGAAATGGCGAGGCCCGTCCCGGGGAGTGCGACCGGCCGGAGGTCGGCGTCGATGATGCGCCGCAGATCGGCACCGGCGGGCCGGCCGCTGATCGTGATCGTGCGTTCGACGTTGCCATGGCGGATCCGCACGGGCACCTCACGGAACGGCTCGGCAGCGAGTACGCCCGGCAGCCGGTTCACCTGCTCCACGACGTTCTCGATCCGCTTCTCGGCGAAGCCGATGGTCACGTCCTGCCTGTCGGCGAGGAAGTATGTCACGTCGATCAGTTGCTCCATGGTGTCGCGCGTGAACAGCGACACGACCAGGATGGCGGTCGCCAGCGCCATCCCAAGCGTCGTGAATGCTGCCCTGACCGGATGGCGGGCGATGTTCCGGATCATCATCAGCGTCGGTTGCGACATGACCTGGTCGAGCTGGATGCTCGCCGGCAGCAGCCGCCGATAGACCGGAGGCGCCGGCGGTTGCATGGCGACGGCCGGCGCCAGCTTGACCACTTCGCGCAGCGCCCGCAGCGCGCCGACGGCGGCGGCGGCGGAACTAAGGGCGCCGGCGGTAAGGTATAGATCCGGCGCCTTCGCGAACACCAGGAAGGGGAAGTGGAAGAAGTCGCCGAACAGCGCGGTGACGCGATATCCGAGCCACGTGCCGGCGACGCCGCCCAGGATGACCCCGATAACCACGATCAGTGCCACGAACTTGAAGTAGTGCAGCACGATGCTGCTGTCGGCGTAGCCCAGTGCCTTCAAGAGACCGATCTGCTCCCGTTCGAGCGCGACCAGGCGGGTCAGGGTGAGATTGACCAGGAAGGCGGCGACCAGCAGGAAGATCGGAGGCAGCGTACGGCTCATGTTGTTGAGCATGTCGAGCTCATGATCGAGCCAGGCGTGCGAGGTCTGGTCCTTCCGGCCGTGGGCCGCTTGGCCGCCGTAGGGATCGAGCAAGACGTCGAGCCGCGAGATCACCTCGCGCTCGGACGCACCGGGCTGCAGCTTGATCGATACCGCAGAGAAGGCGCCATCGAGATCGTAGACGCCGGCAAGCGCCTTCTCCGACATCCAGACGATGGCATAGCGGCGGTCATCCGGCATCAGGTCGCCTGGCCCGACGGTGTAGACGAACTCCGGGGACAGCGCGGTGCCGACGATGACGAGCTCGCGCTTCTTGCCGTTGAGTATGGCCGAGAACCGCGCCCCTTCCGAAAAGCCGTGGGCCCGGGCGAACGGCTCGTTGACGACGACCTCCTCGGCGCGCCCCGGCTCCGGAACCCGTCCGGAACGCACGTAGAGCCGATTGAGATGCGGCTCGCCGTTGTCGGGCAGCGAGACGAACTGTGCGCTGGCGGGCTCAGAGAACCCGGGAATGTCGAGTAGCGCCGGCTTGGCGATGCGGGCATCGACAGCGGCGACGCCTGGTATTTCGCCTATCCTGTAAGCGAGTGCCTTGGGGGCCCGCTTCGCCTGCGCGAACACGTCGGCGAAGCCGTAGCGTTCGTAGTACGCGATCCGGGTCTCCTCCAGAGATCGGTGCGAGCCGACAGCGAGCACCAGCGTAGCGACGCCGCCTCCGACGACGAGCGCGACGGCAAGGACCTGCGCCCAGAGCCGCCTGACGTCCCGGAACAGCTTGATGTCGAGCGCGCTCATGCCCTCACCAGGTGAGTTCGGCCGCTTCTCGGCGGGCCTCGTTCTTCCGGACGCGGGCGATCCGGCCGTCGGCGAAGAATAGCACCCTGTCCGCGACCTCTTGGATGCTAGCGTTGTGCGTGATGATGACAGTTGTGGTGCCGAGCTGCCGGTTGACCCCCAGCAGAGCTTCGATGACACGAATTCCGGTTTTCGAGTCCAGCGCCCCGGTCGGCTCGTCGCAGAGCAGCACCGCCGGACGCTTTGCGATCGCGCGGGCGATGGCGACGCGCTGCTGCTCGCCGCCGGAGAGCTGGGCGGGAAAGTGATGCATCCGCTCTTCGAGCCCGACCAGCGCGAGGGCCTCGTCAGGCCGCATCGGGTTCTTGGCGACCTCGGTGACAAGCGCGACGTTTTCGTAGGCCGTGAGGCTCGGCACCAGATTGTAGAACTGGAACACGAAGCCGACGTGATCGCGGCGATACTTCGTTAGCTCCCGATCCTCAAGGTCCGTCAGGTCCAGATCGCGAAAGAACAACCTGCCGCTGGTCGGTCGGTCGAGGCCGCCCATGATGTTGAGCAACGTCGTCTTGCCGCTGCCGGACGGGCCGAGCAGCACGACCACTTCCTTCTCGGCGATTTCGAGATCGACGTCGTTGAGCGCATGCACCCTCACCTCGCCGGAGACGTATGTTTTGGTCAATTCCTTCGCGGTGAACACGGCGTCGCTCATGGCTGCCCTTTCGAGAAGGGATTGTAGGCCGGATCCGCCGCTCCGGTATTGACGTAGGTCAGAGTCCCGGCCGCTCGTCCGGAGCAACGGCGGATTCACGGACGAGCGTCGCGATGCTCGCCGCCCAGACGAGCGCCATGGCGAGCAGCACCCACTTGAAATCGGAATGGATCATGAAGTTGACGGCGGCCATCAGCCCGATCGAGAGCCCGCCGGCGATTCCGGCGCCGGCCGCAGCGACCGGCCGATGGTCCCAGAGGGATGTCCACGCCAGCGTGAGCGCGAGCACTCCGGTGGCCGCCACGTAGCCGCCCAAGACCCGAAACACGTGCGTGAGCCACGATGTCAGCCTCGGACCGATCGACTGCAGTTCCGCCGGGGTGAGGCTCATGTACCGGATGTCCTCGGGCAGCAACGCAGGCCGTAGGAATAGGAAGTAGATCCCGACGCCGATCAGCAGGACGCCGGAAGCCGCCAGGAGCATCGATGATGGACGCCAACGCCCCAACTCTCGCGCATCGTGGCCGCCCCGGATCAGCCGTGGTGAAGGCTGCTGCCCGAGGAGCCCGGACCGAGAATCCGGCTCAGGCGCGGAATGAAGCCCGGCACTTCCGCCGCGTACTTCGCGTAGGCTTCGCCGAACTCGGATCTGGTGTCTCGCTCCTCGTCCTTCGCAAGCTTCACGTACATGATCGTCAGCACCGGGAACATCGGCAGCGTGAGGATCGTCGGCAACTGCAAGAGGAAGCCGAACATAACCAGGACAAAGCCCACGTACTGCGGATGCCGCACGTAGCTGTATGGGCCGGTGGTCGCCAGGCTTCTGGTCTGCTGCGCGTCGTACAGAACGCGCCAGGCGGCTGAGATCAGGATGAAACCGGCGCCGATGAAGATAAAGCTCAGGATGTGGAACGGTCCGGCGCGCGGATTGGCCTTCCAGCCGAGCATCATCTCGAGCAGGTGACCGGCGTCATGGGAGAACCAGTCGACATTTGGGTAGTGCGACTGCAGCCAGCCGGACAGGAAGTAGATGGTGAGCGGGAAGCCGTACATCTCGACGAACAGCGCGACCAGAAAGGCGCTGAAGGCGCTGAAGGAGCGCCGGTCGCGGGAAGTCTGCGGCTTAAAGAAGCTGTAGGCGAACAGGATGAACACCGCCGAGTTGACGATGACGAGGCTCCAGAGGCCGTAAGCGGGCGCGATGTCGTGCATCACACGCTCCTTGGGTCGTTCGGCCGGCCGCCGCCGTGATGGTGCCCGTGTCCCCCGTGCATGAAGAAGTGCATCAGCGGGCAAGCGAGCAGAGGCAGCCAGACCAGGAGTCCGAGGACATGGGCTCGGTGCTCGGTGAACAGGAGCGCGCCGGCGATGGCGAGGAATCCCATCAGGACGAGGCCGGCCTTCGCTTTGGTGGACATGCCCTCCTCAGGGCGCTCTCGATACCCGGGATGATCCTGCACCGACATTGCCACGCTCCTATGGATGTAAGGAGACTACCGCCGCGGTTGTCATCATTGTTGAGGCACATCAAGTTTCCGGTAAGCTCACTTATTTTGCATCCGCATACCCATCGGGCCGCCCTGCATCATCGGCATCATGCCCATCTGAGGCGCGAGCAGTTCGTCGGCGGCCGTCTTCTGCTCGTCAGAAAAGCTGGTCTCCCCATGTGAGCGGACATCCTCAGACCGCCCCGGCATGTCTCAAACGGGCCCGACCGTGCGGGTCGACGGATCCACCAGCATCACGCGCTCGGCTGAGTAGACATAGCGGTACTTGGTGAGCGAAGGCCCCCAATCGGCAGGCACCGCCTCGAGCTCGACTTCGCGCGGCACGGGCTGACCGACCACGATCTTCTCGCGGGTCTGCACGGGCCGACCTTGTGTTCGGTCACGTATGTGCGGATCTTCGTGCGGTATTCCGGTTCGATCTAGACGGCGGCGGCATGGCCGGTCCCGGTAGTGACGACAGTGGACTGCGCCATGGCGCCCGTCGATATCAGCGCGGCGGTGGCGCACGCCAGCATCAGCCTTTTCATCGAAATCTCCTGTCCGCAGGATGCGGCCTGCGAGAACACGCGAATGATGGCAAGGTTCCGGGATTGTGGTGGTGATTGCTACTTTTTCCCGGCGCTTGGACGAACGCGAAATGCGGTGCAACGGGGAATTCCGCCAAGGCCTCGACAGGCACGCCGGCACTGCGGCCGTCCAGTCGCGGTGGCTCGGCTGAGAGCGCGACAGCGGCGCGTCCGCCGGACCGGCCGGTAGAAAAGGAAAGCCGCCCATGGGCGGCCAGTTTTGGTATTGCCTGTTCTACTTATTCTTGAGGGCATCAGCGGCATCGCGCGCTGCGTCCTTCACATCTCCGGCGCGGAATGCGCGGATCCCTTTGCCTGGTCGATCTTGCCTTCTGCTTTCATGTCTTTGTTACCAATAAGCTTGCCTGCACCTTCTTTGATCGCGCCTTTTGCCTTGTCAGCAGCGCCCTTCACGTGTTCGCGGTCCATGATCGTATTCTCCTTTGCCGATCCGGACGACCAGCCAAGGAAAGCTTTGCGAACTCGTTCCTTCAAAGAGTCATGGCGTTACCAATTTCGCGGTCGCAGTTCTGAGACCTTGGCCGCTCCCAGTCCTCGCTGGCAGCGGCTGTCCCAGAACTTCTCCGTTCAAGGTCATTTGAGATTCTAGGAATAGTCACGACCAGCAATGCTATCGAGCCAAGGCTCCCTTGCTATTGACGTAATCCTCGACTGAGATCAGGCCCGGATCGACGGACGCGAAGGTTCCGGCGCGTGTTCATCGCTTCTGCAGCACCGCCGAGAGCACCGAACCGTCGTTTAAGATCGACAAGACCTCCCGAGAGGACAGATGGCCGGCGGCCTCCTCGAAAGTATCGCTCGCCTCGACTTTGGCGCGGCCGACGGCCAGGTTTGCGTCGATCGTGTCGGGTCGGGCGGCGCGAGGAGGCGGCAGCTGCGCGAGGTGGAAGGCTAGAAGCGCAGGGTCTTCGCGCAGCTCCACCAGTGCGGGCGCGATTGGTATATCCGCCGACGCGCTCAATTCATTCGCCCGCCCCAGCACCGCAGGCGGCTCTCCCTCCTCCGGTGTGGCGAACAGTCTGCCGAATGCGGGCTTGGCAGTCAGCGCGCCTATGGGAACGGCGAACAGCAACCCCACGATGACGGGCGACATCCAGAGCAGAAGGGGCAGCGAAACAGCATAGGCGCTTGCAGCCATCGCGACCCCGCACAAGGTCGGAACGCCATATTTCCGATAGAGCTCCCCGCGCTCCACAGTGCCGTCGTCGCGCCTTTGCGTCTGCCACCCCGCATCACGGCCGGCGAGGATCTCGATGACGGCGATCGACTGGAAGATCATCATCACGGGCGCCATCAAGGCCGAGACGACGATTTCTGCGAGAACTCCCGCCGAGGCTCGAAAAGCGCCGCCGAATTGACGCCGCACCGACCGCCGCGTCCAGAGGAGGATTAAGCTGAGCAGCTTCGGCAACAGCAACAGCCCCATGGTGGCGACGAACACCCAGATGGCGAGCACGGGATCCTGGGCCGGCCAGGTCGGAAACAACGAGAATCCTTTCGGGAAATACTCCGGACGCACGAAACGGGCCTGCAGCGAGATCAACATCCCCAGCAGCAGGAAAAGCAACCACAAAGGCGCAGTCAGATACGCACCGATGCCCACCATGAAATGCAGGCGCGAGACCCAATGGAGACCTCGCGCAGGCACCACGGCCAGATGCTGAAGATTGCCCTGACACCAGCGGCGGTCGCGCGCCGCGAAATCGAGCAGCGAGGGCGGCACCTCTTCGTAGCTTCCACCCAGCGTCGGCAGCATGTAAATGCCCCATCCAGCCCGCCGCATCAGCGCGGCCTCGACGAAATCATGACTAAGGATGTGCCCACCGAACGGTTTCCGACCCCGAAGCTGCGGCAGGGCGGCCGCTTCGGCGAATGCCTTCACCCGGATGATGGCGTTGTGTCCCCAGTAGTTGCCTTCCGAGCCGTGCCACCAGGCGACGCCGGCGGCGATCAGCGGTCCGTACAGGCGGCCCGCGAATTGCTGGACGCGGCTGAACAGACTTCGCGCATTGACGATCATAGGTAGCGTCTGGACGAGCCCGGCGGTCGGATTGGTCTCCATGGCGTGGACCAAGCGGACGATGCTGTCCCCGCTCATGAGACTGTCTGCATCTAGAACGATCATGAAGTCGTACACGCCTCCGAACCGCGTGATCCACTCGGAAATATTGCCGGCTTTCCGCGCGGTGTTGTCGGCGCGGTGACGGTAGTACAGCCGAGCCGTTCCCACGGCTTGGCGCAGCGCCAGCAGCGCTTTTTCCTCGGCGACCCAGATGTCGGGATCGGTGCTGTCGCTCAGGATGAACCAGTCGAACAGCTCTGAGTGCGACGTTGTCTCCAAGGATTCGATGATCGCCCGGAGCCGGGCCGTCAAGCGGTGCGGGTCTTCGTTGTAGGTGGGAAGCAGCATGGCGGTGCGGCCGGATACGGCCGGTAGTTCCGGGTGAGGCCGGAAGGCGTGCCGGTCTGGACGATGGGCCAGCAGCACGAAGAAGCCTGCCACCGCGGACGCGAAGGAAAAGGCGACCCAAGCGAGCAGGACCAGGAAAAGGACAAGCACCATGGCTTCGAGGACGGTGACGCCGCCGACCTCCAGCACGCGATACATCTCATAGCCACCGGCCGCGGTCAGCGCCGCCGTCGAGAGGAGAATGAGGCCGCGCCGCCAAGCCATGGTGGTGGCGACCGGCGCAGGAACTCGGTCCGACGCCCGGCTCTTTCCGAGATCGCCAGGAGCCATCGGAAGCGGAGATTCGCGCGGTAGCAGCCGCTGGGCCGCGATATCGCCGGCTATCGGCCGCGGTGCCGTGCTCAGGGTGCCCATCGGTAGACCCAGACTTCCGACAGCGGCTTGTCGCCTTCGGCCAGAAACGCGCGCAACTCGATCGGCTCCCCCTTCACTTGGCACTGGAAGCTCAGCCGCCAACCACCGGTGTAGGGATTGGGCTGCGTGACGATGTTCTTCACTTCGGACTTCTCCGCCGTCACCAGGCCCTTGATGACCGCAGGATCGACGCCCTTCAGGCTGTCGCCGACGAGGTCAAGGACGAAGAGGCGCGAGCCCTCGCCCCTCGCCCCGATCCCGCTTCGCGTGAACCTGGCAAGCGAGTGCGCCTTGGGACTGTCCGGCCCCCAATGCAGCCGATAGGTGTAGTTGTGCTCGCCCTTTGCCTGCAGCGGATTCTTCGGCCGCCAGAATGCGGCGATATTGTCGTGGACCTCCTCCTTTGTCGGGATCTCGAACAGCATGACGCCGCCCTCGCCCCAATCTCCAATCGGCTCCATCCAGAGACTTGGGCGTTTTTCGAAGCTGGATTCGATGTCCTGATAGGCGAAGAAGTTTCTCTCCCGTTGCATCAAGCCGAAGCCGCGCGGATTGAGATCCTGAAAAGTGCTGATCTGGAGATCACGGGGATTGCTGAGCGGCCTCCACAGGCTTTCGGCCTTCCCGTTGAAGACCGCAAGCCCGTCGGAATCGTGGACAGATGGGCGGAAATCATCGATGTCGTTGCGGTCGTTGGGACCGTAGAAGAACATGCTGGTCATCGGCGCGAGCCCGGCCCGCTGCATCTCGACGCGCGGGTAGACCGACATCTCGACATCGAAGACAGTCGTGTCCCCGGGCCGAACGGTGAATCTGTAGCTCGCTGCGCAGCTCTTGCTGTCGAGCAAAGCATGGATCACCAACGAGGTCGCACCAGGCGCGGGCCGTTCGAGCCAGAAGACCTTGAAGAGCGGAAATTCCTCGCCCTTCGCTTCGCCCGTATCGATCGAGAGGCCCCGGGCGGAAAGCCCGTACGTCTGCCCTTTGGCGACGGCCCGGAAGTAGCTCGCGCCCAGGAAGACGCAGACCTCGTCGTAATAGTCGGCGCGGTTCATCGGCGCGTGTATGCGGAAGCCGGCAAAGCCGAGGTCGGCCTCATCGAACGCCGGCACCTTCTCGTCGAATGAAAAATCCGCCTTGCGGTACTTGAGTTCGGTTGCCTTTCCGTCCGCGACCTCGAAGATGGTCACCCTGTTTTTGTAGAAGAAGCCGCGGTGGAAGAACTGGGCTTCGAACGGAAGATTCTTGCCGCGCCAGAGTGCGCGCTCGGGCAGGTATCGGATCGAACGGTACTGATCGTATTCGAGGTCCTTCAAGCCGCTCGGCAGCTTCTCGTCCGGCGCCTCGTACGGTTTGCCCGCAAGCATACGGGCGAGATCCCTCACCGTGGAGGGACCGAACGCGCCCTCTGGAGGGCCAGCGGCGGCGAAACCAGTCCGCGAAGCGAGCAGCAATGCCGGCAACACCGCCGACCCTCGAACAAGCTGGCGTCGATTCACGTGCTCTCCTACTCGCTACTGGTGCCGCGGCCAAGCAACGACCGCCGCGCCCGCGAGTTCCACAGCTTGGCGATCGCCAGCCACGGCGCTCCGCTGCGATCAGACACCGCTCCATCCGGCTCGGGTATCGCGACGGCTGCCGCCGGAATGATCTTGACATACGGCGCCGCAGGCGCCGGCCCAGGGCGACAGGACGGAACGAATCCGGCTGCGGGCGTTGAGTCCGCATGTGTGCCGTGGCGTTGCGTCAGTCTCGTTCGGGAGTATCGCGCGTTGCCGGCGCCCGCAAAGCTGCTATTGCAGGTTACATCGAGCCGTGTGACCCCACGTTGCGCGAGAATCCGCCGCGTGGCGAGGGTTGGGTCTACGAAATCAAGGCGGACGGCTATCGCGCCCAACTGCATCTTGAAGATGGCGATGCCATGGTCTATTCGCGCACGGGGCTCGATTGGACCGAGCAGTTTTCTTCGATCGCAGCCGCGGCTCATAAGCTGAAGGCGAAGAGCGCGATCATCGACGGCGAGGCCGTCGTCTACGGCAGCGGCGGCCTGCCGGACTTCCAGCAGCTCCGTTGCGAACTCGGCCGCAAACGCAGCGAGCGTGTGCGCTATCATGCCTTCGATCTCCTGCACCTCGACGGGTACGATCTGCGCGGCGCGGCGTACGAAGATCGCAAGCGGTTGCTGCACGAGCTTCTGAAGGAGGCACCCGAGACCTTCATCTACGTCGAGGCTCTCGAAGCCGACGGAGACAAGGTCTTCGTGAAGGGTTGCGAGCTCGGCCTCGAAGGTCTGATCGCCAAACGGCTTGGCCAGCCTTACCGCTCGGGCCGCCAGGAGACCTGGATCAAGCTCAAATGCAAGAAAAGCGACACGTTTCCGATCGTCGCTTTCGTCGAGAAGCTCGGTGCTCACCCACGTAAGATCGCTTCCCTATACGTAGGCCGTCGCGAGAACGGCAAGCTGAACTACGCGGGCAAAGTCCGTACCGGCTACACGGAGGCAGCCGCGCGCGAACTGCGCGAGCAGCTGGATCCACTGATCCGACGCACATCACGGCTCGACGTCAAGGTCAAGAAGCCGAAGGCGACCTGGGTCGAACCAACGGTCGATGCCGAGGTGGAGTACGGCGCGCTGACTGACGACGGTTTGCTGCGTGAAGCCGTGTTCAAAGGACTTCGCGACGATCTGACAGTGCGGAAGGTGAAGGCGCCGCGCCTGGTGCCCTCCTCAGCCGGACGGCCGAAGGTAGGCGTGCCCAAAGAAAACATCCTGCAGCTTCTTCCCCACGCGGTCGTCCCTTCCAAGGAAGACCTTGCGGACTACTGGCAGCGGGTATGGAAGAGAGCGCTGCCGCATCTCAGCCTCCGGCCGCTCAAACTGGTTCGGCACGTGCACGGCACCACCTTCTACCACAAGGGGCCTCTTCCGAAGGATATTCCGGAAGTCGTCCACCAGCTTCGCATCCAGAAGCGCGAGGGCGGTCAGGGCACGCGCCTCTGGGTCGACAGCCTGGACGGGTTGCTCGGCCTCGTGCAGATCGGAGCCGTCGAGCTGCACCCGTGGAATTCGACGATCGAGGACATCGAGCAGGCGGACCGGATCGTCATCGACCTGGATCCCGGCGAGGGCGTAGAATGGGAGCAGGTGGCCGAGACCGCGCTCGAGCTTCGCGCTTTTATGCAGCGCCAGGGACTGGAGACTTGGCCGAAGCTGACCGGCGGCAAAGGCGCCCACCTGATGGCGCCGCTCGGGGTACCGATGCTGCACGATCAGGCTCATCGGACCGCCCGGCGACTGTGCACTGAATTCGCATCGCGCGACCCCGAACGCTACGTCCTTTCGGCGCAGGCAACCCGCAACGGGCGGATCTTCCTCGATTACTTGCGCAACGGACGCGGGACCACCGCCGTCGGCACCTATTCGCCGCGGGCGCGCCAAGCGTTTCCGATCGCTGCGCCCGTCACCTGGGCGCGCATAGAGAAAGGCGTGAGGCCGGACGCATTCACGATGGATAGCCCCTTTCCTGTGAAGCAGAGGAGGCTCCCATGACGGATGCGTTCGACCGTTGGATCGAGTGGACCAAGAAACCGCCCGGGCAAAGGACGGGGCTGCCGTCCGAAATCCACGCCACCGTAAGATCGCTCCCTCGAGAACATCGCGCCGACCGGCAGAAGGTCAACGCCGCAGTTGAACATCGGGCCGAGCTGGATCGGTCCGGAAGGACGGCGTGGGTTTACCTCAACGACTACGAGGATGGAACGCGGCGGAACGTGGGCGAAGCGGAATGGGTGAAGGTGTTCGCATCCGCGGAGGCGGCCGATCGATGGTTCGACCAGCACGATCCGGAGGGCGTTGCGTGGGAATACGAGATCGAAGGCGGGCAGCGGCAGGCTTCCGTCTGGATCTATCTCCCCGACGAGAACTCAAGAGCGATCGGAGACACTTCCTGGGCCAAGCTGTTCGCCTGCAAGCGAGCAGCCGACGAGTGGCTCGAGCGGAACGCTCCTTTTCAAGTACCTCCTGGCGAGCTGCCGTGGCAAACTAGATCGATGCTTCAGGACAAGACGAACCTGGCCGCAATGGCGGAGGCCTTGAGCCGGTCGGCGGACTACCGCGTGCTGCGGCGGCTCGTTCCGCGCCCGCCCTGCCGGTCGCCCGCCGGCTGTGGGACCCGGACCGCCGCCCTACTGGACACCGAGACGACGGGCCTCGATCACGAGAGAGACGAGATCATCGAGCTTGGGATGGTCAAATTCGACTACACCGCGAATGGTCGGATCGTCCGCCTCAGAGACACCTTCTCGGCCTTCAACGAGCCAAGTGCGCCGATTTCCGAGGAAGTGACGGCACTCACCGGCATCACCGATGAAATGGTGGCCGGCCACAAGATCGACGAGGCCGCGGTGAACGCCTTCGTCGCGGATGCGGTTATCGTCATCGCTCACAAGAGAGGCTTCGATCGAAAGTTCGCGGAGCGCTACTGTCCTGTCTTTGAGAGCAAAGCTTGGGGCTGCAGCGCGACGGAGATCGACTGGCGAGCACACGGCTTTGCGGGCGCGCCAACTCGCCTACCTGCTGCACGGAGCCGGACATTTCCACCAGGCCCACAGGGCCGTAGACGACTGCCATGCGCTGCTGGAGATCCTGGACTTCACGTTGCCGACGACCGGCGGTCGGCTTCGCCTGGACGCGATGCAAGCGCCGCGCTTGCATTTCTTCCGAAAAAGGTAAGCTACCGTTCGGAGGATTTGCCGGTGACAAGCGCATGCAAAAAACACTGCCAGCCCTCGCGGCTGGCTCCCCGTAGCGGCTTTGGCAACTATGGCGCTGATACAGTTGTTTTCTGTCGCCGGGCTTGATTTGAGCGCCGGAAGGATGGCGAGCAGCAGGCCGGCAATCGGTCTCGAACCGACGTCCGGTCTATGGGGTGCTGAAGACGGTGCAAAACGATACGCCGTCCGAGGTCCTGTTGAGCATCAGTGAGCTTCGGCACTCGCACTCCTGCTCGATACGGCGCGGCGAAAGACGGTCCGGATCTGGGCCGAGCAGTCGCCGTTCGAGTTGAAGGCTTCGTTGAAGCGGCGAGGTTATCGCTGGAGCGACGGCACGGACGGCCGTCCGAAAAGCTGGTACGTCGAGGTTTGCGAGGCCGCTGTTGACGACGAGCTCGCATTTCTGAGGGCCGAAATCTACCTGCGCGACGTCGAGCCGCGTCTGCAAACGCTGACCGCCTTCACCCGCTTCTCCTGCAGGATCTGAGGACGCGCTGGCGCCTTCCTGAGCCCGCCGAAGAACCCGACCGTCATCGGCCGAGACGCTTCTCGACCCGCTTGCGGGAGTTGCCGACCTTCTTAACGGCCTTCTTCACGGCCGACGCCGAGCGACCAGTTTTCTTCGCTTCATACCGGACTTCGTAGTCTTGTCCCTTGGCTACCCGCGCTCGGTCCTGTTTGCGCCCTCGCGCGGTCTTCTTCTTAGCCGCCATCGGCTACTCCTATCGCGAATGATCGATCGGGTGCAACGCCGCAAGGATTCGCAGGTTCAGGAGCCATTTCGAGCCTGCCGGTCTGAGCGGGCGAATTGTTGCGGCCCTTTGAGCGGCTCGTCGCCCCTCCCGCAAGCTGGAGGCGCGCTTCCGAACCATAGCCGACAACGGACGTTATCGGATCATGTCAGACGCCTTTGACTACTTCCGGGCCTACGCGGTCCGAGCTCTTTGCAAGGCCCGCTCGATGCCGCAAGGCAAGATGAAGCATCTGCAGCTTGTGGCCGGACGAATTTATAACCTCCTCAAGAAGGAGGCCGCTTACGCTCCGAACATGCAGCACCTTGAGGACTTCCGCGCAGCGCAGAAGCTCGAGAGGTTTCTCGATCGGGAGCCTGGCGTCGCCGCGACCGCGCGACGTCGTGTCACTTCACCGGGATCGCAGGACATAGGGCGGGAGGCTCATTGAGTGCCAGCCCTCGACACCCGCGCCGTAGTAGGCCTCCTTCGAGAATATGCGCAGCGTAGCGCCTTGCGCGGCGGCAATCCGTACCGCGCGAAAGCCTATTCTCGGGCCGCGGATAGCCTGGCGGCCCTTGCGATCCCTCTTCATGTGCTCATCGCCGAAGACCGGCTCACCGAGATCCCCGGTGTCGGCGAGGCCATAGCCGGCATGATCACCAAGCTGCACAAGACGGGCACCGATCCGAGCCTCGAGAAGCTGCGCAAGGAAATTCCTGAGGGCGTGCTCGAGATGCTCTCCGTGCCCGGTCTCCGCCCCGAGAAGGTGCTGCGTCTCTACAAGGATCTCGGCATCAGGTCCCTTGCCGAATTGGAGGCCGCGGCGAAGGACGACCGCATCAAGAAGGCCAAAGGACTCGGGGCCGCCTTGCAAACCAAGATCCTGCAGAATCGGGCGATCGCGAAGAGCGGTGAAGGCAGCCTCCATCTGCACCGGGCCGCCGCCCTGCTGGCGCACGCCACGGAATCGATCCGTAAGTCTCAACCTGAGCTGAAGCGCGTCACCATTGCCGGCGACTTCCGACGAGGGTGTGAACTCGTCGGCGATCTCTCGATCGTTGCTGAGGCCCCCAAGGCCAGCAAGGCGGCGAAGCCATCGCTGACGGACGGACTGCAGATCCACCTGTCGAACCGCAAGCACTTCGGCGCCGCGCTTTTATTCGCGACGGGCTCCGCCGCCCACATCGAGCAGCTCCGGACGCTGGCCGCCGAGAAAGAGATGCGGTTGGAAGCCGATGGCTTGCACAAGGGGCGCACCCTGATCGCCGGCGAGGAGGCCGAGATCTACTGCGCCCTCGGTCTGCCCTTCATCGACCCTGAGCTCCGGGAGGGGCGCGGCGAGATCGAGGCGGCTCTGAAAGGCAAGCTCCCGAAGCTCGTCACCGACCAGGACCTGCGCGGCGTCCTTCACTGCCACACCGATGCCTCCGATGGCACCGAGACCCTGGAAACCATGGCCAAGGCCACGCGCCAGCGCGGCTTCGAGTACTTTGGCGTGGCCGACCATTCCAAGTCCGCTCACTACGCCGGCGGTCTCTCCGTCGAGGAGATTGCGCAGCAGCAGCGGGAAGCCGACCGTCTGAACAAGCGCTTCGGCAAAGACTTTCGGATCCTCAAAGGCGTCGAGTCAGACATCTTGGCGGACGGCTCGCTGGACTATCCGGACGACGTGCTGGAGCGTTTCGATTTCGTGGTCGCCAGCATCCACGGCCGCTTCAAATTGGATCGCAAAGCGCAGACGCAGCGCCTGCTTCGAGCCATTTCCGATCCCCACACGACCATCATCGGCCACATGACCGGGCGGCAGCTCCAGCGGCGGCCCGGCTATGAAATCGACGTCGAGAAGGTGCTGCGGGCATGCGCGAAGCACGACGTTGTCGTCGAGATCAACGCCCACCCATGGCGGCTCGACCTGGACTGGCGCTGGCACCAGACGGCGCTGGAGTTCGGTTGCATGCTGAGTATCAATCCGGACGCGCACTCGATCCCCGAACTCGACCACATGCACTCGGGCGTCCAAATGGCCCGTAAGGGCGGCGTCCCTGCCGATCGGGTCCTGAACGCGATGAAGCTTCCCGAAATCACGCGCTACTTCCGCCAGAAGCGGCGCTCGCTCGCCCGCGCCGCCTGATGCCGCAGGCGCACGATCTCTCGCTCGAGGGAAAGGTGGCGGCGGTCGCCGCCGACCCTGGGCACCACTTCAGCAAACCGGTCCAGGCTCGCATCGTTCTGGTGGAGGGCCACGGCGTCCAAGGCGACGCCCATGCCGGCCCTTTCGTCCAGCACCGTTATCTCGCCCGCCGCCGGCCACGCCTGCTCAATCTCCGGCAGGTCCACCTGATCCCGGCCGAGCTCTTTGCATTCCTCGCGGAAGCCGGCTTCGAGGTCGCAGCGGGGGACATGGGTGAGAATATCACCACGACTGGCCTAGACCTGGAGCGGATGCCGCTCGGGACCCTGATCGAGCTCGGGCCGGCCGCGGTCGTTGAGCTAACCGGCCTCCGGACGCCCTGCGTCCTTATCGACCGCTTCCGAGCCGGCCTTAAGCGGCAGGTGTTCTCGTCGGCGGAAAGGGGCCCTCCATTCAAATCCGGCGTGCTGGGCGTGGTACGGACCGGCGGGACGGTCGCGGCTGGTGATATCGCGCGGGTCCGCCTTCCGTCCTCCTCGCTTCGGCCCTTGCCGGCCCTGTAGAGAGACCCTGCCATGGCCAGAAAATCGACCCTGCCTCGTCGCCTGCAGCCCATGCTGGCCACGCTGACCGATACACCGTTCGACGATCCAAATTGGGTCTTCGAGGACAAATTCGATGATTTTCGCATGGTCGCGGAAATCCGGCATGGTGGGGTCGCGCTCTACAGCCGCAACGGAAAAATAATCAGCCGCTCTTATATCGAGGTCGCGAAAGCACTTGAGGGCGTGAAGGCGGACGCCGTGATCGATGGCGAGCTCGTTGCAATCGGTAAGGATGGCGTATCCCATTTCCAGTTGCTTCAAAACGCCCTTCGCCACAAGTCCAAGCTTCTGTACTGCGCGTTCGACCTCATGTTCGCAGACGGCGAGGACCTGCGCGCGCTGCCGCTCCTCGAGCGCAAGACGCGGCTCAAGGCCATTCTGCCGCGCCACAAACTGATCGCGTTCAGCAACCACCGCAAAGGCAACGGCACGAAGTTCTTCGCAGACGCCGAAAGAAGACATCTCGAAGGCATCATGGCCAAACGCGCCGACAGCCCCTACGCGTCCGGACGTCGGACCGCTGACTGGCTGAAGGTGAAGACCGCGCAGCGGCAGGAGGTCGTGATCGCCGGTTTCACGGCGCCGAGACGAACACGGCCCTTTTTCGGCGCGCTCGTCCTGGCGGTGCGCGAAGACGATTGGTGGCGGTACATCGGCCACGTCGGCACCGGCTTCAGTCATCAGGTTCTCGAAGAGCTTCACGGCAAGCTCGTGAGGCTCAAGACGGCCAAGTCGCCGTTCTCTGCCCAGGTGAAGGACGAGCGGGTAACGACCTGGGTGCGTCCTTCGTTGGTCGCGGAAGTGAAGTTTGCGGAGTGGACCAGCAAGGGCGAGCTGCGCCAGCCGGTCTATCTCGGCCTGCGCTCCGACAAGAACGCGCAGGACGTCGCTCGCGAAAAGAACTGGTCGCGAAAATAATGCCGGCGAGAACAGCCGTACGACCTGGAGTCAGCCGGCGGGCCGCTCGGATGCCGAAGGCCAGGGCGGCAGGGGCGGCAACCCGAGAGCCTTACGTACGGGTCCGAACGATCGCCGGTGAGCTGCGCATGCGCCAAACCTGGCGAGCGCCTCATAATGAGCCGGCACCGGGTAGCCCTTGTGATCCGCGAACCCATAGCCGGGGTGACGCACGTCGAGCGTCCGCATGACGGCGTCGCGCTCGACTTTCGCAAGGATGGAGGCGGCGGCGATGCTGGCGGACTTGGCGTCGCCTTTGATGATAGCCTCCTGAGGGATGTCGATTTCCTTCAACCGCTTCGCATCGATCAGCAAGTGCTGCGGCGTCAATCGCAGCCCCCGGACCGCACGCTGCATAGCCTGGATGCCCGCCCAATAGATATTGATCGCGTCGATCTCCTCGACCTGGACGAACACTACACACCAACTCTCTGCCTTTTCCTTGATCTCCTTCGCAAGTTCTTCGCGAGCCGCGGCGTCGAGCTTTTTCGAGTCGTCGATCCCGACTATCCGCGTGCCAGGTTTCAGAATCACGGCGCCAGCGGAGACTGGCCCCGCAAGAGGGCTCATTCCGGCCTCGTCCACGCCTGCCACGGCATGGTGGCCGCTTTCCCAGAGAGAGGTCTCGAAACGGAGCATCTTGCGGAGGCGCTGCCCTTCGGACCTATTTTCGAAGCGGCGTCTATCGATTGAAGCCAGGATGGCACGGGCTCCTGCGCGGGTGTCGGCCCGCAAGATCTGCTCGGCGGTGGCCTCGAGGGGTCTTTTCTCGACGACATAGCGCTGACGCAATACATCGAGCGAATATTGGGACATAGCGGCCTTCGCAAAGACTGACTGGGAGGAGCGTGTCGGTGAACTTTGTGGCGATTGTCTGAAGTTGAGCCATGCCGCGTCCATCGATTGCGCAGCGCTTTGCCGAAGGAACCGGCCGCCTCTCATCTAAGGTCCACAATTCTGCGTTGTCACCGAAAATACAGCGCGTCAACCGACCTCACAGCGGAACTAACCAGTGTCTCCGTCCTTTAGAAAGAGTGGAGCCTCGATCCCAGGGTGCTTCCGAGGGACAGGCGCATGCTCCGCGAGACCGGCAACGAAGTACAGGTGCTAGACCGCACTGCCGAAGTGGCGGCCACCATCGCGGAAGAAGGCCTCCGCTACGTCAGCGACTCCGCGCCGGGGTACACGCGCAAGCGGACCGGAACCACTTTCTGCTATTACGACATGGACGGAAAGCGCATCACCGACGCCGCCGTCATCCGGCGCATCAAATCAATCGGCATCCCGCCGGCCTACGAATCCGTGTGGATCTGCCCTTCGGCCAACGGCCACATCCAGGCAACCGGGCTCGATGCGCGAGGCCGCAAGCAATACCGCTACCACGCAAAGTGGCGCGACCTGCGCGACCAGAACAAGTATGAGCACATCATCCAGTTCGCGGCCGCGCTGCCAGCACTACGGGAGCGGGTCGCCGCCGACATGAAGCGGGACGGACTGCCTCGCGAGAAGGTGCTGGCCACGATCGTCAGTCTGCTGGAGAAGACGCTGATCCGGGTCGGCAACGCCGAGTATGCGGAAAAAAACAAGTCCTACGGGCTCACCACCATGCGCCGCAAGCACGTGGAGGTCGGCCGCGGCGTCCTTCGGTTCGACTTCACGGGCAAGTCGGGCAAACAGTGGAAACTTCGCGTCGAGGACAAGCGGATCGCCGCGATCGTGAAGCGCTGCGCGGAGATCCCGGGACAAGAGCTCTTCAAGTACCTGGAAGATGACGAACAGCCGCGCACCGTCGATTCCGGCGACGTTAACGCCTACATCAAGGACATCACAGGGGAGGATTTCAGCGCCAAGGACTTTCGAACATGGGCGGGGACGGTTCTGGCGGCATTGGCGCTGGCTGAATTCAAGAAGTACGACAGCCAGGCCGAGGCGAAGCGTAACGTCGTCGCCGCGATCGAGAGCGTCTCGAAGCAGCTCGGCAACACACCCGCAATCTGCCGCAAGTGCTACGTGCACCCTGAAGTCCTGAACGCCTACATGTCCGGTGACCTCGTGAAGATGATCGAAGCCAAGATCGCTCGGAAGTTCAAGCGCCAGTACGCCAAGCTCACGCCGGACGAGATCATGGTTCTGGCGTTTCTGCGCAAGCGTCTCGATTCTCTGAAGGCCCCCGCCTAGTCCCGCGATCAATTCTTAGCCGGCGCTCTCCGCGATCGGTTGCAAGCCGGCCTTAACGGCACGCGCTCTCGTCGGCGGAAACGAGCCGTCGCCTTCCAATCGGGTTGCTGGGCGTGGTCCGGGCAACGGGACGGTCGCGGCTGGCCATAGCCCCCGGGCGGGCTTCCATCCTCATCCCGCCCATTGCCGGCTCTGTAAAATGCGCCGTGCATAAATCGGCGGCCCAATAGCCGAATCGAAGCGCATTCGATAGTTCGGAGCGGCATGGCCGCAAACAAGGTAACGGCGGTACGCTTGGGGCTGGGGAGGCAACCGACGGTCCGGGACTATCAAGCCGCCCAGCTCCGCTGGCGGCTTTTTTTCATTCAACCTCCCTCAGGAGGCGTTCGCCCTTGCTGGTTCACGGGCCTCACGGCGACGCTCCCGGCGCTCGCGCCGCCGCTTGGCTCGATCGGCGGGCTGCCGCAGCGGTGGAACGGGCGACGTGGACGCCGCAATGGAATCTTCAACCGCAGGCAATTGGACAGCCGCCGACGCCGCTGGGCGGGCCTCCATGAGGTCGAGCACTGCCCGCTGTGATCTTCCATCCCCCGCTTAGGCGCTCGACCAGTCCTTGTGACCAGATGTCCAGGTCGGGCGCCTTGGCCGCGAGCCGCCTGGTCCGGTCCGCCCAGTCGCGGCCACTCGTCGCCAGGATGGCCATGTCTCGCTTGAGGTCTTCTATCACGGCAAACCCGTCTGGGTATGCCGCCAAGATCTTCAAAACAGTGACCTGGAAGTTCACGTCCGCATCCCCGCTCTCAGTTAGCACCACATGGTGGGCGCGTGCGAGAGGGCCTTGCGGCCGACCTGTCTGAGGTCTTCGGGAGAGAGTTCGCCGCTGGTGGCGGCCTCCAGGATCTTCGATGCCACATGCGTACGCGCCCCGATCTCGCGCTGCGGAAGACCCTCGCATACTTCTTCGAAGACCGCACGCAAAAGCGCGGTGGTTGCCGTGTCGAACATGAGATGCCCCCGATAAGGGAAAGTCGCATCTTAGCCGAGTTTCCCGGCCTTGGGATTCAGGCATGTTAATCGGAGATGCGCGATCTGAGGCGGCAACGACGCCAGGACATGCCGAGATGCAGGGCAGCCAACTTCGGCTTCCAGACTTATTGCAGACATCCCGCCGGCTGCATGATGAGGACTGCTAGTGGACCCTTAGCGGACCTTGACCATTCTCATTCCGTGCTGCGGTCGCCGCTTGTTCCCTTTCAATGTAGGGTGCTGTCCGTATTTGACCCCGACTGTCCTAGTTCGAATTACGCAGTGTCGTAACTCCAATTCCTAACGTAGATTACCTCGGCAGGGCTACTCAGGAGGTTCGCATGCGGATGCTCCCGGAAGTCGAATTTTTCCGCAAATACGTGGGATATACCCCGCCGAGCGCGCGGCGGCCGGCAGCGATCTCACGCGCATCATGCTCGCCAGATCACGGGAGCAACTTGAGCAGTCCCGAAAGCTTTTAGACGAGATGCCCCCCTGCCTCGGACATGGCCAAAACCAATCAAGAAGCACTAAGATCACCTCATGACGCCTGAAGAATACTTGGCCAATGCGGAGCGCTATCGGCAGTCTAAAGAGACGGCCACGGACCCATTCACCCGAACCCACCTAGAGGCGATGGAACGGAGCTTCCGGACGTTGGCCGAAAGCGAGACTGCCTTGCGGCGAACAGGCAAACTTGTGGACGCCTTGGATACGCGGAAGCGCCCGCAAGGGTAAGGCCGCCTCAGTTGCCAGCCCTCCGTTGATCTAGCGCAACGGTTCCGCCATTCCCCCCGGCGACGCTGAGCCATGACCTGAGCCCGACAAACAGATCGAGGGTAAGGAGATCAAGCCGTCCCGGCTGGAGCAGGCGCGACGGATAATCGAGGAGTACACAGCCGAGTTGCGCGAGATCATCCAAAAGCTACCCGCAAGATGAACTAAGGCCGCGTCAGTGAGCGGCATCTTTCATTTCACCCCACGTTGACTTCGGTTGCTGGGCCCTTAGCCGACCTACAACGAACTCCGTCGATCTGTCGCTAACGATCCGAAGCCGGACATTCGCGAACCGATGGAACTATTGGATTGGAAGTCCATTAATCATTAAGGATGCTCCAGTCGGGAGGCGGAGTTATGGGTATCGAGCGTATGTACCCACCCAAATACTGGCAGATGCGAGCCGAGGAGTTTCGCGCTAAGGCGGACAATGCCGAGTATAGACAAACCAAGGACGCGCTCAGCAAGGTCGCTGACAACTATGACGAACTAGCCCAACGCGCCGGACGCATCCGTACAGTTCAAGACGCAGCAGAGTAGCTGCCCCGCGAGCAGTGGGACGAGTAAGGCGTAGAGTTATGGATCGCGCCATGCTAGAGCGGCACTTGGGCATAGCCGAGCGGCACGCCGCGCAAGGCAGAGAGCATCTTGATCAGCAGGAACAGCTCATTGCCGAACTAGATCGCAATGGCCACGATACGGCGGAAGCCATAAGAGTACTCACCACACTGCGCCAAACGCAGACACTTCATGAACAAGACGTGGAGCGCCTGCTAAACGAACTTGAAAATTAGGGCCGCCCCTCAGTTGGTGGCTTTTTTCATTCAGCCAACGCTGACTTCCGCTTGTGGCCGATTTTGTTGCAAAGGTCGGCTGTAACCGACGATGCCGTTCGGCCATTTCACCTGGGCGTCGGGGACCGAACCTGAGCGGGAGGCGCTCGCGCAACCAGCGATGCGAGCCGCCGCAAGTTCTGGGCGATGGCAGCAAGAACAAACTCGTCCTGGGCGCCTCGTGGACCGCGGAGTCGAAGCCGGCCGAGCTTGAGGATGCGCTTGAGGTGCGCAAACCGCATCTCGATTTTCTTTCGCTCACGTCGCGACTGCTCAAAGCCCTCGGTGCCAGCGAAGGAGGGTGCAACGTCTCGGGCGTGTTCATGGACGTCGCGTGGGATCTTGCGTGCGGGCTCTTTTGGGCAGCAATGCGGTTTGAGCGCGCATACATCGCAGTCGATCTTGCTGGCGCGATAAGCGTCTTGCCCTCGTGCACGGTGCTGCATGTTCTCGCCTATAACCTCACACGGGTGATGAACATCGTCGGCAAACCAAGCCTGATTGCACCCATCCGCGCCGCCTGAAGGCCGGAAAGCGCGTCCAAAACCGCAATACCCCGCCGCGATACTTCGTTTGGCCCAGTCATTGACTATCGGAGCGACGACATCGGCCGACTGCAATGATTGGCGGCAACGGCCGCTCCCGACCTGTGCGTTTGCACACAACCAAGACCCAAACCGGACACCAACCCCTTAGGCTGCCCGTCGTTTAGGAGCGGCCCGCTCACGAGATGATCGGTGCTGCGCAGCAGTCCCATGGCCTCGCGCATCAGTTCGCGCGAATGACTCAGCATCTGCTGATCGACGGCTTAATCGGGCTTATAGATCATCGAGGTCACGCTCCTTCGGAAGCCCGCAGAAGCGACGCGCTCAACCTCAGAATCGTCTATTTCCCACAAGGGTCGCTACATTTTGGGCCATGGCCACGATATCGATCGGCTTCTCCCAGAGCGGCACGTCGTGGAATTCCGCCTCGATGCTGATCTTGTCGTAGCCGGTGGTAAACACGAAGGGCACGTGGCGCGCCCCGAGCTCCCGGGCGATCGGAAAGATCGGCGCAGCGCGGATGTTCACGTCGAGCACTGCAGCATCCAGGACGCCGCCGCTATGCAGCATCGCGACCGCATCCTCGATGTGGCCGACGGGACCTGCGATCTCTGCGCCGAGCTGCCGCAGCGCGTTGCCAATGTCGTCGGCGAGAAAATACTCGTCTTCGACCACGAGAATGCGGCGGCCCGCGAGCGGCGCAGATTGACGCGACGATGGGGCCGAAGCTGAAACGGACATGATCCCCTCCGCAGAGCCCTCCACCTTGGAACATAAGTCGGGGGGCCGCCTTGGTGCAAACGATGCAATCGGAGGTGAGTTCCATGGGCAACCGCGACATCATCGTGATCGGGGGCTCAGCCGGGGCCACCCAGCCTTTGAAGCAGATCCTGAGCCGTCTGCCGGCGGACCTGCCGGCGGCCATCTTCATCGTCCTGCACATTCCGGCGCAAGGGATCGGGATCCTGTCCACGGTCGCCAGCAGTGCCGGCCCGCTCCCGGTCCGGCAGGCCGAAAATGGCATGAAGATCGAGCCGGGCCGGATCTATCTTGCCGCGCCTGACCATCATCTGCTGCTGGCGGAAGATCGCGTCATGCTTGGGCGCGGTCCGCGCGAAAACATGGTCCGGCCGGCCATCGACGCGCTGTTCCGCTCGGCGGCCCTCCATCACGGCCCGCGGGTCATCGGCGTGCTCCTGAGCGGCCTATTGTCGGACGGCGCAGCCGGCCTCAACGCCATCAAGCGCTGCGGCGGGATGACCGTGGTGCAGGACCCGTCGGACGCCATCTCCGACGAGATGCCGTTGCGGGCCATGGAGGCCACCACGGTCGATCTCTGCGTCCCCGGCGCCGGTATGGGCGACGTGCTGTCCGAATTGGCCCGCGAACAGGCGGGCGCGGTGCTGCCGATCCCACCTGAGATCAGACTCGAGGTCCAGATTGCCGCCGGCGAGCGGATCGGCAGTGACAATCTGGTCGCAATGGCTGACCCGGTCGCGCTGACCTGCCCGGCGTGCGGGGGGGTGCTGTCCGAGGTCACGGAGGCCCGGCCGATGCGCTTCCGCTGCCAGGTGGGGCACGCCTATACCGCCGATGCCCTCGCCAAGGAGCAGGAAGGGCGGGTCGACGAGGCGCTGCGCGTCGCGCTGCGCATCATCGAGGAGCGGGCGGAGCTGGTGCATCGCATGGCCTCCGACGGCCGCCGCAGCGGCCGGGCTGCCGTCGCCGAAATGTATGAGGCGCGGGCGGCCGAATACCGCGAATATGCCGACATGATCCGGCGCGTCGTGCTAAAGTCGCTCGATCCCCCGGCGCGCAAGCGCGAGGTATGAAGATTCCGCCATGACCATGTCGCTCGCCGAATGCACCAGGCAGCTCGACGCCGAGCAGCGTCTTCTCATCAAGGCAAACGCCGACATCGAAGATGGCCGGCAGCGTGTGTACGATCAGCAAGCGCGGGTGCGCGAGCTGCAGGCTGATGGACACGACATTCGCCAGGCCGAGCGTCTGGTCGAGCTGCTCAAGCAGACGCTGACGGAGTGGGAACGTCATCGGACCCTGATCGAGGCGCGGGTCCTTCATCTTCGCCACGAGGCCGACCAAGCGTCGCGGGACGCTTGAGCGCTGGCCGCCTGAACTCCGCGCCGAGCTCGTACATGTAATCGAGCTGCTGCGCGACGCTGCGGCGCCAGTATTCGTTCTCGTCCATCAGTTGGCGGGCGGTCGCGACGGCGCCCTCGGCCCGCCGGATCAAGGCCGCCAGCTCTCCCGATAGCTCTCCGGTCGGTTCCTGCGGCATCTCCGGCGTATGGTGCTTTCGGCTCTCGCTGACAACGCACCCGTTCGGCCGAAAGAGGCTAGGGACATTTTCGCCTTTGATCTGTTGGGATAACATGGATTCCTGCTATTTGCAGAGGCCGGGCGCCCGTCGCTCACGGTCAGGAAACGAAAGCTGCCAGAGCCATGAATGAAGTCGGCGACCAGCCGGTCGAGCGCAAGATCAAGTCTCCGCTGGTGATTGGCGTAGGCGCCTCGCCCGCTGCGATGGACAGCATCGCGCGCTTCTTCGCGAAGCTGAACGTCGCGGACGACCAGGCTGTCGTGCTGGCGCTGCAGCATCACGAAGCCTTCGATGGGCCGCGGCTGCGCGAAATGGTCCAGGGATCCAACGGAAGCAAAGTCGCCGACATCCGCGACGGCCAGACAATCGAGGGCGGCACGGTCTATCTGTGCCAGCGGGCGATGATCACCACCATCCAGGGCGACCGGTTCGCGATCCGCAAGGCCGAGCAGGCGCCGGGCGAGCGGGCCACCATCGACAGCTTCCTGGTGTCGCTGGCGGAGGAGCGTGCCGAGCAATCGATCGGCGTGATCCTCGCCGGCACCGGCGGCGACGGCACGCTCGGCGTTGCCACGCTCAAGGACCATGGCGGTCTTGCGATCGCCGAAAAGCTCGCGAGCGAGGAGGCTGATCCTCTGCTCGACAGCAACATGCCCTCAGCCATCGCCGACTACATCCTGCCGCCGGAAGAGATTCCGGAGCACATCCACGTCTATGCAAGGCACCTGCGCCGCTTGGAGGAGAAGCAGGGGTTTGACGAGGTGCTGGCCGCGGCCGCGACCTCGTTGTCGCGCATTGCCGACATCCTGCGCAACAAGTCCGGCAACGACTTCCACGGCTATAAGCAGAACACCTTCCTGCGCCGCGTGCAGCGGCGCATGCAGGTGGTGCAGATCGACGACATCGCGGCCTATGTCGATTTCCTCAGGAACGATAAGGACGAAGTCCAGCACCTCTTCAACGACCTCCTGATCGGCGTCACCGAGTTCTTCCGCGACAAGCGCGAGTTCGAGGTGCTGGAGACCCAGGTCATTCCGCAGATCTTCGACGGCAAGGACCCGGGCCAGCAGGTCCGCGTCTGGGTGCTCGGCTGCGCCACCGGCGAAGAAGCGTATTCGATCGGCATTCTCCTGCGCGAGCACATGGCGCGGATGGATTCTGCGCCGCAGGTGCAGATCTTCGCAACCGACATCGACGGACGGGCGCTTGCGACCGCGCGTGTCGGCCGCTATCGCACCAACATCGAGGCCGACATGACGAGCGAGCGCCTTGCGCGCTGGTTCGTGCGAGAGGGCGATACCTATTGCGTGGTGAAGGAGCTGCGCGAGATGTGCATCTTCTCGCAGCACAACGTCATCAAGGACGCGCCGTTCTCCAAGCTCGACCTCGTCTCCTGCCGCAATCTGCTGATCTATCTTAATGCCGAGCTGCAGAACCGGGTAATCCCGCTGTTCCATTTCGCACTGCTGCCGGGGCGCTATCTGTTCCTTGGCAATTCCGAGAACGTAACGCGGCACCCGAAGTTGTTCGCGCCTGTCGACCGCCGCGCCCGCATCTTCAGGAAGTTGGAAACCGGCACGCGGCTGCCGCCGGAATTCCCCATCACCACGTCGGCCAGCAGGACCCCGGTCGAGCTGCCGCCGGTGCGCTCGTTCGGTCCCGACGTCGGACTGGAGCGCCGCGCCCAGCGCGTCGCGGAGCGTTATGCGCCGGCTTATGTCATCACCGACGACAATTTCCAGATCCTGCATTTTTCGGGGCGCACCGGCCGTTACATCGAGCCGACGGCAGGCACTGCCACGCTGGACCTGCTTCAGCTGGTGCACCGCGATCTCCGCCTGGAGCTACGCACCGCGCTCAGCCGCGCCGCGGAGACCAACGAGGCGGCGCATGCCGAGCAGGTGCAGCTTGGCGTGAACGGTCACCGCGTCCTGGTCGACATCACCGTGGAGCCGATCCAGGAGGGGGTCGGCCGCCATCGCAATTTCGTGGTCCTGTTCAAGGACGGCCCGTTGCGGGTGGTCGACACCAACCAGGGCAACAGCAATACGCTGGTGCGCACCGAGCATGTCGAGCGGCTCGAAAGCGAGCTGCGTGCTACGCGCGAGCGCCTGCAGGCGACCATCGAGGAGCTCGAAAGCACCAATGAGGAGCTGAAATCCTCCAACGAGGAATACCAGTCGCTCAACGAGGAGCTGCAGTCGGCCAATGAGGAACTGGAGACGTCGCGCGAGGAATTGCAGTCGGTCAACGAGGAGCTCACCACCGTCAACGGCGAATTGGCCCATCGTGTCCAGGAGCTGACGCGCGCCACGAGCGACCTCAAGAACTTCCTCGAAAGCACCCAGATCGCCACCGTCTTCCTCGACAACGATCTGCGCGTGATGAAATTCACCCCGGCCATCACCCAGATCCTGCATCTTGTCGAAACCGATACCGGCCGTCCCATTGCTCATATCAAGGCCCGGGTGCCCATCGAAGAACTCTACGAGGACGTCCGTCGGGTACTGCGCACACTCGCGAGTGTCGAGCGCGAGTTGAGCGCACCCGACAGCGGCACGCGCTATATCGTGCGCATCCTGCCTTACCGCAGCATCGACAATTTCATCGCCGGCGTCGTTATCACCTTTATCGATGTCACCGCGATCACTCGCGCCGAGGAGCGGCAGCGCATGCTGCTGGCCGAATTGCAGCATCGCGTCCGCAACACCCTCGGCGTGGTGCGCTCGATCGCCCGCCGCTCCGCCGAATCCGCCGCCACCGTCGAGGAATACGCCTCCCATCTCGACGGCAGACTCAATGCCTTCGCTCGCACTCAGGCGCTGGTCACGCGCGATCCCGAAGGCGGCGTCGATCTCGAATATCTGGTGGTCGAGGAGTTGCTCGCTTACAACGCGCGGGAAGGCGAGCAGATGCGGGTCTCCGGTCCCAAGGTACGCTTGCAGCCCAAGGCCGCCGAGACGTTCGCGCTCGCGATCCATGAGCTTGCGACCAATGCGATGAAATACGGAGTCCTCAGTCAATCGACCGGGCGCATCGAGGTTACCTGGCGCCTCGAAGAGAGCCGCGAGCCGGCGGAGCTGGTGTTCGAATGGCGCGAGCGCGGCGGGCCGCAGGTCAAGGCGCCCGCACGCAAGGGCTTTGGGACTGAACTTCTGGAGCGTACGCTGGCGTTCGAGTTCAAGGGGCAGACCGCGATCGCGTTCGATCCCTCCGGGCTGCACTGCACGATCGCCATACCCTTGAACAAGCGTACCTTCCACACTCCGGTGGTGGTTGGCTGATGCCATTATCGACGTCCGATCGCAGCCTCATGGAGCCGGTCATTCGCCGGCTCAACATGCTGAAGCCGCTGTCGGCGGAAGCGCGTGCATCGCTCGAATATGCGATGTTCGAAGGCCTCCAGCGCGCCGGAACGGGCGAAGACCTGATCTCCGAAGGCGATCCCGTCGACAGCGTCCGCGTGGTGCTGTCGGGATGGCTCTGCCGCTACAAGACGCTTGAGGACGGACGGCGCCAGATCGTCAATTTCATCTTTCCGGGCGAGAGCTGTGATGCGCACGCGTTTCTTCTTCGGGTGATGGACCACTCCATCGCGACGATGACGCCGGTGGTCTTCACCGAGATCAAGCGCCCGCGCTTCGAGAGTCTTGTCGGCGGTAACCCCACGCTGTCGGAAGCGTTCTTATGCGAAACGCTGGTCAACAACGCCATCCAACGTGAATGGGCCATTAATCTCGGTCGCCGGGTTGCGCTGGAGCGCGGGGCGCATCTGTTCTGCGAAATCTTCGAGCGGCTTCGTCCAGTCGGGATAGTTGAGGGCAATTCCTGTGTCATGCCGATCACCCAGATGGATCTTGCCGATGCTACCGGTCTGTCAGTCGTTCATCTCAACCGAACCCTGCAAGAGCTGCGCGCATCAGGCCTGATCGTGCTGCGTGAGCGCGCGCTGACCATCCCTGACTTCAATGCGCTTAAGAATGCGGCCCTGTTTTCGCCGAGCTACCTCCAGCTCTATCGCCGCGGCTGACGAGCCATCAGCCTCCCCGGGTACCGGTGATCCGGCAGCAGCGCCACCGCTGGCGATACGCGTGGAGGCCAAGCCGAAGTACGTAGTGTCGTCGACGCGAAAGGCCTTCCCGTGGACCAACAGCCACCACATCGCTGCGGCCTCCGCAGGGGCGTGCAGAGGCTCAAGGACGCGACCCCGCCGGGCGTGCTCCTCGGTAGTTCGCGGTCCGCGGTCATTCCATCGGGTTCATGACCGATCCAGACAAACAGACTGACGGAAAGGTAGCCCAGCCGTCGCGCTTGAACGAGGCGCGTCGCATCATCGAGGAGTACATCGCAGACCTCTGCGAGATCATCATGAAGCTGCAGCAGAAGTTAAATTGACACTCCCGGAGGGGCGGCGGCTGGACTGCCCCGAGGGGCTGCACGGCCCATTGTCGACAATCTGGTTGGCAATATTTAACGGTTCCTAGGTAGGGGGCGGAACTCTTGGACTGAATGTTCACGCTTTGTGAAGCGCCCGGCGCCCCATATTGCTCCGCAGCGTGAACGCTGTTCTCGACCCAAAAATCAATGTACTGGCGTGTCGTCGTTAGCATGTGAAAGTTTCGGCCAGCGTCGAATTGAGCTAGAGTAACTATATGCAGGGCTGGGGGCAAGGCGGCGCCCGCACAGCGGTGCCAAGCCACGTTAGTTAAGGGGCCTGCTGTACATCCCGGCTTCACTGCTTCCATCCTCAGCGGCCTAATTCGATTTTAGCGGTGGCCTGTTTCGCCTTTGGAGCGCATAAACGGGGATGCCCGATTCGCACCACCGAACCTGCCACCGTGGAGCGGTCTATAGCCGAACCGAGGCGATGGCCTCAGGTCGGCAGATCGCCAGCTTTGAGTGCTCGGTTTGCGGTGCCACCATGGAATCGTGGAACACCGCTTGGGTGCCCACCTATAGATTGATTGCTGGCCCCGTGCGCCTTCCGCGACCCAGCTAGTTATTGCAACGCTTATCAATTCCGCGGATTAGCCACGGATGGCAGAGTCGTTCGGCACTTCATTCACTATCGTTGAGGTGACCTCGGACGACGCTCCGCAGCCAACGAAGCAGATGTGGCTCGCGTTAGCCAAGCCTAGTCAGGCATTGACGCTAGTCCTTGCTGCCGTTCCCGAAGGCTGGACTGCGGAAGTTGTGCCAGCGGTCCTCACAGAAAAGCAGCAGAGGATGTTCGAGGAACTCAACCTCGAACCTGGCGACGTTTACAGGATCGCTCCAAAGTAGGCCGCCTCAGTGGCGAGTGGCGTCTGCTGTTGGCCCGTGGCTGACCTTGGGCAAGAGCGTAACTATATCCGCTTCCGACAGATTAGCCGACCAAAGTAACGGTGCCTAACGCGGGCAGCCTTTGACCCAAAGCAGGCGTCATCCCTCGGGCAGCCCGGCCATACGCATGCCCTCGTAAGTGCGCTCTCGCGCCGCGAGAGATGCCGGATGGCGACTCAAGACCATGGTTCGAAAGCGGCTGACGGTGAAGGTCGGATCGAGCGAGAGCCCTTCTTGCGCCGCGGTCCGTGCATTGTTCAATTCGCGTAGCTGGGCCAGCGCAGCGGCGAGAACGAAATGCGCCATGGACTAATTCCGGTTGGCTTCGAGACCTCGGCGTAACCAGGAGACCGCTTCCGCGTTAGCATTGAGCTGAAGCTTGGCGAAGCCGACCCACACCATCCAGCGGAATGCGCCGGGATCACGAGGGGAAAGACGGAATGCCTCCTGGATATGGGATTCAGCTTCTGCGCCGCGGCCTAGGAAATACTTCGCAAAACCGATCAGAGCGTGAGCGTTGGCCAGGTTCCGATCGAGCGCCAGTGCCTGCTCGTATTCGCCAATAGCTTGGTCCGCCGGTCCGTGATCATTTGGACGAAGCCCAAGCAGATATGGGCCACGGCATGGCTAGGCATGAGAGAAACAGCCTTAATCGACGCCGCCTCGGCCGCCGCAAGACGCGCGGCGCCGTCATCTGTCATAAAGGAGGCTGCGAGCGACGCGTCGACGGTCGCCATGCCCACCAGCGCACCGACGTCGTATGGGTGGAGCTCCAGTACTCGTTGGAAAAAGCCGCGCGCTCGGTCGAGATTTTCTCGCGTCGTGCCTTTGTTTAAGCAAGCACGTCCCAGGAAATTCAAGTCTATTGTGTCAGGATGCTGCATTCGCTCCGCACGTCGTGCCTCAACTGCAACAAGCTGCACGTTTAAAGTATTGGCCAGCCTCGATACAATTTCGTGTTGCATTTCGAAAAGGTCGGCAACAGGCTTGTCGAACCGGTCGGCCCATAGATGACTCCCTGTTTGGGCGTCGATGAGCTGTACGCTCACTCTCAACAGCTTATTGGCCCGCTGCACAGATCCCTCCAGCACATAGCGGACATTCAACTCACGCCCGACCTGTTTGACGTCGAGGGCCTTGCCCTTGAAGGTGAACGCGGTATTGCGAGCGATCACGAAGAAGTCGTTGATGCGGGAGAGGTCTGCAGTCAGATTTTCTGGTGACGCCATCCACGAAATAGTCCTGCTCCAAATCGCCGCCGAGATTGGTGAATGGCAACACGACGATGGAGAGACGCGGTGGTGAAGCCGGGCACGTTAGGTTCTCGCTGCCTTGCTCTAAAGGTGCAACCGGTCTTGTCGAGATTTCATCTCCTTCCCGAACCGAGCCCACGAAGCGGAAGCCCTTGCGCGGGAGCGTCTTTATCAGATGCTGTTTCTCACCAGTGTCGCCGATTGCGCTCCGAGCGGCGTTCATGCGGGTCGTCAGCGCGGCGTCGGAAACGATACGTCCGTTCCAAACGGCGTTGATAAGGTCGTCTTTGCTGACGACCCGCTCCCGGTTCCGGATCAGGTAATCAAGCAGATCGAACACCTTAGGTGTGACAACAATCACTTCCGTTGCGCGGTAAAGCTCGCGCCGATCGGAATCTAATGCGTAATCCTCAAAAAGATAACGCAAGTGGCCAATCCTTTTCGGCGGCACCACGCCCGCCAGGAGCGCGAAGAATAAGCTGCCGGTGAGGAAAATGTAAGCCAGCTGTTAAGCGCGCGAGCGGATGTGCTGGCAATTTTCGCTTGGTGAATCAGCCCAACTTGGACTCACTGCCATGAGCACGATCCACGCGACCACTGGGATCCGACCGGCAACTGGAAGGCGGCAGTATTACAGTCCCCTCGAAGCATATTGGGATGCGTTTCGTGAGTGGCGCAAACGCGAGAGGCTGCGAACCCAGCTATGCCGGCTGACGGACAGCGAGCTTATGGACATTGGTATCACGCGCGGTGAGATCGACTTCGTCACCTCGAACCCATCCATCGACCCAACCATCTTTCGTTCATCCTAGCTCGGCAATCGGCGATAGGCGTGCTCACTGTCACTACGATAGGCAGTCTGTTTGTATCCCGGCGAGATACCACTCGCGCCGTCTGGTCGCTGACGATTGCTTTTACGACGCAGCGCAAAGCCAAGAACTTGGATGTACGAACAAGTTTTCAGCAGAATTTCGATCGATGGTCAAACTCCTGGCGGTCATTGCAATCATCTTGGCAATCCTGGCGATGGCCCGGGGGCCGCAGAATCAATTTGTCCCACTGCCAACGGGGCCGCTGCCAGCGCCGCTTATTCCCTGAGTTCGCCGACGGTGCACACTTACCAATTGGTCGCTGGCGCACAGGTCGGCTCTTGGCCCGGAGCGGTCTGTGAGGCAGCGCGGAGCGCGTCTGCTCTGCCCCGAAGTCAGACGTCGACTTGTTCTGCTATCGCGAGGGCATCGTCGACCTCGATGCCGAGATATCGAACGGTGCTCTCGATCTTAGTATGCCTGGAAGCAGCTGTACGGCTCGCAGGTTGCCGGTTCGGCGATATATTAAGGTCGCCTTGGTCCGGCGAAGGGAATGCGTCCCGAACAGATGCGGGTCCAATCCGATGTCGGCGAGCCAGCGGGATAGGAGGCGGGCATACTGGCGGGTCGTCATATGTCCACTCAGCCGCCGGCCAGTGAACAGGTATTCTCCCGACCTCCTGCCTGCAACCCGCAGGTAATCGTCGATTACCTGCCGGGTCGATTCAGTCAGTTCGAATTTGACTGGCCGGCCAGCAGTTAATACCCGCAATAGGTAGGCCAGTGCCACGTCCGCTCGTGGCCCGCGCGACTGACTTGCCCTCTTAGCCCCACACGGTCCGCTTCCGACGGCTGAGCGGAAGGCCACCGTGGACACTTCGACGCCTGCCTTTGACCCCAAGCGGACATCGTTGCGTCGCGAGAGCCGCACTGCGCGGCGACAGTAGTGCCCCCAATGGTAGTCAATGCCATTCAAGCTGTGCCTCGCGCAGCTGCCATCTGTCGCGCCGCTTTCTCTTGTGCGAGAGCTGCTTCCAGCCGCGAGATGCTTCCCTGGAGTCGCTGGTTGTTTTCCAGGAGACGCTGGCTGGTCAGGAGGAGGATATGGTATCCGAATTGCTGATCACTCTGAAAATAGATTTCAAGCAACCTTTCATAGGTTATGGTCAGGACTTGGCCGTCTTCTATGCACTCGATCGTCGCGGTTCGCCGGTTATCGGGTGTGAGGAAGCCAAGTTCTCCCATGAAGCGCCCTGGCGGAAGCTCGACCCCGATTTCTATGACGAGAAACTTCCCGGTGGCGATGAGGAACATTTCCGTAGCGGAATCACCCTTCCTGAAGAGTATGTCGCCTCGGCGATATCTACGTTCGGTCATGAATGGTTTGAGCCATTCCATCGACCAGTCGCCCCGCGTCGCGTTACGTGCTTTCTTAACGAGCTTGAGCAGTTGACGGAGGCGAACGGCATTGACTGGCAACAGCAGCAGATAAAGCAGAAAGGTGGCGACGCTTCCGGAAAGCGCGCAAGAAATTGCGAAGAATGTACAGCCGACCATATTCGCGACCCGCAGCGGCACCATTCTCTGCATCAGCAAGGTAGCGACAAAGAATATGGCGCCAACCAAGGCGAACATGTTGGCGAGCGTGATATTAGCCAACACAATTTCAAACAGCCGATTAAACAGTGCGTCGTAGGTGATGTTGTCGGGATCAAGTCCCATTTGAACGAGGATCTTTGCGATCCTGAAATTGTCGGCCGCTGTATTAAGTATGCGGTCTAGAATTGTCGAAAAATCTGCATTGGAATTCATCGGATCACCCCTATGCAAACATTCGGTTTTGTGGGAATTCGCGGATACGTGATAGTCGAAGTCGGACAGCACAAGCGGTATTGATCCACGTTCAATATTACCCGGCGCGGTTGTTTTTGGTGATCACAGGCGCGTGGCCGGTAGCGTGTCAACGCTCAGACCGGGCGGGGCTCCGGGGGGCTTCGTCCCGCGATACATAAAGCCGTTCCTAGCCCGTAGCCGAATTCCTTTGAGCCGCCGAGAAGGCCATTCTCAGGGAAGGAGCCCGACCTGACGAACTGAGCGGCCGGACCGCCGCTTGTGAACCAGAGCAGAAGTCGGCCTCCACATAGATCAATTATCGAACCAACACCTAATCGGCTCGCTTCCTACAATTAGCTCGGACAGCGCGGATGGAAAGGAGCGCTGAAATGCAAGCTCTCTTTGGCACTTCCGTTCAAGCAAGTACGCAAAGGATATCGCTAAGATGATCGATGCAACGCCGGCAAAGAAAGGCCACCGTTCGCCGCTCATGGAGCACTCCGTAGCAGGAGGGTTGGCAATCAATCCCACGGCCTTGGTTTAAATTCACCGCTTTCATACTGCCCCCGGGCGGCCTCGTCAGATGTGAATTGGTTCACGTCCCGCCAAATGTTTTGGCTCGCCTGTTCGCTCAACCTGAGCGGTCCCCCTCTGCGACGGCCGCAAGTGGCCCATCGCTGCCGCATGCCACGGCCAAGGATATGTCGGCTGTCGGGGATAGATCGGACCTAACCTAAGCGGGCCCAAACCGTCGCGATTGACCCAAAGCCGACATTCGTCACATGCAGCTTGGCAAAGTGTTAGGTAACGAGAGTGTAGCGCTTGCTTGTGACTTGAAAGCGGTCGTACTGTGCCAAAATCCATTAAAATTCTGCTTATTGTCTTGTCGGTGGTGGCGGCTGTTCCGGCCGGACTTTTCGCAGCGCTCTGGATTTGGTTTTCCTACGAGACGGCTAAGGTTGATCGATTTTATCACGACAATCGCTTGTTTGGTGCGATGCGGGAAGTCGAGAAACAAAGCACAAACGACTCCGCATCCGCACGCGACGCAATGTTGAAAATGATACCTCTCGGCACAGGTAAGGATACAGTCATCGCGTTTCTTCGCAACGAGGGACTGGGATGTCGGGCTAAGGCCGAGCCAGTCACGAACATCGAACCACAAAAGCGCCTACTCGAAGGTCACGTAACCGCCGATAGTCTGACAAAGAAGGAATGGTTGGAGTGTCAGGCAATGACTCCTAACGTCATGGGCTACAAGCAATGGATCGTAAGCTTGGAATTTGACGCCGAGAAGCATTTGAGCGATGCACGTGTCGCGATCTGGAACATATTCTTGTAGTAGCAAATCGATCCGCTCCGACCTTTCCTACTTCCGCTTACGGCCCATAGCTGACCAACACGGCGTTGCCCGTTGAGGGCCGCTTTTGACTCCTTTCAGACGTTTGTCGGATTCGGTTTCGTGCCGCGTTAACACAACCCGGTTATACGAGCCACCACGCTCCGAACGGATCGCCTTTCTTGCGAGGCAGTGACCTAATGAAACGCATTTTTACGTTTCTCATAGTCGGGCCGCTGCTTATGGGCGGCGTGCTCGACTTTCTGTTTGGGTCGACGAGTGCTCTTGGTTGGTTGGGCTTCCGTTCTTGAGCGTTTTGGTTGCGTTTCCAAGTGCGGTTGTCGATTACTCTTTGGAAGGGCGACGCTGGCAGCTCGCTCTCGTTACAGCGTCCGGCATTGTTGGATCGTCTCTGGCGGGCTTCTCTTCCCAAAGCCATCTATTTTTGATCGCCGCTGCTGGAGGTGTCTCGATGGCGTTCTGTTCTTGGATGACCAATCAGAGCTGGTCCCCAGAACACAGGGCGTGATCAGGGCCGCATCCTTAGCGTTCACTTCCGCTTGTGGCCCATTTGAGACCCTCCACTGCACGCTGAGAGTGTCCGCTGGGCGCGGCCGACCGGAAGTTAAAGCCGCAGGATGACGCGCTTGCCCAAAGCGGCCC
The DNA here is from genome assembly GCF_014198315.1 of Bradyrhizobium sp. CIR48. Classification (NCBI taxonomy): domain Bacteria; kingdom Pseudomonadati; phylum Pseudomonadota; class Alphaproteobacteria; order Hyphomicrobiales; family Nitrobacteraceae; genus Bradyrhizobium; species Bradyrhizobium sp. CIR48. The sequence continues at coordinate 50,762 of NZ_JACIHG010000018.1, forward strand.
CAGCGCTGACCTATTTCGCATTCGTAGCGGGCCCAGTACAGCTCTATAAATCAGCAGATTGGGCCCGACGCGTTCGAACTAAATCGAACCGTTCTTCGTGACGTGCAAGCGACGAACGTAATACCCTTGTCGCTGAACGGTTGACCTAATCTCGTCGCTTACTTTGAGAATTCTTTTCCTGCTCTTGCGCCACTTATTTGCAGAGTAAGCCCCGGGTATCGCGGACCCTGTGTTTAGAACGAGCAAATCTCGCTTCCCATTGCGATAGACATCAAACACTTTTCGCCCCCGCTGCGATTGTCAAAGCAAATACGAAATATGTTTCGGTCATTCTGATCGATCAGCTTACAACTCCGAACGGCTGTGCGGGTTGCAAATGGGCAACGCTCCGCGACTTTTGCTTGAAAACCTGCCAAACGGCGAACGCCGTCGAAGGTCCTTATGATTGTGGTCCCGGGAGGCGAGCGTTTTGCGAATGTTCTAAAACGGACGATTGGTGTTCCTTGAGGGGAGTGCCATGAAAGATATGGAAACTTCCATCTGAAGCACGCCATTGTAGCGCTCGTCGACATTGGCTGGGGGCGTTAATTGTGGATTAAATATTATCTAAGCCGCGCGGACCTCTCGGAGGGTGGAAATGTCAGAACAAGATGACGATCGGCGGGAATTTCTGAAGACCTGCGGCAAGTTCGCCGTTGTACCCCCCTACCATCACAGCATTGCTGTCGACGTCCCTGACTAGCACAGCCATCGCCAGCTCCGGAGGCCGGATGGTCCAACGGCAATAACGGTTATGGCAGTGGCGGCGGCGACGGCAGCCCCAACGGCAAAGAAGATAAGGATCGCTGAGACGCAGCGGGACGGCAAGCTGGGCGCTTTGCCGATTGCGAAGTTTTCCCGATCCCCTACCGGACTGAATGTTTTGAGATTCAAGCGCAGCTTTTACCAGCTCCCCCGCCTTACCAATCAGGTCATCCAACCACCCGCCGATATCAGCGGCAGTCGACTTGAACTGTGCAGCTAGTTGCGCAGAGGACTGTTTCCACGCTCGGTCGAATGCAGCAGCCTTGGCGACTGTGGCACCAGCGATCACGGCGCCAGCCGCTTCCGCTCCCTGCGCGATATCCTCAAACGACTTGCTTCCGTTCCGAAGAGCCTCAACCCAACTCTCGGAGAGCCCGAGCATTTGAGCCGCCTTCGTCTTCTCGGGCATCGAACCGAATTTGTTGATCAGATCGCCGGCAATAACAGAAGCTGGCTCAGACTGATAACCTGGCCGTTGCGGTCCTTGTACTTGATGTTGTTGGCATCAAGCAGCTTCGTCAGCGAGTTTTCATTTTCCTTGGCGTCGGCCAGCAGTGAGGCGAACTTGCGCAGATAGGTAACAGACTCCTGCGAAGAAACACCGCCCTGCCCTGCAGCAAATTGGATCTGCTGGAAGCGCTTCGCAGTGAGGCCGGTAAATTCGGCGTTCTTCTGCAGGTCAGCAAGTTCGCTATTGACCTTGGTAAGCGCAGCAAGGAGCCCGCCAACCAAGCCGGTAACGCCGGCAGCGGCAACGCCGAGAGTCGCGAACCCACCCGCCGTTGAGTTTAGCAAACGACTGCTCAATGCGGTCAATCGCATCATCCGCCATGTCGCCAGCTTGATTCAGATCACTTTGGAATTGGTCCAGCTTCGCGCCGAGTTGAACTACCAAGTCGTTTGCCATTGGTTTCCTATTGGTGAATGCGCGCTACGTAACGTCGCGCGGGTTTTCGTATCGCGACTGGTGTGTTAGACCGCGCTCCTCACCATTGAAGGAGCGCGTTTTGGCTAAGAAGACCAAGAAGACTGTTCGCCGTGAGTGGACCAAGGAAGACATCAAAGAATTGAAGGCACACTCGAAGGCGCGGACGCCGGTTGTAAAAATTGCTAAGATGACTAAGCGAACTGAAGGCGCACTACGTCAGAAGGCGATTGTCCTGGAGATCGGGCTAGGGCATCAGAGGTGATATGAGGGAGCTAATAAGCTCCACTTCTTACGAAGGTCGCGCCTCGCGCGTTCTACCGCATACGTCGACCGCAAATGCACCTCTGCGGCTTTCTCAAAGGAACATCAGAGGGGGCTAATGCTTGAATCGACGCCGGCTCGTCCCCGGAGCCGGCGGAGCGGCCCCGGCCCATAACCCTAGCCCCCTGCCAGCCGGGGCCGTCTCTCCGCACCGAGTGGTAGTATCGGAGTAAGCGTATGCGTCAGTCGCCCTCGATTGTCCCCCTGGATCGGCTAGACCGCGACATCTATTTGGTTCTGGAAGACTTCGGCGCACATGCCGGCTGCGCGTGGCGCGAGACCGACGAGCAAGACACCGATCGTGACACCGTCATTCGCGATCTGCTCTCCGGCCAATACGCCTATCCCGTCCGAATTGTCGCGTTGAACGCCATCGAGGGTTGGTCCCGCGATGCCACCGGGGACATTGCAGATGCGTTGGCCGAACGTGCTGCTCGGGAACGGTTGGACCTGACGCCAGCGCTTGAAGCCTTCGTTCAAGCTAACGCGAGCCGCCCTTTTACACTGCAGCTCGCATTGCCGTTGCGCGGCGCCGCTTGAGCCGGATCAGCGGATTCGCAGGTTCTCCGCGGAGTCCTTGCCGCGATTGTTCACGACGTCAAAGCTGACTTTTGCGCCCTCGGCGAGAGAGGTAAATCCAGCCTTCTCGACTGCCGAGATGTGAACAAAGACGTCCTTGCCGCCAGAATCCGGCTGAATGAACCCATATCCCTTTGTCGGGTTGAACCACTTAACTGTCCCCATAGCCACTTTGAATTCTCCATTTTCTAAAAAGCAAAGCTAGTGCCTGAATTTCGACAAAAGAAAGGCTGGTCCAGCCCGCCTTCACGCGGGGGCGCCGCCAACGACCTCGTCCGGCCAACGCTTCAGCAGCTAGATCCGGATCTCGTCAGCATCGACCTGCGTGTGTTGCGCGAAGCCTGACCAGCCCGCCGATCGTCACGCTACCGAACGTTCCTGCATTGGGACGGCTACGCCAGCGCGGGCATCCTCAACTAAGATCGACACCGCGATCGGAGCGTTCGGAATAGTTTGAGGTGCGCCTTCGAGATGAACACCGCCAGGAGTCATTCGGTGAAACGCGCGCACCGCGTCCGCCGCTTCGTGCAAGGTGACGTCGGACGCCAACGCAATCACGAGATCGATTACTTGGTCTTCGTCCAGATCTGGTGCAGCGGTCCGTAGGCCTGTCGGCAGGAGGCCGTTTTCCTGCAATCGTCTGCTAACGCCGCCGCTGCGACTGCGAGGGAATTGTAGGTGACGCTCGACAACGTCGAGCACGGTGGTGTGTTTGGCCATAGCGGGCCGCTCTCCTTTCAGAGATAAGAGATCGCGCTTGCGACTAGGTGATTTAAAAACGAGCCGCCAAGCGGCTCACGGCACTGGGCCGGAAAAATGGGCGACGCCGGTAGTGGGCCGGCGCGCCAAAATCTGCACGTCACGTCGGGATCAACATCCCTTCATGTCAATACGGTCCCACTTGAAGGCAGGGACGCGCGTCGACGAAAAAGCAGGCTGCTAGTTCAGAAACTTCACAGCGATATGGCGCGCATCCCGCCATACAACCGAGCAATCAATATCCAAGCCAGTACTTGGAACGCGCAGGCCGAAAGCCGCGGGCACGAAAGGCGCGTTATCGATCTGGACTATGGCAGAGCAATTCGTGAGGTGGCGGACCTTGCACCGCAGAGGACTGCCGTCGACCAAGATCTGCGCAGCATAGACATTACGTCGCCGCTCGTTCGCCACGTCTCGCCGTCCCCCGCTTATAACGCGGGGTGATGTTGATCGGCGATTCCAGTCTCAAATGAGGCTGGACCATGGTTTCATTGTTAGGCTGCCAGCTTTTTCTCCATCGAAGCCAACGCAGCCAAAGCATTGTCTTGAGCGCGCACAGCCCTCCTCTCCCCAGCCTTGCCATCGCCCCAGCCGTTCGCGGCGCCAATCTCGCGCGCGGTCCGACCGTCTAAGCTGGCTTCCAATACCCCGAGATGATCGCCGAGCGCAGCGGCAATGTGTGGCGGTCTAGCGTGGAAATAAGGGCGTCCTCCGGGCCACAAGCCGGTCCATCGAAGCTGCCCTTGGTCGCGGTATTGTTGCGGTGCTGCCGATATCCCAGAAAACTCTGCGCCGCGAGCAATAACCGTCTGACAGCGTTCAGCGAGCGCGAGCCCAGTGTTGTTTCGAGCCGCGGCGAACGGGGCGCGAGAGCCCAGACCAGCACGGTCTATCTCAACTCTGCGATTATCATTACACGCACACAGGGCCTGCGCCCAATGGGCCGCCCGAAACCGGCTGTAATCCTCGCCTTCGGAGCCGCGCTCCACATAACCTGATCGCTCCGTAAAACCGCCCGGTTTCTTTGGCGAGGTGTGCAGCCGATGTCGGCAGCGTCGTCCCACCCTTAGGCCCGTCCTTCAGATACCTATCGGCAATCTTCGTGATATGTTCACAGGAGGCGCGCCGTGATTGGTCTCTGGTTCATCGGCTCTGTTCTGCTGCTGATTGCGGCCGCTGTGCTTGGCCTCCTGGCGATCGTCGTGAAAGGTCAGCAACACGATCCTGGGATCGAATAGCGCGTTCTCCACTCCCGCGACCGGAACGACGCGCGCTCATTATTGATGCCGCAAAAAAAGGCCCTAGCACAACCCGCCGGCGCCGTTGGAGGCCTCGACAGTAATGGGGTGGTGCCGAGGTCCCCTAAGCTCTAGGAAAATTCGGCAATCGGGTCTGTATCCCTTTGGACATAAGCGGCGCCCTTGATCGCGCTCTCTTTGCTTTTCCACACCCACGATGGGAAGTAGGTCACGGATCTTCCGAGCCCCTACAAATCGATAATTTGCGAGCTACTTACGATGCCGCTTTGATGACGGCATGCCTCGCCGTGTCCGACGCCACACGCCCACGCACGCTGACGGTCGCCCGCTGAAGATCACGTTCCGCGAGATGCGAGAAATGGGCTTGAGCGGCGTCCTGGTCTACTGCCATTGCGGGCACCACGTTGCGATCAATGCGGACAGTTGGCCCGATGAAATCCGGCTGTCAGATCTCGAGCCGCGGTTCGTGTGCCAGGGCTGCGGTGCTCGCGGCGCCGACATTCGCCCCGACTTTGATCGTGGTGATGGACGACTTGCCATCGTGGGCTACCGGACTATCGATCAACTGAGATCGAAATCAGAGGTGCAAACCGATAATAAAACGGATGGCGAAGAAGGAGCCAACGGCGACGACTGCCGTCGCACTAAGCGCGAAAAGGACTCTCCAAGTCTCGTCCAACCGACGCCTCGTACAGATAAAACTCCCGTAGCGGCCCCAGCATCAGGCCGGGGGGCATGATGATGCTGGGGCCTCCGGACAGGCTCCTGCCTCGTGGGATTGAGGCCGTCACCGCCAACATAAGCACATCTCCGACCTGCTGTTCCTTCCATTTCCCAACATTCCCGGAGTGTGTCCAAACTCCCACAGCTCTGCCGGGAAACAGAAAAGGCGCAGAAGCCGCTCTGGCACGACCCCTGCGGCCTATGCCGCGACGTTCCGCACGATCGGCGCGGCACGTCTTCTTACTAGCATAACCGGCAGCCGGTGTGCTGTGGCCGGCCCGTTTTGGCAATTGGGCTTGTGGCCAACAAAAACGGCGGCCCCAGCAGGGGCAACTGCCGGGGCCGATGGGGATTGCTCCGGCTCAAGGGCTGGGTTGGGAGACCGAAGCAAAGGCATAATCCGCGGGATTGCCACTTGTTCCCGACTGGAAAGCGCGTGGCGAAATCTATCTTCGGTGGCATGCGTATGGCGTACGAGCTCTGCCTTGCTACCGCCGCCAAGCAGGTCCCGCCCGGGCCGGATTGGATCCACGAAAGTAAAGCACGACGGCTACCGGATGCTGGTCATCCGGGAGGATACCCGAATGCGCCTGCTTTCCCGCAACGGCACCGACTGGACCAAAAGCTACCCCTGGATTGCCGAAGCGGCGCTGAAGAACCGGCAGAAGCGCTTTGTGATCGATGGCGAGGCCGTCATTCTTGGGGTGGACGGCATCAGCGACTTCAACGCGCTGCACAGCCGGCAATTCGACCACGAGGTGCAGCTCTATGCCTTCAATGGGCGGCGGCGACGACTTGCGCTCCTTGCCCCTCCACCTGCGCAAAGCAAATCTGCAGCAGCTGCTAGCGCGCCGACCAGACGGGATCAGCGTGGCACCGTTCGAACGAGGCGAGATCGGGCCTGACCTATTCCGCGCTGCTTGCCGCATGGGCCTTGAGGGGCTGGTTTCGAAGCACCGCGATCGGCCGCACCGAGGGGGTCGGCAGAAGCATACGCGAGCGGAAAGATGTCGCCGCTGTTGCTCGCAGGGCCGGCAGCGGAGCAACGAAAGGAGCGACCGAAGCCGCTCGTCCCGTGTTGACCGATCTTACGCTGTGCGCCCAACGTGCCGTGCCGCCAATCTCTCGCAGCATCCCGGCCAAGGTCAGGCAGTTAAGTCCAAAAATGCGAAAGCGTCATTGTCCGCTTCGGTTCAAGCTGCGAAAAACTCAGGCTGAGCAATCAGGTCAGCTCTAATGTAATGCCGGACTTTCGTCCGCCGATGCTCAATTCGCAGAAGGGCCAGAAGGCGGCACCTCTGCCACCGAAGGGCGCGCTCACATTTTTGATCAAGGCGGGAATGAGAACTGCCTTGTGGTCGAGCTCCGCGATGAAAGAGGCTGCGCGTTCTGAACGGCCGGGGGCGACAGCGCTGGGTTGAGCTTGCGTCGGGCGGGCTCGATCTCGCCCGTTTGCTGAGCGAGACCACGCCCTGCTCCGCTAGCCGGCGGCCTTAGACCGGCCCCGTTGCCGCGATTCGCTCATTGGCTTCCGAGGGAGCACACTACTGTTGGGCCGTAGCTCGATTGAGCTTCCGGTTTCCGTTGGCTTGCTTCAGAAACGTCACGCCGGCCTCCGTACCGTTCACCCAGGCCACCTCACATCGCCCGTAAGCCAATCCGGTCGCGGAAAGCACGAGAAAGAACTCTTTCGGAGGCAGACCGTGATCTGAGGCGTCAACAATGAGCCTCGCCCCAGTATCAGACACGTCTTTGACAGTGCAGGCCCGCTGCCAAGAACCGTCAAACGCCATAATGTTGGCGGTAAAGGGACGGGCGAATTCGATTCGCCGTGCTCCTCGTTTGTTCGGCTTCACTCTGTCGTCCTCTGCAGGCTGGCCAGAGATGGAGCGAGGCGCGGCGCATCGGCAGCGCGACTGGCGGTAGTCGAACTGACCACTGTGCAGTTCCTGCCTCGCTTCTTGACATGGTAAAGAGCGATGTCAGCGTCGCTGAGTAATGTGAATTCATCGGACGTGGCGTGGTTTTTTTGCGCCACGCCGACGCTAACAGCCACGCGAGAAGTTGGTGACCGAGGGTGACGAATCTTCAGACGCTGAACCAACAGTCGAATGGCATCGGCGACCCTCGCTGCTTTCTCCTCAGTGCCCCCTGGGAGTATTACTGCGAACTCCTCCCCACCATAACGCGCCGAGAAGCCTCTCGTATTCGCCGTTGCGCGGCCAATCACTTCAGCAACCTGTTGCAGGCATGCATCACTCGCTGGATGGCCCAAACCGTCGTTGAATTCCTTGAAGTGGTCGATGTCGATAAGGAGAACCGAGACAACATCATGCGCAGCGTAGGCATCTCGCAAAAATGCATCGAAGCTGCGCCGGTTTGCCAGTTTGGTTAGCCCGTCCGTCATTGCGAGCTGGGCCGACTTCAAGTTCGCCTTGGACAATTCGTCTTCCATCTCCTTCTGCTTCGTGACATCCCCGAGGACGCCCACAATCTCCGCATCGGCCGAAGAGAAACGCTCAGCGATCTTGAAGTGGGCCTCTAACCACACGATAGAACCAGTCGCGCGCCGCATCCGGAAGCGCACGGACGGAGAGGCCGCCTCCTCCTTCATTGCTTACTCGCATCGATCACTCTATCACGATCATCTTCGTGGACGACATCGAGGCACAATCTGCAGAGAAAGGCATCTTCACAAGTATCCAGCACGGTAACCACGGAAGGCGACACGTAGCGAACGTATCCCTTTTTATCCATAACGATCACGATGTCGGCGATGTTGTCCTCGAGGAGCCGGAAGCGCGCCTCTCGTTCTTGCAAGGAGCGTTCGACCCTCGCACCGAACCGTAATTGGGCGTTCAGCAGGCATGCAACTCCAACGACCACTGCCAAAAGTATCCCAGCAATCAGAGCGTCGGAGGCAAGATCAGTGCGCCAGCTCTCCAAAACTTCAGCCTCCGACTTGGCCACGGTGACGACCAAAGGGTGGTTTGAAGTCTGCTCGTAACCGACGTACTTGATCAGACCATCGAACGGAGATGTGATCTGTAGAACCCGGAGGCGCTTTCGCCTATGCGTTGCTGGAAGAGAGACGTATCGCCAATTGTTCGGACACTCTTAGCCGCCGGCCAGCGCACCAACAGAGTGCCGTCGCTCTTCAAGATGCTGATCCCGCCCTGGGTGCCCAAGTTGAATGAGCTGAAGAACGAACTGAAGAACTCGCAGTGCGAGGCAGGCTATGACGCCTCTACCACCGGGCGAAGAAATTCTCACTGTCGGCATCATGAGCCTCACTGTCCTAATCGAGGTTGCGCTTTTCGCCTCGATCGGGATGTTCTGATAGACGCGCGCGGCGGGTTGGCCGGGAGGACAACTCAATCCCGGCCAAAATTTTAATCCCGGGCCAAAATTTTTGCATCGTTCCCGCAACACGGACCTACCCGCAACGGAACCAATTTTCATCGAACACAATTGTCTTGTCGTCAGCGATGGGAGGATCATCGCCATGAGGATCAAATATCTCTCCGCGATTGTAATAGCTGTTCTTGCCGCTGGTGCCGGGATGGCCGTCAATTCTCTCGGTTCGCTACCTACCGAAACGCAGTCCACGCCGAACATGCAAGTGGCAAACCGACTAGCTGCCTCGGTTGATCCATTCTTGCTTCGGTACGGTGGCTAATAGGCGGCGTTGCAGCCAACGGTGCTTGCATCCAGTGGTAATTCATTTCGCGCTGTGGTTGGATTTTTATTCGCGCAGCAGCGATCTTGAGTTGTTTGACGAAGTTTTGCTGAAATAGAAGGCTGCTATGCTAGATTTTAGGTAACTAGCCCTGTTCCGTTTTTGCACCGATAAGCAAGTTAGCTGATCATCCTTTGAAGTTTGACGCAGCCTGTGGATGGGCTCACATCGGGCAGCATCGCTGGGGCTTAGAAACTCGGAATATCTCATAGCGATACTCAAACGATGGGGGCCCCATGCCCGCCATATTCAACCTGCTCTATCGCGAATACTGCCGCGCCCGCCTCGCTGAAATGCGGAAACAGCTTCTGATTGCCAGACAAAGTCCTGAAGGCTTGCAAGCCGATTATGTTCGGGATAGCGTTTGCAGGACAGACACGCAGCATGAAATCAATTACGGCGCGCCGAATTGAAGCGGCCGCGAGACATGGACTCTCCTTGACGCCGTTGCGGTCGTCCCTGACCATTTTCGTTTTGCTGGCTCTCGGGGTCTGGTAGGCGGCGCACGGGTGCGGCGCTTGCGTCATGGCTACTCTGGCTGCGCTTGGGCACAGGCAAATGCGACAGCCGGAAATTTCAAGTATGTCCTTAGTCCCGCAGAGGCGCGGAGACGATACGCTGGCATGGAAAGCACTTGTAGACCCGTACAGCCTGCCGATCCACGATTGCGCGCAACGCTCCTACCGGTACCATTTCACGTCATTTTTTCGCAGACAGGAGGTGGCGGGGCGTTACAGTCGGCTCGATTCATGCGACTAAGCGCATACCCGAAGCCGGGACCGGCGAACACTTGGGAAAATACGGGTGGCAGAAGCCGCGGTTGGCACTTCAGCTATTGAGGGGAAACCGGACGGCGGACGTCGCTTGCTTTTGCCGCCGCTTTTTGACCCCAAGCGGACCTTGCTCGCCGCCGCCCCGCAAATGCAGCTTTGCCGCTCACACAGTCTTATGACAAAGTGCTAGATTGTTCGCGCTCCGGCGTGATCCTTGGAGGGCACATGCGACGGCGGGAGTTCATCGCGGGTACGGCGATCACCGCAGCCCTGAGCTTCGCAAAGCCTGTTTACGCTCAGACTGATGCTCGGTCGCCGGGCATAAAACGGATCGCGATTGTCCATACCGCCGAAAAGCCCGAGGGAATGACTATCAACGGTCGCCTGACGTTCAAAGCCTATTTTGGGGAGTTGAAGAGGCTTGGCTATGTCGAAGGACAAAACCTGCTCGTGGACCGGTATTCGGCGCTCGGTCAGTCCGACCACTATGGAGACTTGGCTCGCACAATCGTTGCCAGTCATCCTGATTTGATCATCTCGCTCTCCGGCCCGATTGCACGCCAGTTGAAGCCCCTGACCACTACAATTCCAATATTAGTTAGCAGCGGTGACCCGGTCGCCGGCGGAGTCGTGACGAACCTGGCCAGACCGGATAAAAATATCACTGGAGTGAGTGTTGATGCGGGATTGGGAGTATACGACAAGCGTCTGCAATTCCTTAGCGAGACGGTGCGAAACCTACGCAATGTGCGGGTGCTCATTCCTTCATCTGCGACGATGTTTTGGGAAACGGGTCTCGCACCCCTCCGAGAAGCCGCAGGCCGGGTTGGTATTCGGATTGCCGCTGTATTGCTCAGCGAGAAGCTCGACGGAGCAGCGTATGAGCGGGTCTTCGATGAAATGGAAACAGACCGCGTTGACGGTCTCATGGTTGCGCATCAGGGCGAACACCTTACGAACCGTCAACTAATCGCTGATCTAGCCGCCAAACACCGTCTGCCTGCTGTCTACCCTCATCGCGAATTCGTCGATGTGGGCGGTCTGCTGAGTTACGGCACTGACCTTGGGGACGCCATGCGTCGTCTTGCAGATATGACCGATCAAGTGATGAAAGGCGCAAAACCGGCTGGCATCCCGTTTTACCAGCAAACCAAATTCGAGCTGGTGCTCAATCGAACAACGGCAAAGTCGCTTGGGCTGGAATTTCCGGTGAGTTTGTTGGCTGTCGCCGACGAGGTGATCGAATAGCGCTTCATATCTGCTGCAGCGGCACTGGAGGCGGGCTTAGCGAGCTGCAAGTTTCAAGGATTGGGCGCAAGCCGGTTTGATTTTAGCATACGGCGCTGACACCCGAGATCTCTTTCGCAGACCAGCTGGTTTCGTTGACAAGATTATCAAAGGAGCAAAAGCCCGCCGAACCGCCTGTCGAACAACCAATCGAGTTTGAACTGGTCGTCAATTGCCAAACTGCCGGAGCGCTCGGTCTGACCGTGCCACCGTCCGTGCTCGCCCGTGCCGACGAGATAATCGAATGAGCTCTGCGTTGCATGAGTCCGTTAGTGGCCCATCAGCGCAGTTGAGACACCTGAGTTCCGCTTAGCGGGTCGGTACGGACTTTGATTGCTCAGGCCAAGTTTTCGCATTATGACCCAGAGCCGAAATGGGCTAGTTTCACTTACGTATGTGGATTGCGGAGGCAAAGCCTACGAGCTAGAGCGGCCCCAAAGCTTGTCGTGGGACTGACAGAAAAGAAAAGGCCGCCCATAGGCGGCTAGTTCAGACCTTCTTCTACTTACTTCTTGAGGGCGTCAGCGGCGTCCCGCGCGGCGTCCTTCACGTCTCCCGCAGCGTTATGGGCGGAGCCCTTTGCCTTATCCATCTTGCCTTCGGCTTCCAGGTCCTTGTCTCCGGTAAGCTTGCCGGCACCCTCTTTGATCGCGCCCTTTGTCTTGTCGGCGGCGCCCTTCACATGTTCACGGTCCATGATCGTTATCCTTTCTTGTCCGGAAGACGAGCACAACGAAACCGTTGCGCGGTCGTTCCTACGAGACGCGGTGCCGCCGTTGCGCACTAAGACTTGGCTGTAGCGGCGGATGAAGAACACAGATTGCACTCTGTGCTGCTTACTACTGCGTGAGATGTGTCAACGCAGCAGTCACAAGTTTTCATCAGTAGGGCGGAAATGTTCGGGGCTGCGCACATTGATCAAGCGGCGGGGCTAGATGGAGAAACAGCCATGCGATACCTATCGGCAGCTCCTTGTCGCACTTCCAATGATGTCGATACCTGCTGCCGCCCAGCAGCAAACGGAGACGACGTCTCAATCCGGTGTTGCTCAAAACGTGCAAACTCAAGTCGATAAGGGCATTAAGATCCGCGATTCCGGCGAATCCGGCTATGTTGGCAACCAGGACCGGCCTGGCTCGGCTTCTCACGCACCGGGAGAGCCAACGAGCACGAGCGGGGCGACAACTGGTAGCAGTGCCGCCCGGCAATCCATCAAACATCAATAGTTCGCAGGCCGACTACAACGCTTCCTTGAGGGACGGCTCCGCGTCGAAGAAAGAAATAGCCTTCGAGGACCGCCTTAGAAAATGAGATCGCCCGCGATCTGCCAGCGGCACAGGGAGTGAACCCGCAAGAACGCTCGGCGGGTTTCTTTGTTTGAGCAGGGCGTTTGCCTCTTTTGGAGATGTCGGCTGTTGGCCCATCGCTTCCGCTCCTCGTTCCGTTTGCTGCTAACCCAAAGCGGAAAACGACCGTTCAACCGACCTCGTCACGCCTTGAGCACATGCCCCTGGCCGCCAGTCCTAACTGTCAATCCTGCGAAGTCGAAGGGCCGGGTGCGTCTGTTTGATGACTAGGGCAACCTCCAGCCCCGCATTATTCAGCGCCTCAACGATTAACTACCCCAGCAGCTTAGCGTCTTCACTCGCGATCCGAGCGGTGGAATGATCTTTGAAGAAGTCGCAAACTGTTGCTGCGATGATGGTGTTGATTTGGTGGGTGCCATGCATTTGATGCTCCCCGAGACCTCGCCACTTTCAGAACAGGAGCGTAACCTTGATAAGCTATCGTAATTCGGAAGCGAAAATTTCAGGCGGATCGGAAGTCACTGCTGGGCAACTACGTGCTTCCTCGCAACTTGACGCTTTTCAACAGTGCTTGCTTTGTCGAGTTCAACTTCCTTCTGGATAGCCGCCAGGGAATTGCCGATCTTGCTCACAATCTTGGCTAGGTCAGCTTGCGATATGCCGAGCCTCCTTTTTGGATCTCACCTGCTTTACATCCGCTAGATCGAGCGTCGTACGGATCGGATGTCGCGGCCTGGAACACAGCATCAAGAGACTCCCACCGCCCTCACCGGCGCAATGTTCTCGCCCCAACCTCACGGAAAGGGCGTGCAGGCGATAACTATCCTGTCAGTTTGCAATGCGAGCTTCGAGGGGACAAGCGTCCAAAGGTAGCTGGGCGCTTTTTAGCAACCCAATGGTCGACGGGCCCGCCCGCTTACCAGCGAAGGTGGTGCCTCCAGCCGTAGTGGTGGCCACGGCCTCTGCCCCAACCGTAGTGATGCCCTCGGCCGCCACGGCGCCCCCAGCCATGACCGTGCCCAATTTTGACCGGGAGCGCGCTAGAATCGGACGCGCCAATCGCATCCGGTGTTGCCGCGGGCATCGCCGACGCGGAGGACGTTACAAATGAAGCAAGGGCAATCGCAAAACCGGACAAGCCGACCCACTTCATCCATTTCCCTCCTACGATAAGTGAACCGAGCGCCCGTATGGCCGCTGGTTGTTTCAGATGCTCTAATGAGGGAAACGGGAAAAAGTTGCAACGAAAGATGTTGGAGCGTCACAAGGTGACCCAGGAGCAACTCCCTGTACTCCGAAAGTCTATCACCTGATGACCCAATGCTGCCGCCGACTACCGAAGTTCAGGTGCATCCTTGGGGTCACGCTGCTCCAACGCAGTGCTTGCTTAGCGAAGCTATCGGCTTTCCGGAATTTAGCATCGCGTAAAGCGGGCACGCCGCGCGAGCTCTATCGCTTCGAAGCTACATGGACGCGGTGGGCAGATTAGCTCCACCCGCTCTTCAAAGCACGTCACATCGCTACAGGGATCACCAAGACGATCCCTGAGGAACGATTCAAGAAAGCGTGAGTTCGTCATTAAATCCAAGAGAAATAAGAGGATGGATCGATGACGCGATCGGTGGAGGAGTTGAGACGAGAGTCTGAGCGCACGCGCGCGGAGCTGGCGACTACGGTGGGGCGTTTGAGGGAGCGGATATCGGACACCGCCGATGACATTCGCCATAAGGTCTCGCCGCAGCACATCAAATCCGAAGTCACCGAATACGTCAGCCATAAGACCCAGAGTTGGGTCGACGGGCTCAAGCAACAGATCATGGACAATCCGATGCGCGCCGTGGCCGCGGGCGCCGCAGTGGGTGTCCCGCTGCTCCGCTTGGTGCGAGGCACGCCGCTGCCACTTCTCATGATCGGCGCCGGACTAGCCCTGACCTCGAAGACAGTGCGGGATCGCGCTGCAGACGTCACCGGCCCGGTCATGGACAAAGCGGAGCACATGCTTGGGAACGTGACGGAGGGCGCCCGGGCCATTCAGGGCGACGCCAGGGACACGCTATCCTCCGCCCAAAGCCGGGCCGCCGGGATGGCCGGTGACGCGCAGGACAAGGCCGCTGGTCTCGCCTCTGATCTGCGGGCGAGCGCGGCGCAGGCTGCGCGCTCCGCAAGTGAAAAGCTCAAGAGCGGCATCGACGCCGCAAAGGATGCCGCGGCAAACGCCCCTGACCGGGCCCGACAGACCATTGGCGACAATGCCGCGCTGATCGGAGGCCTGGGTATCGCGATCGGCGCCATCATTGCTACCGCTCTTCCCGAAACGAAGGCTGAAGCCAAGGTGATGGGCCAGGCAAGTGACGGAGTGAAGCAGGCTGCGGCTGCTGCCGCGCAATCCGGGTTCGAAGCGGCGAAAGACGCGACCACATCCGCAGCCGATGCTGCGACGCAAAAAGTCGCCGAGGCTGATCTCGGAAGCCATGCCAGCCGTTTGACGCAGAACATGGCGGACACATTGAAGGAGGCAGCCGAAGACGTGGTCAAAGCTGCCTTTAGCCCCTCTCAAACCAACACTTGAGGATAACCATCATGAGCGATTTGGACCCGCACAACGTCACCCAATTCGGAAAGAACCCGGACAAGGGCACCGCAAAGGATTTGAAAGAACACATTGGCGATGCCGGAGCGGAGGT
Source organism: Bradyrhizobium sp. CIR48 (assembly GCF_014198315.1). Taxonomy (NCBI): domain Bacteria; kingdom Pseudomonadati; phylum Pseudomonadota; class Alphaproteobacteria; order Hyphomicrobiales; family Nitrobacteraceae; genus Bradyrhizobium; species Bradyrhizobium sp. CIR48. Next base: position 65,925 of record NZ_JACIHG010000018.1, read on the forward strand.
GATGCAGCGCGCCGGCGATGCTTTCCAGGCATCGGCCGGTCTTGCGCGCGACAAGTTCGGTGAGGCCGCGGATGCAGCAAAGGGGGTCGCGGAAGGAACTGTGGACCAGATCCAGAGCCAGGCCCGGTCCGGCGCCGATTTCATCGAGCGCCTGGCAGATAATATCCGCGAAGCGGGCCGCGCGTTTGAGGCAGACGTGCCGTTCGCCGCCCGGGGGATCGATTCCGCCGCCGACTATGTCGAAGACGCTGCGCAGAAGATCCGGGAAGGAAGCTTCAGAGATCTCGTCGAGGGCGCGACCGATTTCGCCAAACGTCAGCCTGCGGCCTTTCTCGGGATATCAGTGCTGGCAGGCTTCGCGGCAGTCCGCTTCCTGAAGGCATCGGGAGGGCAGTCGTCCTCCGCGGGGCAGAGCGACATGACGGGCAGTGCGTCCTCGGGAGGCGGTCAGAAGCCGGGCGGGACCTCGTTCAGGCCGGGCCAACAAGCCTGGGCTCAAGAGTCCATGCAGCGCAGCTCTGATACGAAACAAACCTCGTCGGCACAGGGCAGCACGGTACCATGAGCATCGAGCGCGATATCAAAACCAGCCAAAGCGAATTCAGGGCTATTTCGACACTGCTCGGCGATGCCATGTCGCAGTTCGCCAAGCTCTTCCAGAATGAAATAGACCTGGCAAAGGCGGAGCTTGGCGAGAAGCTTCAGAAGATCGGCGGGGCGTTGGGCCTGATCGTTGGTGGCGCCGTTCTGGTGATTCCGGCGATCGTCATGGCGCTGTTCGCCTTGTCCGCCGCATTGATCTCGGCGGGATGGTCGCCGCCGGTCTCCTATCTGACCTCGGCAATCATCGCGGCGGTCATCGCCGCCGTGCTGGTCGCCATCGGCATCAACCGGCTTGACGCGCGTCATCTGGCCCCCCGGGAAACGATTGGCCAGCTCGAAAAGGATAAGGATACCGTGAAGGGAATGGTGCGATGAGCAGCACAAAAACCAGCTTTATGGACAGTTTGGTGACCGCCGCCGGGGAAAACCCTGTTGCCGCCGCACTGATCGGGGGCGGCGCGCTCTGGTTGCTCGCCGGCGACCAGAGCCTGAAAAGTGCGGCGCGATCGGCGACGGAGGCCGTTGCATCCGCCGCCGACGTTGGAACGAGTGGCCTCAGGTCGGCGGCATCCGCCGTCAAGCAGACCGTGGCGCCTCCGACAGCACCTGAAATGGACGACGACAGTTCGATGGGGATCGGAGACACGTTTCGTGGCGCGACCGCTGCAACTTCCGACGCTGTGTCGGGAGCTGCCGACAACATCCGCGACCGCTTCGACGAGGGCGTCGCCTTCGCGAAGGAGCAATTCAGCAAGCTCGCCAGTTCGTCCCCGGACAGACAAACCATCAACAGCGCGAAATCGTCGCTTGCAGATATGCTTGAACGGCAACCCCTCGTGCTCGGCGTCGTGGGTGTCGCGATCGGTGCAGCGGTTGCCGGCGCATTTCGCGCGTCCGAGCTCGAAAACAGATATATCGGCGAGGTCAGCGACGATGTGAAGGCCGACCTGAATCGGCGCGCCGGTGCGGTCTCGCAGGCCGTCCGGGAAGCTTCGGACAGCGTCATCGCAGAGATCAGCGACACCGGGGCCGAAGTTGTGGACCGGCTCAAGCAAGCCGGCATGGATGCTGCCGCCGCAGCGCGGAGCGAGGTGAAGTCTCCCTCATGAGTGATATAGATAGCAGGAGCGCGCTGACGACGTCGCGCTCCTGGTATCTGATCAGACAAAATGTTCGCTCAGCCAGCAGCCTGACTTTCATCTCAAATCGCGCGCCTTTGTCGCTCGGCGAAGAGGCCATACACATAGAGCACGATGATGGCGCCGACCACGGCACCAATGAGTCCGGCACCCTCTCCTGGACGGTACCAGCCAAGAGCTTGGCCAAGGTAGGTTGCAGCGAAGGCGCCGACGATGCCGAGGATGGTCGTCAGGATGAACCCGGAGGGTTCGTTGTCGCCCGGCATGATGAATTTCGCGATGACTCCCGCAACAAAGCCGATAATTATCGTCCAGATAATGCTCATGCTCTGCTCCTCCTTAATAAAAAGCGGCGACAATTCGGTCGCTAGGAGGTCGGTAAACGCCCATCCGGCGTGTACTTGTCGATTGCCTGGGGCAGCTCGCGCGACAACCTTGCGAGAATTTCCTCTTGAGAAAGCCCGGTCTCCTTCTCGAGCTTCTCCAACACCTCGGGCCCAATTGCTTCCCGGAGCTGCGGCGGCGAGATCTCCTTGTTCGGCCCAGAGCCGACCCAAGACCTGGCCTCGTCTCCATGGCCATTTTGGTTGAACTTCTCCAAGAGTTCGCCAATTCCTCCTTGAAGCAGGCCCCCGACGCCTGCGCCGCTCAACATACCTGTAAGATTTCCGAGTAGGCCGCCGAGCGGTTGCTGGGCGTTGGCCGGCTCAAGCGATCCAGCGCCCGGACCTTTGAGCAGCTCCGCCAGCTTGTCTCGATTCTGATACCCGGCGATTGCCAGCATTCCGAGAAGTGCGGTCATGGAGGGCATTCCGCGGCTCATCTTAGGCTCCTCAACAGGTTAAACACTCGAACTCGGAGGAGACAGCTGTGTTCCTATGCGCCGACCCGTCGCGGTTCTTCTATCTTTCGTCCTGTCTCCTCTGGTGAACTTCCTCGGCGGTTGCGGCTTGGCCGAATCCCATCGGTTCTCATCGCCGTCCTCCTTGCGATCGGGATCATCGCTATCTCGGCACCATCATTGGATTCCAGGTCGCACAATTGCCCGTCATGCCCCGGAGTATGCGGCGACAATCGGGAAGAAGGTATTGACCGTGCGGGAGTTTGCCTTGGACAAGATGTCAGGCATGCTTGAGCACCTGGGGTATAATGCGAAGCCCGGGCAAGCCGCGACCGCGCCGCCTTCGGCGCCCAAGGTCGACTCTCCCGCTCGCGAGCAGGCAGCGCCCGGCAGCCAGCCCACAAACCCGTTAGCGCTGCTGGAGAAATCTCTGTCTCCCGTCCTGTCACCATTCGCCACGTTCGGCATCATGGTGGTGGTCGCCATCTTCGTGTTGCTGCAGAAGGAAGCTTTGCGGGACCGTATGATCCGGTTGTTCGCCTCCACGGACTTGCCTCGGACGACCGTGGCGATATGTCGGAACTCGCGGATACCTGACAGTCAAAGTCGAACAAGCACAAGCGGTGTTGATCCACGTGCAATAACACCCCGCGCGGTTGTTTTCGGTGATCACAGGCGCGTGGCCAGTAGCGTGTCAACGCTCAGACCGGGCATGGCTCCGGTCTCGCCAGGCGCCATCGAATGATTGACAAGGCAACTTCCGTTTGTGGCCCCAAGCTGACCTGAACAGCGCCTCGTTGGAAAGCCGCTAAAAGGGCCAAGCGGACCATCGCCTAATCGCGCCGCGCTCCACTGGGTCGCATTTCTCGTACCGTCCATCGACGCAGCCGAGGTCCGACGACCGCCGGCGGGCGTCGACTTCAGCGCCAGCACCTCTTCGGTGGAGGCGGCAGACAATAGCCGGTTGCGCACGGCCTCAACGTGCCGTCCAGGTTCATGCCGACGTCAAATTCGAGGGTTCGCCCACCAGGGGTTCGAAACATCTCCGAGGCGAAGACGTCGGCTGCGCATGTCGATACCCACTGCCGCCCGACTTGGGCCTGCAACTATCGCGTACTGCAAGGGGTGCGCTCAACAACACGGCTCAACCAGCGGCGCTGGGCGGTCGCCTGCTCAACGCTCCAGTCAAGGATTAGAAGGAGCTATCGTTGCGCCAATCCTAATTAGTGCAGCGACGCCGACGGCCGAAGCGCGGGGGCTAGTCAGCGTGAATGGTCAGGAAATCTAAGCATCTTATAAATTGGGCGGCTTATCTTCCCGGTTGAGCAGCCCCAATCGTCGTTCAAGCTCTTCCTTTTTAGCCACGAGTCTAGCGGCGAGAATGTCATTGACGGCCGTGTGGAGTCGCCACAGCTCATCGAGAGACATCGTCTCAAATGCCTTCCGTACCATGAATCCCCGCGACTCACGAATTGCCCATAGATTGAGCTATGAAGGGCAATTGGCAACTCGGGGTTTGTTACCCGGAAGGCCCTACCTACACTTACGGCGCCGACCTAGTTTACTGGAAACTAAACGCCCCGACCTTGACCGGGAACGGCGCAACTGGGCGTGCGCTAATCGGTTTCGCAGGTCAACCAATTCAGAAATTTGACGTTCGAGAAATACGCTACGTTGGTGCAGAGCAACAGCGGCATCGAAGATCCGACCGGAAATACTCATCACAACCTCAACACAACAGGACTGAATTATATTCTCAAACAATCTTAGCATTACGACCCTAGACGGGCACAATTGCAAGGCGAATTCTTGGGCAACGCCTTAGTTCGAGAACGCATGGGTGGCCTGTTGCTTGAACGCTGACCCCGCGGCAATCCAACATCGTAGTGCTCAGCAAAATTCCCGCTTCCGAGTGCTACTTCCCGTCGGGCGGGGCAAAAACTTAGCACCCCAGAGGATCGTTCCTTTCGCCTACGCCAAGTGTTCCCAGCGCGGCCGATGTGCTTAGGAACTGAGATCGGCGAGACCTCTATTGCCAGGCGTAAAGGCGGGCGCGAATCGCTCGTTGCGCCGATACCCAACAAGCAACTATGGCGGTTGCGGCGCGTTTTCAGCTTCTGGAAGATTGATCCAAAGAGCAAGGAGATGGGCATGGCTGACAAATCAACCTTCACATCCGACGAATGGAAAACCCTTTTGGAAAGCGTGATGGCTCCGGGACTCGCCGTCAGCGCCGCCGAGCCAAGTGGCCTCTGGGGTCTACTCCAAGAAAGTTTTGCGAGCGGCACGCTACTCGCGAAAGCCAAAATGGACACTGGTTCGAACACGCTCATCAAGGCCGTTGTCGATGACTTTGCAACAAGTGAGGGCCGGACCGCGTCCCGAGATGGCCTGAAGGAAAAACTGAGCGGTAAAAAACCTGCCGAAGTGAAGAACGCCTGTATCCAAATTTTACGGAAAGTTGACGGCATTCTCGCTGCGAAGTCCCCCGGCGACGCCGTGGCTTTCAAGAACTGGTTGCGTCAGATCAGCCAAAGCGTTGCCGAGGCGTCCAGCGAGGGCGGATTTTTGGGTATTGGAGGTGTAGCTGTCAGCGACGCCGAGAAGGCGACCGTGGCTGAGATTTCCAGCGCACTCAAACTGCCAAGCTAAGTGGCAACCGGCGGGGCAACCCAGTCAATGGGACCAGTGGCGGCTCGCAAGCTGGCGCATATGTTGGGCTTCTCCCATCAGGAACGGAACTGAGCCGCCCGTTCTTGCTCGACTTCCTCGGCGTCCTTGTTGTCGAGGGTCATGAGTGAGTTCTTCGCGTCCCCGTTGTTCTCAACAGTTCGTCTAACTTTGCATGAAGAGCTTGCGTGTCGCGGTGCTCAGCTCGCTGAATCACCAAGGTCATCCCCCACGTCGAAAGCGTCGCCAGATCGTGCCACCCGAGCCCACGGCCAACGAAAGTCCAAAGTAGTCTGTACACGACAACGATAGCGAATGCGGCGGGACGCGAGGCGAGAACGCCGAGATCCGTAAGCCAGCCCCGGACCTTCTGTAATGCCAACGTGGTCATCTCGCCTTAGGTTGTTCTGACCGAAACAGCCGGAGTCACAGCGCTCGCTCGACCACCCAAAAATGCAGCCAGCGCGCCCAGAAGGAGGGCAAGGGCACCGAATAAGGCGCCCTGCGATACACGCTTCGCCGCGGTGTCGGCCGCCTGCTTTGCCTGTTCTTTGGTCGTCGCTACCGTCTCCTTGTACTGCTGCTGATACTGAGCGATCTGACCTTTCGCCTCGTCTTGAGAGATGTTCTGCGGCTTGGCTAAGGCGTCCGCCGCCTTATCGTTCGCAGCAGCCTGTGCGCAGGGTCGCCAGTTAGTGCCGCTCGAACAGCTGTCATCGCGGCGTCACGAAGTGCTGCAGGATCCCGGCCGCCGGACGCGCTTCGCACTTTGCTTTCGATGGCTGCCATCGGGTCGGCAACGTTATTCAGAGAGGGCGCTGCGGTCTGAGCTACAGTCTGCACTGTTCCGCCTAGATGCCTTACCTGCTCCACCAAGAGCCGAGGACGCCGTGCTGACGGCGCCACCGATCATGCCAGACGCAGCCGACGAGAGAAGATAGACCACAGTGAGCGTCGAGACCGCCCAAGAAATTAGACCGTGATAAGCCGTCGTCGATTGCGATGCTTTGCCGGAAGCCGGCCAGTACGTACCCGCCGAGCGCAGCGGCGACTATTCCCGAGACGACAAACCAAATCCCAGCACCGACCGACATTGAGCCCGCGCTAGGCGCGTCGCCTTGAGCGATATCCATCGTCGATAGACCTACGCCCAGCCCGACCATATTGAGGATAATCTGCATGACTAGCCCGATTACGGCCCCTGCGAAAACAGCGCCCCAAGCCACCTGATTCAGCATGATCGTGCGTATGTCGTCGGCAGGAGCGACTTCACTCCTCTGCGGAGGAGATCGATGATTCTGGCGAGGCGCTTCGGTTGGGTAAGCCATGGTTGTCCACCTATGAAGGAGGGGTTCATACGCTAAGCCGGCACTTCATCATGACGTTCCTAATTGGAGCCAAGACATTTTCCCTGAGCACCACACTTCTACTCTTGGGTCGCTTCTTGGTCCTATGGCAAATGCCTAGTCGGCCGATCGGTGAGCTTCGCGCCCAAGAGTTGCTCTTTTCCAAATTCATATCTGCAAAAGCTCGCGGTGCTGGCGTGCGAGAGATCCTTTCATCGACTCTGGAGGCGGTGGTCAGTCGACTGCCCGCAAATGCAGGCATTTGCTGCGGCACCATTCTCGCGTTTCGGTCGTGTCAGGCTGTGGTCGCTTTCTAAGATTGAAAATGGGCTTCAACTGCAGAGTGTTAGCTAGTTCATAATTTTGTGGTGCCTGCGAGCTTAAGCTTTCGAGACGAACGCTCGGGAGGCAACGATGACACCCGGCTGGCTCATTGTCCTTGTGACGATCGCCTCTATCTCCTTTCTGACCGTTGTGACTTGATCATTCTTGGTGCTTGGTAGGCAGCTGAAGAGTATCGTCGAGAGCGCTCTGAAGGGGCGCCCACGGACCGACGCGACCTCATATTGGTCGAAGCTCGATTGGGTGCGGCATGGATTGCCCGAAGTGCGGCAGATTCAACCTAGAGGGAAAGAAGGTCTGCGGCGATTGCGGCGCGGCGCTATCCTTTCGCTGCCCCGCGTGCGGAGCCGACAATCCGAAAGGAAAGAACTTCTGTGGTGACTGCGGTGCGGCGCTCACGCCAACAGTACTGCCGCAAGTCACGGCGGCTGCCGGCGCATCGACCTCGATAACGTCACGGGTCACCGAGCGTTCGAGCTTATCACCCGTACCAAGTTCTTCCGCCGAGCGCCGCCAGCTCACAGTTATGTTCTGCGACCTTGTCGGCTCGACAGCGCTTGCGACGAAGCTCGACCCAGAAGATCTACGGGACATAATCGCCAAGTACCGCGATAGCGTAGCGGCGGTCGTCCGCAAATACGGCGGAACCATCAGCCGCTACATAGGAGATGGCATGCTCATCCTCTTCGGCCATCCCTCAGCGCATGAGGACGATGCCGAACGCAGCGTGCGCGCTGCGCTTGAGATCGCCGCGACCAGGCATTCGCCTGGAGGGCCGCCCGAGTTCGAGCTGCGGGTTCGTCTTGGACTCGCGACTGGTCTCGTCATCGTAGGTGATCTTATCGGCAGCGAGGCTGCAGAAACACAGGCGGTCCTTGGCGAGACGCCGAACCTTGCTGCTAGGCTGCAGGCGCTCGCTGAACCAGATGGCGTGGTCATCGCTGAGGACACGCGACGGCTCATCGGCGGGCTTTTTGACTATGAAAACCTCGGCGCGGTGACTCTGAAAGGCTTTGCCGCCCCGGTGCAAGCCTGGCGGGTGCTTCATGAGGGAACGGCAGAAAGCCGCTTCGAGGCGTTGCACCCTTCGATGCTCGCTCCGCTGGTAGGGCGTGAGGAAGAACTCGCGCGACTGGAGCGGAGCTGGGATCTTGCGAAGGCGGATAGCGGCCAAGTAGTGCTGCTCGTCGGCGAGGCTGGCATTGGCAAGTCGCGCCTCGTTGCGGCTCTCCAGGAGCGTATCGAGCGCGAGCCGCACACCTTCTTGCGATATTTCTGCTCGCCTCACCATCAGGAAAGTGCGCTCTATCCCTTCACCGCACAACTCCAGCGAGCTGCTGGTTTCGATCGTGAGGACGCGCCAACTGTGAAGCTCAAAAAGCTCCGGCTGCTACTGTCCCCGGCATTGCCGTCCGACGAGGACGTGGCGATCCTGGCCGAGTTGCTGTCGATTCCCAGCGGTGACCTGTATCTGCCGGTTGCTGCTACGCCGCAACAAAAGAAGGAGAGAAGCTTCGCCGCTCTGGTCCGCCAGCTTGAAGTTCTTGCAGAAAAACACCCAGTCATGGTCGTGTTCGAGGACATGCAGTGGATCGATCCGAGCTCGCGCGAGCTGCTGGACCGGACGGTCGATCGCGTAGCAAGCTTACCAGTTTTGGTCCTGATCACCTACCGCCCCGAGCTCCAGCTGGTATGGAGCGGAAAGCCGCACGTCAGTTTGCTTGTGATGAACCGGCTGGACCAGAAAGCAGGTGCCACGCTGATCCGAAGCGTGGCCGGTAGCCGGACGTTGCCGACCGAAATTGTTAATGAGATTGCTGAACGAACGGATGGCGTGCCGTTGTTCGTTGAGGAATTGACCAAAGCGGTGCTCGAGACAAGCAACGAGGGGATCCCGCGAGCCATCTCCTTCGCGCCGCTACCCGGACTTGCTGTGCCGGCCACGCTCCATGCTTCATTGATGGCGCGGCTCGACCGGGTCGGTCCGATAGCCAAGGAAGTGGCGCAGATCGGCGCGGCCATCGGCCGCGAGTTCTCCTACGACCTGCTTGCCGCCGTTGTACAGCGATGCGACAATGAGCTGCAGGCTGCACTTGATCGGCTAATCAATGCCGAGCTCATGTTTGGGCGTGGCGAACCGCCCGACGCCAATTTCTTGTTCAAACACGCACTGATCCAAGATGCGGCGTACGGCACGCTGTTGCGCAGCCAACGCCGCGAGCTGCACGCACGAATTGTGGACGCGCTTGAGGAGAGGCTCTATAAGGGCATTCAAGAGCGACCGGAGATCCTAGCCCATCATTGCACGCATGCAGGTCTGATCGAAAAGGCAGTGTCGTATTGGCAGGAAGCCGGTGAGCGCTCAAAAGCTCGATCGGCAATGACAGAAGCAATCGCGCAGATGCGAAAAGCGCTCGATCTGCTATCCCATCTGCCCGATACCGCCGGACGCCAAGGCATCGAAGCCGACCTCCAGCTCGCACTCGGCGGCGCACTGATCGCTGCGAAGGGACATGCGGCCGAAGAGACCGGCAAGGCTTATGCCCGGGCTCGCCGCCTTTGCGAGTTACTGAACGACAGGCCGAACCTGCTCAAGACGCTTTGGGGGCAGTTCGTGCACTATCATGTGCGGGGCGAAACGGACCGATCGCATCGCATCGCTGAGGAACTGCTAGATTTGGCCGGACGACAGAACGATGCGGCCATTCTTGTCGCCGGTCATCGGGCTGTCGGCGACAGCTGCCTTCATCGCGGGCAATTGGCCTTGGCGCGCGTCCATCTCGAGCGGGGGCTTGCCCTTTACGATCCGTCGCAGCAGCGCTCTTTGACGGCACTGTTCGCAGAAAACGCCCGCGTGGCGATGCTTTCGTTCCTCTCGCTAACCTATAGCCTTCTTGGATTTCCCGATCAGGCGCTTGTTCAGAGCAGTGAGGCAATCTCGGAGGCGCGCGGGTCGTCCCATCCGATCAGCCTTGCCTTCGCGCTGAGCGTCGCTTGCCGGTTGCATTTCGTCCTCGATGACGCGGGTATGGTCGCGCAACTGGCAGAGGAGCTAGTTGCGCTAACCTCGGAGCAGCGCTTTGCTTTCTTTCTCGCGATGGGGACCGCCTATCGCGGTTGGACGCTGGCCGAAGCCGGCGACGCCGAGGCCGGGGTGGACTTACTGCGACACGGTATCGAGGGATTCCAGGCGTCCGGCGCAGCATGGACTCTTCCGTTCTACCTTGCGCAGCTCGCGGCAGCCGAGGCAAAGAGAGCACGATTTGAAACCGGCCTCGGTCAACTCTCCGACGCCTTAGTACTAACGCAGAAATTGGGGGTGCGATGGTTCGAGGCCGAGCTGCATCGGCGACGAGGCGACTTGATGCTGACGGCTCGGCCGGACGCCGAGGCCGAGGCTGAGACCGAGTTTCGACGCTCCATTGCTATTGCTCGCCAACAGGAGGCGAAACTCTGGGAGGTCCGCTCTGCCGTCACTCTCGCCCGGCTCTGGCGCCGCCAGGGCAAGGGTGATGAAGCACGCGACCTTCTCGCCCCGGTCTACGATTGGTTCGACGAGGGCTTCGATGTTCGCGACTTGAAGGACAGCAAGGCACTGTTAGAAGAACTCTGCACCTAGCACCAAGCTATCTCCGAGCTCGTCTCTGAAGATGCCAGACAGGGCATCTCAATACCTTCACTCCTCACGCGCAAGGTTGTGCATCAAACTGCCCGGAGCAGGGCCAAGTGGTGGTTCGAGAGCGGAACTGCGCGTCTGCTTCTGGTTCGAGGGCGAAGATCGCCACCGTGCCCGCCACGTCAGCAGCCGACGCAGACCGGACGTGGTGAGGACGCGGCCAAATCGACGCTCGCGACCCGAAGGAGACTTGGCGAAGCTGTGTTCGCATCCTAGACTTTTACGGTCGCGAGCCGCTCCGCCCGCCTATGCAATGGGAGTCCCGCTATGTGGCGAGCCATTTTGTCTGGGACGATCCTTGGGACAGCTTTGTTTGTAATCGGCGATCAGATTACATTCGGACAACAGCCAGCAACGATTAAGCGGACCGACCTTCTCAAGACTGCCCTTCCAGAAATGGAGGGCAAGCGCATAAACGTCTGGGTTACTGACATTCCGCCGAACTCCGCTACCGGCCGACATTCGCACCCAACGCCGAGATTCGTGTATGTACTTGAAGGTGCGGTTGTCTACGAAGTTGATGGAAAGCCGCCGCAGACCTTCAAGGTAGGCGAAGCATACGCGGAGATGCCGGGCGAGGTCCACAACTTTAGAAACGTGAGCTCGAGGCAGCCAGCGAAGGCTCTCGGTTTCCATTACGGCAACAAAGGCCAGCCCTCCAAACCAATGCTCCTTGAACAAGTCTGGCGCTCACCAGCCGCGACTATAGTGCTGCAATAGCTAGGCGGCTATCTTATAGCGGACGTCGCGCCAACCTATTCGCAAAGGCAGCCTTGCCCCTAAGCGGGCATTGGGTCGCGGCGGCTCCTCTGATCCTCGCCGCACGGTTTTAGAGTTTGTCAGGCTTCCTACGACGATGAAGCGTTTCCTACGGAGGGTTTCATGCGGCGGCGCCACTTCATCGCGTTTCTTAGTGCAGCGGCAACGTGGCCACTCAGTGCGCGGGCACAACAGGCGGCGATGCCTGTCATCGGTATGCTGTCAATGAATTCGCCAGGCTCTGATATTGAGGCGTTCGACAGAAGTCTTGCGGACCGAGGATATGTGTTCGGCAGAAACGTTACGAAAGCGGCCCGATGGGCCGAAGGAAATCACGACAAGCTTGCTGAGCTTGCAAAAGAACTCGTAAGCCTGAACCCAAGCTTGATCGTGGCACCAGGCAATGTGGTTGCTCTCGCTGTAAGGCGCGCCACCTCAACCATTCCCATAGTCTTCATCATTGCGTCCGACCCCGTGAAGATCGGGCTCGCGAAAAGCTTCGCTCGCCCCGGAGGGAATGCCACCGGCGTATCCATGCAGACGGCAACGCTCACACTCAAGCGGCTTGAATTAATCCGGGAACTCCTCCCACCGAACGCGACCGTAGGTCTCTTGATAAACCCTGACAATAAGGAGTTGCTGGTGGAAATCGAACAGATTGCGCGTTCCACGGGGCGGTCCTTGGAGGTCGCCAAAGCGCGCAGTCCGGATGACCTCGAATCCGCATTTGCGCAGCTTGTCAGGGCTCAGGTCGGTGCAGTGCTTGTCGGCAATGATGCGGGCTTTTTCGGCCAGCGCATGCAAATCGTCGCATTGGCCAAGCGTCATTCGCTCCCGGCGACTTACGAATTTCGCGAGTTTTGTGCGGTCGGCGGCCTGATGAGCTACGGCCCCAGCCTAGCCGGAGCGCTACAAAAAGCCGGCGCCTACGCGGCACTCATCTTAAATGGTGCACGGCCGAGCGAGCTGCCTATAGAGCAGCCTACGGCCTTTGAATTAGTCATCAATTCAACCACAGCGAAGTCTTTGGGCATCCAAATTCCCTCCTCTCTTTTTCTTCGCGCCAACGAAGTGGTCGAGTAGGCCGACATGAGCCGAACAACGGGCGAGCTGTCGACCACGTCGGCTCTCCGAGGGAGACCGGACCTCACACGATGAGGGTGCTCACCGCAGCTTTTGACCATAGCGGAAATTCCACGGTGGATGCGGTGTCCCTGATGGAATGGACTTTGTTAATGACGGTCCACCAGATGGGGCTGTAGTCTCCCGCCAACATGAACGAAGCTGATGCCGAACTGCTCAAACGTGCGGACGACGCGATCGCGGAGAGCCGTCGCCTGTCTGATCAAAACCGGGCTTGCATTGCGGAATGCCGCTGGTGGTTTGAGCACCTGTACTGGGTGATCCGAGAGACTAAGCCGAGCCCACCTCCACTGCCGTGAGTGAGTGGGGGATGTGTGTACACTTTAGCACATTTTAATGCGGACCGCGGCACGTCCGGGTAATCTCCCTCCATAAAGCGAGAACTCCGACGCCTCGAACAGGCCGCCCGCGAGCAAGCATCTCTGTCAGCTGACGAGCGTGCTAAGGCCGCCTTGCTGGAGATCGCCGAAGAGTATCGTTCACGCGCTGAATATCTTGAATCCCAAAACGCCGGCTGCACCGAGAAGGATCAAGGGCCTGATCGTTCTTCTGGCACTCTAGGGGGATTGACTGCCAAACGGCTGAGGAACAGTGTGTTCCATCACCGCCCGGTTCGTGGCGTCTATCGGTGACCAATTGCGCTCCCGCCTACTCAAACAGGGAGCACGGTCATGCCGATTTCACGGCTGATTGAGAACACCGATCTTACCCGCGAACAAGAACATGTGCTTGAATTGGCCTTCAAGAACGCGCTGCGAAAGCTGGACTTGGTAGACCGGGACGATCCCCTCTGCGGTCTCGTCGCCCAAAAGATGATCGACATTCAGATGAGCGGCGTTAGTGATGCCGTCGCTCTGGTTGAGATGACGGTCCGGGAATCAAAGGGTTGGAACACTAGAGCGTCTGATTGGTGCCGACCTTGAGTCGAGAAAGCCAAAACCGAAGGTCGGCGGGGCTTTGGGGCCGGTAGCCCACGTTCACTCGCCTTCACTCACCGAGGAAGTCTGCGTAACTCCTTGATGTGCTCAAGGATCATCTGGCGCATGTTGGTCTCGCGCTCGGCCTTTGTCACAGGGCGCCCCTTCACGCCGTTGCGCCAAGTTGTCAGCTTGTGCCCCAAAGCCGACGAAAGCAGCTCGCGGCTCGTTCCAGTTTCCGGTCTGTCCCCATCGTGTCGTTGGCGGGGCATTGACCCGTGGTGTCCTGTTTGGTTCTGGCGCAGTGAATTGGCGGGACAGGAACAGAATTAACTTGAGTTATTTTGTCCGTGGGGGTGCCTTGGCAGTGACAAATGACACGCTACTACTTCGATCTAGTAGACCAAGACGGCCTTGTGGTTGACGAGGAAGGTATGGAATTTGGCGACATGGACAGCGTAGAGCGGGAGGCGACCCAAGCCATGGCTGACGCTGCCCGAGAAAGCTTGCAACGCCCAATCAAACCCGGCGAAGCTGTCATTGAAGTCCGCGATAATATAGGGCCCGTCATGCGGGTCAGGTTCACGGTCGAAATAGAGCGCTTTAGGAAGCAATAGCACGGAGGGGAACTTTTGTTCATGGCGCTCAGTCTGGTGAGTTCGGCTTTTGGCCCGGAGCCGTCTGTGAGGGCAGCGCAGAGCACGTCTGCTCTGCCCCCGAAGTCACTGCTATCGCGAGAGCGTCGTCGACCTCGATGCCGAGATATCGAACGGTACTCTCGATCTTCGTGTGCCCCAGAAGGAGCTGTACGGCTCGTAGGTTGCCGGTTCGGCGATGAATCAAGCTCGCCTTCGTCCGGCGAAGGGAATGCGTCCCGAACAGGTGCGGGTCCAGTCCGATGTCAGCGATCCAGTGAGATAGTAGTCGGGCATACTGGCGGGTCGTCATATGTCCAGTCCACCGACGGCCAGTGAACAGGTATTCTCCTGAGTTCTTGGCGCAGGTAATCATCGATTGCCTGCCGGGCTGATTCCGTCAGTTCAAATTTGACTGGCCGACCGGTCTTCTTTTGTCGGACGGTCGCGCGGTCGGCCGCATATCCGCCCGGCGCAAGGCCATCGACTTTCAAGGCTACGACGTCGCAGCCGCGCAGCTTGCTGTCGATGGCGACGTTGAATAGCGCCAAATCGCGCATTCGGCCTTCGACCTGCAGCTTGATTCGGATTGACCAGACGTGCTTCGGACGGAGCGGCGGCTTTGCGCCGATATCTTCCCCTTGTTCCAAGGAGCGTGTCTCGAGGATAGTGCTTGGGCTATCGGTCATGTTGACCTCCTCAGCTAGGGAGGCTGGTCATTTTCAGCCCGGAGCCCTTCCAATCCCGCGTCCGCTTCGAGATCATTGGAGACGTACTTGCGTCCAATTCGAGCGATGACAGGACCGATTTTGACCCAAAGCAGGCCTCCGAAGGCTTCGGCAGAGGTGCGCCGCGGACCCTCAGCGAACATGAGCAGCCTGGGGCCATGGCCACACGGTCATGAGCCTCTCGCCGCTCGATTGCGCTGCGTGGCCGTTTAGCCGTAGGCTACCCGGTGACCCAGACTGGCGGGAAGCCATGGTTGTCGAGACGCGCTATGTGACCAGCGGCGAGGTCTTCGTCGCGTACCAAATATCCGGACAGGACGGTCCGGATTTGCTCATGACACCGGGCTTTGTATCGCATCTGGAGCTGTCGTGGGAGAATCCCAACGCCGCGCGTTTCCTTAACGACCTCGGCTCGTTCTCGCGACTGATCCGATTCGACAAACGCGGCACGGGTCTCAGCGATCGTGGCGTCGGTGTCCCGCATCTCGATGAAAGGATCGACGATATCCGCGCCGTCCTCGACGCCGCGGGTTCTGAGAGAGCCTACTTGTTCGGTGTCTCGGAGGGCGGGCCGATGTCGATCCTGTTCGCGGCGACCTACCCGGAAAGGGTCGCCGGTCTCATCCTGTTCGGCACGTATGCGCGCACGGTTGGCTCCTCCGTTCCGTTTGACGATTTTGCGGGACTGGAGCGCGATATCCGGTCCAACTGGGGTACCGGCAAAAGTCTGCCAAGTTTCTCCCCCTCGGCAGCCGCAATTCCCGGGGCCATGGAGCGCTTCGCCAAGTTCGAGCGCTCGGCGGCCAGCCCGTCCGATGTGATTAACCTGATGCGTATGAACCGCGAGATCGACGTAACGGCAATCCTGCCGTCGATCCGTGTTCCTACGCTTGTCATGCACCGGCGCGACGACGTCCGCATACGTGCACTCGCCGGCCGCGAGCTTGGAGAGAGAATCTCTCGGGCGCGCTACATCGAACTACCGGGTAGCGATCACCTCGCATGGTCAGGAGATCAGGATCGGCTTGTCGAGGAGATCAGACAATTCATGGGTGTTTTCGCTACTGCCGTCGACGTTGATCGCGTCCTCTCGACCGTGCTGTTCACCGATATCGTCGACTCGACAAGGAGAGCTTCGTTGGTGGGCGATAGGCAGTGGCGTTCAACTCTCGAAGCGCATCATGCGGCGGTGCGTTCGGAACTGGAGCGGCATCGCGGACGCGAAGTTAAGACTACAGGCGACGGATTTCTGGCCCTGTTCGACGGCCCGGCGCGCGCTGTCCGCTGCGCCCAGAGGATCGTCAGCGCGGTGCGGCCGCTCGATCTCGAAGTACGGGCCGGCGTTCATACCGGTGAGATTGAGTTGATGGGCGACGATGTGGGCGGCGTTGCTGTGCACATCGCAGCCCGGGTAGCTCAGCATGCGAAAGCGAGCGAAGTTCTGGCCTCGAGCACGGTAAGAGACTTAGTCGCGGGTGCTGGCCTCAAGTTTGTCGATCAGGGACCGGCCGAGCTTAAGGGTCTTGCCGAGCCGATGCGCCTATTTGCGGCTGTAACCTGAATCAGTTTCCGGGCGCCGACTGCGCCATAAGAAGCTGAGACGCTATCACTCCAATGTCCGCTTCTGGTCGATTTTGTTGCAAAAGTCGGCTGTGACCGACGGATGTCTTTCGGCACGGTAAGGCCGACCGGCTTTGATCCGCCGACCCTAACGCTCTCAACGCAACTTCTACGCTACGCAATGCACAGAGCATGAACGGGTGGAGGTCGCGCAACGAACGACGCGAGGCGCCTCAGATTTTGAGCGATGGCAGCCAGAACAAACTCGACCTGGGTGCCCTGTGGGTCACGAAGCCGAAGCCGGCCAAGCCTCAGGATGCGCTTCAAGAGCGCAAACCGCATCTCGATCTTCTTGCGCTGACACGTCGCGAAGTCTCGAAGCCTTCGGCGCCAGCGAACGACCGGGCGACGTCCCGGGCGTGCTCATGTATATCGCGCGGGATCTTGCGCGTTGGTTCTTTTGGACAGCACTGCGGTTTAAGCGGGCATGCGTCGCAGTCGAGCTTGCTCGCACGATACAGAAGCGTTTGCCCTCGTGCACGTTGCCGCTCGTCCCGAGCCGCTTTCCGCCCGGGCAGTGGTAGACGTCGCTGGTCGGATCATATCGAAGTCGCTGCGCGAAAAGGTACCGTCATCTCGCTTCGACTTGTCGAACACGGGGACATGTGGCGCGATACCTCAACCAGCCAATTCAGCATCGGAGCAGCCCCGCAAGCAGTATCCCCGACAAGCCGCTCCGGCTTGAGACCAAAGCGCTCCTCTGTTCGTTCGATCATTGTCCTCGCCGCTCCGACCTCGGCCTGGCGAATGGCACGGGACGCTTCGACATCAACGATGACGCCGAACTTCACTTATAGTTGTCGGAGTAAGAGAAGAATGCTGGTCCCTTGTGAGCGCCGGTCCACTGGGCTGCGGGGTCGGAGAGAGAAACGAACTTCGGGACAACGTCACTGGCCGCGCCCCACGCCGTATCGTCGAGGTCGCCAGATACTCCTTCAGCCGCGCGGCTTGACCTCGCCGGATCGCGATCCCTGCGCCAATCCTGACCCGCGATTGAGCGCTGCTTGTTGGCATCTGCCTGGATCAGGCTCGCGTCTACCGCAAAACCTTCGCCACCAACCAGACCGGCCACAATGCACACCTCGACAATATGTTAGAATACGCGACGAACGACATCTCCCTCGCGGAAGCACTCATTGCGAACCCGCGAGACGGCCGAATGACCGGGATAGCGTCCTCGACACGAGCTTGCAGAACCACCGATAGGCGAGGTTCACCTGCACTTCACGGCAGAGCAGTCGCTCCAAGCGGATCGCGAAGACATACCCCACGATCAGCATCCGGATCATCAGCTCCGGATCGATCGACGGGCGACCATGGACGAATAATGAGGAGCTAGTTCGCTGCGAAGCCACGACAGATCGAGAGCAGCGTCGATCTTCCGCACCAGATGATCTTCGGGAACCGCGTCGCTGAGATGAAACTCGTAGAACAGTTGACCTTGGTCACTCTTCAGACGGCCCATCATGGATCGACCTCATCGCGATTCGCGTCAACACAACGGAATCACGCTTACCGGCTCGTCTCAACTGACTTTTGCAACAAAATCGACCCTTCTCGGAAGCCCGACAACGCCCGCTTTCGCGCCGCTATTGGGGGACAAGCGGAAATCGATTCACGCGGTCGATTTATGAGTACGCGGCCTAGGGGGGAGCGACTCGAGCCTCGACGTCAGTTTTTGCTTTCTCACTACAGCTCACGTGACATCTCGGCATTGACCGACGCTGAGCGCTGCTCGCGAAGCTGGGCATCTTAGTAGACCCTGCGGTGGGCGCCAGCCTGCGCTGCGCACGCGCTCTCTATCCGCTAACGTTTTGCGACGTTGCGCAGCTCCAACGAAGGACCCCCGACGCTTGCCTGCGATGGATTTTTCTTGATCTCCCGGTGCACACGTCATGCACGCGCGGCCTTCTAACGCATTGAGAAATTTGAACTCTGCTCCAATCCATCATGGACCAATTTGAGCGAGCTAGAGCATTTTAAAAGCGATGACATCAAAGATCGTCCGCTTCGAGCTAAGAGCTTTGGGTCGGGTAAGGCGTTGCCTTCCGAAGGCAAAGGTCATCTTCTCACGTGGTGGCTGGCTCGAGAGGCGTGTCGCACAGTGCCTCGCTCATCCTGTACCTCGACCGGCCCCTTGGTGAGGTGCCAAGCCTTCGCGGCCGCGTTGGTTCCTACCGCCTCCCCTCCCCCTCAATAGGCTTTGCGATCAACAGGCTGGCGCCGCTGCCGCGCGTCGCGCTCTATTCCTCGCGATCGAGAAGCTGGCGAATGTCGAGAAGAAACCGGGTGAGTCCCTCGTCGGCAGCCGTGTTGTCGGGCGGCCCAATGGTCGTGATGCCCCAGTTCGCTACGTCTGCGCGTTGTCCGGGCGGCTGCAGCAAGTTGGCATAGGAATACCCGATTCCTGAGTCTAGCTCGGCAATTCCTCCCATCTTTCAAAAAACCGCAGGTTGGGGTTTGGCTATCATCAGCCAGAGTATAGCGGCTACGGCAGTGAACGCTGGAATGCCGAAGGCGAACCATAGCCAAAAAATTCGGTGATATTCAGGCGGCAAAGGCGAGCCTTTTGCCGCCGCGATTGAGGCAATGTCCCTAAGGCGCATTTGCATCCAAACAACGGGCAGCCATAGCGCCCCTGTGATGAGATACAGCACGATCGACCAAACGATCCATCCTTCCCAGAAGGAGTAACCGACGTGCAGCACAAGCAGCGAGCCTGTGACGGGCTGTGCAACGACGGCAGTGGCTGTGAAGATAAAATCCGCAATCACAACAATTCGGGCGACGCCCGCGATCACGGAGGGCTTTCCGCCGAGGTGAGCTGCAAGCATGAAGAATGCAATGCCGGATCCCGTGCCAAGCAAGACAGCGGCGCCGACGATATGTAAGTACTTGAGAACGAAGTACAGCATCATCGATCTTCAAGAACAGCTAGCGCTGCGAAATGCAGGACGATAATCGGCCAGATTTTCAGCATCGGCCCTAGAGGGTCGGCCCATAGGCGAGGCACAAGTATGGTCCCGATGATCGCGTAAGTGAAGGAAATCGCGATGGCCGCATAGACGCCGTACCGGCTGGTTGGGCGATAGGCAATCGCGAGTCCAATCACCAGGTCGGATAATGCGCCGGCGACCACCGTGAGCGCCGCACTCGCTCCTTCGACGCCGCCCTCGCCCATGAGACCCATACCGTAGCCCCAGCCCGGCCCGAGCGAGACAAAGGCAGTCGAGATCCAGAATAGAGACAACACAATAAGTATCGCTGGCTTGAGCAAATACATCCGCGCAAACCAGCGTTCCTGCACTGAAGCTGGTTCGGAGGCGAAGAACTCCGGCAGGCCTCTTGGATGCAGCCCAAGCCGCCGCATGTCTTCGAGATCGCCGACCGCGCCCCGCCTGATCTCCCGCTCGGCAGTGCTTCGTACGGGAGGCCGCCAGCCCAACAGCGAAATCATGTCACCGAATTTGTACATCAGGCTCGAAGCGAAGTTCGGCAAACGGATCTCGCGCGCCGGAGGCCAACGGTACCAACGGCGGATCAGTGCAATGACTTCATGGAAAGAATGGCGATGCGGGCCGACCAGTTCGACAATTGTCCGTGTCGGCGCACCGGGCTCTAGAAAATGCTGCACTGTTTGCACGACGTCCTCGAGCAGGACGATCTGGAGCTGTCCCGTGTTCGGCATCACCGGCAGAGCCGGCAGGGCCGCCAAGCCTCGCATGAGCGCGCTGGCCCCATAGGCCGCCCGACCGATCACGACAGACGGCCGCAAGATGATCCAGTCGAGGTCACGCCCCATCAGAGCCTTGTCGCCAGATAATTTCGTTTCTGAAAACGCGCTGGGAGTTTGCCGGTCTACCCCGATTGCGGAGAAATGGATGACGCGGCGGATTTTGAGTTGCTCACAGGCGGCAAAAAGATTCGCAATGCCCTGATGATGGACCATTGACGTGGAATCCTTTGGGCTATCTTGGAGTACCCCGGCGCAATTCACTACGGCTTCTACGCCATCGAGGTGGGGCAGCCAATAAGACGGAGACGTCGCCTGGTTAAGGTCGACCGAGATAGCACTCGGACTCCCAAAATCCACGCTTCTACTCATAGAAACAATTGAATGGCCGCGCGAGGATAGGTAAGCCACAATCGCGGATCCCAATAGTCCTGTCCCTCCGATGACAGCAACCTTCATTGATGGTCCTCCGCGTTCGGAGCTAAGCCCTGTTCCGCGATCGCAAACCTCGAACGAATTCCTCCATATAGGGAAGGACTTCAAACAGCAGGACTGCGAATAAGAATGCAGCCACGTAGGTCCAGGGTAATGGCTCTCGCTTCAAGACGAGTTCGTAGCGTGCGGGCTCAGACCCCATCCCCCAGAGGCTAAGGAATTGCGGCCAGTTCAAGATAATCACGATGACCATCGCCATGAGGGGCATCAGTTCAAGAAAACTATGGACCTGCTGTTCGATGGGCGTGATGAGCCGCTTATGGCTAGCGAATGTTGTGTCCCAGAGGGCTGTCAGCTGATGCGCAACAAAGCCCGCGATCATAGTCGCGATAATAAGAGCGTTAATCTCCAAAAAAATCGCCGCCAGCATCGGTATCGCCAGCTCGATCAACATCAATAGATGAAGCAGAGTTTCCTTATAACCGCTCGTTATCTCAATCCGAGAAGCGCGATGGCAAAGGTAATCAGCAAAGCCGGCCAATAGCCAAAGGGGCAGCACAAAGTACAGCAATATGGTTTCGGCTGCTGCGAAATGAGACATTCGGCAAGCGCTCTCCTCTCTACAGGCTGCCTGGAGTGCGGAGGGGTTATGACCTGTCCTCATTTCGCAACTCCTGGTTCGCCAACTGGAAGAATTCTTCCTCCCTGCCTTCGGGTTTGCCGTTCCGCTCCCATATTTCATAGGTGCGCTTCTCGATTTTCTTTTCGGTCGGTTGGGCCACCACGACCTCCTTCAACTCTGTAGGGGATCGTGGGGTTGTCGGCTAATCGCGACCTCTTCAACAGTTCGCGCCAGCGATGGCTGGGCCGTCTGCTGCCGAAGCTCCATATTTTTCACTCGTCGGGGCGAATCCCCCTCCGCTGATAAGCACGACAAGTCCGCGAGGTTCCTTCGCTGAATGAACGCGGCGGGCGCGGCTTGCGTTCCTCGCTTCTCACTTCCCAGTGCACGGTCAGGAAATGATCTGCAGCGATCCCGTGCTCTTATTTCCTGCCTGTCGCGCTCCGGTCTCGAAACGGCGTAGCGCGCGTTCACTTGCTGGATGAGGTCGAGCCGGGGCGTTGTTCGGAGTCGTGGTGGTGGTCTGATGTCCGACATCGCGTCCATTGTAGAAGACTGCCGCGACGACCGCTATGACGAAGATGGCGCCGACCATCCAGCCACTGCGCTGTTCTGCCGTGACCGAACGATGGTGTGGTCGTTCTGATCCATGCTGTTCTCCCGTGACTGCCTCGAAAACATGTCGCCGGGAGAGATGTTCCTAACTCGGCTTGCTCGGTCGCGGCACAACATCTACCGATCGAAGACGCATCGGTTGGCCTCCCGGCGGGCGACAGGATCGTCGACGATGCATCGGATGCCTGGCGTCGGCGGGCGACCATAACGCCGACACCAATGCCGCGGCCAGGGACCGGAGCGGTGCCGCGATGGCGATGTCCCGCAGTTGCTGGGGAAATGAGCGCTGTGGCTGCCTTCGCAGGTGCTCCATGCCGCGGGGTTTCCGCTCTCCGGGCGCCGGTTGCTGCCGAGGGGTTACCAACGCTGGGATCATCAGAAAGGCCGGATGCTTCGGTCATTGCGGACGCGTCTTTCAGGTCCATGGGAAACCTCGTGTGGCAGGTTCGAAGCAACCGTTCGCTGCCCGTGCGGTTCCTCGATCGGCTTGCAACAACAGAAGCGCGAAAATAACCCCATGCACAGTAACCCACAATGGAATCAATGGATTAGCGGCCGATCGCGACGTACTTCTGTTTTTTCGAATCCAGCTTGACGCGTCGGGCAAAATACTCCTAGACAGACATCATCCCGAAACGGTACGTCCTGAATTGCTAGCCGCAACCAGGATTGCTGAACGCGGGCGCCGCCCCGCACCTGTGTGCATTGGAACAGATGAACGGCTGACGGCCAACGTGGCCCCCGACGCATAGCTCGAGAGCGGGTTGGGCAGCAGCACATAGGCCGCCGCGAGCTCGGAGGGCTTTCCGGCGCGCTGCGTCGGCACCTGCTTGCCGAAATTTTTGACGGAGTCCTCCGGCACGGTCGCCGGAATGAGGGGGCCAGATCGGCTCGGGAGCGGCTCCGGAGTTTGCGCCGGTGACGGAAGCGACGGCAAGCGTTCCTGACCCGCAGTCAGACCTCTTCGTCCAAGCGCCATATGTCGGCGCTAGGACCGACCGAGCGTGTGCACGATCGGTCGAAGCTCGCCGCTCTCGTCTAGATCGAGCGTCGCAAGCGTGATCGGAAGCTTGAAGCGTCGCGGCCCGGCGCCCCCGGGATTGAGATAAAGAACCTCGTCAACCGTCCTGACGCTCCCCGGTGCGAATGACCGCAAATCACGGCAGCGGTGCCCTCAGGCGCAGGTTTGCTCCCGAGCCCGTTCAGATCATGCAGGATGTAGAAGTCGTACCGGCCGAGGCGCACAGTCTCCGTATCCCGATAGTCCCGCGCCCAATGGCCGGTATCGACATTCCCCCGAATCGCAGTGACAGGCGCAATCGTGCGCAGCCCTTCGAGCACCTACCCGGCACCGATATCGCGGGCATGAATGATATGCGCGACTCCGTTAAGGCAAGGCGCCACTTCTGGCCGTAGGAGCCCGTGCGTGTCCGAGATCACCCCAATTCTGATCACAGCGCTCTCATGACGTCCCGCCGCGTTCCCGCGCTTAGGAACCACGGCAGCTTGCTCGCAGTTGGCGTCGTAGCGAATGCGCCCATCTTGACCGGAACACCGAAGCGACGCAACGCCGCGATGATCGACAAAAGCTGATGGCAAGGTGATCGAACGCGGAGGACGATATATGTTCGAAGACCTTCGCGCGATCGCCCAGCCCGGAGCGATGATTGCCATAGTCCTTGTCTTGCTGCTGATGGCCGTGGCTGACGGGGCAATCTTCATCGCAGCCAGGGGCTGGCCCTTCTGACTTGTGAGACCAGCCGCCTCGCTGCAATAGGAACCTTCATAGGATTGACCGGTTCGCCCTGCAACAGGAGAGCACGGCGAACATCGATGCCCGTCCGGATACGAACGGCTCTGGTGCCATTTACGACGTTGCCGCTGGCCGCATGTGCCGGCCGCCAGTCCGTGCTCGATCCGCAGGGACTTCAATCTGACGAGATCCTCCACACCCTCTTCATCTTCCTGATCGTGGCGGCCGTCGTCTGGATCGCCGTGGTGATCGTGCTTTGCGTGAGCATGCTGCGCCGGAAGCGCGGGGCTGACCAACCCCTCGCACTGGACGCGCCCTTTGAGCAAACGACCGGCCGCGTCGTCTTTGCCTTGGGGCTCGCAACCCTCGTCATCGTGCTCGGGCTCTCGATCGTCAGCTATGCCGGTCAGCGCACCGTCTTCGCCAAGGACGAGCACGCTCTCACCCTCAAGATTATAGGCCATCAATGGTGGTGGGAAGTCCGATACGAGGACGACAGCCCCGACAAGAGCTTCGTCACCGCGAACGAGGTCCGCATTCCGACCGGGCAACCGGTGAAGGTCGAGCTTGAATCCGCCGATGTGATCCACAGCTTCTGGGTCCCGAGCCTGACCGGAAAGATGGATCTGATCACCGGGCAGAAGAACGAGCTTCAATTCACGGCGAAAAATGCCGGCGTCTATCGCGGCCAATGCGCCGAATTTTGCGGCCTTCAGCACGCGCACATGGCCTTCGCCGTGCTCGCGCTATCGCCGGACGAATTCGGCCGCTGGCGCGATCACGAAAACCAGAGCGCAAGCAGCCCGACCGACCCGCTCGGCAAGCAGGGCGAGCAGCTGTTCCGCGGAAGAGGCTGTGCGCTCTGCCATACCGTCCGCGGGACGCTTGCCGGCGGGCAGCTCGGCCCCGACCTCACTCACGTCGGAAACCGAACAACGCTTGCAGCCGGAACGCTGCCGATGTCATCGGCAACCCTCGCCGCCTGGATCGCCGATCCCCAGCACATCAAACCCGGCAACATGATGCCGAGGATGCCGCTGCAATCGGATGAGCTCATCGCGATCCTTCACTATCTGGAGCAGCTCAAGTGAGCATGGTGGCCGAGCAACGCGAGCTGCGCGATGACGCTCTGAATGGTCTCCAGCTTTCGACCCGGCTCGAGGGCATCTGGCGCACACCTTCCGGCTTTTTCGGCGCACTGATGTCGGTGGACCACAAGGTCGTGGGGCGCCGCTACATCGTCACGGCATTCGCGTTCCTGCTGCTCGGAGGACTTCTCGCGGTGCTCATGCGCGTTCAGCTCGCCCGACCCGAGAACACGTTCCTGTCGGCGGACAAGTACAACCAGATCTTCACGATGCACGGCTCGACGATGATGTTCCTGTTCGCCGTGCCTATCATGGAGGCCTTCGCCGTCTATCTCGTCCCGCTGATGGTCGGAACGCGAAACCTTGCTTTCCCGCGCCTGAATGCCTTCAGCTACTGGATGTTCCTGTTCGGAGGCTGCTTCCTCTGGATCTCCTTTGCGGTGAACGTCGGCCCTGATGTCGGCTGGTTTGCCTATGTTCCGCTGGCATCGCTGCAGTACACGCCGACGAAGCGCCCAGATGTCTGGGCGCAGATGATCACCTTCACCGAGGTCGCCGCGCTCGCGGTTTCCGTCGAGATCGTCGTGACCGTGTTCAAGCAGCGTGCGCCCGGCATGACGCTCGACCGTATCCCCCTCTTCGTCTGGGCGATACTGGTTACGGCGCTCCTCGTAATGTTCGCGATGCCGTCAATCATGGTCGCATCGACGTCGCTGATCCTGGACCGCCTCGTCAACACGCGCTTTTACGATTCGTCTTCGGGCGGGCATCCCCTGCTCTGGCAGCATCTGTTCTGGTTCTTCGGCCACCCCGAGGTCTACATCATCTTCATTCCCGGTACGGGCATGGTCTCGGCGATCCTCGCCACATTCGCGCGCCGGCCGGTGGTGGGCTACCCGGTCATCATCGTTTCGCTGATCGCGACGGGCTTTTTGTCGTTCGGCCTGTGGGTCCACCACATGTTCGTAACCGGTCTGCCCCAACTCGGCGCCGGCCTGTTCACGGCGTCCAGCATGCTGATCGCGGTGCCAAGCGGTCTACAGATATTTTGTTGGCTGGCAACGCTCTGGGATGGCCGCCCGGTCTACCGCACCCCGCTCCTGTTCGTGATCGGCTTTATCGTCATTTTCGTGCTTGGCGGACTGTCCGGCGTGATGGTCGCGTCGGTCCCAATCGACACCCAGGTGCATGACACCTATTTCGTCGTCGCCCACTTCCATTACGTCCTGATCGGCGGCGCCGTATTCCCGCTCATTGGCGCGGTCTACTATTGGTTTCCCAAGATCACCGGCCGGATGCTGAGCGAGTGGCTCGGCCGCTGGAACTTCTGGCTCGCCTTTGTCGGCTTCAATGTCGCGTTCTTCCCGATGCACATTCTCGGGTTGATCGGGATGCCGCGCCGCGTCTACACCTACACCGCCGACATGGATTGGGCGCACCTCAACCTGCTGTCCAGCGGCGGAGCCGCTATTTTTGCGCTCAGCTTTGCGCTGCTGCTCGTCAATGTGATCCTCAGTCTGCGCAGCGGCACGCTGGCGGGCGATAATCCCTGGGATGCCTCCACCCTGGAGTGGGCGACGTCCTCACCGCCGCCGCCGCAGAATTTCGACCGCATTCCCGTGGTCAAGCACCGCGATCCGCTCTGGCTCGACAACGCGAGCCTGGCTGTCGTTGCCGGCCTCAGCGTCGAGCGGCGAGAGGTGCTCCTGACATCGCTGGCCGAAGCGGAGCCGCAGATCCGGGAGGCGTCTCCCGAGCCGAGCATCTGGCCGCTCCTGACGGCCATCGCGACAACGGTGTTCTTCATCGGCTCGATCTTTACGCCTTGGGCAGTGCTGTGGGGCACGCCGCCGATGGCTGTCGCCTTGATCGGCTGGTTCTGGCCGGCCGGCAGCAAGGAGGACGAAGAGTGAGACAAACAATCGTCTGCAATGTCGCCGAGCTGCCTACCTATGGCTACGGTCCGCGCAGCGGCCCCTGGTGGGGCGCCATCGGCTTCATGGCGCTGGAGGGGATGGGATTTGCCATCGCGATCGGCGCCTACCTCTATCTCTATGCCGTCAATCCGAACTGGCCGATTGGCGCAGCGCCTCCCGATCTTTGGCCCGGCACGGCCGAGACCATCATCTATCTCCTGAGCATCATTCCGAACGAGATGACCAATCGCGTCGCTCATCGGCAGGACCTTGCGAAAGTACGCCCAGGCCTCATCGTGATGGCGCTGATCGGAATTGCCCTGCTCGTCCTGCGCGGCTTCGAATTCGCTCATCTCAACACGCGCTGGGACAACTCGGCCTACGGATCGATCGTCTGGTTGATCCTGGGACTGCACACGACCCACCTTGCCACCGACGTCGGCGACACGATCGTGCTGGCAGTGCTGATGTTCACCCGGCACGCCAAGCCGCGCCGGTTCAGCGACGTCACCGATAACGTGTTCTACTGGAATTTTGTCGTGCTGGCCTGGCTGCCACTCTACGTCCTGCTCGACTGGGTGCCGCGCCTATGACCGCCGCCGAAAGACATACCAGACTGCTTTATTGGTCCGGTGTCGCCCTGGGGCCGCTAGCCTGGGGCATCAACCTGCAAGGCGTCTATGCGCTCGCCCATTTCTCGTGCGAGACGACGAAGCTTACCGGCACGATCATGAGCACGGTCCTGGTCGTTGTCGCCCTCGCGGGCACAGTGATATCGGCACGCGCGGTCCGGCGCGGCGCGGGGGCTCAGTGGACCGATGCCCAAGGCGGCGGCCCCCGGACGTTCATGGCGTGGCTCGGCGTCGGCTCCGGCGTGCTGTTTGCGCTGGTGATCCTAAACCAGCTTGCGGCATCGCTCATGATCAGCCCATGCCTGCGCTGAGCCTGTTGGCGTTCCTGCTTGGCCTCATGGCAACGCCTGCAATGGCGCACGGCATCGCGGACGTCGACACGGGCTCGCTCTGGAGCTCCGATCCCTGGCTACTGGCGCCGCTTTATGTCGTCGGCATCGGCTTCTATGTCGGCACGCAGCGGCTGTGGCGCCATGCCGGCGGCGGCCGCGGTGTCAGCTTCCGTCAGGTCGGCGCATTCTGGACTGGATGGCTGGTGGTCGCGCTCACGCTGACATCGCCGCTGCATTGGCTCGGGGAGCGCCTGTTCACGGCGCACATGATTGAGCACGAGCTGCTCATGGTGGTCGGCGCGCCGCTGATAGCCTACGCCCGGATCAACGGGCCGATAATGTGGAGCCTGCCCGCCTCGCTGCGTCCCGCTGCGGGCCGTCTCTTGTGTTGGTCGACTCTGGCGCGGCCATGGGCCGTCATCAGCCATCCTGTCAGCGCGACCGCCCTGCATGGTTTGGCGCTCTGGGCTTGGCACGCGCCGCCTCTCTATGCGTGGGCACTCGAAAACACCGCCATCCACCGCCTCCAGCACATCAGCTTCTTTGCGACCGCGCTGTTGTTCTGGTGGGTGCTTTTCCATGGCCGCGGCGTCGGACGCAGCCTGCGGCTGCGGGACGGGATCGCGATCGCTTGCCTGTTCGTCACCGTCCTGCATTCCGGCGTGCTCGGAGCACTGCTGACGCTGTCGACACGCATTTGGGTTCCGGGACAAGGCGCACTCGCCAGCGAATTCGGTTTGTCTCCCCTGGAAGATCAGCAGCTCGCGGGCATTTTGATGTGGGTGCCCATGGGTATGCTCTACACCGGCGCAGCGCTGTTCTTCGCCTATCGTTGGCTCATCACGATTCCTGCGCACTGCCACATTCCAGCGGCTCGGCATGCCGGCTGAATGACCTTAGACCCACGGCGAACATAGGAACCGCGGCTGTAATGCAACGTTCGCCAGCTGACTCTCGACCATCCCGTGGAGGCCATATGGGCATACGAACCGTCCGAGCGACTGTTATCATCGCGGCCGCTCTTGCGATGCTGCAAGGCGCGACAGCGCAAGATCAGCCGCGCCCGGGAATGTCATGTCCGGTCGACCATGATCAGCTGGCGGACATCCTGAAGAAAAGCGTCAAGCCCAGCGGCGGCCCCAGCAATGGCGGCCTCGACAACAACGAGTGGGCTGCCGTGGTGAACCGGCAGGGAGTGGTTTGCGCCGTCGCCTACAGCGGCAGCAAGGTCGACGACCAATGGCTCGGCAGCCGCGCCATCGCCGCCGAGAAGGCCAACACGGCAAATGCGTTCAGCCTGAAAAACAAGGCGATGGCCACTGCCAATCTCTACGCGGGCGCCCAACCCGGCGGCTTCCTGTTCGGCGCGGCGCTCAGCAATCCGCCGTCTCCGGAAGTTATCTATGCGGGCACGCCAGAGGAGTTCGGCACGGCAAAAGATCCGATGGTCGGCAAGCCCGTTGGCGGCGTGATCGTGTTCGGCGGCGGGCTCGCACTCTATGACGGCAACGGCATTGCCGGCGCGCTCGGCGTCAGCGGCGACAGCTCTTGTGCGGATCACAATGTCGCCTGGCGCGTGCGACACTTCCTCGGCCTCGATCACGTGCCGACCGGCGTCAGCCCCAACATGAAGGACGCGATCATCTACGACATCGGGCCTGACGGCAAAAGCCCGTCGGGCTTCGGTCATCCCAAGTGCAACGGCAAGGAAGACCAGATCGCCGTCGATCTCGGTGCCGGCGTCTCGGGAAATGTCGTGAGATAGCGACACTCCGCAGAGCTTAGGAACCAAGCGGAAGCCAAACGTTTGTACGTTCGCAAACCGGCCTGGGCAAGGCCTCGTCGATGCCGTGGAGATCTTCACTTATGTTAGGTTTCGGCCTCAGGCGATTGCTGTGGGGAGTACTGAGTACGCTCTGCGCAGGCCTCGCATTGTTATCGCCTAGCTTTGCCCAGACCGATCTGGCCAGTCGCATGAAGGATCCCGATCAGTGGCCGATGGCTGCGCGCGACTACGCCAACACCCGTTACAGCGAGCTCGATCAGATCAACGCAGGCAATGCCTCACGCCTGCAGCTCGCTTGGACGTTCTCGATCGGAGCGGATCGCGGTCAGGAGGCCGCCCCCCTTGTGGTCGACGGGACCATGTATGTGGTCGGCCCCTATGCCGGCCCCTACCCGAACCGTGTGTTCGCGCTGGACGCAACAACGGGCGAGTTGAAATGGTCTTATGCGCCGAAGCCGGAGCCTGCTGCGGCGGGCGTTGCCTGTTGCGACGTCGTGAATCGCGGGCTTGCCTTCGACAACGGCAAGATCTTCCTCAATACGCTCGACAATCATTCCGTCGCACTCGATGCCAAAACGGGGAAGGAGCTTTGGCACACGAAGCTCGGCGAGATCAACAAGGGCGAGACCATCACGATGGCGCCCGTCATCGTCAAGGGCAAGGTTCTCATCGGCAACAGCGGCGGAGAGATGGGCGTGCGCGGCTGGGTTACCGCGCTCGACGAGAACACCGGAGCCATCGCCTGGCGCGCCTACGCCACGGGTCCCGACAAGGACGTCTTGATCGGCGACGACTTCAAGCCGTTCTACGACAACCTCAAGGGCAAGGATCTCGGCGTCAATAGCTGGCCTGCCGACCGCTGGCAGGTGGGCGGCGGCACCATGTGGGGATGGATCTCCTACGATCCCGACCTCAACCTGATCTACTACGGCACCGCAAATCCCAGTCCATGGAATGCGAACCAGCGAAGCGGCGACAATCTCTGGAGCACGACCATTTTCGCGCGCGATCCCGACAATGGCCATGCCAAATGGGCGTATCAGGTCAACCCGCACGATCTGTTCGATCATGACGAGATCAACGAGAACGTATTGGTCGACCTCGAGCTGAATGGTCAGCCGCGCAAGGTGCTGATTCATCCTGGCCGCAACGGCTACATGTACGTCATGGACCGCGCCACCGGCGAAGTGATCTCGGCGGACGCCTATGAATTCGTGAACGCCTACAAGGGCGTTGACTTCAAGACCGGCAAGATCATCCCGAATGAGGAGAAGACTCCCCTGGTCGGCAAGACGGTCGAGAACATCTGCCCGAGCGCGCCGGGCGCCAAGGATTGGCAGCCGTCAGCGTGGTCACCGCGCACCAAGCTTCTGTACGTTCCACATCAGCATCTCTGCATGAACTTCAAGGCGTCGCAGGTCGGTTATATCGCCGGCACGCCCTATGTCGGTGCCGATGTCGACATGTATGCCGGCCCGGGCGGCCATCGCGGCGAGTTCATGGCGTGGGATCCGGTCGCGCGCAAGAAGGTCTGGGAAATTCACGAAAAGCTGCCGGTCTGGAGTGGCGCGCTGGTGACTGCAGGCGACGTCGCCTTCTACGGAACGATGGACCGCCTGTTTAAGGCAGTGGACGCCAAAAAGGGCAACGTGCTCTGGCAGTTCCGCGCAGGCTCCGGGTTCGTCGGACAACCAATCTCCTATCGCGGCTCGGATGGGCAGCAATACATCGCAATCCTCTCAGGTGTCGGCGGCTGGCCCGGCGTGGTGGCGAATGTAGAGGTCGATCAGCGCGTACGCAATGGTGCGCTCGGTTTCACCGGTGCGATGCAGGATCTTCCGTTCTACACCACGGGCGGCAGCGAGCTCCTGGTGTTCAAGCTCGGCGGCGCCAGTGGTCAGGACAACAGCCATGCACCTCCGCAGTGATTGCGCCGCCCTTACTCTTGCACTTGCGCTTGCCGGCCTGACCGGAATCGCGTTCCCCGCATTCGCCGCGCCGAATGGCACGCTTCGTGTCTGCGCCGATCCAAACAATCTGCCATTTTCCAACAACACGGAAGCCGGCTTCGAGAACAAGCTTGCCTCCATGGTGGCCGAGGCGCTGGGACGCTCGGTGTCCTTCACCTGGTGGGCACAGCGTCGGGGCTTCATCCGCAACACGCTCAAGACGGAAAAATGCGACGTCGTGATAGGGGTGCCTTCCGGCTACGAACTCGTGGAGACCACAAAACCCTATTATCGCTCCACCTACGTCTTCGTCAGCCGCCAGGACGCGCATCTCGATCTGTCTTCGCTGCTCGACCCGCGCCTGCATCGTCTGGTGATCGGCGTTCATCTCGTAGGCGATGAGGGCAACAATCCACCGCCGGCGCAGGCGCTCGGCGAGCTGGGCATCGTCGACAATGTTCGCGGCTATTCGATCTATGGAGATTATCGTCAGGCCAATCCGCCTGCACGCCTGATCGAGGCGGTCGCGCGCGGCGAGATCGACGTCGCCGCGGCCTGGGGTCCGCTCGCCGGATACTTTTCCGGGCACTCCAGGGTGCCGCTGACGGTTACGCCGATCCAGGACGGCGAGCGTTTTGCGCCTCAGCAGTTTGAGTTCGCCATCTCGATGGGGGTACGCAAAGGAGACCGCGCGCTCCGCGATCAACTGAATGCTTACATCGACGAGCATCGGTCCGAGATTGCCGCACTGTTACGGAGCTACGGCGTGCCTATGGTCGACGTGCCGGTCGCAGCCTCCGGAGGACGTCAATGATGTCTGCGCCGCGCACGAGCGCCCTGTCCCTCCTGCTTGCGGCCTTCCTGAACGGCCCAGCTCTCGCCCAGCAAACCCTGCCACAATCTCAGGAGGCGCAGACGCCGATGTTGGCGCCGCGCCCGAATTTCGGCGGCAGCGTCGGCAATGGCCGACCGGGCGTGTTCATGCAGGTGCCCGTGACCACTCTTTTGCCGGGTGCGCAGCCGGATCCGCCTATGATCAAGAACCCGGTGCAGGGTGACCCCAATGCCGAGCAACGCGGGATGACCTATTTCGTCAATTTCAATTGCGTCGGCTGCCACGCGCCGAATGGCGGCGGCGGCATGGGCCCGGCTCTGAGCAACAACCTCTTCACCTACGGCTCGCAGCCCGAGAACATCTACCTGTCGATCTATCAGGGGCGCCCCAATGGCATGCCGGCCTGGGGCGGGGTGCTGCCGGACAGCGTGATCTGGGATCTCGTCA
The DNA here is from genome assembly GCF_014198315.1 of Bradyrhizobium sp. CIR48. Classification (NCBI taxonomy): domain Bacteria; kingdom Pseudomonadati; phylum Pseudomonadota; class Alphaproteobacteria; order Hyphomicrobiales; family Nitrobacteraceae; genus Bradyrhizobium; species Bradyrhizobium sp. CIR48. Next base: position 98,487 of record NZ_JACIHG010000018.1, read on the forward strand.
CCTATATCGGCAAGATCAGCAACGAGCCCAGCCGGCAATGGGGTCGGACCTTCTCGGCCAATCCGCTGTCGCCTGAGGTCGAGCAAGTCCCGAGCGAGCAAGTCTCGACGACCGATCCGTGGTCCGCCACGAAGACCTTCAATTTCGGCCAAAAACCCTGATTAGAAAAGGGAGCAGCCGATGGTGAGTCCGACGACTCGATTACTCATCGCTTCGCTGCTGGCCGTGACCGCTGCGGCCTGCGAGGCAGGCAGGGCCACCGGCCCCGACAATTTCATGGGCGATGCGCGCCGTGGCACCGAGCTCGTCAAACAATATCACTGCGGCAGCTGCCACGACATTCCCGGCATCGCAGGTGCCGACGGCAATGTCGGCCCGCCGCTGCAGCGGATCGGCACGCGGAGCTACATCGCCGGCTACATCCAGAATTCGCCGGACAACATGGCCGACTGGATCGAAGATCCGCAGCGGGCGTTGCCGGGCAACGCCATGCCCAGAATGGGCATCCCGCAGAAGGACGCACGCGACATTGCCGCGTTTCTCTATACGCTGAAGTAAACCACATGAATTCCATCCACCGTTCGGCAAGATTGCTTCGCGACGCCGATACTGGCCACCACCGTTGTCATTGTGGCGATCATCGGATTGGCACTCATCGGCGGCGGCGCTTGGCTCGCGACGCTTGGCGGCTCCGTCTACTATCTCGTTGCCGGCATCACGCTCCTCCTCACGAGCTGGCTGCTCGCGCGCAGGGGCGTTCTGGGTCTATGCCGCGCTGCTGCTCGGCACCTTGGCGTGGGCGGTCTGGAAGCCGGGCTGGATTTCTGGTCGCTCGCGCTCGCGGCGACGTGCTTGCACCATTGGGCGTCTGGCTGCTGTTGCCGTTCATCGCGGGCCGCCTGATACCGCAGATGCGGACCGCGCGATGGGCGCTCGGCCTGGTGCTGATCGTGGCCGCTGGCGTGCTCGCTTTCTCCCTGGCGCGCGATCGTCACGACCTTGCCGACACCATCGCGGACGCCGGCGCCGTTGCCTCCTCCGAAGCAGCCCCGCCCACCGCCGGCGAGGACCGGACGGGTTATGGCGGCAGCGGTTTCAGCGCGCGCTATTCCGCGCTCGCCAGATAACTATAGCCAATGTAAAGCATCTCAAGCCTCGCCTGGGAGTTCCGCACAGGCGATCACAAGGGTCCTGATGATCCCGACGAGATCACCAGCGAGGCAACGCCGCTCAAGATCGGTGATCTGCTCTACACCTGCTCGCCGCACCAGATCGTGTTCGAGCTCGATGCGGCGACCGGCCAGTTGCGCTGGAAGTTCGATCCACAGGTCCAGCACAACAAGGCCTTCCAGCACATGACCTGCCGCGGCGTGTCCTATCACGCCACGAAGCCGGGCGCCGTGACGGCCGACGGCGCGACGGCGCCAGGCGATTGTCCGGAGCGCATCTTCGTGCCGACCAATGACGGCCGGATCTTTGCGCTGGATGCCCAAAGTGGCTCGCCTTGTGCCAGCTTCGGCGATCATGGGCAGATCGACCTCAAGGAAGGTAGCGAGGTCCAGACGTTCGGCTTCTACGAGGGTACCTCGCCGCCCGTCGTGACCGACAAGGTACTGATCGTCGGTGGTGCCGTCATCGATAATTATTCCGACAAGGTCCCGTCAGGCGTGATCCGCAGCTTCGACATCTATTCGGGGCGGCTGATCTGGGCCTTCGACGCCAGCAACCCGATCCGAACGGTGAGCTCGCCGTGAAATGGTGTGACGCCGACGGCATCTCGGCGGTCGATGAAAATCTCGGGCTCGTCTATGTCCCGCCCGGCTCGAGCTCTCCAGATATCTGGGGCGGTGGCCGTTCGCCTGACAAGGAGCACTACGATTCAGCGCTGATCGCACTCGACATCACGACCGGGAAGCTGCGCTGGTCATTCCAGAACGTGCATCACGATGTCTGGGACATGGACATGCCCTCGCAGCCGAGCCGGGTCGATCTCCGTTCGAATGGGCGGCACCACGCCCGCGATCTTTATCCCGGCAAAAGCCGGCGACGGGCGGCCAATCGACGCCGATGACGTATGAGGCAGGCGGCAAGCAATATGTCGTGACGGTCGATGGCGGGCACGGCTCGTTCGGCACCAAGCTCGGCGCCTACGTGCGGGCCTACTCGCTGCCATGATGCCCGTCGGTACGATGCGTGGATGCTCGGCGACGTCTTATCCCGCTCTGCCGGCGCGGACGAGCAACTGCCAAGGCTACGATGGCCGCACACGCTGCTATTCCAAGCACAGCTAGCCCTGCGCTGATGACCCCAGCCGGCGGAAGCTGCTTCCGCGCCAGCCAACCCCCATCGACCGACGTGCCCGGCGGAGACGCCTCGATCATGCTTCCCTCGCTAATCGGAGCCCGGCGCGCGCGCGACAAGAGAAACCGGAACGCGCCTCCGAGCAAATCCTCGGTCAGCTTCGGCGCCACGGCGTAGGCCATCTGACCGGCACGGGCCGGCCACCCGACGGCCATTTCATCGCGCGGCGCGCGAACCAGGCTCAAAAAGGTCTGGGCGACGTCTTCGGACTGGTACAACAATGGGCCCGGTTCGAGCCTCTCCCCGGACATGTTGGCGCCGTGGACGAATCCCGGCGTATCCACCATCGCCGGGAACACACCGCAGACATGGATGTGAGGATGTGCCCCGAGCTCCTGCCGCAGGCTTGCCGTGAATCCCCGCAGGCCGAACTTGCTTGCTGTATAGGCCGCAGCGAACGGTGTCGGCGCCCATCCTCCAAGCGAGATATTGTTGATCAGGACGCCTCGCTTCTGGCGCAGGAAGATCGGAAGGACTGCGAAGGCGCCGTGCATCGCTCCCAGCAGATTGACCTCAACAGTCCGGCGATGAAGTGCAAGATCGGCGTCCTGGTAGGCGCCGAACACACCCGTGCCGGCATTGTTGATCCAGACGTCGATCCCGCCGAAGGCGTCCTCCGCCTGCCTGGCCAGTCGCTGCACCGCCTCGGCATCGCTGACGTCGGTCGGGACTTCCAGGGCGCGGCCTCCCAGCGCCTCGCACTCCGCCGCTAGGCCACTCAGGACCTCGCCGCGCCGCGCGGCGAGCGCAACGCTCGCCCCTTCCCGCGCAAATGCCAGCGCCGCAGCCCGGCCTATTCCGCTGGATGCCCCCGTAATGACCACGCGCGTGCCTGCCATTGACCGGGTTGGCGATCGCGAAGTGCTCCTAGGAAGCAGCCATCGCAGTGACCGGCGGAGACGCTGTGCGCCGCCGGTTTCGAACCAGTCGCCGTGGGCAAAAATGACCCGCTCGGGCGCAAGGCCCACGAGCCGCTCTGCCGCGGCTTGGACGGAACGGCCGCCCAGGCGCAACAACATCCGCAAATAGATCGGTGCAATCCCGTCCGGCTTGGCGATGCCAAGCAGGCTTGCGGCGGCCTGATTCGAGCGAGGAAGATGATGAGGATCAAGATTTTGCACGAGATCCGTCAGGACCAATGTGCGGCTCCGTTTGTCGAATATCTCCACCTCGGAAAATATCGGGGCCTGCAACGAGACGGTCTCAAGCTCGACCGCCCACTCTTCAGGGGTGGTTTCGCCGAGCTCGCGATCAATGCGAAGGCCGGCCTCGCGTGCCTGCTTCCGCGCCGAAATTCCGCGCGCCGCGAAGGTCCGTGCTTGCGGCAACTCTCTCTGCCAAGCAAGCAAAAACGTCCAATGCGCAACGTTCGGCGCCATCAAATATTCGATCGAACCCAGACGTTCCAGCTCATCGCGCAGAGCTCGCGAATATCGCACCGGCGAGTGCAGGATAAGGTCGCCGTTCGACAACCGGATGACCGTCATGCGAACAGGCAGGCGCAAGCCCGCTGCACTGATGGGTGCATCGTCGGCGATCCAGATGTCGTCCGTAGCCCTCGTCAGGGTAGCAGTCAGTGGGGCGGCATCAACTTCGTGCATGAGCGTCTTCCGGTGGAGACCTTGCTCAAATCCCCGGGTAGAACGCTCGTTCCTCTCACCTATACCTCCGCGCGACGGAGGCTTCGGACAAAGCCCTGGAACCGGCCTGCCTGAGGTCGTCAAAAGACGTCTGTCCTCTTGTCGCCGCTTCCAGAAGCTTCGAGGCCACGTGAGTCCGGGCACCAATCTCGCGACAGAAGATGGTTTTGCAAACTTCCTCGAGCACGGCGCGCAAAAGCGCCGTCGGATCGGTGTCGAACATCCGCCTCCAGCTGAAGACCCAAGACTAAGGCAACGGGGACGGCGGGAGATTCAACATTGTTAAAGATCGAGCGACCCGTAGATAAATTTTCGCGCGGTTTGCAGCGGCCTCCTAGTGTGATCTCCTTTCCGTGGGAACATTGAAGATCGTCGAAGGTCGACTTGTATCCGCCGATGCATACGCATGGATCTATAGACAGTATCACAGGTTATTGCCTGCCCTTTTCCATTTGAGTCAGAGTTGGTGGAGGCGCGGGCGATCGGAAGACCAATGCAGACTGGATTTGCTTTTTCCAGGCTCGCCGATCACCTGGCGAGTCTCGGTGACGTGACCGCCGACGATCTCGATCTGCTGGCAGAGATGCCGAGCACGATCGCGCACCTCAATTCACATCAGGCGATCCTGCGCCACGGCGACGACAGCCATCAATGCTGCGTGCTGCTCCAGGGTTATCTGTCCTGGCAGGATGCCCAGCGAGCAAACGGGCAGATCACATCGATCTCTGTGCCCGGCGACATCGCTGACCTCCAGACACTCTACCGGCCCCGCGTCAACGGCAACCTCATTGCGCTCGGCCCCGCCGTTGTCGCGCTCGTGCCACATCGCTTCTTCCGCGAGCTATCAGCTCGCTCGCCTGCATTGTCGCGTACCCTGCTGCTGATGCTGCTTCGTGACCACGCCATACAGCGCAACTGGACCATCAACCTCGGCAGCCGGGATGCGTTGACACGAGTGGCCCACCTGCTCTGCGAGATCACCACGCGACTGCAAAATGTCGGGCTCGCCAAGGATTTGCGGTTGTCTTCGCCCTTCACCCAATCCGACCTCGCCGCCGCCTGCAGCATCTCTCCCGTCCACGCCAACCGCACCATCCAGGCGCTACGGCAGGGCAACCTGTTGCAATGGCAGGGCAAGACTCTGGTGATCTCGGACTGGCCCGGGCTGGTTCGGCTGGCGGGCTTCGAGCCCAACTATCTTGGCGTCCGGCCGCGCGATCAAAGCGCGCGGCCAGCCCAACTGGAATCGGATAAAGCGGCCGTCGTGCCGGCCTAACGGTATTTATGCGACCCTTTGCTTGCAATTCGCACGCGCCCGCAATGCTTCGGCCACCTCAGAGATGACAGCGCCCCAGTCGCCAGCCGCCTTTTGACGAAACAACCGCAAGCTCGGATACCAAAGTGAGCGGCACCCTGAGGATGGCCACCGCCAGTCACAGTCGGCGTGCAGCAGCACCCAGGCCTCGCATCCGAGTGCGCCCGCGAGATGTGCGACCATGGTATCCACGCAAATGGCCAGATCGAGCTGGCAAAGAAGATGGCCGAGGGTCGGGATGTCCGGCGTACTGATGTCGCACGCGCCGATCCGGATGAGATCTTCAGCCGGCGCATCCCTCTGAAGCGAGTGAAGCGCTACGCTAGGGACAGCGAGATGTCGCAGCATTGCGGGCGGAATCGCCCGTCGCTTGTCCCATTGGCCAACTTCCCAGACCAGGCCGACGGCAAAAATTTCGCCGTCGACTGAAACCGGCGTGCTCCTCGCTGGCAGAGTCAAATATGGCGCGGGCATCGCGACTTGCTCTCGCCCTACCTTGAGAGCGTGCGGTACCTCCATAATCTCTATATCCACCTCGAAATCTGTTTCGGGCGTCCCCTCTTGGAGCACAAGTGCGCGATCGACGCCTGTCGTGCGCTCCACCAGCGGTAAGAGTCCGGCCTGACACCAGACCGTGACGCTGCGCGCCAAGTCGCGGAGAGGCTGCATGAAGCGCAGAAACTGGAGGGTGTCGCCGAGCCCGTGGTAGCACCGCACCAGCACGTGCCTGTCCGTGAGCGGCTCGCCACGCCAGATCCGCTGGAGATGACGCGGGCCAGTGTGCTTTGGCGGATATGCCAGCACTGCCAGATCGCGGTCGTTGATGGCCCAGGCGCGCGCGAAATCGCCCGCGCGCATCGCCTCCACCCAGTCGTTCGCCATCGCCGGCGATCCGGCTAGCGGCGGACGAATTTGTGGAAACGGCTCAGCTTGCCGTCCCTGGTCCGGTCCTGGTGCAGCAAGGCAATATCAGCCTGATCGAATCTCTCGAAGAGTTCGTCCCAGCCGATACGGTCGAGGCCCTCATCCGGCGGATCGAAATCGATACGCAGGATGCCGGCATGCCCGTCCTCCTCGGTTGCCTTGACCGTCGCCGGCTGGCCACCGCGCTCATCCACCCATTTGCGCATCGCAGCGTGGTCGGTGGTCTGCTGGGCTTCGCTGCTCTGGGTTTTGGACGTCATGCGGCACCTCGCCTGTTGGTAGGTCCGGCAATGTCACGGGATCGCATCGAACCATCTGCCGTGAAACGCGGGTCGGCAAGATTTGTTCTTTACGGCGCGACACGGCTGATGCGAGACGACCTGCATCATCTTCTTCATCTTCATCCAAGATGATCTTCGTTCCTTTCATGCAGCCCCGGATTCTATCCCAGGTTAAGCCCGGTGCATTTTCTTGCCCGGAATCGATCCGCGCGCAGGCATAGCGGCTTGGACGCAGGAACGAACATACCTTCCGGCACGTTCGCCGACCTACTTACGCTGACACCACGCGCCGGAGGTTTTCGTCCATGCACTCCCGTCTTCAGGACAGGCGGCGCGTACGCGTCGGTATCGTCGGCGTCGGCAACTGCGCAAGCTCCTTCGTCCAGGGTCTCACCTACTATCGGAACGCCAATTCGAACGAGCCTGTGCCCGGCCTGATGAACGTCGACCTCGGCGGGTACCACATCAACGATATCCAGATCGCATCGGCCTTCGACGTCAACGCCAGCAAGGTCGGGCGCGACGTCGCCGATGCCATCTTTGCCAAGCCAAACAACACGCATCGCTTCGCTGATGTCGATCAGACTGGCGTGGTTGTTCAACGTGGCCCGGTGATGGACGGCATCGGTCATTATCTCGAAGATGACGTTCCGGTCGCTGACGTGCCGGAGGCCGATGTTTCGGAAGTCCTGGCGATGTCGCGCACCGACGTTCTGGTGTCCTACCTGCCCGTCGGCTCACAACGCGCAAGCGAATGGTATGCGGCACGCGCGATCGAAGCCGGCTGCGGTTACGTCAATTGCATCCCTGTCTTCATCGCCTCAAATCCGGACTGGCGGCGGCGGTTCGACGATGCCGGCCTTCCGATCATCGGCGACGACATCAAGAGCCAGGTCGGCGCGACTATCCTGCACCGCGTGCTTGCCAATTTGTTTCGCGACCGCGGCGTGCGGCTAGACCGCACATATCAGCTTAATGTCGGCGGCAACACCGATTTCAAGAATATGCTGGAACGCGAGCGGCTGACTTCGAAGAAGATATCCAAGACCCAGGCGGTCACCAGCCAGTTCGACGTCCCGATGGATCCCGACAACATTCACGTCGGGCCGAGCGACCACGTACCCTGGCTGACCGATCGCAAGCTCGCCTTCATCCGGCTCGAAGGCACGACGTTCGGCGGCGTGCCGCTGAGCGCCGAGGTCAAGCTCGAAGTGTGGGACTCACCGAACTCGGCGGGCGTCGTGATCGACGCGGTCCGCTGCGCAAAACTCGCCATGGACCGCGGCCAGGGCGGCGCCCTGACCGGCCCTTCGAGCTATTTCATGAAATCGCCGCCGCAGCAGTTCACCGACGAAGAGGCTGGACGGCGGACGCGCGCCTTCATCGACGACAAGGCGTACAGCTAATGGTCGGGATCATCCATCTTGTCCGCCATGGTCACCACGCCCTGCTCGGCCACACGTTGTGCGGCCGGATGAACGGCGTCACACTTGATGACATCGGTTGCGAGGAAGTCGCGCGTTGTGCGACCAACGTCAGTCCGCAGCCTGCCTTGATCCAGTCGAGCCCGCAGCGGCGCTGCACGCAATCGGCCTCCATTCTTGCGGCCCACTTCGGATCGGCGATCGAGATCGTTCCCGCGCTCGACGAGCTCGACTATGGCGAATGGACCGGACGATCGTTCGAGGAACTCGGCAGGGATCCGCGATGGTCACGCTGGAACAGGCGGCGCGGCAGCACCCGCCCACCCGGAGGCGAGAGCATGCGGTCGCTCCAGAATCGCGTCGTCGGCCATTTGGAGCAACTGCGCAACGATAATTCGACTGGCGCCGTCATCGCCGTCAGTCATGCCGAGCCGATCCGTGCGGCGCTGCTGCATTACGCACGCAGGCGTCTTGACGACTTCCTGTCGATCGAGATCGATCCATCCAGCATCAGCACTCTCAGCGCTGACAGAGGCGGGTTCAGGATTACCGGGATCAACCAGCGGGTGCCGGCGTGAAGATCGTCATTTTTGGACTGACGATCTCGTCCTCCTGGGGCAACGGCCACGCCACACTCTGGCGCGGCCTCTGCAAGCATCTGACGCGTCTCGGCCACATCGTCGTCTTCTACGAGCGCGACGTGCCCTATTATGCCGATGCCCGGGACTTCAATGAATTGCCCGGTGGGCAGCTGCGGCTTTTTTCGAATTGGGAGGAGACCCGCTCCCTCGCCCGCAATGACATCGCGGATGCCGATGTTGCGATCGTGACGTCCTACTGTCCCGACGCAATTGCGGCGACCGACCTGATCATCTCCGAAGGGCGCGCCTTACCCGTCTTCTATGATCTGGATACCCCGATCACGCTGGCGCGGCTCATGGCGGGAGAATCCGTTCCCTACATGGGTCCGCGAGGTCTACGCGACTTCGCGCTTGTCCTCAGCTTCACCGGCGGACCGCGCGTCGTCCAGGAGTTTCGCGACCGACTTGGGGCCCACGACATACGTCCCCTGTACGGCCACGTCGATAGCGATATTCACCGCCCAGTGCCGTCCGAGCCGCACTATCGCGCGGATCTGTCCTATCTCGGCACCTACTCCGAAGACCGCCAACACGGGCTCGAGGCGCTATTCGTCGAACCGGCGCGAGCGCGGCAAGACCTGCGCTTCCTGATTGGTGGAGCACAATATCCTGACGACTTTCCGTGGTCGCCCAACATCTACTTCGTGCGGCATCTGCCGCCATCGGAGCATGCGCCTTTCTTTGCGTCCTCACGCATGACCCTCAACGTCACGCGCAAAGCCATGGCGGAGATGGGCTGGTGCCCCTCCGGCCGTCTGTTCGAGGCGGCGGCCTGCGGCGTCCCGCTCCTGAGCGATGATTGGCCAGGCATCGTAGAGTTCTTCACGCCCGGCAGGGAGATCCTGATCGCCCGCGATGCACAGGACACTTTGGCTGCGTTGGCGCTGTCGAGCCCCGACCTCCAGTCCATCGCCAAGCGCGCCTATGAGCGGACGATGGATCAGCACACATCCGACAAACGGGCGCGCGAGCTGGTGGCGCTGCTCGAGCAGGCGGTATCCAGCGGCGCGCGTTACCAGCAATCCGAGGAGGCCTGACATGTGGGGCATCGTTCCGGCCGCGGGCCGCGGCAGTCGTATCCAGCCGCTGGCTTTCTCCAAGGAGTTGCTGCCCGTCGGCAGCCGGTGCGACGATGGCACCGAGCGGCCCTGCGCGGTCTCCGAGTATCTGCTGGAGCGCCTGATCCTCGGCGGCGCGGACAAGATCTGCTTCGTGATCTCGCCTGGCAAGTCCGACATTCTCGAATATTTTGGCGATCACTACGGCAGCGCCCAGCTCGCCTATGTCGTCCAGCCCGACGCCTCCGGCCTGTGCGACGCCGTCTTCAGGGCCGGCACCGTCGTTGGCCATGATGAAGACGTCGTCGTCGGCCTGCCCGATACCGTCTGGTTTCCGAAAGCCGCCTTGCAGGCGCTTCCCGGCGCCGACCTCTCCTTCCTGCTCTTTCCCGTCGAGCGTCCGGAATTCTTCGACGCCGTCGTGCTCGACGGCGACAGCGTGCGGGAGATCCAGGTCAAGCAGCCGAACCCGACATCGCGATGGATCTGGGGCGCGTTCAGGATGTCCGCCCACGGCTTCCGCGAACTGCATGCACTCTGGATCGACCGGGACAAGCTGGACGAATACTTCGGCACGTTGGTCAATGCTTATCTCCAGGCCGGCGGCAGTGGCATCGGGATCAAGGCAGGCGAGTCCTATGTCGATGTCGGGACTGTCGGCGGCTATCGCACGGCAATGGCGGTCCTTGCGGAGAGCACAGGCGCCGACAGTCGATCGAGATTGCGGGCTGGCGTCGCGGATGGAACTCGACCGATCGCTGCAATGGAGAATGGAGCGACTGCATGACGAGAGCGCTACTCACGCGCGAGGAAATTCGCAGGCGCATCGACGCGCTCGGGCCGTGGTTTCACAATCTCGACCTCAACGGTGTGCCGACCGCCCCCACACACTTCCTGGGCGACTATCCCAACGTGAAATGGCGCCGCTTCGCGGCAATCATACCGGACCGGCTCGATGGCAAGAGCGTACTCGACATCGGCTGCAACGCCGGCTTCTACGCCATGGAGATGAAGCGGCGGGGCGCCGAGCGCGTGCTTGGCCTCGATACCGACGAGGAGTACCTCGCTCAGGCGCGCTTCGCCACCGAGGTAAACGGCCTCAGGATCGAATTCCGCCAGATGTCGACCTACGACGTCGGACAGCTCCGCGAGAAGTTCGATCTCGTGATCTTCATGGGCGTGCTCTATCATCTGCGTCATCCGCTGCTGGCGCTGGATCTCATCCATGAGCACGTCGCCACGGATCTCCTGCTGTTCCAGTCGATGCAGCGCGGCACCAGCCATGTCGATACGATCGACAAGAATTACGATTTCTGGACCACCGACCAGTTCGATTCCGCCGGCTATCCCAAGCTGCACTTCATCGAGCACAAATATGCCGACGATCCCACCAATTGGTGGGTGCCGAACCGAGCCTGCGTTGAGGCCATGCTGCGCAGCGCCGGCTTCGCGATCACCGCCCATCCTGAGGAGGAAGTCTACCTCTGCAGGCGAACCGATCGGCCTCAAATCGACGGTCCCGTCTATCCATCCCGGAGTACTAGCTGATGATCGAGGCCGCCAAGATCTGGAACGAGCCGAACAACAAATCACATTGGGATCTTCAGATCGATCCGGATTGGTCTATGTTCGCGGACCTCGCCATTGCGGCCGGCAAGGCGATCCGCAGTACTCGGCCCGCACTGCCCATCGTGCTTGGCGGCATCTCGCCGATCGACCCCTCCTTCATGCGCAAAATGCAGAGCCGCGACGTTCTCGACCATTTCCACGCGGTCGCCGTACACGGCTTTCCGCTCGACTGGAACCTGTGGCGGATCGGCGAGTGGCCGGCCAAGATCGAGGAGATCAAGGCGGTCACCGCGCTTCCCGTCTGGGTCACCGAGGTCGGCGTCTCCTCGTTCGGCGCCGAAGAGGTGCAGGCCTGGGGCCTGTCGCGCACCGCCGAGCTCCTGATCGGCCGCGCGCCGCGCATTCACTGGTACAGCCTTTATGACCTTCCCTCCGCATGGGAAGCCACGACGCGGCACAAGGAAGCTGAGGGCTCGTCCTATTACAGGCATTTCCACATGGGCCTGCTGCGTGAGGATGGCACGCCGAAGGCGGCCGCCAATCTGTTCGGCGCCTATGCCCCGGCCATGGGGCTGTGCCAGTGGTTTCACTTTGGGGATCATCGCCTCGACAATGCCGTGCAATGGATGCGCCGTCTCGGCGTGACCCATCTCAGGACTGGCCTGTCATGGGCTGACAGTTTCCGTCCGAATGCGCTAGATTGGTTCGATCGCCAGATGGAGACGCTGGCGGAATTTCAGGTCACCGTCACGTTCTGCTTCACGCCCGAGCATCGAGGCATCGAGCCGCATCACACCAGCCCGCCGCTCGATGTCAATGAATTCGCCGATTTCTGCGCATCGATGGTCGATCGTTACTGCTCGAAGACCGGTCTTGCCGCCTCGCCAGCATCGGCCGATCCTCCCATCAGAGAGCCAACATGCGTGCCCTGATCCTGGTCATGGACTCCGTCGGCATCGGCGGTGCGCCGGATGCCGCACGCTATGCCGACGATGGCGCCGACACCGTCGGTCACATCGCGGACGCCTGCGCGGCTGGGCGGGCCGACAGCAACGCCCGCGAGGGTCCGCTCTATCTGCCCAATCTCGTCGCGCTGGGCCTTGGCCAAGCCTGCAGCCTCGCTAACGGTCGCGTGCCGCCGGGCCTGGACGGTCAGGTCGAGCACCGGCAATTTGGCTGCGCAAGCGAAATCTCGAAGGGCAAGGATACACCGTCGGGCCATTGGGAGATCTCCGGAGTGCCGGTCCCGTTCGAATGGGGCTATTTCCCCCGAACCAAACCCTGCTTTCCCGCGGATCTGACGAACGCATTGTGCGATCAGGCCGGGCTACCCGGGATCCATGGAGATTGCCACGCGTCCGGTACAGAGATCATCGCCGAGTTCGGCGAGCGCCACATGCGAACGGGAATGCCGATCTGCTACACCTCAGCCGACAGCGTGTTCCAGATCGCAGCGCATGAGCAGACTTTCGGGCTCGAACGTCTGTACGAGATTTGCGCAATCGCAAGACGACTGATCAATCCCCTCAACATCGGCCGCGTCATTGCCCGCCCTTTCGTCGGCACAAGCGCGAGCCACTTCAAGCGGACGGCGCACCGGCGCGATTTTTCCGTGCTGCCCCCTGAAAACACCATCCTCGACCACGCCGCGAGCGCCGGCCGTGACATCGTGACCATCGGCAAGATCGACGACATCTTTGCTCATCGCGCGACAGGGCGAAACTTGCGCGGCGATGGCAACATGGCGCTCTTCGATGCCACACTGAGGGGACTGGCGAGCCTTGCGGATGGCGGATTGCTATTCGCCAACTTCATCGACTTCGACACGCTCTACGGCCACCGCCGAGACGTTACCGGCTATGCCACGGCACTGGAAGCCTTCGACGATCGCCTGCCCGAACTATTGTCCCGATTGCGCAGCGATGATCTTCTCATCATCACCGCCGATCACGGCTGCGATCCCACCTGGAGCGGCACCGATCACACCCGCGAGCAGGTGCCAATCCTGGCCTGGACGACGCAATCTTCTTCTCCCGTCGGCCGCCGCGCCGGCTTTGCCGATATCGGCGCCACCGCGGCAAGGCATCTTGACCTGCCCCAGCCGCCTCACGGGGTGCATTTCTAGACGTCGTCAGCACACCGATTCACTTGGGTTATTGATCCAGGTTATAGAAATATTCGTTTGTACAATTCCCAGGAACGAACATTCCTTGCATTGCTTCTGAGTCCATACGTGACCGGCGCGCGGGTCATCCGACCAGTCAGCAAGGTGCGCTTCACCAGACATCATCGACCGATCTGAGCGGATCGGTCTTAAGGCTGCACGGAGCGGTGAATGACGCGGGTATTGATTACGGGTGGCGCTGGTTTCATCGGCTCTCATGCGACGGACATTCTGCTGGCGGCGGGCTACGAAGTCCGTCTGCTCGACAACCTTTCGCCTCAGGTTCACGGCAGTAACTGCCAGCGTCCCTCCTATCTCGCCGAAGATGCCGAGCTCATTGTTGGTGACATCACTGACAGCGTGTCCGTGGACCACGCGCTGCGCGGCGCCGACATGGTCTTGCATCTTGCTTCCGCCGTCGGCGTCGGCCAGAGCATGTACGACATTGAGCCCTATGTGCGGACGAATGAGCTGGGCACCGCCGTACTGCTCCAAGCCTTGTCGAAGCGCCCCGTCGAGCGGCTGGTCGTCGCCTCGTCCATGAGCATCTATGGCGAAGGCCTCTATCGAAGGCCCGATCAAAGCGTCGTTGCCTGCGACGAACGATCAATCGAACAGCTCCGCCGAGGGGAATGGGGGTTGCGCGACACAGCCGGGCATCCGCTCGAGCCCGTGCCTACGCCGGAGACCAAGTTGCCTTCACTCAGCTCCGTCTATGCGCTGAACAAGTATGCACAGGAACGCATGTGCCTGATCACCGGCAAGGCTTACGGTATTCCGACCGTCGCGCTGCGCTTCTTCAATGTGTTCGGCCCCCGTCAGGCGTTGTCGAATCCCTATACCGGCGTACTCGCCATCTTCGCCGCGCGGCTCCTCAACGGGCGCCCCCCGCTCGTGTTCGAGGATGGCGAGCAATGTCGCGATTTCGTTCACGTGCATGATGTCGCCCGTGCCTGCCGCATCGCGTTGGAAGCCGAACATGCGCATGATGTCTTCAACGTCGGCTCGGGCCAAAGCAGGAGCATCCTGTCGGTAGCCGATGATCTCGCCCAGGTCATGGGGCGCAGCGACATCGCCCCCGAGATCACGCTCAAATACCGCGCCGGCGACATCAGGCACTGCTTCGCAGACATCGGCAAATCGCGCGACCTTCTCGGCTTCGAGCCGCACGTGGCGTTCAAGGACGGCCTGGAGGAACTCGCGGATTATCTCGCATACCAGGTTGCCGACGACCAGGCGGCACGGGCGACGCAGGAGCTGCTACAACGAGGGTTGGTTGCGTGATAAATGAGCAAGATAGCAGGCCCGTGCTAATCACCGGAGGCTGCGGCTTCATCGGCTGTAATCTTGCCGACCGGCTGGCGGAGCGCGGCGAGCGTGTATTGGTGCTGGACAATCTAGCTCGCGCGGGCGTGCGCGAAAACGCGCAATGGCTGAAATCCAGGCACGGCGACCTCATCACCATCGCAGTGGCCGACGTCCGCGAGCTGATCCCGGTGATCGACGCCGTACGCGATGCCCGCGCCGTGCTGCATTTGGCAGCTCAGGTCGCCGTCACGGACAGCGTGAGCGATCCCGCTGCCGATTTCGAGATCAACGCACGCGGCACCCTGAACGTGCTCGAAGCGGTTCGGCTTCACAACAGCACCGCGCCGATCGTATTCGCGTCCACCAACAAGGTCTATGGCCGCCTGATCGAGGACAGTGAGATCGCCCTCACCGGCCGTCGTTACACGCCCACTAGCGCCCTGCTGGCGGACGGCATCTCCGAGAACGCGCCGCTCGACTTCTACAGCCCCTATGGCTGCTCCAAGGGAACCGCCGATCAGTACGTCCATGACTATGCGCGAGTCTACGGGCTCCAGACCGTGGTGATGCGCATGAGCTGCATCTACGGCCCCCGCCAGTTCGGCACTGAGGATCAGGGCTGGATCGCGCACTTCCTGCTGAGCGCGATCCGCGGCAAGCCGTTGACGATCTATGGTGATGGCTATCAGGTTCGCGACGCCTTGCACGTGTCGGATGCCGCCGCGGCCTGGCTCGCGGTGCTCGATCGCATCGCGCTCGCGCGGGGACGCGTATTCAATCTCGGCGGCGGGCCCGCCAACGCGGTCAGCCTTCGCGAGCTCATCGACCATATCACGGAACTGACCGGCCGTGAAATCGCTTACAGCTTTGCCGATTGGCGTCCGGGCGATCAGCCCTGGTACGTCACCGACACCCGTGCTTTGTCGACCGCACTCGGTTGGGCACCGCGGGTTTCGCTGACGGAGGGCCTCCGCTCGCTCCACGCCTGGCTCGACAGTCGTTTTGGAGCAGCTCAAGGTAACCGCGAGGCCCTGGCATGAGGCGCGTCGCCCTGATCAATCCGAATTGGGATTTCGGCGGCAGCATCTATTTCGGGTGCCGGTCCCCCCACCTTCCGCTCGAGCTCGGCATCTGCGAGCATTATCTGAGAGCGGCCGGGCACCGGACGCTGTTGCTCGATGCGCACATGTTCGATCTGTCGTTGCGGGACATCGAGGCCGAACTGCGTGCGTTCGAGCCCGACATGATCGTCATCACGACGGCGCCGACCTATCTGTTCTGGCGTTGCGCGCCACCGGAGCTGCGCGTTCCGCAGGAGCTCGCATCGGCGGCGCGGGATCTAGCGCCAGTCCTGGCCGCAGTAGGTCCGCACGGCTCAACGACCCCACGGGCGGCGCTCAGGAAGCTCGGCGTCGACTTGGTCGTAATGGGGGAATGCGAAGGATCCTTGTTGAGGCTCGCAAACGGCGAGCGAGACTTTCCCGGTCTGTGCTTTGCCGACGGTGGCTCAATCCGCGTCAATGGCGGTCCTCAAGCTGTCGAGTTCAGGGATCAGCCGGCGCTCGCTTGGCCGGACGAGATGATCCGGCGTCATTATCACCACCATCACCGTTTCGACGCCGAGCCGGTCGGCCCCGGCGCGGAGGTCGAGGCTTCGCGGGGATGCCCCTACAACTGTACGTTCTGCGCCAAGGAGAATTTCCGCAACGCCTACCGCAAGCGCCCTCCCGCGATCATCCTTGATGAGATCGACAGCCTGCGCGGCCAAGGCGTCGAATATATCTACTTCATCGACGAGATATTCCTTCCGAATGCGGAACTGCTGGAAGGGCTGAGTACGCGCGGCCTCAAATTCGGCGTGCAGACGCGGATCGATCTCTGGAAGCCAGACATGCTCGCGCTGCTCGGCCGCGCCGGCTGCGTTTCGATCGAGGCTGGAATCGAGAGCCTCACGGTCGAGGGACGGGCGGCGCTCGCCAAGAATTGCAAGATGACCACCGATCAGCTTGCCGACCGGCTGGTCGAGGCCCGGCGCCACGTCCCCTTCGTACAGGCCAATCTGATCGAGGTGCCCGAGGACGACGATCCCGTCGTGCAGCGTTGGCGCAGCAAGATGCAGAATGCCGGCATCTGGGCCAACGACCCGGTCCCGCTTTATCCCTATCCGGGCTCGCCGGACTATCAAAAGCTGTGGGGCGAAGCCGACGATTTCGCCTGGGAGCGCGCGCACCGGCATTATCTCGGAATGTACGACCAGTTCAGCGACGTGCAGAACGATCGGCCGATGCCCCTCGATGCCCTCGAACATCCGGTGGCGCCATGAGCCGAGATGCGGACATCAAAATCCTGATGACGACCGACACCGTCGGGGGCGTATGGACCTATTCCTGCTCCCTCGCCGCGAGCCTTGCCGCCTCGGGCGCCGAAGTAACCTTGGCAACCATGGGCCCGCCCGCGCGCGCCGACCAGCGCGAGATGCTGCGCGACTCTCGAGTCCGCCTCGTCGAAACCGACCTCGCTTTGGAGTGGCAAGATCCGGAAGGACGCGACTTTCCCAAGGCCGAACGTGTCCTCGCCGGCCTCGAAGCGAGGCTCAGGCCCGACGTCGCCCACCTCAACAGTTTTCGGGAGGCAACCCTGCCGTGGCATGCGCCGACCGTTCTCGTCGCGCATTCCTGCGTCAACTCATGGGCGCTGGCCTGCCAGGATTCGGCATGGCTCGGCGAGCCCCGATGGGCGCGTTACACGGACCGGGTGGCCGCTGCGCTCAACAGTGCGCAGGCATGGGTTTGCCCGAGCCAATCCTTTCACGATGACATCGTCGAGATCTATCACCCGCGCTCTCCCGGCGCCGTGATCTGGAATGGGATTGCGGCTGGCGCCGCGCCAAGCCGAAAGCGGGAGCTGATCTTCGCGGCCGGTCGCCTGTGGGATCGTGCCAAGAATATCGAAGTCTTGGCTGAGGCTGCGCCAGGACTGGATTGGCCGGTCGAGGTCGCGGGCCCGGCGGAGATAGATCCCCTCGGCATCGCCTGGCTTGGTCCATTGCCGCACAGCGCCCTGCGCGAACATCTCCGACACGCCCCAATCTTCGTCAGCCCAGCGCTGTACGAGCCGTTCGGCCTCTCCGTTCTGGAGGCGGCCGCCGCCGGCTGCGCGCTCGTGCTGTCGGATATTCCAACGTTCCGGGAATTGTGGAGTGGAGCAGCGCTCTTCTTCGATGCCGGCGACAGTCAGGCCTTGCACCGAATCCTCGTCAAACTCTGCGCCGATGATCTCGAAAGGACGCGCCTGCAACGCGCTGCGTATGAACATTCCCTGACCTATTCCCTGGCGCGCACGACCAGCGCCTATCTGAAGCTCTACGAGGGGCTGCACGCCTCCGATCGCAGGTCAACGCAAGCCGGTCAGATCGAGGTGCGCGCATGAAATGCGTTCTGTTCTACCACGCATTCACCTCCTGCTGGAACAACGGCAACGCCCATTTCCTGCGCGGCTATGCCCGCGAGCTGCATGCACTCGGCCACGAGGTCGTGGTGTTCGAGCCGGTCGATGGCTGGAGCCGGTTGAATGCCATCCGCGAAAGCGCCAGTCAGGCCCTGCAAGACATCCGCCGGCTCTTCCCCGGCATCTCCATTCGTCGCTACGATGCTTCACTCGATTTCGATGAGGCTCTGGATGGTGCCGATCTCGTCGTCGTGCACGAATGGAATTCGCCCGACGTGATCGGGCAGATCGGATATAGGCGCGCGCACGGCGCCCCCTTCACGCTGCTGTTCCACGACACCCATCATCGGGCGGTCACCGCGCCGGACGAGCTCGCGCAGTTCGACCTCGACGCGTTCGACGGTGTGCTCGCCTTCGGCGAGGTGCTTCGTCAGATCTACATGAATCTCGGCTGGGCAGATCGTGCCTATACCTGGCACGAGGCAGCCGACACGTCCATGTATCATCCCTTGCCGCATATCGAGCGCACCGACGATCTGGTCTGGATCGGCAATTGGGGCGACGGCGAACGCAGCGCCGAACTCAACGAGTTTCTGGTCGAGCCCGTTGCTGAACTGAAGCTGAGCGCGAACGTCTACGGCGTTCGCTACTCTGATGCCGCTCTCCAGACCATCCAGGCCGCGGGCATCCGCTATGGAGGCTGGCTGCCGGCGCACTGGGCGTCGGTCGCCTTCGCGGGAGCGCGCGCGACCGTTCACGTTCCTCGCGGGCCCTATGTGCGCTCGCTTCCGGGGATCCCCACCATTCGGGTGTTCGAGGCGCTCGCCTGCGGCATTCCCCTGATCTCGGCCCCCTGGTCCGACGTGGAAGGCCTGTTTCCTGATGGCGCCTATCTCCAGGCCGCCAGTGGCGAAGAGATGAAGCGCGCGCTCCGTTCTGTGCTCGATGATCGGGAGATGTCCGCCGCCATGCTGGCCGCCGGGCTGCGGACGATCCGGGAGCGCCATACTTGCCGTCATCGCGCACAACAGCTCGTGGGCATTGTGGAGGCCATTCGCACCTCCGCCGATTCGTCCCGGCCTCTGCGATACATTGGAGCCTCCGCATGAAGATCTGCTTCTTCGGATCCAGCCTCGTCTCCTCCTACTGGAACGGTGCCGCCACCTATTATCGCGGCATGCTCAAGCAGATTGCGGCACTCGGACACGACATCACCTTCTTCGAACCCGACGCGTTCGAGCGGCAGGCCCATCGCGACATCGCCGATCCCGATTGGGCTAGGGTCGTCGTGTACCCCGCAACGTCCGATGGTTGGCGCGGCTCGCTCGATGCTGCGGCGCGATCGGCCGACATGCTGATCAAGGCCAGCGGCGTCGGCGTCTTCGATCAGGAGCTAGAGATCGCCGTCGCCGCCCTGCCCTCCCGAACCCTACGGATCTACTGGGATGTCGATGCCCCCGCCACTCTCGAAGCGATGGCGAACGATCCGAGCCATCATCTGCGCGGTGCGATCCCCTCCTACGACACGGTCCTGACCTACGGCGGCGGCGACGGCGTCGTCTCGGCTTACCGCGCCATGGGCGCGCGGGACTGCGTGCCGATCTACAACGCGCTCGATCCTGAGACGCATTTTCCATTCCCGCCAAGACCGGACTTCGCCTGCGATCTCAGCCTGCTGGCAAACCGCCTGCCTGATCGCGAACAGCGGGTCGAACACTTCTTTCTCGACGTCGCACTCGAGCTGCCGGACAAGTCGTTCCTGCTCGGCGGCTCCGGCTGGGAGACCAAGGACACGGCAAGCAATCTCCGCAAGATCGGCCATGTCGGCACCGGCGAGCACAACGCCTTCTTCGGCTCCGGACTTGCCACCCTCAACGTCAATCGCGACAGCATGGCGCGCTGCGGCTTCTCGCCGCCGACGCGGGTGTTCGAGGCGATCGGGGCCGGCGCCTGCCTGATCACCGATCAATGGCCGGGTATCGACCATTTTCTCGAGCCGGATCGCGAGGTGCTGGTGGCTGCGAGCGGAGCTGAGGTGGCGGGCCATCTCGGCGCGCTCAGCGCCGATCGCGCCGCCGCGATCGCCAACCGTGCCCGCGCACGCGTCCTGAGCAAACACACCTATCGGCATCGCGCCCGCCAGTTCAACCAACTCTTTTTCGGAAGCAGCTCGCGCATCGAGGCAGCAGAATGAACCTCAGTATCGTCGTCGTCGGTCTTTCGGTCACCTCGTCGTGGGGCAATGGTCACGCCACGACCTATCGCGCCCTGATCGAGGCCCTGGCGCGACGAGGTCACCATGTCACCTTCCTCGAGCGCGACGTCCACTGGTATCGTGAGCATCGCGATCTGACCAAGCCGTCGTCGTGGACGGTCGAGCTTTACCAGTCGCTGAAGGACGTGCCTCGCCGCTTCGGCAAGCTGATCCGGGGCGCCGACCTCGTCATCATCGGTTCTTATGTGCCCGACGGCATTGCCATTTCCGAGTGGATCACGAGTCAGGCGCGGGGAATCACCGCGTTCTATGACATCGACACGCCCGTAACGCTCGCGAGGCTCGACGAAGGCCTGAACTACCTGTCAGCCGCAATGATCCCACGCTTCGACCTCTATCTGTCATTCGCCGGCGGGCCCGTGCCCAACATGATCGAGGAGCGGTATGGCAGCCCGATGGCCCGAGTTCTCTATTGCAGCGCCGACACGGAGGCTTACGCTCCGCTGCAGGCGGAGGTTAGATGGGCCCTCGGCTATCTCGGCACCTATAGTGAGGACCGGCAGCCCGTCCTCGAACAGCTGCTCCTGTCCCCGGCGCGCACGCTGCCGTCAGAGCAGTTCGCGGTCGCAGGGGCGCAATATCCCGCTGATATCGTCTGGCCCGACAATGTCGTGCGGATCGAGCACCTCGCGCCAAAACAGCACCCGGAGTTTTATGCGGAACAGCGCTTCACCCTCAACGCGACCCGCGCCGACATGCGTGCGTTGGGCTTCTCGCCGAGCGTTCGCCTGTTCGAAGCCGCTGCCTGCGGCACGCCCGTGATCTCTGACCAATGGCCGGGAATCGAAACCATCTTCGCACCGTCGCGGGAAATCCTGCTGGCCTCAAGCCCGCGCGACGTCATCGAGATCCTGCGCGACATGCCCGAGGAGCGTCGGCGCACTATTGCGGAATGCGCACGCCGACGCGTTCTGACCGGTCACACCGCCGATCACCGGGCCTGCCAGCTGGAGGGTTACTACGCCGAAGCAGCCGCGCACCGCCGCCGCAAATCCCCGCGGCCTGCCGCCAGCCGTCCCATTCAAGTCGCCGAAGAGAGCCTGCAATGAAACTCCAGACCCGCATCCCTACGCTCCGCCGCTCGCCGACCGTGCTCATTGCTGGCGGTGCCGGCTTCATCGGCTCTCATCTCTGCGATTCGCTTTTGCAACATGGCTACGCCGTGATCTGCCTCGACAATCTCTTCACGGGGAGCATCGACAACATCAGGCCACTGCTGAACCATCCGAACTTCCGGTTCATCGAGCATGACGTGCAGGAGGAGATCGAGATCGACGGGGAAATTGACCGCATTTACAGCCTCGCCTGCCCAGCTTCGCCCCGGCATTATCAGAAGGATCCGGTCGGCACGATGAAGACATGCGTGCTCGGTACCATCAACCTGCTCGAGCTCGCGCACCGGAAGGGTGCCCGCGTCCTGCAAGCTTCCACGAGCGAAGTCTACGGTGATCCGGAGGTGCACCCACAGCCGGAATCCTATCTAGGTAACGTCAACCCAATCGGGCCACGAGCCTGCTACGACGAGGGCAAGCGCGCCGCCGAAACACTGATGTTCGACTACAACCGCACGCGGGGGACCGAGATCAAGGTGGCGCGCATCTTCAACACCTACGGCCCACGCATGCTGGAGAACGATGGCCGTGTCGTCTCCAACTTCATCGTGCAGGCCCTGCGCGGGGAGCCGATTACGATCTATGGCGGCGGTACGCAGACCAGAAGCTTCTGCTTCGTCGATGATCTCGTGCGAGGCCTCCAGTTGCTGATGGAAAGCTCCTCATCGGTGACCGGTCCCTGCAACCTCGGCAATCCGCACGAGGTGACGATCGAAGCTATAGCCCGAGAGGTTCTGACGTATACGGACTCGGCCTCGCCGCTCCGCTTCGAGCCGCTGCCAAAAGACGATCCAAAGCGCCGCAAGCCCGCCATTGACACCGCTATGCGGCTGTTGGGATGGCGCCCGCGGGTGGCACTGAAGGATGGTCTTCAAGCCACGATCGCCTATTTCGCGATGCGCATCGCGGGCGAGCCACCGACGCTCGTGCCAGCTCTCGCGCAGCGAAAGAGAGGTCCGGCGCGCAGCCTGCTCAGTCCCGAATAGCCAGCTGAGAGCCAGAAGCGCTCATTCCGGCTCTGGCGTCTCGCGGCAGGAGCGCCGTTGCGCCTGCTTAGTCCTTGCTCTCTTCGATCTTGTCGAGAACGCGCTCCGGCGCGATATCTGAGGCGGCTTCCTGAAGCTCTTCGTTCTGCCGGGAATCTATCTCCATTTTGCGGGCCATTTCATTCAGGAGCGCGACCACCTTCGTGATCTCATGTTCGGTGAGGAGACTGATCTGCAGATCCAACTCCGCCCTTCTATCCGCTTCGGCCGCCATACGATTTTGAGAGATCAGAACAAAGGTCGAAAGAAAGATTGCCTCTACAGAGGCAATCATAGCGAGCACTACAAAGCTCTGGTCCCATGGCACAATTCCTGGAAGCCATCCGAGGTTTGCGGCTATCCAAAATCCAAAAGCGAATAAGTGCAGGTAAACAAACTGCATGCTGCCGGTAAACGAAGTTATCGCATCGGCGACCTTTTGCTGAATAGACGCGTCGGATTGCTCGCGCTTCCTTCGCTCGACTAGAGCGTGGATATTCCGCTCGAGAGCCGGCGTCAGCCCGGGTGCAGCTTGTGGACGGGGCGCTAAGTGTTTCTTCATGACGTGGAAACCGGCGCACCCGCCCGCGGTTCCTATAGCTACCCCGACGCCGCGCAATTGACGACCGCCTGGCCGACGCCCGGCGTGCAAGACCTCGGCGAGGTGGAGCAACAAGATAGAGCCGCGACCTCAGGGCTGGCTGGGCGCGGGAGGGATCGAGCCTCCGAATGGCGGAATCAACACCTGCTTGATTAATGAAAGCGGGTTTGGAAAAGGGGCTCAAAATGCCTTCTAATAAGTTCAATAGTTTAACGGCCGTTTTCAAATGACAACAGTGCTCAACGTGGTTCGCTATCGCCTCTTCGTTATCGAGCTTTTCCTACGACAAGATCAAGACCGACATCGAAACTGCTAACCTGGATTCCTCACGCGCATACATAAGACGTTGGTCGAAATTCAAGGTCAATTGCTGGGCATACCAATTGCTACTCTTCGTCGTATCCCAGCTAAAGTCGGTGACCACCTGAGGCGTCGAAGCGTGGACGAACTTTGCGATTCTCGTCGGTGCTTAGATTCGTGGTTTTTCTGTTCGTTTCGATCGTCGATCAGTTCTTTACTCTAAGCGCAATGGCCAGCGAAGTCGTGCGGGAGCGGGGCAGACTCGAAAGCGGCTTCGGGGCCATTGGGCAGCCTCAGCACCATTTCATGAATGCCGGCGACCTTCGCCCCCTCGATGCGCCGCGGCATGTCATCGAGGGAATGTTGCATCGGCATTTGCTCTCGACCAGCCTGTCGACATTCCCAGCCAATTGCGACGGCGCGCCGTTCGACCGCTCGCACATCTACGCCAGCGGCAATCTCCGGGCCGACATGTATTCTTCGCGTTCTGCGGCGGGTTCGAGCCCTGGGCCAAGAGCCGGTGCTCGGGCCGCCAGGGCCTGACAGCAGCGCTCAGGTGGAGCAGATGAACGAGCCGCCCGTGACGAATGCCTTGAGCTGAAATGAATAGCGGATCGCTGATCTGCTTTCAACTTGAACACTGGCAGAAGGCCTCCGGGGTCGGACCGGAGGCCTTCTGGCTCGCTGGGGTACATCCGCCCGAGTGCGGTTGCCGGAGCTGCCGTTCTATGTCCACGGTTTGCTCTGCGTTGCGGACCTTCTTGAGAAGCTCGTTCTTCTCAGCGTCGATCGGCTCGGCGTGAGCTCGCTTCCTCATGTGCTTCTCGGATTGAGCCAAGCGGTCTTGGAGAGAGTTTGTTTGCTTGATCCGCCTGCGCTTCAATCCCATCGCGTTTCTCTTCTTAATTTGATGAGGATATGCAATTGGGCACGAGGCGCCCACAACAAAGGTTAATCTCGGACGATCGTTGAATGGGCAGAGGCACGCGGCGAGGAATGTCGGCCCATCTTGGGTTTGCCCAGTTGCTTACCCGGTTTGCTCTGGCGCCCCTCGCCCGGTTTTGGATGCTCGTTGCGTACTTCGGCTCTTGCCCGAAGATCCGCGTTCATAACAAAAGTTAACGGCGCCACAGGGTCAACAGATCTAAGCAGAGCAACCATTCTGATCAATCGCTGTTTTACCAGGCACAGACACACGAATTGACGCAGGCGAGACATTTGCACGAGCCGCATCCCACAATCGATCGCACGACCCCGCCGCCTGTAGTCGATGGGCGCTTCGCTTGGGAACGAACGTCGGGGAGCGCAAGGCAGCGATTCATCAATTCGGCAGCGCCGCGGGTGCGGTGGCCTACGGCCTCCAGCAGTGGCAGCACAGCGCCTCGCGGGGGCAGTGGCAAGCGCGCATCGGCGCGCCGCAGGTGGGCATTCTCTCCGAGACGATGGTCGCACGCGGCGAGCAGCTCTCGTCGGTTGCGATGATTGCGTGAACGCCATCGGCCTGGTCGCCGGTGCCGTGCCGCGGATCCTTCCGGCGGCGCGCCAAGCCGACATCGACGCCTATCTCGATGGCCTTGACGGTCTTTTCATCAGCGGCGGGCAGACCAATGTTCATCCCTCGCATTACAGCCAAATGGTCGACGACTCTCGCGACGGCCGGTTCGATGAATTCCGCGACGAGTCGCGCTCCATCTGATCCCGCGCGCGCTGGCGCGCGGAATCCCCGCGCTCTTTGTCTGCCGCGGATCCAGGAGCTGAACGTCGCTTTTGGCGGCACGCTGGCGAAGGACCCGGATGGCCTGCCCGAAGACCAGCGCCACGGCACGCCCGACGCGGACAATGAAGATGCGCGCTACCGGCTCCGGCAAAAGGTGACGTTGCGCAAAGGAGGTGTCCTGCAACAGATCTGCGGCGCAGACGCGTCACAGTGAATTCGCTGCACAGCTTCCTAATCAAAGATCTCGCACCGGGGCTCATCGCGGAGGCCGTGGCGGAGGATGGCTCGATAGAGGCCGTCATCGTCGCGGGCGCCGGCGCTTTTGCGCTCGGCACGCTGTTTCACCCGAAGTATTGGGCAACACAGATCATGCATCGGCGCATCCTCTCCACCTTCGGAGATGCGGTTCGCTTGCATGCAAAGGCGAAAAGGACAGCTTAGGGCCATGCACCGCTACCGCTTCGGTATCGAGGAGGAATACTTCCTGGTCAACCGCCAATCCGCAGCGCCGCAAGGTCATCAGCGATCTCGGGATGGTCGGCCTCGGCAACCCCATCAGCGGGCTACATGTTCACGTCGAGGTGCCCGAGCCCGACCTGCGGGTCGAGATCATGCACCGACTGGTACCGTTCCTCCCGCTACTGCTCGCGCTGTCGACCTCGTCGCCGTTCTGGTGCGGCTATCCCACTGGATTGCTGGGCTATCGCAACGCCGCGAATGATGCCCTGCCCCGCACCGGCTTTCCCGAGATGTTTCGCAACCTCGCCGAATACGAGACTTATGTGAAGACATTGGTCGACGCGGGCATCGTCCCCAACGCCAGCTATGTCTGGTGGGCCTTGCGGCCCTCCCTCCAGCACCCCACCCTCGAGCTGCGTATAACCGACTGCTGCACAGCGATTGCGGACTCGGTCGCGATCGCGGCGGTCGTGCGCTGGTGAGGCACGTCGTGCATCATCCCGATCTGAATGCGAACCATTCGGCAGTGCATCGCGCGCTGATCGAAGAAAACCGCTGGCGCGCCTAGCGCTACGGAACCGATGGCACCTACATCGATTTGGTGTCGTTGGAGCCAGAAGCTGGCTGAAACGCGGTGATAGCCCTGCTAGCGCCCGACATCGAACATCTCGGGGTCGAAGAGGACATCCAGCATCTCAAGACCATCCCGAAGCGCGGTACCTCGGCGCATCTTCAGCTCGAATATTTCCGCGGCTTGAGGAAGTTCGGCCGCTCGCCGCGGGAAGCGATCGGCGACGTGACGAAACGGCTAAGGACTTCGACGGAGACCGGCAATTTCGCCGCGAGGAATGACGAGCCTAAGAAAGCCAGGGATCAACAGCCCTTTCGCAACACTGGCGGCCTTTGGATCGAAACTGCCTCCGGGTGATATCGCGTTCAAGTGAAGGTCAAAGCGAGATCTATTCGACCAGGCACTGGCTCAAGACGTTGCGTCCAATGCAAACACGACCTCTTAACGATCCACCTCGCCAAACACGATGTCCAATGAGCCTAGAATCGCTGAGACATCGGCAGCAAGTGCCCCTTGCAGAGAAAGTCCATCGCCTGGAGGTGGGCAAACCCCGGCGACCTGATCTTGCATTTGTAGGCCTTGTTGGTGCCATCCGAGACCAGGAACACTCCAAACTCGCCTTTGGGCGCTTCGACGGCTACGTGAATCTCGCCGGCAGGAACGTGAAATCCTTCCGTGTACAGCTTGAAATGATGAATGAGCGCTTCCATGGAGCGCTTCATCTCGCCGCGCCGAGGCGGCGCGACGTTGTTGTCTTGTACGAGAACCGGGCCTCTTCCGTACGGAGACCTCAGCTTCTCGATGCACTGCTTCATGATGCGGACTGACTGCCGCATCTCCTCCATAATGAGATACCGATCGTAGCAGTCTCCGTTCTTACCAACCGGGATATCGAAGTCCATTTCCGCATAACAGTCATAGGGCTGCGCTTCCGCAGGTCCCAGGCCGCACCGGACCCGCGCACCATCACGCCCGAGAAGCCCCGGGCCCAGGCTTGCTCGAGGGTGACCCTGCCGATATCCACGTTACGGCCCCTGAAGATCCGGTTCAGCGAAAGCAGCCGATCCAGATCATCCACCACACGCAGGAACGGATCGCACCAGGCCTCGATGCCGTCGATCAGCTTCGGGGGGAGATCCTGGTGCACGCCGCCTGGCCGGTAGTAGTTCGCATGCATCCGGCTGCCCGACGCGCGCTCGTAGAAAACCATCAGCTTTTCGCGTTCCTCGAAGCCCCACAGCGGCGGCGTCAGGGCACCGACATCCATGGCTTGGGTGGTGACGTTCAGGAGGTGGGACAGGATCCGGCTGATCTCGTGATAGAGCACCCGGATGAGCTGCCCTCGCCGCGGCACTTCGAGCCCGATCAATCTCTCGATCGCAAGACAGAAGGCGTGTTCCTGAGTCAGTGGAGCAACATAGTCGAGCCTGTCGAAATACGGGATCGCCTGGAGATACGTCTTGGCTTCGATCAGCTTCTCGGTGCCCCGATGCAACAGGCCGATATGCGGATCGACCCGCGTGACCACCTCGCCATCAAGTTCGTGCACGAGCCGGAGCACGCCGTGAGCGGCGGGATGCTGTGGGCCAAAATTGATGGTGAAGTTTCTGAGGCTCGGAGACTGTTCGGCCACACGCTTTCTGTCCACGACATTGCAAGACCTCACGGAAACGGATAGCCCTTCCACAGCCATTCCAGCGCCGAAGGCAGCGTCTGCGCCACTGTCGGGCGGTCGACATGCTTGGCGTTGCGCGCGAACAGGTACTGGTAGTGATAGCCTTTCTCCGCCAGCACTTTTGCCATCAGCGCGGCCGACAGCGTCCAGTCGTGCATGCCGTCGGCGATTGTTGGATTGGGATAGAACAGGTCCTGATCGCCCATTTCGAACCAGTAGCGGATCGGTTTTGCCGGGGAACCCGGGATCAGCGGCGCGCCGGTCGGCTGATCGGACGGCGTGAGCTGGCCTGCCTTCACGGTCAGGTTGGGACCGGCCGGCCCCGCCCACGCGCTGTGATATTCCCAGGCACCGCCGCGCAATGCCGGATTCCACGGCCATTGCTGGTTCACCATGGTTGGCGAATAGGCCAGCACCCGGCGATATAGCTCGGGATGAAACCACGCCATGGTGAAAGCCGCAGTGCCGCTCGAGCTCAACCCCATGGTGGCGCGCCCATCGGGATTTTTCGTCAGCTTCACGCCGGCCTTCTCTTCGACCAGCGGCAATACCTCACGCTCGATGAATTGCGCGTAGGTGCCCGACACAGTGTCGTATTCGCGCCCACGCTGCGCGCCTTGTGCGTCCTGTCCGCCATTGCCGACCTGGATCGAGACCATCGGCGGCACGCGACGCTGCGCGATCAGATTATCCAGCGTCGTGTTCATGTCCTTCCAGGCGGCGGAACCGCCGTCGCCGAGCACGATGAACGGGATTTCTGTGCCCCGGACATAACTCGCCGGCACATAGACCTCGATATTGCGGGTCCATGTGCCGGGGTGGCTGGTGGTGACGATCATGTTGGATTTGTCGCCTGACGCCGTCGTCGTGCTCATGATCGAAGAGTTGCCGCAGCCGGGTACGTCGTCACGGATTAGGCCGGGGTTGTAGATCACGCTGTCCTTAGACGACAGCGTGAACGTCGTGATGGTGCCTTTCGGCACACCCTCCTTTGCGATCGTCTCGGGCGCCGGATTATGTGTCGGGCCGATGATAAAATTCCCCTCTGCGCCGGCCGGCGGCAGCGTGCCGTCCGCAAGCTCGGTCGCGGCCGGATAGTTCGCGCTCCTGGGATCGCGGGTCGGCGGCTTCGTCTGGAAGTCGAGGCCGGTCGTGTCGATGAAGAACGGCGCCCCTTTGTCCGACGTGTTGGCGTTGGGCGGCACGCCCATGTTCTGGGTGACACAGTTGGACGGAGGCGGAGTTTGGGCCAAGGTGGCGGTCGAAAACGTTGCAGCTGAGATCATGGTCCCCGCAAGGACGGCCCATGTGGTGTTCATGTCTTCCTCCGAAGCCGACGAGTCTCATGGCTCGTCTTTCGCGGAAAAATATGACGAAGGGCACTTGACCGGTCAAGTGACGGGCACCTCGTGGCAGTGCTTGCTCGATGTTCGCTTCGGGTCAAAATCTGCCCTGCTTCGCTCGAATTGGACGCAAGTACGTCTCCAATCGTCTAAGAAGCGGACGTCGGATTGTAAGGTCGCTGGGCTGAACATGACCAGCCTCACTAGCTGAGGAGGTCAACATGACCGTTATCGAAAGCAACGTCCCCGCGGTCTCGAAGCACGCTCCTGGAACAAGGGGAGGATCGTCGGCGCCACGCCGCCGCTCCGTCCAAAGCACGTCTGGTCAATCCGAACCAAGCTCCAGGTCGAAGGCCGAACGCGCGATTTGGCAATGTTCAATGTCGCCATCGATAGCAAGCTACGCGGCTGCGACGTTGTAGCCCTGAAAGTTGATGATCTGGCGCCTGGCGGGTATGCGGCCGACCGCGCCGCCGTCCGACAAAAGAAGACCGGCCGACCAGTCAAGTTTGAACTGACGGAATCGACCCGGCAGGCGATCGACGATTACCTGCGGCTTACGGGCAAGAAGTCAGGAGAATATCTGTTCACTGGCCGGCGGCCGAGTGGCCATATGACGACCGCCAGTATGCCCGCCTCCTATCCCGCTGGCTCGCCGACATCGGACTGGACTCACACTTTTTCGGTACGCATTCCCTTCGCCGGACCAAGGCGACCTTGATCTATCGACGTACCGGCAATCTGCGAGCCGTACAGCTCCTTCTGGGGCATACGAAGATCGAGAGCACTGTTCGATATCTCGGCGTCGAAGTCGACGACGCGCTCGCGATAGCCGAACAAGTCGACATCTGAGTTCGGGGGCAGAGCAGACGTGCTCTGTCCTGCCCTCACAGACCGCTCGGGGCCAGAAGCGGACATAGAGCTGAGAGATATCAGATAAAGCCTTCGATGTATTCTCGCACAGCGTTTGTGTCGCCAGCGGCGGCAGCACAGATGCCGAAAGCGTGGACTTCATGAGGCAATGCGCTGCTTGGGCCATCGAGGATATCGGTCATTATCGACGAAACCGCCTCACGCATACGACCGGCGCTCAGAAGCGCGAGCGCGGCTTCCTTGCTCCGTTTAAGACGTTCTTCTCGCGTTAACATTGAAGGCGAGTGTCGGATCATGACGTAAAACAGCCTGTTCTTCACCGGGTTGGCAGTCAATCCGTTGTGAGTGCCAAAAAGCGACGGAGCCTAGCGCCCTAAGCTACCGCGCGGCGTCCGTGGAGGAAGCGTGAGCGGACCTCCGGCACATGCGACGCAACTTCGCAGATGGGCCATAAGCGGAAGTGCACTGAACGGCATCGTCATCAGGTTGATGCACTTTGGTGCAGGTAGATCCTTTCGAACTGGCCAACTTCCTCAATTTTGGCTTGGTCTAGCAAGTGGAAAGTTCTGTGATCGGTCGCGACAAGACCTTCCCGGCGAAGCTGTTGGAGAGTTCGATTGACGTGCACGACCGATAGACCCAGGCAGTCTGCCAGCTCGATTTGCGTGATTGGCAGCTCAAACGACCCGTTTAGCGTGCGCCCGATTGCTGCGAGGCGCTCGTGAAGCTCCGCAAGCATGTGTGCCAGTCGAACACGCGCTGGCCTGCGGCCCACGCTGACGATCCATTCCCTGAAGATTGCAGAATCGACCAATGTCTCGCGCCAAAGCGCGGCAGCGACGTTCGGCCGCGTTTTGTTCAGTTCACGCAACGCATCGTGCTTTATGAAGCCGAGGGTGCACTCTGTGAGCGGCGTTAGGTCATGGTCCATGACGTGTAGGTGAAGGTTTTGAAGGGCGCCCGCACGCTGCAGCCCTTCCAAAAGGTACCTTCAATATTTCCCGGTTAGATAGGGCGTTGTGATCACGAATTGCCGCTGCGGCTCCCTTCGGTTGACGCGAATTGCACTCCTGCAGCAACGGCTGTGCTTCCTCCGTTAGTCCAAGCTGGCCAAGGCTGGCGAGAAGGACTCTAAGGGCGATATAGGGACGTCTTGCACGCATGGCGAGCCGACCGTAATGCGCCGCCTCTTGATAGTGTTCCTCGTGATAATGGGCCAACGCGACGAAGCTCAAGAATGCCTTGCGCCTGACGCACCAAGTCCGGTGGCAATTCCCTGGGCGACATTCAGCTGCGCATTGTCCTTCTCCGAGGCCGTTATCCCCCGCCCCGTTTAGCGAACAATGAGATCAGCCGTCTTATAGACAGCGCGTGCTTCACACGTCTCGCATCTCAAACTGAATTCTTGATCAACTTTTACATTCTTGATTCCGATCTGGGCGCCGCATCTCTTGCAAGCAACCGACCTTCGCTTGATCTCGTCCTGCACGGACTTGGGCCGTCTCCACGCAAGGCAGAGGAAGATGGTGATAAGAACAACAACGAGCCCTGCCAGCAGCGGAATGTTCATCTCTTTAGCTCCAGCTTGGCCGCAGAACAGAGTCTCGGCAGTAGCGTGGCCCCGGCGGGCCAAAGGTCTGGACAGAGCCATCGGCCATGCGCGGGCCGCGGGACACGACAGAAGAATATCAACAAACTCGGCCGGTCTTTCCGTGCCGCATCTTTCGAAGCTGATGGCGGCTGCACGCGACGAACTTAACTAGGAAAGCACGCCTGAGCTGTCAGCATCAGTGGAGAGAGATTGAGTATTTGCGGAAATTGGAAAGCATAACTAGCGCTCACCTGATTGCCGCATGTCGGCGTAGAGAAGGCGAATGTCTGGGCAGGAAGAGTGAGGCCGAACGCCTGCTGGGCGGCGTAGCTTGTGATGGCATTGCTACTCGGGCAAAGCGTCGGATTGACGGTCGCGCAGCGCGCCGCCATTTCCGCACCATGTTGCATGCCCAGTTGAGTCCAAAAGAGTAGCCCGAACTCGATGATTCCAAATATGAACAGAAAAAAGACTGGAGCCGTCAGAGCAAATTCCAGCGCCGAAGCCGCTCGATTGTCTCGCCATATGTTCGCGAGCTTCACTGCAGCCTCGCTGTGGATTGCGCATTGTATGTATAGGTGGCCGCAACGACTTGATAGTTAATCAGAGTATAATACGTCGCCTGCGCCGACACAGTCGTATATGTTCCGGCCTGCGCTCCGCCAGAGCACACTGTGCCACAGCTAACGGCGCTCACTCCCCTACTTGTCGGGCAGCCGCAGAATTGAACAGGTCCAGGTGATGCAATGATAGCTGTGGAATTCGTTGCGTTCGTTACCGCATTGGAAATGCTGCCCACATCAAAGCCGCGCGCAATGGCGTATTGCGCCCCCGCTTGCGCCGCCCCCTCAACCTGCATCTTGCGATAGACAGCGAGCCCTATATCACTTACCGAGACGACCATCAGCGACAATAACGGAATCATAATTGCAAATTCGATGGCGGCTGCGCCACGAGTGTCGCGTACAGCAGCGCGCACGGACCAGGTTAAGGCGCGAAGGAGTTGGCTTCGGTCGTGAGGAGATGAGTTTCGGATTTGCATTGAGGCAACCTCACTCGATCAACTGTGCAGTCTGCGCGCCAATCGCCGCGGTGCCGAGCGCTGAACAATTGACCTGAAGATTCGATGTACCGCTGAACGTCAGGGTATCAGCGACAATCTTAGTACAGGACGTGCTCGTGCCGTTACCGCCACTGAAGCTGAGATTGGCCTTTGGCAGGTAGATGGCGCCGCCAAAATTCTGGGTGCCGCCGCCCGTCAAATTGAAAGCAGTACCGGCGGGCATGTTGCGGTCGCCATAAAGGACGATTCCCTTGGTCGCGCCGGCGGTCGGCGCGGTCAAGTCGACTGTAGCGTTACTGCCGATGGAAGCTGTGCCCCAGTTGCCGCCCGACCCGGTAAAGACCAGCGTCACACCGGCGCCTGTGATCGTTGCGTTACCGGCGACGCTTAGATTGGCGCCGTCGAGGTAATAGATCCCCGGCTCAAAGCTTAAAGTCGCACCAGCATTGACTGTAATACTGCCGCTGTAGCAGCCAGGGCTGAGAGAGTTGGTCTTACCATTGGCATTGACGGTAATCTTTGCGCTGGTGCAGCTTGGCTCCGCCGGGGGAGTGACGTTTGCATAGGGATCGGCGACCGCGGACATGTGAGTCCGGACGCCATTGGTGGCGGTAATGTTGCTCGCGCCGGAGACGTCGCCAACCACTCCGACCTGGTTGGCAGCGACGGAAGCGCTGCCCGCAACGTTGAGTGATGGGCTTGCACCGGAGTTGCTGTAGAGGTTGCATTTGATCAGATTGAGCTGATTGCCTCCGCTCACGTTCACAGCCGGACTGGCGCTTGAATTCAGCGCGAGTACACAGCCTGTGCCGGAATTGGGCAGCGCAACCGCACGCGCGGTGATGAGCACAGGTTCCGAGCCGAACAACGACGATAGCAACCGCCGCTGCGCCTGGCTCACAGTAACCTCGATCGCTTGCGGGTTCGAGGTATAGTTGCCCGTCTTCGGCGGTTGGTTGACTACCACAGTGACGTTGTTCACCGCATTCGCGTAGCCATAGTTCGCAGTAACGGCATTGGCTTCGGAGCCCATGTCGCCGCCGGCCGTTATCGCTGTTGCCGCACTTACCGCGCCTGAATCCGCCGCGCTCTGCATATTCTTGTGCTTGTAGTACCACCATCCAACCTCGGTGCCGAGGCCGGCCGTGCCAACCAAGACAGGCATCAACAGCGCAGATATGATTACGTAGGTACCCGACTGATCTCGAATAAACCGCTCAAACAAACTAGGTCGGCGCGGTCCACACTTCGTCAGGTGACCTGAAACTTTCGAGGAGCGGCTCCAAATCTTCCAGAGGTTCATGTTATCCTCCCAGCGGTTGCCACTTTTTCCTGAAAAGAGGTTGATGCAGGCCGATTTAAAGGCGCCCCAATGTGGCTAAGACAATTTTAGCGAACTGACAGCAAAACGACGGCCATGTCGTTTGGGGCCGGCACTGCGGCGGCTTCGGGGTGTGACAGTTAAGATGGGAAGAACTCAGGACGAGCAGTTGTTGTGACCCTAACTGTACTTCGCCCCCTTAATCGATCCCGCGATAGCGTCGACGACCCCATCTTCGTTGGCGCCAAGCGTCCGGCGGCAGGATCGTAGAAGCCGACCATTACTAACCTCATCCCACCGTTCTGACCTACGCGCATGTTTCGCGCACGGCTCATTATTCGTGCACGATCATGTACTTAATTGAGCGTCGGGCAAGCTTTTCACGAAGCCGTGATGGCCTACATGTACGACGAAGTCGTCTGGAAATTTGATTTTGGGTCGACGACATCAACCGGAAGAATGACAGGTGCATGATCACGTCATCTCAAGGGACGGAGAGCACCTATGCCCCGCTATATGAACCTTGGAACTTCTTTTGCTGCCCTGCTCATCGCCGCTCTTGCGCTTGTGCCGCACCCGGTCAAATCTGATCTCGGCGGTGGTTGGCAGTGCAGCCAGACGCTCATGGTGGTGACGAGTTGTGGGCACGTGAGCGCTCAATGATGCGCAGGAGCACCGCAGATACTGCCGAGGGAAGCCCGACGCTGGACGTACCCCGCTGTCCTGCCTGTGGCACACCCCTCTTTCCTTGACGCACTCGAACTTGGCCCCCGCAGGGATCCCTCGACCGCTCGGTGACCCGTGACGTTATGGAGGTCGATGCGCCGGCATGACTTGCGGCAGTACTGTTGGCGTGAGCGCCGCACCGCAAGAAACGATTAGGGGCCTTTCAATCCTTCTCAATACGGTCGGCGCTTTGAGCTTCGAGATATTCAGCCCGTGAACGGTACTCTTCGAAAATTTCCAGCAAGGCCATCTTAGCACGCTCCTCCGCTGACAGAGCCGCTTGCTCGCGGGCGGCGCGTTCAAGGCGTCGGAGTTCTCGTTTCATGGAGAGAGATTACCCGGCCGAACCGCCGCCGCATTAAAGTGTGCTAAAGTGTACGCATTGTTCGTTCCCTCAGGGACAGCTAACACCCTCGTTGACCTATAACGGGCAAAATCAGCCTGAACCTGCGTCCTGACGTGACGATAGGCATCTCGTTCTCCGGCTAAGGGCCACAATCGTGTCTCGGGCACTAAGCTATTAGGGGTAGCCTTGAACGGCCCCTATCCCGCCGATAGCCGATATCACAATTGGCTCAGCCTTGTTGGCTAAGCAGGAGACGACATTGGGGATGATGTGAAAGAGGCCGCCGACGC
Source organism: Bradyrhizobium sp. CIR48 (assembly GCF_014198315.1). Classification (NCBI taxonomy): domain Bacteria; kingdom Pseudomonadati; phylum Pseudomonadota; class Alphaproteobacteria; order Hyphomicrobiales; family Nitrobacteraceae; genus Bradyrhizobium; species Bradyrhizobium sp. CIR48. The sequence goes on from NZ_JACIHG010000018.1 coordinate 133,907, forward strand.
GGACGCCTCTTGTTCGATTAATGAGGCGAAACCATTGCGGCCACGCTGAACGCCACCACGCAGGCCGCGGCAAGTGACCAGAGCGCTATGGCCATCTCTCTAGGCATAGAGATTCAACACCCCTTGATATTCCAGGTTCCTTTAGGGGCGGGGCGGAAGCGTTTGCCGTGGAGGCACTGCGTTTCTGGCTGGCGCCGGCGTCCTCGCTACACCAGCAGGACGCGACGGCTCCTCGATTCTGTTTCCACGCACCATCCAAGCAGCAAGGCGCTGCAGGCTACGACGCCACGCGCTGAAAGAGGGTTCGGCAAGATCATCGTCCATCCTACAACTATTAGCTGCGGCAGGGTTTACGATCAGCTGCAATTTGAGAAAGTGCCGCAAAAAAGTTGTTGTGATGCTTCGAGCGGATGCTGTCCTTGCGTGCATCGTCGCAAATTTAAGTTCCCCTTGAGCCGGGAAAAAGTGGTAAGTTCCTCGGGCTCGGGACGCCTTCATGGCAACCTATCGCGCATACCTTTTGGACGACACCGGCCATGTAGCCAGCCGGATCGATCTGGAATGCGCCGACGATGAGGCAGCTAAAGAGCGCGCGCTGTGCTTGCCGCATGAGAACGGCGCCGAACTGTGGCTGCTGGATCGGCTCATCGCTGTCTTCGGGCCAACCGTCCAGGCTGAGCATCCCGTGGACGTCGCCGACAAGCTGGAAAGGCTTTTGACCGACGCCGAGGATTGCACGCTGCTCAGCAAACTTGCCGCTGATCCCGCCAAGCGCGAACGCTTCGCTCGGCTTGCCAAACGGTTTCGGCAGATGGCCCGAAAGTTGGACACCGCGATCAAGGCCAATCCCGATCCGGACGATTCCATAGCTCCGGGCTAGAGTGCCAAACAGGGCCGGCCCTTTAGATTGGCGCCCGATCTCGCTTCTTTGAGATCTCCCCGATCTGTGGAGGCCGCTTTGCCGCACATGTGCGCGTACAAGAATCGGCAGCCGAAATTTTCGTGCGCAGACCTCCGTACTCGCCGCTCTGCCAAGGTCAGCTTCGGGTCAAAAGGGGACCATCGGCATTTCCCCTCCCCTCGTCTGCTTCGCAGCGAGAAGCGGACCTCAACGTTGCACGGACCTCAGGGCCCTGCCGCTGATTGATAAGGTTTTCGTGCGACTGATAAGCTTTGCGACACAGTCGCGAATGGACAGGCTTTGGCGTCATAGACCTCGATGTCCCTCTCAGGAGATTTCTCATGACGCCATGTCCTCTCGAGGCTTGTTCCCACTTTGATAAGCTGCCGCAGGCTCACAGGCCGTGGCAGCAACCTCCCGAGGGATCTCGGCATTCGATGAAAGCCGTGGTACGTGTTCGGGGCGAGGGGTCCTGTCAACCTTCTTGTATTTGCTCGTGATTTCCGCTTTCCCCGCGAGCAATCCACGGTACTAGCCACGGTGCCCCGAGCGGCTTCCCGACTGTAGTTTTCAGCATCTCCAGGAGCGCGGCGGCCTCGCCCGGCACCCTGCTCTCCCCAGCTAGATCCCGGCAGATGCGCTCCATGCGCGCGAGGTCATCTATGTCGTGCGGATTGTGGCCCAACACCGGCTAAATTCACCGCGTACACAACTTACCGCATGGCATTTCCCAGGCGCGGAAAGCTGCCCATACGAGTCTCTCGCGGGCGCATAGTTCCTACGGCAACGGCAAACTTGGCGGCGGTGGTCGATCGAAAAAACGGCCCCAGCGTCTGGCGGCGGCTGGGGCCGTTGGAATGCTCCGGCACCAAGGGGGGCTTTGAACCGGAGCACAGCACTAAACCGGTGGCTTGCTCCTAGTTCCTAGGGAAGAGGCAGGGCTTGCGAGAACCGACCCATCGCCAAACGCGCGTTCGAACGATGGGCCGTCCCGGGTGGATGTCGCGAAGCTGGAGTGATCCAGGTATCACGCCACAGACCGAAATCTTAAATCCTCGCGGCTCGAGAGTCGTTCCTTGCTGGATAAGGTAGCCGCAGCACGTGGGCGCTTAGTTCGGTCCATCTCGACTCGGCTCGTCCCAAAACAGCTTCTTGCAGTTGGGCACCGAAAGTTGGCAATAGCCCCGTCCGGTGAATCGACTACGTCAACGAAGAGCATGGGTTTGTTGCATGCGGAACAGGTCGGCAGAGGCTTAGTCTTATTCTCTTGTATGGCCATCCGCCCGAAGGTAAGCCGCAGGTGCTGGCTTGAGACAGATCCTGCGGCCTATGCACGACGTTCCGCACGATCGGAGCGGCACGGACCCTTGCTAGCACAGTGGCCCGCCAGCGCGAACCGGTGGGCCGCTTGTCACTGCCTCAGCCGTTTCGGGGCAGCAGGAGCTGCTCCAGTCCATCCTCGATCACTCGGAGATCCTCAAGTAAAGCATCTCGAGAGTCGGGCGGGTTCACGCCTGATGTGGACTGTAGCTGTTCGAGCACCTTGCGCCGAAGGTCTCGCATATTTTCTAGGGCTTGCCCCGGTTGTTCAAACGCACATAGGCCGAAACGATCAATCCAATGCTTGTGGTGACCAAATGCAAGATTTTAAAATAGGTCGCATCGTCGCCCATTCAAGCTATTCCGCAAGCACCCATCAAACAGCATCTTAGTAACCAATCAGGCCCAGGGTGTCCTGTGACGGGGCCGTGGGGCACATACGCGGCCTTGTGCTTGTGGTTGAGGGCCCGCCAGCTCAGCCAGCTCCGGCGGGTCCTCCCTCATCTTGATGCACGTTAAGCCTGCTGCCGATTGTGAACTAGATCATACTGCGTGTCAGAAATGCAGCGATAGGATCATCCACCGGGCCGGCTGCATATTTCCTTACACCTTTTCACCCGGTTTCATTTTGGTCATGCGCGGGCCGCAGCGAGAACATCGCTGCGGCCAGTAGAACCGCTGCGTTCAATCACCAGCAAGGTTTGTGGGCACCAACAATTTTGCGGCGTCTTTTCCAATGGGAGGACGTTTTATGCCTAAGGAGAATTGCCTGATTGTTCGTGCGGCCGGGAAACGATTGGACCTGTTACGAGGGGAAGCTGCCCGCATCGCGAAAAGAGCTAACGTTCGCTGGTGGACCGACCGCGCGGAGATCGGCACCAAGTTCTGCTTTGAAGATTCCAAAGCAAAGGAGCTATTCGCAATTACCTGCGACAGCCTCGGCATTACTTCTCAGGACGGCTAATCCATTGAAAAACCCGCCGATCTTGGGAGCCGACGAGTTCTCAAGCCAATACGTATCACGGTGCTTTTTCAAGGCGCGTCAGCATCTCGGCCGAATGAAAACACGGCGAACCTCAAATGATCATCTTCGATTGCGGCGTTCAGCATCAACTCGGCGGCTATCCTACAATCATGAAGCTCCATGCCTTCGACGTCCTCGCCCTCGGGTTGTACCCGTCCGGCAGGCGCGGCTCAGATCAGGGAGGCCTACAATGGCCAAGCCATGGGCGGCGACGACTTGCGAGATATGCCGCTGTATCTGCGAAAGATGAATCTCCAGCGGCTGTTCGCGCGCAGGCCGGAGGGCATATCCGTGGTCGCCTCGGTGTAGCTTGCAACAATTCGCTGCTTTACGTGACGGTGGTGCGGCCTGGGCGGATATGGACCACATTACGTGCTCGCGACGCGCTGTTCGAGACCGTCTCCACCACCCGCACCGGCTAGCCGTCGGCGCAGGCTGCTGCTTCACGCCCAACTGGTCGGGCCGTGTTGAGTACCGCTACACCGATTTCGGCAACTTCCGGAACAACTCCACCGTCTCGTTCCCCGGCCTCTCCTACGAGCACGATCCGGTGTTCTACACCGTGCGTGCAGGTGTCAGCTATCGCTTCGGCGGCCCGGTGGTCGCGAAGTACTGATCTGCCCAACCCGATCAAATCAGCAGCTTAAAGCCCCGGCGTCGTCCGGCTGTCGGATAGTTAGCAGCTCCTGCGAGCGATAGCATCCCGCTTCAGGGCCTTCAGCGACACGCCTTCAGATGTTCTCGGTGGATCATCAGCGACGAGTGGCGGCTTCAATGAGCGGCGGAGCGCGGAAGCAGTGGCGATGTTAGCTTTTGGCCCTCAGCGGACCAATCGCAGCATGGGGCGCGAGGGCAGCTTTTGACCCAAAGCCGACCTGAAGGGACGTCGGTTGGCGCTTTAGAAGATGTTGGAATAATAAATGAAGATTGCTTCATCGCGCTCAACGACAAATTGCGGTCGCTGCAAGCCGGGGCTGACCGGTAAATGCTTTGGCGACAGTTCCGTCAACTCCGAACGTTTGACGCCTGGTACGTTGATCGCCGCCGCCATCAAACAAGATAGCCGCCCAATAGCTCTGACACGCGACAAAGCCAATCATCGCTCCTTCGCGATAATCCAGTCTTTGCACGTATCCGCTTTCAGGCGATTTGGTCATCGGCAGGCTAGAAGCGAGGGGTGGCCACAAGAATGGATAAATTTCAGTTGGCCAACGACTTGAGACGTGGAGGCCCGAGCGGACTGCCCGACCGATGATTTGACCGCTCCTTATCGGCAGCCCATGCGAGCCGCTGCTCGGCTGAAATCGATTGCTCCAGGCCCCAAGCACATTGCCTATGCTTGGTCGTTCAATCTCGCTAGGCATGGTCCAATAGCGAAGATGGCCTTCCGGCCAAAGCTCGTGCAATTTGGCACGAAAATCATCAGGCAATTTCAATCGTCGATAGCCGTCGCAAACTCGTACGTATTGGCCAAGACCCGGCGGATCGGAGTTGGGGAAGTCATACCCCCACGGGCCGGGCAAGACGCCTTGCTGAACATACTGTTCGGAAGACCTTTTACGCCAATCCTCCCACTCGTCACGGGTCGCACGGTCGATGCGCGCCGTGAAATGCGAGCTTGGCTATGGGATTTTCGTAGGCATCCTCGCTCGCGTAGCCTAGCCCGGCCGAAAGATCGGAAATGTCCTCGAACCACACCGCGAGTGGAAGAGGGTCATGCGCGGAGGCAGCTGCGTTGTTCAGCTCAAGAGGTGATCTTCTGCTCAGCCTCAAGGACGCGTCCGCGTAGTGCTTCCAACTCGGCCAGCTGAGCAGCGAGCGCGTCGAAGCGATGCCGAAGAACAGCGGCAGCGGCATCCGCTCGACCGCCGCGATTGCCCGCCTCGGACAAGTTGGCCCATTCGAACGGAGCGGCCGATCGCATTGACGCTGGGGAATTCTGGAAATGACGGAGACCAGTCATGGCCGGACTTTCCGAGCGGGCGCAAGGGAAATGGAGTAGGAAGGCCGCGCCGCGCTTTGTATAGCGAGGCAATAATTAAATCACATCACAAAACAAAAAAAATAAAGACGTTAAACAATCTAATCAAAAATTATAACACGCTCACCGGCTCTGTTCGTACCTTTAGTAGTTTTATCCCCGGTTCCTTCAAGTCTACTCTCTGGCTGAGCTGTTTAAGCCGCTCCTCAAGGTCGCGCTTTGCTGCGATCAGCTTGACGGCTAGAATCTGACGAACGTCGGTGTGCAGTGCCCACAGCTCATCAACGGACATCGCTTCAAGGTGATCTCGATGCATGCCACCCGGGTCCCTGCATACCCTAAGATGCGTGGCTGAGGGAGATGCACAGCGGTTCCAGGCTTCACGCTCAGGCACGGGCACCGCACAATAAACACTCTGATATTAAATCATATTAAATGAATAATATATAGCCAACTTTATTTTGTCATTCACAACAGATTTAAAAAGGGCGGCAGAGTAACGCCGCCCACGACTGCACGGCGAAGTCTGCCGCCATGCCGACTAGGATATCGATGTCGCCATAAGGCGATTCACCTAGCCGAGATACGATACGTCCTTTGCGCGCGAGGCCAGCTCGGCTTTCATCTTGTCGTCCCGGCTTGGTCGTTCGCGATGAATTCAGCCAGTTCGTCGCGAGTCATTTCAGAGAGCAACTTTTGCTGAGAGGACGTCTCCTTGCGGCTGGGAGCGATGTGCCCTGCTCGATCCAAGTCCTTAATCTAGAGATCAGCCCGAACCCGCGCACTCACGCTCGCGTCTTCTCGATCAACTTGGCGGATTCACCGGCAGGGCGTCGTCCTTTGATGAACCTCGCGGCAGTTCGAGACTGCCTGGTCAAAGCTGGCGCCGACCTTTGAGCGAGGAACAGCTCGCTCCTCGTCGCCGTACACCTCTTGAGCGGCCGCTTTATGGGGCTTCATATGGTTGAGACGAAATTCGACAGAGCCATGAAGGAATTTGTCTGGAATATATTAGAGATCCAGTCCCAATTGGAGGACATTCACTCCGTGTGGGCGCGGCTGCTCGGCATTACCGAGCCGCAGTGGCTCATGTTAATGGCGATAATGGACTTGGACGAGGACATGGCATTGAGGGAATTGACCTCGCCAAGAAGTTACGGGTCCACCCTGCGTTTGTAGCAAGTCAGACCAAGAGTCTCGCAAAGGTTGGCCTTCTTGATCGCCGGACTCGGTCGGATGATGCCCGCTTCGTGCAGATGTCAGCAACGAGCAGGATGGCTGCAATAGCTAAGCTAGCCGAAAAGAAGGCAAGCCTGAACTCAACGATTTTCGCCGACCTTGATGAAGGTAGGTTGGCTGAGTTGAACACTGCACTTTTGGCAATTGCCAAGAATGTTCGACTGGCTGTCCGACTATTGGCGATCGAAGTCTTGTAATCTTACCAAGACACCAAAGCCCTCGGTGGTTTCCCGCCGAGGGCTCTGAGGAGCTCTCGGCAGTTTCCTACCAAGAGCTCCAATGTAGTCGCTAGAGCGAACCTTACCAGTTGCGCTGAGCGCGGAGGAGCAGGGTGATGGTGTCCTGATCCTTGAGCTCGTACACAGCGGCCGGCTTGGCCGTTGCGCCGGCACCAGCGTAACCAACCGTACCGGAGTACTTCTGGTCGAGATGGGTCCAGTTCAGGTCAGCCGAGAACGTGAGGTTCTTGACGGGGGTCC
>NZ_JACIHG010000019.1:0-126177 GCF_014198315.1 Bradyrhizobium sp. CIR48
CGCTCTCGTGCTAGCGGTACGCGAAGACGATGCATGGCGGTACATAGGCCACGTCGGCACCGGCTTCAGCCACCAGGCTCTGGAAGAGCTTCACGCCAAGCTCATGAAGCTCAAAACGGCAAAGTCGCCGTTCCCATCCAAGGTGAAGGATGAGCAGGTCACGACTTGGGTGCGTCCTGCGTTGGTCGCAGAAGTGAAGTTCGCGGAGTGGACCAGCAAGGGCGAGCTGCGCCAGCCGGTCTATCTCGGACTCCGGTCTGACAAAAAGGCCGCGGACGTCGTTCGCGAAAAGAGCTGGTCGCGAAAATAACTCCGAGACGAAGCGGACGACTTGGAATTCAGCCGGCTTCGCGCTCGGATGCCGAAGGCCATGGCGGCAGGGGCGGCAAGCCGAGAGCCTTGCGTACAGGTCCGAACGATTTTCGGTGTGCTGCGCATGCTCCGAGCCTTGCGAGCGCCTCATAATGAGCCGGCACCGGTAGCCCTTGTGATCCGCAAATCCGTAGCCGGGGTGTCGCACGTCGAGGGTCCGCATGACGGCGTCGCGCTCGACTTTCGCCAGGATGGAGGCGGCGGCGATGCTGGCGGACTTGGCGTCGCCTTTGATGATAGCCTGCTGAGGAATATCAATTTCCTTCAACCGCTTCGCATCGATCAGCAAGTGCTGCGGTGTCAGCCCTAGCCCCAGGACCGCGCGCTGCATGGCCTGGATGCCTGCCCAATAGATGTTGATCGCGTCGATCTCCTCGACCTCGACGAACGCCACACACCAACTGACTGCCTTTTCCTTGATCTCCTTTGCGAGTTCTTCGCGAGCCGCAGCGTCAAGTTTTTTTGAGTCGTCGATCCCAACTATCCGCGTGCCAGGTTTCAGGATCACGACGCCAGCAGAGACCGGCCCGGCGAGAGGGCTCATTCCAGCCTCATCCACGCCTGCCACGGCATGATGACCGCTTTCCCAGAGACAGGTCTCGCAGCGGAGCATCTTGCGGAGGCGCTGCCCCTCGGACCGATTTTCGAAACGACGTTTATCGATTGTAGCGAGGATGGCACGCGCTCCCGCACGGCTGTCGGCCCGCAAGATCTGCTCCACGCTGACCTCGAGCGGCCTTTTCTCGACCACATAGCGCTGACGCAACACGTCGAGTGAATATTCGATCATAGCGGCCTTTGAAGACTGACTGTAGGGGAGCGTGTCGGTGAACTTTGTGGCGATTGTCTGAAGTACCTATACCGCCTCATCGGCTGCGCAACGCCCTCTCGAAGGAACCGGCCGGCTCTCATCTGGACCCGATTCCGCGCCACCGGCACCGCGGCATCAGCCTCAGAGGAACCAACTCTTGTGTTCATCCCGAGCAGCGCCAGTACGTCATGCCAGCGACGGAGAAGAGGCGATGGCATGGTATCCACGCTAGCGGAGCGCCTTGTTAACCTCGTCGACGGCCCTATGCACCGTCGCTTCGGCTTCGCCGTCGTCGGCATTCCTGGCGCCGCGCACCGCCCGCCGGCTCACCATTAGCCTGTCGATGAGACGATCTCGCGTGACATTGTCGAGATTGGGATTGCCATCCGCCACAGCATTCCGCGAGCGACGAAGGAGTGGCCATCCGGCGTTACCGAATGCTTCACGACATACCCTATGCCGACTTCCGGTTCGGCTTGGCCGCCGGCTTCTTCGCCGCGGTCTCCTTCGCCGGCTTCTTGCCTGCGATCGGCATCAGCATTTCCTTCTGCCCAGCCGCCGCCTTGCGCGGCTTTTTGCCTGATTTCTTGGGTGCCTCTGGCGCGGCCGCGCCCTCTCTTCCGATGCTCTTTCTCAGGGCGTCCATCAGGTCCACCACGTTCTCTCCTCGAGGACGGGCTTTCGCGGTAATGGGTTTGCCGGCGCGCTTCTGATTGATGAGATCGATGAGGGCGGTTTCGTACTGGTCTTCGAACTTGTCGGGCTCGAAATGGCCCGCCTTCTGATTGACGATGTGTTTTGCGAGATCAAGCATGTCCTTGGTGACTTTGACATCCTGGATCTCGTCGAAATACTCCTTTTCGGAGCGGACTTCGTAGGGATAGCGCAGCAGCGTCCCCATCAACCCCTTGTCCAGGGGATCGAGCGCGATGATGTGCTCCCGATTGGTCAGGACCACGCGACCGATCGCGACCTTGTTCATCTCGCGGATCGTTTCGCGGATGACGGCGAAGGCGTCGTGGCCAACTTTCCCATCTGGCACCAGATAGTAGGGGCGGATCAGATACCGTGGGTCGATCTCGCTCCGATCGACGAACTCGTCGATCTCGATGGTTCGCGTCGATTCCAGCGCGACATTCTCGAGCTCCTCCTTGGTCACCTCGATGTAGGTATCGGTGTCGACCTTGTAGCCCTTGACGATGTCCTCGTTGTCGACCTCTTCGCCGGTGTCGGCGTCGACCTTGGCGTACTTGATCCTATGGCCGGTCTTTCGGTTCAGCTGGTTGAACGACACTTTTTCGGATTCCGAGATGGCCGGATAGAGCGCGACCGGACAAGTGACGAGGGAAAGACGCAGGAAGCCTTTCCAGTTAGCGCGCGGGGCCATGCCGGGGGAACTCCGATACTGATACCGGATTCAAGACGAACGACCGGGCTTGGTTCCGACATCCCGACCCGCCCCCATCGGAGGATTTTTCTCAGCGGCTGCCTAGTCGGACTCGACATTTGTTCTTGTTATGTTCTAATTCGGGCATGACCGACCGACCCGCGAGCTGGCGCATGCCGACCCCGAAACAAATGGAAAAACTGGCCGCTGAAGCCGGCCGTACGCGAGAGCCGTCCGCTGCGGGTCCAGATGCCCCCCTCCCGGCCGAATATTGGGAATCGATCCTCAAAGACTCTCGCGCCGGCGTGACTATGGCCCAGGCCCGACAGCGACGCCTTTCGGAAATTAAGCGCCACGTGCTCCGAGTCTCCTGCCGCCGCTGCGAGCGAACCGTGGAAATCCAGACCGCCGATGCCGTCCGCTTGTATGGCGCCAACGCAGTCTGGAAGGACGTGGCGCAGCGATTGCTCGACAACACCTCTCAGCAGCGTACCGGCAGGCATGAAGAAGACGGGTGCTGGCCAGCGTTCGAGACGCCGTAGTCGCTCCGGATTTGCCGATCCGATCTCTTTGCGCCTGGATGTCCGGATGGCCCCAAAGTATCACCCCACGCCGCTGTCGGGCGGCGATCGCAAGGCTCTGGCGAAAGAGCTCGGCAAGGCTCGCGCGATGGCTAGCATGCTGGCGAGCCAGTCGGCGGAGATGCGGGCCAAAGGTGAGGCGATGATCCAGCAAGCCGACAGGCTGCTTTGCGAAAGCTGGAACGAGCGGATGTGGAGTGACGGCGAACCGATCGATCCGTCACCGACCATCGACCAGGCTGTGAACGGAGGCTTTCCCTGGCTGGAGATCAGGTGCGCGCGCTGCAAGACACCGAGCGACGTCGACCTCGCGGCGATGAAGCACCCGCCGACCACCTTCGTGCACGATCTCGCCGGCCGGCTGCGCTGCCGCAAATGCGCCAAAGCGGGCCGGCGTCCATCCGCGACTCTGCTACAGTTGACGTGGCAGCCGCGTCACCCTCGAACCGAATCCTGACCGATGTGCAATCTCTATTCGATCACGACCAACCAAGCCGCGATCAGCGCGCTGTTCCGCGTCGTCAATCGATACGTTGGAAATCTGGCGCCGATGCCCGGGGTTTTTCCCGACTACAACGCACCGATCGTGCGTAACGGAGCTGAGGGCCGTGAACTCGCTACGGCGCGGTGGGGAATGCCATCATCATCAAAAGCGCTGATGGATGCCACGAAGAAGCGAGCCGAGAAGCTGCAGGCCAAGGGCAAGACGATCGATTTCAAGGAATTGCTCAGAATGGAGCCCGATGGCGGCACGACCAACATCCGCAATGTGAAGAGCAAACACTGGGCCCGCTGGCTCGGCGTCGAAAACCGCTGCGTGGTGCCTTTCAACTCGTTCAGCGAGTTCAACAAGGCTGAGGGCGGCGATATCTGGTTCGCGCTCGATGAGACTCGCCCCCTCGCCTGCTTCGCCGGCATCTGGACCAACTGGACGTCCCTCCGGAAGGTCAAGGAAGGTGAGACGAACAACGATCTCTTCGCGTTCCTCACAACAGAGCCCAACACCGAGGTCGGCACCATCCATCCGAAGGCGATGCCGGTGATCCTGACAACACCAGACGAAGTCGAGACCTGGATGGCGGCTCCTCCGGACGATGCCCTGAAGCTGCAGCGGCCGCTTCCGGACGGAACGCTCCGGGTCGTCGCCCGCGGCGTTAAGGAAGACCTGCTGGACACAGGATTTGAATGACGACCCTCAGACGTCGTCAATGCCTGATATATCGGATCGTTCAGGATGGCGGAGCGGCGCTATGCATGGACGTCCAAGTCGGAGAGTTTCAGATTGCTGCTAGCCGTCCCTGCGCTTCGTGGACTTCGGCATCTCTCCGACAAGCTTGCGGATGGTAAGGCCGATAAGACGTGATCATGGAGTGTGCGATCATCGGTACGGGTCGCGATCGCGGCAGGCGTGGTGGAAATACTGCAGCTCATTCGCGAGCTATGAATGCCGAATCTCGGCGGCGACCGAGTTATGAGGAGTGCCTCTTGACTGGTTTTCGCTCTTCTTGCTCGCACCTCAAAACACGCCCTGCAGAATGTGCGGAGCACAAGATCACGAAAGTTTCGAACGCGCGTGCTCGAAGCGTCGGAGGAAAGTGTCGGCGATCTTGTTGAGTTCAACAAACACGCCAATCTCCTTCCGAGGGCTCGCTTGAGACGAATTCGCCGACAGCCAATTCTGACTGCTTACGGCCAAAGCATCATCGTCCCAATACATGACCTCCGCGTGGAGTCTCGGCTGGAAGATCGGACGGATACGGACTCCCTGCCTCTCGAATTCATGGGTGAGTTCCGCCGCATCGATCCGCTGCAGCGTTTGGCGGCGGTTTCGGTCGCGTAGCGTTTCCGGTTTTGCAAGGAGACCGGGCATCATTCGCTTCTCAAGCCTTGAGATAGGGCACTGAGCGGCGGACCGGTTGATCGATCTTGCCGCCGCTTTCGATCTGCGCCCAGACGACGCCAGGCGGCGACGGCCAGCGAGCGATAGCAAGCGACGCGCTCTATCAGCTTTCCGATGGCGGGATGCCTTTCAAATATCATCCGGTCAGGGCCATTGGCACCTCTATCGTGTCGCTGATGCCTAAAAAACTTGCCTTTGTGATGTTCAGCGCAGCTATGCTGACTTGTTGGATACGAACCGATGCTTGAGCGCTTGAAAGCGGGCGACGGTCATTCTCCGACGGAGAGCGGGAAGGAGCGCCAACGGGCCATCGAGCGTACCGGCTGCGCCTATTCCGATGAAGAGCTCCTTCGGGCTTTGCGAGCAACCGACAGATTTTTGGATCAAGAATGATCGCTTGGAGGAATTGACCGCCATGTTGCCGACCGAATGCAAGATGCCCGACCTCGCACGGCTCTTGGCGTCCTCGATCGATCGTTCCTTCCTGATGAATCAACTCGTTGGTTCGGAGACGCGCTTTCCCGAAAAGATGCTTATCTATCGGCGAAACTTCCTCCGTCTCGCCGACAAGGTCGTTCGCGATTGTTCCGATGCGAGGAGCGCCGCGTTATTGATCATCGATAAGCAGAAGACCAGCACTCTCGGCATCGCTGACGGCCCGGCGATCATGAACATCATCACAAACAAGCTCGAAGATTGCATCATTACGTTACGAACGCTGTTCGATTATCTCGATCGCATCAAGAGCGACACGCCAGGCTTTCCGATTGACCGCTTGGTGAAACGACGGATCGAGGCGTTGAATGACACCATTATGGATGTGCGCGACCTCATCATTCCGCGAATTCGCTGAATATGAATTCCGAGCGGATGGAAGCTACGGAGCTACGCCGCAATCCGGCGCCTGAAGCGGTGAGCCTGCGAGCTTGATCCGAAGGCGGGATTAAACGCCGCCTTCGGGCTTGGCTTCCAGCTGCGCTTTCTCGATCATGGCGCGGGAGACAACTTTCTCCGGATCACGCTCCCGATAGCGCGTTGCGAATTCCTCGTCGCTGAGGTCGCCATCGCCATAGTCGGCATAGTCAAGGTGATGCCAGCCGCCCTGGCTGAGGTCCATGCCGTAGAGGGGCCCGATAAACCCGCTCCGCGGAATGACATAGGCACGGACGAACGGAACCGCCTCGTAGGCGCGCTTCACGAACTGGGCGCCGGGTGTGTGGTCGATGAACCAGGGCTGGAGGCCGAAATAACCGAACTGCTTTGCGATGATGGCATTCAGCCGCTGCAGCGCTGCGAGCGCGTCTTCGCGCAAGGAACGATAAGTGTCAGGATCGAAATGGATGGATCGGTTCCGAAGCTCGCCGAGCCTGAGAAATTCCGCGCCGACACCATCCACTAGGACCTTCCAGTCGGTCAGGACAGCAACGGCGAACGTCCAGTTGTCGAAGGAGTCCTTGCGATACACCTTGCGATAATGCTCGGAGGATTTGAAGCTGTCACGCAGGTCCAATACGAGGTGATTCAGAATGCGCTCCCCGAGCGCGCAGGCCGCGACCAGGGCCGGGTAATAGAGGCCGGCGACAAAGGACCGGCGCGCCTGCTCGTGGAATTGATTGTGATAGGCGAGCAGAGACATCGATTTTGGGCCGAGCTCCGTCACATTCTTGATGACGCTGTCGATCTGCGCCGAGCCGTATTGCTGCTCGAGCCGCTTGATCGCCTGCGCCCGGTTCTCCCGGTGATTTTGCTTGACCGGCTCGTCCCAGTGCTCTTCGGCTTCGGCAAGGCTCAAGGGCGTGGAGTCAAAATCAAACGAAAAGGGATGATAGCGGCGAAACCCACGATCGGCGAGATCCGCATGGGCGTCATGGTCGTAGACCCCGCGGGTCAAATCGGCGATTGTCTTGCGCATCGCCCATACTACGCCAGCCAATTCTCATGGGGACAGCGCAATCGCGACAGGCGCCGAGCCCAGACCGCCGAAAGGGACGAAGGCTGGCGTCACCGGATATGAGGTTTGGCAGCTTCCGCCCGCGAGAGCCGGGTTTTGGTGAGCGTGACGATGACAGCGCAGCCTGGGAAGGTGACTTGATGGAGCGCGTTGACCTCAATCCGGCGTTGGGCGGAGCATCTCGACGCGGGCGCCGTGGCTCTCCCGTCGCCGGCATTTAAGCCTCCGGTAGTCCGGGGACGCCCGATCGAGATGTGCGGCGCAGCCGCGAGATCGAAGAGCGCCCATGCGCGCGTGGAAAAGCCTGGGTCAAAGCTACGGAAATGATGCCAACTTCACGTTTAAGATCGACATGGTGGGACGAGCTGATTACGATTAGCTTGGTTGCAGCACCGCGCTGACGCTCAATGGAGTTGAGCGTACCTGCTTCGGGCATGGCTTCCGCGCGTTTGCTGATTTTGACGGACCATATGCCCGTTCTGAGTGACCCCATCATCACCGAGTTGCTTGGGAGTATTGAAGCCAACCGGCTCATGCTTCTTTGTGGCGCCGGACTGTCAATGCCGTCGCCGAGCAACCTTCTGCCCGCCTGGAGGGTCGCCAAGCTATGCTACGAAAGGAGGCGTGATATCGAGGTTCTGCCGGAAGCGCTCCGCTATGACCTTGACGCCTTGGCCGGTCATTTCCACGCGGCCGGTCATTTCAAGGACCAATTCTTGGGCCTTGTTCCCTGGGCCGAGTTGCTGGGCGCGCCCAATGCCGGGCATGCTGCCGTCTCCGATCTGCTGGTCGCGCGCGCGGCGCACTCGACGCTGTCGGCGAACTTCGACCCGTTGATCGAAATCTGGGCCAAGACACGGAAAATCGATCTGCGCGGTGCTTTGGATGGCGCGCAGGCTACCGAATATAGTGCCGCGACCAACCCTCTGCTCAAGTTTCATGGATGCCTCGACCGAGACAGGGATGCGACATTGTGGACGCAACGCCAACTCGGCGAAGCGAGCGTCCAGCAGCGCATCGAGAGCATCAAGCACTGGCTTTCCATCAATCTACCCGGCAAGGACTTGCTGATTGTGGGCTTCTGGACCGACTGGGGATATTTCAATGATGTCCTGGCCGATGCCATCGCTGTCGGCGGCATTGGGCGCGTGCTGGTCATCGATCCCGATTCGGCAGAGGGCCTTCAGCGAAAGGCACCGGGTCTCTGGGGCCATCTTACCGCCGGCACGCAGTTTTCTCATATTGTCGGCTCGGGCGACGAGGCCCTCGATCAATTGCGAACGGCCTTTTCGAAAGTGTGGGCCCGGCGGTTCTTCAGGCTTGCCCAGCCCATGGCGCCCGCGATTCCTGCTCCTGACCCCTCTGACTGGCTGGGTGATGAACTCTATGATCTGCGCAGGGACGCCGAAGGCGTCCCGTACAACCGGGCAGCCAGGCAGAAAGGGCCGACCCCTGAAGCCGCCCAGGCGGCCCTGGCTCATCTACTTTTGACACAGGCGAACGCGACACGGGAGGGGGCTTGGTATAGGCTTAACAACCAGACGATCCGGGTGGTCCAAGGTGGAGGCCAATCGTTGTCGACCGTGCGGGAGCGATACGACGAACCGTCCTCGCTCGCATCGCCCGACTACGTGATTTGTGCAGGCGCTGTCGATCTCAGCCTGCCTGCCAAGATCATCCCGGGGGGCGCAGGCGCGAGCGTGGTCCGTCCAACCAAAGGCGGAAGCGCAAAATGGCTTACACTTGATCAGGCCCGGGCGGAACTTGGAATATGACGGACTTGCTTTCGACGCTCCAGTTGGTTCTCAAAGACGGCGGATATCAATGCTGGCTGATGCCAGTGGAGCGCCGCGCCGGCGTGACGTTTGAAGACGATACCTTGATGGGATTTGGCTATGTCTTCGAGGATCCGCAATCTCTGATCGAGCAGTGGCGGGCGCAGGAGGCCGCTACCTTGAACCGCTATGCGTCCCGCTTTCGCGCGGCGAACGAGAAAGCTTGGAACATCTACTCGATTTTCCTTTGTGCCACCGCGGCTGAGGAGGAGCAGGCGCGAGTCATTCGGCAGATTGAAGAAGACCTCGACCGGACGCGCAAGATCGCCGCGTGTGGCGTAGGGACCGTTGATGAAGTCGTGACGGCGCTACTGCCCATCATGCCCCTTCAGTACCGCCCCACGCTCGAACAGGAAGACTACGCCGCCCGCTTGCGCCGCCGGATCGCTGACTTCGCCCCGGACGCGGCTGAAGCCGCTCTGAATGAAGACGTGCCGCCCGCGGACGTCATCGCGCTGCTAGGGACGAAATCATGAGGATCGAATTCGTCGAAATTGCAGGGTTTCGCGGATTCAAGGAGCGAACGCGCTTCGAGCTGCCTGCGGGTTTCGTTGTCCTAACCGGCCACAACGGCGCCGGTAAGAGTACCGTCTTGGACGCGATCGATTTCGCCCTCACCGGCTCGATCAACAAGTTCACGGTACGTAACGCGCGTGGCGGTGGACTTGAAGACCATATCTGGTGGATTGGCAGCGGCCAGGCCAAGGAGCATTTCGTCTCGATCGGATTCATCACGGATGATGGGGAACGCTTCACGGTCACGCGCACTCGTCGTGGGCTGGTTGATCAGGGGCCGACGGGCCTCGATCTCCTCTGCGGCGGCGACGGCGGACGGGTATCGGCCGAAACTCTGATGAAGACGACCCTGATCCGGGACGAGTCGATTGTCCGGCTAAGCGTAGATCAGTCGGAACAAGCCCGTTTCGAGGCCGTTCGTGAGGCCATTGGCGGGTTGGTCGGTCCCGACTTTTCGGACAGGGCGCAGGAAATTCTCGATGCCGCCGTCACCGCAAGGGACGAACAAAAGCGGCGCCTTGACAACGTGCAAGCGGAGCTTGGGCGGGCTTTAAGCTCGCTCACCGAGGCAAGGAGTGCAGCTGAGAAGTCACCGGACGTCGCCGAAGCGATGAAGACGCTCGAAGACATGAAGCTCTCCCTCCCCTCCGAAGGCGGTAACGATGCCTTACGGCAGATAGTCGCCGAGAGAAGGCAGCGTGTGGCGGAGCTGGACCGGCTGATCTCGCAGGCGTTCGATTTGAAGTACGTTCTGGACCGCGTTCGGTCGAGCGAGTGGGATGAAGAGCTTAAGGCGATGGAGCGCGGGCTTGCGTCGGCCGAAGAGCGCGCCTCGCTTGCGGAAGCGGGACTTGACGCAGCCGCGCGGGCTCTTGAGGCCGAACGCGAAAGCGACACCTTTGCCAGCCACCTTGCCGCACTTGTCGACCATGGCGCGCATCTTGGACTGCAGGATGGTCATTGCCCTCTTTGTGATGCCGTGCGCTCCAATGACGCGTTCGAGGCGGCGCTCGCCGCCGCGAGAACAAAACTCGCGGGCCGTGATGCGAGCCTTGCGCAGGCAACCGATGCCCTGCACGTGGCGGAACGCGCCTTGCAAGCGGAACGCACCCAAATCGAGGGCCTCCGCATCGACATCATGGGCGCCCAACAGCAACAAGCGGATGCCTTAAAGCGCCTCCAGGACATCACGACGTTGTTCGAAACCTTCCAATTCAAGGCGGATCCAGCTGAGCCCGAACTTGCGCAGATCGCTTTGCTGGACGATCAGGAAGAGATTGCTCGCATCGAGCGCGCCCTGTTCATTCTGGAAGCGTCAGGAGCCGCCGACCGTGTGGCAACCTGGCAGAACCGTGTCAACGGATTACGCACCAGCCTTGATGCCGAATCGACGAAGCATGCCGATGCCGAGCGGGCGGCATCGAAAGCGCGCGAGATCCAGACGGCTGCAAAAACAGTGGCTAACCAAATTTCCGCAGAACAATTCGATACCGTGATGCCGCTACTGCAAGAGCTTTACCGGCGACTCCGTCCCCATTCCGAGTGGCGCGAGATCGAATCCGACTTTGGCGGCAAGGTAAGAGGGACCCTGAACTTCACGGTCGGCAACGGACACAACGTGCAGTTCCTTTTCAGCAGCGGCCAACGGCGTGCCGCAGGCCTCGCGTTTCTTTTGTCGATCCATCTTTCCCGGCGCTGGTGCCAATGGCAGACCTTGTTGCTCGATGATCCGGTCCAGCACATCGACGATTACCGGGCGCTCAATCTCGTTGAGGTGTTGTCTGCAATCCGGCGCACCGGCCGGCAGGTCGTGGTTGCAGTCGAAAACCGAGCGCTGGCGGATGTCCTTTGTCACAAGCTGCGTAGTACCATCACGCAGCCGGGCCGCCGTTTCGATTTGACGATGTCGACATCGGGTTCCGGAAGCATTGCTGAGATCAGCGATATCGTCCCGATGCCGCGTGAAATACTGAGGCCGGCGCAAGCTTCTTAAGCTGAATCTCGTGCGCCGGTGAAGCCGCTCCGGCCAAGAGCTTCACGAGCGGGTCATTCATAAAAGCTGCGGTTATCGACCGAAACGTCGACGGTCTCCTTGATGATCTCGCTTGGCGACCGGACCTTTGATTTCACGCGCGCGGAGTAAGGATAGGAATCCGAGATCACGGCGCCCATGTCATTGCGCAGGTCTGAACCGGAGCCGTATTGAAGCTCGACATAGACGGTACCGTTCGCAACGATATTGATGAATTCCTCGTCCACGTTGAGTACGCGAACTTCGGAAACGTAATGGTCATCGACCGTTGTGTGCGTCGAAAGTTCGTCGAGTTCCTGGAGAGTCTCTGTCAAGAACGTATCGAAGACGGCATCGTGAATTTCGTCGGCTAGCTGTTTGTGAACTTCCTCCTGGCATTCGCGCGTCGCCGCGAATACGTCAAGAAGACCACTCAACGCGTCATCGACAAGCCTGCGGATTTCCTTGTCATCCGTCAGGATGGTTTCTTCGCGCACATGGGTGGCCCGATTCAACCTGTCCATAGCCTTGATCAGGGGGCGGCAAACCGCCTTGTGGTCAAGCTTGAGGGTGTTGGTCACGAAGTCGATTGGTAGGCCGCCCTGTACGATATAGATCGCTCGCTGCTGTCGCGTCGGGCCCTTGGTTTTGGGTTCCTGCTTGTACCAGCAGCACTTGGATACACGCGAATCCGGCGCGAGCGCGTGCAGGACGTGCCCGGCAACTTCGCGGATCGCCGCCGCGCAGAGATTGCCCCGGATCGGGTTTCTGCTTTCGCCAACCTGAAATGCGCCCGCAAGCACGGTAGCCGCGAAGTCGTCTTGAGGGATTTCGCGCAGGAAGGCGTCGCCGCGCTGGCGCAATTCTGGCCAGGAAGGCGGCGCTTGATTTTTGGCGCGATCGTCCATTTGTGCCTTAGGCAAGCATTGTCCTCGTTTGAGCTACCCTCGCGCTAACATCACGCGAGGAAAGGAGGCCGGGGAAAGTCTCTTGCGACATAGTGATCACAACAATTCATGCATCCGCGAATTCATTGTCAGACATTGAGCGTTTCCTTGGTCAATCCGAACAACTGGCTATGGCTCGCCTTTCGCATCCTAGCGTTCAGCGCTTCGACATTCGCAGAGGTGAGATTGTCTGTCGAAAATGCAGGCTCCTGATCGACCTCCGTCAACATAAGGGCGAGGTTCGGTGAAACAGGATAGTAGAAGCAAAGCTCATCCGGTGAACGAAGGCCGTCGCCATGCAAGTTTACGATTGGCTGGTCACCTGTGATGAATGGCACGTCTAAGCGGTTCTGCAACAGCACGAGCGTCCTCTTCTTCCTCTCAGCGAACAGGGTCAGACCAATGTTGAACGCGAACATATGAACGGCAATGTTCCAGATGCGGCTTAGATCTTGACCGTTTCGATCCATCACGCGCTCGACGGAT
Organism: Bradyrhizobium sp. CIR48; assembly: GCF_014198315.1. NCBI lineage: Bacteria > Pseudomonadati > Pseudomonadota > Alphaproteobacteria > Hyphomicrobiales > Nitrobacteraceae > Bradyrhizobium > Bradyrhizobium sp. CIR48. The sequence continues at coordinate 12,798 of NZ_JACIHG010000019.1, forward strand.
CTCTCCTTTACACCCTTTGTCCGCATGTGTTGGGTGCAGATGAAGTGAAAAAATCGGATGCAGCGATCGTCGCCTGAGTAGAATGAGAGATCGCCTTTAAGTATTTCATCCAGAATCGGTAAGAATGAATTTTCGATGTTGAAATGATAGTCTTCGAGAGCATTTGTCTGATACTCGTCCAGCAGATCGTCTATCTGCTCGGTGTTTCCAAATAGCGCTCGGTTCTGTTTCACAAAGCGCGCCGGGAGCGTAAATTGCATCAAGAGATGTTCGTGATGGCGTTTTGCCAGCGGATGGGCCGGCTCGATAATGAGATTCTGTAGCAATCGAACGTCGGCAGCAGTCAATTTTTGCAGCTTGTAGAAGTCCCGCTCCACCGCAACATTGGCCGTATTCGTAGCAAATATCATGCCGCCTCTCAGGCAGTATATTTTGCCGTCGTGTGACCACGGCTTCAGGTAGCGCTGCCAAACATGGTGCTGCCTCCTCTTTTTCATTGCATTCAACGACCTCTGATCCGCCACACGCTGGCAGCGGAGTGTAGGGCCATGGGATGTCTAAACATCGTTGGACCGCAGGCGCGTCACGATCGCCTCGGCGGTTTGCGCCGGCGACCAAGACGCAATGTCGATGTAGCCGTCGATGCCAAACAAGCCGGGTACTGGCGTCTGGTCGAGGCGCATAAGCATCACCGTTGCGTCGCGGCGCTGCTTGATGATGTCGCGGATCGCCCGCCATTCAAGGCCACACCACTCTTTGGCACTGTAGTCACCACACAAGAACGCGACGATCAGGTCGGAATTGTCGTGATAAATACGCTGCAACAGCACATCTAAGTTCGGCCGCGCCAGCTCCGCCACATAGTCATTGTCATAGAACACCGAATTCTGCCCGAGTTCGCTCTTCAAATGTTCGGCGACCGCCAAGACGAACGGGCGGCTTTCGCCTGGAAATGAAAGAGCAACTCGGAACCGCCGCGTATCAATTGCTGCCGAGATGGGTGCTTTGCGCTTCGGCTTGGCAAGCATCGCATCAATAGCCGATAGGGACGCAGCGTAAGGATCAAGGCCAATCTTCGCCTCCATCAGGTATCGGGGATGCGTTCGGCCAAGGTGGTGCAAGAGATGATTGAGCCAAATCGCCAAACGATTGCTGTTGCTGCAGGATATCGGCTTGCCCGTCGTGGACGGGGGAAGGTTCGACGCGAAATCAGCGATGACTTGGGTCTTGATCCGGTCGCACTCTTTCTCTGAAAAGAGGTTGGCGGCCCTCTGCGCCATGCGAATAAAGTGCGCTGTCGGCTCGCCTTCCAGCAACGCATAGCAGGAGAACTGGCAGCCCCTTAAGCCCGCCATGGCGAAATCGCTTGCTTGCATATTGTCGTATAACCGGCTGGTCTCATCGTCAGAGCCATCTTACTGACCATAGTACTGCCAGAGCACAATCTGGTGATTGGGCTTTCTGAATGTCCGGTCCGTCGGAATAGCCTCTTGGGAAAAATACAAAATCGATAGCGAGAGATCCGGAAACTTCCCGGCCTCTTCCTCGAATGCCTTTTGAAGCCTTATCAGTTCTGGTCGTTTTCCGGGCGGCGGCATGGAAGGGATGTAATGAGTGTGGTTAGGTTTTCAGAAGGCAACTTGGAACGTAACTGGGATCCTGATACTCGAACAACTGGATCCTTCCGATCGAAGTAAGCTGCTGGCCAAGAAAGACCGAAAGTGCGAACGGCCCATAGAAGAACAGCCTGGTCATGCGGAGCTGACGGACCTTCAGCAGCTTGCCAAGCTCTTCCCGGACGGCCATTGCCATAGCAACGGCGTCGCCATCGCCGCCGATTGATTGCGCTCCCTGGCTCGGCGGTGCCATGAATACGAAAGCATTGGGCGTCTGACCGGTGGACTCAACGTACCGCATGACATCCGTGCCGCCATCGCCCCGAATATTCAGACCAAGAACGAGGTCGGTGCCGTTTGGGTCGGCCTCCGTGATTTCGGTCTGCAAGACGTAACCGGGCGTTGGCGTTGCATCCGAGCGCCAAAACTCCTTCGCCGGCGGTTGCGGTATTTCGAACTTCCAGCTGCCGACCGCCGGGAACGTTGCGCCGAGAGCTATGCCGGTTGTGAGGGTACATTTTCCGCGTAACCGTATGGTACGCACGGCGCCCGCTGCCATAATCTGCTTCCGCAAGGCATCGAGTTGTGGGACAAGGTCATTCGTCCAGGCATCGGGCGAAGGCACTTTTCGCGACCCGCGGTGAAAGAGAGGCGTCCAGTCCAACTCGTAGTCCGCTGGCGGTGCGAATGCTTCCTTCGTCCAGTTGTGGACCCAAAGCGTAACGCTGGCTTCTGCGGACAAGTCGGCGAGGACCGCAGAACGCAACAAAGTCTCGAGCGACGACTTGTCCAAGACGACGCCTTTGCTGGCGCCGATCTTGCGCAGCAACGCATCGTAAGCGGGCAGAACCATCGCTCGAATCTTACTCGCGAATTCAGGGTGGTCGAGGATCCGGCCGATGAAGTGATCAAGCGCTTTCTCATCGTGCGCCAGATAGCCATAGCCGACGTCAATGAAAACTTTCGCGTGGATGAAGGCGATGTCCTCGTCGCTAAGACCCACGTTCCGCATGCGCTCGTCAATGTCGTGTTGAGTCTGCGCGAGTGCCGAAGGTTCGTCGTCGTAAAAGGGCTTGGCGTTTCGGAAGCGTGAAAGTCCCGTTTCAACGGGCCGCATCTGCGGCGAAAGACTTGGACAGGCCAGACGGAATTCCTGATAGACGTCTGGCATGTCCGCTTCAAAACCACGAAACGCCGCGATGACCTCCTTGAATTCGGCGGGCGCTACGTCGTGGTCTTTGGTCTGGATGTGCTTTCGGCGCGACTTTCCGTTTTCAAGATAACGGATGTCGATGTCGCCTGTGCCTTCCGTGAAGAGCTGATGAAAGGTGCCATCCTGTAGCCAGATCGGCAGGTGGCACACCGTGTAGCGGGTCTGGAAATCAAAGCCCTTACCAGCGTTAATTCCGCCCATCGCCTCCGGCGAGAGGAGCGATCCCTTATCATCGGGCGATCCGGAGGTGATTTTGGCCATTCGCTTTTCCGCCTAGTAATTGTCGCCGCGCGGTCTCGGTACCACCGCATCAGCCATTATCAACTCCGAGCCGATTGTGCGTCATGCAGTCTCACGAGATCGGGAATTTAGGACCAAACAATGCTCGCCAAGCCTTTAGTGAGTCGCCCTGGCGCCCTTTGCGACTCAGATCAATAGCAAACGCGGCATCCCGTTCGGCTGCACGCAGCAGCGTACGCGCGCGCTCCTTTCGGGCCTGGTCCATGCCATCGCTAATCGGCGGCCCCAATCCTGCCGGATCCGGCCATGTGTCGAAGATGCGATCGGCAAGCGTCGCGAAGAAGCCTTGAATCTCGCGGTCGAAGCTCCCACCGAAGCCGCCGTGAAGCACTTCGAGGGCCATCACCTCGATCAAGAACGACGGCTTCACCGGCTTTTCGCCGTGCTTGGGGTTGTTGTTCCAATACTTTACCATGCGCACGAGGCCCTTCCACTCGCTGGAATAGGCTTGATGAGCCGTTGTGGCTTTTTCAGCATGGGTCTTGGGATTGGTCTTGATCCACCTGCCGAGATCGTTATCCGGAATCTCGTAATCGCTACCGGCCTCAAAGGCGGGCACGGCGTCCACGCTCATAATCCGGTAGTCCGTGTTGTCGTCCGCGTCGACATGCACACCAAAGTCGATGTTGATCGACCGGCCTTGCTTCTTCGCAGCTTTATCTCCGTATTTCTCGACTAGCGCGTTCTGGAAGTCGGTGAGCACGACTGAAGGCGACTTGGAACGATAGTCGTGCTTGTTCGGGTTAAGCACAAAAAAGATATCGACGTCCTTGAGCGGCTTAGTCTTGGTCCAGCGCGCGTAGGAACCAGTCAGGAAGTCGCTGCTGATGGAAAACTTGGTGTCCAGATAGTTACGGACCTCCTTTTCACGGGAGGACGCATTGTCCTGTTCGCGCTGGTTCAGCTCCAGCTTGCTCTTGAACTTGCGGAACGCTTCGTTGGTCGTGAGCATCAGGCCCTCCTCAAATACGACGTGCTACCGCTAAGCCCGCTATGCTCGACAGTCGTCCCCACGCTTTGGCGAATCATACCTTCGGTAGACCGCACGGTCCCCTTGCCCCATCCGGCGATGTCGTGCCGGCCCGGTTTGTTTTGTAGCCACAGCTCGTACTTCGCTTCGCTCGGCGCCAGCCCGGCTTTGCGAATTGCGTATTTGAGCGCTTCCGTGTCGGTCCAGAAGCTCCCATCGCCACCGGTCCAGCTATAGGAAATCTCAATCTTCCATTGGAACAGGAGCTGGCCATCCTTGGGGTTATAGATGTCAAGCATCACGCTTTGGAGATCGCCCGACTGCAGCCAGCCATTGATCCCGCGCATATACAAGTCCCAGTCCTCAACAAACGCGGCCGGGTCGAGCCCGCTGAGGCGAATGATATCTTTGAGGCTTTTGAGGATATTTTCGGCCACGTAAGTAACCGAATGCGTGTAGGAGTAAACGGATACGGCGACTGCGGTCATGACAGCAATCCCTTGAGGTCAGGCACAAGCGAGACCTGTGCGGCCACCGCCGTCGGCTCGTCTTGGTCAGCGGCGACGGTGGCGTTGAGTTCACGCGCGGTGATACGCGAGCTGTGCTTTTTGAGCGCACGCTGGACCCAATCGAGCTCATCGGGATCGCACGGCAAGGAAACCGCCCAATCGCCCTTCAGGGCATCGTAGCCGAGCGCGGCTTCGTTCGCGTCCGAGCCATCCACGGCATCAGCATCGAAAAGGCAATAAACGCGTGTGCGTGGCCCGTCGCAGGTTGCGACGATTGCGTGATCCTTCGGCGACCGATCCGAGATGATACTGGCAGCGACGCCCACAACATCCAGCAATTCCTTGCGTGCGGGGTGCGTAGCGCTAGGCGCCAGCAGGTCGACGACCGCATGCCAGGTCTTGGTAGAATCGCGCGCCGGTGTGCTGACAAAGGTACGGCGGTAAACGGTGCTCATGGGGGGTCAGCGCTCCGCGGCCATACGGCTCGTCTTCGCGGCTTTGGCAGCCGCGAGGATTTGCGCGAGCGTCAAGTTCCCGGGCGCGGTAGCCGTTTCGAGGTTCGTGGCGATGGCGCTCCCCACAATCTTCCGGATCGCCCGGCCATCCAGGCCGACGCATGCCGCTGCGCAGTCCGCAAATCCCGGCGCGTTCACCAGCTTGCCGATCGCGGGGTAAACGGCGCCGAGGCCGGTGAGGCAATCCTTCAGGATGTCGGCGCAGGCCTCCTTGTTCGGGAGCGGGATTTCGAGGATCAGGTCGCAGCGGGAGGTAAACGCGCTATCAACCGCACGCGGGAAGTTGCTCGTTGCGACGAACAGGAGGTTCGGATAGCGCTCGGCAAGCGCATCCAGTTGCACCAGCACCGCGTCGGTAGCGCGGTGCACGTCGACCGGGTTGGCATCCATGCTCAACTTGGCACGATCGGCGGCAAGGGTCTCGACTTCATCTAGGAGCACAACCACCGGCCCGCCGGCGGCGGCTTCGGCGATGGCTTGCGCGAACAACTCGGTCACGGCCCGCTGGCTCTTTCCGAGCGAGGAACTCGCGAGCTGGTGCGGCTCGACCTCCATCAGCCGGAACTTGTCGTTGGGGAACGCTTTGGCCACGCGGTGCGCGAGGCCGCGTGCCAGCGAGGTCTTGCCCGTGCCGGGCGGCCCCACCAGGAGAATAACGCCGTGCAGCGGCAGCACGTTGCGGCTGACTTTGCTCCGCATCGAGAAATTCAGGACGGCCTGCGCCAACAGCTTCTGCTTGACGGCCGGATCAAGGATGATCGACGTCCAAAGGGCCCCGAGCCGGTCGTCGGGGAGAGGAAGAATGCGCTGGATTCCCTTGGGCAGCTCGATTTCGGCGGCGAGAACTTTCAATTGGGCCGTCACGTTTACCTCCAGTTGCGGTTGCGGGTTCTCGCAAGCGCGAGGCCCCAGTTGGGTGTCGCCAACCCGGCGCGGGTCAGCCCAAGGCTCGTATTGGCGCATAACTCGAATTACCCGTTCCCAACAAATCTGCTGGCAACCATAAATCGCGAGTTCTCGATTCGCAAGACTTGCCAACAGATTTGCTGGCATGTATCGTCGGCCTAGTGTGCACCGGACCTTGGGAGCGCATAAAATGCCTGCCAGTTCAGTCCCTTAGATGCCATCGACGTACAGATTCAATCCCGGCTTTCAATCGGACGAAGAGTCCGTTCAGAACTTCATTGTCCGCAAGGCAGACCTCGCTCAAGTTCTCGGACCGCTTCGGGAGGGGGCGACAATCCCGCCTCGCGTGATGGTCGTGGCGCCGCGCGGCGCCGGCAAAACCACCCTGTGCCGCCGCGTCTTGGCAGAAGTAAATCGTGATCCGGCCCTTCGCGCGCGCTGGCATCCGGTCTTCTTCGGCGAAGAGAGCTACGCCATTACAACGCCGGGCGAATTCTTTCTCGAATGCCTTTTTCACCTTCAGGATCGGTCGGATGATCGAACCATGAAGGACGCCTATGAGAAGGCCTTATCTCACCAAAGTGAGAAAGAGCTGCTCGATATCGCGCTGAGGACGCTGCGCACTTTTTCAAAGCGCATCGGAAAGCGCCTTTTGATTATCGTTGAAAATTTCCAGACCATCCTCGACGATCAAATTGGTTCTGGCGCCAAGGATTTGCTGAGGCGCCTCTCCGACACAGATTGTTTCGGTGTACTCGCAACATCGGTGTCTCAACTCCTCACCGAAGAAAACGTCGCCCTGCCGACAGATTTCCTACGTCTGGATTTGAAGCCTCTCTCGCGCGAAGAGTGCCGCGCGCTTTGGAACGCGCTCACGCAGCAAGACATAAAGACAGAGCGCATTCGCCCCCTGGAAATTCTAACCGGCGGCAGTCCGCGCCTACTTCACATTCTCGCAGAGTTTATGCGATCGCCTTCGCTTCATAATTTGATGGAAAACTTAAATTTCCTTATCGATCAGAATACCGAATATTTCAAAAGCCAACTCGATCGCCTTCCACCGACTGAGCGAAAGATTTTTGCCGCGCTTTTAGAAGCGTGGGATCCTTCGACTGCAAAACAAGTTTCGGATGCCGCTCGCGTGACGACGAATACGGCATCGGCGATGCTTTCACGTCTGACAGAACGTGGTGCCGTCATAAAGAGCCCTGGATACGGCAAGTCGGCTCTCTATTCAGCGTCCGAGCGCCTCTTCAACATTTACTACCTTATGCGGCGTCGGAGCCACCCCTCCAGTCGCGTACGTGCGCTCGTATCGTTCATGACGGACTACTACGATCGAGATGAGCTTATCGATACGGCCACCACGCTCGCCCGTGAAGCTTGCTCGGTTGGCCCCGATAGCCGAATGGATTACCACGCTTTTTATGATGCCATTCTTGCACGTGCACCGGTTTTGGTCCGCACGAGCATTTTGGAGCGAACGCCTCCGGACTTTCTAACTTCTTTCACGGCGCATCAAAAAACAACCGCGGAAAGCGCCCGAGCGAATGCAGCGCTACCTGCAACGGAATCTAGGGGCGTCGACAACGCCTTACAGGCACTTCTAGTCAGGGCTGAACAATCCGCGGACGATGGCGACCTTCAGAAGGCCATTGAGCTTTACTCCGAAGCTACTCAACTTCGTCCAGAGGCTGTTGCGCCCTGGATGAAGCTTGCTGTTTTATACATAAGCGAAGACCGCGCTGAGGAAGCGATCAAAGCATCTGAGGAAGTCATCCGGCTACGCCCCAAGAATCCGTGGGGCCCCACGATCAAAGGCATGGCTCACGTTATCGACGGCGAGACAGATTTGGCCGAAACCTCTTTTGAGATGGCTCTCGATATTGAACCTGAGTATGGCATGGCAATTGCGGAGCTAGCCGCGATTAAGGAAGAAAAGGGCCAGCGCCAATTGGCGCTTCAACTTTATGAAAAGGCCACCACGCTCGACGCCCTGACCGACACGACTCGCGCCGGTTATGCACGTGTCTTGCAGGAGGAGAATCGCGGCAGGGAAGCTGAAGAATTATTGCGCGTGGCTATCGACGAAGACGAGGAATTCGTAAGCCGACGGGCGCTCGTCGAACTGCTGAGCGATAGTGGTCGGCAGCAGGAAGGTTTCGATGTGCTTCGTCGTGTCGCCAACCGGTCGCAGGATTGGCGCCATTGGGCGGACCTTGGTTCCTTCGTCCTTGCGCGGGATGGTCGCGACGAAGATGCTGCCGAGGCGCTCGCGAAATCCATCGCGCTCGGCGCAGAAGATCCTATGGTGTTCGTTAGTTATGCCCGTGCGTTGCAACGGAGCGGCGAACCGCCCGCACGAATCGTTGATGTAGCAAAGGAGCTCGTCGAGCGGCTCCACGACAATCGCGATGCGTGGACAAGTGCGGGCTTTCTTGCGAGCGCGGCTGGCGACAAGGCGCTCGCGGAGGTCTACGCGCGTAAGGCAATCAATATTGTTGACGATGCGCACGGCTGGCTCACGTTGGCCGTACTCCTCCAGGAACAGCCCAAGCGTTCCTCTGAAGCAGAAGAGGCCTTCCGAAAGGCCGTTGTGCTTGCTCAAAAAGATCGCTTCTGCTCGCCCGTGCGCCTACTTGCCGAATTTCTCGTCCATCGGGGCGAAGAAACTGCCGCGCAAGAGGAAATTTCGAAGTGGTTTGCTGGCGATACACGCTGCTACTGCTGCTCCGTACTTGAGGGCGACATTGCGGCACGAAGTGGTAACTCGGACAGCGCGAGACGTGCCTATCGAAGCGCCCTCGAACAACGTGAGGATGGCGTTCACGCGCTTACCGGCCTGTCGCGCTTCGTAGACCGGGAAGAGGGTGAAGAGCTTATCGCTCGCGCAATGGCATCTGATCCGTCCGATCACCGCTGCTTGCTTGCGCGTGCGCGCCTGCGGCAGGACGACCTAGAGAGTCAGATTGAAGACGCGTCGGAAGCAATACGTTTGTCATCCTCCTACGCAGAGGCTCATCTTTTTCTAGCGCGGACATTGCTCGGCCATAACGAGGCAAATCGAGCCCAGACGCATCTGGAACTTGCTTTGAAAGAGCTGCCTCAGCAGCGCGAGCTTACTCCCATGTTCGTAGACGCGGCCATGGCTGTGGCCGAGGCTGGCCACGGAGATCGCGTAAGGAGCATTCTTGAGAATGACGAGTTTGGGTCAACCATGGAACCTTTGATTGTCGCATTGAGGATCAAGCGCGGTGATACTCCCATTGTGGCCAAGGAAGTGATGGAAGTCGCCATGGACATCGCGAACAATGCGCCAACTTCGAAGCGTATAGCAGCCAAGCTCAATCCCAATTGAAACTCGTGACTGAGCATGCGCGCGAAGCCTTCGAATCTCGGATGGTTTGGGTAAGACGGCGGAGATGAGGGCGGGCCTGGGCGAAACGTGATGTCGCTTTGGTTCGCGAGCTCACGATACACGTTTTAGGCGCTGCAGTTCTGGTTCTCCTTGCTTCGGTTGCCACAAAAAGAGCTTCGATCGCCGAACCGTCACCGCTCCTTTGTCCGCAGAGGATCGCCGTACACGCTCATGGCCATGCAATCACGGAGCTCCGAGCTGAACGTGTCCCGGACGCGAGCATTGGCATCGAACGCAGCATCGATCACCGGCGCACCCGCGTCCCAGGCCTTGAGGAAGGTGGGGAGCCAGTAGCGCGCTCCTGTGGCGTTAGCCCCTCGGGAGTAAACTGTCGCAAGTCGATGCCACGATGGTTTATTTCCTCGATGGCATCGCCGAAACTTCTCACATAACCCAAGTGCTCTTCCTGCGAAGGCATCGTCCAACTGCCATGGGAGAGCAAGGCGCTGAAGCCGACACAGTGGTGGAAGTGAACCATCAACTGTCGATTTGTGAGCGGGCGCAGATGCGGATTGCGCCTATAAGCGAGTTTCCAGGCTTCATGGGGCGGCATCTGGGGCGAAACATCGACGACGCTCGCAAATCCGTCGGGGCGGCCTGAGACGGCAGCACCGCCAGTTCTGAATTCCGACCAGCGCTGCAGGATGCGATCAACGATCGCTATCTTCCAGTATTGCTCGATAGCCGGCGCGCATACGATGTGCGCGATGGCGAAGGCAATTCTACCGTCGGGAAGCTTTTGCGCGTGCTTTTCCGAGATGTAGAGCACCGCATCGATATCGGGAAACCTCACGCCTTGAGGGGATGGCTGCCGTAGTTTCTGCTGAACGGCGTAGATGACGACGTCTGGACTGAATTCATCAATCTTCGAGTTGAGAAGCAGGCATATCGAGACGGAGTTTTTGCGGGGATTGCGCCTGCGATAACCCTCGAACTGATCATTCGCCTTGCTGAGATGGGTTTCAAGGGTTCGCGCAAGCTTGCTGACAATGGCAGAGGCAATTTCCCTCCCATTGCTGAATTGATTGAGGTCGAGCCGCCTTTTCCCGTAAAAGAAGGGCACCTCATCTGCAGGCACCCGGCCTTTGTAGGTTTCGTTGATCCTTTCATTCTGCTCGGTCTCAAGATGCTTCATCTCGATCAGCACCAGGTCTCGATAGCAGGCAAAGTCCGGAAACTTTCCGCGCTTGGCTTCTTCGTCTTTATTGTCGTCCAAGGATAGCCCGTGAAGATGGTGGACGACAAAATGCGCGAAAGCGGCGGGCAGATCGGACGGGCCGCCGGTTCGTTCGATATGAATGGACATGCGGCGAACCTATAAGAGTCGCTTCTCGTCCCAAAGCCCCAGTTCACGAGCCAGATTGCTGCCACTTGGCGGCTAGCATTGCGCGGATCGAACTTGGCGGCGGCGGGAATATCCTTCGCGCGGTGCGCATCAGATCGGGGAACCAGTCGTGCGTACGTCCCCGGATATTCTAGCCGGAAAGGCTAAGCCAAGCCGGCTGCAAGATTTCTCAAGGAGGCTTGATTCCAAGTCTTTTCAAAGGCTTATTTTGCCTAAGGGCGCAAGTTAATGGATTTTCAGGCCTTGGCATATTATATTGAGCGTGAGGAGTGAGCCGATGCCTGTCCCACGTTCCAACCGCCCGCATTTTACGGCCCGTGTGATCCGGGGGCTGGCGAGCGCCAATAATGTGGCAGTCGTTGTGTCATCAAACGATATGTTTGCTCAACATGTCACCCGGCTCTCCGGCGATGACGTCACGTTTGACGATGTCGAAAATACCATCGTCGCCTTGCAGCGGGCGGGCATCCTGAGCCGCGTCCAGGCCGTGCGCCTGCAGGCGCGCTATCTGCGCGAAAACCGCCCGTGACGTTCGATCCGTTCGGGGATTTTGCGACACGCGGCTATTTGCGCAACGTCGCCAAGGCCAAAGATCCGGAAATCGTTCAGCGCCTCCTGCATAACTCTTTCCTGACCGGTATCGACGCCGCGTTGAAGCATCTCAAGGCGCAGAAATCTCTAAGCTACGCCGACGTCCTGCAAACACACAAAACGCTCTTCGAGGCGGTGTTCCCGTGGGCCGGAGGGGATCGCCACGCAAATGCGTCCCATATCTTTGTGAAGAAGGGCTCCGTTATCTTCGCCCATCCCAACGATATTCGCAAAGCCATCGACTACGCGCTTGAGAAGGGACAGGACAAAGCGTTCATGGCGGAGAAGCCGGGCGAAGTCATGGGCTATCTCGCCTATGGTCATCCCTTCCTCGACGGCAACGGCCGCACGATCATGCTGATCCATGCGGAGCTTGCGCGCCGCGCGGGCATCGGTATCGATTGGGCCGCCACCGATAAGGATCAATACCTCGCCGCCCTGACGCAGGAGCTCGAAGAACCTGGCAAAGGTAAGCTCGATGCTTACCTGAAGCCGTTCATCCGCAAGGGCTCCGAGATGAAGGACGTTGGAGACGCCATCAAGGCCGCGCCGGGCCTTGACGGCAGCAACGCGGATGCGGTCGCGGGCGAGACGAGCGACCCGGCGCTCAAGGCACAATACGAAGCGCAAGAACTCAAGCGCCAGGGCGGGGAAGGCTCCGCGCAGAAGGCTGACTCGCCTTAGACGCACTTGTGGTCCGTTACAAATATCAATAGCAGTTGTTTGGCGACCACATGAAAGTGCTGGCAGTCCCTTCTCTCAACGCGTCGTGCGTAGGTGGGTGATTGCGTCTTCGATGAGCGCCAGGACACGCTCGCCGCTGTCGGCAAAAATCACGCCGAGCTCGCGGTCGCCATGCTCCGGGATAGGCTCCTCCCAGACTTCCACCTGTCCAGCGGCCTTTCGTTTCCCGGCATTTTCTTCCAGAAGACGGCCCCATTGCATAAACGCGCACCATTCCAGGTAAAGATCGCTCTCCCGGGGCAGCCTGTTACGCGCGATGACGCTGTTGCGATCGGAATCCATTGATCGGCGGTGTACAGGAGGCCGCCGACGACACCGGCAAAGATCACAAACGTGATCAGAAAGAAGAGAAAGAGCCTCCACATAGCATCACTGACAGGTACCATTGATGCAAAGACAGAGATCATGCGCGCATGATTTGTTGCAAAGGACGCCCTTGGTCGGACATTCGGTTGTCCCTTGGCTCAGCTTCTTGGGCAGCCATTTGTAGACCATGCAGTTCTGGCCTCGCCGGACGCAATCCGGATAGGTGATGTCGGACACGATTACTTTCTTGAACGCACCCTGCTCGGGGCTTGTAGGGTCCGGAACGGCAAAAACGCCGCTGCCCTTGTCGCCCGGCTTCTGTCCATCAAGGGCTTCATCGGAGGTCTGGTTCTCGCCTAAAGACATGTGTGGGTCTCCCTGAGCGTTGTGAGGGCCTAGACGGCAGCGTATGGCACCTTATTCCTCGCTGATATTGAACGATGCGCCATGACTATCGAAATACTTCCACGGCTGGCCGTCCTTAAAGACAAGCGCATCCAATCCCGTTGCCGTGTTTCGTGCATCCTGCTCGCTGGACACGACCACATGGAGGTTTTTGAATGTGTCCGACGGTGCATCTAAGGTGTAGATTACGAATGAAGACATGTCGTACGTTCATGATGGTGAGATGGTCGAAGAGACGGGCGTCGGAAGTTTTCCGGTCACTGCCACGCTAGAAGCTCAGGGTTGCCGTTGACGGACAATGATCCGAGATGGCCAGCAACGGATCGGGATGGCCTTGCCCGGCCGGCCGCGTCCCTCCGAAGCGACCGATGGCAACCTTGGTGACGGGATTTGGCACTGAAAGGCTGGCGCTTGCGAGCATTTGATCCAACCCGATTGGATTTCGGCAGCCAAGGCTATCTGCGCGCGTTAGCGGCTTCTGCGCATCCTGATCGAACAGCTCCCGCTTAGAGCGCTCGCAGAGCTGCTTAGCGACAGCATTGACTGGGCATTCAGGTTCCAGGTGCGCGAGGGCGCTGGAAGCCGGGGCACCATCATTGACCTCGCCGTATAAGCTGCGAACGAGAACGCCGGTTGGCAGGGACGTCGCTGGGTCGCTTCCGTCGGAACGGATGGCTGATTTCGCGATAGAAGTTTTCTCGTGCGAGAGATTGCGGTTGAAATCCCCCATCAGGATGACCGGCATGCCAGAGGAGCTTGTTTCTAGCCAATCCTCGAGCGGACGAACCTGTCGCTGGAGGATCGGACAAGCATCGCCGCCACCATCAAGCTTGCCTCGGTCTTCGAGCGGACTAACACAGGACGACTTGAGATGCACGGTCATGACCCGCAGCGGTCTGCCGTCGATCTGAAGCGTCAGCGATAACCCGGGACGTACCTGATCCGTCGCAGCGAGATCCGGCAGGGATAAGGTCGCAGCGACGGCACAGTCGGAGCCCGTACCGAGACTCTTTTTCCAGGCAATGGCGAGCCGCTGGACCTTGAAATTGTCAAACGAGCAGATCTCGTAATCAGCACCGTTGTTTGGCAGAACTTCGCGCACGGCGGTGGCACCGCTCACCTCCTGAAACGTCATGATGTCCGGATCGAGGTTCCTGCCAATGAAATCTTGGAGCTGCTGAGAGCGCTTCTGATAGGCCGCTTCGGTCACCGGGACGATCTTGAAGTTGGCCTGATAGACGTCGCATGGGGGCTTTGCGGCAATGTCCCATTTGATCTTTGCGTTACGACCCCATTTGAGTTCCCAGCCTGGCTTTGTTGCCCCAGTTGTTGATGGTTCGAACAAGCCGCTGGCGGGATTTAGTGCGAAAGGCTGGCCGCAATCACGGATCCAATCCTTTGCTTCAGCCTGACTCAGATGCCAGCCGAGATTCCACGTTGCGATCTTGATGTCGCGCGCCTGCACGCCCTGCGTTGTTTCGAGCAGGATGAGAGCGGCTAGCAGGATCATTCGGCGAATTCTCATGAGACGCTCCTGACGTTGACCAATGGATAAGCCAGCCACGACGGCGATCGCCATATCGCGTTTGGAAAGGCGAGAAGGGCCGGTGATGGTGCAGTCTGGGCCAAGGTTGCAATCGCTTAGTTTTAATCGGTTGCTAACAGCATACGTTCAACGTCAATCAAAAAGTTACGCGCAAAGAAAAAAGCAAGCCGGTCGTGCCGCCCTTTCGGCGTTCGGCCTATAGACCACGCTCTCTGGCGAGCGATGCTTTCGTCCCTTTTTTATAGGCGTCCTTTACCCACTCATCGCGCGTTTGCTTGAGCACAAGCGGGTCGGCCTCAGAGCCCGGCTTCGGCTTCGCTCCCTTCTTCTCATGGGTCTTGTTCCAAATGGCGCGCGCCCGATAGTGGTTGTAGAGGCGCATGAATTCCGCGACATAGGCCTGAGCGAGCGCGGCATTGCCCTTTATCTCCAAGACGTTCTCGTCGTTGGAATTCTCTGAGGCTTTGCTGAAATTGGGGGAGCCGGTGTAGATGGTCGGCGCCGCGGTGTCGCCGTCGATTACAATAAACTTGTGGTGCACATGGATCGGCGGAACGCTCGATTTCTTCTTTGCGGCCTTGGCCTTGCTCTTGGTGACCGACGCGTCGTAGCGCGTTGTGTCGATCGTCCTCAATTCGGGCAAGAATCCACGCGGCGCATTGGCGCCGAAAGCTGAATAGGGAAGCGTGTCCGGATTCGTCTGCGAGCGGTGGAAGATCGTGCTGGCGATCTCCGGAAGCTCCCGCTTTTCGCCCTTTTTGGTCGGCTTGTCGGGATCATCAATACTGTTCAACAACCCGTAGATCAGATGCTTCGGTGAATCTCCCTTCGCAAAGATGGCTTCCATGAGGGCCTTGTCGGACGCTGTGAACATACAGAACAACACCGACGATTTGGCCTTGCTTACAGCCTCCGTGACCGTGTCCAAAAATTCACGCTGGGTGCCGGGTTCCGGCAGAAAGAAAACGCGGATCTTGGTATCTTCAACGTCTGTCACATCGCTCCAGGCAGGCGCCTCCATATCCTTCTTGCCGATGTTTTTGGCGAGGAGATTGGCGCGCTCCGCATAGAGCGCGGCGAGTTCGCGCGAATGGATGATGTGCAGAAGATTCGCCTGCACCGTCTGGGCTTCGGGCGTGAAGTTTGTCGAGCCCATCAGCACGGCCTGCTCATGTTTCTTCTTATAAAAAACAATAAACTTGTCGTGCATCAGCTTTGAGATGGCATCGCGCTTGTGGATCGAGATGTTGTGGCGTTCGTCCGCGATCAGATGGGCAGCGGTGCGGGATTTGGAATCGTCCGCTTTGTCGAAATAGACAATCGAGCCGCGCCCCTCGAAGCTGGTAAAAGCGGGGATGACCCATCGGTTGTCCGTCAGATGGTAGATGGCGCATTCGAACGCGTCGCTCTCCTCAAGGATGTCCGGGATCGCATTTTGAAGGCCGTTGGCGAGCCAATCCATTTGCTTCTCGAGCGGCTTGTCCTTTTGTTTGGCAAAGCTCTGGGCGCTCACGACGGCCCGGTTGAAATAGGTGGCGATCTGTCCCTGGAGCGGTTTTGGCACGGCGACCTTTCGCTTGCCGGCAGCTCCCTTTTGTAATTTCAGGTCGTTTGGGCCCGTGCCCAAGACCGGAATGACAGTGTATTCGAAGGTCTTTCCCTGGTCGTCGGTATTGATGCCGCCGTCCCACCAGTTGAACTTCTGGATCGGCGCGCGGTCGCTTCCCTTCGAGCGGGCGTCATCCGCAAGCGGCACAAAATCGAGCTTGTTGAACAAGAACTGCGGTTTTCCGTCGCGCCCGTAACCCGGGTTGCGCTCGATGGCGAAGCCCAGGAAATCCGGGTGGTCTGCGCCGTCCTCCCAATCGAACGTCAAAAGCACGCAGCCTGGACTGGCATAGGCTTTGACTGTCACTGGAGTGACCATGACCGCTTCCCCCGCTCGGCGGGATATCATGCACGAATAGACCGCTCGCGCAATACGTGCAGGAGGTGTATAACGCCCGTCCAGACGCTTTCCGCCTTTATATTCTTGTCATTTTTCTCTGGAGCATTGCGATGCCTGCCACCGTGCCCCACCAGCTCTACACCGCCGAAGATTTGTTGGGAGGCTTTAACCCGTGGGATCCGATGGGCTTCACGCTGTCGCGAGACTTCGCGATCTATCGCGAGTTCGCCAGCGATGGGGGCCCCTTGCCGGCGTCGCTCGCCATCCGCGCGGCGTAGGCCGCGCATGACGCTGCGATCGCCGATGCGCTGCGGGTCTTTCTCAAGACGGTTCAACGGCCGCTCGTGGGAGTCATGGGTGGCCACAGCCTTCCGCGCAATCACAAGGCTTATGCAGCCATCGCCCATCTCGCGCGCGATCTCGCCCGGGAGCATTTTCTGCTTGTCACGGGCGGCGGGCCGGGCGTGATGGAGGCCGCGCATCTCGGGGTGGCGTTTTCTTCGTTCGACAGTGTTGGACCGCTCGACGAAGCAATTGGGCTTATAAGCGCCGCGCCGAAAGCCCCCTTCCTCGACGATCTTTTTAAAGATGATTGGACGATCAAAAAGGAGAAGCTCGGGGCGATCGATGAAGCGCGCAACTGGTTGAAGACGGCCCTTGAGGTCCGCGCTAAGGCGCCGTCAATCCTGCCGGTTAGTTTGGCGATCCCGACGTGGCTCTATGGCGCGGAGCCAACGATGCCGTTCGCAACGCACTACGCGAAATATTTCCAGAACAGCTTGCGAGAGGAAGCGCTCGTCAACAATTCGCGAGCGGGCATCATTTACGGCCCCGGCGGCGGCGGGACGATGCGGGAGATCTATCAGGATGTGGAGCGCAACTACTACGCCAAGACCCTCGACGAAGTGACGCCGATGATTTTCTTCGATGGTGACAAGTATTGGGAGACAGACCCTGTCCTTAGCGAAACGCAGGCGACGAAGCCAGGGATCAATGTTCACCCAACAATCCGCCCGATCCTGTCCTTCGGTCTCGTATCGGAAAAACGGCCGAAGGGCGACGTGGACGCTTGCCTGGATGAAAAACTGCTCTTCACCACCGATCACGCGTCGATCGTCAAGGTCCTGCGCGGACATGAAACGACGTCCCAGCGCAACCTGACCTTTGCGCTCGCAGCCGAGCCCTTGAAAATCGGGACGCTCAGGATGAACCGCAGGTAGGCTCGCGTCCCACTCTTCTTGGTAGCCGGACGCGGTCCGGTTCTGCCGTTGTGAAAAGAAACAAGTCCAGGAGCGGCCGAGGCAGGCTGCTCTAACGGATTTTCACACGGTCTATGAGGCCAGCTAAAAAGCGGCTTCGCTAAGCTGTGCCTTTTCGAGGATGCCCAATCGCGATCCCACGTTCAGTAAGCGGCGCAAGCGCGCATAACACGGCAACGTCAATCACACGACGCAACAACATCAAGGAGCTTCTGATGTTGCCGTCGACTTTTGCCATCGCGAATCGAGCGCTCGGATTGCTTAGCCTGACAGCGAGATAATCGCATCTTGCCTCTGGGCCGACCTCGGTTGCTCGGCCGAAGAAAGCTGACGCTTGCGCTGCAATTCTCGATTTACACACCTGGCGATTGGCACATGATCGTGAATCACGTCGCCGTTCGGATCGCAAAGAATGCATTCGGGCGCGACTGACTGCGGCGGATCGGTTGGCCAGCGCCTCGGAAGCAACGGTCTTTCGACGGTGGAAGACCGCAAGGATAGGCAGCGGCTGAGCCGATTAACCAGCGACGCCCGTTCGCCCACGTTCGCCAATGCTTATTCGACGGATATTCGACGATTTTTGTAAAATGGATCTAAGCCATTGACATCACTGGCGCTCCCTAGGGGAATCGAACCCCTGTTTCAGCCTTGAGAGGGTAAATTCGATCCGCTTGATGATCATCGCGAGGAGAGTCCTGCGATGGAGAGCTTACGGATGTCAGGGCCGGCTCGTTTGCGCGAGCAGGCGCTACCGCACCAGTTTCGCACCAGAAACGATCCAGCCGGAGCGCAACAAACGAGATCAGATTCAAACAAAAAGTCAGAAAAATCAACGAAGCCAATCGTTGTCCCGCCGCTCATAACGGTCTGGTTGCAGGTTCGAGTCCTGCCGGGCCCACCAGCGGGATCAATGGTTTCCTCGCGATCGTGTGGTTGCGAACCTGCAAGCGGAACGTGCAGATTGGCGATGTCCAATCCTTTTGGACTCGGCAAGCCGGCCAGGACGTACGGCACCTGGACGTCCCTCGATACCGATGCCCCGCAGCCGCAAATTTGCGGATGGTGTAATTCCTACTCCAGCAACAGGCTGCTGAAGTCGTTGGCCTCGGGCATTTCGCCATGCGTTAGCTCTGATGCCATATTCGCGATACGTCAGGCATTCCTACGGCGTCGCCCAGTTGCGAGCAGCACCAGCACGAAGGAAGCCGCCGTCATCAGTGTCGAGATCGCGGCAATGGTCGGATCGATCTCGTCGCGGAGCGCGGTGAACATGCGCTTGGTCAGCGGCTGATATTGCCCGCCGGAGATGAACAGCGCGACGATGGTCTCGTCCATCGCCGAGATGAAGGCGAAGATGCCGCCGGCGACCACGCTGGACTTGATCTGCGGCAGCGTCACCGCAAAGAAGCTGCGCAGGCGGTTCATGCCGAGGCTCCGCGCCACCATCTCCTGCGCAGGATCGAAGCTCTGCAGGCCCGCCAGCACCGAGATGACGACATAGGGCAACCCCAGCATCACATTCGCCAGCACGAGGCCGGGCATGGTCGCGACCAGGCCGACCTTGGCGTAGAAAAAGAAGATGCCGACCGCGGTGATGATGATCGGCACAACCAGCGGCAGCAGCAGCGCAATGTGGATCACGCGCATGATCCGCAGTTTTGAATGGCTGATGGCATAGGCGGCGGCTACCCCCAACGGGGTTGCGATCACCACGGTCAGCAACCCGACCGTCAGCGTCACCCGCGTCGCCTGCATCCAGGCCGGATTCGAAAAATACTGCTGGTACCAGCGCGTAGAGAACGACGGCGGCGGGAAAGTCAGGAAGCGTGCGCTGGAAAACGAGATCGGCGCGATGATCAGCACGGGCAGGATCAGATAGACCAGCACCAGCGCGCTGATCACGTAAAGGGCAATACGTGCGGGCGAGATGCGCGTCATTTCTGCCCCAGCACACGATCGAGCGAGATGAAGCGGCTGACGACAAAGAAGATTGCGAGCACGCTGAGAAGCAGCACCACCGCGACGGCGCTCGCCGCGCCGAACTGGTTGTAGAGTTCGACATTGCGGCTCACCAGCATCGACACCATCACGGTGCGGCCGCCGCCGAGCAGCTCCGGCGTGATGTAGAAGCCGAGGCAGAGCACGAACACCATGGTGCAGCCGGCGAGCACGCCCGGAAACGACAGCGGCAGGAAGACCCTGAAGAAGGTCAGCGACGGGCTCGCGCCCAAACTGGCGCCGGCCTGCATCAGGTCGTTCGGAATCTTCTGCATGGCGGCATAAAGCGGCAGCACCATGAAGGGCAGCAGGATATGCACGGTCGCGACCACCGTGCCGAAGGTGTTGTGGACCAGCGCGAGCGGCTCGGAGATGGCGTCGAGATAGCGCAGGAACTGGTTGATCACGCCGGTGCGCTGCAGCAGCGCCAGCCAGGCATAGGCGCGCACCAGCACGCTGGTCCAGAACGGCAGCACCACCAGCGACAGGATGAGGATACTCCAGCCTTTCGGCAACGCGTTGGCAAGATAAGCCACGGGATAGCCGAGCAGCAGCGCGATCAATGTGACCGCGAGGCTGATCTCGAAGGTCAGTGCGAAGCTGCGCCAGTAGATGTCCTCGGTAAAGACGCGGCGATAATTCTCCAGTGTGAAGCCGTCATGATAGATCGACTGCCAGGCGAGCCAGCCGACCGGCAGCACGATCAGCGCCAGAATCACCAGCAGCGCCGGCGACACCAGCGCCAGCATCAGGCCGTGCTCGCGGCGCTGATGCCTTTGCGATCGATCTGGCTCTGATATCGTCAACGCCGCCTCGTCTTACTTCTGCATGAACGAAGCCCAACGCTTCTCGGCCGCCTCGCCGGCGGGCGAGGACCACCAAGCGTAGGACATCAGCGCCTGCTTCGCTGCATTCGCCGGCTCGCTCGGCAATTGCGCGGCACGCTCGGGCTTGATCACATTTGTTTCGAAAGCCTTTGGATTGCCCGGGCCGTAGTCGATGTGGAGTGGCAGGTTGGCCTGGTGTACGGGATCGACAGCCTCGTTGAGAAATTTCACCGCCGTGGCGAGATTCGGCGCGCTCTTGAGGATGCAGAGCGAGGTGCTCTGCAAAATGCCCTGATTGTAGGTGAAGGAGACTTTGGCGCCTTCCTTGGCGACCGCGCTGACACGGCCGTTCCAGGCCATCTCCATGTCGACCTCGCCGTCGTTGAGCAGCTGCGCCGACTGCGCACCCGAGGTCCACCACACCGTGATGTGCGGCTTAATCTCCTCCAGCTTCTTGAAGGCGCGGTCGACATCGAGCGGATAGAGCTTGTCGGGCGCAACACCGTCGGCCATCAGCGCGGCCTCGAGCGTTGCGAACGGGTGGTTGCGCAGCGCGCGGCGGCCGGGAAATTTCTTGACGTCCCAGAAATCGGCCCAGCTACTCGGCGCGTCCTTCGGGAAGGTCTTCTGGCTGTAGGCCAGCACGCTGGAATAGAACTCATAGGAGACCGAATAGGGACTGCGATACGCCTCCGGCATCGCCGCGCCGTTCGGGATCTTCGAGAAGTCGAGCTTCTCCATCAGCCCCTGCTCGCCGCCGCGCAGGCAATTGCCGGTCGGCGTGTCGACGACGTCCCAGATCGGCTTGCCGCTGCCGACCTGGGTCTTGATCGCGGGCCAGGCGTCGGGAATGGAATCCTGGTTGATGGTGATGCCGAGCTTCTTGGCGGAGGGATCCAGGATCGCCACCGTCTGCGCCTGCTGGTAGGCGCCGCCCTGCGAGACGAAGGTGATCTGCTCGGCGGCATCGGCCGCATTGGTCAATCCGATTGCGCCCAGCAGCGCGCAGCCCAGTCCAAACTTCTGCTTCATCGTCATCCTCGCCTCCTCCAAAGACTTCTCACTGACCGATCGCATCCAGAAACTGGTACCAGCCGGCGACCATGCGCACGGCGGGCTCGCGCAGCGGATAGAACGGAATGGTCTTCATGCGACTGACATCGAGCAGGGCGACGTCGGGGCTCTCGCCGCGCACGAAGGCGGCGAGATAGCGGCCCATCAGGCTCGACATCGCCACACCTGCTCCGTTGTAGCCCAGCGAGACCAGCGTGCGGTCGTCGAGCCGGCCGATATGCGGCACCGAATCCAGCGTCATCGCGACGAGGCCCGACCATTTGTATGCGAGCGGGACCTCGGCCAGATCAGGGAAGATGCCGACCATCGCCTTGCGCAGCGCGTCGAACGCGGCCTGGGAGTCCTGCTTGCCGAATGCGCCGCGCCCGCCGAAGATCACGCGATTGTCGACCATGCGGAACCAGCGCATCATGCGCTTGGTCTCGGTGTAGGTCCGTCCCGTCGGCATCAGCTTTCCAGCGAGATTGCGCGGCAGCTGCTCGGTCGCCACCATGGCGCTGCGGAACGGGATCAGCGTGCGCTGCAGATGCGCGGTCGCGCCGGTCAAATCCGAATAGCTGTTGGTCGCGATGATCGCCTGTTTCGCGCGCACCGCGCCTTGCGGCGTCTCGGCGACGATGCCGCCGTTCTCGCGCCGCAGCTTGACGACCGGAGATTCCTGGAAGATCGGAACACCGCGGCGCGCCACGCCATCGGCGAGGCCGCGCAGATAGTTCAGCGGATGGATCCCGCCCGAGCCGGGATTGAGCACGCCACCGACGAAAATGTCGGAGCCGGTCTCCTCGCGCACGCCGCTTCTGTCGAGGATGCGGACCTCGGCGGAGCCCATCTCGCGCGTCATCCAGTTGGCTTCGTCGATCGCCGCCTTGAGCGTCGTCTCGTTGTGGGCAGCCTTGACCTGGCCGGTGCGCGTCAGGTTTGCGCTGGTGATACCGAATTCGGACACCAGCTCCTCGACCATGTCGGTCGATTCATGAGCGATCTCGTACATGCGCTTTGCCATCGCGCGGCCGTGCACGGCGTCGATCTCACGGAACGACAGGCGAAACTTTGCGGTGATCACGCCACCGTTGCGCCCGCTCGCGCCCCAGCCGGGCCGGTTGGCCTCGAGCACGATCGGTGCGAGCCCGCTCTTGGCGATATGGTGCGCGGCGGAGAGCCCGGTATAGCCCGCGCCGATGATCACCACATCGGCCTGATGCTCGCCCGACAGCACGGGACAATCGCGCGCCGGCTCCGCCGTGGCTTCCCACAGCGAGTTGACCGATGGCTGCGCGCTCCAGTCCCGTGTCATGCCCGCGCTCATGGATTTATGCCGCCGGCCCGATCGCTGCGTCGGCCAGTGCCTTCAAGGTCGGATAATGGAAGTCCGGCTTGGTTAGCGTCTCCACCGCGGGCGTGCCGCCAAAACCGGCAATGCCCTGGCGGCGCTCGATCCAGCACACCTTGTAGCCCAGCTTCCGCGCGATGCCGATGTCGTGGTACTGGCTCTGCGCGACATGCAGAATGTCGGACTGCTTGTAGCCGAAGGCGGACTGACGCCCCTTGTTGTAAGCGAAGAACTCCGGATTGGGCTTTGCCACCCCGGTGTCGTCGGCGCAGACGGTGTCGTCGAAGGGATTGCCGAGCGCATGCGCGTAACACGAGAGCGCGACGCGGTCCGCATTGGTCATCGCCACCAGCCGGAATTTCGTGCGCAACCGCTTCAGTGCTTCGACTGAGTCCACGAATGGTCCCCAGCGCAGCACCGAGAGCTGGAAGACATCGCACGACGCGTCGTCAGACGGCAGACCGAGCTCCTTGGCGAGATGGCGATAGACGTGGAACATCGCCTCGCTCGAGCGCTCGTAGTGCATGTCGCGGCCGCGCTTGTAGGGCTCGAAAATCTGATCGTCGCTGAGCTCGGCCGGCGTTTTGCCCGAGATCTTGCGCACTGCGTTGATCACGCCGGTTTCGAAATCGATCAAGGTGCCGACGACGTCGAAGGTGAGGACCTTGAAGTTGCTGAACGCGGCTTGGATCGACATGTCGTGTTTCTCTCAGGTTAGACAGGCTAGGGTTCAGTCCACCCGGGGCACGATGATGGTGTCCTCGGGGTGAAGGGTGACGGTGAGGCTGCCGCCGAGTGGCGGAATGCGGCTGTAGGCCTGGTGATAGCTCGGCTGTCGCAGGCTGAGCGCGACGCCGTCGGCAAGCGCCAGGAAGATGCGCAGGCTCTCGCCCTGATAAACGATGTCGGTGACCGTAGCCGTGAGCCGGTTGCAGGCGGCATCCTGCGCACCATCGTCGATCAGCAGTTTTTCGCTGTGCACGGCCAGCATCAGCGCATCGCCTGTGGGAATGGCGCGGGCGCTGCGCAGCAGCGCGTTGCCGAGCGCGACGCTGGAGGCGTCGACGCGGCGCACCGGCAGCATCGTGGCCTCGCCGATGAAGCTTGCGACGAAGGAGTCGGCGGGATGATCGTGCAGCCGTTCGGGGGCGTCGATCTGGATCAGGCGGCCGTCCTTCATCACCGCGACGCGGTCGCTCATGGTCAGCGCCTCGCGCTGGTCGTGGGTGACGTAGATGATGGTGGCACCGATGCGCTTGTGCAGCGCGCGCAGCTCGATCTGCATGGTCTCGCGCAGCTGCTTGTCCAGCGCCGAGAGCGGCTCGTCCATCAGGATCAGCCGCGGCTCGAAGATCATCGCGCGCGCGAGCGCGACGCGCTGGCGCTGGCCGCCGGAGAGCTGCGCGATGCCGCGCTCCTCGTAGCCGGCAAGGCCGACCATCGACAACGCCGCGCGCACCTTGTCGGGCCAGATCACCTTCGGCAGACGCCGTGCACGTAAGGGGAAGGCGACGTTCTCGCCGACGCTCATATGCGGGAACAGCGCGTAGTTCTGGAAGACCACGCCGATATCGCGCTTGTGCGGCGGCATCCAGGTGACGTCGCGACCACCGAAGAGAATTGCGCCCGACGTCGGGATGATGAAGCCGCCCAAAATGCCGAGCAGCGTGGTCTTGCCGGAACCGGAGGGACCGAGCAGCGAGACGAACTCGCCGGCGCCGACATTGAGGGAGACGTCATCGAGGGCGCGAACCGGGCCATAGGCCTTGCTCGCGGATCTGACCTCGACGCTTTCCGCTCGTTTGTCCAACGATCGACCTCGCCTCGTCCCTGCAATGGCGTGCCTCACTGCACGCCATAAGCCTGCTTTATAGACAGGGGAGTTGACGCACTCACGCTCGAAGCGTGCACCGCACCATCCCTTCTCCCGTAAGCCCTGTCTTTAGGCTTTCATGCCAATGACAACAGACTTGGCAAAACTCGGCAATTGCCAAATTCTCACCGCGCTCATAACATGACGTTATGCCCGAGCTACGCCGGATGCTGCCCTCCAGCAACGCCCTCTTCGTCTTTGACGCAGCGGCGCGCAACGGCAGCTTCACGGCCGCAGCCGCTGAATTGAACGTCACGCAACCCGCGGTGAGCCGCATGCTCGGCCAGTTCGAGGAGCATCTCGGCGTCCGCCTGTTCGATCGCAAGGCGGGCCGCGCGGTGCTCACCGAGGAAGGCGAGCTTCTGTATCGCCGCGTGCTCGAAGGCTTTCGCAGCATCGAGACCGGACTCGTCGAGATCGAGCGCCGCCGCAAGGGCACCGAGACGGTGACGCTGTCGGTGTCCTCCGCCTTCACCACGCACTGGCTGATGCCGCGCATCGACAAGCTGCAGAAGCAGTTTCCCGAGGTCGATCTGCGCTTCCAACTCATCTCCGGCGCGTTGCGCGGCCCCGTGGAGAATGTCGATCTTGGCATGCGCTTTCGCGATCGCGACGAGCCGTCGTCGGGCGGCACGCTCGTGATGAAGGAAGTCATGCTGCCGATGTGCAGCCCAACCTATCTCGGGGAAACCGATCCCACCGAGAGCAACACCATCATCCGCCTCGCCGAGACGCCGGGCGACTGGGCCGCGGATTACGCATCGCTCCTCACCGGACGCCGCGGCGCGGCCAAGGCGCTGAGCTTCACCGATTATGCCGTCGTGGTGCAGGCCGCCCTGCTCGGCCAGGGCATCGCGCTCGGATGGTTGACGGTCGCCTCGCACTGGCTGCTCACCGGCGCGCTTGTGCCGGCCTCCGACCGTCTGACCACCACGCGCCGCGTCTGCGAATTCCTGCCGCCGCGCAACCGGCCGATGCGCCCGATCGCTGCTGAGATCCGGGATTGGATCATCGTACAGATGCGGGATGAGCTAGTGGCAATCGATCGGCAGTACCCACCACTTGGATTGATGGCTGCGTGCTACTGAACCGAAGGCAGGACGCCCCAACTTGCAAAATCTAGACGTGCCGTAGAGATCTACTTGAGACGGTCACTGTGTTCCGCGGGGCTGCCGCGCCGAAGCCCTGAGGGCGAAGGCGGGCGCCGCGTTACGCCGCTTGAGCGTTCGAGACACCGTTCGGATCGAAGCTCTCTTGCTGCGATCGGAAGACGCCAGGCTCCTCGCGAGCTGATCAGATCGCCCTACTCCGCAGCCATTGCCGTTCGCACCTCGGGTTTGTCCGTCGCGCTCTCATGGCTCTCATCCGCAGTCGGCTTGATCCGGAACCACGCGGCATAAAGCGCAGGAAGGAAGAGCAGGATCAACACCGTGCCAACTGCCGTGCCGCCGATCAAGGTATAGGCCATCGATCCCCAGAAGACGGAGTGTGTGAGGGGGATGAACGCCAGCACGGCGGCAAGTGCGGTCAGGATCACGGGCCTCGTGCGTTGCACCGTGGCTTCGATGACGGCGTGGTAGTCGTCGAGGCCCGCCGCGCGGTTCTCCTTGATCTGTTCGGTCAGGATCAGGGTATTGCGCATCAGGATCCCGGCCAGTCCGATCAGTCCCAGGATCGCGTTGAATCCGAAGGGCTGGTTGAAGATCAGCAACGCAGGCACGACGCCGACGAGACCAAGCGGTGCGGTCAGCATGACGAGGGCCATCATCGAGAATGATCTGACCTGAAGCATGATGACGATCAGCGTTGCGGCGATCATGGCGGGAAAGATGGTCGCGAGCGCGTCATTGGCCTTCGTCGCCTCCTCGATCGAGCCGCCGGTCTCGATGCGATAGCCGGCCGGAAGCGATGCGATCAGCGGCTGAAGCGCTTTCACGATGTCCTTGGAGACCTCGGGAGGCTGGGTCGCCTCATTGATGTCCGAACGAATCGTGATGACGGGCGTGCGATCGCGGCGCTTCAGGATCGGCTCTTCGAGCTGGACTTCCGAATGGCCGATCTGGTCGAGCGGGATCAGACGGCCGTCCCGGCTCGTCAGTGAAAAGTCGGCCAGCCGCGCCGGATCCAGCCGCTCGCCGCCGGCGCTGCGCGCCACGATCGGGACATTGCGAATGTCCTCGCGGACCTGCGTGACGGCGATGCCGGTCAGGAGGAACTGGAGCTGCCGCCCGACTTCCGCCGGCGAGAGGCCGATGAGGTTCAGCCGATCCTGATCTGGAATGAAGCGGAGCACGGGTGTGCGATTGCCCCAATCGCGATTGGCTTGTCGCACGTCGGGAACGCCACGCATGACCTCGACGGCCTTTTCAGAGAGCGCGTATAATTTCACGGGATCGGGGCCCATCACCCGAAACTCCACCGGGAACGGCGTGTAGGGTCCGAAGACGAGCTGGGTGACGCGCACGCGCGCTTCCCGGGCAAGACCGTGTGACACGGCCTCCCGGAGCCGGTGCTTCAAGGCCTCGCGCGCCTCGGCGTCAGGCGTCAGCACGACGATCTTGGCAAAGGCCGGATCGGGGAGCTCCGGCGCCATCGCAAAGAAGAAGCGGGGCGCGCCCTGACCGACATAGCTGGTGACGATCTTCGCCTCGGGCTGATCATGCAGCCAGCCTTCGAGCTTCTCGACCGCGGCGGTCGTCGTCTCGATGCTGGTGCCCTCCGGCAGGCGAACCTCGACGAGAACCTCGGGGCGATCCGACGTCGGGAAAAACTGCTGCTTGACCGCGCCCATGCCGAGGCCGGACAGCGAGAAAGCGATCACGACGAGGCTGCAGGTCAGAAACTTGTGGCGCACGGCGAAGGTGATGAGCCGCCGCAAACGCCGGTAGTTCGGCGTGTCGTAGATCGCGTGGTGACCGCCCTCGATGGGCTTGATCGCGGGCAGCATCTTGACGCCAAGGTAAGGCGTGAAGATCACCGCAACGATCCAGGAGACGATGAGAGCGAACCCGACGACCCAGAAGATGTTGCCGGCATATTCGCCGGCCGTCGAGCGCGCGAAACCCACCGGCAGGAATCCCGCGATCGTCACCAGCGTGCCCGAGAGCATCGGCGCCGCGGTGTGGCTCCATGCGTAGGCCGCCGCACTGAGGCGGTCCATGCCCTCTTCCATCTTCACCACCATCACCTCGATGGCGATGATGGCGTCGTCCACGAGGAGGCCAAGCGCGAGGATGAGGGCGCCGAGCGTGATGCGGTCGAAGAACCGGCCCGTTTCCAGCATGATGAGGAACACGACGGCCAGTGTCAGCGGGACTGCGGCGGCCACGACAATTCCCACGCGCCAGCCGAGGCTGAGCAGGCTGACCAGCAGCACCACCGCGAGCGCCATTGCGAATTTGATCATGAACTCGTCGACCGCGGTGGTGATGTTCACGGCCTGGTCGGTCACCTTGTCGAGCGTCATCCCGAGCGGCAGTGTCCGCGCCATGGCTGCGGACCTCTCTTCCAACGCCTTGCCGAGCGCCAGACCGTTCCAGCCCTCCTGCATCACCGCCGCGAGCATGATCGTGGGCTCACCCTGGTGCCGGATGATGTAGGTGGGAGGATCCTCGTAGCCGCGACGGACCTCGGCGATGTCCGACAGCTTCAAGGTTCGTCCCGCAGCAACGATCGGCGTGTCGGCGATCGCCTGCACGCTGTCATAACCGCCGTCGACCCGGATGAAGACCTGTGGCCCGCTTGTGTCGATCGAACCTGCCGGGGTCACCGTATTCTGCCGCTGCAGGGCGGCAACGATATCCTGTGCCGACACGCCGAGCGTTGCCAACTTGGGATAGGAAAACTCCACGAAGATCTGCTCGGGACGTTCGCCGAAGATATTGATCTTCTTGACGCCGGGTACGTGCAGCAGGTCCTGGCGGATCACCTCCGCCTTCCTGGCGAGCTCACGCATCGGCATGCCCTTCGCCTTGAGGGCATAGAGTGCGAAGCTCACGTCCGAATATTCGTCGTTGACGAAGGGGCCGAGCACGCCGGCCGGTAGCTTGCGCGCTTCATCCCCGAGTTTCTTGCGCGCCTGATAAAACTCTTCCTGCACGCTCGATGGCGGCGTGCTGTCCTTCAGCGTCACCGTCATGTAGGCATAACCCGGCCGCGTGGTCGTCTCGACCCGGTCGTACCAGGTCAGCTCCTGAATCCGCTTCTCCAGGGGTTCGGCGACCTGGTCCTGCATCTCGCGTGCCGTCGCACCGGGCCATACCGTGGTAACCGTGAGCGTCTTGATGGTGAAGGACGGGTCCTCGGCCCGTCCGAGCATGAAGAAGGCGTAGGCGCCTGCGGCCGCCAGCAGCATGATGAAGAACAGGCTCACGGCCCGCTCGCGAACGGCGACCGCGGAGAGATTGAAGCTCATGATTTGCTCCCGCCGTCGGTGACGGTCCTGACGCGGGCGCCCTCGTGCAGGAGGTGAGCGCCGAGGGACACAATCGGATCACTGGAGCTCGATCCAGAGATGATTGCCGCTTCGCTGGTCACGCGCAGAAGCTTGATGGGGCGAAAGTGTACGGTCGAGCTGGCGCTGTCGAACACCCAGACGCCGGTGGTCCTGCCATCATCGAGCACGGCGCCCAGCGGCACCTGGACTTCCGACTGACTGTCCTGGCTTGCGAGCCGAATGGTGACTGTCGCGCCGAGTGGTGCTGCTGCCGCCTCGCCGCCGAGCACGTAGCGGGCCTCGTAGGTCCGGGTCTGCGCGTCAGCAGAGTTCGACAATTGGCGCAGATGCGCCGCGTAATGGCGTCCATCGCTGCCATACAGGCTGGCCTCGGCGAGCGAGCCGATCGCCGGCCGGATCGTTTCGGGAAGCGCCACCACGGCTTCGCGAGGCCCGGACTGCGCGAGCCGAACGACGGTCTGGCCGGCCGAGACCACCTGGCCGGGTTCGCCAAGTGTTTGGGTGACCGTGCCGTCCGCATCTGCCACCAGGATGGAATAGGTCGCCTGATTTTCCGCGACCCCGGCCTCGGCTTCGGCCGCGGCGAGTTGCGCCTTGGCTGTGTCCGAGGCGGCCTTCGCCTGCTCGTAGCGCTGCTTGGACGTCCATCCGTCGTTGACCAGGTTGGTGTATCGACGCTCATCCGCATCCGTCTGCACGACGACTGCGCGCGCTGCGGCGACAGCGTTGCGCTTTGCCGCGAGCGCAAGGCGGAGGTCGGTCTCGTCGATCCGCATCAGCGGCTGCCCGGCCTTGACCTGCTCACCGACATTCACCAGCCGCTCGACGATCTTGCCGGCTACGCGAAAGCCGAGATTGCTCTCCACCCGCGCGCCGATAGTGCCCGTGAACCCGCGGTCGGATCCGCTCACCCGCGTGGCCGTCGCCAGGCTGACCATCGGCGGCTCCTGTCTCGGGTCGCTCACGGCAGAGGCGTTGGGGGCGACAATGCCAAGACTGACGAACGTGGCCACCCCCGCCGGGATCATAATACCGGCCAACACGGCAACACCCCTTTTCATAACGGTCTCCTCTGGGATTTAGATTTCGTTCGAACTCTATATTGACTTAGAGCTCGATCGAAATCTAAATTTGCGTCCTGACGGAAACGTGATCTCAGGAAGCCAGGGCGCGTCCGAGGGCAACTTGATAGATGTCGTTCGAAATCTATATTGGGCATAGATTTCGACTGAAATCCAAATGGAGGAGCATGATGCGCGTCAGTCGCGTTCAAGCCGCGGAGAACCGCCAAACCGTGATCAATGTGGCAAGTCGCCTCTTCAGGGAGCGCGGCTTTGACGGCATTGGGCTCAAGGATCTGATGGAAGGGGCCGGGCTCACCCAGGGCGCCTTCTACAAGCAGTTCGCGTCCAAGGAGGACTTGGCGGTCGAGGCCTCCAAGCGAGCGTTGGAGAGCGCTTCCACCCGATGGTCGGACGCGGCCGCACGCAATCCTGACGATCCGCTCAGCGCAGTGATCGGATTCTATCTCAGCGCAGATCATCGCGAAGAGAGAATGGAAGGCTGTCCGATCGTGGCCCTCGGCTCGGATGCCGCCCGGCAGGGCCCCGACGTCAAGGCCGAGTTCGAAGCGGGCATCAAGGCCCATCTCGACGTGCTCGGCCGCTTCATCGCCAAGGAAGGCAAGGGGTCGAGAGACAAGGCCATGGCCATTCTCGCGACGATGGTCGGCGCCGTGACGCTGGCGCGCGCGGTCAACGATACGGACCTCGCACGGGCCCTTCTCGATGCCGCAGCCGCGCTGGTCCGTGAAGCCGCCGCCGCTTGAACGACGGCCCCCTCGAAACATGGAGAGACCGATGCTTGACGTGAGCGAAGCCGGGCCGAGCTTGCTCAAATTATCGGAGAGGCTCAGTGTGCGTTTTCACAAGACCGGCAGCGGGCCTCCGCTGCTCCTCCTCCATACGATCCGGACGCAGCTCGAGTATTTCCGCGGTCTTGCGCCTCTGCTCGCAGGATCGCACACGGTATACGCCATCGATCTGCCCGGCCACGGACACTCGCCGATCGATCCGGACGCAAGCTTCAACGAACCCTATTTCAGGCAGGCGCTGATACGTTTCCTCGAGGAGCTAGACCTCTCGGATGTCACGCTCGTCGGCGAGTCGATCGGGGGCGCATTGGCTCTCACGGTGGCGGCGTCACTTCCGCAGAGGGTGAAGCGGGTCTTTGCAATCAATCCTTACGATTACGAGACCCGCTATGGCGACGGACTTCGACGTGGCAACTGGCTCGCGAACTTCATCATCGGAAGCCTGCAAGTGCCGGTGCTCGGCGCGATCAACGCGTCACTCGAAAACAAGATCGTTCTCGGCAAGATCATGGGCGGCGGATATCACGACCCGCGCAAGCTGCCGGCCGATCTGCTCGCCGAGTTCGACAAGGTGGCCCACCGCCCGGGATACAAGCGGGCCGCACGCAAGGTGTTGGCCGGATGGCGATCCTGGAGCCAGGCCCGCGACTATTATTGGCAGATCTCGGCGCCGGTGACGCTCATCTATGGCGACAGCGATTGGTCCCGGCCCGACGAGCGCGAGCGCACACGGTCTCTCATTCCCAACGCGCAGATGGTGACGCTGAGGAATACAGGCCACTTCTCGGCTGTCGAGAACCCGTCGGAGCTGGCCCGGGCGATATTGGGCGCAGAATGAGCGCATGATCAAGCAGAGCACGCTCCTCCAACAGAAGGAGGCGAAGCGCGGCCAATGTGCTATCCTCCCCGCGAGGCCACCAACGGAGACAAAACATGCCAACCAGCGTCAAGCAAATGCTCGAAGCCGCCAACGCGGCGGTGCCCAAGATCACGTCGGAACAGGCCACTGACATGATCAAGAACGGCAACACGCTGGTCGTCGACGTTCGCGATGCGCCGGAGGTTGCGGCCAGCGGCAAGATCGCGGGGGCCGTGCACGTCTCGCGCGGGATGCTGGAGTTTCGCGCGGACCCGGAGTCGCCCTATCACGACAAGGCGTTCGACAAGAGCAAGTCCGTCATTCTCTACTGCGCGTCCGGCGGCAGGTCGGCGCTGGCGGGCAAGGTGCTGAAGGATATGGGCTACGAGAATGTCTATAACGTCGGCGGCTTCAAGGACTGGTCGGGGGCGGTGGAGAAATAGAACGCGCGGACCGGCCATTTGCCGGACTTGATTGCCGCCGAACGTCATCACCGGCGCTCGGCGCCCGCCCACGTACGCCGCGATCCATTGACGGTTGCCCGCCCGCCACGTCGCAGCACGATCGACGGGGACCGATCAGGCGGAACGCGGCATGGAGACAGGCTGCGCGCTTCGCTCACCGAGCAGCTTGCCGGTGGTGCTGTTGACGAAGTGCAGCGACATGCAGGCCGGGCACCTCACGGACACATAGCTGTCCGCCGGCTCGAAACTCTCGGGCCGCGCGTCATCGATCCGATGCTGGACGTTCATGCCGGTGCGCGGGCACCTGAAGAGGATCTGGCGCTGCATGTCCTTATTGGTGCGCCCGAAACGCGGCCGGCGAAATTGCGGATGATTCCTTAGGGGCCTTCCCAGTGTTTGAGATGGGTCAAGGCGAACGGTCTGCCCACGCCTATGCTCTGCATGACATCGGGCGCGCTCCTGCTCCGGTGCCGAACGAAGCGGAGCCCGGACTCCTAGGCACTCCGGGCACCGCTTCGCAAGACGGGCACCAACCGACCGCGACCAGGGAGCCGGCTCCGGACGAGCGGCTTCGATGGAACCAGGGCAAGAACCGCGGGTTGAGATGGCGCAGCCCTGAACAGAACACGCAATCGGCGCTTCAAGGAAGCCGACGCTGATTGACGTCGTCCTTGTCGCCTGACCCGACCAACACGGCCGTACGGTACGACCTCCGCCGGAAACGGGCCACCATCGGGACCGCCACGATCAGGAGAGCAGCCATGATATCCGCCAACATCGACGATCTGACCGCAGTGGTGCGCTACGCGCTCGAAACCACTCGTGCGACCACGATCTGCCCTTTCCACGATGAGGTGATCGTCCGCGTCGGCGACGACGCCGCCGAGAGCCATGCCTACGAACGCGCCAAGCGAATCCTCAGGAGCGACGGCACGGCCTTCGAGGCGGACGCTCTCAGGGAAGAGATCGGCCACCAACTCGCCGCCGCCGCGGACGGGCGATGCCCGAGATGCGACCGGACCGATTCGAACGGATAGACCGCAATCCCCTCAATCCTCCACCCGAAACAGCCGCCACCGCTCCGGCACGCCCTTGAGCTGATGCACGCCGTGATCGCGGAACCGGATCTCCGACTGCGCCATCAGGTCCTTGACTGCGCTCGAGACCAGGACTTCGCCGGCGCGCGCTTTGGCGGCGACGCGCGTGCCGATGTGAAACGCGAGACCGACCATCTCGCCTCCGCTCACACTGTACTCGCCCGCATGCAGCCCGACCCTGATGTCGAGGCCCAGCGTGCGCACGGCCTTTTGGATCGCAGTCGCGCAACGGACGCCGGAAGCCGGCGCCTTGAATGTCGCCAGCACGCCGTCGCCGGTCGTCACCACTTCCTTGCCACGCGTACTCTTCAGCTCCTTGCGCACGGCCGCGTAATAGTGGCCCATGACCTTGGTCCACCGGGCATCGCCTAGCTTTGCCGCCTTTTCGGTGGAGCGGACGATATCGACGATCAGGATGGTGGCGAGTGCCTGCTTGAGCTCCGCGCTCCGCTCGCCGGATCGGGGCCGGAGCGCGATCGGCCCGGCCAGCGGTTCGTAGCGGTGGCTGCGGCGCCGGGCGATAGCCGCTTTGGCGTAGTCCTGGGCGCGCTGCGTCGTGCCGCAGCGAACTGTCTTCTCCTGCGGCAGTCGCGTCCAGTAGACCCTTCGCCCATCGCCGGCGCCCTGCACCTCCACGGCACCCCACTTCAGGAACACCGCCGAGCCGACGCGCCGAACGCACCACGCCTTCGACGTGTAGCCGGATACGTTGGACTGCAGGACTCCGATGCGAAGGAATTTGGGCATGAACGTGCGGCCGAAATTGAAAGACCGTTTGGGCGTCTTCGGGGCGGAAGCCTATTCGTACAATCCTGCATCGGCAATAGGGGCTTGCCAGGGCTGCCGGCGGCGCCTGACACCGGGATCGTGCTTACAACGCCCAAACGCGAGCCGCCCGTCCATTCGTCGGTCGGAAGTTTCTCTTGTCCAAGCAACGATCAGCCTCCAGACGTGTTCTTCCGACATGAGATGCAGTGAGGCGCGCCATGGGCAAGGATGATGGACTGAAGCCTGACGACTTCCCGATCGAGGCCGACAAGGACAAACTCAGCACACGCAAGGGCGAGCCCGTCGCCTCGGCGGAGTCGGACAAGATTGCGGACCAGATCGCCGAACGTCTGAACGAGCACGCGCACCAGGAAGAGCAGGATCGTTGGTCCGCGTAGGCGTGATGGGCGTGCCGTCCCAGATTGGAACGACCGCGCGGCCCTGAGCATTGGCCTGCACCGGGGTCCGACAATTCCGGCGAATGGCGGCCTCGGCTCGACCTCCGCCCCTGGACCGAGAGCCGGGGCTGCTTGACCGAAGCAAGAGGAGCGGACATGAAAGTGCTTGTTCTCGCAGGGCTCGTTGCGGCTCTCGCATCGCCTCCCTCCGCGTACGCCCAAGGCGGCGCGGGTACCTCCAGGACCGGGTCGAGCATCAATTCGACCGGGACGGGCGGCACCACCGGAGCAGGAGCTTCGGGCCTCAACACCTCATCGGACAACAATAGCGGCGGCGCCAGCGCACCGGCCAAATCGACAACGACGCGGCCGGGGGACAACGACCCAAGGCAAACCCAGGGCGGCCAGCAGGCGATGCCGAACTCGGGCTCCTCCGGAGCGAACCGCAAATAGATGCGCCGCTGGCAATTCGTCCTGGGTGAGGCAGTCGCCCTACCCGTGATACGCGAACAGCTCGATCGGATCGCTGAAGCCGCGGACCTCGTGCTTGCCGACGTGCTCGAGCTCGAACTTCTCCTCCACCAGCTCCGCAAAGTCGCGTGACAGCAGCACCGTTCGACCGAGCTGCTTGGTGAGGGCTTCGAGGCGGGAGGCCATGTTGACGGCGGGGCCAATCACGGTGAAGTCGAGCCGGCTTGTTGAGCCGATATTGCCGTACATGACATCGCCGACATGGACGCCGATGCCGTAGTTCAGCGGCGCGCGGCTGGTCGCGTTGTTCCGCTCGTTCAGCGCCGTCATCGCCTGACGGGCTTCGGTCACGGCGTGGAGCAGGTTCGCGCAGGCATCGGGCTCATGAAGCGGGAAGATGGCGAGCAGGCCGTCGCCGATGAATTTCAGGATCTCGCCGCCGTGCCGCGCGATCGGCTCGGACATCGCGTCGAAATAATCGTTGAGCAGATCGATGACGTCGTCGCGCGGCCAATTGTCGGAGATCTTGGTGAAATCCCTGAGGTCGCAGATCATGATCGCGGCGCGCACGGTCGTGCCGCTGCCGCGCCTGGTGGCGCCGGCGAGGATCAACTGGCCGGCATGGGAGCCGACATAGGTCTCCAGCAGCGTGCGCGCCAACCGGTTCTTGATGCGGATCTCGCTGACCAGCGCCAGCACCGGCAGCAGCTTCTTGAGCGCGGCAATATGCGAATCCTCGAAGCCGCCGGGACGGTCGGTCGCGAAGGTGATGAGATGCCGCTTGCCGAGCGTGTGGTAGAGCGGCCAGGCCACATAGTCGGTCAGGCCCTTTTCGCGCATCTCGTCGTAGAGGGCGTGCTTGCGGCCGAGCGAGGGATCGCGCTCGAGATTCTCGCGCACCTCGCTGGCGCCGTCCTGCATTTCGTTGGCGGGACTGCCAATGAATTCGGACCGCTCGCGGACGTCATAATCCACCCGCGCGATCTCCGCCTCGCGCATGCCGTCGGACCACATGAACCGGGCGCCAAGCCATTGCGGATGGTGGATCAGGACATGCAGCGTCGACCGCTTCAGCGGAATGCCCGCCTGCTGCAGACGGATGCACATGTCGGCGAAGATATTGTCGATGAAGCGTTCGTCGCGCGTGCCGTTGGTCAGCCAGTCGACGACACCGTCGGCCTGCGTGGCGTGGTTGTCTTGCGCGGTCATGTCCTGCCCTTCACGGCGGTCTGCATCAGGGCAGATATCGTGCCCCGGCTCCGCCGCGTCAACCTAGCCAGTTGCATGGATTGTACGCATCGGCCGGTCGGGGCTATCGCCCCTTAGCCGACGATCCGGATCGACCCCAGCACCACCAGACCCGAAACGAGCGCGAGCCTCGATGTCTCGGTCATTTCGATCCTGAGCGTGCCGTTGCCGGGGATGGCAAAATCCTCACCATCGAGGCGGATGCGGCAATCGCCGTGCGGTGCGTAAACCAGATGCGTGCCGGCATGCAACGGTCGATCGCCGGCTTCCCTGAGCGCTTCAAGCTCGATCTCCGCGACGCCGCGCCGCGCCATCAGGTTGACGACCTCGACCGGCCCGGCGTGAAGCTCCGTCACGATCTCGAGCTCGCCGGTGAAGCGCACGGTCGTAAAAGGTTCACGCTCGTCGAATTCCTGGCCCGGAGCCTTGAGCACCAGCCCGCGCCCACCGACCACCATCTGCAAGCGGTCGATGCCCGGCATATGGGAGAAGGGACCGGGCGCCACGATCGGCGTGCTCGCAAAACGCCAGAGCATGCTGCTCCAATCCTTCACCGCTGCGTCAGCGCGATGTTCAT
This sequence comes from Bradyrhizobium sp. CIR48, assembly GCF_014198315.1. Classification (NCBI taxonomy): domain Bacteria; kingdom Pseudomonadati; phylum Pseudomonadota; class Alphaproteobacteria; order Hyphomicrobiales; family Nitrobacteraceae; genus Bradyrhizobium; species Bradyrhizobium sp. CIR48. Next base: position 49,702 of record NZ_JACIHG010000019.1, read on the forward strand.
CCGCGATATCGGTGAAGATGCCGCCGCCGTTCTTCCAGGGCGAGCGGGTGTAGTCTTCAGATCTGAGCAGTGTTGCCTTCATGGCGGTCCTCGATGCGATGGCGATGCAGGGAAGCGCGTTCGCCCGGCGGGCGGCAATGCGTCCGAAATTGCGGTCATGTTGCGGCTTCCGCTCGCCCAGGTGCGCTGGCCTTGAGATGACGCAAAAGCGCTGCCGCCTCCGTCGGCGGCCGACGCTCGATCCGGCGATACGCGCGCCCGTCGGCCGTTCGTGAGACCATGCCGTGATCGCACAGCGCGCGGCGAGGCAAGGCATCATCGGCGAAAGCGTGCTGACGGTTCAGCAGCGTCTTCACTTCCGCCTCGGCCAGACTGCTCCGCGGCGGAAAGCCGGCCCACAGCACCCAGAGACTCAGCTGCTGCAGGCTGTGGCGGGCCGGCCAGCGCAACAGCCTGCCGTGGTCGTCGAAATGGCGCGCCGCGCGTTGCACGCGCTTCAGATCGACCGCATCGACTTGTGGTGCGGGCGTGCCGCGGTCATCCACGGCAGTGCCGACCGCACGCGCGCGGAAATGCTGATAGTTCCTGTGTCCCGTCGCACGCGCAAGAATGTTGAGCAGCTCGACGTGACCGGGCGGCGACGTCCGTTGCAGCAGCTGGGCACGTACGGATTTCGCGAGCGCGGAGATGTCGCCCGCGACAAAGGCAATGGGAGTTCTGGTCATGACCAATCCTCGATGCGCCGATCCGGGTAGGATTGTCGGAGGTCACCGGCTTACGACGCGGCACGAGGTTGGTGTCGGTGCGATTGAGCCTTGCAGGTTTAGCTTCCCTCGCGGGACGGTGACGCCTGGGTGAACTGCAGACCCGCGTAGTTCCTACTATAGACGCCCGGTAGGCTCAAGAGCCTGATGCGAGATGCGCGGACAAACGCGATTAGAACGCCAGATGTCCCGGACTCGGACGCCGCTATTTCGACGCCAGTGTCGCCACGGCCCGCCAGGCGGGGTCGGGCGCGGCCGATGCGAGCTGCTTGCAGCGGTCGCGCATCAGCTCGGCCGGACGATCGTGGCCGCGCCGTTTCAGCACGGCCTCGAAATCGGCGAGCGCATCGGCAAACCGCCGCGCGCGATAGCAGGCAAGGCCGCGCTCGTAATCCCCGATCCAGCCGATCGCCTCTCCGTCGATGGCGTCTTCGTCCGCGATCCCGACCAGTTCGTGGACGGAAAGTCCCTCCTCCCGTCCGTAGACCGCGATGCTGTCGACCTCGCGCGTGATGACGGCGCCGCGCGCCAGGCGTTCGGTCGCCTCGCCGATCAGAATCTGCGTGCCATAGGATTTGTTGGCGCCTTCGAGCCGGCTGGCGACATTCACGGCATCGCCGATCACGGTATAGTTCAGCCGCAGCTCCGAGCCGATATTGCCGACCAGCATGCGGCCCGAATTGATGCCGATCCGGATCTGGAGCGGCTGACCGAGATCGTCAGCGAGGCCCGATGCTTCGATCGCCCTGCGACAAGCGAGCGCCGCGCGGCAGCATCGCGCGGCGTGGTCGCGTTGCGGCTGCGGCGCACCCCAGAACGCCATCACGGCATCGCCGATGAACTTGTCGATGGTGCCGCCATTGGCGACGATGATCTCCGAGGTGACGTCGAGATAGCGCGACAGCAGCGGCACCACGCGGTCGCCTAGCCGCTCGGACAGCCCGGTGAAGCCGGCAATGTCGATGAACATCACGCTGAGCTCCTGGACGCTGCCGCCGGGCCGCGCTTCGACGCCCTGGCGCAGCAGGCCGCGGACCAGATCGGCCGGGATGAATTTGCGGAACGCGGACAAGCCGGCCGCCATCTCGGCGATCGCACCCGACAGGCTCGCGATCTCCTTGAGTCGTGACGGGTGGCGGCGGACCTGCTCCAGCGCGAAGGCCTCGACATGGCGAAGCTCGCCGACGACGCGCGACAGCGGCGCGGCGATCACGGAACGCGCCAGCATCGCCGAGGCCAGCGCAGCGAGCACGGCGCCGATGGCGAGGCCGAGGATCAGGCGCCGCAGCGTCGTCTCGACCGGGCCGAGAAATTCGGCCTCCGGGATCACGGTGGCGAGCGACCAGCCAGGAAACGGCAGCGGCGTCAGCGCGACCTCGTAGGCCGCGCCGCCGGAGGTGAGCCGGCTTCGCCAGGCCTCCTTGCGGCCGTCCTCGCCCGCCTTGTCGAGCGCAGCGCGCGCCAGCGGCAGCAGCGTCGTGTCGCCGCGCGCCGGATGGAGCTCGTCGGCCTCCTTGTCCGGCGCCGCGACGAGCTCGCCGCTTCCATCGACGATGAAGGCAGTTCCCGTGCGCCCGACCTCGAGCTGCGACAGGAAACGCGCAAGCCTGGTATATTCGATGATGACGGCCAGAACGCCCTGCCGCTCCTGATAGACGTCGATCGGCCCCGCAAACGCGATCGACGGCCGCTCGCCGGTCGGGTGGTCCATCACCCTGAACCATTGCGGCTCGTCCGCGGTCAGCCCGGCCTTGAACCAGGCCTGATCGGCGACGTGGAATCCGCTCGGCTCGAACCGGCGATTGGCGAATTCGATATCGCCAGGCACCACGTCATATTCGTCGACGCGGCGCTGGCCCGGATGATCGGTCAGCGAGATCTCCATCATCTCCAGGCGGCGATCGCCGAGCTTGTGCGCGGCGAAGAAGGAGCCGTCGGGCCAGCCGAAGGCGACCCAGGAAATCGTCGCCTGCGACTGCAATTGCGACAGGAACACGAATTCCCGCTTGTCGGCCTCGCGGGTGTCGAGCACGTTCTGCAGGAACAGCGTTCGGATCGCGGTGTGCGCGGCGCGGGCCTCGTCGACGATGGCCGAGACCTCCTTGCGCACCGCCGCAACGATCTGCTCGTTGATGGTCGCGGCGAGCTGCCGGCTGGTCGCCTCCGCCGTGCGCCACCAGAGCAGGCTGGAGAGCGCGGCCGTCAGCAGGATCGCCGCGAGGACCAGCGCGGACACCGCAAGACGGATGCTGACCGTCAGCCCAGCGATCGCATGAAGCCGTCGTTCGGGATCAACCTTCATCGCTGTCTTCGCCTGCCGGTCCATACGAGCCACTGACATTGCTCTACGCCGCCGGCGCTCGCCCGTTACGTCTGGCAGGAAATGAAGGCGCGTCGCCAATGCCCGGTGGCTACCGTCTCGATAGACCCTAGGCATTGGCCTTCAAAGGACGCTTGCCCGCTAATGCCGGCCCAAGCGCACCGGCGGTGCGCCCGATCCAAACGGTCTCACGGGTTCGTGAGCAGTCTCGCTGTAACGCGGGCTGCGCGCGCAGCGAAGGAGACCATGCGCGCGTCGCCTGCCAGGCGATGCCATCTCGAACAGGAGAATCTCGATGTCTGCCAAACATGCCGTCACCTCGCTCGTCCTCGCCGGCGCCGTCTCGACCGCGCTCGCGACCCTCGCCGCCGCCGGCCCGCTGACCAAGGCCGAGGGCGAAGCTGCCGTCGCCGCCAAGAAGGAAAAGTGCTTCGGCGTTGCGCTGAAGGGCCAGAACGATTGTGCGGCAGGACCGGGCACCACCTGCCAGGGCACCTCGACCATCGATTTCCAGGGCAACGCCTGGAAGTTCGTGCAGGGCGGCACCTGCACCAGCATCGAGCTGCCGGGCGGCAAGAAGGGCTCGCTCAAGCCGGTCTGACCGCCGCCGCGACGTCGCCAACAAGCACGAACGGAGCAGCACGATGAGCACGGTGATCCAGCCGACCCGACCAGCAGCCATGCCGCTCCGCTTCGCAACGCCCATCGGCGGCGTTGCCGGGACGAGCTTCAAGCCCGAGCATCTGCCTGATATCCTCGAGGCGGGACCTCGGCGTGGCTTCTTCGAAGTTCACGCCGAGAACTACATGGGCGATGGAGGTCCGCCGCATCGCGCCCTGGAAGCGATCCGCCGCGACCATCCTCTGTCGCTGCATGGCGTCTGCATGTCGATCGGCGGCCCTCGGCCGCTCGACAAGGCGCATCTGGCGCGCTTCCGTAGCCTCGTCGCGCGCTATCAGCCGGCGCTGGTCTCCGAGCACCTCGCCTGGTCGACCCATGAGACCAGCTTCTTCAACGATCTGTTGCCGCTGCCCTATACCGAAGCGACGCTGGCTTGCGTCTGCGACCACATCGACCAGGTGCAGGAGGCGATCCGCCGTCCGCTGCTGCTGGAAAACCCGTCGACTTATGTCGCCTTCCGCGAATCCTCGATGCGCGAGACCGAGTTCATCCGCGCCATTGCCGAGCGCACCGGCTGCGCGCTGCTGCTCGACGTCAACAACGTGTTCGTCTCCGCCACCAATCAGGGCTATTCGGCGCTCGACTACCTCGCAAATTTCCCGCTGTCGCACGTCCAGGAAATTCATCTTGCGGGCCATGCCGAGCAGGCCGACGACGAAGGCGATCTGCTGTTGATCGACAGTCACGACGGCCCGGTCGCGGACGCCGTCTGGAAGCTCTATGAAATCGTCATCAGGCGCCGCGGCGCGGTGCCGACGCTGGTCGAATGGGACAGCAAAATTCCGGACTGGCCGGTGCTGCAAGCGGAAGCCCTTGCCGCACAGGCGATCCTCGACCGTCATCAATCCACAGCAATGGCAGGAGAGCGTCATGCTGCCTGAACCCGGTCTGTCCTTTGCTGCTGCCTTCGCGCCGGCGCTGCTGGATCCGGCACGCAGCACGCCTGCGATCGTGACCGGCCCGAACGGCAAGGCCGCCGGCCGGCGCTACGATGTCTACCGCAACAACGTCACCGTCAGCCTGATCGACGCGCTGGCCGCGATTTATCCGGCGGTGCAGCGCATCACCGGCGCCGAGTTCTTCCGCGCCATGGCGCGCTTCCATGTTCGCAGCAATCCGCCGACCTCGCCGCTGCTGTTCGAGTATGGCCGCGACTTTCCGGAGTTCATCGCAGCCTATGAGCATGCGCAAGATATGCCCTTTCTCGCCGACGTCGCGCGCATCGAGCGGGCCTGGCTCGACTGCTATCATGCGCGCGATGCCGCCCCGCTGCCGGCGGACCGGCTGTCGGCGGTGACGCCCCACCGTTTGGCCAATTTGACGTTCGTTCCGCATCCGGCGACGCGATGCCTGCGCTCGCAATACGCAGCCGTCACGATCTTTGCGGCCAATCGCGACGGTGCACCGCTTCTGCGCATCGATGCCTCGACGCCGGAGGACGCCCTGATCACGCGACCGGCATTCGACGTAACGGTGCGCCGCCTTCCGCCCGGCGGCGCGGTCTTCGCGAGTAACCTGATCTCGGGGCTATCGCTCGGCGAGGCCGCGGCGGCGGCGCTGGACGCTGCGCCCGAATTCGACATCGCCGCGAACATCGCCGGGCTGATCGAGGCCGGCGCCTTCATCTCGCTCGCTTGCGGAGACCCATCATGATCACGGACCAGCACATGACCACCGAAAGCGGACTGCCCTCGCCCTGGTTGCTCGTCGACAGGGCCAATCGCCTGATCCAGACGCTTGCCACGCCTTCGCTCGTCCAGCTCGTGCTGCGCCTCGCGCTGGCGGTGCCGTTCTGGCGTTCAGGCATGCTCAAATGGGGCGGCTTCCTCAAGCTGAACGACAGCGCCGTGACGCTGTTCAGCGACGAATTCATGCTGCATCTGCCGGGCGGGCCCTATCACTTCCCGGCACCGACCGTGATGGCATTCCTGTCGGGCTGCGGCGAGATCCTGCTTCCGATCCTGCTGGTGCTCGGGCTGGGCACCCGGCTGGCCGCGCTCGGGCTGCTATTCATGACTGTCATCGTCGAGCTCACGGTGCCCGATGGCTGGCCGATCCACCTCACCTGGGCGGCGATGGCGCTCGGCATCATGGCTCACGGGCCGGGGAACATTTCGCTCGATCATTTGCTTTGTCGCGCGCGATCGCAGCCGCAGTAGATACCCGATTTTGTGTCTCCACATGCATCGCCGTCATCCTGAGGTGCGCGCCCTTGCGCGCCTCGAAGGATGGGCCGCAAGCGCCCGTGGCCCATCCTTCGAGGCTCACCTTGCGATGCTCTCGCATCGCAAGGTGAGCACCTCAGGATGACGTCAAAGGGTGTGGTCAGCAGTAGCCCGAATGGCAGGCCTCACATCCCGCTCAAACCGCTATCCACTGCGAGTGTCTGCGCGGTGACGTAGACGCTTTCGTCCGACAGGAAGAACAGCACCGCATAGGCGATCTCCCAGGCCGTGGCCTGGCGGCCGAACGGGACGTGGCCCTTGCCGCGGTTGGGGCGGCCGGCGCCAGCTTCGCGACCGTTCGGGGTATCGACCAGACCGGGATAGACGAGGTTGGCGCGGATGCCGCGGCGCGATCCGAGATGGGCGATGTTGCGCATCAGGCCGCCGAGCGCGGCCTTGGAGGAATCGTACACCGCCATCTGCGATCCAGCCTTCAAGGCGGCGATCGAGGAGATGAAGACGACCGAGCCGCCATTGTCGAATCGCGGCAGCGCGGCGCGGCAGCACAGCATGGGACCGCGGACATTGACGTCGTAGATCCTGTTCCACTCTTCGGGGCTGACGTTATCGAGGCCGGTCTTGCCGAAGGTGCCGATGTTCAGAACCATGCCATCAAGGCCGCCCATGGCGCGATGGGCTTCCTCGATCATGCGCTGGACGTCCGCCTCTGACGTGACGTCGGCCACGATGGCAAAGCCCTCCCCGCCTTCATCGTTGATGTGCTTGACGGTCTGCTGCGCGGAGGCATGGTTGAGGTCGGCCACCGCGACCCTCGCGCCCTCGCGTGCGCACAAGATGCTCATGGCGCGGCCGTTGCCGATCGGATCGGTGGCGGCGTCGAACACGCGCTGGCCGCCGCCGACGATCAGGATGCGGCGGCCTTTCAGCCGCCCCCTGCCCGGCGCTTCGCCTAGCGATTCCGCGCTGGGCGGACGAACATAGCGCTCCGGCCTGCTGTCGGTTTCCGCCATCTCAACCACCGGGCCTCTTGCCGCCGTCATAGACCGTCATCCCGGCCGCGGGATCGAGATCGGTTTCGGTCGCCTCGGTGAGACGGGCCATCATCATGTAGAAGCCGAGCGCGACGATGGATTCCACGATCTCCTGGTCGCTGAAATGCGCGTGAGCAGCGGCGAAGGTCGCCTCGGGCACGCGGACGTTCTCGATCACCTCGCGGCCAAACTTGAGCAGCGCACGCTCGGCCTCGCTCAGCGCGGCGGCGTCATAATCTGCGCGCTCGACGGCATCGACCTGCCCTTGCGTGCAGCCGACCCCGAGCGCGATCGGCACGTGCTGGCGCCATTCATAGGCGCCGCCCTCGAGCTGAGCGGCCTGGAGGATCAGGAGTTCGCGGTTGACGGCCGAGAGCTTCTGCTTGTGCAGGATCGAATTGCCGAGCCGCATCGCCGGGATCATGTTGGCCTCGGCATGGGCCATCATGCGAAAGATGTTGAGCTTAACCGGCATACGGTCGAACGAGGCGCGGATATCGCCGCTCGTCGTCTCCGGATCAATCAGGGGCAGCCTTGCCACGGTTCTCTCCCTTGGGTTTCCGTTTCTTGTTGTCGGTGTCCTCGCCTGCCGCGATCAGCGACAGGAAGAAGGCGAGATAGCGGTCGATCGCTTCGATCACCTTGGGCCGCGGCGAAGGCGTTGCGCCCATCACGTAGTGCTCGAGGCGGATGTAGATCAGGCCGGCCGCGAACAGCCGCGCGGTCTCGCGCGGGTCCGGCGTCTTGACCAGGCCGGCGAGCGCAAAGCCGCGGAAGTAATCCGTCATCATGCTCTGCTCGCGCGCGTAGAAATGATCGGCGAATTTGGCGCGGATACCGGGCACGCGGTTACGCTCAGCCGTGATCACCTTCTGAAACTGGTGCTCGCGCGGATCGGACCATTGCTCGACGAGGTCGAGCGCAAACTGCCGGCAGAACGCTGCGGGCTGGCGCGCGAGCTGCTTGTAGCGCGGCTCCTCCAGCCGGCTCGCCGAGCTTGCTGGACCATGCTCGCTGACGATCGCCTCCAGGATCGCAGCCTTGCCCGGGAAATGATTGTAGAGGCTGCTCTCGCGGATGCCGACGCGGCGCGCGAGTTCGCGCATCGAGGCGCCGCCATAGCCGCTCTGGGCGAACAGGTCGAGCGCTTCGGTGAGGATGCGCTCACGGGTCGTGGGCGCAGCCGCTTCCGCCGCGCTGGAGGTGTGGACAGCCATGTCGGCTTGACTAACGAACGATCGTTCGCTAGTCAACCGTACGAACGATCGTTCGTTTCGTCAGTCTGGCGGCAATGGTCGCGGCCCGCAAGCCCGCTTGCGGGCGCTGTTCTCGCGTTTCAACTCCGCTCCTCGAGAGGCGGAGAGCAATTTTGGGGAGACGACGTCATGGCGCGCCTTGCCCGCCTTCGTGCGGCCTGCATCCTGTTGCCGCTGCTCGCAAGCAGCGCCGCCTCTGCCCAAAGCAAATACGATCCCGGCGCCGACGACAAGACGATCAAGATCGGCACCACCGCGCCGCTGAGCGGCCCGGTGTCGGCCTTCGCGCAGATCGCGAAATCGGCGGAGGCTTATTTCCGCAAGGTGAACGACGACGGCGGCGTCAACGGGCGGCGCATCCAGATGATCATCGCCGACGATGCTTATAGCCCGCCGAAGACGGTGGAGCAGACCCGCCGCTTGGTCGAGAGCGAAGAGGTGCTGCTGATCTTCGGCGGCGTCGGCACGCCGACCAACGGCGCCGTGCACAAATATCTCAACGACCGCAAGGTGCCGCAGCTCTTTCTGGGCTCGGGCGCCGCGAAGTGGGACGATCCCAAGAACTTTCCATGGACGGTCGGCTGGCAGCCGACCTATCGCGATGAGGCGATCGCCTACGCCCGGTACATCAAGGCAAGCCACGCCAATGCGAAGATCGGCGTGCTCTACCAGAACGACGACCTCGGCAAGGATTACCTGAAGGCGCTGGAGGAAGGCCTTGGCAGCGGCGAGGCCATTGTAGCGCGCGCCGCTTACGAGACCTCTGCGCCGACCGTGGACACACAGATTCTGCAGTTGAAAACCGCCGGCGCCGACGTGGTGTTGGTCGCGGCGACGCCGAAATTCGCGGCGCAGGCGATCCGCAAGATCGGCGAGATCGGCTGGAAGCCGGTCACCATCATCTCCAATGTCTCGGCCTCGATCAGCGGCGTGCTGGAGCCGGCCGGCAAGGACAATTCCACCGGCGTCATCTCCAGCCAATATCTGAAGGACGCAACCGATCCCGCCAACAAGGATGACGCCGGCTACCGGGAGTGGCTCGCCTTCATGGACAAGTACATGCCGGACGCCAACAAAAGCGACTGGCTCAACGTCTACGGCTACACCATCGCGCAGACGTTGGTCACGGTGCTGAAGGCCTCCGGCAACGATCTCACCCGAACCAACGTGATGAAGCAGGCGACGACCATGAAGGACGTGAAGCTGCCGATGCTGATCAACGGCACCGCGGTGAACAACTCGCCCGAGCGCTTTACGCCGATGACGAGCCTCCAGCTGATTCGTTTCGACGGCACGCGCTGGGTGCCGTTCGGCGATCTCCTGAAGAACTGACCGATGCGGCAGGTCAAGATCGGCGGCATGCGGGTCGATCTCGTCAGCGAGATCCCTTCGCTTGCCTTCGACAAGAGCTGGCTGTTCGCCAACGTCACCGACGCGGTGATCGCGGAGAACCGGAGCTGGCTCGATCATCGCTACATCGAGCCGGAGACAGGCCGCTTCATCCTCAGCCATCACTCTTATCTCATCCGCACGCCGCGCTGGACCGCGATCGTCGACACCTGCTGCGGCAACCACAAGCATCGACCCCGCGTGCAGGCGTGGAACAACCTCGACCAGCCTTATCTCGAGAACCTGCAGGCGCTGGGCGTTGCACCCGAACAGGTCGACTTCGTGATGTGCACGCACCTGCATGTCGATCACGTCGGCTGGAACACGCGGCTGATCGACGGCCGTTGGGTGCCGACCTTCCCCAATGCGCGCTATCTGATGGGCCGCGCCGAATATCGCCACTTCGAAGCCGCGCACAATGCGGCGCCGAGGAGCCCAGTGAACCACGGCTCGTTTGAGGATTCCGTGCTGCCGGTCGTCGCCGCAGGCCTCGCCGAATTCGTCGAGACAGATCATCGCCTGTTTAGCGATCGCGACGCTGCCTTGCGCTTTGCGCCGGCACCTGGGCACACCGCCGGCAACATGCAGATCCACCTCAACGGCGACCGCGATCACGCGGTGATGTCCGGCGACGTCATCCATCATCCGATCCAGTGCGCCGCGCCGTGGTTATCGAATGCCGCCGACGTCGATCCGGCTGCGGCGGTCGCAACGCGCATGGCGCTGCTGGAAGAGCTTGCGGATACGCCGAGCTATCTGCTCACCGGCCATTTTCCGGCACCGACCGCGGGACGCGTGGTCAGGCACGGCGATGCCTACAGATTTCGTTTCGAGAATTAGGGGGACACATCATGAAGCTGCGCACCATCACGCTTTCGTTTCTAGCATTGCTGTCGGCGGCCCTGCCGGCACGAGCCGAAGATCCCGCCGCCTACCCGACCCGCAAGATCCGGATGCTGCTGCCTTACGCGGCCGGCGGCGGCGGCGACGTGGTCGGCCGGCTGCTTGCGGACAGGATGGGCAAGACGCTCGGACAGAGCATCTACATCGAGAACCACACCGGTGCGGCCGGCACGCTCGGCACGCAGATGGTCGCGACATCTGCGAATGACGGCTACACCATCACCGTCGGCGGCATGACCACGCATGTGCTGGCTCCCGCGATCTATCCAAAACTGCCCTACGATCCGATCAAGGATTTCACGACCATCGGCCGCGTCGGCACCTCCTCGATCATGCTGGTCGCCACCAGGAATTTTGCCGCCAACGACATCAAGGGCCTGGTGGTGCTGGCCAAGAAGGGCGAGCCGATCCAGTACGGCAGCTGGGGCGTCGGCTCGACCGGGCAATTCTGCGCGGAGATCCTGATGCAGCAGGCCGGCATCAAGATGGACCACGTGCCTTTCAACGGCATCGCAAAACTCGCCGGCGATTTGCTCGGCGGCCACATCTCCCTTGCAACGCTCGACGTGGCGACGGCAACGCCGCTGGTGAAGGACGGTTCGATCAAGGCGCTGGCCGCCTGCGGCGAGCGTTCGCCGAGCCTGCCGGATGTCGCCAGCTACGGGGAGCAGGGCGTGCCGTTCGATCGCAGTCTGTCCTGGGCGATGTATGCGCCGGCGGGCGTCGCTCCGCCGATCGCACAAAAATTGTCGGCGGCCTTGAAGGACGCGCTCGGTGACGAGGTGGTGAAGCAGAAGCTGCTGGCACTCGGCATCACGCCGCAATTCGTCCCCGGCGACGAGCAGCGCGATCTCAACGCGCGCGACATCGCAGCCTGGAAACAGGTTGCCAAGGACGCCGGCATTGAGGTCAAGTGAATAGGCAGAGAACAGGAGCGCGGGCATGAGCCGCATCTTCGGCGCGGTGCGCCAGAACGGATATGTGGTGCGGGATATCCACGCCGCGATGAAGCACTGGATCGAGGTGATTGGTGTCGGCCCCTGGTACTACATGGACCGGATCAAGACCGACTGGTTTCGCCATCGCGGCGAGGACTCCGCCGTGGAGATGAGCATCGCGCTGGCAAATTCCGGCGACCTCCAGATCGAGCTGATCCAGCAGCGCAACGACGCGCCCTCGCTCTACAAGGAATTCCTCGACGCCGGGCACGAAGGCCTCCAGCACATGTCGTACTGGAGCCACGACTATCAGGCGCTCTACGACAAGGCGATCGGGCTCGGCTACAGGATTGGCCATGAGGGCCAGATCGGCGGCGAGAAGGGGCGCTTTGCCTATTTCGACACCCAGGCCCATCCGGGTACGGTGATCGAGATCTCGGACATCAGTGGCACCAAGGGGCCGTTCTTCGAGAAGGTCCGGCAGGCCGCGATAAGCTGGGACGGCACCCGGCCGATCCGCGAGGTCGGTGGCGGGAAATCGTAGGAGCTTTCGCCGGCTGGGCAGGCGCGTTGGCGGACAAACCATGGTACATAAGCCGGGTGTCCGAACCTTCAGCGAGGCAAGCATGTCCGACACTGACAAGGTTTTCGCCGGCTCGATTCCGAAAATCTACGACGAGTATCTCGTCCCGATGATCTTCTCCGTCTATGCGGAGGACATCGCAAGACGGATCGCCGCCCGCTCTCCTTCCGTGCTGCTCGAGATCGCCGCGGGCACCGGCGCAGTGACGCGCGCCGTGGCGGCGGCGCTGCCGCGCGGCATCCGTTACGTAGCCACCGATCTCAACGAGCCCATGCTCGCAGTCGCCGCGCAGCGTCAGAAGGACGATGATCGCATCAGCTGGCGCCAGGCGGACGGCATGGCCCTGCCCTTCGGTGATGCCGAGTTCGACGTGGTCTGCTGCCAGTTCGGCGCGATGTTCTTTCCGGACCGCACCAAAGCTTACGCGGAGGTGAAGCGCGTCCTGAAGCCGGACGGCACGTTCGTGTTCAACGTCTGGGATCGGATCGAGGACAATGTGCTGACGCATGAAGCGACGGTCGCGCTCGGAAAGCTGTTTCCCGACGACCCGCCGCGCTTCATGGTCCGCACGCCCCACGGCTATCACGACAGAGACGTCATCAGAGCCGACCTCGAACGTGCCGGCTTCCGCGACATCTCGATCGAGACGCGAGCTGAAACAAGCCGCGCGCCATCGCCCGAATACGTCGCGGTCGCCCTTTGCCAAGGCACGCCACTGCGCAGCGAGATCGAGGCAAGGGATGCCAGCAAGCTTCAGGCTGCGACCGACATCGTCGCCGAGGCGATCCGGACGCGTCATGGCGCCGGACCGGTAGAAGGCAAGATTCAGGCTGTGGTGATCGAAGCGCGTCCGTAACTGCAGGCTACGGTTCGGGTTGCCGCCCCGCGTCCTACCACCAGCTCCGCTGCATCGGCTCCGTCGATTGATAGTATTGGTACTGGCCGCGCTGCCGGCGCGGATTGGCCGGCTGTACATAGGGGTCACGCTGGTAGAAGAAGCCGAAGCCGTTACCGCCATTGTCCCAGCCGTCATCGCTGGCGATCATGGCAGGTGCCGTCGGCTTGCGCGTGATGAAGCCGCCTTGCGGCTGGTCGCTCAGCACCGCCACGAACTCGGTCCGGTAATTGGTCTCGCTGCTCAGCGGCTCGTCCGAGATGATGATGGAAGAACGTGGCAATGCAGTCGGCCCGATGCGATCCCAGACGTCCTGCGGGATGGTGATGCGGTCGAGCGCATTCCTCGCCTCGTCGCCGTTCTCGATCGTGACCACGCTCCAGCGCAGGCCCGTAGCGGACTTCGCCATCGCCGTGAAGATATGCGTGCCGATCGGCTGCTCGGGATTGCGGATCGTAACGGGGACTTCGATGCTGGTGTCGAACACCTCACCGCCGCCATCGGGTGCTGGCTTGTGCGTGTTTCGCCGCACGTAGAGCTTCTGCGTCGAGCGGCTGATGTAGACCGAGACCGGCTCACCCGCGAGCTTTGCGTCGGTCGCGGCCTTCACGGCGTCGGCCTTCCTGGCCGCGGAGGCCTTCGCGGCGTCCTTCGTCGCGGCCACGGCATCGCGCTTCGGCTGCGCGGCGGCCTTGGCGGCGTCGAGCTGCGTCGCCGCGTCGGCGGCCTTGGTCGCCGCCTTCTGCTTCAACTCCTCGGCCTTGGCGCGGGCCTGATCGTTCTTGGCATTCGCGAGCGTCTTGTCGGCGAAGGCGAGCTCGGCGTCAGCGCGGGCCTTCTGCTGTTCCAGCTTGCGCAGCGCGGCAGGAAGCGACGCAGCTTCCTTGGCGGCGGCGGACGCAGCCTTCTTGGCCTCGTCGGCGGCCCTTGTGGCCTCGTCGGCCTCGACGGAGAGCTTGTCGGCCAGCCTGGGCGCTGCCGCGATCGCTTCCGGCTTCGGTACGAACAGCGAGGGGTGAGCGATATCGGTCGGGACCGTATCGTGAGGCGAGATGATCACCCGCATCCCGATATAAGTCTTGTCGAACAGGTTCTCGGCAAAGCCGAAGGGCATGCGCACGCAGCCGTGCGAGGCGGCATAGCCGGGCAGCGGTCCGCCATGCAGCGCGATGCCGTTCCAGGTGATGCGCTGCATGTTCGGCATCCAGGCGTCGTCATACATGGTCGAGCGGTGGTCCTTGTCCTTCTCGACGACGGCGAAGACGCCGGCCGGCGTCTCGCGTCCCGTGGTGCCGGTCGACACCGGCGCGCGCAGGATCCAGCCCTCCGAATCGTAGAACGTGACCTGCTGGCTCTTGATCGACACGATCGCCATGATGGGATCGCCGGCCTGGCGCTGCGCCACCGCCTCGGCGGGCTGGCGCGCCTGCTTGGCCGCGCTCGCCGGCGCGACCGCCGCCAGGACCGCCATTGCCGCCAATGTCACGATTCCGGGAGGCACCCGACGCCGCATCGCCTTGGTGGGTTGCGCCGTCGTCAGTCGGTTTTTCATGCCATCCTCGGTCGAAATGCCGGCCCGCTCGTGCCGATCATGTATCAGATTGCGGTCATTCAATTAAGAAATCGCAGCCGCCATACGTTCCGTCTGTGGCGATATTCGGCCCGGTCCGGCGACAAATCCCTCATATATGACGGCCCGAGCCGGCGGAAGGTCGGTTGCAGCCGGGGTTGGTCCGAACCTGGTGGCATTCACTGCGGCAGAATGTCCGCCTCTGCCGGCAAGGACACGCCCGTCAGGCGCCCAGAGCCTTGCGGTTGAACGTCCGCAGGAAACGCAGCGACAGCGTCCGGACATTGGCGACGTTGAGCAGCCAGGCCGCCGCGACATAGGCAAGGCCGCCGGCGAAGCTGACGATGACGAGCGACACAAAGCCGGTGCCGCCCGCTTGAGACCGCGCAGCCAGGATTGCAGCCGCCATCGCCGCTGCGGAGGCCGCAATACCGGCGAGGCGGCCGAGGTCGAACGGGACCGGGTGGGCGCGATGCATCAGGACGACGGCGACGAGGAAACCGAGCGCCTCGGTCGCGAGCGTCGCCAGTGCCGCCCCAAAGATCCCGTAGCCGGCGACGAGCGCGAACATCAGGACCACGCTGACCACCAGCGTGAGAAAGGACTGCGCCGCCAGCATGAAGGGCCGCTCGGCAAGCTGGAAGCTGATCTGCACATAGAACTGATTGGCGATACCGAAGAAGCGGGCGAGCACCAGGGTCGGCAGCAGCGCCGACACGCCGGCGCGGAAGTCGATGCCGACGAGCGTGCCGGCAACCTGATCCGCTGCAAGCGCGAGCCAGATCGCAACGGGGGTGACGACGACGAGCAGCAGCTCGAGGCTCTCGGTCAGCCGCTCCCGCGTCGTCTCCTTGCTATTCTCCGACAACGACCGGAACACCAGCGGCACGGTGGCCGCGGCAACGCTGGATGCGATCATGACCATGAACTGGCGCGGCAGGTCGGCGGCAACGCCGAAGATGCCGGCGGCGTCCTTGCCGAGCAGATACGCGACAATCAGGCGGTCGCAGGCCGAATAAACTGCAACGGAAAGCCCGGCCAGCGTCAGCGGCAGGCCGTAACGCGCGAGCTGCATGAACTGGCTGCGCTCAAAGCGTGCGATCTTGGTGCGGTCGCCGACGAGGTTCAGGATGATGCCAGTGAGCGACCCCAGACCAAACGCGGCAAGCAGCCCCAATCCACCCCAGCCGAGCCAGATGCCGAGGAGGCCGAAGCCGACGCTCGACACGCTGCGCACGATCGAGATCGCGGCAAACCGGTAGGGACGCAACTTGGCGCGCTCGAACTCCTGGCCGACATCGACGGCATTGGCCATGATCGCGACGAACATGCTGGCAAGCAGCAGCTCGACACTGAGGTCGCTGCGGAACAGGAAGACCAGCGGCGTCGTGGCGCAGAGCACCGCGACGGTGAGCCCGAAAGCCACCATCGCCGTGCCGCGAAAATCCACCTCCGCCGACATCGCCTGATAACGGGACACCGACAGCTTGATCCAGGCGAAGAAGATCGCGCCCAGAATGCCGGCGAGGCTGATGCCGACGACATAGACGCCGTACTCTGCCGGCGTCAGCAGCCGCGTATAGGCCGTGACCGCGAAGAAGCCCACCGCCGCAGGCAGGATGTAGGCAACGAGATAAATCGAAAAATGTCGGTTCAGCATGCGAGCACGGGACCGGCAGCGGTCTTGCGGGTGTGACGGCCGTTCATCAATGGGGCCTTGAATGGGGCCTTAAATGGGGCCTTTGGCGGGGCAAACGAATGCGCCGCAGCATCGCTCAAGAGTGTCACATAAGTCTGCAGATCGGGCGGCGAATGAAGCCTTGGAGCCGCTTTCGCGCATTAGCGTTAAATTTGCCCTTCCCTGAACGACAAGGCGCCATCACGAAAAGGAACCATGGCTTCCAGGCGGCAGAGGTTAACTTAACAAGGCGAAACCCCGGCGTCGCGAGGCGCCGCTTGGTACGATGGTGCGTTGGTTCGAAAAGGACGGCCGTGACCAGGCTCGACAGACGCGAATTTCTCCTCGGCAGCGCCGCAGCCCTCGCGGCGGGCGCATCCGCGTCGGCGGCGCCGGCGTCGAAACTGGCGCAGCGCCATCCGGGGTTCGGGGCAGCGGCCACGCTCTGGGACCTGCAGGCCGATCCCAGGCTCGGCGAAGCCATCAGCACCTATTGCACCCAGGTCGTCCCGGTGCTCGAGCTGAAATGGCCGATGCTGCGGCCGAATGCGCACACGTTCAACTTCGAGCGCGCCGACGCGATTCTGGATTTTGCGCGGGACAACGATCTGACGATGCGCGGCCACGCGCTGGCCTGGTATCACGACATCCCGGACTGGGCCAAGCAGATCAAGGACACACGCGGCGTCGAGCGCGCCTATGTCGACCACATCGGCACCGTCGTCTCCTATTACAAGGACAAGCTGACGTCGTGGGACGTCGTCAACGAGCCGATCCCTGACAATCCCCGCAGCACAAAGGACCGGCGCGACACGTTCTGGACGCAGCATCTCGGCCAGAGCTGGATTCCGCTGGCGTTCCGCACGGCCGCTGCGGCCGATCCGTTCGTCAAGCTCGCGATCAACGAGTATGATATCGAGTCGGCCAAGGACTCGTTCATTGCCAAGCGCGCGGCTTATCGCAATCTGATCATGGACCTGCTCGACCAGGGTGTTCCGCTGCACGCCGTCGGACTGCAATCGCATCTGCACGCCGAGCTCGAGATCGACACCCATGGGCTCGCCGAGTTCGTCACCGAGCTGCGCTCGTGGGGACTCGAGGTGTATGTCACCGAACTCGACGTCGACGACCAGAAGCTGACGGGCAATCCGGCCGAGCGCGACGCCATCGTCGCCAAACGCGTCGACGACCTGCTGACGGCCATTTCAACCAGCGGCCCGGTGCGGTCGATCCTGACCTGGGGCCTCTCGGATCGCTACAGCTGGATCAACGGCACCTTCGCCCGCGCGGACAAGCAGCCGAACCGGCCGCTGCCGCTCGACGGCGAGTTCAAGCCGAAGCCATTCATGGACGTGATCAGCAAGTTCACAAAGGACGTTTGAACGCGCGAGCTTAGCTGCGCGTCTTCACCTCGAACTCGGCCGCGTCTCCCATATCTTCGGGAGACAGGCTCGGAGCCCGGCGATCGCGCGAGCTGAGGCGGAACACGTCGCGGATGTCCTCGACCGAGGTCGAGGAATAGGACTGGATGCAGAGCGCGACCTGCCCGGGCGAAGCGGCACGCATCAGCGCTTCGATCGCCGGGCGGTCGAGCGGCGTGTCATCCCAATGCGAGACCGCGATGCTGTCTTCGGTGACCCGGTGGGCGGCGAGATGTGCGGGCGAGTTCGCGACGAAGTGGCCGTACATCAGATATTCCGAGAACTTCTTCTTCCGGCACAGCGCCAGAACCCAGTTCAAGCCGGTCGCCGACTTGATGGCGGCGGTCATCGCGCGCGCGGTGTCCTTGTCCCAGACCAGCGCATTGCCGACATAATCGTCGGCGGGAAACGAGCGATCCTTGATACCGAGAAGCTGATCGACGGTGCGCAGCCACAGCCCGTGCAGCGGGTGGTCAGCGCGGATGTCCTTCGGCGTGACGAACAGAGGCGTCTTCTCAGCCCCGGCATATTGGCCGACGTCGAATTCGCGGAAGAACAGATTGTCCGAATCCAGGATGCAGACGCGCTGCTCGGGCGCATTGAGGACGCCGGCGATCTTCAGGATCTGCTGGATGTGCCAGCCATGCACCGGCGAGGACAGCAGCGACAGCCAGACGCGGCGCTTGCTGATGAACTGGAGCGCCGGCGGCAGCGCAAACAGCCATTTCGGCAAATAGCGCGAGGCCGGAACGATGACCCGCTTGTCGGAGGCGAAGCGCTCGAACAGCGGCACGTCTTCATCGTTAACGAGAACATAATGCCGCGTGTATCCCGAGAGCCAGGTGTCGATGCTCTCGCTGAGCAGCGAAAAGCGTTCGATATCCTTGGCATAGCTGGCGGTCAGCAGGGCAACGGAATGCATGGAGCGCGCTCAAATGGCCATCAGGCCGTACTCATAGCGGCGCGGATAGAGACTGGAAACTCTCAACCTGAATCAAGGTAAAGCGAAATGGAGCGCGACACGGGAAATCTAGCTTTTGGATTTCAGGCTTCTGATGTAGGCGACCGCTCGCTCCGCAATAGCCGGATCAAGGTCGGTTTCTCGGATTCTCCGTTCGATCAACTCCAGGTCCAACGGATGCGTCTCATGGATCGCGCCAACGAACTGCTTGTCCCTCTCATCCAATCTGGCGATTTTGGACACGACGAGGTCTTCCGGCGCAGGCGCCACGCCGATTACCGTCCGTCCTTCGACTTCGGTCTGCACTGTAACGGCGGTGCCGCCAGCCTCTCGGAAGCTTGGCCGTCGTCTCATCCACGCCGTCGATGTAGAAACCATGTGTTCGGTGAAAGTGGCTTTCAGATCCGAAAAGACCATCGATGTGCTCAGACGCAATAGGCTGCACACCGTCACGCGTGCGCTTGGCCTCCGTCATTTCCCAGACTTTCGCGTTTGCTGGAAACGCATCGATTTCCGGCGATTCCGTCGCCGCCTCCGGCGCGTCCGACATGGAAGCCAGAATCGCCTGGCTACCAACGATGAACACGGTGTCCGTCTTGAACTCCAAGGCAAGTGCCCTCACCACTCTGAGCAAATCCTCGAAATCGCGGAAGGGGCCACCAGGCATCACAGGCCTCGAGCAGAAGCGAGTTGAGTGCTCAAGCCGCGCTCGACGATTCTTCTCGCAGCCCTCCGTAGCCGGATCCTCGTGTCGTAATCGCCGAAATGAATGCCATCGGTGAGAAAGAACGGCGACGAATTGCGCAATCTGACCATCTCGCGATCGCGACTGATCAGTTTCACCGCCAACTCTCCAGTCGGAAGCGCCAGCAATTCCTGCCACTCCTGCACGAATGGCCAGTCGGTGAATTGGTCGGCCTGACGCGTGTGAGCTGCCTTGCCCTTGTCCACCAAAGTTGGGTCACGACGAAGTCTCCGCGCGATCAGCCGATGCATCATCAGCTTAGCGGTGTCGCCAACCACGCCTTCGTTCAATCCGTCACTCATCTGCTTGTCCGTGGACCGGACCAGAATATAGACAACCAACGCGAAACAAAAAAGAGCATAACTTCCAGATAGTTGCCACCTCGATTCCGGCAAGCCCTAATCCGACGGCAGTCCCTGCTCGATCCCGCGAAAGCGCAGCGGCGCCAGAGCCGAGGCGCGCTGCCACCAGTCGGCGACACGGTCGTCGAGCGCGGTCACACCACGGCCCTGGCCGGGGAAGATCCGGATCTGCTGCACCGCCTCGGCTTCGAACCCCCCGCCCCTGCGCGTGATCTTGAGGGCGGCGCCTTCACGGTCCCGCTGGGTCAGCGGCACCAACAGGCGGCCGCGCGGCCGAAGCGCCTCGAGCCAGAGCGGATGCGGATGCGAGAAGCCGGCGTGGATGATGATCACGTCAGCGCGCTCGCGGATCTCCTCACATCCGTCGCCATGGACCACCTCGACGTTATGATAAGTCTGAAGGAAACCTGCAGCGCGGCGCGCCAGACGCTCGTCGCATTCGATGGCGATCACCCTGCCCTTGGGTCCCACGATCTTCGACAACACCGCCGAGAAATAGCCGAGCCCGCAGCCGATCTGGACCACGCGGTGCTTCTCCTTGATGTCGAGCAAATCGATGAAATGCGCCCACAGGCTGGGCAGCCCGGTGTCGAGCTTGCGGCGCGCGTCGATTGCGACCAGCACGTTGTCATAGAGATGGACGGGATCGCCATCCGGCGTCAGCCGATAGCTGCGCGCCGCTTCACTCTTGATCCGCCAGGGCCCTCTCGGCAGAAAGTTTTCGCGCGGGATGGCGGCGAGCGCTTCGAGCAGGCGCTTTGAAGCAATCCGCTCGCGCTTTGCAATCCTCTCCACATAGCGCGCACGCGCGGCGGCAAGATCGCTCATGTCAGGGGTCGGCGCGTTCGCGGACCGGCGCGTCCGCACCGAGCTCGTTGACGAGCTGCACCGCCTGCTTCAGGTCCGGCGTGTAAAAACCCTCGCTGAACTTGCCGACAACGGGCACGAGCAGCAGACGCGCGTGCTCGCGCCTGCCGGCTTGATGTGACAGGTGCGCGAGGCTGACGGCGGTGCGAAGCTCCCAGGACAACGCGCCCTGCTTGCGCGCGATCTCCAGCGACAGCGCGAACAGATCACCCGCCTCCTGTGCCGAGGCCGGGTCGCCGTCCGACAGCGTGATCTCGCCCTGCAGGCGATAGACTTCGGCGAGATAGGAATGATCGCCGGTCCGCCGCGCGGTCGCGAGCGCACCATCGAGCGCGCGCAAGGCGGCCTCGCGCATCCCGACCTTGGCGTAGGCCTCCGCAAGCAGGCAGCGGAACCAGCAGCCGGCGAGCCAGGAATCCATCGCCTCATACTCGTCGAGGCCGAAGCGCATCTGGCTGAGGCCTTCATCGGCCTCGCCGAGTTGCGCCAGCGCCCAGCCGCGCAGGATCGCCGCCTGCTGCTTCCAATGCAGAAAATTATGCTCGGTGGCGATGATCATGGCGCGGTTGGCATGGTCGCGCGTGCCCTCGACGTCGCGCAAGTGCTGGCAGAGATACGCACCGAACACGAGCGCGAAGGCGAGCGTGAAAGGATGGCGGATCTTCTCGGCATTCGCGATCGCCTGCTCGCTGTGCTGGCGCGCCGCGTCGGGGCGGCCGAGGAACCACAGGAGGTAGCCGAGATAGGACAGCGAGACGACGCCGGGATCGATGCCGTGCCGCTCCATCAGATCGGAGTGGAGATCCGGGCTGTAGAGATTGATGCAGCGGTGCAGATGATGTTGGGAAGCGGCAAAGCGGCCGCGATAGAGCATGGTCATCGCGATCGAGCGGTGCGCCTCGATCAGATAGCCGGTCTGCTGCGCCGGCTGTGTCCGCTCGTTGAGCCGCTCGCGCTTGGCGAATTTCAACAGCTCGACGCTGAGATCGTGCGCGCGGGTGAGATCGGCGCGGATGAAGTGACAGACCCAGAGCCCGCGGGTGGCGGCAAAGATCTTTTCGTCGTCGTCAAGCTGCTGGCCGAGCTCGAGCGCGCGGATGTAGTTCTCCTCGACCTCCTGGACCGCGTAGCCCTTGGCGGCGATCAGCGCGTTGCCGAGCGCAATGCGCAGCTCGAGCTCCATTTCGTCGGCGCCCTGCATCCGCGCATTGGCCTGCACGACGCTGAGGCCGCGGCGCAGATGGCCGA
Organism: Bradyrhizobium sp. CIR48; assembly: GCF_014198315.1. Classification (NCBI taxonomy): domain Bacteria; kingdom Pseudomonadati; phylum Pseudomonadota; class Alphaproteobacteria; order Hyphomicrobiales; family Nitrobacteraceae; genus Bradyrhizobium; species Bradyrhizobium sp. CIR48. Next base: position 71,500 of record NZ_JACIHG010000019.1, read on the forward strand.
TCGCCTCCAGATTGGCGCCGGTCTTTGCCGCCTGCTTGCCGGCCTTGAGCCAGAAGCTCGCGGCGCCCTCGCTCTGGCCGGATTCAGTCATGTGATGGGCGAGCAGCTCCGGTTCGCGCTCGGTCTTCTCCGGATACATCTCGGCAAGCACCTGGGCGATCCGTGAATGCAGCTTGCGCCGCTCGCTGTGCAGCAGGCTCGCATGCGCGGCGTTCTGAATCATGACGTGCTTGAAGGAATAGAGCGCATCGGGCGGAAGACCGCGGCGCATGATCAGCCCGGCCTGCTCCAGATGATTGAGCGCCGCCTCGATCTGTTCCGCCGGCGTATTGGCGACCGCGTGCAGCGTCTCGTAGGAAAACTCGCGGCCGATGGTGGCGCCGATCTGCGCGATCCGCTTGAACGGCCCCATCCGGTCCAGCCGCGCCATCAGCGAGTCGGTCAGGGTTGCCGGGATCGCGAGCTGCCGCCACGGGCCCGACAGCACGTAGCGCCCTTGCCGCTCGGTCAGCAGGTTGGATTCGAGGACCGTCTTGGTCAGCTCCTCCAGGAACAGCGGCACGCCGTCGGTCTTGACGATGATCTCCTCGACGACCTCCTTGGGCAGCTCTCTGCCGGCGACGCGCTCCACCAGCGTGGCGCGCAGCTGCCGGCTCAGGCGGTTCAGCACCAGCGTCGTGATGTGCGAATGCGCGTTCCAGCTCGGCTGGAATTCGGACCGCGCGGTGATGATGACCAGGATCGGCCGGTTCTGCACCCGGTCGACCAGGAGGTCGATCACCTCGCGCGAGGTCGGGTCGATCCAGTGCAAATCCTCGAACGCGATCACCAGCGGCATCTCGCGCGCAAGGCCGAGGAAGTGATTGACCAGCGCCCCGACGGTCGCATCCTTCTGCTGCTGCGGCGACAGCTCGAGCCGCGGATAGCGGTCGCCGGTCGGTATCGACAACAGCGCGGCAAACAGCGGCGTGACCTGCTCGATGTCGCCATGAGCGGCGGCGATCGCGCTCTCCAGGCCCGCCAGCGACAGCGCGGACGCATCCTCGCGGTCGAGGCCGAGGTAGAATTTGAGCTGCTCGGCGAACGGATAGAACGCGGTGGACGTGTAATAGGGCGAGCACTGGAACGAGACCTGTCCATGCCGGTCGCCCGATATCCGCTCGAAGATTTCCTGGATGATGCGCGACTTGCCGATACCGGGCTCGCCGAACTTGACCACGACCTGGCCGTCACCATCCTTGGCCTGCTCCCAGCGGCCCATCAACAGCGCGATCTCCTCCTCGCGGTTGACGAGCGGCGTCAATCGCGTGCCCATGGCGGCGGCGAAGCGGGTCTCCACCCGCGAGGCGCGCACCACGTGCCAGGCCTGCGTCTTCTCGGATATCCCCTTCAAGGCATGGACCCCGAGATTGCGGTAGTCGAACTTCCCCTTCAACAGCGACTGGGTCGATGAGGAAATCACCACGCCGTTAGGCGGCGCGAGGCCCTGCAGGCGCGCGGCGAGATTGACGGTTTCTCCGACCGCGGAGTCGCGCTCTTCGGTGCCCTGCCCGACGAGATCGCCGACCACGACGAGGCCGGTCGCGATCCCGATGCGGACGGCGGGTGAGTGGCTGAGCCCACCGCGCAGCTCGGTCGCGCGTGCGCTCGATAGCAGCCGCACGATCTCGAGCCCGGCGCGCACCGCACGTTCGGCATCGTCCTCATGCGCGGTCGGATAGCCGAAATAGACGAGGATACCATCGCCGACGAAACGGGCGGCAAAGCCCTCGTAATGCTTGACCACACGGACGCAGGTTTCGCGGAAGCTCGCGATCATGTCGCGAACGTCTTCCGGATCGAACTGCACGGACAGCGAGGTGGAATCCACCATGTCACAGAACATGGTGGTGAGCTGACGCCGTTCAGCGCCGACCTCCGTGCGCGTTGGCGGCACCATTGTCGCGGGCGCCTCGGCCGTTTCCGCCTGGAACAGCGCCGCCATCGCCCGCTGCAGCCGCTTGCGATCGCCGAGCGGCAATCCGAGCTCGACCAGATCGGATTCGGTCAGGTCACCCATGACGTCGAGATCGAGACGGTGCTGTACGAAGAGATCGGTGTAGTGGCCGAGGCCGACGCCCTCGAGCCAGCGCTTCAGCTCGCCTTCCCTTTCCGTGTCCGGCCCATTCTCCAGCATGGTGATTTCTGCCCGACCATAATTCCGTCGAAGGGCTTAGGGCCCCTCAACCACAGATTTTGGGGCCAAAACTTCACCTCAGACTGGACGCGTTCCCTGACTTCTTGGAAGAATAGCTCAATCGGATCAAAAGGGAACGGAATTGTCGGACGTCACACTCCCAGCCCCGGAGGAATCAAGCGGCACGGCGGCCGAAACGAAGACATTCGTCCATATCGGCGGCCTGCTCGATTTCTACGCCCGCAAGACGCCGGCGGCGCCCGCCCTCCTCGCCCCGGGTCGGCCCGTCCTCAACTACGGCGCGCTTGGCGAGGTGACGCAGGATCTCGTCGGCACGCTGCGCCGGCTCGGCATCACCTCTGCCGACCGGATTGCGGTTGCGCTGCCGCGCGGCGCCGACAGCGCGCTGGCGCTGATCGCGGTTGCCTCGAGCGGCGCCTGCGTCCCCGTCAATCCCGATCTGACCGCGGACGAGCTGCAGCGTTATTTCAGCGAACTGAAGCTGACCGCGCTCGTGACCCGGGCCGACATGAACTCGGCAAGCCGCGACGTCGCCAAGGCACTCGATATCGCGGTGATCGATTTCGTGCCGGGACCGCAAGACAATCTGGGCGGCGGCAAATTCATCGGTCCGACGGTCGGGCCGGCGGCGACCGGCGGCGCCTCGCGCGGCGACGACGATGCGTTCATCCTGTTGACGTCAGGCACGGCGGCGCGGCCGAAAATGGTACCGCTGACGCATCGCAATGTATGCCTGTCTGCCTACAATGCCGGCCACGTGCTGTCGCTTTCGTCCCGCGATCGCCTGCTCAACGTCCTGCCGCTGTTTCACGCCCACGGCCTGATCTCCGGCCTTTTGACGGCGCTGGCCGCGGGCTCCAGCGTGATCTGCACCGACGGTTTCGATGCACCGTCCTTCTTCGGCTGGATGCGGGAGCTGCAGCCCACCTGGTACACGGCGGTGCCGACCATCCATCGCGCGCTGCTGACGGCGGCGGAATCCGACCCGGACCGCGCCCGATCGTCGTCGCTGCGCGTGATCCGCTCGGCCTCGGCCTCGCTCGCGCCCACGATCCTCCAAGGACTGGAGGCGACGTTCGGCGTTCCCGTGCTCGAGACCTACGGCATGACCGAAGCGGCCTCGCAGATCGCGGCCAATCCGTTCGAGCAACGCAAGGTCGGATCGGTCGGGCGCGCCGCCGGCCCCGAGATCGCGATCATGGACGAGACGGGCCGCGCGCTTGCGAGCGGCGAGCGTGGCGAGATCATGCTGCGCGGACCGAACATGAGCCGCGGCTATTATAACGACGAGGCGGCGACAAAGGCCGCCTTCCGCGACGGCTGGTTCCGGACCGGCGATCTCGGCTATCTCGACGCGGACGGCTATCTCTTCATCGTCGGCCGCATCAAGGACGTCATCAACCGCGGCGGGCAGAAGATCTCGCCGCTGGAGGTGGAAGAGGTCCTGCTCAGCCATCCGGCGGTGCTGGAGGCCGGCGTATTCGCCGTCCCGCACGAAAAGCTCGGCGAGAACGTCGCCGCCGTCGTGGTGCTGCGACCGGATGCGGAGGCGACCTCGGATCAGCTGCGCCAGTTCGCGCGCAAACGGCTCGCGGCCTACAAGGTGCCGAGCTTGATCCGCAGCGCGGCAGCCCTGCCGAAAGGCGGCAGCGGCAAGGTCAAGCGCAACGCGCTGGCCGAGCTGATCGCCAAGCCGGAGAACGGCGACGAGGCACGGCTGCCACGCAACGCGCTGGAGACACAACTCGCCGCGATCTGGGCCGGCCTGTTGGAGCTGCCGCAGGTCGGAATCGATCAGGACGTCTTCGCGCTCGGCGCCGATTCGCTCGCAGTGACGCAAATGCGCTCTCGCCTGCGCGAACGCTTCAACGTCGACTTCTCATTCGAGGACATCTTCGATTGCGCCACGGTCGTCGCGCTTGCAGCCCGGATCGACACCGCCGCAAGCCGGCACGGGGCGACACTGCCGGCCTGGCGGCAGGCGATGGAAGCAGACGCGCTGCTCTCGTTCCAACAGCAGAGGATGTACGTGCTCTCGCGGCTCGATCCGACGCGCTACAATTACAACGTCGTCGAAGTCGCGGTGCTCAAGGGCCAGATCGACGTCGCCGCGCTTCAGGCGAGCCTTGCCGCGATCAGCGCACGCCACGAGGCGCTGCGCTCGGTCGTCGTCGAACGACGGGGCGAGCCGGCGCAGCTCGTGCTGCAATCGCCGCCGCGGCTCAAGCGGGTCAAGCTCAAGCCCTGTCCTGCCGACAAGCGGACCGCAGTGATCAGGCGCGAGGCGCTCAAGCTCGCGCAATACAAGTTCGATCTGGCGCACGAGCCGCCGCTGAAAGTCACCCTGCTGTCGTTCGACAAGACGAGCCATGCGCTGGTGGTCAATGTCCATCACCTCGTCACCGACGGCTGGTCGCAACGCCTGTTCTGGGAGGAGCTTGCCGCCCACTACGCCGCCGCTCACAAGAAGAGCGTGGCGGCATTGCCTTTGCCCGCTTTTCAATATCGCGACTTCGCGCTCTGGCAGCAGAGCTGGGCGCAGACGCCAGCAGCCAAGGACCAGCTCGACTATTGGCGAGGCCAGCTCGACGGCGTCACCACGCTGCCGCTTCGGACCGACCGGCCAAGGCCGGAGGTCTGGAGCGGTCACGGCGCCCGCCACTATCTCGAATTCTCCAGGACGCTGTCGGCCGAGCTTCGCACCTTGAGCCAGAACCAGGGCGTCACGCCCTTCATGACGCTGCTCGCGGTCTTCCAATGCCTGCTGTACCGCCACACTGGGCATGAGGACGTCGCGACGGGATCGCTGATCGCCAATCGCAACCAGATCGAGAGCGAGCGCCTGATCGGGCTGTTTGCCAACACCCTGATCCTGCGCAACGATTTTAGCGGCGACCCGAGCTTCAGCGAGATGTTGCGGCGGGTCCGGCAGGTCACGCTCGATGCCTACCGCAACCAGGACCTTGCGATCGAGGAGGTGTTGCGCGCATTGCAGATCGCACGCCGCAGTGACGGCAATCCGCTGTTCCGGATCATGTTCATCCTCCAGAACGCCTCGATCGAGGCGGCACGCTTTCCCGGCCTCTCGACGCGGCGGCTGGAGATCGATCCGAAAGTGGCGCGCTTCGACATCACGCTCGAGCTGGTCGAGGCCGACGGTCGCTTCACCGGCTTCTTCGAATACGCCACCGACCTGTTCGACGCCGCGACGATCGACGGCATGGCGGCACAGTTCAAGTCTCTGCTGAAGGCCGTCATCGCCAATCCGGAGCAGCGCATCTCGCGCCTGCCGCTTCTCAACGAGGCCGAGCGCCGGCAATTGCTGACGACAGGCCGGGGCGTGCCGGCCAATTTCACCACCCGCGGCAATGTGAGCGAACGCTTCGACCGCCAGGCCAGGACAATACCGAACGCCATCGCGGTGACGGATGGACACACCACCCTGAGCTATCGCGAACTGGCGCGCCGCAGCCGGTCGGTTGCGCGCTGGCTGGTGCGCGAAGGCGTCGGTGCCGAGAGCGTGGTGGCCTTGCTTGCGGATCGCGGCCCCGACCTGCTCGCCGCGATGATCGGCGTGCAGCGCGCGGGCGCGGCCTTCCTCAATCTCGATCCCGATCAGCCGCCGGCGCGGCTCACGACCATTCTCGGATCGAGCTGCGCCCGCATGCTGCTGACCAGCCGCGCGCGGTCACCCATGGTTGCCGCGCTGCTCGAACCGCTGGTCGAGCGCATCCCGGTGGCTGAACTCGAAGATGCGATCGCCTCGGGATCGACCAAGCCGTCCCGCGCCGTACGGCACACAGCCTCTAGCCTCGCCTATCTCATCTATACGTCCGGCTCCTCCGGCGCGCCGAAGGGCGTCATGATCGAGCAGCGGGGCCTGTCGAACCATCTGGCCTCGCTGATTGCCGAGCTCGGCCTCTCCGCCAGGGACGTGATTGCGCAGACCGCGCCGCAGAGCTTTGTCATATCGGTTTGGCAGTTCCTGGCGGGGCCGATGGTCGGCGCGCGCGTGCATGTCTGCGACAACGCGATCGTGCAGGACCCGATCCTGCTGGCACGGGAGATCGAACGCGAAGGAATCACGGTGCTCGAGATCGTCCCATCGCTTTTGCGCGTCATCGTCGAACGGATGAACGAGGCGCAGGTCCGGCGCGCCTTTGCGAGATTGCGCCTCCTGATCTCGACCGGCGAGCCGCTGCCCGTCGAGCTCTGCCGGGCCTGGTTCGCCCGTTGCCCAAAGGTGCCGCTGATCAACGCCTATGGCGCGTCGGAATGTTCCGACGACGTCTCCCTGCATCGCCTGACCAAAGCGCCGACGACCGCGACGAGCAACGTTCCGGTCGGCGCGCCGCTGCCGAACACCCAGGTCTACGTGCTCGATGCCAATCTCCAGCCGCAGCCGGTCGGCGTGACCGGCGAGCTCTGCATCGGCGGCGCCGGAATCGGCCGCGGCTATGTCAACGATCCCGCGCAGAGCCGGCAGCGCTTCCTGCCCGATCCGTTCTCGCGCCAGGCAGGCGCTCGGCTTTACCGCACCGGCGACCTTGCCCGGCGCCGTGCCGACGGGACGATCGAATGCCTCGGCCGCGCCGACCATCAGGTCAAGGTCCGCGGCTACCGTATCGAGCTCAAGGAGATCGAGAACGCGCTAGCCGACCATCCGGGCGTGCGGACCGGCATCGTCGAGCCGCGCCGCGAGGCGAGCGGCGACGTCAGGCTGATCGCCCATATCGTCGCAAAGCCCGACAGCCGGATCAGCGCCAGCGAGCTGCGCGAATTCCTGAAGAGCCGGTTGCCGGGCCACGCCATCCCGTCCGCATTCCTGTTCCTGGATCACGTGCCGCTCAATGCCCATGGCAAGATCGACCGGTCCGCACTGCTGGCGCCGACGCAGCAGGAGGCGCCCGGACCGGACGCGCCCGTGCCGGCGCGGCGCTTTACTGAAAAGGTGCTGTCCGACATCTGGATCGACCTGCTCAAGGTGGAAAGCCTGGGTGTCACTGACAATTTCTTCGACCTTGGCGGCCATTCGCTGCTGGCGGGCCAGGCGATGGCGCGTATCGCCCGCGCGCTCGGCGTGTCGCTGCCGATCAAGACCATCTTCGAGGCACCGACGATCGAAGGGCTTGCCCGCCGGGTCGACCAGGCCATGGCGGCGACGCCGCGCAAGCCTGCCGCAAGCGTGACAAGCCCGGCCAAAGCGAGCCTGGCCGACAGCGGCGGACCAACGCTCTCGATCGCGCAGGACCAGATGCTGCGGATCGAGCAGAACCTCCCGGGGTTGCCGCTGTTCAACCTGCCCTTCGCGTTCCGTCTGCAGGGTCCGCTCGATGCGGCCGCCCTGGCACAGGCGATCGAGGACGTCGTGCGCCGGCACGAATCGCTGCGGACCGCGTTCGGCTGGAACGGCGAGGAGCCCGTCAGCCGCATCGCCGCACCCGGCACCCTCGGCCGTGTCCTGACCATCGAGACGATCGGCGACGGTCATCCCCACGCCAACAAACGGCGCAAGGCACTGGAGCTCCGGAAGATCGATCTTCTGATCCAACAGGAGACCTCTACGCCCATCGTCACGACGCGCGCGCCGCTGCTCCGCGCCCGGCTGTTGCGGCTCCATGACGACGAACATGTGCTGCTGCTGACGCTGCATCATGCCATTGTCGACGGCTGGTCGATCGGCGTGCTGTCCGAGGAATTGTCCAGCCGCTATGCGGCGCTGGCCGGATATCAGTCGGTACCGCTACCGAAGCCGCCCCCGGCCTTTTCCGACGTCGCACGCTGGCAGCGCTGGTGGTGCGGCACGGACGCCGCCCGCCGGCAGGCGGCCGACTGGACGGAGAATTTGCGCGGCGCGGTGTCCGTTTTCGACGGCGAATCAAGCCCGGGCGCGTCGACCGGGCATCATCCGGTGAATCTGGATCGTGAGCTGATCAGCCGGCTCACGGTGTTCGCCGGCCGGCACAATGGCACGCTGTTCATGTGCCTGCTCACCGGTCTGAAGGCCCTGCTGCTGGCCCGGACGGGTCGCACCGACATCTCTATCGCCACCGCCATGGCCAATCGCGCCCACCCGGACACCGACCGAATCGTCGGCCCGTTCGAGAACACGGTGATCGTCCGCACCAAAATCACGCCGGAGCTGTCGTTCACGCAGGCGCTAGCGCGGGTACGCCAGAGCGTGCTCGACGCGCATGCGCGGCAAGAGCTGCCCTTCAACATCCTGGCCGACCATCTGGAGCGGGAGGGCATCGATCCGGCCTCGCTGCTCCAGGTCTATTTCACGCTGCAAAATCCGCTGCGCCAGCCGCTCGATCTCCCGGACCTCGCGACAGGATCGATCGGCAACATCGCACGCGAAGGCCAGCCGGTGCTGCCGATCGACCAGACCTGGCTGTCGCTGATGCTCAAGGAGCGCCCGACCGGCATCACCGGCTCATGCAATTACAAGCTTGAGCTGCTCGACGGCCGCAGGGTCGGCGCGTGGATGGAGGATCTCGTTGCGCTGCTGGGGGCCGCCGTCGCCCAGCCCAACACGCCGCTCGACGGATTACTCGCGCGCAACGCGGCGTGAGCGGAGGACATCGCGGACGAATACGGGTTCACTCGTCAAAGCTGTGCATGACCAAGTTGCATCTTGATTATTTGGCGCCGTCGCGCAAGATTATTCCCGCGTTTTGATTTGGACGATTATTTTCCACCGGGGGAGTGTTATGGGTTTCATCAAATTTACAAAGGGCACGTCGTTGAGCGACAAGGACCGCAAGGCCCTCCAGAAGCTGCTTGGTGCCGAGAAGAAGAAGCTCCAGTCCGCGCTGAAGGACGTCGACGCCAGCCTTTCGGTGCTTGGCGGCTCGAAGAAAGCCAAGAAGAAGAAGAAGAAGTAAGATTCGTCGGCCGGGACGCCGTACGAATCTTTAGGGCTTCACTTTTCGGGGATGGGCCGCTCGCGTGTCGAGTTGGGGTCTCGCACAAGCTTGCGCCTGTAAACCGGCCTGCAAATCGACAAGAATTCGCCCGGGTGGACCGCTAGAAGCGGTCCGCTTGATTGATTCTTGCTCAGTTGTTTCTTCCGTCGGGACCGGGGATCTGCCTTCGGCCTGACGCAAAAGGCCCAATTGATGGCGGACGACAGAATTGAACTCTTTGTCGGACTGATCGAGTCCATCGACGCGCCGGGCGCGGTCGAGGCGTGTCGACGGCTGCTCTCGGTCGACGAACGGGTCCGGGCCGATCGCTTCATGTTCGAGCGGCATCGGCGGCAGTATATTTTCGCACATGCGATGCTGCGCCTGGCGCTGTCGCAGATCGCCTCCAACGTCGCGCCGTCCGACTGGTCCTTTGCAGCCGGCCGCTATGGGCGGCCGTTTGTCGCAGCACCCGCGACCTCGAGCGCGCTGCATTTCAGCCTCTCTCATGCCGACGGCTGCGTCGCCTGCGTCGTGTCGAGACATGAGTCCGTCGGCGTCGACGTCGAAACCGTGTCGCGGCGGGTGGCGCCGCTATCCACCGCGCTTCGCTTCTTTGCGCCGGAGGAGGTCGAAACGCTGCGCGGACTGCCGGAGCCCGCGGCGACCGAGCGCTTCTTCGACTATTGGACGCTCAAGGAAGCCTATCTGAAGGCCAGGGGCTTTGGGCTCAATCTGCCGCTCGACGCCTTCGCGATGCAGGTCTCGCGCGAGGCCATCGAGATCAGCTTCAAGCCCGATATCGCCGACGATCCCGACGGCTGGCGCTTCTCGCTGTGCTCGCCCTCACCCTCGCATCGCCTCGCGATCGCCGACGGCTCCCGTGCGGACGGTGGCCTTCCCATCAGTCGCAATGCCTGGCCGCTCCAGGAAGCGGCTGAATGACGCAGCCGCGGCTGCGCGTCTTTCCCGCGATTTCACGCAACCGCGACGCCGGAAAATATGTCGGCGAGCTGATGCGGGTGGCGCAGTTCGCCGACCGCAACGGATTCGAAGGCATATTGCTGTTCGAAGGCAACGACGTGTTCGTCGAGCCCTGGGCCATGGCCCAGCACGTCATGGCTGCGACGACGCGATCTTCGCCGCTAATCGCCGTCAATCCGGTCTACATGCACCCGTTCACGGCGGCGAAATTCGTCTCGTCCCTGGCGCAGCTTCACGGCCGCAAGGTCTATCTCAACATGATCACGGGGACCGCGGTCAGCGACTTGCAGGGGCTGGGCGACGACCAGTCGCATGCCGACCGCTATATCAGGCTCGGCGAATTCGTGGGGCTGATGCGGCAGTTGCTGGCAAGCCCGCGGCCGGTGAATTTCGAGGGCCGCTTCTACCGTGCGCACCATCTGCAGCTTCGCCCGCGCCTGCCGGCGGAGCTGATGCCCGAATTCCTGATCGCAGGCCAATCCGAGGCGGCCCAGCGCGTGGCGAAGGAGACCGGCTGCATCAAGATGCAAATGCTGCCGCCCGATCTCGATCGCGGCCTCAGCGTATCAGGCATGAATTTCGGCATCTTCGCCCGCGAGGGACGCGAGGAGGCGCGGCAGGCCGCGAAGCTGCGTTTCCGCGACAACCCTGACGATCGCGAGCTTCTCGTGCTCACCATGGAGAACACCGATTCCGTGTGGAAGCGGCACCTCTATGCCGGCCAGAGCGGCGAACTCGGGGACAATGGCTACTGGCTGCTGCCGTTCCTGACCTTCCAGGCCGACTGCCCCTATCTCGTCGGCAGCTACCGGGAGATCGGCGCGAAGCTGAAGGACTTTGCGGCCAAGGGCCTGACCACTGTCATGCTCGACATGGTCGCCGACGAGGCCGAGATGCAGCACGTCTGCAAGGCGCTCGCGGCAAGCGGGATGTTTTGAGGACGGATCCTGTGCCTCCACATCGTCATTGCGAGGAGCCCTTGCGACGAAGCAATCCAGACTGGTGCCGCGGAGAGATTCTGGATTGCTTCGCTTCGCTCGCAATGACGGAGGATGGCGGTCTATTCGGCGAACCTCACCGCGCCTCTTCGAATCCGGCCAGCACCGAGGTCAGGTTCGCGCCCAGAATATCCGAGAGATAACCGCCCTCCTGCACGAACACGGTCGGCAGGCCCATCCTGGCGATGGCCTGGCCGATGCGCCGGAAGCCGGGCGTGGTGACGGCCAATCCCTTGAGCGGATCGTGCTCGGAGGCGTCCAGGCCGAGCGCGATCACGAGGGCACCGGGGGAAAAGGACTCGATCGCCTTGCGCGCCACGTCCATCGCCTGGATGTAGCCGTCATCACCGGTGCCGATGGCGAGCGGAATGTTGAGATTGGTGCCGAGGCCGGGTCCCTCGCCGCGCTCATGGGCATAGCCCCACACATAGGGATAGTAGGCGATGGGATCGGCATGGATCGACACCGTGTAGACGTCGGGCCGGGCGTAGAAGATGCCTTGCGTGCCGTTGCCGTGATGGACGTCGACGTCGAGGATCACGACGCGCTCGTGCTTCTGCCGCAGATGCGCCGCGGCGATAGCGCTGTTGTTGAGGAAGCAGAAGCCGCCGGCCATGTCGCGATAGGCGTGATGACCGGGCGGACGACAGAGCGCATAGGTCGCATCCTCACCATCCATCACCATCTGCGCGGCGGTGACCGCAACGTCGGTCGCAGCACAGGCCGCAGCCCAAGTGCCCGGACCGATCGGCGCCGCGGTGTCGGCGGTGTGCCAGCCGAGCTTGCCGACGATGTGGGTCGGGTAGGTCGCAGCGTGGCGCACCGGATGGATGTTGCCGATCATTTCGGGGCCGGAATCGCCGAGCGCGGTCCAGGCGTCCCAGGCTTCGCTCAGGAACGACAGATATTCCGGGCTGTGAATGCGCGCGCGAGGCCCCTGCCCGAATGTGGTCGGCTCGACCAATTGATGCTTGCCGTCCTTCAACCCCTTCAGCAGGCGGTCGGCGCGCTCCGGCTGCTCGGTGGTGCGTTTGACGACGCCGCGAACCAGGAAGAATTGCGGATCGTGGCTGCGGTGCAGTTCGGTATGGACGGCTTTCACTCAAACACTCCGTGGTCGCGTGCTCACAGACGTCTTGATCGCTGCGGCGGCCAGATGCAAGCAAGAAGAATGCCGTCTCGCCCTGCGGCGGAAGCAGATCGCCCTCGGCTCAGCAGCGCCCGCGCTGGAGGCAGTGCTCGCGACCCGGTTGATCGGCGCGGAAGGACTCGATGAAGCCACCCTGACGCTGGGTGACGAAGACGGTCTTGCCGTCGCTGCCACCGAAGGCGAGGTTGGTCGGCTCCTTGGCCTTCAGCGCGATCTCCCGCTCGACCGCGCCGTTCGGCTTCATCAGCGCAATCGTGCCCTTGAGAATGCGCGCAACATAGAGCCGGCCGATGACGTCCGTGCGCAGCCCGTCGACGGTGTCGGGCTGAAACGCCTTGACGAGCTTTGCACCGGTGAGCTCGTTGCCGTTGATCGCATAGGACCAGATCTGGCCGCTGCTGGATTCCCCGACATAGAGCGTCTTGCCGTCAGGGCTGAGATCGATGCCGTTGGTGGTGCCCATTGCGCGCGGCGCCGACATGATCTGCCCCTGCACCGTGCCGTCGGCGGCTTTCGCGATCCGCCAGATATGGCCTTCGCGGCCCTTCCAGTTCGGATCGCTCGCATAGATCGTGCCCTCGCGTGCAATCGTAATGTCGTTGGGCTGGTTCATCTCGTCGGAGTGAAACCAGAGAGACGGCTCGGTCGCCCCCTTCGCAATCGCGAAGATGTTGTGCTTCTTGTAATCGGCGATGAACATGGTGCCGCTGCGGTCGAAGCGGATGGCGTTGCCGACACTGCCATCGGGCAGCGCCGTGAACGGCTCCGACGCGGTGGCGCCGGCTGGCAGCCGGCCGATGGTGCCGGGCTTGCCGAGATTGACCACGAACAAATTGCCGTCGAGGTCAGCCGCGGGGCCCTCGATGCCGAAGGTATATTCGCCGGGAGGCGTCACCTGCGCGCTCTCGAATAGTTTCGTCTCTGCCTGGGCGGATGCCGTCGCAACGGCGAGTAGGACGCTACTGCACAGGCACCAGAAACTCCTGCCGGATGTAATAGCCATCGCCGTCGGTGCACTCGCCATTCAAATAGGGATCGGCAGGCCGGAAGAATCGGCTGAAGCCGGGTTTGTCTACAGCGCTCCTTTGTGTCACGACAACGACCTTCGCAGCCGGTATTTCGCCGCATTCCTTGCTGGTTTTGCCAAAGAATTTGCGCTGCGGCGGGCCCAGCTTGATCCGCATCCGCGTGCCCGGAACCATTGTCGCGACGAGCAGATCCGCGGTGTCCAGCAGGCGTTTGTAGCCAGGCTCGATCTTCGGCAGGCTCTCGCCGCCCGGCGGCATCAGCTTCTCCGCGCCGAGACCGCGCAGTCGCGTGCGCAGCTTGCCGGCATCGGGATCGCCCGGATAGATCCAGCCGTCCTGCGACAGCATGAAGCGGAGCACCGCCGCGTCCTTCTCCGCCTCCGATTGGCTGCCCTTCAAACCGAAATCGGAATGGCAGCCGACGCAATGCTTCTCGACGAGGCCTTTGCGCAGCGTGGTCAGCCGGGCGCTGTTCTGCGCATCCGCGGCGACGAAGGCCGCGAGCTGATTGATCATCGCCTGGCTGCGCATGTCGCACGGCAGCGGCTGTGGCGGATCACCCGCGGCACGATCGATGCGGATCACGGTCCGGTTCTTGTCCTCGACCAGCCAGATCGCGCCGTCTTCCGCGACCGTCATGCCGACCGGCGCACCTTGCGGCCGCGCGCCGTTGACGCGGTGCCAGCCTGCGATCAGCTCGTCGAACGGCGCGGCGGCGACCTCGGCGGCGTCTGTCTGAAAGCTGCGCGCCGGATCGGCGGCGCAACTGACGCGGTAACGCACCGGCGCCGGGGACGGCTTGGGGAAACCGCGATCGTCGACGTCGTAGACGAGGACACGGCTGCCGGTCGGACGATAGCCGTGGAGGCCGACCAGCAGCTTGCCCTCCAGCTCCGGAAATTTGCCACCGTGATAATAGAGCATCGCGAGCGGCGCGCCGTGCGGCGGCATCAGCGAGAGCGGCGGCTTGTAGAGCGCGTTGGCCGTGCAGAGCGATTTGTAGAGCCCACCTTGCAGCACGTTCCTGAATTCCGGGCTCGGCGTCGACAGATCGTAGCAATAGGGCCAGCCATAATGCCTGCCCTGCTCGATCGCGTTGATCTCCTCGTTCGGCTTGAAGATGTCGGGCAAGTCGCGGCTGTTCTCGCCCTGCAGGAAGGCGTAGCCGGCCTCGGGAAACTTCGGATGCAGCGCCAGCGCCATCGAGTTGCGCAAGCCCCGCGCATAGACGGTGTGCGGCGGATCGGCATCGCCAGGCTTCAGCGCCGGGAAGACGCCACCCGTGGGCGGCGTGAACAGCCAGATCGCTGCCATCGCGGAAGCGCCCTCGGCCGCCGCGCAAGGCTTTGTGATCGGCGCCGGCGTGATGCAGTCGTCGCTGTGCGAGCCGACATTGACGAATAGCCGCCCGTTGCTGTCGAAGACAAACTGCTTGAGCGGATGCGCGCTCTCCTGGAGCCTTGTCCCGTCGGGCAGCGTGATCCGGCGGCCCGGCATATGACGGATGATGGTCTCGACGGCGCCGCGCGGATTGTCGGCGAGCGGGTCGAACCGGAAGATGGTCTCGGCGGTCGAGGCGTAGAGTTTTTTGTCCGGGCCGATGGCCAGGCCGAACGGATATTCGATTCCCGTCAGAAGCTCCCTGAACCGTTGGCCCTGGGCCGCGCGCGGGTCGAGCAGCAGCAGCCGTCCGTCGGTGTGGCCCCAGCCGCCCATGTCGGCCACCACGAACAGCTCCCGGCCCGGCACCTGAACAATCGCGCGCGGGAATTTCAGGCCATCCTCTTCGCTGGCGACGAGGCCGGCGCAAAATCCGGCCTTCATGTCGATCTGGATCCTGGGAAAAGCGAGATCGCCATTGCCGCAGGTTTCCGCGCCGACCGCATAGCCGCTGCGGCGGAGCGGCTCCGATGACGCCGCCGAGGCGAGCCCAAGCAGGACCGCCAACATCCCCGCACATGCGCGCAGGCTTCGGCGTCCACGCCTGGTTGTGAAGTAGCTCACGGCGGCCCCCAAGATTTCCCGCGAAACAGCTGTTTCATGCCGTCCGAACGCCGTCCAGCCGAACATCACTCGCCTGTGATTAAACCTGTAACGACCTCTGAGCCGACCAATATCCGTAGATTCCCTTACCGGGCTCGACCCGAATGTTTCGCGAAGGCTTCGGGTGGTATCGATTTGCCATCCAAGTTACTCCCGCCAGGAGGCGCATATGGTCCAGGTCTATTTTCACTGCTCCAACACCGAGGGCACGCTGATCGACCGCTACGGCGCCGCCGTCTCCAATCTCACGGAGGCGCGCGACCGTGCCTCCCAGATCATGAATTCGATGATCCAGACGCCCGGCGCTGAAGACTGGCGCGATTGGGTGATCCATGTCAGCGGCTCCGACGGCGAGGATCTGTTCGATCTTCCCTTCACCGCCATGCTCGGCAAGCCGCATTGAGGTGATGTCATGTTGCTCGCTTCACTGAGCCTGTTCCGCCAGCCCGTGAACTTCGTCGCCGCCAAATGGCAGACGCTGATCAGGGTCGCGGGCGACCCCTACCGCCCGGAGCTGCACTACATGCGCGGGCCGGGCCCCAAATGGCGCGCCAAGTATCAGGCCAGCCGGCTGAACCGCTCGCTCTGAGCGCTGAGGCCTCGCGGCTTCCAATCTCCGTCTCTCCTTCGTCATGGCCGGGCTTGTCCCGGCCATCTACGTTTTGGGGCGTGGGCCAAAGACGGATGCCCGAGGCAAGCCCTGGCATGACGAGCAGGGCAAGCGTGCCCCACCTCACCTCCCCGTAAATCTCGCCTTGCGCTTCTCCACGAAGGCGTTGCGCCCCTCAAGGGCGTCGGCGCTCTTGCGGATCACCGCCTGGAGTTCGATCTCGCGGCGGAACTGCGCCTCGTAGGTCGCATGCTCGCTCTCCTCGACGAGCAGGCGCGTTGCCACCAAAGCGCGGGTCGGTCCCTCGGCGATGCGGCGCGCCAGACCCAGCGCCTCGTCCATCAGCTTTGCATCCTCGACGACCTGCCGCACCAGGCCGATCTCCTGGGCGCGTTCGGCCGTCAGCGGCTCGTTCAGCAGCATCAGCTCGAGGGCGCGCTGGCGGCCGATCAGCCGCGGCAACAGCCAGGTCGAGCCGAGATCCGGCACCAGCGCGATGCGGCTGAACACCTGGATGAAGCTCGCCGACCGCGCCGCCACGATCATGTCGCCGGCCATCGCCAGGCTGAAGCCGCCGCCGGCCGCGACGCCGTTAACGGCGACGACGACGGGCACGCGGCATTCCCGAAGCGCCTTGAAGGCGGGCCAGTAGAACCGCATGACGCCGGCAGCAAGATCCTCACCCAGCGCTTCCGAGGCCTTCAAATTCTGTCCTGAGCAAAAGCCGCGCCCCGCGCCGGTGAGGATCAGGGCTCGAATACCCTCGTCCTGCGACATCTCGCCGATGGCGGCGGCGAGCGCACCGAGCAGGTCCGGCGTCATCGCATTCAGGCTCGCCGGCTCGTCCAGCGTCAGGATTCCGACCGCGCCATCCCGCGCCTGTTTCACACCAGCCATGTCGCGTCTCCCTTTGGATTTTCTCGTTGGCGGCAATGTGCCATCCTTCGCAACATCAGCCAATGCCGAGCTTCCGCGCCAGCACAGCAACGCCAGAACAACAGAGATCAAGACGACATCATGCCTCATCAGTTCAGCCTCAACCAAACCATCCGCAAACCCGCCGTCAGCTCCAAGGGCGGCATCGTCGCCTCGCAATCGCGGCGGGCGGCCGAAGTGGGCGCGCAGGTGCTGGCGGCGGGCGGCGACTGCGTGGACGCGATCGTCGCAACCACCATGGCGCTGAATGTGGTGGAGCCCTGGAACAGCGGCATCGGCGGCGGCGGTGCAATGGTGCTCTACCGCGCCAAGGAAAATCGTTACGAGGTGATCGACTACGGCATGTGTGCGCCGCAGAGCCTGCGCGTTGCCGACTATCCGCTCAGCGGCGAAGGCGCTGCGTCCGATCTCTTCCCCTGGCCGCGGGTGAAGGACGATCGCAACATCCACGGCCCCGGCTCGATCGCCGTGCCCGGCGTCGTCGCCGGGATGGAAGAGGCGCACCGCCGCTACGCCAAAATGCCGTGGAAGGATCTGGTCGCGCCGGCAGCCAGGCTCGCCGGCGAAGGCCTGCTGGTCGATTGGTGGACCACGGTGACGATCTCGGGCTCGGCCGCCGATCTCAGGCGCTATCCCGCCAGCGCGGCGGCGTTCCTGAAGGATGGGCTGCCGCCGAGCGCGCCATGGGGCATCAAGGCCGAGACGCGACTGCCGCAGGACACGCTGAAAGCGACGCTGTCGCATCTCGCCGAGGCCGGACCGCGCGATTTCTACCAGGGCGATCTCGCCAGGAGCATCGCCTCCGACATCAAGGCCGATGGCGGTTCGCTGTCGGTCGAGGACCTCGCCGCCTTCCGCGCGCATCTGCGCGAGCCGCTGGCGATCCCGTATCGCGGCGGCAAGGTCTATGCGACGCCTGAGCTCACGGCCGGGCCCACCATGGCGCACGCGCTGCGCCTGTTGCAGCAGAGCTTGACGCCGGCAAGCGCGCCGGACGCGGCTGCCTATGTCGAATATGCGCTCGCTCTGCAGGCGGCCTTCCGCGAGCGGCTCAAGGACATGGGCGATGCCGACGGCAAACGCTCGCTCGGTGCCGAATATCTGGCTCCCGCCTGCACCACGCATTTCTCCGTGGTCGACCGCCACGGCAACATCGCCGCGGTGACGCAGACGCTGCTCTCGTCGTTCGGCTCGAGATATGTGACGCCGCACACCGGCATCACCATGAACAACGGCATCATGTGGTTCGATCCGACGCCGGGCACCACCAATTCGCTCGCGCCCGGCAAGCGCTGCCTCTGCAACTACACGCCCGTCATCGCCGAGACTAAGGACGGCAAGCGGCTCGCGGTCGGCGCCTCCGGCGGCCGCCGCATCCTGCCCTCGGTGATGCAGCTCGTCTCCTTCGCAATGGATTTCGGCATGGGCCTCGATGCCGCCATCCACCAGCCGCGCATCGACGCCAGCGAGGGCGCGGTGGTGATCGGCGATGCTCGCTTGCCGGAGGACGTGCGCAAGACGCTGGGCTCGCGCTTCGACTATGAAGAGACCCGCGTGCAGACGCTGCCGCAAAAATTCGCCTGCCCGAGCGTGGTGATGCGCGAGGGCGACACGAATTTTGGTGCGGTCGAGATCTTCCAGCCCTGGGCCGACGCGGTGGCGGAAGCCTGAGCGCATCGATCAATGCGGGATTGTGCCAGCGCGCGTTGAGTTCTCGCGCGATTACGCATCTGCGCGAGCGTCACGACTCCTCCACATTCGCAGGGAACTTACCTACCGGCCGTTCGTTGATTGAATGGACAAGTGCGCTCGCCCCAGTGGAGGACATATGAAGAAACTTGCGCTCGCCGCGTCGCTGATCCTTGCAGCCGGATTCACATTCACCAGTCCTGCCCTGGCCAAGGGCGGGCATGGTGGTGGACATGGGCACGGCCATGGTCATGGTCATTCGATGGGCCATCATTACCACGGCTCACCACCCGGATGGTCGCGCGGGCGCAAGGTCGGCTGGCGCGGTCACGGGTGCCCGCCCGGCCTGTGGAAACAGGGCCGCTGCTGACGTCCTATATCTATCTATGATGCAAGGCGTCGCTCCTGACCGGGCGGCGCCTTCTTCACATGCCGAGCCGGTCCCGTATGCGGCCGGCGATCACGGCGGTCGTCACACCCACCGGCCAGAAGGCGTGCATCGGGATCGGCTTGATGCCCGTGATGGGCATGTCGATCTCCGCCTTGGCCCCGCCGATCAGCCGACGCGCGAGCTGCGCGCCCATCGCGGTCGCGAGCGCGACGCCGCGGCCGTTGCAGCCGAGCGAGATCAGGATGCCTTCGGCCGGCTCATGCACATGGGGGTAATGATCCGCGGTGATGGCGAGCCGGCTATTCCAACCGTGAGTCCAGGCAACGCCTTTCAACTGCGGCCATAGCCGCTCGGCATAGCGCATGAGATAGGCGACGTCGTACGGCGACTTGATCCAGCGCATCGGGCCGCGGCCGCCCATCAAGAGGCGATTGTGCTGGTCGATGCGGTAATAGACGGTGATGTGGCCGCTCTCGTAGAGCACGGACCGCGTCGGCATGATCGCGCGGGCCGCCGCATCGGAGAGCGGCGCCGTGGCCGCGATCGAGGAGAACACCGGCACGATTGTGCGGCGGAGCGCCGGCCAGAGATCGTCGGTAAAACCGTTGGTGGCGAGCAGGACCTTGTCGGCATGAACCACCGCCCGCGGCGTCTCGATGCGCCAGCGGCTGCCATCGCGGCGCAGTGACAGCGCCGGCGTCTCGCCGTGCACCTTCGCGCCGGCCGAGACCGCGGCGCGTGCGAGACCACGGGCATAACTGAGCGGATGCAGATCGCCGCCGCGCGCATCCAGCATGGCGCCGATGTAGCGGTCGGTGCCGGTCATCTCGCGGAGCTGCTCGCGGTTCAGATATGTCACTGGCATGCCGCGGCGGATGCATTGCTGAGCGGTCGTCTTGATCGCGGCAGCGCTGGCCTCGTGATAGGCCGCGCGCAGCGTACCGTTCTGACGTGCCTCGCACGGGATCTGGTAGCGGCGGATCAGATCGTGCGTGAAATTCGTGGTGCCGTAGGCGAACTCGATCATGCGGCGGCCGAGGTCTGCGCCGAAGTCCGCCTCGATCTGATCAGGATCGTGCTTCAGGCCGGGATTGGTGTGGCCGCCATTGTTGCCGGACGCGCCCCAACCCGGCTCCTGCGCCTCCAGCACCAGCGCCTCGACACCCTGCTCCGCCAGATGCAACGCCGTGGACAGGCCGGTGTAACCACCGCCGACGATCGCGACCGAAACATTCCTGTCCGTATCGAGCGGCGGCGTGGCGGCCGGCGCGACGGCGGTGTCGGCATAGAGCGAGGGCGGCAGAGGCAGGCGCGCAGGCATGGCAAAGACCAATCAAAGCGGATGCAGCACACGCCGCAAAAAATCCTGCGTGCGCGGATGCTGGGGCTGGTTTAGCAGCGCCTTGGCCGGCCCCTGCTCGACGATGACGCCGCCGTCAATGAACAGCACGCGGTCGGCGACGTCGCGGGCAAAGCCCATCTCGTGAGTGACGACGACCATGGTCATGCCGTCGTCGGCGAGCTTGCGCATCACGCCGAGCACGTCGCCGACGAGTTCGGGATCGAGCGCCGAGGTCGGCTCGTCGAACAGGATCGCCTTGGGCTGCATGGCGAGCGCCCGCGCGATCGCGACGCGCTGCTGCTGGCCGCCGGAGAGCTGCGGCGGATGCGCATCGGCCTTCTCGGCAAGCCCGACCTGGACAAGCAATGCGCGGCCGCGCTCCAGCGCCTGGGCACGCGGCTCCTTCTTCACAAAGAGTGGCCCCTCGATCACGTTCTCCAGCGCCGTCCGGTGCGGAAACAAATTGAAGCGCTGGAACACCATCGAGACCTGGGTGCGGATGTTCACGATCGACGGCGCATCGCGATCGACTTTCAGGCCCTCAACGCTGATCTCGCCGCGGTCGTAGCTTTCGAGCCCGTTGATGCAGCGCAGGATGGTGGACTTGCCGGAACCGGAGGGACCGACGATGCAGACCACCTCGCCCTTCTGCACGGAGGCCGTGATGCCCTTGAGCACCTCATTCTCGCCAAAGCTCTTGTGGACGTCTTTCAGCTCGATCATCGCTTGCCGGCCCGCTTCTCGAAGTGACGAACCAGCAGGATCAGCGGAATGCTCATGGTGAGGTACATCAGCGCCACAAGCGTGAACACGCTGGTGTTCTTGAAGGTCGAGGACGCGATCAGCTTGCCCTGCAACGCGAGCTCGGCGACCGTGATGGTGGAGGCCTGCGAAGAGTCCTTCAGCATCATGATCAGGACGTTGCCGTAAGGCGGCAGCACGATGCGCACCGCCTGCGGCAGCACCACGCGGCGCATGGTTAGCCACCAGCCCATGCCGATCGACTGCGCCGCCTCGATCTGGCCCTTGTCGATCGCCTCGATGCCGGCGCGGAAGTTTTCCGCCTGATAGGCCGAATAGGCGATGCCGAGCCCGAGGATCGCAGCCTGCAAGGCTGACAGCGTGACGCCGAGATCGGGCATCACGAAGTAGAGATAGAACAAGAGCACGATGATCGGGATGCCGCGGATCACATTGATCAGGCTGGCGCTGATCATCGACAGCGCCTTGATGCCGGACACCCGCATCATCGCCCAGATCAGGCCGAGCACCGTCGAGAGCAGCAGCGAGCCCACGGTGACGACGATCGTCAGCGCGACGCCGTTCATCAGGATCGGGAAGAACTCGACGGCGTCGCGCCAGAAGCCTTTCATCGGGCAGCCTTCATCGATCCGGATTTATCGATCAGCCCTGGGCCTTCAGGCCCCATTTATCGAGGATCTTGTCGATGGTGCCGTTGGCCTTCAGCTTGGCCAGCGAGGCGTTGATCTTGCCGAGCAGCGCGCTCTCGCCCTTGCGCACGCCGATGCCGACCGAACCGACGGTGACTGGCTTGTAGCCGTCGACAAGCCGCACCTCGGGGAAGCCGCCCTGCTTCAGATTGTAGGCGAGGATCGGATAATCGGCGTAGCCGGCCTTGAGGCGACCGGTGTTCACGTCGCGCAGGATGTCCGGAATGGTGTCGTAGGCCTTCACGTCGGCGAACAGGCCGGACTTCTTCAGCGCATCGACGAAGGCGGTGCCTACTTGCGCGCCGACGGTCTCGCCCTTGAGGTCGTCCTGCGTAGCGTAGGCCTTGGTGTCGGCCTTCGGCACCACCAGGCCTTCGCCGTAAGTGTAGATCGGATCGGAGAAGTCGACGACCTCCTTGCGTGGCGCGGTGATGAACATCGCGGCCGCGATGATGTCGATCTTGCTCGAGGTCAGCGACGGGATCAGCGCCGAGAACTGCATCGGCTCAATCTGCACGTTGAAGCCGGCGTCCTTGCCGACTTCAGTGACGAGATCGACCATGATGCCCTGGATGGTGTTGGTCTTGGTGTCCAGGAACGTGAAGGGAATGCCTGTCGGCGTCGAGCCGACCTTCAGTACCTGCTGCGCCGAAGCGGGCGCCACGGCTGCCAGTGCGAGCGCCGCGACCGCGGCCAGACCAAAACGCTTCATCGCATCCCCCTTTGGGTCTGGCCGATGGCGGCGCTCGCAGGTGTCGTGATCAGACGTTGCGAGCCGAGCCGTTTCGGCCTATTTTCACCAATATGAAAATTTGGTCACACTTTCGCGGATGATGCAAGTGGTTTTCATGCACATGAAGGAAGCGGTTTGACGTGAGCGGTGGCAAAAGAATGCGCAGACCGGCCGCGATAAAGCCGGTGAAGAGGGTGAAGACCAAAGCCGTCGCCAAATCCGCCGAGCCCGCGATGGACGTCGCGGTCGGCCGCCGCATCAGGGATCTCCGGCGCGGCAGGCAATTCTCGCTGGAAACGGTCGCGGCGCGCACGGACCTGTCGATCGGCTTTCTCAGCCAGATCGAGCGCGGCCTGTCGTCACCATCGCTGCGCGTGCTGGCGACGCTCGCCGACGTGCTCGGCGTCGGCATCGCTGCATTGTTCGGCGCGAGCCCGAGCGCCGACGGCACCTCCGATCAGGTGGTGACGCGTGGGCTGCAGCGGCCCGAGCTGAAGCTCTGGCGCACCGGCGTCTCCAAGCAATTGCTCAGCCCGGCGAGCGCCGACAACAAGCTCAATCTGTTCCTGGTGCATCTGGAGCCCGGCGGCTCCACTGGCGACGAGCTCTACACCCATGACGGCGAAGAGGCCGGCCTCGTGCTCGAAGGCGAGATGATGCTGACGGTGGACAGCGAGACCTGGTCGCTGAAGACCGGCGACAGCTTTCGCTTTGCCAGCCGCCGGCCACACCGGTTTTCCAATCCGGCGCAGGATGCGAAGGCCATGGTGCTGTGGGTGAATTGCGTGACGGGAGCGGGGTGACCGCTCTCCCTCTCCCCGTTCTTACGGGGAGAGGATCGGGGTGAGGGGCCCTCTCCGCGCAAGCGGTCAGAGTGAGACTCGCGGAGGCTCCCCCTCACCCGGAATTTGCTATGCAAATTCCGGCCTCTCCCCGCACGCGGGGAGAGGCGAAGAGATCACCCAAACCGGTGCTTATACCGGTCCACCGTCAGCGCACTCACGTCGATGTCCGGCTTCTTGCCCGACAGCATGTCGGCGAGCACGCGACCCGAACCGCAAGACATGGTCCAGCCGAGGGTGCCGTGGCCGGTGTTGAGGTGGAGATTGGCGAATTGCGTCGGGCCGATCACGGGCGGGCCGTCCGGCGTCATCGGACGCAGGCCGCTCCAGAACGTCGCCTTGGCGAGATCGCCGCCGCGCGGAAACAGATCGGTCAAGGAATGATCGAGCGTGGCGCGGCGCGCGTCGTAGAGCTTGTCCGAATAGCCCGAGATTTCGGCAGTGCCGCCGACCCGGATGCGATTACCGAGCCGCGTGATCGCGACCTTGTAGCTCTCATCCATCACGGTCGATTCCGGCGCGCCGGAGGCCTCCTTGATCGGCACCGTGATCGAATAGCCCTTCACCGGATAGACCGGCAGCGAAATGCCGAGCGGCGCAACCAGCCGCGACGACCAGCTGCCGAGCGCGAGCACGTAAGCATCAGCCTGCAACATGCCGGCGCTGGTCGCGACGCCGCTGACGCGCGCGCCGTCGGTGACGATACGGTCGATCGAGGTGTTGAACATGAAGCGCACGCCGAGCGCCTCGGCATGCTTGGCCAGCGCCTGCGTGAACATGTGGCAGTCGCCGGTCTCGTCCTGCGGCAAGCGAAGCCCGCCTACGAACTTCTGCTTCACGCCGCCGAGTGCCGGCTCGACCGCGATGCAGCCCTCGCGACTCAGCACCTCGAAGGGCACGCCATATTGCTTGAGCACGGCGATGTCCTCGGCGGTGCCGTCGAGCTGGGCCTGGTAACGGAACAGCTGCAGCGTGCCTTGCGAGCGCTCGTCATACTGGATGCCGATGTCGCGGCGCAGATCGCGCAAGGAATCGCGGCTGTATTCCGCGATCGGGATCATCCGGCTCTTGTTGACCGCGTAACGCGCACTGGTGCAGTTGCGCAGCATCTTGAGCAGCCAGACCCACATCACCGGATCGAGCTTCGGCCGGATCACCAGCGGGCCGTGCTTCATCAGGAGCCACTTCACCGCCTTCACCGGCACGCCGGGGCCGGCCCAGGGCGAGGAATAGCCGGGCGACACTTCGCCGGCATTGGCGAAAGAGGTCTCCAGCGCCGGCTCGGGCTGACGGTCGACGACCGTCACCTCGTGGCCGGCACGCGCAAGGTAGTAGGCAGAGGTGACACCGATGACACCGCTGCCGAGGATCAGAACTTTCACGCTTGGTCAAACTCCCGCGGCATCACGCTCGCCGCTGCAAGGAAACAACTCGCAACGGCGAGAGCAATTATCAGGCCACCCGCTTGATGGCGTCACCCAGGATCGACACGATGTCGTCGATGTGGCTCTTCTCGACGATCAACGGCGGCGACAGCGCAAAGGAATCGCCGCTCATGCGGAAGTACAGCCCGCGATTGAAGCAGTCGACCATGACGTCGTAGCCACGCGCACCGACCGCACCGTCACGCGGCGACAGCTCGACCGCGCCCATCAGCCCGCAATTGCGGATGTCGATGACGTTGGGCAGGCCCTTCAGCGAATGCAGCGCATCGCGCCAATAGTCGGCGATCGAGGCGCCGCGCGTCAGCAGGCCTTCATCCTTGTAGATGTCGAGCGTCGCAATGCCGGCGGCGCAGGCGGTCGGGTGCGCCGAATAGGTGTAGCCATGGAACAGCTCCATGACGTTTTCCGGGCCGATCATCATGGCGTCATGCACCTTGCGATGCGCGAACACCGCGCCGCACGGAATGGTGCCGTTGGTGATGCCCTTGGCGGTGGTCATCATATCAGGCGTGACGCCGAAGAAGTTGGCGGCGAACGGCGTGCCGAGGCGGCCGAAGCCGGTGATGACCTCGTCGAAGATCAGGAGAATGCCGTGCTTGTCGCAGATCTCGCGCAGGCGCTGCAGGTAGCCCTTCGGCGGCGGCAGCACCGCGGTCGAACCGGGCACCGGCTCGACGATGACGGCAGCGATCGTCTCGGCGCCGTGCAGAGCCACCAGACGCTCGAGATCGTCGGCGAGCTCGGCGCCGTGCTCGGGCTGGTCCTTGGCGAAGGCGTTGCGGGTGAGATCGTGGGTGTGGCGGATGTGGTCGACGCCCGGCAGCAGGGTGGCGAAGGCGCGGCGGTTGGCGACCATGCCGCCGACCGAGGTGCCGCCGAAGCCGACGCCGTGATAGCCGCGCTCACGGCCGATCAGGCGGGTGCGGCTCGCCTGGCCGTTGGCGCGGTGATAGGCGAGCGCGATCTTCAGCGCGGTGTCGACCGATTCGGAGCCGGAATTGGTGAAGAAGATCCGGTCGAGGCCCTTCGGCGCGATCTCGGCGAGGCGCTCGGCGAAGTCGAAGGCCAGCGGATGGCCCATCTGGAACGACGGTGCGAAGTCCAGCGTCATCAGCTGGCGCTCGACTGCGGCGGCGATCTGCTTGCGGCCGTGGCCGGCATTGACGCACCACAGGCCGGCGGAGCCGTCGATCACCTTGCGGCCGTCGACGGTGGTGTAGTGCATGCCCTCGGCCGAGGAGAACAGGCGCGGCGCCTTCTTGAACTGCCGATTGGCCGTGAACGGCATCCAGAACGAGTCGGTCTTGATAGTGTTCGGAATCTGATGAAGGGTCACGGCCGCGCTCCTTTGCTGACCCTCTAGCAGAGCCACGGCTTCAAAAGCGCAACAAGTCCTTTTCTGGTGACCTGCAAGCCATTGATTTCGCTGGGGCTGCCGGTCCATATTTGCGCGATCCGCAACACCTGCAACACAGGACTTGGCTATGAGCGTCGACATCGGTGGACGGCTGCGATTCATCCGGGCGCGCCACAAGCTGTCGCAGCGCGAGCTGGCCAAGCGCGCCGGGGTCACCAATTCGACGATTTCGCTGATCGAATCCAACCAGATGAACCCCTCGGTCGGCGCCCTCAAGCGCATCCTCGACGGCATCCCGATGGGGCTCGCCGAGTTTTTCGCGCTGGAGCCGGAGTCGAGGCGCAAGATCTTCTACCGCGCCGAGGAGCTGACCGAAGTCGGCAAGAAGCCGATCTCCTATCGGCAGATCGGCGACAATCTGTTCGGCCGCAGCCTGCAGATCCTGAAAGAGCGCTACGAGCCCGGCAGCGACACCGGGCGCGTCCACCTCGTCCATGACGGCGAGGAAGGCGGCATCGTGATCTCGGGCAAGCTCGAAGTCACCGTCGAAGACGAGCGGCGCATCCTCAATCCGGGCGATGCCTATTATTTCGAGAGCCGCCGCCCGCACCGTTTCCGCTGCGTCGGCGGCAAACCGTGCGAGGTGATCTCGGCCTGCACGCCGCCGACGTTCTGAATCGCGAACAGTCGCATCCGGAAGGTTCCGGGCGGCCACCGGTATCTTACGGTGGTTGAGCCATCTCAATTTCCGCGCGCCGGACCGCTATATATTACGAACCGTAGCCGAGCAGCCTGGCTTAGAGGTGCTGAGGT
The DNA here is from genome assembly GCF_014198315.1 of Bradyrhizobium sp. CIR48. Classification (NCBI taxonomy): domain Bacteria; kingdom Pseudomonadati; phylum Pseudomonadota; class Alphaproteobacteria; order Hyphomicrobiales; family Nitrobacteraceae; genus Bradyrhizobium; species Bradyrhizobium sp. CIR48. The sequence goes on from NZ_JACIHG010000019.1 coordinate 98,417, forward strand.
TATGGCCCCGGACTCCTGGGTACTCCGGGGCCGCTTCGTAACAGGGGCTCGCGAAGACCACTCTTGCCAATGCGGAAGCCGCGCTCGACGAAGTCCTGCGCGACACCGACAAGCTCCGTTCGCGCGAGCTGCGCAAGGCCATCGCGAAATACATCGAAGTGCAGAAAGAGCAGATCAAGGCTCTCCGCAGGATGATGAACTGATCGTCCGCCGCAGAGCGAGCGGGCCTCGCTCCGCCTACCGCCTCAACGCTGCGTCAGCAACTCCTCAATCCGGATCGGGAATTTGCGGACGCGCACGCCAGTCGCATGCCAGACCGCGTTCGCGACCGCGCCGGCACTGCCGGTGATGCCGATCTCGCCGACGCCCTTGATGCCGAGCGCATTGACGTGCGGGTCGGGCTCCTCGACCGTGATCACGTCGAGCGGCGGCACGTCGGCATTCACGGGAACGTGGTACTCGCCGAGATTGGCGTTCATGATCCGGCCGCTGCGGCGGTCGGTGACGGCCTCCTCGTGCAGCGCAAAGGAGAGGCCCCAGATCATGCCGCCGAACAGCTGGCTTTGCACCATACGCGGGTTGACGATGCGCCCGGCGGCAAAGGCCCCGACCATGCGGGTGACGCGGACCTGACCGAGTTCGGGATCGACCTTCACTTCCGCGAACACCGCGCCATGGGCATGCATGGCATATTCCTCCATCGCCGCAGGGTTCGGCGCACCGGTGCCGTGCCCCTCGACCTCGGCGACGCCGGCGCGCGCGAGGATCTCGGCATAGCTCTCGCCGCGGCTCTCGTCATCGCGCCGGATCAGTCTGCCGTCACGCGCGATCACGCCGGCATTGCCGGCGCCGAACAGCGGAGAGCGCTCGTCATTGGTGGCGAGATCGGCGAGCTTTGCGATCACGGCCGCGCCCGCGCTGTGGATCGCCGCACCCGCGGTTGCGGTGTGCGCGGAGCCGCCGGCGATGCCGGCATCGGGCAGGTCCGATGTCCCCGCCTTGAACGTGACGCGGTCGACATCGAGGCCGACGGCGTCGGCCGCGATCTGCGCCAGTGCCGTCCAGGCGCCCTGCCCCATGTCGTGCGCGCCGATCTCCATCACGCCCGAGCCGTCGCGGCGGATCGCCGCGCGTGCTTCGGCCTGGAACATCAGCGCCGGGAAAGTCGCCGTGCCCATGCCCCAGCCGACCAGCAGGCCGGCATCGTCGCGCATCTGACGCGGCTGCAGCGGACGCTTCGCCCAGCCGAAGCGCGCCGCGCCCTGATCGTAGCAGGCCCGCAGCGCCTTTGACGAGAACGGTTTTCCCGTGATCGGCTCGACCTCGGCATAGTTCTTCAGGCGGAAGGAAAGCGGATCGATGCCGCAGGCCCACGCCATTTCGTCGATCGCGCTCTCCAGCGCAATCGAGCCGGTCGCCTCACCGGGTGCGCGCATGAACAGCGGCGTGCCGGTGTTGACGCGCACGGCGTCATGCGAGGTGCGGATGGCAGGCGCCGCATAGAGTGTGTGCGAGGCATCGGCCGCGGGCTCGTAAAAATCGTCGAACGTGCTCGATACGGTCCGCGCATGGTGATCGAGCGCGGTGAGGCGCCCCTCTCCGTCGGCACCGATGCGCAGGCGCTGGCGCGTCGGCGCGCGATGGCCGACCGGGCCGTACATCTGCTCACGGCGCAGCACCAGCTTGACCGGCTTGCCGACCAGCTTCGCCGCCATGATGCCGAGGACCGGCGGGCCGCCCATGAGCCCCTTCGAACCGAAGCCGCCACCGAGGAACGGGCTGCGGATGTGGATCTTGTCATGCGCAATGCCGAACAGCTCGGCGATGCGCGCGAGCGACAGCTTCAGGCCCTGGGTCGGCATGTCCACGGACAGCTTGTCGCCATCCCAGTGAGCCACGACCGCATGCGGCTCCATCGCGTTGTGATATTGCGGCGGCGTCTCGTAGGTCGCGTCGATCTGCGTCTCGGCCGAGGCAAGGCCCGCCTCGACATCGCCGCGGTGATTTTCGGTGGGGTTGCCGACGCCGACGACGGGCGGCACAAAACTCTCGCCGGCATCGAGGCCGATGAGCGCAGGCAGCGTCTCATAGCGCGGCGCCAGCAGCGCGGCACCTTCCGTCGCGGCTTCAAGCGTCTCGGCGATCACGACCGCGATCGGCTGATTGGCGTAGCGGACCTCGTTGCTCTGCAAAGCCTCCATCCGAAACACGAAGGGATTAGTCTTGATCTCGGGGTCGATGGCGAGGGGTGGCTTGTGGTCGGACGTCATGACATCGACGACGCCGGGATGGCGCTTGGCGGCGGCGACATCGAGCGACGCCACACGTCCGCGCGCGATGCTGGAGGTCGCGATCACCGCAAACAGCATGCCGGGCGGATGATTATCGGCAGCATAGGTCGCCTGCCCCGTGACCTTGAGGACGCCGTCACGACGGGTCAGCGGCTGGCCGATATTAGAGCCGTGGCGCAGATGGGCGGGTGCGCTGGTGAGGTTGAGCTCAGGCATGGATGGCTCCTGATGTCGAGGCAAAGGGAGAGGCCGGCAGCGCCGGCAGGCGCGCGGGCGTACCGGCGGCAGCGAGGGTCAGCGCGCGCACGACGATGCGGCGTGCGAGCTCGATCTTGAAGGCGTTGTCGCCGGACGGTTTTGCGTCGGTGAGCGCACGCCAGGCGGCTTCCTGGAAAGCATCGGCCGTGGGCGCGACGCCCTTGAGAACGTCTTCGGCAGCTCTGGCACGCCAGGGCTTTGCGGCGACACCGCCGAGCGCAAGCCGCGCTTCGGCGATCCTGCCGTTCTCGATCCGCAACGCAGCAGCGGCCGAGACCACCGCGAAGGCGTAGGAGGTTCGCTCGCGGACCTTGAGGTAGCGCGCATGCGGGGCAAATTCGCGCGCAACCGGCGGTAGGCGCACCGCAACGATGAGATCGCTCGGCTCGAGCGCGGACTCGCGCTCGGGCGTATCGCCTGGCAGGCGATGCAGCTCGTCGAGCGCGATCTCGCGCTGGCCCGCCCGCCCCTCGATCTCGACGACCGCACCGAGCGCGACCAGCGGCACGCAGAAATCGGAGGGATGCGTGGCGATGCAGCTCTCGCTCCAGCCGAGCACCGCGTGGGTGCGGTTCTCACCTTCACGCGCATCGCAACCGCTGCCGGCCTCGCGCTTGTTGCAGCGGCTGGCAGTGTCGTAGAAATACGCGCAGCGCGTCCGTTGCAGCAGATTGCCGCCGACGGTCGCGGCATTGCGCAACTGCGCGGATGCCCCGGAGAGAAGGGCTTCGGCGACGGCGGGATAGGACCTTGCAAAGTCCGCATCATGCGCGAGATCGGCGTTGCTGACGAGCGCACCGATGCGCAAGGACCCATCGGCGAGGCGCTCGATGCCGTCGAGCCCATCGAGATGCGTGACGTCGACGAGACGATCCGGACGGCTGACGCCGCCCTTCATCAGATCGAGCAGATTGGTGCCAGCGGCGAGATAGACCGCGCCCGGCTGGGCAGCGGCGGCAACCGCTTCAGTGACGGTGGCAGGCCTGACGTAATCGAACGGTCTCATGCGGAGCGCCTCTGATCGCTTTCGTCCATCTGTCCTTGCGCATCGAGCACGGCATCGACGATGCCGGCATAGGCGCCGCAGCGGCACAGATTGCCGCTCATGCATTCGCGGATGCGTTCGGGATCGTTGCCGGCCTGGCCTTCGCGCATCATGCCGATCGCGCTCATGACCTGACCCGGCGTGCAGAAGCCACACTGAAATCCGTCATGGGCGATGAAGGCGGCCTGCACGGGGTGCAGCTGGTCGCCGCGCGCAATGCCTTCGATGGTGAGGATGTCGGCGCCGTCATGACTGATCGCGAGCGCGAGGCAGGAGTTGATGCGCTTGCCGTCGACCAGAACAGTGCAGGCGCCGCACTGGCCGCGGTCGCATCCCTTCTTGGTTCCGGTGAGATGGAGGCGCTCACGCAGGAGATCGAGCAGCGTGACGCGTGGATCGTCGAGGACGAAGTCGCGCCGCGCACCGTTCACGGTGAGGCTGATGGAGTGGTTCATACAAGGCTCTCGATCAGATTTGGACATGAGTGATCGCGCAGCGCGCCACCGTCGTGGCCGCCGTCGATCCAAATTGACCGGGCAGAAGCCGGCCAACATCGAGGCGAAGATACGGAGGCTCCCTCCGCTTAACAAGGGCCAGTGGAAAAATATTGGAATTGGTCAAAACCCCGTGCGCCTCCAACGCGATGCAGCCCGGCAAGGGTTCAACGAGGGTTCAATCTAACCAATTCGTGATCTACATTGCCTGATATGGACGACCACACCGACCAGACCCGGAAGCCCCGCGCCGATGCCGTGCGCAATCGCGAGCGCGTGCTCGAAGCAGCCAAGGCCGTGTTCAACGCCGGCGGCCCGGAGGCGAGCCTGGAGGCCGTGGCCAAGCGCGCCGGCGTCGGCATCGGCACTCTCTATCGGCATTTTCCGACGCGTGAGGATCTGTTCGAGGCGGTGTACCGGCGCGAGGTCGAGCAGCTCAGCGAGCTTGCCGAGCATCTGCGAAGCGCCAAGGATCCGGTCGAGGCGCTGCGGCGCTGGCTGCAGTCCGCCGTCGAATTCGTTGCCACCAAGAAAGGCATGTTAGCCGCGCTGGCGCTGGCGTATCAGAGCTCGTCGGAACTTGCCGTTTTCTCCATGGACCGGCTGACCAAGGCGATCGGCTCGCTGCTCGAGCGCGCGGTCGCGGCCGGCCAGATGCGCGCCGATATCAGCCCGGAGGACCTGCTGCGGGCGTTTTTCGGGATGTGCTACATACACGATCAGCCGGGATGGCAATCCTCGGTGCTGCGCCTGCTCGACGTGTTCGTCGACGGATTGCGGGTGCAATCCGCTGCCAAGACCAAGGCGCGCGCGGCCAAGCCAGCCAAGCCCGCGGTGAAACGGAAGCGATAGCGCGCCCGTATTTCCCTGAGGTCATGCTAGGATCAGCATTGCCGGGATTTCAACGCGGAGCCTGTCATGCGCATTGCCGCCTTGCTCGTCGCTATCAGCATTGTCTTCAGCTCCACCGCAGCCCTCGCGGACGATGTTGCCGCGGCGCAGGGCGTGATCCGGGCCCAGGAGCAGGCCTTCGCCCGCGACGATGCGAGCGCGGCCTATTCCTTTGCCGCGCCGGCGATCCGGGAGATCTTTCCCGCGCCGGACATCTTCATGGCCATGGTGCAAAGCGGCTACGCGCCGGTCTACCGGCACAAGAGTTTTGAATTTGGCGAGAGCAAGAGCGAAGGCAGCTGGATTGCACAGCGCGTTCATATTATCGACGCCAATGGCGAAGCCTGGGAAGCGCTCTACACGCTCGAACAGCAGGCCGACGGCAACTACAAGATCACCGGCTGCTCGCTGCTGAAGGCGGGACAGGCGGTTTAGGTTGCGAAGCCAGGTCCGGTCCTGACCGACTTCATCCGCGAGCGGATCAACAGCAACACGACGATGCCGATATTGAGCGCGTTCCACGCCACGCCGTTGGCGAACGCCGCGGCGTAGGAGCCGGTGGCATCGAAGATGATGCCCGACACCCAGCCGCCGAAGGACATGCCGAACACCGAGGCGAAGATCACGATGCCGACGCGCGTCGCCGCCTCGCTCGCCGGCATCGCCTCGCGCACGATGATGGCATAGCTCGGCACGATACCGCCCTGGAACAGGCCGAACATCGCGGAGATGAGATACAGCGAGGCGAGGCTGTCGAAGAACAGATAGAACACCAGCGCGAAGCCCTGCGCCACCGATCCCACCAGCAGTGTGCGGATGCCGCCGATCTTGTCGGCGAGGAAGCCCGAGCCGATCCGGCTGACGATGCCGCAGGCCATCATCAGCGACAGCATCTCGGCGCCGCGCGCCACGCCATAGCCGAGATCGCCGCAATAGGCGACGATATGCACCTGCGGCATCGCCATGGCGACGCAGCAGGAGATGCTGGCGATCGAAAGCAGCACCGTCAGCGTGTTGGTCGAGAGCTTGAGGTCGACGCGCGGCGGCGGCGCATTGGCGTGATCCTGGACCTTGTCGTCGCCCATCTGCGCACGCAACACCAGCACCAGCAACGTCATCAGGCTGACGCAGACGATGCCGATGCCGATATGGGTGTGACGCCAGCCAACCTCCTGCATGCCCCAGTTCACGATCGGCGGCCACATCGTGCCGGCGAAGTAATTGCCGCTGGCGACGATGGTCACGGCAAGGCCGCGATAACGCTCGAACCAGTGCGAGGCCTCCGCCATCAGCGGCGCGAAGGTCGCCGACGTTCCGAGGCCGATCAGGAAATACGCCGCCACGAACTGCCAGAGATGCGCGGACAGCCCCGCGAGCACATTGGCAACGCCGAGGAAGGCGATGCTGATCGCCATCGCGGGCACGATGCCGAACCGGTCGGTGATCTTGCCGGCGATCACGCCGCCAAGCCCGAAACCGAACATCATCAGCGTGAAGGCGAGCGACACCGCGCCGCGTGTGGCACCGAATTCCGCTTGCACCACGGGAATCACGACCACGACCGCCCACATGCCGACGGCGCCGATCGAGCCGATCACAAGCGCAATAAGCAGCCGCATCCAGGCCTGACGGGAATCAGGGCTGAATGAATCAGAGCTTTGTCCTGGATGATTGGGCGCGTGCACGCGCGGAACATGTTCGCGGATCGCCTTGCGGTCAAGCATCGTGGCGCGATATTGGGCATGCGCGGTGCACTGCGGTAATAAGTTCTTGGCGAACGCGCGTTTTGCGATTAGTTTGCAATCTGCGTGAGCAAATCGCCGCGCGGAACACATGTCGGCGGAATGTTGCTGCGTTTGACACGAGCGATGCGGATCAGGGTGGGGCGGATCATCGCCCTCGCCTATCTGTTCTGCGTGCTCGCGCCGGCCGCAAGCCTCGCCTTGGGCAGCGGCCCGGCGCCGTGCCTTGATGAGGCCCTGCTGGCAGATCCCGCACCAGTCCATCATCAGATGGCGGCGGGTCATGCGCACGACGGCGCATCGCACGACCACGCGGGGGTGCACGCGCATCACCAAGCCAAGCAGGACGCGCCGGCTCAGCATGACCATGGCGGCAAGGGAACAGTCGGCCCCTGCTGTGCGATGATGTGCGTCAGCGCGTTGCCGGCCGATCTGCCGGTCGTCGCGACGCCGGTCCAGCCAATGTCCACCTGTGCGGCCGAGATCGTGGCCAGCCTGCACAGCGCGGCGCCGCCCCTGCACTACCGTCCTCCCATCGCCTGATCTGACACGACGATTTCGGGCTGTGCGCGCTTTTGCGCGCGCGGACCTGTGGTCTTTCAGATCAGGGATGAATCATGCTTACGCTTTCCGGGGCGAAGTTCGCCGCCGCATCCGCGGTGGGTGGACGACACTTTCGATTCCATTGGCCGTTGCTGGCCGTGATGGCGCTGGCGCTGTCCGGCTGCACCCCGGCAACGACGCTAGTCGCCGGCGCCGATCCCGCCGATCCCTCGGCGAAGGTCGCGCCTGTCGGCTATCGGTCGACCATTGCGCCCTACACCAGCCTGCGGCCTGCAGCGCCGGCGCCGTGGCGCGACCGCAACGACGCCGTCGCGCCGCGGCCGAAGCAAGACCGGTAGGAGCGCGCCATGACCCATCAATTCGCGCGAAGCCTGCTCGTTCTCGCCGCGCTCGGCCTTGGCGCACCCGGACTTGCCGGCTGCGCCGCGTTCTCGCCCGACAGCGGCATGACTGATGTCTCAGAGCTGACGAGCCAGACCATCAACAAGGATGTCGCCTTCGTGCGCACGCCCGAGGGAGCGGGCGCGGTTGACGCGCGCGTTCGCCAGTTATTGTCGCGGGCGCTGAGCGTGGAGGCCGCCGTTCAGATCGCACTGCTCAACAACAAGGGATTGCAAGCCGCCTATAACGAGCTGGCGCTGGCCGAGACCGATCTGGTCGAGCAGAGCCTGCCGCCCAATCCCGTGTTCTCGATCTCGCGGATCTCAGGCAACGGCGCCAGCGAGATCGAGCGCCAGGTGGTCGGCGACATTCTTGCGCTCGCCACCCTGCCGTTCCGCTCCGACATTGCCCGCGACCGATTCCGCCAGGCGCAGCTGCGCGCGGCGCTGGCGACCTTGCGGCTCGCCGCCGACGTCCGCGGCACTTACGTGCGCGCTGTCGCCGGCAACGAGATGGTGGCGCTGCTGACGGATGCGAAGGCGACGGCGGAATCGACCGCACAGCTTGCGGTCAAGCTCGGCGAGACCGGCTCGCTCAACAAGCTCGACCAGGCCCGCGAGCAGGTGTTCTACGCCGAGACCACCGCCGACCTCGCCACCGCGCGCCAGGCGGCGACGAGCGCGCGCGAAAGGCTCGCGCGGCTGATGGGATTGTGGGACGGCGGCCTCGACTTCCGTCTGCCCAATCAATTGCCGCCGCTGCCGCGCCGGCCGCAGGCACTGCCCTCGATCGAGGCCGATGCGGTGGCCCATCGCATCGATCTGCAGATCGCCCGGCTGGAGCTGACGGCGCTGGCGAAGTCGCTGAACCTCACCGAGGCGACCCGCTTCGTGACGCTGCTCGATCTCGCCGGCATCTCCCGCCGCACCAGGGATCCCGAAGGCGCGCCGTTCCGCGAACGCGGCTTCGACGTCCAGTTCCAGATCCCGATCTTCGACGGCGGCGAGGTGCGGATGCGACAGGCGGCAGAGATCTACAATCTCGCCTTCAACCGCCTGACCGAGCGCGCCGTGAACGTGCGCTCGGAGGCGCGCGATGCGTATCGGACTTACCGATCCACTTACGACATCGCCAGCCACTACCAGCGCGAGATCATCCCCTTGCGCAAGATCATCACCGAGGAGATGCAGCTCCGCTTCTCCAGCATGCAGGTCGACATCTTTGCGCTGCTCACCGAAGCACGACAGCGTCTGGCCTCGCTGCGCGGCGCGATCGACGCCCGGCAACGATTCTTCCTCGCCCAGTCCGACCTGCAGACCGCCGTCAATGGCGGCGGCGCGCCTGCTGCGGGCGGCGACACTTCAACCACCATTGCCGCGGCAGCGCCTGCCGACGGCGGCCACTGAGATGGAGGCCGGCATGTTTTCCCGCAGAGGATTCTTGGGCACCGCCGCGCTCGTCGGCGCATCCGCGGTGCAAGGCCGCGTGCAGGCGGCATCGATCCCGGAAGCTGCGCACATGGACAAGGTGGTGATGCAGCCGCCGCTGCACCCCGTCAGCGGACCGGACTATCGCCCCGTCGTGACGCTGAACGGCTGGTCACTGCCGTTTCGCATGAACGGCGACTGGAAGGAATTCCATCTCGTCGCCGAGCCCGTGGTGCGCGAATTCGCCGAGGGCATGAAGGTGAATTTGTGGGGCTACAACGGCCAGTCGCCGGGCCCGACGATCGAGGCGGTCGAGGGCGACAAGGTCCGGATCTTCGTCACCAACCGCCTGCCCGAATACACCACCGTGCACTGGCACGGCATGATCATTCCGAGCGGCATGGACGGCGTCGGCGGGCTGACCCAGCCGCACATCCAGCCGGGAAAGACCTTCGTCTACGAGTTCGAGATGAGGAAGAGCGGGACCTTCATGTACCACCCGCATTCCGACGAGATGGTGCAGATGGCGATGGGCATGATGGGCATGGTCGTCGTGCATCCGCGCGATCCGAACTTCCGGCCGGTCGACCGCGACTTCGTGTTCGTGATGAGCACCTATCGCGTCGATCCCGGCACTTATCTGCCGCTGGTCAACGAGATGACCGACTTCAACATGTGGACCTGGAATGCGCGGGTGTTTCCCGGCATCGACCCCTTGCCGGTGCGGCTCGGCGACAAGGTACGCGTGCGCATCGGCAATCTCAGCATGACCAACCATCCGATCCATCTGCATGGCCACGCCTTCGCGGTGACCTGCACCGACGGCGGCTGGGTTCCGGAGAGCGCGCAATATCCGGAGACGACGACCGACGTGCCGGTCGGTGCCGTGCGCGTGTTCGACGTGCTCGCCGACAATCCCGGCGACTGGGCGTTCCATTGCCACAAGTCGCATCACACCATGAATGCGATGGGGCACGAGGTGCGCAATCTGATTGGCGTGTCGCGCAAGGACCTCGCCAAGGCCGTCGGCAAGCTCGCGCCCGACAGCATGGCGATGGGCTCGACCGGCATGGCGATGGGCAACATGGAGATGCCCGCGCCCGACAACACGCTGCCGATGATGACCGGCACCGGCCAGTTCGGCCCGATCGAGATGGGCGGCATGTTCACCGTGATGAAGATCCGCGAGGACCTCGCGCGCGACGATTATCGCGATCCCGGCCCGTACAAGTTTCCGCAAGGCAGCGTCGCCTACGAGGTCTCGGCGCCGTCCGCAGAGCCAGCACGGCAGCAGGGCAAACCGACGCACAAGATGAAGATGTGAGCGTTTCGATGAACCACCAACTGGAGATGACGATGAAGACGATCAAGCTCGGCCTCGCGCTGGCGGCGCTTTTGACCGCGCCGGCCCTTGCGCACGACAAGCACGGGCACGCGAGTTTTTCGGCCGGCGAGCCCGGCGATCCCAACAAGCCCGCGCGCACCATCGAGATCCTGCTGAACGAGATGGACTACGCGCCTGCCAAAATCGAGGTCAAGCGCGGCGAACAGGTCCGCTTCGTGCTGCGCAATGTCGGCAAGGAGGACCACGAATTCCTGCTCGCCACCACCAAGGAGAATCTCGCGCATGCCGTCGAGATGAAAAAGCATCCCCACATGGAGCACGACGATCCCAACGGGGTCAGGCTCGCGCCGCAGAAGACGGCCGAGATCCTCTGGAGATTCAGCAAGGCCGGCACGTTCGAATTTTCGTGCCTCATTCCCGACCACCGCGACTACGGCATGGTCGGCCACGTCACCGTGAAGTAGCGACAAGGAGACTCCCATGAACCGCATCATCCGCATTGCCGCAGCGCTGACGCTGACTGTCGGCCTTACCACTGCCGCCCTCGCGGCTGGGGCCGCCTCGATCAGCGGCGAGGTCAAAAAGATCGACGAGGGCGCCGGCAAGATCACGCTCAAGCACGGGCCGGCGAAGAGCCTCGGCATGGAGGACCCCATGACCATGGTCTACCGCGTCAAGGACCCCGCGATGCTCAAGCAGGTGAAGGTCGGCGACAAGGTCACCTTCGAGGCCGAGGAGGCGGCCTCGGGGTATACGGTGACCAAGATGGACAAGGCGAAGTAGAGCCTTCGACTCGACTGTCACTCCGGGGCGCGCCGCTTGGCGCGAACCCGGAATCTCGAGATTCCGGGTTCGACGCTTCGCATCGCCCCGGAATGACGGCCTTCGGCCCCCGAAACACACCGGTCCGCCCCGCTTCCCGCCCCCGCGTTAACCCTTTGCTAACCATACACCGGGCAAAAATTGCCGGGTGAAGTCGAGTGTCGTCAGCCGCGTAGAACGGGAGCTCCCGTGGACGCCAGTGCGGTGCCTCACTTTCGGAACGGCGGCCCTTCGGCCGCCGCGCAGACGTTTGGGGCGCGCGGACGGCAGTCGCGCGGGGAGGCAGCTACCATGGTCGACGTCACCGCGGGACAGGGCGTAGGCACCGCAAGGCCCTCGATTCCCTCCCTCAACGAGATCGTCAACGTCCTCAAGCGCGGCGACATCGCGCTGGCGCTCGGCATCCTCACCATCCTGGTGGTGCTGATCCTGCCGCTGCCCGCGATCGTGCTGGACCTGTTCCTGGCGATCTCGATCACGCTCTCGATCCTGATCCTGATGACCTCGCTGTTCATCCAGACACCGCTGGAATTCTCGGCCTTCCCGACCATCCTGCTGATCTCGACCATGCTGCGCCTGTCGCTCAACATGGCTTCGACCCGGCTGATCCTGTCGCACGGGCACGAGGGCACGGCTGCCGCCGGTCACGTCATCGAGGCCTTCGGCAGCTTCGTGATGGGCGGCAATTTCGTCATCGGCATCATCGTCTTCGCCATCCTGATCATCGTCAATTTCGTCGTCATCACCAAGGGTTCGGGCCGTATCGCCGAAGTCGCCGCCCGTTTCCACCTCGACGCCATGCCTGGCAAGCAGATGGCGATCGACGCCGACCTCGGCGCCGGCCTGATCGACGAGAAGGTCGCCAAGCATCGCCGCAAGGAGCTGGAGGACGAGAGCGGCTTCTTCGGCGCCATGGACGGTGCCTCCAAATTCGTCCGCGGCGACGCCATCGCCGGCCTTTTGATCGTCTTCATCAACGTCGTCGGCGGCATGATCATCGGCGTGGCGCAGCAGGGCATGTCCTTTGCCGACGCCGGGCGCAGTTACACGCTGCTGACCGTCGGTGACGGCCTCGTCACCCAGGTGCCGGCGCTGATCGTCTCGACCGCCGCCGGCCTGCTCGTCTCCAAGGCCGGCGTCTCCGGCGCCGCCGACAAGGCGCTGATGAAGCAGTTCTCCGGCTATCCGCAGGCGCTCGCGATGTCCTCGGCGGTCATGCTGGTGCTGGCGGCGCTGCCGGGCATTCCGACCATCCCCTTCCTGGCGCTCGGCGCCGGCGCCGGCGCGCTGGCCTGGCACGCCCGCAACCACAAGCGCACCGCCGTCAAGGCCGAGGAAGCCGCCATGGCCGCGCCGGTCGCCGGCCAGCCCGGTGCACCGGGCGCTGCGGCCGCCGAAGAGCCGATCTCGGCGGCGCTCAAGATCGACGACCTCAAGATCGAGCTCGGCTATGCGCTGCTGCCGCTGGTCAACGGCCCCGACGGCACCGACCGCCTGACCGAGCAGATCAAGGCGCTGCGCCGTTCGCTCGCGATCGAGATGGGTTTTGTGATGCCGGCGGTGCGCATCCTCGACAACGTCCAGCTCGAGGCCAACACCTACATCATCAAGATCAAGGAGGTCGACGCCGGCACCGGCAAGATCTGGCCGAACCAGTTCATGGTCATGGACCCCGGCGGCAGCCAGGTGCAGGTGCCCGGCATCCACACCACCGAGCCGACCTTCGGCCTGCCCGCGACCTGGGTCGACGCCAGCCTCAAGGAGGAGGCCTCGCTCAAGGGCTACACCGTCGTCGACGCCGCGACCGTGCTCTCGACCCACCTCACCGAGTTGCTCAAGGCCAACATGTCGGACCTGCTCTCCTATGGCGAGGTGCAGAAGCTGCTCAAGGAGCTGCCGAAGGAGCAGAGCGAACTGGTCAAGGACATCGTGCCGGGACAGGTCACGGTCTCCGGCATCCAGCGCGTGCTGCAACTCCTGCTCGCCGAGCGCATCTCGATCCGCGACCTCTCCACCATCCTCGAAGGCATCGCCGATTCGCTCGCCTTCTCGCGCAATCCCGCCACCATGGTCGAGCATGTCCGGGCCCGCCTGGCGCGGCAGATCTGCGCGCAGAACACCTCCTATGCCGGCTATCTGCCGCTGATCGCGCTGTCGGCGCGATGGGAGCAGGCCTTTGCCGAATCCATCATCGGTCAGGGCGAGGAGCGCAGCCTTGCGATGCAGCCCTCGAAATTGTCGGAGTTCATGACCGGCGTGCGCGAGGCGTTCGAGCGCGCCGCCCGCGAAGGCGAGGCGCCGGTGCTGGTCACGTCTGCGGCAATTCGTCCCTTCGTCCGCTCCCTGGTGGAGCGGTTCCGGGCCCAGACGACGGTGCTGTCGCAGGCCGAGATCCACCCCAGGGCGAGGTTGAAAACGGTCGGAAGCATCTGATTTGCCTTAAGAAGCCGTGTGTTTTTTGGACACAGGCAAATGGTTTTTGAGTTCCTGGCGCCTTGTGGACCAAGCCTCGACAAGGCGCCTGAGGGGCACATTACAGCTTTGAAATAATTAGCAAAACGCACGATCAAGGGTCGCTTTTGATCGCGATCTTTCACGTCCTGTCACGCTCTTGTGATGGCCTCTTGGGAACGAATCCCCCCAATACTAGGTTGTTGGGCACCGGAAGCATGAACCTGCCTGAAACGGCCGGCGACTACTTCGGGTAGATGGCGGCAGGAGGCTTCCATGAACCACTCGATCTACAGCGCAGATCGCGCGACCCATTTGAAAGTCGTGGTCGTCGCCCTCGTCGCAGGGATCGCGGTGGCGGGCCTCGGCATCACGGCACGCACGGGTTCGGACGAAGGTCTGACCCAGAGCGCCCGCGTCATCAAGGCTGACAAGCCGGTTGTTATCACCAGCGCGAATGCGTCCCTCGTTCGCTAAGGAGATCTGACGAGTTTTGTGAATTCACGCGGCTCTTTACCAGCCCCCCAAAGTCGCCACGTGGATATGTAGACGACCCCAACCCCAAGTCGACTACAGAAAGCGCCCGCCCCCCACGGGCGCTTTCTCATGTCTGGGGTAGGGATTGATAGAGGGCGAGAAGCAGCGGCATCCCCTGCTCATGTCCCGGACGCAGCGCGCGAGCGCAGCGAAGCAATCCAGAGTCTTTCCGCGGAGACAATGTCGATCCCGTTATCCTGAGGTGCGAGGCATGCGATGCAAACGCATCGCATGCGGAGCCTCGAAGGATGAACGGCCGAGATGCAGACGGGCTGTCGCCCTTCGAGGCCTCCGCTTCGCTCCGGCGCCTCAGGGTGACGATCTTAGATGTTGCTTGCGGCAGCATTCCTTATTCGCTTTCGACGTGGAGACACGCCTTCGCATCCTCGCGGCGCATCTCGCCCGAGCTTTGCTTCATCTCTTCGCCCTCGATTGAAAGAGGGCGCAGGGAAGACCGGGCGCCGGCTGGCACCCGAGGTCCACTGTGCGAAATCTGCGTAACAAGAAGCTGCACAGCGGCATACAGGTGTAGCCAGGACATCCCGGCCTTCCCTGCGCAGTGGCTTTACGGCTTATGTCGTGTTCTCCCCGGGGAGCGTTGCACTATTGCCCCCGTCGCCTTGCGGATGGCTGACGGATGCGTCCGGTTGGACGACACCCATCACCACAAGACTTGGCGCACAGACCCCGGGCGCCAGGACGACACGATTTTGCCGTACGCGGATCACACCGGTCGTGTGCGCGACGGCCTTGCTCACAGTTGCCCGCCCTGCAAAACCCTTCGCGCCGATGTCACCTGCGTCCACCGCCGCCCGGCCCGCGTTCGTGACGATCGCGATACGCCCCTCTTCCTTGGGCCGGGTTGAGGCGACACATACGTCATTTCCGAATTTCGGTAAAGTGGAATATTTTTGGCGCAGCGCGTTGACCCAGGGCTCGCGTGTTTTGCCCGTCGACCAACGCAAGGGCTTGTAGGGGGAGGAGCGCGAGACTACCGCGCCCCATAGCTCGGCGGCGGTGCCTGCACCGTCGGCGCTGCCGCGGCGAACAGCTCATCCTTGCTGCCGGTCAGCGGCGGATAGATGCGCTTGCGGTTGATGATGTTCTTGGTCGTCTTCGCGGCCGCACCGGTGGCGCGGACCTCGCGGTCCCACCCCTCGGTATAGAGCGCGCCCCAGCCGCCGAGATCGAGCACGGTCACGTACCAGTCGATCCGCAGCGGCAGCAGCGGCAAGCCGGCGAGATCGGCGACCACATTGTGGCCGGCGAAGCGGCCCATGGGGCGCGCGAACTGGCAGGACATCACGGTCGGATGCAGCCCGTCGACCACGCTGGAGGCGACATCGCCGGCCGCGAACACGCCGCCGACATCCGCAACCCGCATGAAGGGATCGACCAGCAGACGCCCGAGCCGGTCGCGCGCGTCCGGAAAGCACGCAGCCAGGGGGCTCGCACGCATGCCGGCGCACCAGATCACCGTCTGCGTCGGAATGAATTCGCCGGAGCTCAAGCGAATGCCGGCCGCCTCGACCGAGACGACGCGCACGCCGAGGCGCATCTCGACGTCGAGCGCGGCCAACGCCGTCTCGATGACGGGGCGCGCCGGCGTGCCGATGGTGGCGCCGGCCGCGGCGTTGGGGTCGACCAGGATGATGCGGCGGCTGCCGGTGATGCCCGCGCGCGCCAGCCTGTCGGGCATCTCGGCCGCAACCTCGATGCCGGTAAAGCCTGCGCCGACCACCACCACCGTCGAACGCCCTGGCGACGGCGCGCTGCGGCCGAGCGAGACGAGATGATCCTCGAGGTGGAGCGCCGCGGTATAGGTATCGACATCGAAGGCGTGCTCGGCAAGGCCTGGAATGTCGGGACGCATCACCTCGCTGCCGAGCGCCAGCACCAGGCGGTCATAGACCAGCGTCTGCTCGCCGCTGCTCGTGACCAGCGAAATTTCGTGCCGGACCGGATCGATGGCTTCGACCTCGCCGATCTCGTGACTGACACCGACGGGATCGAGCAGCTGCGGCAACGGGATCGCGACCTCGCTGAGATCGACCTCGTAATTGCGCACACGGATGTTGTGATAGGGATTGCGATCGATCAGGCAGATCTCGATGTCGCTGACAGCACCGATCTCGTCGCGCTTGCGTGCGGCACCGATGGCCGCCCACAGGCCTGCAAATCCGGCGCCGAGCACGACGATACGCGCCATGTCCGTTGACTGCACTTTCCCAATGGAACGACAAGGGAACGACAAGCGATCGAGCGGTCTACCCGCACAGGTAGATATAGCTCATCGCCGCGAATGGGCCAACTGTGATCCGCAGGACGAAACCGGGGCGCGCCTCACGCCTCGCGTATTTCCGACGGTGTCGCGCCAAAGCGCTTGCGGAACGCACGGTTGAAATAGGACAAATCGGAAAAGCCCGAGGAATGCGCGATGTCGCTGATCTTGCGCGCCCTGGCGCGGGGATCGCCGAGCAGCTTGCGCGCCTGCAGCAGGCGCTGCTCCAGCACGAATTCGGTGAAGGTCGTGCCGGCCTGCTCGAACAGGCGTTGCGCCTGGCGTGGGCTCAAGCCCGAGCGCGTCGCGATCTCGGACAGGCAGAGATCGTTGCGGCCGAGCGCGGCCATCACATCGGCGCGCATGAGGTCGAGGCGCGCCGCCGCATGGCCGCGGCCGCGCGCAAGACTTGCATGCTCGGCATCGGTGCCGAGCAGGAGGCCAACCAGATCGACCATATGCTGCGCGGTCAGGCGCTGGCCCACCGCGTCGAGATGCGGCGCGTGATTGGCGGCGAGCGCATGGTAGCGGAAGATGGTCTCGGCGACCGCACCGTCGCTGAGCACTTGCGACAGCTTGTCCTCGGTACGCGGATTGATGTCGAGCAACGCGCGGCGCGGCATGCGGATGGTGGTGAAGCGGTTTTCATCGGTGTGACCGACGGTGCCGGTGATGCTCATGTCGACGAGCACCATCTGCGCGGGCGCAAGCTCCACGGTGTGGCCATTCTGCCCGACACGGACGAGGCCGGCATGTGCGGCGATCAGCACGAGGTCGTCGCTGCCGTCGGCAAGGTGGCTCTGGGTGCGGGAATATTGCGCGGAGGCGCCTTCCGGAATGGCGAGCGCGATGTTGTCGACCACGCTGATCTGGAGCCGGCAATCGATGCTGTCGCCATGGCTCGGCCCGATATCGAGACCGCAGGCACCGAAGGCCCGCTCGCGCCAATGCTCGAACGCAGGGCCGTGCGGCAGTCCGGTGTATTGGTGAACGAAGATGCCGGGCGTTTTCGCTGCATCCATTTGTTTTCTAGCCCCTCTTTCGGCTCCGCGATCGGCGGCGCCGACTGCAATTTCCGGGAATTTGACGCCACGAATTGCGGCAAGGTTCAAATCGGGGGCGGATTCAGGGCGACTTGTCGAGATGCGACGGCAGGATGGACCGTGGCGACAGGGACGCGGCTTCGTAGCCCGGATGGAGCGAAGCGTAATCCGGGGTTGTCGCCTGATGGCGCGGTGGTCCCGGATTGCGCTGCGCTCCATCCGGGCTACGGGGCCTACTTCTTCGCGGGCGCCTGCGGCTGGGACGGCGGCACGGTCTCGATCAGCTTACCGGAAAAGATGGGGGCCGAGGTCGGCTGGCCGTTGGGCGAGCCGCCGGCCTGCTCGACCGTGACCGCGTAGGTGGCGCCGTTGACGACTTCGGAATCATAGGAGGCGAGCAGCGGACGCGCGGTGAATTCGCCGGCGCCGATCACACCGAGCGAGCGCGGGCGCGGCAGCTTGTCGGAGATCAGCCAGAGCTCGAAGCTCTTGCCGGGCTCCGGCGTCGCGCCGACCTTGCGCACGGTAAAGTTCTTGGTCGCGCCGTCGATGGTGAGGATGAAGGCGGGGCCGCCGCCCTGGCCCTGCAGCAGCGCGACATATTGCGCGGCGGCGGTGAGCGGCGGGGCCGGCGTCTTCACTTCCACCGTCTGAATGCGCGGCGGCGAACGCAGTGCGCCCGGCAGCGCGTCGGGATAGAGTATCTGTAGGGACAGCGTGACGAGCAGCGCCGCCGCAAGCGCGCCGACGGCGGATGCGATGTTGCGCCAGCGCTTCACGCGGCCCTCGAGGCGGATCACGTTGGTGTCGTCGGCGATCGGCACCTGCGGCGTCCGGACGACCTCGGGATCGGGCGCGTGGACCTGCGGCATGAACACCGGCGCGATGTCGGGTATCGGATCGGATCCGGAGCGCGTCGGCTCGGGCTGCTCTGCTTCGGGAGGCTGCGGCTCTGGTTGCGGCACCTGCTCCAGCGGCGCTTCCGGCGGTGCGGCTTCGACGGGCGGGACTGGCGGCGGTACGACGTCGGCCAGAACAGGCGGCTGCTGCGCAAGCACCGTGCGCGCGATCTCGGACCTGATGTTCTCCCACACGACCGGACGCGGCTCGACCGAGCCGACCATCTGGTTGAGGGCGCCGAGCCGATAGGCCCAGGCCTGCACGATGTCGGCGAACGCCGGGTCCACCGCCATCATGGTCTCGACCTGCGCGCGCTCATCGGCCTCGAGCGTACCGAGCGCATATTCCGCGGCGAGCGCGATATGGTCCTCCGAGTAGGCCATCACATGCAGTCCAGAACCACCCTCACCGTATAAACCTTCATAGTCCGAGGCACTCCCGGATATCCAACATGCTGCGCCGGAGCCACGTCTTCACCGTGTTGACGGGAGCGGCGAATTTCTCCGCCAATTGCTCGCGGCTCCAGCCGTTGTAATAGGCGAGAAGCACGAGCCGCTGACGGTCGGGCTCGAGCCGGCCGATGCATTCCAGCAGCCGCTTCAACTCCTCGGTCATCTCCCGGCGCGCCAGCGGATCGGGGCTGTCGGCCGCGACCTCCATCGCCTGCGGCTCCTCCTCGATCGAGACCTCCGACTTCTTGCGCACGATGTCGATCGCACGGTTGCGCGCGATCGAGGCCATCCACGTGATCGGCGACGACAGCGCGGGATTGAACTGGCCGGCACTGTTCCAGATCTTGACGTAGGTCTCCTGAATGACCTCCTCTGCGAGATCCTGTCGGCGCAAGATACGGAGCACGACGCCATAGAGTTTCGCGCGCGTGGCGGCGTAGAGGCGCTCGAACGCCGCCTGATCGCCCTTCGCCACCGCCTCGATCAACCCGACCAGCTCTGCTGGCGTCAGCATTCAGCCCCCCAACCTTCCTCCCTCTCCCCCGCCTGCGGGGTCGGGACGAGCTACGCTCGCCCTGAGAGGGTCGGGGTGAGGGGGAGTCTCCGCAAGGGAGGTTGCAGACGGACCCGCGGAGAGTCCCCCTCACCCGGATCGCGCCGGACGATGCTACGCATCGCCGGGGCAATCCGACCTCTCCCCTCAAAGCGGGGCGAGGTAAACCACGCACCACCATAGCGCGTGGCCAAGCCGACCACCAAGGGGTGCGGCGCCACACTGTGGATAGCACATGCGAAAACCCGGACCTTGCGGGTCCGGGTTTTACAAATTCTCGGCGGTTTGGCCGCTGGCTGTGTCTTTAGGCGACGGCGCCGATGCGGGCGCGCATCAGGCCGATGCTGTCGAGGTCGGCCTGCTCGCGGGCATTTTCCTCGGCGCGCTCGCGGGCCTGGTCGCGCTCGTCCAGGAGCTCGACCTTCTTGAGCTCCTCAAAGGCCTCGGCCAGCGCGGCCTTGGCTTCGTCGAGCTGGCCCTTGAGCTCGTCGGCCGAGCGGGTCAGGTTCTCGCGGCGCTGAATGGCGGCCTTGGCATAGGTCGGATAGGCGAAGTGCGAGGGATCGTTGATCCCGGCACGCTCCTGCTCGGTCGTGATCTCGCGTTCAAGATCGGTCGACATCCGCTGGAAGTCGGCGATCATGGTCTCGATCTGGGTGACCCGGCGGCGCTTCTCGTCGACCTGAAACTTCTTCAGGCGGATGAGGGTATCTCGTGACTTCATCGACTCATACTCCCCAGAAGTCCCCTCGCTGCACGTGGGACGTCACCGGTCTCCCCACAGGCCCGACTGGGGCCAAGACCGGCTCTGCTACTCTGTGGGATGGGATGATGACCTGACAAAGTTAGCGTTCCGTTTCCAAATTACCGAGGATATGCGCCAATTGGCGATAGCCGTCAGCCAGAGACGCATTTTCGTCCTTGCGCTGGCGCAGGAACGCCTCGAGCGGTTCGTGCAGGCGGATCGCCTCGTCGACCTCGGGGCTGGAGCCGGCCCGGTAGGCGCCGAGCCGGATCAATTCCTCCATGTCGGCATAGGTCGCCATCACCGCGCGCGCCTTCTGGATGGTCGGCCAGAACTGCGGATCGGCCGATTTCGGCATGGTGCGGGAGACGGATTTGAGGATGTTGATGGCGGGGTAGCGGCCGCGCTCGGCGATCGAGCGCTGCATCACGATGTGGCCGTCAAGGATGCCGCGGACGGCGTCCGCAATCGGCTCGTTATGATCGTCGCCGTCGACCAGCACCGTGAAGATCGCGGTGATGGCGCCCTCCCCGAGGCCCGGCCCGGCGCGCTCCAGAAGTTTCGGCAACTCGGTGAAGACGGTCGGGGTGTAGCCCTTGGCCGTCGGCGGCTCGCCGGCGGACAGGCCGATCTCGCGCTGGGCCATGGCAAAGCGCGTCACCGAATCCATCAGGCAGAGCACGTCCTGGTTCTCGTCGCGAAAATATTCGGCGACCGCGAGCGTCAGGTACGCCGCCTGGCGGCGCATCAGCGCCGGCTCGTCGGAGGTCGCAACCACGACGACGGAGCGCGCGAGGCCCTCCTCGCCGAGGTCGTCCTGCAAGAATTCCTGAACCTCGCGGCCGCGTTCGCCGATCAGCCCGATGACGCTGACCGCGGCATCGACGTTGCGCGCGAGCATCGACAGCAGCACCGATTTGCCGACGCCGGACCCTGCGAAGATGCCCATGCGCTGGCCGCGGCAGCAGGTGAGGAAGGTGTTCATCGCGCGCACGCCGAGATCGAGCGGAGCGCCGACACGCTTGCGCGAATGCGCCGGGGGCGGCGCATTGCGGAACGGCATCGGCGAAGCGCCTTGCGGCAGCGGCCCCTTGCCGTCGATCGGCTCGCCCAGCGCGTTGACGACGCGGCCGAGCCAGGCCGACGACGGCCGCACCAGATTGGCGGCATTGGCGATGACGGCCTTGCAGCCGCGGCGCACGCCGTCGAGGCCGGCGAACGGCATCACCACAGCATTGTTGCCGGAGAAGCCGATCACCTCACAGGGAATCGAACGGTTGGCGCCGGTCTCGATCACCAGCCGCGCGCCGACCGACATTGCGTGGATGGGGCCGGCCACCTCGACCATCAGGCCGCGCACACCGACGACGCGGCCGTAAATATTGATGCCGTCGATATCGCCGATCTGTTCGGCAAGCGCCTTCATAAGAGAGCCTTCATCAGGAGCGCGCTTTCATATGAGGCTTCATAGAATGGCCGCCCGCTTTCGTGAGCCCCGGGCCTTCACGGGGAAAACCTTAAGTTTCGCCATATTTCTGAACGGCGCTTAACTTCGTGTTTACCCGCATCATTAATCATTGCGTCACTGTCTTTGTGACTGAGCGTGACTCCCCTTCAGAAGAAGGCTGAGTCGCGGGAGTCGGTTAGGCCCGTCTCTTAAAGTGGAACTTGAACAGAACCGGGTGACGAAAGCTGCTTCGTACACAAGACCTTAGGGCGATTCGACAAAAATTGCACCCGGGGGACTTGCGTTCCAGAATCAGGATTTGTTAACCATCTGTTGTCAGGATCCGAATCAGTTGTTCAAAGGCGTTTTGTTGAGTGCCGCGAATGCGGCCGACCTGACGCCCAGGAGCGGCGACTATGGGGAACTGGCATGCGCGTTTTGCTGATTGAAGATGACAGCGCCGTCGCGCAGTCGATCGAGCTGATGCTGAAGTCTGAGAGCTTCAACGTCTACACGACCGATTTGGGGGAAGAAGGCGTCGATCTCGGTAAATTATACGATTACGACATTATCCTTCTCGACCTCAACCTGCCCGACATGTCCGGCTACGACGTGCTCAAGCAGCTTCGGGTCTCCAAGATCAAGACACCGATCCTGATCCTCTCCGGCCTCGCCGGCATCGAGGACAAGGTCAAGGGTCTCGGCGTCGGCGCCGACGACTACATGACCAAGCCCTTCCATAAAGACGAGCTGGTGGCCCGCATCCACGCGATCGTGCGCCGCTCCAAGGGCCATGCCCAGTCGGTCATCCAGACCGGCGACCTCGTCGTCAACCTCGACACCAAGACGGTGGAAGTCGGCGGCCAGCGCGTGCATCTGACCGGCAAGGAATATCAGATGCTGGAGCTGCTCTCGCTCCGCAAGGGCACGACGCTCACCAAGGAAATGTTCCTCAACCACCTCTATGGCGGCATGGACGAGCCCGAGCTGAAGATCATCGACGTCTTCATCTGCAAGCTCCGCAAGAAGCTGGCCAACGCTTCCGAGGGACGCAATTTCATCGAGACCGTCTGGGGCCGCGGCTACGTGCTGCGCGAGCCACACGAGCACGAAGAGCGCATTCCCGCCTGATCTTCTGGGTTTACGTCGCAAGCCCTCCCGGGCTTGCTCCTCCCAGCCTGGACCCCGCCGCAAATGGCGGGGTTTTGTTTTTTGGGGATGCCAAGGCAGGTTCAAAGGCGGCTTCATCGCCCTCCTCCCATTGAACCGCTATCCTCCTCCCATCGACGAATGGTCGCTGCACGATGGGGGAACGATGATCCTGCAATCACTGGCCGGCCTGCCCGCCTTCCTGGTCTATTTCTGCACCGGGCTGATCGCGATCGTGGCGTATCTGTTCGTCTATACCCGCATCACCGCGCATAACGAGTTCCAGCTGATCCGCGACAACGAGCCGGCGGCGGCGATCGCGCTCGGCCTCAGCCTGCTCGGCTTCGTGGCGCCGCTGGTCAGCGCCATCGCACATTCGGCCAACGTGCTGGACTGCCTGATCTGGGCGATGATCGCGCTGATCGTGCAGGTCATCGTGTTCTTTCTCGTGCGCGTGCCGGTGCCGAACCTGTCGGCGCGGATCGCGGCCGGCGAGCTGGCGCCGGCCATCTGGCTCGGGCTGTCCTCACTCGCGGCGGGACTGCTCAACGCCGCCAGCATGATCTATTGAGATGGCCGACAAACCTTCCAACAAGCAGTTCGGCAAGCGCCGGCCACGCCTGCCACAGCCATTGCCGTTGCCGGCCAAAGAGCCGGTGAAGCGCTCCGGCCATGTCGCGCTCCTGGTGATGGGCACGCTCGCGGTCGGCACCACCGCGTACACGATGATGCCGCGGCAGAATTGCGAGCCCCCTCCGCCCGGAACGGACCCGGCGGTGCAGACAAGCACCAATTGCAGCAGCAGAAGCAGCTCCTCGAGCAGCGGCAGCTCGCGCTGGTCGTCACGGTCGAGCTTCTTCAGCAGCGATTCCTCGAGCCATTCCTCATCGGGCACGTCGTCCGATTCCGGTCACAGCAGCGTCAGCCGCGGCGGCTTCGGCTCGTTCGGCCATGGCTTCTCGGGCGGGGGCTAACAATGCAGCGCATCACGTGCCTGGAGCGCGACGATTGGCGAGAGACCGCGGCGCAATGCGGCTTCGTCTTCCACACCATCGACGGCGAGCGCTATTGGGACGAGCGCGCCTATTACGGCTTCACGCTCGACGAGATCGAGCGCGGCATCGAGACGCCGACCGCCGAGATCGAGGCGATGTGCCTGGAGCTTGCCGGCCGCGTCATCGGCGAGGAGCGATACCTGCGGCGCTTGCAGATTCCGGAAGCGTTCTGGAGCCTGATCGCCGAGAGCTGGCAGCGCGACGACCGCAGCCTCTATGGCCGGCTCGATTTGAAGTTCGACGGCAAGTCGCGGGCAAAACTGCTCGAATACAACGCGGATACGCCGACCTCGATCTTCGAGGCCGCGGTGTTTCAATGGACCTGGCTCGAGCAGGCGATCGAGCGCCGTATCATCCCTGTTCGCGCCGATCAGTTCAACTCCATCCATGAGCGACTGATCGCGGCGTGGAAGGAGATCGCCGCGGGCCGTCACGTCCATCTCACCGGCACCACCGACAACTCGGAAGACGCCGGCACGCTCGCTTATCTCGAAGACACCGCGCGCCAGGCCGGCCTCTCAACCAGGCTGCTCGACATCGAAGAGGTCGGCTGGCGCGATGAGCCTGGCGGCTTCGTCGACCTCGACGAGGCCGACATCGCACTCGCCTTCAAGCTCTATCCCTGGGAATGGATGTTCCACGATTCCTTCGGCGCGAAGTTGAAGGACGCGGCCACGCGCTGGATCGAACCGCCGTGGAAGGCGGTGCTCTCCAACAAGGGCATCTTGCCGCTGCTCTGGGAGATGTTTCCGAACCATCCCCATCTGCTGCCGGCGTTCTTCGAGGATGACGCGCGGGCAGCGGAACTCGGAACATCCTACGTACGCAAGCCGCTGCTGTCGCGCGAAGGCGCCAATGTCACGATCGTGTCCGGCGGCGTGTCGCTCGATGAGCAGGAAGGTCCCTACGGCGCCGAAGGTTTTGTGCGCCAGGCGCTCTCGCCGCTGCCGAATTTTTCAGGCTTTTATCCGGTGGTGGGAAGCTGGCTGGTGAACCACGAGCCGTGCGGATTGTCGATCCGCGAGGACGAGAGCCCGATCACCGGCAACCGCTCGCGGTTTCTGCCGCATGCGATTTTGTGAGTGCAATGGCGCATGAGACGTATCTCTCGGCGCAATTGAAAGTATCGTAGGGTGGGCAAAGCGAAGCGTGCCCACCATTTCTGTTGCAGTGTTGGATCGATGGTGGGCACGGCGCAAGTCACCGCGCCGCGGCAACCTTCAACGACGGCGGCATCAATCCGCCCATGGGGCGGCCGGAACGTGCGGGGTTGAGCTGGTAGAGACCGCGGCGCTCGGCGATGGGACGGAACGCATCGGTGATGCCGACGACCGATTCGGCAGCGCCGAGCAGCAGCGTGCCGTCGGCCTCCAGGCCCTTCGCCATCCGCTCGAAGATCACCGCCTTGGTGTCCTGGTCGAAATAGATCAGAACGTTGCGGCAGAAGATCACGTCGAAGGTGCCGAGATGGGAGAAGTCCTGCAGCAGATTGAGCTGGCGGAACTGCACCATGGCGCGAATGTCGGCATTGAGCTGCCAGGTCTCGCCGGATTGCGTGAAGTACTTCATCAGGTGCTGGATCGGCAGGCCGCGCTGCACCTCGAACTGGCTGTAGATTCCGGCCTTGGATTTCTCCAGCACCTCCTGCGACAGATCGGTGGCGACGATCTCGATGCGCCAGCCGGCCAACGCTGCCCCCATCTCCTTCACGCACATCGCGATTGAATAGGGCTCCTGGCCGGTCGATGACGCCGCCGACCAGATGCGCAAGCTCTTGCGCGCCGCCCGCGCCTTGATCAGGCCCGGCAGGATGGTGTCGCGCAAGTGATCGAACGGGATCTTGTCGCGATAGAAGAAGGTCTCGTTGGTGGTCATCGCTTCGACCACGTCGGTCGCAAGCCGGCCGTCGCCGTTCCTGATCTTCAGCACCAGATCGGGAATGCCTGATAGACTCGCCTTGCGCGCCAGCGGCAAGAGCCGGCTCTCGACCAGATATTGCTTGTCGGGGGACAGATCGAGGCCGGAGCGCTCTTTCAGGAACTTGCGCAGATAATCGTAATCAACCGGCGTCACGCGCGATCTCCCGCGAACAGGCGGTTGACCTTGGCGCCGATCTGGTTGAGCGGCAGGATCGCCGCGCAGATGCCGGCATTGGCCGCCGCGCCCGGCATGCCCCAGACCACGCTGGAGGCTTCGTCCTGCGCGATGACGCTGCCGCCGGCGGCAACGATGTCCTTGCCGCCGCGCATGCCGTCCGAGCCCATCCCGGTCAGGATCACGGAGAGGATGCTGCCGTGCCAGATGTCGATG
Organism: Bradyrhizobium sp. CIR48; assembly: GCF_014198315.1. Taxonomy (NCBI): domain Bacteria; kingdom Pseudomonadati; phylum Pseudomonadota; class Alphaproteobacteria; order Hyphomicrobiales; family Nitrobacteraceae; genus Bradyrhizobium; species Bradyrhizobium sp. CIR48. The sequence goes on from NZ_JACIHG010000019.1 coordinate 124,600, forward strand.
GCGGAGGTGAAGAGCGGATCGACCGCGGGCTTGCAGAAATTGACGGCGGGGCCGTCGTCGAGCGCGATCACGGTATCCGCACCGCTGCGCGCCACGCGCATGTGCTTGCCGCCGGGCGCGAGATAAATCCGTCCCGGCTTCACCGGCTCGCCGTCGACCGCCTCGGCGGCCGGCTTACGGCTCGAACGCGCCAGATGCTCGGCAAGGATGGTGGTGAAGGTCGGCGGCATGTGCTGGGTGATCAGCACCGGGAAGCGGTCGATCACCGGGCCGAGCTCGGTGACGAGCGCCATCAGCGCCTGCGGACCGCCGGTCGAGGAGCCGATCAGCAGCACCTTGGGGGTCTGAGTGGAGAACGGGCGCATGGTGAGCGCCCCCGACGCAGCAGGCACCGCCGGAGCGGGCGCTATGGGCCGCGCAACAGGACTACGCGGAGCCGGAGCCGGGCTCGCCGGCGCCAGCGGCGGGCTTGCCACCGCGGACTTGCGACGCAGCCGCGCACCGAGGTGGCGGATCTTCTGGATCAGGTCGTGATGAAAGATGTCCGCGGCCGACGCCTCGCGCGTCGATTCCGGCTTCGGAATGTAATCGGCGGCGCCGAGCGACAGCGCCTTGAAGCTGATCTCCGCGTTACGGCGGGTCAACGTCGAGGCCATGATGATGACGAGATCGCGCTTCTTCGCAAGCAGCTGCGGCAGCGCCGAGATGCCGTCGAGCTCGGGCATTTCGATGTCGAGCACGGCAACGTCAGGATTGATGCGTTCGATCTGGTTGACCGCTTCGAGCCCGGTGCGCAGCGAGGCAGCGACCTCCATGTCGTGCTCGGCGCCGATCCACCGCGAGATCAGACCGCGGATGACGACGGAGTCGTCGACGATCATCACCCGCAGCGGCCCCGCTTCGCGCGAGCCGGTCGTGGCCGAATTACCTGCGAACGCAACACTCATTACTCACCAACTCAGACTGAAAGGGTACAGTTGAAAACAAGCGCCGAAGAATCCCTTCGGCCTCAGGCAGATCGCTCAGATGAGGCCGACTTCCTGGAATTTCGCCGTCACGATGTCCTTGTCGAACGGCTTCATGATGTACTCGTTGGCGCCGGCATGCAGCGCGCGCGCGATATGCGCCACGTCGTTCTCGGTGGTGCAGAACACCACCTTGGGCTGATCGCCGCCGGGCATGCGCCTGAGATGGCCGAGGAACTCGTAGCCGTCCATCACGGGCATGTTCCAGTCGAGCAGCACCGCATCGGGCAAGCCGCGCTTGCAGGCCTCCAGCGCCTTCTCACCGTCCTCGGCTTCGAGGATCTGGAAGTCGAGGCCCTCCAGGATCCGGCGCGCAACCTTGCGGATGACGCTGGAATCATCAACGACGAGACAAGTTCGCATGTGAACCTCTGCTTCCTCCCCCTTTGCGGGGGGCACTTCCAATTACTGGCACGTCGGCGGCGAGCCGCCGTATCAGGCCGCCATCATTTCCGGCGCGAGCTCGAGGACGCGATCGACGTCGAGGACGACCATGAGCTGTCCCTCGAGGCGGTGGACGCCGCCGGCGAGCTTGGCCATGCGAGGGTCGAGG
>NZ_JACIHG010000020.1:0-120837 GCF_014198315.1 Bradyrhizobium sp. CIR48
CGCTCTCGTGCTAGCGGTACGCGAAGACGATGCATGGCGGTACATAGGCCACGTCGGCACCGGCTTCAGCCACCAGGCTCTGGAAGAGCTTCACGGCAAGCTCGTGAGGCTCAAGACGGCCAAGTCGCCCTTTCCTGCCAAGGTGAAGGACGAGCAGGTCACGACCTGGGTGCGTCCCACGTTGGTCGCAGAAGTGAAGCTCGAAAAGGGAGAACTCCAGAATCAGGAAATCTACTTTGCGAAGCCAGAACAGCTCAACGACCCGATGGAAGGGTTTCGGGACATCTTCTGGAAAGGCGATGCGATCGTCTGGAGGAGCTTTTTTCGGCATTATATCCTTTGCCTCGACAACGCTTTCGGTCAGCTCTTGCTCTGCAGCGAACAGCAACCGCTTGGGTGGGAGCATATTCCCATCTTTAATCACGGGAACATCAACGACGGCGTGCCGCATAAGGCGTTGGAAGAGGAAGTCGTTGGAGCGTTTTTCGCGGAGCCTTGCGTTGCAGCCTTCATCGATGCGCTTGCCGCACGCGTCCATCCGGTTCGCCGCGACGAGCTTACAGCTCATCTTCGCAGCGTTCACATGCTCGCTCTTCATCTGATACGGGAATCCTATAGCCGCAAGGGCCTTCAGCCCGAGATCCCGGACTCCGCTGCTCTTGTCACGAAGTTCAGGCAAGCGATCTCCCTCACGACGCAATCCATCGTCAAGTTCCAGGAAGTGGAGAAGCAGCACCCAGTTACGGAGCATCAAATCGATGCGTTCTACATCGCACGCCGGAATCTGGTCTCCCAACTTGACTTCATCCACTACTACAACAGGACCATCGACTTTGAGCAATCCAATCGAAACTTTGTCTTTCTGACCTTCCCCGATGAATTCGCGCAGCGGGCTGAAACACTCATCTATCCGGAATGGTACACAGCCTGCTTCATGCGCGATTGCCGTAACTCGTCCGTTTGGGGCAACTATGCCATCCATCACACCGCCGTCTGTTTGAAGTTTCGCGTCTCAGAGTTTGGTGGCAAGCCCGTTCTGCCCCTGCGGCAGCCTTACGCCATCAATGCTGAAGGCATCTTGTATGATTTCCGGCCGCTGGAGCTTCGGGAGATCACCTACGAAAGCCAGCATCTTCCCGTCGATTTCTTCCGCTCGCTCGGCCGCTTTCCCATTCCCGTCCTAAGGCGGCATTGGTACTCCGACGCTGCGGGAAATCGAAGTCCCTGCGGGGACGATATCTTCCGTGCGGACGAGGAATGGCTCGCGCGCTATTGGGATTCCTTCTATCACGCGATCATACGCAAACTGAAGGATTGGCAATACGAGGAGGAGTACCGGCTCGTCATCGATAACCAGCATTGGGACTTTCGTGAAGTGCCGGCACGCAAGCTGGCCTATCGGTTCGACGACCTCGAAGCGATAATCTTCGGGATGAAAACTCCGATGAAGGAAAAGCTCGAAATCTGCAAGATTATCGAGGAGAAGTGTCGCAAGGAGGGTCGAAAGGACTTTAGGTTTTATCAGGCTTATTACGCACGCTCGACCGGCACCATTGAGCATGCCGAATTGACGTCATTGAAATTCACGGAGTGATACATCGGTCTCTTGCAGAAGCCATCATTCAAAACGTCCACTCCCACGGCCTTCCCTCAATTCGGAGCGGCGCCATTTCTCAACATCTTCGGCCAGCGCGTCCCGCGTCTCGCGGAAAACCGCCAACAGCGCAGAATCGGAACCGATTTCTAACTTATCCAACAGATGAAGCCGCGCCTCGAACGCCGACGCAATGGAACCCTCGATACTCATCGGCCAGAGATGATGCGCAATCCCACGAAAGACCGAGACCGGTTCCGGTGCTTTCTCCAACAGCGCCTTGACCAGCGGCCGCCACTCCTTGGGGGTCTTGTCGGCACCGCTCTCGAATAAAGGAGCTATCGCAGCGGCGAACGGATAGCGGGCAACGGGATCGACCTCGCACCACGCCAGCAGCGTATCGTCCGCGACGGAATTGATCGGATTCTGCCGCTGCTGCGTAATCTCATCAATGATCTCGATGCTCGCCTTTCGATCGTCATCGCCGCCCTCCACCAACACATCGAGCATGGCATCCGGCTGAACCACGAAAAGAGCCTGCACAAGTTCATCATGCTCCCACGAATAGAGTTCGGAGGCGTGAAGGGCTGCCTTCAGATCGCGCCAAATCTTCTGCGCAACAGGAGCCCCCTCCATTCCGACCAGACATCTTCGCGCAATGTCTCCGAGCCGGTGATCGTCGTTCTCTGCCTGGTGCGATCGGGGCACGAATATATGTTGCGCGAGCAAGGTGCGCCCCGCCTCGGCCATCTCCGGTAAGAGCGGCTTGCCCGCGTGGGTGTTCGAATGTAGGCGCATGTAAAGAATATCGAGCGCGACGCGGCTACCCCCGGGCTTCACACGAATCGCGGAGATTAAGTCGCGGAACTCCGGCCCTGGAATAAGGGCGCAAACGTCGCCACCGGACAGACTACCAAAGCGATCGATCGGTGCACGGCCAAGATCAAGCGCTTTCCGCAGGCGCGCAACACCGGCTTCGTTGATCGGAAAACTCGCCTGAAGCTCCGGCAACCATTCGGCAAGCACTTCGCCTTCCAGCGCCCCGTCAAGCAACGCTTCAACCAAGTCCGCGTCCCGTTCGCGCAGGCCTCTGAGAAAACCGTGCAGCACATGGATATTCGGGCGGTCGGTGGACCTCACCTGAGCAACGAGGGCTTGCCATGTGGCCCGCGCATCTTCCGCTCCCAGCGCTAGCCCGCGTCCGAATTCGCCTAGCCTTCCTCCACCCCCAATCAGCTCAGGCAATAGGGTCGCAAATGCGCCGGCATCGACAACAAGATCCCGGCCGAGATTCTCGACGGATGCTTGAGCCCGGGCCAGGGCCTTCGAAGCATCCTCCTCAAGCCCCTCGGTATCTCCGGAGCCCGTATCGGTGTAGTCAAGGCTACGCCCGTCGCCCGTTCTTAAAACGATCCCGCGCACGCGGTTGACCAAATCCTTAGGGCGCAGGAACTCTTCCAGCGCCTCAAGCCGTCGCAATGATTCCGGCTCTAACCGCTCGCCATCATATTGCCGCGCCTGACGTACGGCGATCCAGCTATCCCGCCAGAAGCCGCCAGCGGCGAGTGCCTGCGCAAGCCGCTCCAGCACGTCCAGCCGCCCACCATCCCGCCACAAGCCACGAAATTGCCGGGCGAACACCCGGCGCACGCGCTCGCTCACCGGCAGATTGCCGAGCGCAAACCGCTCGGTGATCTTCAGGACCTCTTCAAACCAATCGCCAACTTCCCGGCCGTTCTTGGGGTGATAGCCGTAGTCGCGCGAACGGGTACCGAACTCGAAGCCCGAAAACGGCCTGAAATTGTCCGTTTCCAGCATCGCTTCTAACGCCTGAAGCCCAAGATGCTGATCGAGGGCATCGTCGGACGTGAGGAACCCATCCAGCACATTCAGCCGCATAGCCAGAGGAGCGCGGGTCCCCGAGAACACGATGTAGAAGAGGGAAGCGAACGCCCTTTGCGCCTCCCCATCGATACGTCTGGCCTGCCGCACCTCGCCAAACTTGCGCAGCAGCTTGATAGCGCGCTCGAATAGGTTCGCATCGTAAGCCAGCGATCGTATGAGCCGGATGAAACGCCCTCCCCGCAGCAGCGTGTCCTCACCTGCGCGTGCGAAAACTTTCTCAAGCGCAGAAAGTGTCGCCTCGGGCAGGACGGGCGCAACATTCTCAAATATCGCTTGCCCGGTCTCATTGAGTGGCAACACATCGGAGAGCATCCCCCCGGGCGCCAGCCACTCCCCGACGATCGCTTGCGCTTCCTTGCTACCGGCAAGGTAGCCAAGGCGGCGAGAGAACGAACTCAGTAGCCGCGATGATGGCCCGTTCACGACGGTGGTTTCGATCACGGCATAGGGGATGTTTTGCAGCGCCCGTGCGGCCAGGCGGTTGGCAATGGCGTGGGGAAGAACTGCGCGCCATTCGCGGCGTTGCTGCAAAAGATCGCGCCGCTTTAACTCGGCCGCCGCCGTGTACACTTCCTGCGCCGATCTTCCGATCAACCCGCCAAGCACCGGCAACTCGGCATTCTCCCCCGTCAACGCCTCCCCTTGGAAGGAATAGACCAGGGAACAAGCTTCGGCGATTTGCAGCAGGCCGGCATCTTGCCCCTGGCGCTGCTGGAAGAGGCGCGTGAACAATTCGGTATGGGAGAGATTGGCGACCGTCTCGCTCTTCTTGACGGTGCCAGCTAGCGCAAGCGCGATCCGCGCGTTGCCGCCTGAGAACTCGGCAATCGTCCGCGCATCGACCTGCGAGACCTCAGAAAATCGCGCCCTAACCAACTTCTCGATCAGCAGGAGCGAAGACGTTTCCAGCGAAAAGACATCCGTGCCTTCCGGCGCCTCGTCCTGGATATCGTACTCGATGGAAATTACACTGATGGCGGCGCCCGATGCTTGCGCGATCTGAGCCACTTGCTTGTGTGTCTCCGGTGGGCAGTTGTCGATGACGAGGATCGCGCGCGTCTCGCTTGCAACAAGATCGGATGCCATTCCCTTTGGCGGCGGATCAAGCTCATCCGCCGCATCGGCGTAAACGGCGAGCGAGGGATCGAGCGCGTTGGCCCCGATCGCAGGATCGAATAGCGCTTCGACGAGGCGGGTCTTGCCGACGCCCGAGAGGCCCACCAGCCGCACAACTTGGCCAGGTTTGCGAAGCTTCTCCCGGATGCGATCGATCCCCTCGACCGCCGACAGGCCTTCGCCATCATCCTTGCGCCCCGTCTTGATGCGGGCCGCCTCGTCCAGAAGATAAGTCTTGTCCGCGCCGGCGGGCACATGTGACCAGGAGCCAAAAGCCTGCCATCCCGGAACGGATTTTCCGATCCGGGAGCGGACCCACAAGATGATCCCCGCGTGTTCGCGGACCCAGGTAGCGATGCGGCTTCGGTCATAGAAATCGAGATGGAGATTACCTGCATTGGCCACGCCGCTCACGGCTTCCGCCATGGCCGCGCGCCGTTTGGTCAGAGCCGAATCCGCAGTCGATCCGGTCGAGCTGACGATGATGTAGGCACCGGAGGCCGCCACCAGCTCTTCGATCACTGGCCTCACGACGCCCTTTGGCTTCATCTCCTTCGGGATTTCCGCGGGCGGCATATCCGGCTTCTTCACCTGAAATCCGGTCGCCGCACATGGGATAAAGCCCTCGATCACCGTCCCGGCCGCAAGAGATACACGCACATCGAGCCCGCCATCCTTCGCGTTCTGGTCACCCCCATAGGTCACGCCGGACAGAGGCAGGTTTGCACGCCGCAGCACGGCCTCGCAAAGAAGGCCGATCAGGGTCCGCAAATCCTCGTCATTCAGGGCCGCGATATCGTCGCGTGTGATTTCAAACATGGGTTGACGTTAAGAAAAGCACCACCGGGCGTCAAATAGCATGCGGAATGTCAAGGAGAGGTCTCCACAACGCTTTGCAAGGGGCTATTTACCGAGGTGGCCGTCATGGATGTATTTGGGATCGAACTCGGCCAGCGCCGCAAGCGGGTCGACAGGCGCCCCCCAAATCCGGCGCTGCTGCTCGGATGGCAGCGCCCAGAATTTCTCGATGCCCGCCCGGTTGGCAAAATGCGGCCAAAGGCGATCATCAGCGACAATCCGTCCAAGCGCCTCCCGCGCCACATACTCGATCACCGCTTCCTTCTTGACAACTCCGAGCCGTTTCTCGCGGTCGAAAGGTTCAAGGAGCCGGTCCTCATGCAAATGTTCGACGGTGCTGCGGTCGTTATAGATTTCGCCCATCATGTCGTCGTGACCGGGCCCGATGAAGAGTTCGGATCGGCTCTTGAAATCGGCTCTGCCCTGGCCCGGGCGTGAGAGAACCAGCCCATCGATGCAACGCGCATATTGGTGAAGACGATCCAACAAATCGCGCTCCGTGCGGGTCTGAACATAGAGGTACAGAACCCGAAACAGCCGCCAGTGACTGTCACCCTTGGCCATCGCGTTGAGCTTGGCCAATTGCGCGGCAAGACCGGCAGCCGACCGCAGCTCGGCCTGCGATACCTCCGGATAGGGCCGGAAATCATTCGGCACTGACGCTTCTAGGTCCTGCGTTTGCCTAACACCGATCTCGCTCTCTTGGCGGGAGCCGGTGATAATCACAGGCTTGTCCGCTGTCGCGAAAGGACTGCACAGCAGAAGCCCGCGATAGAATTGCCAGAGCCGCTGCTGAAGGATCTGATCTTCGCCATCAAGCACGCCCGGTTGCTGCGAACGGAGCTTGCTTAGGATGAAAAGGTCGCAGTCCTCAACTTCCTCCGCCCGGATCGATCCCAGCCACTCGCGCCAGTGAGCGGGCATCTTAAAGGCCGCGCGCGTCAGCACCGTCAATTCCGGTGAAATCGCCTCATCCATAAATCCCGCCTCGTCGCTTTTGAGGCTCAAGCCAAGCAACGCGTACTTCTCGCCTTCAGCGAGCCAATTCAGAGAATCACGATCACTCATGCGCCATTACCTGTTTCTTGTCGGATGCCTAGAAGCGGTAAGTCACCAGCACCGCAAAGTAGATCAACAACGCCGGAAGAACAGCAACACTCCCCTCGGCACTGATCCTAAGGCCCCAGAAGCTAACCTGAAGCTTGGGTTCACGTGGAGGAGCTGGTGGCCGGCTTGGCGCGGCATCCTCTGCGTCGGGCCTGCGCTGACGCCGGAGCTGCGGTCCGACCATGATTCCTATATCGATCATTGGCTGGCCGCTCTGAAGCGCGATAATCGTGCGATCTTTACGGCAGCGGCGCATGCCCAGCGGGCGGCGGATTATCTCCTTGGTTACAGCGGGCTCCTTAGCTCGCTCTATCGGAGACCTCCGGCATGTTCCAGCCGATCAAGGCATTGACCTCATCGTTGAAGCCTTCGCAAATCGCTGCGAGCGCTTCGGTTGTATCATCTGTCTGCCAGTCTCCCTGCGGGGCATGTTTATGCTGAAGCCCCCAGGCATGATCACCCTCCTTCCTCTCTAGCACAATCAGCCCAACACCGGCGAAAGGGCGTCCGACATCGACGAGCGCACCGTGCGTAGCGAGATGTCCCTCGAGATTCGGAGCGCCCTCAAAGTCGGGCCGGCGAAAGATCGGCGTTCCCGGCCTTCCGTACGCTGCATGCCACAAAACCCCGCTGCCGCAGGCTCCGGGCATATCCTCATCGGCGTAGTAGGGCACAAGGTCTTGCCTGCCGGCGACGAGCCCCAGCCGATCCACCACCGCAAGACCGAAGGTCGGCCCCTTTGCGAATTGGCCACCGGATTTAAAGGCCTTGACCATCTTCTCACGCAAGATGTCGATGACGCGGATCAGGGAACGCGGATCGTAAGTCGACGTCTCCCCAGCCTTCTTGTAGGGAGCGATTTCGCCCTCGCTCGTCGCAATCGATTTCCCCGAGGCAAGCTGCTCGTGAAGGTCCACCGCCTGATCGATCGCATCGACCGACATGGCATCCTGCCGCAGGTCGCCATCGACGACATCCAGCGACTTCACCTCCACAAAGAACTGCTTTCCACTTTCCAGCTCGCAGTGGAAATCCGGCGTCTGCACACCTTTGATCTCGTCGATCCGCGCGGTTTTGACTTTCGAACGGAGAAATTCGAACACCAGCGCTTCGCTGTAGAGTTCGAACACCTGCGCATAAGCGCGGGTGTTAGGCGCGTTCACCGCATCACCGATCCGGTCGCAGATCTTGCTCACATAGGATTTGAACGTGAGGTCACGATGGGCGGCAATATCCAGCGCACGCAAGCGCATGGGGTCGATCTGCACCAAGCTAAAATTCCTCGTCCAGGATGATAGCGCCTGTGCATGAGCAGTGAAGGCGATGCTCGCCGGAAAGGCAATCGCTTCGGCCTCCTTATAGCGCTGCTGCAACTCGGCCTGGAGGGCTGACGAGTCGCCAAGCCCTGCATCCTGGAATAGCTCCATCATCCGCTTGTACGCCGGGACTGCGGGCGAATTGCCATCGATCGAAACGAGCGCCTCGATCCCATCCATTACATCGAGCTCAATCCAGCTCAAGAAGCGCGCACGCTGAGCCTTGATCTGCTGGACGTGGTAGTTGGCGAAAGCCTTATTGAGGTTTGACGTGAGGCTGGTTTTCTTAAGACCAAAGAGCGCATTGAGCATAGTTTCGTCCTGAAATGAAATTCTATCCTGAGGCGTATCCACCTAAACTATAAACTTTGGGGAAGGCAGCACACTATCCAAAATTGCCCTGCCCGCAACCATTCTATCGGGGGAAAGTAGCGCCCTCAGCGCGAAAGCCGTCCATCCGGCAAGATGAAATGCGCGCGCACGGCCGTGACCCGCTCGAAGCCCTCGACGCTCACTGCCTCCGAGATCACGCCCACGAGTCGCCAGCCCCAGGCCCCATCAGCGAAGACTGGTGCAAGCATCGGCCCGCCGGAGATGCCGCCGAGGTCATAGCCCTCTGGCGGCAATCCTACCCCGCGAACATCCATCCAGTGCTCGCGCTCAAGCTGACAGCAGAGCTGGTGATCCGTGAAGCTGGTGAGAGGCGTTATGGCGCTGTGAAGACCGAACACCATCTCATGCGGTCCGATCGGATCGCGTTCGCAGCCCGGAAAGCCGCCGAAGAACACGCCTTCATTCGGCCTGTTCGGCGGCGGCGGCCATACGCCGTCGGCGCCCTGCACGATTTTCTTGCCCGTCGCCGCGATCTCCTCGGGCGTGACCCGGAAGGTTGCGATGTCGAGCCCGAGATCTTTGCCATGGGCGATGAGTCGTTCCTCAGGGTTGAAGCCGATATTGCCGATTTGGCAGCTTCGGATGCGCTGCGTCCGGTGGTCCTCGACGAATTGCTCAAACACATGACCGGCGGTGACCGCGAAAGGCCCCCGCCCGCAATCGAGGAAGAACATGGAGCCCTGCCGAGGCAAAAACGGTGTCTCCAGCACTTTCGACTGATAGCGCCACACGAACCAGGTGACATAGGCCGCGCCGCTGTTGCTCATCCGCCGCCCGAACTCCTGCATTACGGGAGATCTCCTCTCTTCCTCGCTGAGCTTGCTCAGGTATTCCGGCGTGAAAGGCTGTGGCGGCTCGGAAGGCGCAAGCTTCTCGGGTGCGGTGGGAATGATCAGGCGGGTCATGCCGCCATCACATAGCAACAGGGCGCAGCAACACAAGCGCCGTCAGGGGTGGCCGACCCTCACCACCCGCGAAAATCCCTTCGTTAACAGGGTCGGTACCCCAAACCCGTCATACCGAAGCCGCCCCTTCGGCTTCAACCACAACCCACGCCACATGGTGGCGGTCATTTCCAGCCACTCCGGTTCTGCGAAGGGCGTGCCGCCTGCCTTGGGATGGAAGAGAACGCGGTGCCATTGCGGCTTCGGCGTCGTCCAGTGCTCGAGCCACACCAGGGTTTCGGGGCCGATATCGAAACGCGCACAGACCTGGGCCGCTATCGTTTCCACTGCATTGGTGATGCTCATGCCGGGATTGCCTGGCGCTGGCGCGCAGACGACGGCAGCCCGACCATCGGGCAACAGGATCCGCTCGATGTAGCACACACCATCATGGGCCGCCCGATAGGCAAAGAGCTCCATCTGGTCTTCGACCTGCCATAGCGGAAACCGCCAGGCCTCGCGTTTGCGGGACTTGGCGCTAGCATCGCCTCCGATTGCTGCCGCGACCGCCGCGGGGTCAAGGCGCTCCCCGCCCAAAATCTCGCCCTTGGCCACCGCCTCATAGAGCCGCTTGCGGTACGCAAGCACTTCTCCGGAGGTCAGGCCCTTCGCCAAGCGTGTGGGGCGGTCGTATTCATCGTGGTGGTCGAGACAGAGGAAAACGAGATTCACAGGCCGGTTGTCGGAGGGATCGTGATTGAGGTGCGCGATCTGCCCCTTGCGTTCGTTGCCGTCGCCTCGAAGGCCGAAACAAAGACAACAACGTCGAAGCGACTGTTTCAAGATAACTGTCGCCGTTCTCTGCGACAGAGGACGACGCGTCTTGATTTGCAGCCGGCGGGGACCAAATTTGCGGTGAGACATCAGGCAAATTATCGACATCAATTCAGATAGATGCAAGCCGATCGGTCGGGGCATCCTTTCGCCTGACGGCTCTGCAGGGCCGAGCTCCAGGCGCAAACGGCCCTCGCCGCCTCCGGTGTCTCAGCCGTTCGGGTAACGATCCCATGCCATGCGTGCGACTGCTTTTTTTAGCCGTAAAGAGGAGACACCCCCACAATGGCTCAAGCGTCAAAACGAATTCGGGCTCCAAGTACCCCCTAGCGCACGGAACCCTCAAGTCGACGGGGCGACGTCGTCCACGTCGACTAGGAGCTAACTGCTCCCCCCGCCCGTCGTCGTCTCCGACGAAGAAGCTCTTCCGGGTCCACCCCCAAGGCCTCGGCTATTCGCTCCAGCACCAAAAGAGACGGGTTTCGCTTCCCCGTTTCGACACCGCTCAGATACGTCTGATGGACCTGACTCCTGTCGGCGAGCTCCTCTTGGCTGAGTTTTCTTGCCCGACGCAATTCCTGAATATTGAGGCCGACTCGGTCCTGCAATCGCATGCAGGGAAAGCAAAAGAAACCAGCTCCTTAGCCCATAGACTATAAGTCATAAAATGTGCAATCATTGGCCTTGGCTGGGAAATTGCGAAAGCTATGTAGTGGAGCAGCACTTGAGGCCCTTCGTCGAATATGGCGGTGCTACCTCGAATGTCGGCTACCGCGACGCGTCAACGGGACAAGTAGTGACTTTAGTTGAGATCCCATCCGAAGCGATTGAACGAGCGATTTTCGCTAGTGTTTCGGTAGAGATCGCTTTGTCGGGTGACGGGGAGATTGCTTCGACCGCGACTGGCACACTGTCCGGTTGCTCTATTGCGAAGAACACGATGTCAATCGACCAACTCGTAGAAGCGTTCTTGAGCAGCGACAACCTGCACATGGAAGAGGTTACCAAACAGGACCTTGAAGGCCTGCTAGCGCGGCTCCAAAAGTCCATTGACGCAGTGCGACGTTCGATCGCCCTCCTCCAGCTCGCAACAAGCCAAGTGTAGAGCTCAGTCAGGATGAAACAGCCGTCGACCCACCCCCTGCGACCTTTCTAGATTTTCGAAAGTCTGCATCGCCCTCGAGAAATGCCTCGAGCATAAACGGTATCAGCTCAGCTACTTCCTCCTTGTTGCCGTAGGTCTCTGCATAGAACGCAGCATACTCCCGCAGCCTCTGCGCCAGGCCTGGTGTGAACACAACGTTCATCTTCACCGGCGTTCGATCGGGCAGCTTCGCAAGCTTCATCCCTTATCTGCCCTTCGCTATTGCCTGAACGTCCTGGTACGGCTTCAGTACCAGATCCTTCGAAACAATCACCCGCAGCGGCCACCCCGGCCGCACCGTGATTGTCGGCTGCACGTCGAGCTCGCGCTCCACCAGGCGCTGCCCAGCCCGGTTTGTCGTCTGCTGCGTGCTTTCCCGCAGGGCCTTCACGAGGTCGCTCTCGTCATTGCCAATCGATAGTTGGGTCCCCACTCCGATCAAGGTCGCCAGCGCAATGCCTTTGAGCAATTGCCAGGTGTGAAAGTCCACCTCGTCTTCAAGGCCGGCATAGCCCGCGACGTCGGTGGCCGGAAGGTTCTCGATCACGATCGAATTGCCGTTCGGCAAGATAAGTCTCGTCCAGACGACCAGCGCCCGCTTCTGGCCAAAGGCGACGACGCTGTCGTATTTGCCCATGATCCGAGTCCCTTGCGGGATCAGGAGATGCTCGCCGGTCACCGTGTCATAGACGTTCTCGGTGACCTGACCGATGGTGGTGCCCGGCAAGTCGGAATTCAGCCCCGTGACGAGGCTCGCCGGGATGATCGATCCCGCCATCACTGCATACGTGGATGGCGCTGGCTTGAGCGCATGGGGATTGGTGGTCTCCGTGTCGGCTTTCGCGCCTACAAAGGCCAGCTTGCGCGCTTGCGATGAGGGAATGATCTCGCTGGAGCGGTCGATCATCGCCTGCGCCGTCTTCGCGAGTTCCGCGGCTGACGGCCCTGTATCGGGCGTTGTAGGCCGGAATGCGGATGGGGCAGCAGCAACCGTTGCTTCGGTCGCGCTTGTCTGCTTGCGCTTGTCCTGTTTCTCCGACAGGCGGACGAACAGGCCCGACTCCTTTGCCTGTTGCGCGACCCGTGTCTGGCGGATCCGCTCAGCCCGCTCGGCGTCCTCCTCCGGGTTGGTGCGGAAGCCCGTGTCCGATGCGACACCGGCCTTCTTCTCGTTTTCGGCAAAGGCCCGGCCGATGTCTCCCGGGGATGGTGGCCCAAGCCTCGGCGTCGATGGCGGCAGATCCTCATAGGACTTTGGTAGCTTGCTCAAGCCTTCGGCAGTCTGCTTGCGGTCCGTATTGTAAAGCTCTGTCCGTTCCGACTGCTTGAAGGAGTGCGGCCGGAGCGCAATGAGTATCGCCCCGCCAACAAATAGCGCCGCGACGGCGCAGCCGATCATAAGAGCACGTCTGTTGAGCCGGCGAACGGGCCGCGGCCGCGCCCGCAGCTCCAGCGGCTCCGGATCCTGATCCAGGCTCGTCATGAGGCGCTCCCGGTGCTGAAGGCCTGCGACATGGGCCGCGCGTCGATCCGGATGATCCGGACGATGCGCTGGGGATTTTCTCCCAAGCGAAGCTCGGCGGCACCGAACATCCGATCGACGATGTAGTAGGTACCCCGGACCCGGTAGTTGACGAGGTTCGGCCGCCCATCGGCTCCAGCGACGAACAACGGCGGCGCCTCCCCTTGCGACAGGCCAGACGGCATCTGGATGTAGACCTTGCGGCCATCATCGAAGGCGCGCAGCGGCCGCCACGGCGGATCGTCTCCTTCGATCCGATAGCGGAAGTTCAGGCTGTCGAGCCGCACGCCGCGATCGACGATGCGTTCCTCGTTTTCCTGGGCAGCGACGTTCTGCTTGTGGAGCGCAACGAGCGTGTCCGTTGGATACGTCCACGAGATAGACGCCATATAGGTCTGCTTGGTCGACACGAGCTCGAGGTGATAGGCTCGCCGGTCGGTCAGCACCACGAGGTTGGTCTGAATGTCCGGAAGCGTTGGCTTAATCAGAATGTGCACTCGCCGGGCGCTTCCCTGCCCGCTCGAGGTATCACCGACCACCCAGCGCACCGTATCGCCGGTGGAGACATCGATCAGTTCCTCCCCCGGTTGGAGCGCAATGGTCGAGACCTTCTCCGGGCTTGCATAAAGCCGGTAGAGCGCGCCTTCGGTCCACGGATAGACCTGAATGGCGTTGATATATCCGGCGCGCGTCGGCTCCATCCTCGCGGCCTTGTTCGCCTTTGCGATCGCCTGCTCCGGCGGCAGCTTTTCCTCCTTGCCGGCCTTTGTCGGATAAGGCTTCAACTGACCGGGCAGCGGCAGGATCTTGGGTGTCTCGACGACTTGCACAGGCGCAGGCGGATCGGCCTCTGGAAAGCCCTTCTCGAAGACCATCTCATCATAGGGCGCTTCGAGATTAAGCTTGCTGGCACATCCGCCCAGTGCAAAGGACAAAGCGAGCGTGCTGGCCGACGCGAGCTTGGTGAGGGCTTTGGAATTCATTTGGCGTCTCCAATCAGGTCGCGCGACCAGTTGAGGGAATGGACGTAAAGGCCGAGAGGATTCTTCCGCAGGATTTCGGCATCCGCGGGCGGCTTGAGAACGGTGGTGACGAGACCGGTGAAGCGCTCGGTCCTTGCGATCACGCCGTTCTCGTAGGTGTTCTCTTTCCAACGGATCTCGAAGCTGTCGCCGGAGGCGCGCACCACAGACGTGACCTCGGCCGTCACTGTTTTCGAGCCGATCTTCGTGAAGGGATCGGCCTCCCGCGCGTAGTCGTTCAAAGCCTGAGCGCCGCGATCGGTGACGAAGTCGTAGGCGCGCAGCCAGTTCGCCCGCACGATGACCGGATCGATTGACAACGAGCGAACGTTCTCGATGAACCGCGCGAGAAAATGCGCAATCTGCGCGTCTGACGGTTGGTAGGCTTCGAGTGCTGGTCCGACTGCCCGGACTTCGCCGAGCCGATCGACTTCGACCACGTAGGGAACGACGCCCGAACGGGCGATCTGTACAAAGATCGTCAATCCGAGTACGCCCGACAGGCCGATGGCTGCCAGCGCTGCCAATCGCCAGTTGCTCGCCTGAACGCGGGCCGACCCTAGCCGCTCGTCCCAGACTTGGGCCGCCTTTTGATAGGGCGTGACCGGCTCGGGTGTTTCGCCGTATCGAACAGATACGCGCTGAAAGGGATGACCTGCCATGTCCTACTCCTCCCCCAGCTTCGGGCCCGAAGAATGCCCGCCTTTGTCACCTTCCTTCAGGGTGTGAGCGGCGACCTGCGCTGCTTCCCTCGCGTGTCCACGTCCTGACGCCGCCGCCGTACGCCCTGCGCTTGAAGCGGCCGCTCCATTCGTTGAACCGCCGGTACTCCCGCTCGATAGCTGATCCACTGTGGCGGCTCGGGCCGATGTGCCGGCAGCCGAAGACGCTCCTGTTAGGGACGCAGCTGAGCGAACCGCGGTCATCGAGCCACCCGCCGCGAGGCGCAAGCCTCCTGCGGCCGCAGCTCCGCCGCCGATCACGACCGCCGCCGCGCCCGCCGCTGTTCCTGCCGCAGCGCCTGCTCCTAGCTGGGGCGCCCCCGAGACCAATCCTGCCGCGATCCCTGGGCCGAAGATGCCAAGGCCAAACAGCGAAAGCGCCGCCAACAACAAGCTCATGGCCGAGACGATGTCGACCGGCCGCGTCAACGTGCTTGCAAGCTGGCCGAAGATGGTCGAGCCGATGCCGATGATGATGGCAAGAACCATCACCTTCACCCCCGAGGCGACTACGTTGCCAAGCGTCTTTTCCGCCAGGAATGAGGTCTTTCCCCACAGGGCGAACGGCACGAGAATGAAGCTTGCCAGCGTCGTCAGCTTGAATTCGATCAGCGTAACGAAGAGCTGCACCGAAAGGACGAAGAAGGCGAGCACGATCAGGATCCAGCAGAACAACAGGATGAGGATCGTCGGCAGGTTGGTCAGGACATCAAAACCGGAGAACTGGCCGGTCTCCTCGAGAAGAGGATGTGCGGCCGTAAACCCGGCGGAAGCGACGAAACCCGGTCGCGCCAGGTCTGCCGCGCTCAAGCTCCCGCCGGATGCTTTCAGTCCGATGCTGGAGAACGACGCGAAGACGACGTCGGCAAGACTCTTGAAGTTGCCGATGATGAACGCGAAGGCGCCGACATAGAGCACCTTCTTGGCGAGCGTGACCAGAATGTGATCGTCCGCCCGCATAGCCCAGGCAAGTCCGGCAAGCGTCAGGTCGATGCCTATCAGCGTTGAACTCAAGAAGGAGACATCGCCGGACAGAAGACCAAACCCGGAGTCGATGTATCGCGAGAACGTCTCGGTAAAGCGGTCAATGACGGAAAGATCAGCCATGGCGCCCTCACCTACTTGCCGCTGGTGTAGGCATGGCCGTCGCCGATGAAGCGGGTAAAGCGCTCCTTTGCGGCGGCCGAGGAGGCCTGCTCTTCGGCGGCACGCAATGTGCTCGCGCGCGCCTGGGTCGCCATGAGCGCCTGGGTCTGCAACGATTGCTTGATCTGGAGGCCGAGCAGCTCGTTGCCCGACTGTTGGGCCTGCAACGAACCGGCAGCCGCGGACGAATTTGCCATCAGCGTTCGAAGCGTCTGGCCGTCCTGGTCCAGATTGCCGACAATCGCCGATTGAAGAGTGAGCGACTGCTTCAGCCCGTCGTAGCTATTGTCCCAACGCGCGGTCGCGTCCTGCACCATCTTGTCGGACGAGACGGCCGCCGCATATTGGCGAGGATAGAGGCGTTCAAAATCCTGCTGGGTTTTCTGGACATCGAACGAAAGGTTCTTTGCCTGGCTGATCAGGCCGTTCATCTGATTGATGGTTGAGGAGAGTTGACCGACGACGCTTGTTGGCAGGCTCGTGAGATTCTTGGCCTGATTGAGCAGCGACTGGGCCTGGTTTTGGAGGCTCCTGACCTGGTTGTTGATCTGCTCGAGCGTACGAGCGGCCGTCAGGAGGTTTTGACCGTAGTTCGATGGATCGAACACGACGACCTGTGCCCCAAGCCGTTGGGATCCGTTCAGCGCAATAACGAGGGACAGCGCTACGATTGGGGTCGCTTTTGCGATTCGGCATGCGACAGGTGTGACGAAGATATTCAGCATGGATAGCTCCTTAAACGCTGGGATTGGTGTCAGGCTTTCTGGGCCTGTTCGAAGGTGCTGATCAGGTTCGCCGCCCAGTGCAGGTCTCGCTCGGCGAGAAAGCGCTTGGCAAAGTGATGAGGGCCGGAGCGAGACAGGACCGCATCGACGGTTCGCTGGTCCTCGGGCGAGGACGCCGCGACAAGCGCGAGCGCCACCGGTCCTAGGCCGAGCTCAAACAGTCGATTGCCGGCGCGTGATTGCAGATAGTAGTCGCGCTTCGGGAAAGCCTCCGCGATCAGGCGCACTTGCGTGTCGTTCAGGCCGAACCGCCGATAGGTCTCGGTCTGGGTCGGCTCCAGCGCACGGGGGTTCGGCAGGAAGATCCTGCTTGGGCAGGATTCGATGATCGCGGGAGCAATCTGGCTGTCCGCGATATCGGCGAGCGACTGGGTTGCGAAGATGACGGCCACGTTCTTTTTGCGCAGCGTCTTCAGCCATTCGCGAATGCGGCTCGCGAACAACGGGTCATCCAGAAACACCCAGGCCTCATCCAGCACCAGCAGCGTCGGCCGGCCGTCAAAGCGCTCTTCGAGGGTGTGGAAGAGATAGGTCAAAACCGGCGCCACAAGGCCCGGCAACGCCATCAGCTCTTCCATTTCGAAGGTCAACACGTCGACACCGGAAAGGCGGTCGGCGTCCGCATCCAGGAAGCGGCCGTACGGCCCTTCCAGCGTGTAGGGCTGCAATGCCTGCCGCAGCGCGTCACGGGCCAGCAGCGCCACGAGCCCGGTCATCGTCCGCTGCGAGACGGGCGCAGAGCCGAGGCTCCTCAGCGCCGACCAGAGCGTCTCCTTGACGTCGGGCGTTACGGTCACGCGCTCATGGGCGAGCACGCCGCAGAGCCAGTCGAGCGCCCAGAGTCTCGCGCCCTCCTCCGCGACATCCTTGAGCGGTTGAAAGGCGATGCCGCCCTTGGCGCCCAGCTCATACCAGGCGCCCGACAATGCGAGTGTGGTGACCCGTGCCGAGCGGCCCTTGTCGAACGTGATCAGTTGGGCGTTTGGATATCGACGGAATTGCAACGCCAGCATCGAAAGCAGGACCGACTTACCCGCCCCCGTCGGACCGACAATGATCGTGTGTCCAACGTCGCCGGCGTGGAGGGACAAACGGAATGGGGTCGCGCCCTTGGTCTTGGCGATCAGAAGCGGCGGGCCATCAAGGTGCTCGCACTGCTCCGGACCGGCCCATACTGCCGACAATGGGCACATATGGGCGAGATTGAGTGTGT
Source organism: Bradyrhizobium sp. CIR48 (assembly GCF_014198315.1). NCBI lineage: Bacteria > Pseudomonadati > Pseudomonadota > Alphaproteobacteria > Hyphomicrobiales > Nitrobacteraceae > Bradyrhizobium > Bradyrhizobium sp. CIR48. Next base: position 17,562 of record NZ_JACIHG010000020.1, read on the forward strand.
GAACGATAGGCTGGCGGATGTTGGCATAGGCTTGGCCTGGCAGACCGCCAAGCCAGGCTTCAACCGCATTGACGCTCTCGCGGATAGCCGTAAACCCCCGGCTGTTGATCACCCGCTCGACCGCGCGGATCTTCTCGTCGGCTTGATGGGAGTCCTCGTCACTTACGGTGACGGTCGTGGTGATATAGCCGAAGGCAACCAGATCGTCACCGAGCTCGGAAAGCGCTGCGTCGGCATCGAGAGCCTTGTTGCTGGCGTCAGTATCGAGCAGCGCCGCCTGCTCGTTGAACATGACCTCCTTGAGGATCGCCGCAAGCGACTTCCGCTTGGCAAACCACTGCCGCCGGTAACGCGACAACGTCGCATTGGCCTGCGTACGGTCGAGCGGGATGAACCGGGTGGCCCAGCGGTAGGCAACGCCGAGCCGGTTCAGCTCGTCAAGCAAGCCGGGAAAGGTGACGTGGGGAAACCCAAGAACGGTCAATACCCGCAGATGGCTCCGCCCGATCGCCGGCGACAATCCGCCGGTCAGCGGCTCATCACTGAGGAAGCAATCAAGATAGGCTGGAATCCTTGGTACCGCGACCGGATGGCGTTTGGTCGAGACGCAGCTGTGAAGATATGTGAGCGTCTCCGCATCGTTGAGAGGCCATATCTCGGGCAAGACCGACGAGAGCAGATCGATGGCTCGGTCGGTCTCCTGGATGAACCTCTGGAGATGATCACGATAGCCTTTCTCGTCGCTATCAAATCGCTGTTGGCCGTCGATCTCGCCGTCGTCGGCGTCACCTTGCGCAGGAATTATGGTAGATTGTCCTTTTCTGGTCCCACGGTTCCTCGCCTTGGGGCGCTCGAGGAATAGACCTTCGAGGCGTGAGACCCTTTCCGCCGGCGGCAGGTACACCAGGGTTAGATGCAGCACGCTCTCGAAATGCTGCCCGCCAGGGCGTGACGGATCCTCCCATGCCACCGCGGTTGCGCCTTCGAAGGAAGCGCGCCGCTCCTCGTCGACCAGCCAGGATACAGGGTCCGGGAATTCCGACCGCGGATATTCGCAAGCCGGGATGCGCGTGGCATCAAAGAAGAGAGCCCAACCTGAGCCAAACCGCTTCAGAACGTTGTTGACGCGGGACACGACGCTCATCAGTTCGGCTTCGGTCGCGCTATCGAGGTCCGGCCCGCGGTAGCGGATCGTTCGTTGGAAGCTGCCATCCTTATTGAGGATGACACCGGGAGCGACCAGGCATGCCCATGGCAGCCAATCAGCCAGCCGATAGGCGTTGCCGCGGAATTCTTTCAAGTTCAGCATGCAAGCCGCCCTTTGTGTTTGGTGTGACGAATGGTGACTTCGACGAAGGCCGGGTCGCGTTTTGCGAGCCAAACAGCCACGCTGTGTCCAACGACCCAGAGCACGAGGCCTGCGAGCCAAAGGCGCAGGCCGAGCGCAAGCACGGCTGAGAGGGTCCCGATCAAAATGGCGGCGGCACGCGGGGCGCCGCCGATCAGGATCGGTTCAGTCAGCGAGCGGTGGAGCACGAGTTCAAAACCGTCGGGGCGCATCAGATCAGTGCTCCGCCACCGAAGGAGAAGAACGAGAGGAAGAAGGAACTCGCAGCAAAGGCGATCGAGAGGCCAAATACGACCTGGACCATCTTGCGGAATCCACCTGAAGTGTCGCCGAAGGCCAGCGATATGCCTGTCACCGTGATGATGATGACGGCGACGATCTTGGCGACGGGCCCCTGCACCGATTCCAGGACGCGCTCGAGCGGCGCTTCCCAAGGCATGCCGGAACCTGCGGCGTGCGCCGCCGTGACGTTGAGGAGCACGCACGCCGACGCCACGCCGAGCGTGACCAGCGGCAACCCGCTGACCGAGCAGAAGCCGCGAAAGCGCGAACGCACGTTTAGATTCAATCGAATGGACATAGGAAGTCTCCTTCAGGTCAGGGGCGATGGGAGGTGTTTGGAAGTCCGGGCGGGGTCTCGAGCAGATAGTCGCCCGAAGGATCGAGGCCCTTGAGCTCGGCGACGGTCTCGATGCGTCGTGCGGGTCCCCGCCCCTTGATGAAGACGATCAGATCAATCGCTTCGGCAATGAGCCGGCGCGGCACGGTTGCGACCGCTTCCTGAATGAGCTGTTCGATCCGGTAGAGCGCAGCGCGTGCCGAGTTGGCATGGACCGTGGCAATTCCGCCGGGGTGCCCCGTATTCCAGGCTTTCAGCATGTCGAGAGCTTCGGCGCCTCTGACCTCACCGACGATGATGCGGTCGGGACGCAGGCGCAGCGTAGATCTGACAAGATCCGCAAGGCTCGCCACTCCCGGCTTGGTCCGGAGCGTCACGGCATCCTTTGCATCGCAGCGCAGCTCGCGAGTGTCTTCGATGATGACGACCCGCTCTTCGAGGCCGGCGATCTCCGCAAGAAGCGCATTGGCTAGCGTGGTCTTGCCCGAGCCGGTGCCGCCGGCGATCAGGATGCTGCGCGCTTCCGTGACTGCTGATGTCAGCACCTTTGCCATTAGGGGCGACGCAGTCTGCGCCTTGACATAATCGGACAGGCGGAAGGTGGTCGTTGCGGGCTTGCGGATGGCAAAGCACGGCGCGAGCGAGACAGGAGGCAAGACGCCTTCAAAGCGCTCACCAGTTTCGGGAAGCTCCGCCGAGATAATGGGAGACGAACCGCTCGCTTCCGCCCGAACATGGCTGGCGACAAGCCGGATGATCCGCTCGGCCTCCTGTGGCGTCAGAACGACGCCAGTATCTGCTCGGCCCGTGCCGTGCCGATCAAGCCAAAGCCTGCCGTCGGGATTGACCATGACCTCGACGACATCGGGTTCTTCCAGAGCCAGCGCGATCGCCGGTCCCATCGCGGTCCGCAGCATGCCCCGGCGCCGTTCGCGGGTCTCTGGCGAGAGGAGATCAGACATTGCCGACCTCCTCTCGCCCTGCCGGAGAATGCTCCGGCGGCTCACCCGTCGCGCTCTGCGCGCGGGATTCAGTGTCGCTGGGTTGCGCCGCGCCCAGAGGGGCGCCCTCCTCGAGGTTGCGCATGAAGAGATCCGGTTTCGAGGCGCTGACGCGATCCATGACGTCGGCCACAAGCCGGCCGCCGGAGGCGACGCGTTTGCCGACCTGGGCGACAAACATCTCGAAGCGCTCGCGGCCCAGCGCTCGCGCTGCGTCCTGATCCTGCGAAGGCAACGGCGGGGTGATGGTCAGGTAGTAGCGGATGAAGAGCGCGATGGTCTCCGCCAGGACGCCAACGTCACGATCGGCTCGTTCCAGTTGCCGGCTCATCCGGTCCAGCCTTCGGACCAGCGCCGCATCGCCGCTGGTGTCACGCTCGGGATTGAGAAAGCGATCCAGCGCAGCATCGACAATGGCTGACTTGCTGGCTCCGGGGCGCTTGGCTGCGAGCTCGAGCCGTTGCGACACACTTTCAGAGACGTAGGCCGACAGTTTCGGTTTCATTGGGGTGCTCTTCAGAACGAGGGAAGAAGATCGTCGTCGTCGCGGGTGACGGCATGGGCTCTACGCACGGCGCTGGACGCGTTGGCGGCTTGCTGCATCTGGCTGCGGTCGGCGGCGACATCGGACTCGTCGTCGAGTAATCGCTCCTCGGAGGCGCGAGCCTCGCTCACAGCGGGCGCGGCCTCGTCGAACAACGGCAATTGCTGCTTGAGCCCGCCTTCCTCGCCGCCGGTATGCATGAGTTCGCGGTACGGCAGGGTCGCAAGGCGAAGGTCAGTGGTGCGCACCTCGCCGCGCCAATCGTCAGCGCGGGCCGCCGGCCGGTCGGCATACGAGCCGCCCACCAAGGATGGCGGCCTCCGCAGACGACTGACGAAGTTGGCGTCCTCATAATGCCGCAGCTTTGTCGCCCGGACCGGCGCAAGACCCGAGACCAGCACGATGGCCTGGTCGGGCGGCAGTTGCATCACCTCGCCCGGCGTCAGCAATGGGCGCGCAGTTTCCTGACGGCTGACCATCACATGGCCAAGCCAGGGCGCCAGCCGATGGCCCGCATAGTTGCGTTGTGCACGTAGTTCGGTTGCGGTGCCGAGCGCGTCCGAGATCCGTTTGGCGGTGCGCTCGTCATTGGCGGCGAAAGCAATGCGAACGTGACAATTGTCCAGGATCGCATTGTTCTCGCCATACGCCTTTGCGATCTGGTTGAGCGACTGCGCGATCAGGTAGGCGCGGATGCCATATCCGGCCATGAACGCGAGCGCGCTCTCGAAGAAGTCGAGCCGGCCGAGCGCCGGAAACTCATCCAGCATCATCAGGAGCTGGCGGTGTTTGGGATCACCGGCCTTGGTGTTCAGGGTCTCGGTCAGCCGGCGGCCGATCTGGTTGAGGATCAGCCTGATCAGCGGCTTGGTGCGGCTGATGTCCGACGGCGGAACGACGAGGTAGAGTGTGACCGGTTTGTCGGCACTGACGAGGTCGGCGATGCGCCAATCACAGTGCTCGGTGTTTCTGCTGACGACGGGATCGCGATAGAGCCCAAGGAAACTCACGGCGGTCGACAGAACGCCGGAGCGTTCGTTTTCGGACTTGTTGAGCAGCTCACGTGCCGTCGCGGCGACCACTGGGTGCACCTTCGGCTCCGCTTCGGTGCCGAGATGATTGGTTGCCAGCATGATCCGGAGCGTCTTCTCAAAGGACTGCGCGGGGTCTGCCAGGATCTCGGTGACGCGGGTCAGCGTCTTCTTCTCTTCGGCATAAAGGACGTGAAGGATGACGCCGACCAGAAGCGAATGACTGGTCTTTTCCCAATGGGTTCGGCGTTCGAGCGCCCCTTCGGGGTCGACCAGGATGTCGGCGATGTTCTGGACGTCGCGGACTTCGGCCGCGCCTTTGCGCACCTCGAGCAGCGGATTATAGCGCGCGCTCCGCGAGTCCGTGGGGTTGAACAAGAGGCAGTGCGAGAAGGTCGAACGCCAGCCAGAGGTCAGTTCCCAGTTCTCGCCCTTGATGTCGTGCACCACCGCAGACGAGGTCCACGAGAGCAATGTGGGCAACACCAGCCCCACGCCCTTGCCCGACCGGGTCGGTGCAAAGCACATCACGTGTTCCGGTCCGTCGTGACGGAGATAGTTGTTCTCGAGGCATCCCAGAAACACGCCCTTGGATGCGAACAGGCCAGCCGCCTTGATTTCCTTCGGCGTCGCCCACCGTGCCGAACCGTAAGTCGTCACCAACTGGCTTTGACGCGCGCGCCACACTGAATTGACGATGGCACACATTGCGCCTGCAACGCCGCCAGCTGCGGCGATGGCTCCGCCCTCCTCGAATATCTCGGGCGCATAGGCTTCGTACGCGAACCACCATTCGAACAACCGCCACGGCAGATAGACGGGGTAGCCGACGATCAGGAACCAGGGTTCACCCAGGCGCTGCTGGTAGCCGAGAGCTGCGGCGGTCCATTGCGTTGCGCCCCAGGTCGACACAACGACAATGCCGAACACGACGGCAATCTGGCCGACGTAGATTTTTGCTGGAAACATCCGCTCGCCCCACTCACTCACCCAACGTGAGCGGCGCGATGAAAGGGGCCAATGCGCTTTGCGTTCAATCGAAATAAAAATCGCGACAGGGAAGCAAGGGCATCGTCGATCAGGCGTGCGAAGGCGAGAAGGATCTCCGTCCAGTCATGGCGAGGATGATCAAGCGCCTCAACTAAAGGTGAGCTACCGGCTCAAACTGGACGACTCTTGATCCGGACAATGCGTGACACAGGAGGAGGCATGGAACAGAGGGGCGGAACCGGGCAAACGTTGCCACTGACACCGTTGGCACGCCGATTCGGCTACGAAACCAGGGTTAACCGCCTTTATACTCACTTTGCGAACTGAGTATAAATGAGCTGGACGCCGGGTTCCACGCCCTTTATACTCAATCCGCAGACTGAGTATAACCCGGACAATGACCATGCCGGCCCCTTCCCTGGTTAGCCAGACGACCTACGCCGAGCTCCTCGAGCGCACCGCGAACGCCGCCTTCCAGGAGGCCTTCGCGGACAACGGCTCGTTCACGGCCAAGAGCATCAACGGCCGCAAGTATTGGTACTTCCAGACCGGTACCGGCGCCGAACGGTCGCAGCGCTATGTCGGGCCCGAGACGCCTGAGCTCTTGGAGCGCATTGCCCACCACAATGAGGTTCGCGAAGACGAGCGTGAGCGCCGGGCGCTTGTCTCCACGCTGGTCCGCTCATTCAGCTTTCCTCGCCCCATTCCAGAGATCGGCGACGTCATCGCGGCGCTCGCCAGGGCAGGTGTGTTTCGCCTTCGCGGCGTACTCGTCGGAACGATCGCCTACCAGACCTATGCTGCGATGCTTGGCGTTCGCCTCTCGGCCGGCTCGCTGCAGACCGGCGACGTGGACATCGCGCAATTCAAGAATGTCTCGGTCGCGGTTGAGGATTCCACGCCGCCCGTTCTGGACGTGCTGAAGGAAGTCGACAAGTCCTTTCGTGCCGTCCCTCACGTATCTGACGGCCGGCGCGTGACGAGCTACGCGGCCAAGGGCGGCTTGCGCGTTGATTTTCTCACGCCCCACGAGGGCAAGGAGACCGCCCGTCCCCAAAAGCTGCCCGCCCTGAACACAGACGCCCAGCCACTGCGCTTCCTGGACTTCCTGATCCGCGATCCCGAGCCCACGGTCATCCTGCATGGCGCCGGCATCTATGTGCATGTGCCGGCGCCGGCGCGCTATGCCGTCCACAAGCTCATCATCTCCCGCAGGCGCCCGGAGGGGTTTGCCAAACGTGACAAGGACCTGCAGCAGGCCGAGGCCTTGCTCGCGGCTCTAGCAGAAAAGCGACCCCATGAGCTAAATTCGGCATGGGACGAAGCTCATGGTCGCGGTCCCAAATGGCGCCAATTAATGCTCGAAGGGCTAGCCTTGCTTGCGGCCGCCGTTCGAGACACGTTGCTCAAGACCATTGGCTCACCTCGCTCGATCATTCCAGGCATCGATCTGTCCTTCGACAATCCCCCGGCCCGCTATGACTTCAGCCGCGACGTCGTGACGTTCCAGGGAAAGGAGCTCGGCGGCACCGTCAATTGCGCAGTCAGCCGCGAGGCGCTGGACGACCATTTCGGCGCCGACGGCCTTGGGCAAGAAGGCCGCCTGGAAGCGTTCCTCAAGAACAGGTCGAGGATCGAGGAGATCGCTCGCGCCAAATATCTCTCCGCGCCGGTCGACGAGCCCGGCGCTGTCCTAGTCAAGACATCCGACGTCGAGAATTTCCCGACGCCACGTGTGCCCAAGCGGAAGTAAGTCTCTCGTCAGAGTCCAATCCCGCGCTTGATCCCGATCGACCAGGATATGCCCTCGCCCCCGACCTGACCGCTGACCAATTGCCCGCGCGCTCGGTCCAGCACCGGCCGCCAGGGCACCAGCGCGAACTCATGGGACCGCTCGATCAGGGCGAACCGTCCGCTGTTCAGCGTCAGCATGCGCCGATAGACGCCGTCAATCTTGTCGCCGGCCTTGACATCGACATGCTCGAGACCGGTGCGCGCGGAAATATCAGCCGCGGTCCGTGCCAGTTCGCGCGCCTGAAGCGTCTCAAGCATGCTTCGCGCAAGACGCACCTGGCCACCCTCTTCCCGCGCCAGCCCCTGCTCGATCAGCCATTGCCGCCTTGCTCGCAACGCGGTCTCGACCTCCGCGCCAAAGCCGGTCGACGCGAGTTCATCGGGCTCCTTGCCAACGAGCTTGCGATCGAGCCAGGTAGCGCCTAACGCCTGCGGCAGATCTTCGAGCCTTTGCCATGACAGCACCGTGACCCGCACCGGGTTGCGCGAGCGCTGGAACTGCTCGTATCGATGCGCCCGGTCCAGATAGTCCTTCCCAACACCCCAACTGCCGTCGGCAAGACGGCTGACCATGCCTTCGCGCCGCATCGCCTCCAGGCGCCGCACGTGGGATCCGACAAATTCGCCCGACGCTTGGGGATCGAATTCCCGATGCAGCCGGTCGCTGTAGCTGCCGCCATGGCGGGCGGCGATCTCTGCGATCGTCCGGTCGATCGCCCGCGGTTCAGCGACGCGCGATCTGAGTTCCAGAACCGTGTTGCGGACAGGCGGCTCGTCGTTGACGCCGACGGCCCCAATCTCGGCATAGTGCGTCCGCCCGTCCACCCCATCGATCACAACATACCGTCGCTCCGTCAGTTCGTCGGCAAATCCCTCGCTGACCACGCGCCCGACCAGGCGACGAGCGCCTTGTTCCGGATCGAAGATCGCGTAGTCGCCGGCTGCTCGCGAGATTCCTGCTGCGGCCATCTCGCGGTGCATGGTCTTGATGATGTCGCCGCGTTCCCCCATGCGTCTGAGCCTGGGCTCAAGCTCAGGGTCGATCCGCCAATGCCCGGGCTCGCTCTCCTCTGCCAATCCCATCCGCTCGAGGGTTCGCAGCCGTCCGATCCGAGCGGTTTGCCAGGCAGGCTCCCGTCCAGACCGCAAACCCAGCTCGAGAACCCCGCCCGCAGCATCTTGCAGGATGCTTCGGTCGAGCCGGGTCAGCCGCTCCGCCGTGACCTCCTGCTGGAGCTTGCGCGCGACTTCGATCTCCGTTTCAGGGCCGAGTTCTCGCGTGATCAGTTCCGCTGCCCGCGACCGGAAACCATGAGCGATATAGTCGCGCGCGATCACGAGGTCGTCTCCTCGATCATCCTTGCCGCGCAAAACGATGTGGGTATGGGGGTGGCCGGTGTTGAAATGATCGGCAGCGACCCAGTCGAGCCTGGTGCCGAGATCCTGCTCCATCTGCTGCATGAGGTCGCGGACGAACGGCTTCAGGTCCGCGAGCTCCACGCTGTCCTCGGGCGCCACGATGAACCGGAACTGGTGGCGATCGCCGGCACTTCGTTCCGTAAAGCTCTTGCCGTCGGCGCGATCATTGCTGCCGTCGTAGAGATCCCCTGGCTCGCCTTCACGTGTGACCCCATCGCGCTGTACATACCGAAGGTGGGCGCGCACGGCACCCAGATTGCCCGACTTGATCCTGACGATCCGGGCCTTGATCACGACACGGCGCTGCCCCTGACTTCGCGCACGCCCTGCCAGCACCGCCCCCTGTGCGTGGCCTCGGCCGATGCGGCTGCCGGTGAACGATGAACTTGCCCTCGCACTGGCGCCAGCTTTGGTCGCTTCCTGACGGACGCGTCGAAGATAGCTGGTCGACCGTCTGGCTTTGCGGTTGCCGATCCGTCCGAACTTCACATCGAATTCGTCGTCGATCTCTCGCATGGCCCGCATCCGACGTTTGACTGCCGGCGATATGTGAGGCCGAGGGGCATTCGCCAAGAGGCACACGCAATTGCGCAAGTCCGCCATTGCCTTGGGGTGCACTTGGTGACAGCGAGCACTCAGAGAGCGCCAAATCTTGGATGTGCAGGCAACGACTTAGGCGCCCTGTAGCGCCAGTGCTTTTATCTTGCCCTCCCGCCTTTTTGCTTTCCTAGCGAACGAGCCGCCGTGACTTGGCAGTTTGACTTACGAAGCCCGACTGTTTGCGCACGCTTGCGATAGCGATCGTTACCCGAAGGGCCGAGACACCGTAGGGTGGCTCGGTGAGGAGCGAAGCGACGAGTAGAGTGCGGGCCGAAGGCATCGCCCGTATGCCATCAGCAGTTACTATCGCACTCCTCCGCGAACTCTTGCCCAGGTGAGCGAGGGTCCTAGGGGCTGGCAGACTGATTTCCGCTTAGGCCCGAACAGTGGTGCAGAACCAGCAATCTTCCGGTGTCCCTGAAGGCAATGAGCGGAAGTCGGCGCGGGCATTGGCTCCGACCTAAGCGGCTTAATGCATCTTTTGGCGGAGCTTCTTGATTATCTCGCGGAGGTCGGCCGCGTACCCCTCGTCGGGCCTCATCCAAGCGCGTCGGCTTGGAGGCGGAATGTGCCTCTGGTTTCGGATCATTCATGCCTGAAGCTTGACCGGAGCCGCTGGTGGCCATTGATCTAGATCAACGGGCCTACTGTCCCAATTCCCTCAAGATGCGGTCCCGGTCGTCTATATGGAGGGACTGCGTTTCCACCATTGTGGCCAACACGTCCCTTGCGCCCTTGGTATCATGGCCGTGCCGGTCCAGCTCGGCGATCAGCGCTTCCTGCTTGGCAAGAAGCTTCACGCCAAGGGCAATGTGGCGCTCCGCTATCGCTAAGTGCTCTTGAAGCATGCCGCGGTCCATCCGCTATCATACAACAAGTCCGGCCGCCGCTGGATCGAAAACCCGGCGCACGCTTACTTGTCGCTCCCTGACCACGAGCTCAAAGGTGCTCCGCGTCTGAATGAAACGGCTGAAGCCATTGATGGCCCGTTGGGCCGCAACCGACAAGCACTGAACTTCATCAGCCGCACGGAAGCCGACCGAGTGAACCAGGCTTGGCAGCCTGGCTCGCTCAGGCAATTTGCGAGACGAATTCGCCGCAGAGACCGTCAGCGCTTGGGTGCAAAAGGCCCAAGATCAGTGAACAAGTCCGCCTGGACGGGGCGTTCGTCGGATCGAATTCCGCCCCTGGCTTTGGCCTCGACCTCGCGAATTATGGCGTCCTGCCGATCCACCGGAACGCCGTTTTTGCTCCAGAGAGCACGCAGCTCGGCCTCTGGCTGGACCGAAGATCTACCCTTGTTGCGAGGGATTTCCTCGAAGTTGGCGCAGACGATTTCAACATTGGGCGCGACGCCCTTCCATGTGTCACGATAGAAAGAGCAGTCCACGCCGCAGCCGGCTTCAAGATGAATTCCGGTCTGTTCAGTGAACTTGAGATAATCCGCGCTCTTGCGTTCTCGGTAGCACTGCACGCCGCTATATTGGAACGGTGCAGACGCCTGCGGGATGATGAACGCGCCATAATCCGCAATACCGGAAGCGATATCGATCACGTGAAACTCAAAAGAGCGTCCAGTGTAGCGCGGTCCGCCTGCTAGCCTGGGAGTGGCTCCGAACGGGGGATTTGCGATCGCGCAACCGAAGTGCCCGAGGCTCGACAAGTCCAGTTCGAACACATCGGCGCAAATCCACTGGGCTTCCGGCAACACCTTGCGGGCGACCTCGACATAGGCAGGATCACGCTCGATACAGACGATTTCCTTCTGTGGTTCGTCTCGGCCACGCGCGTAGTGTGCCCTCCAATAGACGTGGAATGCGAGGGCGCCAATCCCTGCGCAAAGGTCGATGGTTCGGCCGCCGTAAGCATCGATCGCGAAGTCTCCGGCAAGGCCGCTAGGGGTAAAGAATGCCCCCGCCGATCCGTTGATGTGGCTTGCGCCCTCGTGCCAATTGTCCAGCACAAACACACGCTCATCGTAGGTGAGGATGTCCTTCTTGAGCAGTTCGACGGCCTTGGCATGTGCCTTGGCCTCCGCCTTCGTCAACTTTGCCATCGTGATGTCTCGCCTGTGAGCCCGTGAACGGGCGTTTGATCGGCGCAGCGCGCATGGCCTTCGCCATGCCGCCTGCCCGTCGGCGAGACCGGGGTTTCGGGGGGCAAGAGCTTGTTTCGGCGCCGGCTTTGCCGGCGCGCATCCGATGGTGCGCAACGCGGTTGCACCGAGCCAGCGTGAGCTGCGACGTGCGACCGACTTGCTGCACCGGAGGACGAAAGAAGGTCTTGCGGGGGTGACGGGGCAGCGCCCCTCAAGTCCCCCCTTCAAGAGAAAAGTAACTTGTGCATGCCAGCCCGCGCGCGAGCCGGTGCGTTCAATCTTCCGATCGTCAACGTCGCGATCTGAACGGCTCGTCGTGGAGGTTTCGCCGGCCCCGTGCTGGGACCTTGCCTGCCGGCCTCACGCGGCTGTTGCCGATCCGGGTTCGAGCAGGGGAGCAAAATACGACGAGCGCGCGCCTTGTTGCAGACGCGCGCCCGTAAAATCAACCGCTCACATATCCGGATTCCACGTCCAGAGCGGACGTGCGACGCCCAGAATATCGCAGCGGAGCACCGGCCCGAAGTACCGCGAGTCAAAGGAATTCGGGTGGGGCTGCAGCAGGAAGTATTCCCCTTCGACCAGTCTCATGCAGCCCTCCCAGGCCGGAAGAGGCCGCCCTTGCCGGTCTTTGTCGAGCACCTCGGCAACGACCTTTCCGTTGATGGATATGCTTCCGATCGGCTGCCTGGCACGGCAGATTTCGTCTCCGCCTATCGCCTCGACCCGCTTTAGGAGTGGCACGGGCATAAGTAGGATCTCGTGCGCGATGATCAGGAGTTCGATTCCAGGAGGTGGCTTGAAGACGGCGAGCTCGCCGCGCGCCGGCAGCCGCGGCTCCACATAGTAGAAGCCGAGCGGCGCGCTGCCGGTGGCATTGTAGATCAGAACCGGCACCGCGGGCGCGGACGACATCAGAAGCGTAATGATGCCGGCGCACATGGCCGAGAGCGTGGAGGCCTGGCGCCATAATCTCGTGCGATCAATCCGCATCGGAGGTCGACCTCCTCTTGCTCGCATGTGACCATTCGACGAGGTCTTCGATGTGATAGCGGACATAGCGTCCGTGCTTGCGGTAGACCGGTCCCCTGCCCTGGACCCGCATCTTCTCCAGCGTGTTCTTGGTGAGTCTGAGCCAGCCGGCCGCCTCGACCGTGTTGAGGAACGGCTTGTCCGGTTCCTTGTCGTCAGTTTTCGTGGTCATCCAACTTTCCTTCCGACACCCCATACAACCAAGAGGTGCAAGAAGAAGCGTCGTCAGATCGCAGGCGCTTTGTGGAGTGGCGAAGATCAGAGGCGAGCTTTCGCCATCCTGCGCGGGCAAAGTTCGTCAAAAGAGAAGGAAAAATTCTATCAGGCCAGAAGGTCGCGGTAACCGCCCTTCATCAATGCGGTGCCCTTGGCGACGAGGCGTCGCGTGCGATCGCGCAAGAATTGACTATGACTGTGCCATTCCTCAGTGACTTTCTTCTCCCCGAAGATCGCAATTGCGATCTGTCGATACGTCTTGCCTTTGAGGCTCTCGTCGAGCGCGATGAGAGCCTGCTGGAGGCGCTCATCGGCAGCAAAGGACGGTTTTTGAGCCGCTCTAAAATCGGCGTCGGTGAGGCGCTGCAGACGCCTTAAAAGCTCGGTCTGGGCTGTGAGATCGTCGAGATCGTGCAGCTCGTAGACGGGCGTGAACGCCGCTGTCAGTACCGAAAGGCCGTGGATTTCGAGGGGAACGCCCACGCCATTGCGCTTTATCACGACCAGCGGAACACCATCTACGCCGATCACCGCATGTCGCTCGGCGTTGAAATCCGCAAGCCGCCGGACGCTCGCTTCCCCCTGGTCCGGCTTTCTTGCATTCAGCCGCACCACGCGCTTCAAAGCCTTGGCGTGCCAGAATGCGGTTGTCTCGTGAGCGCAAAGTCGTGGATCGGCGAAGGCATAAAGCCCCCACTTCTCCGCTTGCAGGAACCGCCGCCGCAGGCGCAGCAGCTTCGTCCCGTCGTTCAGCATAATACATGGCAGATGCCTGGGAATGCTGCTTCGCCAGTCGGAGATATAGTCGTCGTTCCGGCGCAAGAACTCCCACGCCCAGTCGCCGCCGTCATAGGCGGCGAACGAGCATGAAGCAGCGTGATCGTCGTCTCTACCTGCCTTCGAATTCACCGAACAGTTCAATAAGCGGGCTCCACTAGAAACACCAATACAACTTTGGATGGTTCTGTCTAAATGGGGCAAGAGCACGGCCCCCGCGAGCGGCTCTCGCGGGGGCCGATTGGCATCAATCCACCGGATTCCAGATCAGCGCAAACACGCTGTCGTCGTCCTGGCCGGCGGCGCGGCCGAGATTGGCGTAGAGCTTGCGCGGGCCGAACTCCGGCGCTGCCAGCGACAGGCTCACATAGTCCTTGCGGCTGTTCTCTCCGCGGCGGACCCAGCCCGCCCCGATCTCGACGCCCTGGGTGAACACCCGAAAGTCGGGATGGGTCTCGACGCTCTTGTCGCGGTTCGGGATGATGTCGATGTCGGCCCGGATAGAGACGGTCTTGAGCTGGCCCTTGTAGCTGCCGTTGTCGTTCTTGGTGACGTATCCGATCGCGGTCATGGTCTTGTCCTCTTCTGTTGTCCCCGCGAGGAGCCGATCCCCTCGCGATGGCGAGACCGTTATGGGAAGCGAAACGCCTTCGAACCCGCCTTCGGGGCGCAGCGCATGCGGAGCACCTAAGCCGACGGCTTTTTTGCAGCGAAGCGGCCGCGAGGAGCCGGACCTTTTCGTCCGGCGGGGAAAAAAGCTGGCGGGAAAGGTTTTGACAGGCGGAGCGCTTCCCATAGGTCTCTTCGCCACGCATGAGGGGATCGGCCCCGCTGACAACAGAAGAGGACAAGACCCGCCCGGTCGGGCGGCACAAGATGATCTTGCAGCTACAATGGGGAGGCGTGACAGGTCTTCCTACTGGACCGCATCTCCGTCATCCGAGCCGCGGCAAGAGCGCCGAGACTTATCACGACCACCGGGTCATCCTCTCTGGACGGCGGGATCGGAGGGGACTGGATTTGCCGCGGCGAGACAGCCGCAAGGACTATGTGAGCCTATTGCTGGCAGCGGCTGAATTGGCCCTGATGCAGGCTCTCTCCCGGTCTCTGCGATGCTTCCGGCCAGGGCCGGCGACGGTGTGTTTGCACTGATCTGCAACTCTGGCAGCGAACGCTCATCGGCGCACCAGAGCTGCTCGCGGCGGCCGTGCCGCTCCTCATTGCTGCGGCGTTGACTGCGACGAGATACGACGACTCGAGCTCGCTGCCCGCGTGCCGACGTGCCGCGATGTCAATCTAGCATGATCGATGTTACGATCATTTAGTGCATGCCGATTCCCGGTCTGCACCTTTAGCTTCATGCATTGACGGAGGGCACATGGCCAAGAAAGCGAAGAAGGCGAAGAAGACAGCGCCGAAGAAGGCGAAGAAGACCACCGCGAAAAAAGCCGCGAAGAAAAAGAAGTAGCTCTTCGCCTAACCCGCTTTCAGTCTCAGAGGCGCAGAACTAACGCAGCGTTGAGCGTGCGCGAGGTCGATTGGGCGCCCTGGCCGAGAGTGGTTTGAACCACCTATGAGGCCGGATCGTGAAGCGCGACATCGCGTGCAACGGTCCGGCTTTTGATTTTGAAGTGCCCTGCCCGGCCCTCGTGGACGTTCGCTACTGCCTTACACGACGATCAGTTGAACCCGCTCATCAGGGTCGGCACGATCTTCGAGAGCAGGACGGCGTTGGAGGTCAGCGCCGAAACGCAGACGACGACCTGGGCAATACAGATGCGGCTGAGCCTTACCGCTTGCGGCTCGGGAAACAGTTTGAACGGGTTCATCATCGTCAGCTCCATGATGCAGTGCACTGCCGTCAACTTGATCGAGCTATAGGATGAGTCGTCCCGTTCTCGATTCCCGGAATTTGCTGTTCGCCGGATTGACTCCGATGCGACTCGGACGCTGCGAAATCCGGGCGCGGCAAGCCTGTCCGCGCCCGAATCGTCGGGCCCAAATTCAGGTAAACAAAGCGTTAATACTCTCTGATGCCCGTGCGATTTCGAGGGTCTTGTTCGGATCGTAATGGCCGATCGGGAAGGTCATGTAGCGCGGCACGAAGCGCTCAGTGCGCTGCCTTCCCTCGCCGTTCAGGCAGTCGTGGATGATCTTCTTCTGCACCTTGCCCGGCTCCGACAAATTGGCGTCCGCGACGGCCTTGCCTGCGATTTCGGACAGCAATGCGGCCCTGCGGCCTCGTCGAAGAGCCCGATGTCGAGCGGCCGTTCAGGGGGCAGCGAAGGCGAGCGCCGCCGTCGCCCCCATCGTCACCGGCCAATCTCGGGCTGCGCCGCGGTTGCGGGGGTCGCGTGGCCATCTGCGAAGGCAAGCAGGAAGTCGGCGGCCTTCGAGGCCTTGCTGGCGGCGCGGAAAATCGCGCGGCTGTCTTCCCGAAGGACCTTGAGCCACGAGCCGAGATAGTCGGCATGGCGGACGGTGGGCTCGATCGACAGCGCAGCGCAGACGAAGGCTGCCGTCAGTTCCGCGATCAGCTCTTCATTGGCGTAGAGTTTTGAACCGAATGCGCCTGATAGCTCCCGGTTCAGGCGCGAGAGGTGACCAGTCCAGTGCCCGAGCTCGTGAAACAGCGTGCGGTAATAATTGATCTGCTCGAAGAAGGCGGGCTGCGGCGGGACGTGGACCGTGTCCTCTGATGGCGAATAGAAAGCTTTTGCACCGCCGATGCGGATATCGGCGCGCGTTGCGATAGTAAGTGCTTCCGCCTGCGGCACGATCTCGTGCTCAGGCACGGGTGGCGCTTCGACGAGGCAATGGTCCGGCAGGTTGTCGCATTGATCGACGTTGAAGACGGTGTAACGCCGCAGAAACGGAACGGCCGCTCCGTCCGCGTCCTGCAGGTCTTGAGAGGTGCGGCTTGCGTCACCCTCCTCGCGCTTGGGAACGAAGCGGTCGGCGTAGCAGATGGTAACGCCGTGCTCGCCCTTGCGGACTGTACCGCCGAGACTTGAGGCTTGGCGGAAGGTGAGCCACCGCCCCGAGGCAAAGCTGCACTCAAATAGCCGCCCCCAAAGGATCAGGACGTTGATCCCAGAATAGGCTTTGCCCGTGGCTGCATTTCTCGGCAGCGCGCAAGCCTGATTGCCGCCTCCTGTGCCCCATGGCCGGGCCCACGGGAAGATCCCCGCCTCCAGATCCGCAACGATGTGGGCAGTGATTTCCTCGTAGAGACTTGCCTTCGGTTTGGTCGCGTGATGGTGGGTTGAACGCTTGGACATGACGATCTCCGCTCGCTCCACTTCCGCGCCCTGCCCCCGAAAGGCGGGGTGGGCGGCGAGAAGCGACCGGAAAGCCCCGAACGTAGAGGCGGACCGCACCGGAACGGCCGGAGCGACAGCGGAGGACCGCGCCAAGCACACTGGCGACACAGAGAGACTTAGCGAGGCGCGGTTGCGGACCGCCGGTTCGGGGCTATGCGGGAGCGCCGCCCACCCCGCCTTCCGGGGGCTCATTAAAAGCGCCGGCCGCCTGCGGCCGGCTCCTCAAAGCATCGCCCTCAAAGGCATCGTCGACGCGTCAGCGAGAGCGTGGGGCTCCATCAAACACATAGACGACATGTGGGCGCCTGGATCCGTGCACGACGTGTTTGCGCCAGGGACCGAAGCCACAAGGCCGAGACCGCAAAGCGGGCTCGGTTCACGAGAGCCCGGCCCGCAAGCGGCCGCTTGCGGGAAGCGCCATTTACAAGAGCAATTGCTGTACCCTCCGACTGACGGCCTGATCGCCCAGAGACACAGCCCATTCAAGGAGAGCTTGCCGGATCGTGGTGGCGAGAACGCCGTGATGGGCTAGGCGAGCCAAAGCGATCGACCGATCGGCTTCATCACGTGCGACCGACAAATCCGAGAGCAATCGGATGTCGTACCCGTGCCGCACCCCTTCCAATGCCGCGATCAGCACCTCTTCTTCAAGAAATGATCCGCCCAGAAAGACGACGCTAGCCTCCGATTCCGCAAGGAAAGCTCCAAGCTGCGGATCCCGCCAAACGGACAAGGCATCGATATCGAAGTGGTCGATAGAGACGGCGATTTGATCGGAAACATTGTCCCGTTCATACTCGCCGACTGCGATCTGGCGGATACCCAAGACCTCCCGGCATGCCGGCAGCAATGTGAGGTTTCCGCGTCGACCGAGGGCGGACGCCTGAGCGTCGACTCCACCGCCTCGCGTCATGTTTAAGAGAACAACGCAGCTATGTCGCGGATCAGCCAGCATGCAACGAGACTCTGTCAACCGCCGAAAGATCAGGCGACCTTGCGTTCCGATCCTAGTGAGATCAGAACCGGTCCGTCCACCCCGGCTTGCCGGTACATGGCCTCGAGCGCCTGATCTGAATCGTGAAGAAATCCTGCAAGCGCGAGGGTCTGTCCAAGCGGCTGGGGCTCACACAACCGCTCCAGGGGCCAACCCGCTCGCCTCAGGATGCGCTCCATTCGAGCATCAGTGACGGTCACGATGGATTGCGCTCCCCCTTCTCGCATCGCCTCGAGCATCGCGGCAAACAGCACGAAGGTGGCGCGGTTGAAGCCGGTTCGGCCGGCATCGACGCTGCGCTCGGTGTCAACGCAAAATCTTGAGCTTTCGAGAATGCGCTCGTCACGTGGCGCCGCCCTGTTGCCCAGAAGATTGGCAAAGGTGTCGGCGAGCATCGTTGGGCCAGTCGTCGGCAGAAGCCTGACGCAGCCAAGAACCTCGTTCTCATCTGAGACGACGAGAAGATAGTTGGGACCCAAGGCATCATAGACGTCGATTTCCAGGTCACCCGATACCGACACGCTCCAATCCAATCGGTCTTTGAAGACGCGCCGACGGAGCCGATACATCGACATTAGAAGGTCGAGATGGCGACCAAACTGAGACGTATGAAGCGCGATAGCGTGCATACCGACCTCCTAGAGTTACCAGGAGGCTTTGACAGCAGAAAACGCCCGCGTGAGCGCCTGTCAGATTTTGCAGGTGGGGCGCGATTAGCAGGACTACGCTAGACCACTTTAGACTAAATGCAAAGAGCCCTTCGTCTTGAAGGCCGCACGCATGCGCCTTCCTTATCCTGCCCTGCTGGAAATCAGATACGAGGCCGTCAGCTCAACAGACCGCGGCGCAATGCTATCGCAACACACTGAGCGATCGACGCCGCCCCCAATTTGCGACGTGCATTTTCAAGATGAAAGACGACGGTACGCGGCGCGATCGCGACGAGAACCGCAATATCGGCGACCGTTTTGCCTTGCGCTGTCCATGCAAGGCACTGACGCTCGCGCTGGGTCAGCTCGCTATCGGTGAGTTGCCGCGTGACGAACGGAGCGCCGAGCCGCGCGTCGACGTGCGCATGGAAATACAATCCCGCCTGGTGAATGATGTCCCTCCATTCGCCGGCAAGACGGTCGAGATCGATCTCACGATCGCTCGTCGCCAACGTGAAGGCCGCTGTCTGTCCGAAACCGCCTCTGATCGGCACGGTGATTCCGGAGCGGATGCCAAAGGTCGTGGCCTCATCAAAAAACTGACGCTGTGCTCGCGACCCCGTGGGCGCACGAGCTCTCCCACCCCAGCTGAAGAGGTCACGCCCGGCCTTGGCACGGAGAACTACGGGATCAAGCTTTTGATATCCAAGATCAAAATAGCGGTCGGTCCAGGACTTCGGGTAGGACGAGATGAGCACGGGCGCCTCGCCGGCCAGGCGCAAATAGGCAAATCGCTGAAAGCCGAGCCTTTGCGCGAGCCGCGCGGCAAGACGTTCGAATGCGTTAACATCGCCCGCCGTCTGGATTGCGTCAGTGAATTCCTGGAACGCGTCCTCGATCGAATTCATTCTGTTTGCGATCGTCAAGCCATCACCGCCGAGTGTATCGAAGCGCCGGATTCGTCGGTTCGATAATTCCTTACAGCTCGTTCGGAGCTTTACGACTTTCCATGATATGGGGGGCTGATAAATTGACAACTCAAGAAGTAAAACACTCATGAAGTGAAAGACACAATGCGAAAACTAGAGAACAAGGTAGCGCTCATCACCGGCGCGTCACGCGGAATCGGTCGCGCGATCGCGGAGGTCTACGGGCGCGAAGGCGCGAAGGTTGTTGTCAACTATGTCTCGAACAAAGCTGCAGCGGATGCGACCGCGGATGCGGTAAAGGCGGCTGGAGGCGATGCCGTCGTTTTGCAGGGCGATAGCATGGACCCTGTGGCAGTACGCCGGCTGTTCGATGAAGGGCAAAAGGCATTCGGAGCTCTGGATATCGTGGTCGCGAATGCTCATCCCGGGATGCCCGGAATCGCTGCAGGAGCGCCAACTCAGCTTTCCGAGGAAGCCATCGACCATCAGCTGAAGGTGCTGAAGGGCTTTATCGTCACGTTTCAAGAAGCTGGCCGTCGTGTGCGCGACAACGGCGTCATCATCAGCCTCTCCTCGGGAACGACCCGACTTGCTGTGCCGGAGCACTGCCTATATTCATCCACTAAGCTCGCGATCGAACAGCTGACCCGGGCCCTCTCGCGAGAAGTTGCGATTCGCGGCGTGCGTGCCCTCACTCTGGCCCCCGGACTGATACGCACCGACCGGATCGCGGGCCTGGCGGTCGGTCCGACCGGCTCGGCCCCGGCCCCGGCCATTCCGACCCCTTTCACACGACCGGGTGAACCGGAAGAAGTTGCTGACGCGGCTTTGTTCTTAGCGTCCAATGACGCGCGTTGGGTGAACACGACCACCGTTTACGTGAATGGCGGCGCCGTCTACGCCCAATGATTTCAAGCCCCTCGGCGCGATCCCGTTTCATCGACGGCGAGGATCGCAAGATCGACGAGCGCCATCTGCCTTCATCTGACGGCGCGCTACGCCGCGGCGCTTACTGCGGGTAGCGGAGGATAAACGAGACCATAAGACCTCACCCAGCTCACAAAACTACTCACCGGCGGTCGAAGGCACCTCTGAAGCCGTCGTTGGCGGTTATCGCTTCGCGTCAGTCGCCGTCTGCAGGCAAATGTACGAGGATTGACCCAGGTTGACCACCTTGATGCTGGCCTCTCAAGATCATCTGGACAGAGGCCGAGCGCCTCAAGCCGAATGATGCGTCGCCCATTCGCACAATGCGCCCGCGCTGACGGCATTCCCACCGCATGCTATCACCACGATGTTCTTGCACTTATCGAGCGGAAAGTTGCCTTGTTGGACGGCTGATAGCGCGGCGCCGCAGGCAGGCTCAACCAGAACACGAAGCTCGTTTGCAAATGTAAGGCACGATGTGAAGGCGTCTTGATCGGTGACCACCGCAGAGTGGATAGGATGCCTCGCGGTCCAGCGGAAGGCTTCGTCGGACACTTTAAGGGCACCCAACGATGTTGCTTTCGAGGTAATGCCTCCCAGGGCGACCGGGCGGCCGGCCGCAACGGCCGCAGCAAAGGAATCTGCGCCTTTGGTTTCCGCCGCTATGACGGGCACGTCGCTCCAGCCATGCTTATGCATTCCATGTAACACTCCGCATAAGAGCCCGCCACCGCCGACAGACAAAACGACCGCGTCGGGTCGCTCGATCTGAAACGCGAGTTCATCAACAAGGGTGCTATGCCCTTGCCAAAGCAAGGGATCATTGAATGGCGATACGTATACCGCGCCTTCAGCGGCGCAGTGATCACGTGCTGCCTTATCGGCCTCATCCCAGACCTTGCCCGCTACATGGACCGTCGCGCCATAGCTCGCGAGCAATTGATGCACGCTCGTCTTCGTGGTCTCGGGGACGAAGATTGTCGCTCGCACTTTGAGGGCCGCAGTGCAATAGGCGAGCGCCAGCCCTGCGTTGCCACCTGACGAGCAGACGAAATGATCCGCGCCGGCGGCAACATGCTGCGCCACAACATGGCCGATGCCTCTGATCTTGAATGACCCCGCGGGCTGATGGCAGTCCATCTTAAACATAATGCGGCGCCCTAGCCGCTGATTGATCATCGGCGACTCAACAACGGGCGTTACATGATGGAAACTCGACTGCATCGTGGGCTATCTTTCTGAGATCGCTCGAACCCGTCGCCGCGTTGTTGCAGAACCGGCTGCTTTTCCCCAAATTGGGAATGAGGGAGACATCGTTGCATCAACATCGCAGTCGGGTGATCTAGGAGTTAGAACCGGCGCTCGACGGTTTGGCTTTGCGTTCTTGGCCTAATTCTATTCTGCGCCATAACAGCTCCTTGATGCCCGCAGGGGCGTCGCGAGAGATGAATACATCCTGATCGGCATGGTTTTCGGAGATCTCCGGGGCCATTCGGTCAAACATGCTTGTTTCATATGCGCGGATAGCCCCCGCAACGTCAGAGAATTTTTCGGATGTCAGGTTGTCCGCGAGCTCGGCCGCATCCAGCATCGCGAGATTGACCCCCCGCCCTGTAAAAAATGGCATCACGTGAGCAGCATCTCCCAACAATGTGACGTTCGCTCGATCGAGCCAAGCGGCCTGCCTAGGGGGATGTGTGTATAGTGAGCGGGGAATAAACATATCCGGTATCGTCAGCACCTCACGTAGATGCGGCGCCCATCCTTCAAAGATTTGCAACAGGCCTTGGCGGGTCGCATCGAGTTGATTGAAAGCAAAACCACAGCGCTGCGTCCAATCCTCAGGAACACGCAGGAGCACGTACACCCGAACGCTGCCATTGCCGTTCCGCTGAGCGAGCAACCCCTTGTCGTCCCCCGTCGCCAGAAAAATGCCGGCACCAACAAGCTCAGCCACGCGAGGGTGGTGCGCCTCCACTAACGGAATCCAGGTTTCCGCAATCGTAATTCCGCAATAATACGGTTTCGTCGTGGAAACAAACGGCCGGACCTTCGACCATGCGCCGTCACATCCGAATACCAGATCTGCATCTACGTGCCGCCCGTCCGCAAACACCAATCGCAGATTTCCCTGCGCAGACCGCTCCACGTTCTCTAACGGCCGCCCCCATTGTATCGTCTCGGCATCCAGTGAGTCGATCAGTAGGCTGCGCAGCACGGCGCGATCAATTTCGGGACGTGTTTCCGCCTCATCTTTCGGCTGCAGATCCACGATCATCTTGCCATGCTTGTCTACGATCTTGATGGCTTGCCCTTCCGGTCGACATGCGGCGAGGAATTCCTCGTGCAAACCGGCTCTACGCAAGGCGAGTTGGCCGGAGTCTTCATGCAGATCGAGCGAGCCGCCCTGGTTACGCGCCGTGCTCGACGGCTCCATTTCGAAGACGCGTACGTCGGCGCCTTTCTGTTGTAAGAGCCGCGCTAGCGTCAGGCCACATGGTCCCGCGCCGATAATGGCAATCTTCTTGTCATTCAGGAGCGATGAGGACGCGCCCAAGAGATGAACATTGCTGGCTGATTTTTTGGTCATATTTGCTCCCGGTCTTGCTTCATCCGGCCATTTGCACGATCAACCGCGCCATTTAGGCGCTCACCTGGTACACAGCGCTCGGTCGCTTTTCGAACCGCTCGTACCAGGCGGTCAGACGCGGGGAGCCTTCGGTAAGAGTCGTGTTCATCCGAACTCTGAACGCCTGGGTGAAGGAGAAGAGAGTGATATCCGCGATGGTCGGTCGTTCCCCGGCCAGGAAGGGCTTGTCGCCGAGATGTGCCTCGAGAAGGCTAAGCTGCTGGGCGACGATCCCCTGCACGGCCTCAGCCACTGCAGGAACCTGATCGACGTTCTTTGCGAACATGGGGTTGGAGTGCTTAAGCATTACACCCGAAACTATCGCGAGATCGCTGGCGATCCTTTCGAGTGCTCGTATCTTTCCTCGCATCTCTGGCGTGCCGCCGATCATTGTCGGGGCCGGAAACTTGTCCTCGAGATATTCAACGATCGCCGAAGACTCCGGGAGGAAAGTTCCATCGTCCAACTCCAGAACCGGTATAAGGCCGGCCGGATTCTTCGCACGGAACGCCGCGCTCTTGTGCTCGCCTGATGCCAGGTCAACCTCAACGAGTTCGAGCTCAAGACCCTTCTCCGCAAGATAGATGGTCACCCGACGGCAATTCGACCCCACTCTGTTTCCGTGCAACTTCATGCTCTGCCCACCTCCGCTCCGTGTTGGCCCAAGGTCGACGCAAGCGATGCGGCGCCCCCGAAGTTCTGATTTGCGCCGAGCGTACCAGCCATGGATGTCGGCGGAAGTAGCAAAAGACCGAACTCGACGTTAGAGATTCACGAAGCGAACGGACCAATAGGCAGCCCATTTTCGAGATGCGAATGATCGCGCTTTCGAGGGCCGCTTCTGTTGCAAGCCCGGCCCGACGCCAGAGCCGATGCGTCCTTTCCGCCGATCACGTTAGCGGTCTCGGCTGAGCCACTCGCCAAAGGCAACGTTCTGCCCGAACGGGAGTCCGCCTCAACACCTGCGGGCACATGGGCCGCGAGGCAGAGATCCAGGAATTCTTGCACGATTGCGCTCGAGCGTCTGTTGGCGCGCTGGACGATGCTCAAGGTCTGTTGGAACGAGACGCAATTCAGGGGCACGATGTCCAACTCGCCGCGCCGGACCTCCGCCGCCACTGCCGACGCCGCGATGCAACTGAGGCCCAATCCGCGCATCACGGCAGCTTTCAGGAGTTCGTTGCTACCAACGGTCATAAGTACATAGGGCGCAACCGGCCAATCAGCGACAGCTGTCTCGAAAGACCAACGCGTGCTCGATCCATCCTCTCGCAGGATCCACCTCGCCGCGCCGAGAGCCGCGAGGTCCGAGGTTCTCGCTAGCGGATGGCCCGGCGCGGCGATGATCACCAGCGGATCTCTCCGCCAAACACGAACATCGAGCGAGGAATCGGTGACACGCCCTTCGACGATCGCCGCGTCCACCGCATGCTCCGCCAACAGCTGGATGACATCGTCCGTGTTGCGAATTTGCACCGTGATCTCGGCTTGGGGGTGCCTCAGCGCGAAATCACCGAGCAGCGGCGGCAAGATATGGTTCCCGACCGTCATTGAAGCGCCGATGCAAAGCACCGATCGGCTGCGGTGTCGCAACGTCAGCGCACGCGCCTCCCGCACGAGCTTTTTTGCATCCGGCAGCAGTGCGCGACCGTCGGCGGACAGCCGCATCTTGCGTGATGATCGATCGAACATTTCCTTACCGAGCGCGGCCTCGACATCTCGAATAGCATCGCTCAGGGTCGCCGCGGAGAGGCCGAGTATCCGGCCGGCGGCCGCCAGATTCTCGTGGTCGCCCACCGTCGCGAAGATATTCAGCTGGCGAAACGTGAGATGTCTCATTTCGACGATCGATTCCGTGGCAGTTCGATTATTCCATGAAAGGGAGCTGACCCACTGATTTGAGCTTGGCAGGCATGACAGCCACTACCGGCCGGCGGCGCGCGCGGATGTGACCTCGACGGCAATCTGATAGAGCATGGGGTTGCCGCGGATCCATGGGCTGTAGAAACGCTGGCGATGGATCTTCCAGCCGTCTGGATAGCGGCGCGAGTCAAATTGATAACGGCCGCCCAGCGATACGCTACGATCACCGCGGTCGTTGTTTAGAAAATGCTCAGCATAGAGATAGGAGTTGGTTACGGCTTTGTCGCCATCGATCGTGTGCACCATATTCGTGACATGATGTTGAGCAGTGTCAAAGCCCTCGATCACCGCGCGCTGCAAGGCCAGAAAGCTGTCTATCCCGGTAATCACTTGGCGGGCCTCAGGCGGGGCCGCGCCATGCTCGCGGAAGTCGAAGGCGACATCATCCACGAACGACGTCCGGTAAGCAGGCCAGTCGCGCGCATCCAGCGCATGCATCGTTTTGAAGATCAATTCGTCTAGCGCGCGCTTGTCCAGCAGGTCCTTCAAGGGATCGGTCATCGTCGTCCTTTCGCTGATCATTTTGGATTTGCGCCGCTGTCCGGCCCTCGGAAGCGCGGCGGCCACCTGACGCCGAAATCAGAGCGAGCAACGCACGAACTGCCCGCTCTTCATGATCATCGGGATGTTGCGCGCCGCGTCCTCGAAAAGTCCGAGATCCGCAAAGGGATCGCCTTCCAAAACAAGGATGTCGGCAAGAGCGTCTGGGCGAATGCACCCGAGCTCGCCACTCTTTTGGAGAATTTCCGCACCGATAGAGGTGGCCGAGCGCAACACGTCGATCGCCGGCGAAACTTCGCCCCGCAATTTCAGTTCGCCTCCTTGCATGACGTGAAACTCCTCGCCGAAGAGATCGGTGCCGATGCCGAGCTTTACGCCGGCCCGAGTCAGATTTTCGATGGAGCGTGCCATAAGCGTGATGATGCCCTTGACTTTCTCGACGCCAGCGGGGGGTAGCCCCACCCGCGCACCGTGCCGCTCGAGGAGCGCGGCGGGCGACAGCGTGGGAACGACGTAGGTGCAGTGTTCTGCAAGGAGGGCCGCCGTCTCCGGACTTATGTCTGTTCCGTGCTCCACAGTACGCACGCCGAGGGTGGCGCAGCGGCGCGCCGCATCGTCGGTATGTGCGTGCGCCATCACATAGACGCGGCGTGTACCGGCTTCCTGGACCGCTGCCAGGATCTCGTCGTCGGTGAACTGGGGCATCCACATCGGGTCGGTCGGCGAGGTGACGCCCCCAGACAGCATCAGCTTGATCTGCGTGGCGCCTTTACGCAGCTCTTCGCGGACAACGAGCCGCACGGCGTCGGCCCCATCCACGACCAGCCCGGTACAGCCGGCGTAGCCGGCGCAACCGGATTGGGGGACATAATCAGCAGGACGGTTGTCCGAATGACCTCCGGTCTGCGACAACGCCTTCCCAGAGAAGAAGAAGCGAGGCCCCTCGATAACCCCCCGTTCGATCGCCAGATGCAGACCGACGTCGCCACCCCCCGCATCGCGCACGCTGGTGAACCCTCGGTGCAACGCGCCCTTCAACCATCTGACCGCATGGGAAGTTAGCAAGGACGCCGGCAGATGATCCGCAACAGGCAAATTGTACGTCGGTGAACAAGCGTGGACGTGGCAGTCGATCAGTCCGGGAATCAGATAGCGGTTGCGACAATCGATGACACGGGCGTCGCTGAGGCGCACGGCGCCTGATGTCACATCCCGAATCCGATCGCCTTCAATGACCACCGCGCCATTCTCAATGATATTTTCGGAGACCCCGTCAAAAATGCGCGCGTTGCTTAGCACTGTAATCACAGCCCATCTCTCCTGCTGACGCGCGCTTGCGAGTCGTATGCCGGCGAGCGCTTACCCGGTCTTAGAGTCGCCTCAAGCGAGGCCAAGCACAAACGCGGCGTGACGTAGCTCAGTAATCTGATCATGGCAGCCTGCTTCAGGTGCTTGAGGTGAAGGCTTGGGGTTCGACATCGCTGGGGCACGAGGCGCCCTGAACGGGTTCGAACTTCGTAGGATAGGGACCCAGCGACAAGAGACAGAGACCGGATGCGACCAGGGCGCCTGCGCAGGCTAAGAGGCCCGTCGTATAGCTGCCGGATAGATCATAAGATCGACCAAGCAGCGCTGGCCCTCCACCGGCTCCGATCGCGAAGATGCCGAATAAGATGCCGTAGATAGATCCGTAGCGGCGCAGGCCGATGTACCTGGCGACCAGATAGGCCAGAATGTCATACTCCACGCCGGCGGCGAGGCCGATCAATACAATGGCGGCGCCTGCACTGGTGTCCGTCACCACGGACGCTGACAGCAGCACGCAGCCCGAGGCGGCGCTGAGCAACATGATCATAGCCAAGGCTGGGACCCAGAAGCGATCCATCAACCAACCGCCAGCAAGACGGCCCACAACGATGGAGAGGCCAATGAGCGCCGCCACATTTACGATCACGCGCGCATCGAGCTGCTTGGTGTTGAGGATCGCTTCGATGTTTGGCACGGGTGCGCCGATCCCAAAACCCATGCCAATAAAGGCGACGATCAGCACCCAGAAAGCCCAACTTCGCAAGGCATCCCTGACGCTGAGCCCCGTATCACCCATTACGACAACGCCTTTCGGTCCTGTCCAGCTTCTTGGGAACCCCCACCACACGAGCGGAGCCGCAAACAAAACCGGCAGAGCACCGATGGCAACCAGGGCAACGCGCCAACCGAAGGCGGCGATCAGCCATGCCGCAAAAGGTTTCACCAGCAAAGCGAAGACGCCTGATCCTGCCAACACCAAGCCAAGCGCGAGCCCACGACGCCGGCTAAAAGCGCCGCTGATCACGCGCGTGAAAGATATGGCACTTGCCCCGAGACCGGTGACGCACATAGCGACCCAAGCGGCATAATAGACCGTCATGGAGCCGTCGGAGGCGGCAAGCCCCATATAACTGACTCCCATGCCAACCAGCGAGACCATCGTGATCAGGCGGGGCCCTCTCCGATCGATGAATGCTCCGATAAAGGTGCCGAAGACAAGAATCATGACCGTGGCAAGCAGCAGCCCACCCAGAATGGCAGCTTGACTCCAGCCGAAGACGCGCTGGAACGTCGGCGCGAAAGCGCCAATGCTGAAGAATGGAAGCGTCGGGAATCCAACAGCCGATCCGACAAACGCAGCAAGCAGCAGGCGCCAGTTTGCTTTGAGCTCGGAATAGTCCCGCGTCGAAGTCATCCCATTTCCTCCCCTTAGTCTCGTCGATCGCAATTCCAGTTTTTCAAGACTCCCCCGGTCGGATGGAGACAGGAGTTGCCGGCTGCTCAAACATCCAGCTCGATCACGTTCGTCGCCGGCCGGGCGCAGCAGATAAGCACCTTGCCGCTCTCCAAGGGCACCGACGGCTGCGGGTCGTACTGGACAGCACCGGCCATGATCGCGCACTCGCAACTCTGGCAAAGACCGGAGCGGCAGGCATAAGCAGGGCTCAGGCCCGCGGCCTCCGCCAGGTCCAGCAAGGTCTGGCCATCGTCCGCGTGCCACTCGGCGGTTACCCCGGAGCGGATGAAACGCACCGCCGCCTTCTCGATCAGGGCCGCCTGCCCTTCGTTCGCCGCTCTTTTGACGACGAATGCCTCGGAAAGAATGTCGGCGGGTTTCACACCGATCGCCAGCAGTGAATCCCGCACCAGATCCTGGAAGCTCTCTGGGCCACAGACGTAGGCCTCCGTCTCCTGTCCGGGAAACGGCAGCTCCCGGCCAAACAGGTTGAGCGGATAAGGCGCCCCGAAAATCTCACGCAGATCCTCCGCCGTCGGGCGACCCGAGCGGTCGTAGTCAACACCAATGCGATCCGCGGGATCAGGCCGGGTGTAATAGATGATCCGGTGAACATCCGGGAGCTGCGCCAGCAGCGCGGAGATCTCCTCCTTGAACGGGTGAGCCCGCCCATTCACGGCCACCTGCAGCCACACCAGGGGCGGCGCGCCCTGCCCCCGCTCGATGTAGCCCTTCAGCATCATTATCATCGGTGTGACACCGATACCTGCACTGAACAGCGCGATACGGCGGTGACCGCTGCGATTGAGGACGAACTGACCTGCGGGTGGACGACACCAGATGGCGTCTCCCACCTGCAACTGCTCGTGCATGCGGCGAGATCCGGCGCCGCCTTCTATGACCTTGATGCTAATGCGGTAAAGGCGCCGTTGCAGGTCGACGTCACTGATGCTCCAGGTGCGCACCAGGTCCGGCTCGCCCTCGCGCTGGGTCTTGACGCTCAAAAATTGGCCTGGCGCCGGGGGAGCCAGGGGCTGATCGTCATCAGGCTGCAAGTGGAACGAACGGATCCCCTCGACCTCGTCATTAACGTTCGCCAAGATGAACCGGCGCCACCCTCGCCAGCGGCCGACGCGCATGCGCTCGCGATCCTCGATCAGCGCAATTCGGCGGCGGACCGCTCCCGCCGCCTTTTTGCCGAGGGCCGGGATCGCCAAAGTGGCGCTCAGCTGCTCCACGCTTTCGATGGAGGTCGACAGCAGCAGCCGCGACATGTCGGCGACGGTTATGTTTTCAGGCTGTGGAGAGGAGACTTCGATTGCGTCACCGAGCGAGACCAAACCCGGCTTGAGCACTGCCAGATGGAAACCAACGCGCCCCGTCTCCATCATACGCAAAAGGATGGAGTCCGGTTGACCGATGCGCCAAGCCACCTTGAAACAGGGAATCCGCGGCGACGTGACCTCAAACTCGGCAGTACCGATCTTGACCAGGTCCCCGATGCGCAGCATTTCTTCGTCTACGCCATCAACCGTCAGATTCTCTCCCCACCAGGCCCAGTTCCATGCATTGCGAGCCACGCCGAGTTCACGCGTCCAGAAATCGTAATGCGCGGCGGGAAACGCCAGCATGTGCTCGGTGTGTACAGCGGTCGAATTGTCGACCGGTCCTTCGGGACCGATTTGCAGTGGCCCCTCGATGGGGTCGCGGACGATCGACGTCATCAGCTGCCGGCCGCGAATCCCGGTCGGGACGGGATGAGCGCGGCTGAGGGCGATGATCCTTGGCGTGCGAGGCGCCTCCGAAGATTTGCCACTAAGGCGTGTTTGGGGCACGACGACTCTTCATCTCTGCTAGCTTGGAAATTGTTCGCGATCTCCGAATATTCTGCGTAATCATTCACTCCTACAACTCGCTTTTGGAGCACGCTCGAGAGCGCTCCCGAAGGGAGGTCTAGACAGCAGGAAATTCAGCAAAACAAACGATCCACGGCGCCTTCCGCTTCGACAATGAAGGTGTCTGCTCGCATTTTGGATTAGGCGAGAGTTAACGGATGCGATTAGAACGCTACAGCGTATCGCCCCTAGGCCGAAAGCGGCTCAGCTGCACAAGTATCCTACGATCACCAACGCCCCGATCGAAAAGTAAACACTCATCCAGCTCTGCCCGTCGGGCAGCGCAAGACGCTCATCAGCGAACCCGTGATCTGCTCGGTATCGTGCGCGGATTGCCGAGGGTACGGCTGCCAAGAGCGAAATACGACATCGCCCACATCGTTGAGCGACCATCGCATGTTGAGCGCGAGGAGCGACAATCGGCTCGGCGGGCCTTCGGGTTTGCCGCCACTGACCCAATCGGCCTCTCTTGATTGCAGGCAAAAGATGCCGAGTAACAACACTTCGCTCAGAGCGCGACGTCACACTTCGTCAACGATCGATTGGGTTCACCGCACCACGCTCAGCGCAAAATTTGCAAATCCTTTGGAACGAATGAGATAGGGCACGAGGAGGATCAGTGCTTCGGTACCACGCGCGCTATCGATCCTTCCAAGATCCTCGACGGAGCGATCCGACCAGCCGAGGTCGCGCAGTAATTCCCGCGTGACCGCCTTCGCACCGTCATCGTTTCCGGACACAAAGACGGTCGCTGGCGATCTCAGCAGATCGGGATTCGCCATCACGGGCGACAACACGGTATTAAGCGTCTTGACCACGAAGGTCTCAGGTAATGCTGCCTGAAGGATTTCCGCCAAGCTTGAGTTGGGGTAAAGCAAGGCACTCGGAATTCCATCCGGACCACGTACCGTTGCGTTAGCAACATCGATCAGCACCTTTCCCTTCAACTCTGCGCGAAGAACTGAAAGGCACTCGACGCTACTCGCTCCGGGCGTAGCGTTGATAACAACCGAGGCGTCGCGCGATGCCTCGGCTAGGCTGGCGAACATCGCGTTAGGTCCCGTCCATTTGCCGCGCGCCGTTTCTGGGTTTCGCACGCCGAGTTTCAAAGAATGCCCGGCCGCAGCCAAACCGGTGGCAAGCGTCGCTCCTACTCGACCAGATCCGAAAATTGCAATATTACGCATTTTAGAACGCGCCTTTGTTGATTGACCGAAACAGAATTTGTGAATTCGCGCTTCGAGGAGCACCACACTCTCACGGTGTTTTGAAACCAATCACACCAATCGTACGTGACTTCGAATGATGTGTGTCTATGGCGCGCTCGGATGGGGACGTGATTCCAGCATTACTTTTCCGACAGGCGCAAAGAACCGCGGTTGCATTGGCTTCTCGTTCAGCGCTAAGCACGCATCTTTTGGAACACGGTCAGTGCGCAGCGCACACTCGCCGAGTGTTCGCCTCCGCGACCGTATTCCAAGTTCGTTTATCGGCTATCTTTCCCCTTTTGTATTCGCAACTCGGGAAACTCCTCTTCCCGGAACTCCTGGCCACGCATCGGGCTGATGCCATTGGCGTCCTGTTCAAGCTTCCGCAGCTGGACGCGGCGGATCTTGCCAGAGATCGTTTTGGGAAGTTCGGAGACGATTTCGAGGCGCCGAATACGCTTGAATGGCGCAAGCCGCGCATTCAGGTGCCTGAAGATTGACAGCACAGTATCGCGTGAACATTCGGCACTTGAAGCGAGCAGTACGAAAGCCTTGGGCACCGCGAGGCGTACAGGATCCGGGCTGGGGACCACCGCCGCTTCCGCGACGAACTCGTGCTCAAGCAGAACGCTCTCCAGTTCGAACGGGCTGATGCGATAGTCCGAGGACTTAAACACATCGTCAGACCGCCCTATGAAAGTGAGATAGCCATCCTCATCTGCAACGGCAACGTCGCCGCTGCGGTAAAGCACGCCATTGACGCCGGAAAGTCCGTCGTCCTCGGTTTGGTAGCCCTGCATGAGCCCAGCCGGCCTGCCCGCATTGAGCCGAAACGTGATCTCGCCCTCGGTTGCGGGAAGACCATCAGCATCGCTAATCTGCACTTGATAACCGGGCAGCGGGCGCCCCATAGATCCGATCTTGATCTTCTGACCAGGAGAATTGCCAGCCAGCGCCGTAGTCTCCGTTTGGCCGTATCCATCGCGGATGGTGAGCCCCCACGCGGCATGTACCTGGTCGATCACTTCGGGATTGAGTGGCTCGCCTGCGCCGCAGACCTCACGCAAGCTCACCTTGAAGGAGCCAAGGTCCTCCTGAATGAAGTGACGCCAGACCGTCGGCGGTGCGCAAAGCGTGGTCACGCCGAAACGGCCGATGGCCTCGAGCAATGCTTTTGCTTCGAAGCGGGCTTGATTGAAGACGAATACGGTGGCCCCCGCATTCCAGGGCGCGAAGAAGCAACTCCAGGCATGCTTGGCCCAGCCCGGCGAAGAGATATTGAGGTGAATGTCGCCGGGTCTGAGGCCAAGCCAGTACATGGTCGAAAGATGGCCGACTGGATAGCTGCGCTGGCTATGGCGCACGAGCTTGGGTTTGGCCGTGGTGCCCGAGGTGAAGTAGAGCAGCATCGGATCGTCTGGCAACGTCGGCCCGTCCGGGACGAAACTCTCCGATGCGTGCGCAGCCTCTTCGTAGGCAAGCCAGCCAGGCTGCGATGTCGCCCCAACCGCGATGCGGACGAGGTTGTTCGTCGGCAGGCTGCCGAATTTGTCCAGTTGGTCCTGCCCTGCGACTACCGCTGTAGCTCTCCCACGCTCCAATCGATCCCTCAGTTCCTCAGGCGTCAGTAACGTCGTTGCAGGAATGACGACCACACCAAGCTTGATGGCCGCCAGCATGGTCTCCCATAACGGCACAACATTACCGAGCAGCAGCAGCAGATGGTCGCCCCGCCGAAGGCCCTGCGCTCGCAGGAAGTTTGCGACCTGATTGGAGCGGCGCGACAACTCCGCAAAGGTGAGCTTATGCTTCATGTCCTGGCCAGCATCGACGATCCACAGGGCTGTGCGGTCCCTGCTCTCTTCTCTCGAGGCAAGATCGGCATCGAACCACTCCAATGCCCAATTGAAGGGGACAGGATCAGGCCAACGGAATCCCTTCACCGCCGTATCGTAATCGGTTCGATGCTTCAGCAAAAAGGTCCGCGCGTCCTGGAACGTTGTCATCATACTTTTCCTGCAAAACCTGCGCCTTTGGTGCGTTCGACCTTCATCAGGAGCATGTCTCGATTGCGAATTCCCGTTGGGGTCGACCGAAATGGGCCGCCTAGCACAAGCTAGGCGGCCCAAGTCAGGGAGGAGCAGAACTGACCGGCCTGCTAGCGGAGGCGTCGTCGGCATTCGATCCATGGAGTGTGTGGCCACGCCGCCGAGCCATTGACTCGATGCCGTGAGCAGCTCCGGACATCTTCGGATTGTCGCACCGAGCTAGGCGGTTAGAACTTCACCGTAATCCCGGAGTATAGCGATGATCCCCTGCAATTTAGCGACAGGCACGCCAGATTGGATGTGTCGTCAAGCCCCAGAAGATTGCGCCAGTACTTGTAAGCGACCCACACGTCGACGAAATGAGAATACTTGGGACCCCACAGCACTTTGCTAGCGTCCAACGTCAAGCGCACCGGCTCACCATTGTACTCGGTTATGGTGGGAGCAATCAGGGCCGCTGGAAGGACGCCTGGTTTCGCGCCCCTCCCCATTGGGCCAATGATGGTGAAGTTGCCACTGACAGAGAGCGGGATCGACTCAGGCAAGAAACCCAACGGCATGTAATAGCTCATGAAAACGGACCATGTCGGGTCGAAGTCCAGCCATCCGTTGGGAGCTCCCGGAAATGCCGGTGCGAATGATATCGCCGCATAGCTCCCGGAGTACTGCCAAGCCTTGTACATTTGCGGCGTAATGTTGAAGTACCCCTTGTAGGGCAAGGCAAAGTCGAATTGGAGGCCTGCAGTAATCGAGTTTCGATTTATTGCGGAGAATGTATTCTTGAACTGCACTCCGCCTCCGACCGCGAGCGAGACGTTCTGTAGCGGCCCGGCAGAGAACGCTTTGGTGTCGAATACTTGATTGAAACCAAGCGTGCTCCTGAGAAAACCGTGGAATTCCAGTGAGCCGCCACAGCCTTGATTTGGTAGTCTACAAGATGAAGCTACGTCGCCCTGTTGGTTTTTGGCCAATAAGCCGTTGAAGAGTTGGTACCGTATGCCCAAGCGTCAAAGTGCGTAAACGCGGCTACGTTCTTCCCTCCCGGAGCCAACGGAGTGTTAGCCTCAAACAAATATGCGTAAGTTAACCGGTTGTCATTCACGGTAAAGAAGGGAGCATCGACAACCGGTACAGCCTTCACCGGCTTATCAGGCCAATCCGCCGCGTTGGCAAAGCCTATTGGGCCAAGCATCGTCGCGGACAACATCGCCGGTGCGATCCTCCAATGACAGCAAGACACGTGATATCCCCCATGGAACGTTGTTTGAGTAAAGCGTTTTGGCTACGCCAGCGGCGACGTCGCTCGGCGAGAGGACTCTTAAGCCACCGAAACTGTCCTCTCTCAGTGGTTCGGTCTTAGTATTCAGCAACACGATCAGCCGTTTCGAACGCTACGATCTGTCCGGACGCGACTAGCGCGCATCAAAGCTCCCCCGCCCCTTTCCGGACGTAGTCGAGCGCTCTAAGAAACCGCTGCTTTGATTGAATTGCGCGGAGGCGACTTGATCCAATTGAACCTTCAAGCTGCCGCCTCGCTGGCCAGATTGTATCGCTAGGGAACTCTCCCTTCATTATTGTTTGTCGCCGAGCGAACGAACGTCACTCCGTTTTCATGCCACAGGGTAGCGATTGCTCGCCATTTCGGTACTCGCATCAGGCTCTCGCGTTATTTCCTGCAAATGCTGCCGTTGACCGCAGAGCCGGCCACACCTGCTCACATTTCGGCTGTCGAGAATCCGCCTGCCGCCAGTCGGTATGCGCACCAAACAGATTTCTTAACTCGGCGCCGACTCCTGACGCGAGTGGATGAAAGTCCCATCACGAATGATGCAATCCCCTATGCGTCCTCATGCTACGGAGCCTCCCAACGTTCCCACGGCCATTGGCACAACTTCCCCGCCCCTCAGCTAAGCGGTCGCCGCGCGCGCCGCCGACATGAAGGTCACGAGTTCGGGCATGGCAACCGTCGGGAAGACCATCGAAAGAACATCGGAGCAATGCGTACGGTGACGTCTGCTGGATCCGGATACCCTTGACGGCAGCCAGAAAAGGTACGAGCATTTCTCATATGAGCTCATCACGCTTCAAAAAGGTTGGAACGCAGCGGCTGAACCCCAGAAAAACGCCCGCTCAAACCCGCGCGGCCCTAACGGTGGATACGATACTCGAGGGTGCGGCCGATATTCTTGAACGTTACGGGTTTGACGGCTACACGACGAACGAGATCGCGGCTCGTGCCGGAGTAAGCATAGGATCGCTTTACCAGTATTTTCCAAACAAAGACGCGGTTACCATCGCACTCATCGAGCGCGAGACGACCAGTATGGTCGACGCCATCTTGGCAGCGCTCGCCTTAACCCCGCCGAGACGAGCACTGCGGGAAGTGTTTAAGGCGGCCGTCCGCAATCAGGTACGACGTCCACTGTTGGCAAGATTGCTGGATTTCGAAGAAGTTAGATTGGCATCGCTCATGCCAGCGTCGCGCGCCGGCACAATCATCCGAGCTTCGCTAGAAGAGTTCCTACGGAAGAGCTTCGGTCTCTCAATGTCCGCATCTGAAGCGACGGCTATGGACATAGTCGAGATTGCCAAGGCGCTAAATTACGCCAGCGGCCGACGAGGAGAGGTCGATGCATCCTCTCTAACGCGCTCTATCGAAGCGGCCGTGTGGGGCTATTTAGACATGAAGGTGAAATTAGCTCAACAGAGAACGGGGCACCTTCGAAAGATCGATTCCCAGCCGTTAGATCCGGGAAATCCGCGGGGCTATAAAGTCGGAGTGCGAAATGCGCACCATCGTCAGCGGCTCGCTGATGATGAACACCGTCACAAGTAGGACTGGGTTAAGACCTAAGATTTCGTCGAAACGCTTTTATGACCGGGGCGACGGATTGGATGCACGGCATTCTCCGCCGCCTAACAGGCGCGCGGCGCACGGACAATTCCTAGACATCGGCGCAATGCTCGCGATTCTCTTTTGAGAACGCGCTTTTCAATACTAAACCGAGGGAGCGGCTGATCGCGAGCAGCGCGCCGTCCAGAGTGACAAACGAATAGCACGAGCTCTCATGCAGCATTACCATTTGGATAGGTGTGCACTTGCTTCGGTATATTTCCTCAGGTTGATTTGAGGTCGCTTCACCGCGGACAATGTGAGCTTTCATTTTGAAGCTGCACGTTTCCCGCTGCTTGCCCCGCTCCAAAGCGCGCGAATGGGATCGCTTGTAACGCGAGTACTACAATCGCACACAAGCACGCACAATACAGCGCGGATCTAGCCAAGCACGCTGCCCCACAGACTGAGCTAGGTTCGATCTGCTGGATGAGGGTGGAACGCCCTCGAATGGGTTTTGCATAGGCTCACATGTTCATCTTGATCAGCGCGCCTGCATTCTTCAATGCGGCGTTCGGCACCTTATAATCATAAAATGCTGCACACTGTTCGCTCCTTTCGGGGTATGGTTGTCTCACCACATCATTTGGCGAGCCAGACGGGGCTCGACGTCCTCAAAGATGGTGGTGACGCAATCGAGGCGGCAGTTGCCGTCGCCGCCTGCCTGGCAGTCGTCTACCCTCACATGACGGGCATTGGTGGGGATGGATTTTGGCTAATAGCCGAACCTGACGGTCGTACGCGTACGATCGACGCCTCTGGGCGCTCGGCGAGTCGCGCAAATCTCGGATTGTATGAGAATTTAGCCGAGATACCTCGCCGCGGACCGCTAGCCGCCAACACGATGGCAGGAGCCGTCTCTGGATGGGCTGCAGCCCTCGAGGCGAGCCCTCGCCGCCTTTTATCTCCCTCGCGGCTGCTTCGTGACGCCATTCAATACGCGGAGCACGGTGTAGCGCTCACCCGTGATGGCGCCCAGATCGCGGCCAATAAGAGCCCGGAGTTGAAGAATTTGCCCGGTGCCTACGCAAGCATTTTCGAGCGTGCGGGGCGACCGATGGTGGAAGGCGAACGCTTCCGGCAGCCCGCCCTGGCGGCGTCTCTCCGCCGCCTGGCCTCCGAGGGACTTGGAACTTTCTATAACGGTCCTCTTGCTACGATGATTGCGTCCGATCTGGAGGCGCTGGGAAGTCCGCTTACAGCGGCCGACTTCGCCGACCATTTGGTGGATCGCCCTGAACCGCTTTCGGTAGAAATTTCCGGCGCCCGGCTCTTCAACACCGCTCCACCAACTCAGGGTCTCGCGTCGCTGCTCATTCTAGCTCTGTTCGACCGCATTCACGCAGACAAGCCAGAAAGCTTTGCGCATTTGCATGGTCTCGTCGAGGCCACGAAGCAAGCTTTCTTGGTGAGGGACACGCATGTGGGCGATCCGGCCTGGATGAAGCTAAATCCGCAGGCGCTCCTGGATGACAGCGACGCCCTCGACAAAATGGCGGCTCGAATCGAAAGTCACCGTGCCTTGCCTTGGCCTCAGTCCCCTTCTGCCGGCGACACCACTTGGTTCGGGGTGATCGACAATGAAGGTCGGACTGTAAGTGCAATCCAGAGCACCTACTTCGAGTTTGGCTCCGGGCTTGTTCTGCCACGCTCCGGCATTGTATGGCAGAATCGAGGGAGCAGTTTCCGATTGTCGCGCGGCGGCTGGAATGCTCTGGAACCGCGCAGAAAGCCGTTCCATACGTTAACTCCAGGCCTGGCCCGTTTCCAAGACGGACGGGTGATGACTTACGGCACAATGGGGGGCGAAGGCCAACCACAAACGCAGGGCGCAATTTTCTCGCGCTATGCCCGCTTTGGCATGCCCTTGCAGCAGGCGATCACGGCACCCCGCTGGCTGCTCGGGCGCGCTTGGGGGGACGCTAGCACTTCCCTAAAATTGGAGGACCGCTTCGACCCGGGACTTTATGAGGCACTACGCGAAGCCGGTCATGAGGTTGAGCTCGTCGGTCCTTTCACGTCTCAGATGGGCCACGCCGGAGCGATCGTTCGGCATCCCGATGGCCTCCTTGAGGGCGCGTGCGATCCTAGAAGCGATGGGTGCGTGGCGGCATGGTGATCTATTGTGCGCCAAGCATAGATCATTCTTGCTTCGCAGTGGAGGGATGAGAGCGACGACATCTGTCGTTCCGATTGGAGCTGTCCGATTCGACTAGCGTCTTTAATCCCTGAGGGTTACATCTGTCTTGTAAGCTCCCGCATCTTCCGTATCCGACGATAATGAACACGCTCTTCGTATTCTTGGAGTTGCAGGGAGTTGATAAGAGACGGAAGCGTCCGCGACATCGTCGGCCTGGACCGTTTCCAAGCTCAGCGATTGTTGAAGAGACAAGCCATCTGCCGCGAACGTCGAGCGGCACATCCAGAAACTAACTCGCCGGACGGCGCGATTCAGTCAGAGAGCCAGGTTAAGAAATTGAACCAGGCGCGGCGCGAGGCTCGTGTCCTCGCCTGACGAGAAATCAAGGGATTGTCCAAACCAAAAGTGCGAGGCACCGAGTATTTTGTGTGTTCGAACAGTGAAGCGCGCCTGTTGCAAGGCGCGCACGAACGACTCCGACTGTGCGGGATCTACGAATTCGTCCGATGTGCCCCAGCTCACAAACACCGACATTCGGTTCTTGTCGTAAGTGACATGCCGCAACGGCGATGCCTCGAAATAGCTCCGCTGATCCTCATAGGGGTCTCTGCCGATAAGATTGCGCGTCATATTCCATTCGGGATCCGGATTGCGACTGAGATCATCCTGCCATTGTCTTAAGAGATCGAATACTCCGTAAACAGCCACCAGCACCTTTACACCAGCTGGTGTTGAGGCGAACGCATCGCCGGGATGCCCCCCACCGAAAGCAGTCGTGTCGCCTCCAAACGCTGCTAGTGCGGCAAGATGCGCCCCTGCCGACGCACCTAGCAGCCCGATGCGCTGTGGATCGATGGATAGTTCGGCCCCTGAGCCGCGAATAAACCGAACGGCCGCGACGACATCTTGCACCGCCTCGGGAAAGGCCTTGCGGGTTGCGGTCGCAAGGCGATAATCGATAACGAATAGGCCATATCCGCGAGAGGCGAGATAAATACCCCATTGACGAATGCTGGCCCGTACGCAGATACGCCAACCTCCTCCGGGCACACCTATCAAGATCGGAAAAAGCCTATCTCCCTTAGGAAGGTAAAGATCACCACGCAGCTCTACTCCGTCGTGGGTACAGTACGTTACGTTTTCTCTGCAGACGTAGTCCTGCATGTCCGGCACACTCATCCATACCATTATTCGCCTTGGACGCCGAAACGTAACTCAGCATTGAACGCCCAGTCGAAATCATCCGAGCCTCTCTGATCGCTATACCGACGATAACACTTTCGATCATCATTTTCAGATCAGTGTGAGCGGCTGCTCGCGATTTGAATACTCGCATTTCCCAATTTTCACCCACGCCTGTTTTTCCCCGCGGATGGACCACATTCCCACTGACGCCACGACACGTGCTCACATTGCTGATCGTCAAAACGTGCTTGGAGCTGAAGCTATGACATCTGAGCCTCGAACTTGCACGCCTCAATCAATAGAAGTACTCAATGCGTCGAAGCGAGGCGCGATGAAGCCGGCTACACATCGCATCGAGATGGCCCTTATATATCGAATTGAGCCATGCACAAAAAATCGAGCCGAAGCCTTTTAGAGCCCAGGAAGAAGCCGGTTCAAGCGCGCTCGGCGGCAACAGTCGCCACCATTATTGAAGCTGCGGCATGCATACTAGAACAGAGAGGATTGGCGGATTAAACCACAAATGCCATTGCCAACCTCGCGGGAGTGAGTCCTGGATCTATCTATCAGTACTTCCCGAGCCGAGACGCGATCACTCGAGCCTTGATAGAGCGCGAAACAGACTTACTGCTCGGCGACTTTAGCGAATTGAATGCCTTCTCGAGCGGGAGAGAGGGTTTAGGGTCTCTCATCGGTGCGATGGTGAACCGGCAACTGAAGCGGCCGACGCTTACGTGTCTGCTCAACATCGAACGAAAAAGACTGTTTGCAGATGACAGGGACAAACGCCTCAAAAACGAACTCGTCCGCATTGTTTTGAGTTGCTTGGAACGATCTGACCTGCCGGCAACTGCTCGACATTCCCCCGCAGCCGCCGATTTAATCGCAATCATTGGCGGCATAGTCGATTCTGCGGCGCAGAGAGGCGATGCAAATGCACCGCTTTTAATCTCCCGCGTTAGAAGGGCGATCTTTGGATATCTCCAGATCACATGCGACGGCTTGGAGTAGCTAGATCAAACAGGAAAATGTCGAGCGCGTGCGCGCCGAGACGCTCTAGGCTTATCAGCAGCAGCTGTCGGGATACTACGTTCCCTCCGAACTTTGGGACGACGGAGTGATCGATCCTGACGACACCGAAATGCGCTCGGTATCGCCATCACCGCTTCGCTCAACGCGCCGCTGGCGGATGCCGGCTATGGGGTCTTTCGTTTTGACCCCGGCGCTGACGACGCGAGCATGTCACGACGCATGAGAGACGGACGAGGTCAGACGAATGCTCAGGAATACCTGCTTCGCGAGACCGATCGCAATTTATCACTGGTCGAACATCGATCATCCGGTCTAGCGGACACAGTCGCGTCGGATGAGGTCGGCGGCCTTCTCCGCGACCATGATCGTCGGCAAGTTGGTGTTGGCGCTGGGCACGCAAGGCATGACCGAGGCGTCGACGACGCGCAAGCCCCCGAGCCCGATAACGCGACAATGCGCATCGACGACCGCATTGGCATCCTCGAGCCGTCCCATGCGGCATGTGCCGGCGACATGTCCCATCGGCGCAATGGCACTCAGGATGTCGTCGTCGTTCAGCATCCGCCGGCGTCGGCGGTTGGCGATCCAGAAACCAGGCGCTAACCGGCGCGACAGAACGAGACGTGAAATGGACGGCGGCGCGTTCAGCACCAAGGATGCGCCCAGCGCGGTCAACGCACCGGCAAGCCCGGTCTTTCCGAATTGATTGAGCGACATCACCGGCGGCAGCAGAAAGGCGTCATGGTAGTGCTGCCCGAAGAGGGGATCGGCGAGCAGGCTTTCAGCGAAACGAGCGGCCTGCAGAATCCGCGGCGCATCGCGCGGATCATCCAGGAAGCGGAAATCGATGGCCGGAGGCGCTTCCGGCGCGGCATTGGCCAGGGCCACTGTGCCCTGCGAAAACGGCGCATACAGCGCCGCGCTGAACATGGCGAGATCGACACCGAAACTGTGGGAACTGACCCGGCCAATCGCCGTCAGCACCAGATCACCCGCCGGGCAATCCGCCAAACCCGATGAATGCCGCACCCCGGCCAGCGCAAACCGGCGCAACGCTGCCGGTAGCCGCGCGCGCGCCGGCAGCGTCATCGCGATATGCAGATAGGGATGGTTCTGCAGGTTCTGCCCGACGCCGGGGCGGTGCAGGCGCGGCTCGATGCCAAGGTCGCGCAGCGACTCGGCGTTACCGATGCCGGCGCGCATGAGCAAGGCCGGCGAATGGATGGCGCCGGCACTGAGGATGACCTCGCCTGCCGCGAGTTCGCGGCTCGAGCCCGCCTGCTCGACAGTGACGCCCGTGGCGCGACCATTCTCGATTCGCAGTGCCCGCACCGTGGCGCCCGCAAGAATGGTCAGGTTTGATCGAGCGCGCACGGCAGCGGTCAAGTAGCGGGACGCGGTCGAGGAACGCTTATGTGCCGTTGCGGCATTGGGCATAGCGAAGAAGCCGCAGCCGGGCGTCTCGTTGATGTCCTCGATATGCCCAAAACCACGGGTCTGCATCGCCGCCTCGATGGCACGCACAAAGCCCGGCCATTCCGCGCGCGGCGGGATACGGATCGGATAGGGACCGCCCGACGATGGCTCATCGGCATGCGCCTCGGCCCGATGGAAAAAGGGCAAGACGTCCGGCCAGTCCCACCCCTCAGCACCGGCCTCGGACCAGCGTCGATAGTCCGACGGCATGCCGCGTAAGGCCCACATACCCATGATGCTGGATCCGCCACCCATGATTCGTGCCTGGGGATAGGGATGGAGCCGTCCGCCCTCCCGTCGACGCGCCTGCAACTCCGGCCAGAAATATTCTGGGTTGAGGCTCGAACTCGGGAAGGTGTCGTCGATATCAGCGGGCGTGGCATCCGGCGGCGTATCGGCCCCTGCCTCAAGCAGGACCACGCGGTTCGCCGAGTTCTCGGATAAGCGCGATGCCAGCACCGCGCCGGCACTGCCGCCGCCGACAATGACATAGTCCGCGATCATGCCGGATACCCGCGAGCCGTCAGCGCTCCCGCCCATTCCGCCATGAACTGTCCTCCCTCTTCCCGGCAAGACCACAGTCCACGTCGCACCGGCTTGCGGCAAATAAGAATTAGTCCATACTGGATAAAAATAAATTCAGCATGGATATTCTGCGGCATGAACGAAGGAGAGCTGCTGAGAGTCATCGGTTTCCTCGACCGGCTCCGCGAGCCGTTCGGCGAGCTATTTCCTGTTACCCAGCAGGATCCGACCTGGGCCATCGCCACCAGCCTGGTGACCGCGCAGCTGCGCGGCGAAATCCTGACCGTCTCCGCACTGGCCCAGGTCTCGGGCGTGCCTCACGCGACGGCGCTGCGCCGGATCAATGAGCTGATCGCGAGCGGCTGGATCATTCGGCTGCCACGCACGCGCACGGGCAAGAGCTTCACACTGCATCCAGGCGAGCCGATGATGGCCGCCTTCACTGGCTATGCTCGGCACATCAAATCCGTGCTGGCGCAAACCGTCGGCGTGCGGTCGAGCGCCGAGAACGACGAGGATTTCAGCTTCGGCGTCAACCGCATCGACACCTTTCTCGCGCCGCCCCCGAGCATCATGCAGCGCACGATCGACAGCGGCCGGACTCTGCGCTTCCTGCTGCAGGACGATGCCTTCTTCGCTGCGATGCGCGACCTCTGGGCCGATTGGCGCAACAACCTGGCATCTCGCCGCGACTTCGATCTGCTGAAGCTGGACGACATGTATGAGCGCGCCGTGGCCAATGCACAGCGTCCAGTCTCCGAATACGACGTCATCACCCTAAACGCGCCCTGGCTCGGCTCCTTCGCCGAGAGCGGACGAGTGCAATGCCTCGATGCACATCTGCTGAATGTCGGCATCGATTCGCTGGACTTCGACCCATCGGTCTGGGCGACCGGGCGGTGGGACAGCCGTCAGTACGGTGTGCCGATTGTCTCTTCGATCGAGCTGTTTGCCGCACGCACCGATCTGTTCGCCGAGAAATCGCTCAACTTCCCCCGGAGTTTCGACGAGGTGATCGCGGCGGGGCGGAAGCTGCACGCGCCCGCTGAAGGCCGTTTCGGCATAACCTGGAACGGTGTGCGCGGCATGCCGATCGCGTCCAGCTTCATGTCACTGGTCGGCTGCTGTGGCGGCGCCGTGCTGGAGGGGCCACGTGGTCCCGCCACACACCGGGCGATCGACTGGAGTGCAGCCGAACTGATGCCGTCCCTGGACAGCGACGCCGCGCGCGCGGCGCTCGACTATATGCACCGGCTCTGCACCATTTCGCCGCCGGACGTTTTGGATCTCAGTTGGGATCCCTCCGTCGAGCTGTTCCTGACCGGTCGCGCGGCGATGGCCTATGCTTGGTCCATGCGCGCGGTG
The DNA here is from genome assembly GCF_014198315.1 of Bradyrhizobium sp. CIR48. Classification (NCBI taxonomy): domain Bacteria; kingdom Pseudomonadati; phylum Pseudomonadota; class Alphaproteobacteria; order Hyphomicrobiales; family Nitrobacteraceae; genus Bradyrhizobium; species Bradyrhizobium sp. CIR48. The sequence goes on from NZ_JACIHG010000020.1 coordinate 61,438, forward strand.
CGCTTCGAGGCGGACATGCGCTCGCGGGTCAAGCGCCGCGTGCGCTACCTGCCGCAGCCGGCGGGGCCGCGCGGCGGCAATATCACGCCGCTCGGCGGCTTCCTGCTGGCGATCCCGGCCAATCTGCCGTCCGACCGCGTCGAGGCCGCCGCGGCCGCGATCGGCAGGATGACCTCACGCGAATCTATCCAGAGCCAGATCAACAATGGCTTCCCTGTCCTGCCGCGCTTCAGCATGGCCGCCAATCCCGACACGACCGCGGGCTCCCCGATCGTGCGCGCCATTGATCAGATGGCTCGGCGCGGGCAGCTTCAGGCTTGGCAACGTCCAGCCGTGCCGGGTTACATCGCCGTCGAAACGATCATTGGTGAGGAAGTGCATGACGCGCTGACCGGTCGTAAACCAGACGCGGCGGCTCTGAGCGATGCGCAGCACCGCATCATGGCAGTTCTGAAGCGGGAGCGGCACCTGACCAACGTCAAGCGGTCATGACCGCCGTGTCCGATCCGGCGGGATGTTGGCGGACTTGGCTCGATGACTTTCATTCGCGAACCATCACACGAGATATCGCATCGCGGTCGTATAGATGACCTCGGGAGGGCGCGGCTTCGTCGTCGCCTCGCCCCTAACATCTCACCAACCAGAAAGTCGCTCCAGAACTGACCGGTCGAAGGGCGTCCGAAAGGCCCGGCGCTTCGCGCGATACGTTCGACGATTCGGACAGACGCGAGGTCTCTTATCCATCGTGCCTCGCTGAAAAGTCCAAAACGGACAATTCCATCGTTGCGTCTCCTGCGGTGGGCTGTTGTGCTCCCGCCTGACGGACCAAGAGCTATTGCAACGGGTCCGTGTCGCAACAAGAAAGTTGGAGTGAGGAAATGTCTCAAGACGATCTTGCGACGCTCAAGACGCGTGTCCAGGCATTGGAGGATCGAAACGCGATACTCGACACGCTGAAGCAGTATGGTCACGCCCTCGACTACGGTGACTTCGACCGGTTGACGGACTGCTTCACGGCCGACGCGGTGCGGGAGACGAGGCGACCGGATGGCTCGGTCAATCGATGGGAAGGCGTTGCTGGCACCAAAGATTTCGCGAGCCGCCATTCGCATGCTCCTGAAATTTTTCATAAGCACCTCGTTCTCAATAGCCTGATCGAATTGCACGGCGACACTGCAGATGTCGTGAGCTACATGTTCCGCTTCGATCCGCGTGACGGCGAACCGTCGTTCGTCTGGGGGATGGGGCGATATCTGGATACGCTGAGGCGAGATGCCGATGGCCGCTGGCGCATCATGCGGCGCGTTTCCGAGATCGAAGATCAATGGCCTGGTCGATTTGTATTGACTGGACATCAGGTGAAAGCTTGAGCGCCCGAAGGCCAACGAGCACTGTTGATTTCCAACGATTTCCGGCCCTATTCGCCAACTGGCGCCGGAAGCTGCTGCCGCGTCCATTCCTACATCACAGCGGGCTCTGTCCAAGCAGGGTACTTACGTGCGGACACTGGCAGTGAATATCGACCTGCCGTCCAAGCAAAAGCAGAACAACGATGAGGGAAACGTCCATGATGCTTCAGGAAGCGAATACCTACTCGATCGCCGGGACGGCTGCCGTGGCGGCAGTCTCGGACGACATACGCCATGCAAATTCGGACCGACGCGAAGTGAGGCGCGTCATCATCTCCGGCTACCTCGGATGTGCAATTGAGTTCTACGACTTCCTCTTGTACAGCACTGCTTCTGCGCTCGTGTTCGGGCCGGTCTTCTTTGGCAACCTCTCGCCGCTGATGAGCACGGTTGCTGCCTACGCGACGTTTGCCGCTGGGTATTTGGCTCGGCCCTTGGGCGGCATCATCTTTGGCCACTTCGGCGACCGACTCGGGCGTAAGAGCATGCTCGTCATCACAATGTGGATGATGGGCATCGCTTCGACATTGGTGGGTCTTCTGCCTACGCCCCAGACCATTGGCTGGGCGGCTCCTGCGCTATTGCTGCTCATGCGCATCATCCAAGGCCTCGCGGTGGGCGGCGAGTACGGTGGAGCATTGATGATGGCCATCGAACACGGTGATCAGAAAAGGCGGGGGCTTTTTGCGTCGCTCATCCACATCGGTGCGCCGACCGGAACCTTGCTCTCGGCGCTCGCATTCGGGCTCGTCAAACTGCTACCCGAGGACCAGTTCCTGCAATGGGGATGGCGCGTGCCCTTCCTCTTCAGCGCTCTGTTGCTGATCATTGGCGTCTACATCAGAAACCGGATCAGCGAGTCACCGCTTTTCCTCGAGGCTTTGAAGCGCGAAGGTGAAATGAGCCGATTTCCTCTCGCCCATCTACTGCGCTTTGAGTGGAAGGCCGTTATTCTCGCTGTCGTCACGGCAGCAGGACCCCTTGCCGTCTTCATCGTTGGGGCAACCTTCACACAGACCTATATCCGGAATCTGGGGTTGGACTCGAGCATCGCGCTGTTCGCGCTCGCGTTCGCAAACGGTGTCAACCTTGTGTGGTTCCCGGTCTGCGCTCATCTCAGCGACAAGTATGGACGCAGGCCAGTGTTAATCACGGGCTTCTTGCTTTCGATTCTGCTGATTGGGCCCAACTTCCTCCTGGTCTCGACGGGTGATCCGATCCTGACTGTCCTCGCCTTCTGGCTTTTGGGTTCGTTTGCAGCAGGCCTGCTCTATGGACCCATGGGCGCCTTTCTGAGTGAGAAGTTCAGCACCAAGACGCGCTACACCGGCGCCTCCATCGGCTATCAGCTTGGCTCGACCCTGGGCGCTGGCCTCACCCCACTGATCGTGACGTGGATTTTCGCCTCTACGGGGGGAACCAGCGTTGTCGGAGTTGGTGCCTTCCTGGCAGTGTTCTGTCTCATCTCGATGCTTTGCGTCGTGCTGTCGCCAGAAACACGCCAGACCGACATCTCGCACTGACGCCGGTTGCGCATCAACTCAGTCCGACATCCGCTTCACCAGGGGAACACAATGACATCATCCGAGCTGCGGCAGAAGCCATTGTATCTGCTGAAACGTAATTCGATGATCAACCAGGAGCAATTCGGCAAACATTGGTTCGAGGTCCACGCAGCGGTTCTTAAGTCGATCCCGGAATGGCCTCGGTTGCGCAGCGGTTACGTGCAGAATCATCTGATTGGTTCGGGTCTCCTGGGCCAATTGCCGTTCCCCTATGACGGGGTGGCGCAGGTCTACGTTCGTCCAGGCACCGAGGGTGGCCCGTCCTTTCCCGAGATGCCGGTATTCCGGGAGCGCGTGATCCCGGATGAGGAGGCTTTCCTAGATCGTAGCCGCGTTGTCGTTCTCAAGACGCTCGAGCACGTGATCCTTCCGGGTGCTGGCGCCGTGAAGGTATTCGTCTTCCACCGCCGGCGTGCAGGTCTGTCGCAGCAGGACTTCAGCAACCGCTGGCGCACCGTGCACAGGGATATCGTGCTGGCTCAGAGAGACTTCGTGCAGGGACTCCGCGGCTATCGGCAGGATCACACGATTTCAGGCGCAACGCGGTATCTGGCAGGCGGAGTCGTGCCTGTCGATGAGGAATTCGATGGTGCCTCCGAATTCTGGTTCGATTCGTCAGAGGCAGCAAAAGCGGCCTTCAATGCGTCGGGCTACACGAGGGGAATTCGTGATGATGCATCGAACCTCTTCGATTTGAGCCGCGAGATAGCATGTCTTGTCGCCCCCCGGGTGATCCTTCCTGAATGAGCACGCAACGCTGAAGACTGGGTCTTACAGTCAAAGTCGGCCGACCCACTCTCGCCCTTCCAGTCATGGAGAAACGGATGACATCGCCAATGAGTTTGGAAACGTCACGGAGCGCTTGGCGTTTGATGGCCGTGGCGGCCGTGACAACTATGATAGGAATCACAACGACTGCCGGCCAAATGGCGGCGCCGTTACAGGTCCCGGGGCCGATTGTGGCGTCAGGCGCCAAGCTGGAAAAACTATTCGATGGGGGCTTCTGGACTGAAGGCCCCGCGGTTGGCCCCGATGGTAGGATTTATTTCTGCGACATCACCATGACGTTCGCAACTCGGATGGATGCGGGGAGTATTTGGGTCTTCGATCCTGCCACCAACAAGACCTCTATCTTCCGTTCACCAAGCGGCATGGCCGCTGGGATCAAATTCGATCGCGAAGGACGAATGATCGTCGCGCAAGGCGCCGATTTTGGGGGCCGTTCTATCGTTCGCACGGACAGCAAGACCGGTCGAACAACGATAATCGCAGGGCTCTATAAAGGACGCCCTTTCAATGCACCGAACGACCTCGACATCGACGATCAGGGTCGTATCTACTTTACGGATCCCCGCTATTTTGGTCATGAACCGATCGAGCAACCGATTCAGGGAGTCTACCGCCTCGACACGGATGGCTCCGTCCATCTCATCCTTGCCGATGTTGCCAGGCCGAATGGCATTGTGATTTCGCCCAATCAAAAGACCCTGTACGTTGCCGAGCTCGATTCTTTGGTGTCCGACTTTCGCATCGACAAGGTCCCGCAGCGGAACGGCGCCATGAGACTATTGGCATATGACTTGGCCGCGGACGGGACGGCGAGCAATCAACGCGTTCTTGCTGACTACGGCAGTGAGATCGGCCCTGACGGCATTACCGTTGATGCGCGGGGAAATGTCTACGCTGCGGTGTCGGCGGCGAGTCGTCGCGGCGTGCGTGTCTACGCACCGAGCGGCGAGGAGATCGCATACATTCCCGTGCCTGACGAACCCGCGGTGTCTAACGTCGCGCTTGCCACTCGTGACGGCCGAACGTTTCTCTACATGACAGCGAAGAACAGTCTTTATCGGATCGAGACGTTGATCCCCAGTCGATGACGTGAGCGGCATTCGATTTCGCGTTGCATCCAACCTCTTCTATATGAACCGCTCGATTGCATGTCTTGTCGACCCCGGGTGATCCGTGAACTGCACGGCGACCACGAAGTGGGGTGGTATCGTTCCGCCACTGCCGAGTCCTATTCGACTGCACAGATCATGGCGCTTGTGGCTGGGTCCTCTGACATGCTCTTCGGCGCGCGGTTCAGGTTCGAATTCTGGCGACGCCCTCCGCGATACTCTGATCGCGCGCAGTCGACGTGTACCAATGACCGGCATTGGGCTACATTCGGCACGATTGACGAGCCAAGCGCGGGGGATCGTAGTTTGGCGTACAAAATCGGGCGACTGCGGAGAGAGTGGGAGTCAAACCCACGATTTTCGACTATTCCGCTTCGAACAGCCGAGGCCGCGCATAAGCACTCGCCCGCCTTCTGCCCTCGCAAATTCGGAATCATGCACATGCGCCACAAGCTCGCTCAAGTTAGTCGTAGCGAGATTTTTCTTGATATCCCGGTGCACACGTCGTGCACACGTCGCCCTCTAACCAGTTGAACAACTTGAACTCTCGGTCCAATCCATCATGGGCAAGTTTGAGCTAGCTCCAGCAATCGATGTCCAATTGGAGCCAATTCAAGGAGGTTTCGTCCATCACCTCTTCCCATGAGCCACGGCACGGAGAGAGTGTCAGTCAACCTCCATTGAAATATGTACCGTTTCTCAATTCAGCACAGAGCAACCTACGATCTTGGCTACGGTAGCGACGCCCCACTTCAAGCATCAGGGATAGATGACCCGTGAAGTCATCGACTACTTCTCTCAAGTCCCAGACGCCTCGCGAGAAAGTGTTCGACGGCGGCGCAAGCTGCCGACAATCGTAGTAATTCAGCATTGGTTTCTTCTGAATGACCCTCCAACGGCAGCCAATGCGGCACAAACGCGCAAAGATGGCCCGATGCCAATTGGGAGCTGAGCATGTCCCAGTCAGTACACGTTCGGGCCTTTCGCGACCTTGTCGGCGACGGAGGCGTCGTTGACGACCCGGAGCGGATGGCTACCTACACGACGGATCAACGCCAGCTCTCCACGGGCTCGACGTTTGCCGTGCTGAAGCCGGCGACGACGAAGCAAGTCGCCGACATCGTGCGGCTGGCGGCGCATCATGGTATCGGAATCGTTCCGCAGGGCGGCAATACCAGCTACTGCGGCGGTGCGACACCGGACGCTTCCGGACGCCAGATTATCGTGAGCCTCGAGCGGATGGACAGGATTCGCGAAGTCGATCCCGTCTCCATGAGCATCTCTGTGGACGCCGGCGCCATCCTGAAGAACGTACAGGACGCCGCGGCGGCCACCGGACTTCTGTTGCCGCTCAGCCTCGGCGCGGAAGGCAGTTGCCGGATCGGCGGTAACATCGGGACGAATGCCGGCGGGCTATCGGTCGTCAGGTACGGAATGACGCGTGATCTGCTGCTCGGAATTGAGGCGGTGCTGTCGGACGGCACGGTGGTCTCCGACATGCGCAAGCTGCGGAAGAACAATACCGGCTACGATGTCAAACAGTGCTTCGTCGGAAGCGAGGGGACTCTGGGCATCGTTACGGGCGCAGTGTTGCGTCTCGCGCCCCTGCCAACCCGCCGCGCGACTGCCTGGCTGAAGCTCGCGAGCGGCGCGCCGCTCGCCGAGCTTCTCGCTCTGGTCCGTCGCGAGTCCGCGGACCTGCTGACCACTTTCGAATTCATGGCGGCCCGATCCATCGCGCTTGCGACCGACGCAATGACCGACCCGCGCTCCCTTGGAGCGGGCCCAGCTGGCGCCGTCCTCGTCGAGTTAGCCTCTTCCTCACGTCATCTCGATCTCGACGAACTGATGGAAGCAGTACTGGCCGAGGCGATCGAGTCCGGATGGATCGAGGACGCACTGCTGGCGCAGAGCGGATCGCAGCGGACCGCGATGTGGCGGCTCCGCGAGACCATCCCCGAGGGCGAGAAGCGCCGGAACGGGTCGGTCAAGCACGATATCTCGGTACCGCTTTCCTCCATTCAGCGCTTCCTAGATCTGGCCGGCTCACAGGTGCGAGCATATGACGCCGACCTTGAGCTTTCCGTGTACGGCCATGTCGGCGACGGCAATCTGCACTACAACGTGCTCGTTCCCGCCGGCGTCGACCGCATCGAGTTCACCAAGCGGATCGAAAGCAGCCTGTCTCTGCAACTCTACGATACAGCCGCAGCGCTCGGCGGCACGTTCAGCGCGGAGCATGGCGTCGGCCGATTCAAGAAGCATCTTCTGGAGCGGTACGGCGATCTCGGGCGCATCGCGGCGATGCGCCGGATCAAGACCGCCTTTGATCCGGCGGACATCATGAACGCTGGCGCGATCGTCTGCCCATTGGGAGAGAAGTCTGCCCGTTGAACCATCGGCCGGCGAGTTGGCGATCCTTTCCAAACGGTGGGTCTTCGGCCGATGCACCTCGATCAGCCAAATCGTCTTGTCCATAAAGAAAGAGCCACTCCGAAGGAGTGGCTCAAGTTGGGGAGGAAACGCCCCTTAGGGACTGCTAAATCGCGATCAGGTCCCGCACGCGGATAAGGATCTTCGAGCACAGCTCCGAGTCCTTTGCTCGCCACGGTACGTCGGGCCTGACGTCCGGCTCGATCTTCAGATGGCGGCGATGTCCAGCTTGGAACCATCGACCAGACGCGACAGCCGGAACGGCGTCGGATCGACGCAAGGCGTGTCGTTTACGACAAGCTCTGCGGCCAGATAGCCGAGCCCCGGGCCCAGACCGAAGCCGTGACCCGAGCAGCCCGCCGCGAGGACGAGGCCATCCACCCCGTCCACCTGCGATACCACGGGCACTGCGTCCGGCGTGCAATCGACGAAGCCGCCCCAGGCGCTATCGATCTCTATTTCGCCGAGTTGGGGGAAGGTTTTCCGGACACTCTCCACCACTTGGCTCTCCAGCCATTTCAAGGGCGGAGGGTCCAGCACGCGATTCTGTTCGAAGATCCGGTCGTCGTTGGTCAGCAGCGCCGGCAATGAATCCGGCCCCGAAACGAACGATTGGCCGATGCCGAGCCTGACGTTCTTCAGGCGACGCAAGAACTGCGGCATGAATTCCCGGCTATACCGGATGGCCTGGGGCGTGATTTCGAGGTTCGCCTTGCCGCTGATCGCAAGCGTGTAGCTGCCGTCCAGTCGGCGCGTAATCGTGCAATAGGGTGTGGAGACCGCCTCGCCTATGTTGATTGTCGGCGTGGAACGCAGCGCGGTCTGCCGGATGCTCGCTTGGGGGAAACTGATCCCGAGCGGCCGAAGGAAGCGCGAGGACCAGGCGCCGGCGGCGCACAGCACAGCACTGGTTCTGATGTAGCCCTTCTCCGTGTGCACGCCCGCAATCCTGCCATTGGCCAAGTCGAGCGCCCGCGCGGCGCATCCCTGGTGGATCGTGGCGCCCAGAACTCTAGCCCCCTCAGCGATAGCCGGCGCGGCGAGCGCAGGTTCGGCCTTGCCGTCTCGCGCCGAATAGGTCCCGCCGACCCATTTGTCGCGCGCTTCGGGGACGCGCTCGGCCACCTCGGCCCGGCTCAGCACGCGGGTATCGACGCCGTACTCCCTGGCGACCTCGCGCCACTTTTCCCAGCCCGCGAGCACAGCCTCGTCATGGGTCGCATAGACGAGACCACAGCGACGAAATCCAAGGTCCCGATTGATATCGCGCGTGAGCTCGTCCCACAGCCGCATGGAGAGCACCGATAGCGGCAGTTCGCGCCGGTCGCGGTTCTGCTGGCGGCACCAACCCCAGTTTCGGCTCGATTGTTCACAGGCGACGTGCCCCTTCTCGAGGAGCGCCACGGAGAGGCCACGCTTCGCCAGGTAATAGGCGGCCGTAGAGCCGAGGATGCCGCCGCCGACGATGACGACGTCGGCCTCGGCCGGGAGACGCTCATCGCTGTGAATGCGATCGACGTGGGGCGACATGGTCCAACGAACCTCGGCTGCCAAGAATGCGGAAGCAACGTTTCCGATCAGCCCTTCATCGCATCGTGCGCTCGGTAGAATGTGCTGAAATCATCCAGGACTTCGCAAGATGTTCGGTTTTCTGGCCGTTTGAGCGATACGAGATGCTCAAGCGCGAGAGTGATAAAATCCGAGAACGGCCTTGGTCTCGAGATACTCCTCCATGCCCTCGATGCCGTATTCGCGACCGTTGCCGGAGCGCTTGTAGCCGCCGAAAGGTGCGTTGGGGTCCCAGTCAGGATAATTGAGATGGACTTGACCCGACTGGATCTGCCCGGCGACGGTTCGCGCCGTCTCCATATCAGTGCCCTGCACGTGGGCGCCGAGGCCGTAGACGGTGTCATTGGCGATCGCGATCGCTTCGTCCACGGTGTCGTAGGGAATGATAGACAGCACCGGGCCGAAGATCTCCTCCTGCGCGATCCTCATGTCGGGACGGACGTTCGAGAAGATGGTCGGCCGCGCATAGAAGCCAGTCCGGAGATCGTCGGGCCGCCCTCGCCCGCCGATGACGAGCTTGACGCCTTCTTCCAGTCCGACGCCGATCATGGTCTGGATGCGCTCGAACTGCGGCCGGTTGGCGATCGGACCATGGGTCGTGCTTTCCGCAAGGGGATCGCCGACCACCAGTTCAGAAGCGGCCGCCGCGGCCAAGGTCTCGACCTCCTCGATCCGTGAACGGGGCACGAGCATGCGCGTCGGCGCACTGCAGGATTGGCCGAGATTGCGGAAGGCGGCGGCGACGCCAAGCGGAACAGCACGGCTGAGATCGGCGTCCGGCAAGATGATATTTGGCGACTTGCCGCCGAGCTCCTGGGCAACGCGCTTGACGGTGGGCGCTGCCGCTTGCGCGACGAGAACGCCGGCGCGCGTCGAGCCGGTGATCGAGATCATGTCGACCAACGGATGCGACGCGAGAGCGGCGCCCACGATCGGACCTGTCCCATTGACGAGGTTGAAGACGCCGGGTGGGCAACCGGCATCGTCCATCAGTTCCGCGAATAGCAAAGCGCTCAGCGGCGATAATTCGCTCGGTTTCAACACCACCGTGCAACCGGCCGCAATCGCCGGGGCCACCTTCGCAGTAATCTGATAAAGTGGCCAGTTCCATGGCGTGATGAGGCCGCAGACGCCGATTGGCTCGCGCATGATCGCGGTGCTGCCGCGCGCGGCGATGAACGGATAATTCGCGAGATTGTCGCGGGCGACGCGGATATGCTCGGCGGCCAACGGCACCTGAGCGCGGCGCGCATAGGTGATCGCAGCTCCCATCTCACACGTAAGCGCCTGCGCGAACAGCTCCAGCCGCTCAAGGAGCAAGGCGTGCATCCGGTCGAGCAGCGCCGCTCTCTGAGCAGGCGGTGTCATGGACAAGGCGGCGAAGGCTCCTCTGGCGGCTGCGATCGCGCAGTCCACATCATCGTCGTCGCCGAGCGCGACGTCGGCGATCGGCTGTTCCGTCGCCGGGTTGACGACAATTGCGGCTGCCGTGACTGATCCGATCGGCTTCCGCCAGTCTCCGTCGATGTAGAATTTTCCGAGAAAGCCGGCTTCCGTCAAATGTCGAATGGGCGAGGTCATTGGAAGCGATCCTTGATCCGGGAATAGGCGCCGATCGGCGGCGGGAACCAGGGGCTGGGAATGGCCCGGCCAGTGCTACCAGCCGCGCATCCGGGGCCATCGGGCGTGAGTCGCGTCGCCGCCGGCGGAGACGACGTTGTACAACTCGTGTTGCGACGCCGTAGCACAGGCGTGATTGGGGAGAATCCTGACCTTCGCGCCGATCGGAAGATTGGGCAAAGCGTGCGCCGACCCGGGCCTGATGGCGAGGATCCCGTGCTCCTGGCTTGCTTGCGAAACGATCAGGTCCGGATAGACCTTGCCGGCCACGTCGCAGACCAGACCATATCCGTGGTCGACCCGCTGCGCCGCGGTGCCGCGGTCGCGCGACAGCGCCATCCATCCGGCATCGACCAAAATCCAGCCCTTCTCGGGCTTCGTGCCGATCACGGTGGCGAGCACCGAGATCGCGATGTCGTCCGTCGTGCAGACACCAACACCGTGCATGACCAAGTCGAAGAACATGTAGACGCCCGCCCGCATTTCCGTGACGCCGGTCAGGTCTTCGGCGAAATGCGCTGTCGGGGTCGAGCCGACGCTCACGATGGGGCATTGGTGCCCGGCCGCCCGCAAGGCCTCCGCCGCGGCAACCGCTACCGCTCTCTCATTCTCCGCGGCCGCGACGAGAGCCTCGGGCGTGAAGAGGCTGTAGGATTCGCCTGCATGGGTGAGAACGCCGGCAAGCTTGATGCCGGCCTCGCCCAGCGCGACCGCGACTGCAATGAGCTTTGGATCGTCCGCGGTCAGCCCGCCGCGGTGACCATCGCAGTCAATCTCGATGAACGCAGTGGGTGTCACACCAGCGTCACGACCGGCGGCGCCGAGCATCCTCGCCTGCTCCGGCGAATCGAGCAGTACCTTGAGGTCAACGCCTGCTTTGCGCAGACGCATCGCTCTTTCAGCTGTGTGGGGCGCCAGACCCACCGCATAAGTCATGTCGCGAAAACCGTGCCGCGCGAAATACTCGGCTTCCGCCAGGGTAGAAACAGTGATCGGCCCCGATCCGGACGGATAAGCCCGTCGCGCCACGTCGATGGATTTCGCGGTTTTCATGTGGGGACGCAGCACGACGCCCCGCTCCGCCATGCGCGAGGACAGGCGGGCGAGATTGCGATCGAGCCGATGCACGTCGAGCAGGAGAGCCGGCGTTGCCAGCGTGCCGAGCGTTGCGGCCGTCTCGGAGTTCTGGTGATCCGTTCCGCTCATCTCCTCGCGTCGCACGTCGATGTCTCCTAGCCGAACGACTGATTGGGAATCGCAAACACGCGCGCCGGCCCGCCTGATGGTGCCGGCGTGCCCAAGATCATTGTGGTGGCATCGCCGACCTGCTCCAGGCCGATGCCTTCAAGCCAACTCCCGAGCTGCGATGTGGCAGAGGTGTCGATGCGGACAAAACCACTGCCGAGCCGCGCGAGCGCAGCCTCGATCAGCGCCTGTGCATCGGTCTCGGTTTCGGCGACGACGGGACCGATGACATGCCCGCGGCCAAAAAGCCGGGAGATGGCGTAGCCGCGGGCCATGCCGTCACGCTGCAGGAGATAGCTATCACCGCTTTGGAGTAGCTTTTCGAGCATCTGTCGTCTCTCCAAGCCCGTAGCGTCGCGATCGAGTCGCATGATCACCTCGAAATCCGAGGCAGCCATTGGCCTGACGAGCCCCGGCGGCGACTCATGGCGTCCTCTGGGAATTCCCTGATGCTGGTGGATGACCCCGATGGGGACGAAACCGCGCCGCTGGTAAAGCGCTTGGCCTTCGGCGGTCGAATTCAGCGCAATGCTTCGTGGACGCGCGGACGTCAGCAACGCATCCATGAGCCGGGCCCCATAGCCACGGCCCTGAGCGGTCTTCGCGACGATGATCATACCAGCGGAAGCATGGGTTTCGCCATACGGCCACCATGCCGCGGTCCCGATCACCGTCCCACCGTGTTCCAGAACAAAGCCTTTGCCCAGCTGCAGCGCGACATCCCAATCTTCGAGCCGATAGGGCCAGGACATCTCCTGCGAGAGCTTCAGGGCGCCTTCCAGGTGTGATCTGGCGAATGGAACCAGCACCGCGGCTCGATCGTCGCGATCTCCGGCCTGGTAAGCTGCGGGCTTCATCATTGGTCGACGTTTCTCTTGCTCGCGGTACTTGTCGCCAGTACCTGATTGACGGCGAGGTCCACCTGATCCTCGCATCGTCCGCACTGTACGTTTCACCAGACAGCATTACACAATTGGACTGGAGCAAAGTTCGGCATAGAATTTCATTGTTCGCGGCTCGACGCGGCCAATCTGCCGTCAGCGGCGGGCGCGCCAGGACGGCGCTCGAAAGCGGGCCGTCAGAGCTGACGCCTCACATGCGGCGGGAGCACCACTGCAAGCGCCAGACGGTGCGGATTGACGTCGGTTATCACGACGTGTCGCGCGCCGACGCGTCGGGCGCCGCGGCGCGGCCTTCGAGAGTCGGCGTCATAATTCCCTCCAATCTCCGCTAGGGCGCCATTTCGGCGATCATCATGGGGATCTCTCCACGCAGCACGCGCAACATGCGCTCGAAGTGACCCGGATCGTGTGGCTTTAGGAGCGTAGCTTTGCGGGGCAGATATACGTCCCACAGGCGCGACAGTAAAAACCGAAATGCCGCAGCGCGCTGCATCGCGGGAAGCAGCAAGCGCTCCGAAGGAGTCAATCTCCGGACGCTCTCATATGCGTCGAGGAAGGCGATGACTCGCTCCTCGTCGTAACGGCCGGCGGGACCATCGATGCACCAATCATTGACGCACACTGCAATGTCGAACAGAAGCGCGTCGCACCCGGCGAAATAGAAATCAAGAACGCCGGACAGTTGCCCCCGCTCAAACAAGGCGTTGTCGCGAAAGAGATCAGCGTGCACCGGTCCCCTGGGCAGTTGCCGGTAGGTCGAGGACAAAGCGACCTGGTTCTGAAACGCCAATTCACTCGCGAGCAGCGAGCGCTGTCCAGCAGATGCATAGCGGCTGACCACCGGCACAACCTCGTTCCACCACTGGAGGCCGCGCGGATTTATCTGTTGTCGCGGGTAATCGGCCCCAGCCAGGTGCACCTGCGCGAGGAATTTTCCGACGGCACCACAATGCGCGACCGTAGGCTCCATCTCGCTTGCACCGGGAAGCCTGGTAACGACGGCGGCAGGCCGCCCCTTCAGTGAGTGAAGGATTTCGCCGTCACGGTTGGCGACCGGATTGGGGACGGGCATGCCCCGCACCGCAAGATGCTTCATGAAGTGGAGGTAAAACGGCAACTGCTCGAAGGGGAGGCGCTCAAAAATGGTGAGCACGTACCCTTCCCGATCCGTATCGACGAAGTAGTTGGTATTCTCAATTCCGCTGGTGATCCCGCGAACGGAGCGAGGCGCGCCGAGACCCCGCGCTCGAAAGAACGCTGTGACTTGGTCGAATGACAGCTCCGTGAATACGGCCATGGGTTGACGCGACCTTCGTTCCGATATCTGCCGTTCAGCAGGCTTTATCACGCACAATCTCGGTGATGTAGTTCTTGACAGCCTGGGCATTCGCGGGAAGGACTTTGACCCGCCTCGGCAACTTCTCAATGCCATCGTAGCTTTGCGGGCGATCGGGCTCACGGCCCAGAGCTTCCTTGATCGTCGCGGCGAATTTGATCGGCAGAGCAGTTTCGAGCACAATCATCGGCATCTCGGGACTCGCGTGCATGCGCCCGACCTTCACGCCATCTGCCGTATGTGGATCGATCACGGTGTTCCGACGCTTCCACGTGTCACGGATGGTCGCGAGCCGATCGGCATGTGTGCTCCTTCCGCTACGGAAGCCGAAACGGGCTGTAGCCTCTGCAAATCTGGATTCTCCACTCAGATCGAACGAGCCTCGCTCCCCGAGCTGATCAGCAAACAGCGATTTCGTTCGCTCTGCGTCCCGATCTAACAAGTCGAATACAAAGCGTTCGAGATTTGAAGCCTTGGAGATGTCCATGGACGGGCTTGAGGTTTCGAGCGTGTCTGCGCGACTTCGGACGCGATACACCCCGGTACGGAAAAACTCGTCGAGCACGTCGTTCTCGTTGGTCGCAAGGACCAACCGGGATATTGGAAGCCCCATCATGCGCGCAACATGCCCCGCGCAGATGTTGCCGAAATTCCCCGAAGGCACTGCAAAGCTTACACTTGTCGTCCCCCGTTCGGACGCCTGCAGATAACCGGAGAAGTAATAGACGACCTGCGCAAGGAGCCTCGCCCAGTTGATCGAGTTCACCGCACCGATCTTGTATTTCTGCTTGAACTCCAGATCGCTCGCCACCCGCTTGACGATGTCCTGGCAATCGTCGAAGACGCCTTCTATCGCGATGTTGTGGATGTTGTGGTCCTGGAGGCTGAACATCTGAGCTTGTTGAAAGGCGCTCATTCGTCCGCGGGGCGAGAGCATGAACACCCGCACCCCTTTCTTGCCGCGCATGGCGTATTCTGCCGCGCTTCCGGTATCGCCACTGGTCGCACCAAGAATGTTCAAGTTCTCCTGCCGGCGCGCCAGCTCGTACTCGAGCAGATTGCCGAGCAACTGCATGGCCATGTCCTTGAACGCCAACGTGGGACCATTCGACAGTTCCTGGAGGTAAAGTCCCCTCTCCAGCTTTCGCAGCGGCGCGATGTCAGGCTTTCCGAATATCTCCGGCGTGTAGGTCTTTGCACAGATGGCATTCAGGTCGGCGGAGGGAATATCGCCGACATAGAGCGACAGGATCTCGAAAGCCAGGTTGGCGTAGGACAGCGTACGCCACGCATCCAGCGTGGCGTGGTCCACACGAGGATAGGTTTCCGGGACGTACAGCCCGCCATCCGGGGCGAGGCCTTCAAGCAATGCCTCGCAGAATTGCTTGCGGCCTGAATGGCCGCGCGTGGACACGTACTGCATCGTCAATCTTCTTTAGAGAGGCGGAAGTGCCTCCGGAACTCAGACCTGGGTTGTAAGCTGTGCTGCCGGCCGTCAACGGCTGGCGCGCCACATCGCGATCCGGTCACGCATCCGGTAGCCTTGAATGAAGGCAGGCATGAACCACGGATTGCCTCGATAGAACGGGATGAAGGCCGGAGGCCTGAAGTCGAACGCGGTGCGCGCCCTCTCCTCGTGTCCCATGAGCTTGTGGGCCGCATGCATACCGACCCATGGCGCCCAGACCACGCCCGACCCGCAGAAGCCGCTGGCATAGACGATACCTTCCTTCTCGAAAATGCGCGGAATCATGTCGCGGTTCATGGCCACATGGCCGAACCAGCTGTGTGAGAGGCGAACGGGCTCCAGCTCAGGGAACAGATTCACCAGGCCCTTGCGCAGAAGCAGCTTCGGGGCGACGGGGTCGCCGACACGAGAGCTGTCGCGGCCGCCCAGCAAGATGCGTTTGCCATCAGGCGAGGGCCGATAATAGAAGCCGACCTCCCGGTTCTCCGTGATCATCATGCGTTTCGGCATCAGCCGCGCCATGACTTCGGGCGCAAGCTCCTCCGTCGCAATGATCCGGCTGCGAACCGGGACCAGCCGACGGCGCAGGAAGGGCACGGCGCCATCGGTGTAACCGTTGGTACACACCAGCACCTGACGCGCCTGCACCGGACCGGCCGCGGTGACGACGCGGAAACCGGAGCCATCTCTGTCGATCGAGATCACGGGCGTCCGCGCGTGGACTCTCAATCCGGAAGCGAGCGCGACCCGCAGCAGTTCGGCGTGAAACTTCGCCGGGTGCAGTCCGCCGATGTCGATCCGAACCGTACCGCCGCGATAGACATCGGTGCCGATATACTGGCGCTGCTCGGCATAGGGAACTGCGTAGGCTTCGATCCCAAGCTTCTTTGCCAGCCTCTCCGCGGTGCGCGCCATGGCCTCGTATTGCTCGTAGCCGAAGGCGCCTTTGAACTGCCCCACCGGCTGGAAGTCGCAGGCGAGGCCTTCCGTCCTGATGAAATCGTACAGGAACTCGCGCGCGGCCTTGCCTTCCGCCTCGATCGCCAGCGCCCTCTCCTCTCCGAACCGGCGCGTGAGCGTCGCGTAATCGGGCCGAATGGATCCGCTGGTGATACCGCCGTTGCGCGTCGAAGCTCCTTCACCAGGGTCCATGGCGTCATAGGCCGCAACCGAGCGGCCCTCGCGCGCCAGCACCAGACCGGCCGAGAGCCCTGCATAGCCCGCGCCCACGATCAACACGTCGAGCTTCCTGGCTATTGGCTGCTGAGGCGGCGGCTTAAGCGGCGCGGCTTCCCACCAATAGGGCGTGGCCTTCTCGGCAACTCTCGGCGCGTGCATGGCTTTGCTTCTCGTATGGTCGCTGGTTTCTGCCGCGACTCAGTTGAAATCGTTCAGATGTGGTCGTTTCGAACGTCGAGGGCATCTCGCAAGCCATCGCCGATGAAGTTGAAGCTCGTCACCGCCATCGTAATGGCGGCACCGGGAATGATGGCAAGCCAGGGAGCGCTCGCCAGATATTGCTGGGCGCCATTGAGCATGTTGCCCCAGCTGGGCAGCGGCGGCTGGATGCCGTAGCCGAGAAAGCTGATATAGGCCTCCAGAAGGATCGCGCGCGCGACGGCCAGACTTGCGGCGACGATGATGGGACCCATGGCATTGGGCAGGATCTCGCGGAACATGATGTGCGCCCTGCGAAGCCCGACCATGCGCGCGGCCTGGACGAACTCGCGCTCGCGCAGGGAACGGACCTCGGCCTCGACGATTCGCGCAGTCTCCATCCAGCTCGTGACGGCAATGATCACGGTGATCATCGCCGGGCTCGGCCGCAGCGTTGCGGCCAGCGCCAGCACGAGAAAGATCGAGGGATAGGACAGGAAGCCATCGACCGTCCGCATCAATGCCGCCCCGACCCAACCCCCGCGATAGCCGGCCGTCACGCCAATGAGCGTGCCGATCAACGTCGACAGCAACATGGCGGAGAACCCCACCGCCAGCGAGACGCGCCCGGCCATCAACAGCCGCACCGCGAGGTCTCGCCCTAAGGGATCCGTGCCTAAGTAATGGTTGCCTGTCAGCGGCGGAGCAAAGCGGGCGCGCAGATCGATGTGGAGCGAATCGTAGGGCAAGGCATAGGGACCGATGGCGCACGCCAGCACGAGCAGGGTGATCATCGCGATTCCCAAGAGCGCCAGGTGGTGACGCATGAAGCGGATAACGGCACGGCTGTGCCACCAGCGGGCCGGAGCTGCGTGCGCGACGATGGCGGTCATATCTACTCGCTCCTCTTATCTGTCGTGAGTCTGCAGGCTCAGGCCAGGCGAATGCGCGGATCGACGGTGGCGATCACGATGTCTGCGATCAGATTACCCAACAGGACCAGGATGGCCGAGAAGATCAACAGCCCCATCACGACCGGATAGTCGCTGTAACCAAGGCTGTCGAGAAACAGCCGCCCCATGCCCGGCCAGGTGAACACGGTCTCCGTGACCAGCGCGCCGGTGAGAACGCTGGGCAATTGCATCCCTGCCAGCGTGATCATCGGCAACAGCGCATTGCCGATGACATGTTTCAGCAAGATGCGGCGTTCGCTCACGCCCTTGGCCCGGGCCGTCTTGACGAAATCCTGACTGAGCGCATCGAGCGTTGCCGTCCGCATGTAACGGCTCCAGATAGCGACATGAACGAGGGACAGCACCAGGCTCGGCAAGATCAGGTGATGCAGATAGTCCAGTACCGAGCCGTCGCCAATCGTGTACATGTTGCCTGCGGGCACCCAACCCAGCTTCAGGGTGAAGATGTAGATGCCGATCAGGCCAAACCAGAACGTCGGAACGGACAGCGCCACCATGGCGCCGACAGTCGCGCAGTAGTCGAACAGCGAATAGCGGTGGGTGGCGCCCCGGATTCCGATCCAGGCACCCACCCCGATCGCAAATACGGTGGACGTACCCATAAGCAGTAGCGTCGCCAGCAAGTGTCGACCAATCACCGTCAGCACCGAAGAGCCATCGCGGAACGAGTGTCCCCAATCGCCCTGGAGCAGCCGCCAGGCCCAATCGAGATACTGCATCCATAGCGGCCGGTTCAACCCGAGCTGCGCTGCGAGCCGCTCCACATCCTTCTGGGTCATCCCCGGATCGAGCCCGAACTGCGCCAGAGGACCACCCGGCATGAGGTTGAGAACCGTGAAGCCGATGATCGAGACGATCACCAGCAGCACGATGCTCTGCAAGAGACGATTCAGCAGGAAGGCGGACATTCGAGTCCTCCATTAGCGTGACAACACCGTCCGACGCGGTCCGTCCGGCGAGACATCAGCTCGCCCAATACCAAGCGAGCGCGTTCCAGGACTCCGTGCGCGTGTTGCCATTCGGCACGAATCCATTGATCCCTTTCTTGAGACCTTGGACCGAGTTGCTCTGATACAACGGCAGGAAAGGCAGATCGCGGCGCACGAGTTCCTGTACGCGAGAGTAGATCGCGCGCCGCGCTTCGGGATCGAAGGTGCGGGCGCCTTTGTCAAGGAGGGCATCGACCTCCGGATTTGCGTATTGGGCATTGTTCGAGCCGCGGCCGCCCTTCGCTGCGATCGAGCGCGAGTGGAGGCGATTGGTGACGTCCGGATCGGCGCCAATCAGATACGAGCTGCCGACGATCACGGAATCGAACTGCGATTGCACCCAGAAATCGCCCCACATCACGGCGGCGGGCAGGTTCGATATCTTCATCTCGACCCCCAGTTGCGCGAACGTCTGCTGCAGGAACTGCTGCACCTGTTCACGAAGGGGATCGCCCGACGTGGTCGAATTGGTAAAGGACAGGCGAACGCCGTTCTTGGCGCGAATGCCGTCCGCGCCCTTTGCCCAGCCGGCCTGGTCGAGGATCTTGCCCGCGCGATTCACATCAAATTTGTGCAGGGGCAGATTGGCGTTGAAGAAGAAGGACTGCCGCGGCATGAACGTCTCTGTCGGGGTCGGCACGCCGTAATAGAGCCCCTGAATGATCGCCTCCTTGTCAATCGCCGCGTAGAGCGCCTCGCGAACGGCAAGCTCCTTGAACTGCGGGCGCTCGAGGTTCAGATAGAAGGATTCGAACGAGGTCCTTGGGACGAGCGTCACCACACGGTTTGGCAGCGTCTTGGCTTCCCCGTGATGATCGGGCGTGATGTAAGGCTGGCCCACGAGATCAATGTCGCCGCTCTTGAACTGGGTGTAGAGGACCGTGAGATCGGGAATGTATTTGAAGACCAGCCTCTCGATGTGAGGGCCATCACCGAAGTATTCGGTGTTCGCAACGAGTTCGAGATGATCACCAGCAACCCTCTTGCTCCACTTGAAGGCGCCGGTTCCGACCGGTGCCTGGTTGAAGGCGGCGTTGTTCGGATTGGCCTCTTTCTCGAGGATGTGCTTGGGGACGATGAATGTTTCGGTCAGGAACGACAGATACGGCGCAAAGGCCTCCTCCATTCGCCACGTGATCTCCGTCGGCGAGACCACCGTGATGTCGCGCACGAGAGCATGGCCGGCCGTGCGCCAACTCCGGAAGTTCGGATTCGTAATCAGCTCGAGCGTGAACTTCACGTCCTCGGCGCTGAACGGTTTGCCGTCGTGCCAGCGGACATCGTCGCGCAAACGAATACGCCATTTGAGACCGTCTTCCGAAATGCCGCCATTCTTCTGGTTCGGCACTTCCACGGCCAAGTTGGGCTGGATAACGCCTTGAGGATCGATGCGGAACAGCGCGTCGAAGACCGAGAAGTGCACGCCATCATCGACTTCAATGTGTACCATCAGCGGATTGAAGACGGTGGGCTCTTGTCCAAGCCCGACGATCACGCGGCCGGTTGGCTTTGTCGGAGAGGTGCGCGCGTGGGCCGGCTTGCCCAATAGGTTGGGCGCGATCAGGCCGGCAGCTCCGCCGATCGCCACCATTCGCAGAGCATCACGCCGCGAGTAGCTCGATGTCGTTGCAGAACCCTTTCTCATAACGTCTCTCCTCCCTTGTGCTGTCCGCCGTACTCTGCATGTTCGGGCATGCTCAGGGGTTGCTCGCCCGGGATTGCTGCCACCAGTTCTCGCGTGTAGGTGGATTTCGGATCGAGGAATATCTGGGACGGCGGTCCGCGTTCCACGATTTGTCCTCGATGCATGACGGCGATTTCATCGCAGATTTGGCTTGCGACGCGCAGATCATGCGTGATGAAGATCATCGAGACGCCGGTCTCCCGCTGGATCTGGTCGAGCAGCTTCAAGATCTGGGCCTGGATCGATACGTCGAGCGCTGAGACCGCTTCGTCGGCAATCAGCAATTTTGGCTTGAACATCAGCGCCCGCGCGATGCCGACGCGCTGGCGCTGCCCGCCGGAGAACTCGTGCGGATAGCGCTCAAAGGCGCCTGCATCCAGGCCGACATGGGACAGAAGCTCCCGCGCACGCTCGCAAGCTTTGTCATAAGGCATGCCATGCGCGACCGGGCCGACAGTGAGAATTTGACCGACCGTCGATCGCGGATTGAGCGATGCGAAAGGATCCTGAAAGATCATCTGGATGTTCGGCCGTAGCGGCCGAAACTCGGCTTCGGAAAGCCCAGCGATGTCGCGGCCTTCGAACAGAATCGAGCCGCCGTCGCACTCCATGAGCTTGATCAACAGCCGACCGAGCGACGACTTGCCCGAACCGCTTTCCCCGACGACGCCGAGCGTGCGACCCGACGTGAGGTCGAAGCTGACCCCATTGACCGCAGGCACGATGCGCTGCGTACGGAAAAGCGCGCTGCCGCTGCGATAAGTCTTTGCCAGGCATTCGACCTTCAGGATCGACGCTCGCTCCCCGGCTTCCGAGGGAACGCGGTCCTTGCCGGTCAGGTGGGGCACGGCTGCGATCAGGCGGCGCGTATAGAGATGACTGGGCGACTTCAGCACCTGCGCGGCACTGCCCTGCTCCACGCAATGGCCCTTCTCCATCACCACAACGTGGTCGGCAATCTCCGCGACGACGCCGAAATCATGGGTAATGAACATGACGCTCATTCCCTTGCGGCGCTGAATGTCGCGGATCAATTGCAGGATCTGCGCCTGGGTCGTCACGTCGAGTGCGGTGGTCGGCTCGTCCGCAATCAGGATCGCTGGTTCGAGAGCCAGAGCCATAGCGATCATCACCCGCTGCCGCTGCCCGCCCGAAAGCCGGAAGGGATATTGGTGATACATGAGCTGCGGATCAGGCAGACCCACTTCAATCAACAAGTCTATGGCCCGGCTGCGGCGCGAGGCCGGCGTGCCCACGTCGTGCGCGGCCATCACCTCCTCGATCTGCGCGCCCACGGTCATCAGCGGGTTGAGCGCCGAGAGAGGATCTTGAAAGATCATCGAGACGACTCGGCCGCGCAGACTGCGGAGCTTTTCTGGCGCGAGGCCTACGATGTTCGTCCCATTCAGGTGGATCGCCCCCGAGGTGACCCTGATCACCTTCGGCAGAAGCCCCATGATCGCATTGGCGGTGACCGACTTGCCCGATCCAGATTCTCCGATGATGCAGAGAATCTGTCCACGTTTGAGATCGAAGGAGATGTTCTCGACGGCGTGGGCCCGCTCCATTCCTTCAGGCAGGCTCACGGTCAGTTCGCGCACCGACAGCGCGACATCGGCGGGGGCTGCAGCCGGCTCGCCAGAGGCCATCGGAACATCCTCCCTTTTTAGCTTCGTTCGGCCATCCTGCTGCGAGCCGCGCTTTCGGTTCTTTGCCTTGCCACGCTTCTTCGACAGGTCGACGATTTGACGTTCGACGTGCCATTCCTCCAT
Organism: Bradyrhizobium sp. CIR48; assembly: GCF_014198315.1. Taxonomy (NCBI): domain Bacteria; kingdom Pseudomonadati; phylum Pseudomonadota; class Alphaproteobacteria; order Hyphomicrobiales; family Nitrobacteraceae; genus Bradyrhizobium; species Bradyrhizobium sp. CIR48. The sequence goes on from NZ_JACIHG010000020.1 coordinate 83,679, forward strand.
TGGAGACTGCGACATGATTCAGGCCTCCCCGCGCAAGAGGCAAGAACTCTTCTTCGCAGTGCGGCGCCGACCGAACAGGTCAGTTCGATCGAAGCGAAGCATGGATGGTGCCGAGCTCATAGCTTGATCGCTTCTGCCAAGATCTGCTCCTCGACAAGGCTCATGCGGGTTGCCTCTATGGACTTCGATCCTTCGATCCGTTCTGCCGATCTTGACGATTTGAATCACCCTGGAGTCGCCGAAAGCCGGCATCGAAGCAGCAGGAACTTCTGAAAACGAAGTCCGATTTGGCATTTCAGTCTGCGCCGCCAGCCCTGCCGCGGCGGCGCGCGACGGATCGCAGGAGCACGTGCATCAGTCTCGCCGCCTGCAAGCTGCGATCCAAGCAAAGTATTTTCGCAATAATAGCCTGTGTCAAAGGCAGTAAACCGCAGGATATTCGGTCTCATGGCCAAAGTCCGCGGGGCCTGCCGCAATTCCCCGGTTACGCTACGCAACCACCGGAGATCCCTGTCGGATGAGCGCGCCGCTCCTGCATATCGAATCCAGTCCATCCCTGCCTCGTGAGGCGGACGTCGTCGTCATCGGCGGCGGCGTGGTGGGCGTGTTCACAAGCTACTATCTCGCCCGGCGCGGGCTCAAGGTTGCCTTGCTCGAGAAGGGCCGCATCGCCGCCGAGCAGTCCAGCCGCAACTGGGGATGGTGCCGTCAGCAGAACCGCGACGCGCGCGAGCTCCCGATTGCAACCAAGAGCCTCGATCTCTGGGACAGAGTTGCCGGAGAGACCGGTGAAGATACGGGTTTTCGCCGCTGCGGGCTTTTGTATTTGTCGAACGACGAAAATGAGCTGGCGGGCTGGGCGAAGTGGCGAGACTTCGCCAGTACGGTGGGCGTCACGACGCACATGTTGAGTGCGGAAGAAGCGAACGAGCGCGGCAAGGCGACGGGCCGCAAATGGAGAGGCGGCGTCTTCTCGCCGACAGACGGGACGGCGGACACTTCAAAGGCCGTTCCCATCGCCGCGCGTGCGATCATGGCGGCGGGCGGCACGGTGCACCAGCTCTGCGCCGCGCGCGGCATCGAGCTCAGTGCCGGCCGGGTCAACGGCGTGGTGACCGAGGCGGGCACGATCCGGACGAAGACGGTGGTCATGGCAGGAGGCGCATGGGCATCTTCGTTCTGCAACCAGCTCGGAATTCGCTTCCCGCAGGCATCCGTGTGCTCTTCGATTCTCGCCCTGGCCCCGGGCGCGGCCGACCTGCCTGATGCCCTTTACGCAGGGCTCGTGTCGGCCACGCGCCGCGGCGATGGCGGATACACGCTGGCCATCAGCGGGCGCGCGCGACTAGATCCGACGCCGCAGCAGGTCAGGTTCGGCCGCGAATTCCTCCCCATGTTCGCCCGCCGCTGGCGAAGCCTCAGCCCCGGCGCCTTCGAGGGCATGCGGCAAGGCCACGAATCCCTGGCGAAATGGAGGCTCGACGAGGTGACCCCGATGGAGCTGAACCGAACGCTCAACCCCCGCCCCGACATGGGGCAGATTCGGCTGACGCATCGACGCGCGTGCAAGCTGGTCTCCGAGCTGCGGCACCTCGCCATCTCAAACGTCTGGGCCGGCTACATCGACAGCACACCGGACGGCATTCCGGCAATCGGCGAAGTTGAATCCATTCCAGGCTTCATCCTTGCGGCGGGGTTCAGTGGGCACGGCTTCGGGATTGGGCCCGGCACCGGGCACATGATCGCCGACATCATCACCGGTCGAGCACCGATCGTCGACCCGCGTCCCTACAGGCCGGAACGGCTGAAAATGAGCGCCTGGGGGAAGGTCAGCGAGTTCTGAATTGCAGTTTCCGCCTCGTTGGGAAAAGCTGCTGGTTGATGCTATGACAATGCATATGACGCTGAAGACTCAAAGCCCTGACGCCGTTGTCGGCCCCATCTGATGGCATTGCTATGAAGCTCGATAAGATCGACATCAGGATTTTATGCGAACTGCAGAAGAACGGGCGCATTTCCAACGTCGAGCTCGCAGAGCTGATAAATCTTTCGCCGAGCCCGTGCCTGATGCGCGTCAAGAGGCTCCAGACGGAGGGCTTCATCACCGGCTATTCCGCCCAGATCGATGTTGCCAAGCTCGGACAAACTCTGACGGTCTTCGCTGAAATCACCCTGAAGAACCACCGGCAGATCGATTTCGCTCGCTTTCTCACGACGATCGAAAAGATCGATTCGGTCGTCGAATGCCATCTGGTTTCGGGTGGGTACGACTATCTCGTGAAGTTCATCACGGCGGGGATCAGCGAATACCAAGCGGTCATGGAACGCCTGGTCGAGATGGATATCGGCATCGACAAGTATTTCAGTTTCGTCGTGCTGAAGTCCCCGATCGTGAAATCCCATCTGCCGCTCGAAAGCATCTTCGATAGCTAAGAACAATCTCCGACCGGCAGCGCGGTGATCATCCCTTCATCGCCGCGCGGACGTCCTTGTCTTCGAGCGTCTGGTCGAGCGTCGTCTTTGTCCGCTCAATAATGCCGTCGATGTCGTCATCGGTGCAGCACAGCGGCGGCGCGTAGCCCAGCACGCCTTGCGCGAAGGCGCGGATCACGAGACCATTGTCCCACGCGCGGTCGAAGATGCGGCGCACCGCGTCGGCTTCCGCCGGCAGAGGCGTCTTGAGCTCCTTGTCAGTCACGAGCTCGATTGCAGCCAGCATGCCGCGACCCCTGATATCGCCGACAAGCGGATGATCGGCAAGCGCCCGAAGACCTTCCATCAGCCGGTGCCCGGCCTTCCGGCCGTTTTCCAGCAAGCCGTTTTCATAGAGATCAAGGCACGCGAGCCCAACGGCTGCGCTGACGGGATGAGCGGAATAGGTGTAGCCGTGGCCGACGGCCGCCTTGCCGGCGCCATCGGCAATCGTGTTGTAGACGCCGTCGGACATGAGAACGGCCCCCATCGGCACGTAGCCAGAGGTTAGCCCCTTTGCCGTGGTCATGAGATCCGGCACGACGTCATCCTCTTCACAGGCGAAGAGCGGACCGACACGGCCAAAGCCGGTGATGACCTCATCGGCAACGAACAGAATATCGTGCTCCTTGCAGACCGCATGCATCGCCTTCAGCCAGGACGGCGGCGGAACGAGGACGCCTCCTGACCCCTGTATCGGCTCGACATAGAAGGCGGCGACGCGTTCGGCGCCGAGCTCGGCGATCTTGGCCCGCAAGGCCGCGACCGACGCCGCAATGATAGCCTGGGGATGGGAACCGACAGGGTTGCGATAGGCGTAGTGCGAGGGGATCTTGTGTTGCCAGTTGTATGGCACCCCAAAGCCCGCATGAAAGGCGGGCAGCGCCGTCAAGCCAGCCCCTGCCGTCGACGATCCATGGTAGCCAGACTCGACGGAAATGAACTGGTCCTTCTGCGGCCGCCCTTTGGAATGATAGTAGTACCTGATGAACCGGATCGTACTGTCGATGGCATCGGAGCCACCCAGCGTGAAGTAGACATGGTTCAGATCGCCAGGCGCCAATTCAGCCAACCTGGCCGCCAGCCGGATCGCCGGGTCCGAGCCCAAACCGAAATAGCCCGTCGCATAGGGAAGTTCACGCAACTGCCTCGTGGCCGCCTCGACGATGCTGTCCTGCCCGTAGCCGGCATTGACACACCACAGACCCGCGAACCCGTCGAGCAATTGACGTCCCGAGGCATCGGTCAGGGTCGCGCCCTTCGCTGATTTCAGCATGCGCACACCCGACGCCTCATGGCTGCGATAGGATGAGACCGGGTGAATCAGATGCGCGCGATCGAGTTCAATCAGCGAGTTGCTCAACATATTGTCCTCCAGATCGGTCGCGATGTTTATGCGAGCAGGCCGTCGTGTCTGGGCCAACATAAGCTGCCGAAGACAGCACTTGCTCCCAGGCAGGACATGGACGGAGGGCGTTTTGACTTTGATTGGGCACCAGTGCGGCATCTTATGCCGGCATCGGCCCGCGCCAGGCATTGGCGCTCACGTCGGATGCGCCTATTTCGCACAACTCTCTGCCACAGCTCCGATCCGATACGACACAATCTGCTCCCGGTCACCGCGACAGCGGTGCTTTATCCGGTCGTCTGCCCGCTATGATCCCTGTCGTACCGGAGCGCGGTGCGTGAGGACCGAAAAGGATCGAGCCATGGCAACGTTTAGACCGAAATACATCACCTTCGACTGTTACGGCACGCTGACCAATTTCGACATGGCCGGCGCGGCAAGGAGAGTCTACGGATCTCAACTTTCTGCCACGACGATGGCTAGTTTCATCAAGGATTTCGCCGCCTATCGCCTGGACGAAGTTCTTGGCGCGTGGAAGCCGTACTTCGAGGTCGTGCATAATTCAGTTGAGCGCGCTTGCAAGCGCAACGGTATCGTATTTCGGCCGGAGGATGCCCAGCGCATCAATGAAGAGATCCACACATGGGGTCCACATCCCGACGTCCCAGCGGGTCTGGCCAAGGTTGCCAAAGAGATCCCGCTGGTCATCTTGTCGAACTCCATGAAGAACCTCATCATGTCCAACGTGGAGAAGCTCGGCGCTCCCTTCCACATGGTCATCACGGCCGAGGAGACTGGCGCCTACAAGCCGCACATGAAAGGCTTCGAATACATGTTCGACAAGCTGGGCTGCGGCCCGGAAGATATCACCCACGTCTCCTCCTCGTTCCGCTACGATCTGATGACCGCCTACGATCTGGGTATCAAGAGCAAGGTATGGGTGAACCGCGGTCACGAGCCGGCGAACCCCTTCTATGAATACACCGAGGTCTCTGGCATCGGCGGCTTGGCTGCCGCAGTCGGCCTGGAGCCTCTTCGTAAAAGCGCCTGAGCGCAGTTCTTTCGGGATCGCTCGCGGCACTTCAGCAATAGAGATCTGCGCTGGTCAAAGAAAAGGGGGCGGTTCAACCGCCCCCTTTTCTTGTTTCAGATCCGATGGACGCTCAATCCAGGCCGCCGACATGAAGGGCCTTGCTCTCGAGATATTCTTCTATGCCGAGCTGAGATCCCTCGCGTCCCAGGCCCGACTGTTTGACACCGCCGAAAGGCGCGACCTCCGTCGAGATCAGGCCGGTGTTCAGGCCGACCATGCCGAACTCCAGCGCTTCGGCAACACGCCAGGAACGCTTCAGGTTTTCAGTGTAGAAATACGCCGCAAGACCGAAGGGCGTACCGTTTGCGATCGCTATCGCCTCGTCCTCCGTCTCGAACCGGAAAAGCGGCGCGACCGGCCCGAAGGTCTCCTCCGAAGCCAGGAGCATCTCGGTCGTCGCGCCACCGAGCACGAGAGGCCGAGCAAATTGCCGGCCCTCCGGCACCGCCTCACTCTCAGCGATGATCTTTGCGCCTTTATCCAGAGCGTCCATGACGTGCCGCTTGATCTTCTCGATCGCTGCGCCATTGATCATCGGCCCGATTGCGACCCCATCTTCCGTACCGGCACCGACCTTCATTTTCGCGACCTTGCCGGCGAGCTTCTGTGCAAAGGCATCGTAGACACCCGATTGGACAAGAATGCGATTGCAGCAGACGCAGGTCTGTCCGCCGTTGCGGAACTTCGACGCAATTGCGCCCTCGACGGCGCGGTCGATATCGGCATCGTCGAAGACGATGAACGGCGCGTTGCCGCCGAGCTCGAGACTGAGCCGCTTGATGTTGTCGGCGGCGCCTTTCATCAGCAGCGCGCCGACGCGGGTCGATCCCGTGAACGAGATCTTGCGGACGGACTCATTGGCCATCAGTTCCTGGCCAATTTCCGCCGGCATACCCGTCACGATGTTGATCACGCCAGGTGGAATTCCTGCCCGCTCCGCCAGCACACCGATCGCGAGGCCCGAAAACGGCGTGAATTCAGAGGGCTTGATGACGACGGTGCAGCCCGCGGCCAGCGCAGGCGCCACCTTGCGTGTAATCATCGCGTTGGGAAAATTCCAGGGCGTGATGATCCCGCAGACGCCGACCGGCTCTTTCAAAACCAGAATGCGGCGATCGACGGTGGGAGACGGGATCGTCGATCCGTTGATCCGGCGCGCCTCTTCCGCAAACCATTTGACGAAGGAGGCCCCATAGCGGATTTCGCCGAGCGATTCCGCCAGTGGCTTGCCCTGCTCCAGCGTGAGCAGAAGAGCCAAATCCTGCTCATGGTGTCGCATCAGCTCATACCAGCGCTCCAGCAGCGCGGCGCGCTCTGCATGGGCCTTGGTCTTCCAATGCTTGAACGCGTCGGCCGCAGCGCGGATGGCAGCCCTGGTCTCCTTGCACCCCATATCGGGGATGGTGCCAAGAACTTGCTGGCTGGCAGGATCGATGACATCAACCGTCGCCTTCGCACTCGCGTCGCGCCAGTGGCCGCCGATCAGTGCCTGCTGGCGAAACAGATCCTTGTCTTTCAATGCAACCATGTATTTGTTCCCTTACTCTTCGGGGTCAAACCGCCAACACTGCCGGATATGCGATTGGCGAGACAAGCCGTCTCATCTGGGCCATACAGCACCGCGCGCCGCATTTTTCATCGAAAAGGAAGCGTCTGACCGCGTTGAGTCCGGTCAGACGGGCACTCGAAAGTCGATTGTTCTGGCCGTCGTTTAGTGAGGCCGCCGTCAGGCATCGTGCTCAGTCATAGTGGCAGACATAGATCTTCCGCACGGTCTCGATCGTGCGCCAGACGCCAACAAAGCCCGGCTTCATCACAAAGCTGTCGCCGGCGCGGAAAGTCTTCGTCTCACCACCTTTTTCCTCGATTTCGATAAGACCCGAGATGATGTGGCAGAACTCGAAGGTGGTGCCCTTGATCGAATGGGTCTCGCCGGGGGTTGCCTCCCAGACGCCCGTCAGCACTTTCTCACCCTTCGAGGCGTCCTGCGCCCAGGTCTTGAAGGACGGATTGCCCGAAATGAGACGTTCCGGATCCGGCACGGCCTTCTTCGGTACAAAATCCGGATTGGTGTCGATGGCAATCAGAAGTGACATGGCATCTTTCCTGTTAGTAACCGAGCGCTCGATCGACGAGGCCGATCGGATTTCGTCCAGCGCGGTGGCGCCGGATGTTCTCTATGACGGATTGTGCTGCCGTATGCGGTTGCGTCACGGACGCGATATGCGGCGTGATGATCACCTTCGGATGGGACCAGAGTGGATGGTTCTCTGGCAATGGCTCGGGATCGGTGACGTCAAGCATGGCGGCCGCAAGGTGCCCGCTGTCGAGCGCCTCGATGAGTGCACCCTGGTCAAGCTGCGGGCCGCGGCCGACATGGAGCAGTCTTGCTCCCGCCGGCACGAGAGAGAACAGCTGTGCGCTCAGGATGCCGCTTGTTTGCTCCGTCAAGGGCAGAAGACAGACGAGAATGTCCGCACCTTTCAGGAAGCTGCCAAGCTGATCTTCGCCGTGGAAGCAGGTGACACCCTCGATCGTCTTGTTGCTGCGGCTCCACGCGGCAAGCGGAAATCGAAACGGCTTGAGGCGATCAATCGCAGCTTGCGCCAACATGCCGAGGCCCAGAAAGCCGACGCGCCGATCGGCCGCCTGGGGCGTTGCAAGAGCCTGCCATAGGCCTCTTCCCTGCTGCTCCCGATAGGCAAGCATCTCGCGATGGAGTGTCAGCACCCCAAGCACGACGTACTCCTGCATCATGCGTATGATGCCATCCTCGATCATGCGCACGAGCTTGACGTGGCCAGGTAGGGTCTCCGGCTTGAATTGATCGACCCCCGCACCGGTGGAAAAGAGCATTTCCAGATTTCGAAAACGCGAGAGATCGTCGGGCGCGTTCCAGGTTATCAGGTACCGTACCTTTTCCGGCTCGAAGCATTCGCTGGAATGATAGAATTCGAGATCAGGGAGCTCGCGCGCAAAGGCCTGCCGGAATATAGCCGCCCGAGCAGCATCGGAATTGAAAAGGAACGCCATCGACGTGGTCCTCTCAGGTCCTCGCCCGGGATGCGGCGCGTTGAGACCGGACTGGCCGGCCACCGAGGGCTGGAAAGGCGGCGAGCCCTACGAAGCCTTCAACGTTCACTGGGGTCACCCTGCCTGCTGTTGCCGGATATCGATAGGCCGCAACCAGTAGCTTTCCCTGCTGAATCGAGCTCCACTGGCGGCGAAACATTCCGAGTACCGCCCGCCAAACAGGCGAAACCTGCTGGCCTTCCGCGCTATGCTGCTGCAAAAGAGGGCTTGTGCGGCACGCAGCAGAAGGTCGGCGGGGGATAGGCCGCGGCCTTTGAGCCCGCAAAGGAATGGATGAGCTGAATGGGACGAACGGTACGCGTGAAGTCCTTTGAACTGGTGGCCAAGGACATAAACGACGTTGATGTGAAGCTGCTCCACGCGCTTTCGATCGGTGTCGGCTGGCCGCATCGCCCCAAGGATTGGGATTTCCTACGCCGCGCCGGCCACGGCATCGTCGCCGTTGACGGCATAGGCCGCGTTTTCGGCAGCGCGATGTGGTTCCCTTATAGCCAGGAATTCGCGACGATTGGCCTGGTGATCACATCGCCCCGAACCCAGGCACAAGGTACTGGCCGCTGGCTCATGGAGCAGGTTTTCGAGCGGTGTGGCGACCGGAATTTGACCCTCAATTCAACCCATGTCGCCTATCATCTGTATCTGTCGCTGGGGTTCACGAAGGAAGCCACCGTGCATCTGTGGCAAGGAGAGATCGTCTCACCACCCCCGCCGGTGCCGGGTCTGGCCGGTGAGTTGAGCTCGCTGTCCACGGCTAACATCGGAGAGATCGCGGCACTGGACGAACGCGCGTTCGGAACTAACCGGCAGAAGCTGCTCGCGTTGCTTTCTGAAGGTGCGTCAATCTCCGTCCTGCGCCGCGGCGGAGAGACCGTCGGTTATTCCATGAAGCGCGAATTCGGGCGCGGTCATGTGATCGGCCCGATCATCGCCAGCAATGATTGTGACGCGATCCATCTCACGGCCGTGCATCTCAGGGATCTCGCGAGACAATTCGTCCGCGTCGATACGCGGGAGCAGACGGGTCTGTTTGCCGACTTCCTTCAACAGAGCCGCCTCGGGATGACCGACACCGTCACGACGATGTCTAAGGGCCGGCGATTCCTGAACCGAAAGGAAAATGAGCCGTGGGTGTACGGGCTAGCTGGTCACGCGTTGAGCTGAAGCTATGAAGCGAAGCTCCGTGGGGACTGGTGCCAACGGCCGATCGCGACCCTACAGAGACGGGCCGTGGCTAGGGCGACCAGCAGAGGGACGAGTCGCTCGCGAAGCGGCCCCAAGCGCACGAAATCGTAGTTTGGCGCACACAATCGCGCAATTGGCGGAGAAAGTGGGAGTCAAACCCACGATTTTCGACTATCCCGCCTCGAACAGCCGAGACTGCCGTAAGCAATCGCCCGCCTCCTGGCCTCGTAAATTCAGATCATGCGCATGCGCAACAAGCCAGCTTACGTTGGCCGTGGTGAGATTTTTCTTGATCTCCCGGTGCACGCCGCGCACACGCAGCCATCTAACCAATTGAAAAATTTGAACTCTCGCTCCAATCCATCATGGGCGCCACGGAAAAGAGATAGGCTTGCGAATTCAATTGGTTATTCTTTCATCGAACCGGCAGCATGGAGATGTCCTCGCGCACTCGAACCAGCAATTTGCGTGGCGCGCACATATCATTCGCCTGAATGGGCGTCTCGTGCAACTGCAACAACAAAGTGGTCCGGACAAGAGAAAGCGACAATGATCCCGCATGGCATAGGGCCAGGCAGATCGGTCCGAGCTGGACACAGCTGATCCGGCGCTTCAACAGACGGTGAATAGCCGACCCAAATTGGACAAGGGTGCCATCCAGGGCCGCATCGGCGCAATCACGGTTGAGCATGCTCTTTCGACAGTTCGGCCGCTCGATCCCGTTCCGTATGATCCGCCGTACGACAGACACGGCACGACAGGCTGCGCCTGATCAGATCAGGCTCGACTTGCCACGGCTCAGCACCTCGCCGGCGCCCTTGTCGCCGACGATCTTGCCCTGGTCGTACACGACCCGGCCGCGGGCAATGGTGGTGACGGGCCAACCGGTGACGTCAAAGCCTTCCCAGGGTGTATAGTCTGCGCCGTGGTGAAGATCGGCCTGCTGAATCTTCCTCTTCAGCTTGGGGTCCCACAGCACGATATCGGCATCGAAGCCGACGCCGATCGAGCCCTTGCGCGGATAGAGACCGTAGATCCTCGCGTGGTTGGTCGCCGTCAGCTCGACGAACCTTTGCAGGGTGATGCGGCCCTTCGAGACGCCTTCGGAGAACAGGATCGGCAGCCGCGTCTCGACGCCAGGAATACCGTTCGGCACCCAGCGGAACGAGGTGCGGGCGTTCGGCGTCAGCTTACCCTTGGGATCATCGTAGCGGAACGGGCAATGATCGGACGAGAAGGTCTGGAACACGCCGGTCGTGATGCCTTCCCAGATCGCCTGCTGGCTCTCGGCATTGCGCGGCGGCGGCGAGCAGACATACTTCGCGCCCGTGATGTCCATGTTCAGGCCCTTCATGTCGTCGGCCGTGAGCGTGATGTATTGCGGGCAGGTCTCGGCATGAACCGGCAGTCCGCGCTGCTGGGCCCAGCGCACCTGCTCCATCGCCTCGCGCCCGGAGACGTGCACGATCATGATGGGAACGCCGATCACCTCGGCATGGCTGATGGCGCGATGTGTCGCCTCGCGCTCGACCGCCTGGGGCCGCGAAGTGCTGTGATAGTAGGGTGCAATGTGGCCCTCGCGCTCGAGCTTGCTGGTGAGGAAGCGAATGGCGTCATAGCCCTCGCAATGAACCATCACCAGCGCCTCCTCGCGGCGCGCAACCTCGAATACCTCGAGCAGCTGCTTGTCGCTGAGCACGAGGTCGTCATAGGTCATGAACACCTTGAAGGAGGTGTAGCCGTCCTTGACCAGGGCCGGCAGCTCCTGCCCGAGCACGACCGCGGTCGGATCAGAGATGATGAGATGGAAGGCGGTGTCCACGTAGCACTCGCCTTCGGCAAGCTTGCGATAGTTCTCGACGCAGGTGCGCAGCGAGGTCCCCTTCTCCTGCAGCGCGAAGGGCAGCACCATGGTGTTGCCGCCGGCCGCTGCCGCGCGTGTCGCCGAGGCAAAATCGTCGGCCATCACCACGTCGGGGCCCGAGGCTTGCGAGATGTGGACGTGGCTGTCGATGCCGCCCGGCAGCGCGAGCAATCCGCTCGCATCGATCTCGCGCGCCGCGCCCTCGATGCGGTCGGAGATGCTGACGATGCGGCCGGCGCGAATTCCGATATCGGCGCGAAACTCGTCGCTGGCCGTCACGATAGTGCCGCCGCGAATGGCGAGATCGAGCTGCGTCACTGATGTCTCCATCACTTGATGACTGGCATTGTCTGGAAGATCCGCCCCCACTGCGCAAGAGCCGAGAGGTCGCCGCCGGCGAGGCAGAGCGTCCGCCATAGCGTGACCGCGACCGAATCGAGCACGGCGATGTCCAGCTCCCGCTCCAGCGCGGTTGCCAGGGCTGCACCGTCGAGATTGGTGCATAGGATGACGATAGCGTCGGCACCCTCACTAGCCACGGCGCGGATCATGTCCGCGATCGTCGCCGGCGCGACCTCGCCGAAGGAAAAGTTGTCGCGCAAGCGGAGGTGGCGCTCTGCGTGCGGGGCAACGCCCGCCTCGGCCCAGACATCGCCGATTCGCCGCTGCACGTCGTCGGTATATGGCGAGACGAGGCCAATGCGTTTGGCGCCGAGCGCGCGGGTGGCCTCGATGCAGGCCAGCGTCGACGTCGTTGCCGGCACACTTGTGCGCGCCGTGATCGCTTCACAAAGGCTTCGATCTCGCCCGATTCCGAGCCAGCTCGCCGAGGTGCCGTTCCAGGCAATCGCATCGACCTTGGCATCGGCCAGCAAGTCCGCGGCGGGAAGCATCGCGGACGCGTCAAATTGGCTGAGCGCCGTTGCGTCGAGCGCGATCTCGGTGACGCGGAAACGCGAGAAGTGCGCCGTGACGCCAGGGACGCCGGCCAGCATCGCACTGGTGACAGGCTCCAGCACCGAGTTGGAGGACGGCGTGATCATGCCGAGACGCTTGCGCATGGCGCTACCCTACGACGCCTGCGCAAGGCGCGTCGACTCCTCCCGGATCAGGGACAGGACGTGGCGCTTTGCATCGTTGAATTCGGGGCTCGTGATGTCGCGCGGGCGCGGCAGGTCGAAATTGACGGCCTCGCGGATCCGGCCGGGCCGCCTGGTCATCACCACGATCTTGTTGCCGAGCACCAGCGCCTCGTCGACGCTGTGGGTAACGAACACGATGGTGCAGCGCCGTTTCTGCCAGATCGCGACCAGCTCTTCCTGCATTTCGAGCTTGGTCTGGGCGTCCAGCGCCGCAAACGGCTCGTCCATCAGGATGACGCTGGGGTTCATGAGCAGCGCGCGTGCGATGCCGACGCGCTGGTTCATGCCGCCGGACATTTCAGAGGGATGATGGTGCTCGAAGCCTCGCAGGCCGACGAGATCGATGAATTCCATGGCGCGGTCGTGCCGTTGGGCCTTGGCAACGCCCTTGAGCTTGAGGTGGAAGGCGATGTTGTCGATCGCGGTCAGCCACGGCATCAGGGTCGGCTGCTGGAACACCACGCCGCGGTCCGAGCCGGGCCGCTCCACCTGCTTGCCGTCGACCAGCGTGCGGCCGGAGGTCGCCTGCTCGAAGCCGGCGATGATGTTCAGGAGTGTCGACTTGCCGCAGCCGGAGGGGCCGAGCAGGCAGACGAAATCGTTGGCCTCGATGTCGAGATTGATGTTGTCCAACGTCAGCAGGTCGCGGCCGCGCCGCTTGTCGGAGAACACCTTGACGATGTTGCGAAGCTCGATTGCCGCCATCAGCCCGCCCTGCCCTGCACGGTGGTCGTCTGCTGCCAGCGCAGCGTGCGCGCCATGATCGCCTTGAGGCCGAGGTCGGAGAGATAGCCGAGCAGCCCGATCGAGATCATCGCCGCGAGCACGATGTCGTAGCGCAGAAAGTAATAGGAGTCCCACAAGACGTAACCGAGGCCGCTCTTCACCGCGACCATCTCGGCCGTGACCGTCAGCATCCAGGCCGATCCGACCGCGATGCGCAGGGCCTGCGAAGATCGAGGGCAGCGCCGCCGGCAGCACGATGTCGGTCAGCATCTGCCGCCCGTTCGCGCCCATCATCGCACCAGCACGGACGAGATTGTGGTCCACGGTCTTCACGCCGTGGATTGCGTTCATTAGCACGGGGAAGAAGGCACCGAGGAAAACGAGGAAGATCGCCGGCTTGTCGGCGATGCCGAACCAGATGATGGCGAGCGGAATCCAGGACACCGGCGGGATCGGGCGCAGCATCTGCAGGGTCGGCTCCAGCGTCTTCTCGAACAGGCGCGACCAGCCGATCGCGACCCCGGCGAGGATGCCGAGGAGGCTCGCCAGCGCAAAGCCGCCGAACACGCGAAGCGCGCTGGCGAGCGCGTCGCGCAGCCAGTGCCCGGAATAGGTCTGCGTGGTCTCGTCGAAGCCGAACACCCAGTCGCCGAGCGCATGCAGCACCGCGCTCGGCGCCGGCAGCAGCGCGGGCGGCAGCACGCCACTGCGGGCAAAGGCCTCCCAGCCCGCGATCAGCAACGCGGGCACGACGAGGCGTTCGAGCCCCTGGAACGCCCGCGTCAGCCGAAAGGCCGTCCTTGCGGGCGAGACGTCAATAACCGAGGTCATTCTTGGCCTTTCCGGTGGCATGCGCCAGGAACGAGTAGTCCATGTTCTTCTCCGCTTCCGCGGAGACGTCCTTCGAGATGTATTTGAGGTCGCGCATCATCGCGGCGATCGCGAGCGTCTGCGACCGATGGATCGCCGGATCGGGCGACGCGTTCTTCAGCGCTTCCGTCGCCACATTCTTGTCAAGACCGGTGAGCTTGTTGATGACCTCGATCCACGGCGCCTTGTCGGCAATCAACTTGTTGTCGAGCTCGACCACGGCGCTGACGACGCCCTGCACACCGGCGCGTTGGCTGGCGATCACGTCGGAGCGGGTAACGATGAGATTGGTGAGATTGCCGGCGGCCTGGTCATAGGGCAGCACAAAATGCTTGCCGGCGCCCGCAAGCCGGATCTGCGAGGCGAACGGCTCGACCGAGCAGATCATGTCGACCTCACCGCGCTGCAGGGCCGCGAGATGGTCGGACGGATTGGGGATGTTGATGAACTGGACGTCCTTGTTGGGATCGAGGCCCTGCTTGAGGAATGCGCCCCGCATGTGGATGTCCTGCGCATTGCCGCGCGACGCCGCGACCTTCAGCGGCTGACCGTCGCTCTTCGCCTTCAGAGCGGTCGCCTTGAACGTGGTCCAGTCCTCAGGGGGAAGGTTCAGCTTCGCGGAGGAGAGACACTCCGAGCCGCCGTTGATCTGGCCTGATACGGCGACAACGTCAAAACCTTTGTCAAGCGCGGTGATGTAGTGGAGATAGGTGACCTGCGCGACGTCGATGCTCTTCGACACCAGGGCCGTGAGCACGTCATTGCCCGAGTTGAAGCCGGTAGCCTCGATCTCGACGCCTTTCGCCATGCCCGGGATCAGCGACATCGGCAGGCAGTGCGCACATTTGGCGTAGCCGAGCTTGATCTTCGGGGCTTGCGCGGAGGCAAAATCGCCAGCCCCGAACATCGCCGCCATCATCACAAGGCCCAGTCGCAAACTCGTCCGCATCGCAAACTCCGTTTCGAAGGCGCGAGATCTCGCGCGTTTCGCGAGATCATCGGTCGGCCTTCGCCGCAGCGCAACGGGGATTCTGCATGCTGCATACAATTTGCGCGCTATGCCATTGTTTTCAGCTACATGCGTCGGTATTTTGGGCAAGCCAAGGAGCCGGAAACGGCTAGGATGAACTGTAGCAATGAGGCGCGCGTGCAGCAGAAGTCGGAAATCCCGAAGGGGCGAAAGTCGCCCAAGCTCAAGAGGATGGGCTTGCACGAGCGCGCCGCCGCGCGGATGCGGACGATGATCATTCGCGGCGAGCTGGCGCCGGGATCGCAGACCCAGGAGACCAGGTTGTCAAAGGAGCTGGGCGTATCGCGCACGCCGCTGCGCGAGGCGATGAAGGTGCTGGCGGCGGAGGGATTGATCGAGCTTCGTCCCAACCGCAGCCCGCGCATCGCCGACATCGCGGTTGACGGCATCTCGGAGTTGTTCGAAGCGCTCGCCGGCATCGAGCGGCTGGCCGCCGAGCTGGCGGCGGAGCGCGCGACCGAACGCGACCTCGCCCGCCTGCGGACGCTGCAGACCCGCATGGAGGGTCATCATCGCAACGGCAAGCTCGACGATTACTTCGCCATCAACGGCGAGATCCACAACACCATCGTCCGCATGGCGCGCAACACGCCGCTCCGCGAGGCGCACGAGACGCTGATCTCCCGCGCCGAACGCGCGCGCTATCTGGCGCTGGGCGCCGACAAGCGCTGGAGCAATTCGGTGGATGAGCACGCCGGCATCCTCGCCGCCCTCGAGGCGCGAGACAGTGAAGCCGCGGGACGCCTGCTCGGCGCCCACGTCCGCCAGACCGGCACCGCTTTGCTCGAGACTCTCGCCCCCAAACCCAGGCTGACGGCAGCATGACCATGAAGCTGCTGCTGCTCAACCCCAACACCAGCACCGCGGTCACACAATTAATGACCGATGTCGGACAGCGCGCGGCGGCGCCCGGCACTCAGCTGGTCCCCTGCACCGCGACCCGCGGCGTGCCCTATATCGCCACGCGCACCGAGGCGCAGATCGGCGGCGCCATTGCGTTGGAGATGCTGGCCGAGCAGCACATGAAGGTGGATGCCGCGATCATCGCTGCCTTCGGCGACCCCGGCCTGTTCGCCGCACGCGAGACATTCGACATTCCCGTGGTCGGCATGGCGGAAGCGGCGATGCTGACGGCCTGTATGGCCGGGCGCCGCTTCGCGATCGTCACCTTCGCGCAGGCGCTGGGCCCCTGGTACGAGGAATGCGTCCGCGCCCACGGGCTGTGGGAACGCTGCGCCGGCATTCGCATGCTCGATACGCCGTTCAAGGCGATTTCGGAGGTCGGCACCGAAAAGGAGGATCTGCTCGTCGACCTCGCCCAGCGCGCGATCGTCGATGACGAGGCCGATGTGCTGATTTTTGCCGGCGCGCCCCTCTCCGGCCTTGCCGAGCGCGTTGCGGACCGAATTCCCGTCCCCGTCGTCGATCAGGTGATCGCCTCGGTGAAGCAAGCCGAAGCGCTTCATGCGCTACGCCTGCGCAAGGCGAGCGCGGGCACGTACCGCCGGCCCGCAGCAAAGCCCACCATCGGCCTTCCCGGGGCGCTCGCCGCCCGGCTCGAGCATCGCGACAGCTAGGGGAGCTTCGGCCGGCGATGCGAAAACCCCAATTCGTTCTCGGTGCTACGGCCGAAAGCAAACAGGCGGGATTCGCAGCCCGGCGGCGCGATGATTTGGATGCCGAAGGGCAGCTCATTCTCCCCTCGCCGCACCGGCAAGGTCAGGACCGGAAAGCCGACCAGCGACACCATGAAGGTGACGGCGAGATAGTCGATCGGCGTCTCCAGCGCTACGCCGTCGATCGCGGTGACATCACTGATCTCGTTCGGCCAGGGGAAGACCGAGGCTGCGGGCGCGATCAGGAAATCGGCACGCGCGAACAGCGCGCGAAAGCTGCGGTAGATCGCGGTGCGGCGGCGCTCGGCGTTGAGATAATCTTCGGCGGAAAGCTCTGCGCCCGCCTCGATGTTCCAGATCACGGTAGGTGTGAGCTCGGTGCGGCGCGTCCGCAGCAGCTCGCCATAGCTGTTGGCGATGTGTGCGGCGCGGAGCGTGCGGAAGGTCTCTATCGCGCCGCTGCAATTAGGCGAAAACGGCAGCAGATCGGCAACGCCGGCGAGGGCGTCGCAGGCGGCAGCAAAACGCGCACGAACGTCGCGCGAAACCGGCGCAACGCCAAAATCGGGCGTGACGGCGATCCGGGGGCGTCCTGCGAGCGGCCGATCGTCATTGTAAACGCCGGTCGAGAGCGGATCCTTCGCGTCGTCACCAGCACAGACCGACAGGGCGAGCGCGAGGTCATCGACGCCGCGGGCAAGAAAACCGTGGGTCGCCAGCATATCCCAGCCGAGCGGGCGGCGCGGCGACGGGATGCGGCCGGGCGTCGGACGGATCGAGGCGACTTCGCAGAAGCTTGCGGGCGTCCGCACGGAGCCACCGAAATCGGTGCCGTGCGCCAGCGGCACCATGCCGGCAGCGACCCCGACGGCAGAGCCGCCGGACGATCCGCCGGAGGTCAGCGCGAGATCGAAGGGATTGCGCGTCGGTCCTCGCAATTTATTGGTGCAGACCGCGCCAAAGCCAAACTCCGGCGTGTTGCTCTTGCCCAGAATGATGGCGCCGGCGCGACGCAGCCGCCCCACCACGAGATCGTCCTCGGCCGGCACGTGATCGCGGAACAGCACGGATCCATAAGTCGTTGCAAGTCCCGCAGTGTCGGTGAGATCCTTGATCGCGATCGGCACGCCATGCAGCGGGCCGATTGGCGCGGACGCGGCATCGCAGATTTGCGCGGCACGGCGAGCGCCGTCCGCATCGACGGTGACGAATGCCGCCAATTGCGCATCCTGATCCACGATCCGCGCCAGATGCGCCTCGACGACGTCGCGCGAGGACAGCTCACCGCCGGCAATGGCGCGCGCGAGGGCTGTGGCACTGAGGTCGCATATCGATGTCATCGCACCACAATGCCCGAGTGCGCTGCGAAAGGCGAGCGCCGCGGGCACGAGACTTGCTTTCTCCCTTCGGGCAACGGGAGGCAACATCATGGCTGAAGCGCAAGGCGGCCGTTCGCTCGTCGTCGATGCGGTCACCCACCGCTATCCGAGTGGCGCGCTCGCGGTCGAGAACATCAATCTCGACATCAAGGGCGGCGAGATCATCGCCCTGCTCGGCCCGTCCGGCTGCGGCAAGACCACCCTATTGCGGATCATCGCCGGCTTCATCGCGCAGAGCCAGGGGCGCATCATCATCGGCGATGACATCGTCGATGCGCTGCCGCCGAACCGCCGCGCCGTCGGCATCGTGTTCCAGAACTACGCGTTGTTCCCGCATCTTTCGATCAGCGAGAACGTCGCCTACGGCCTCGCCGCCCGCGGCATCGACAAGGCGACGCGCCAGCGCGAGGCGCAGCGCCTGTTGGAGCTGGTGCAATTGCC
The DNA here is from genome assembly GCF_014198315.1 of Bradyrhizobium sp. CIR48. NCBI lineage: Bacteria > Pseudomonadati > Pseudomonadota > Alphaproteobacteria > Hyphomicrobiales > Nitrobacteraceae > Bradyrhizobium > Bradyrhizobium sp. CIR48. The sequence continues at coordinate 101,935 of NZ_JACIHG010000020.1, forward strand.
CGCGATGGACGAGCGGCTGCCTCGGCAGCTCTCCGGCGGCCAGCAGCAGCGCGTCGCGCTCGCCCGCGCGCTCGCGATCAAGCCGTCGATCCTGCTGCTGGATGAGCCCTTTGCGGCGCTCGACAAGAATCTGCGCCTCGACATGCAGATCGAGGTCAAGCGGCTGCAGCGCGTCTCCGGCATCACCACGCTGATCGTGACGCACGATCAGGAAGAGGCGCTGTCGATGGCCGATCGCGTCGCCGTGCTGAGCCACGGCAAGCTCGAGCAATTCGGCTCGCCGTCCGACGTCTACGACCGGCCGCAGACGCTGTTCGTGAACACTTTTGTCGGCTCGACCAACCGCATGCCAGGAATTGTGGTCTCGACGGACCGCACCGCTGCAAAGATACGCCTCGATGCCGGCGCGGAGATCATCGCGCGCCCCGCGGCCGGCGCCCTCACCGAAGGCGGCCGCGTCACCGTGTGCATCCGACCCGAGCATCTGCAATTCGTCGGCGACGAGACCGGTTTTGCCGGCGTGGTCGGCATGTCGCTGCCGCTGGGCGCCACCGTCGTTCACGAGGTCACGACGGCCGACGGCTCCGGCGTCAAGATCTCCCAGGCGCGCATCGGCGAGACGCGCGCATTGGAGAGCGGCGCCGCCGTGCGCCTCGCACCGCTCGCCCCATCGCTCGCCAACGCCTTTCCTGCATCGCTTTAGGTCCAGTCCAAAACGCTTTTGATCCAGTCCACACGGAGTTCGACATGATCCTCAATCGCCGCAGCCTGATGACGACCGCCCTCACGCTCGGGGCCATGAAGGCGTTTCCCGGACTGAGCTTCGCCCAGGCCCGCCCGCTGGTGTTTGCGACCTTCACCGGAAGCTGGGAGGAAGCGCACAAGGCCGTGCTCGTGCCGGCCTTCCGCAAGGCCAACGCCGATGCCGCGATGGTGCTCGATCCCATGCTCTCGGTCGACCAGATCGCGAAGGTTAACGCCGCCAAGGCCAATCCGCCGATCGACGTCATGCTGCACGATCCGGGTCCTGCCCTCGTCGCCATCGGCCAGGATCTGGTCGAGTCCTATCCGGTCGACAAGAGCGCCTATTACAAGGACCTGATCGCCGAGGCGCAGGAGCCGACGGGCCCCGTCCCCTTCTTCCAGGTTGTCGGCCTCACCTACAATCCGGAAGCCGTCAAGACGCCGCCGACCTCATGGGCCGATCTCTGGAAGCCCGAGTTCAAGGGCCGCGTCGGCATCACCAACCTCAACTCGACGCTCGGCACCGGCTGGCTGGTCGAGATCGCCAAGATGCGCGGCGGCTCGGAAGCCAATGTCGATCCCGGCTTCAAGGCGCTGGAGGAGCTGAAGCCCAATCTCGCCGCGGTGGCAGCCAATCCCGGCGCGCTCGCCACCCTGTTCCAGCAGGGCCAGATCGACATCTCGCCCGGCAATTTCAACGCCATCCAGATCCTGAAAGCCCGCGGCGTGCCGGTCGAGTTCGTGGCGCCGAAGGAAGGCGCCATCGCCTTCAAAACCACGATCCACATCGTCAAGAACTCGCCGAACCGCGAGCTTGCCTTCAAGCTGATCGAGGCGGCGCTGACGCCGGAGGTGCAGACCACGCTGATGAACCCGCCTTATCTGATCGTGCCGACCAACTCCAAAGTGACGATGGGCGGCGAGATCGCGCGCGTGCTGGCCAAGGACACCGCCGAGCTGAAGAAGAAGTTCGTGTTCCAGGACTGGAAGAAGATCAACGAGCAACGCTCGGCCTGGATCGAGCGCTTCAACCGCGAGATCAAGATCTGAACGATGGGCGCAGCACCGGCATCGCGGGACGTCACCTCCTACGGCATGGGATTGGCAGCGCCGCTGGCGCTGTTCTTCCTGCTGTTCTTCGTCGCACCGCTGCTGCAACTGTTCTGGCTCTCCCTGCACAACGACACGGCCGGGCTGCATTGGGGGCTCGGCCAGTACCTGCACTTCCTCACCGACCCCTTCAGCCTCAGCGTGCTCGGCTCGACGCTGCTGCTGGGCGCTGAGGTGACGGCCGTCTGTCTCGTGCTCGGCTTTCCCATCGCCTGGCTCTATCAGCGGGTCGGGCCCAAGCTTCAGACCATCATCATCCTGATCGTGCTGCTTCCGCTTCTGACCAGCGTGGTGGTGCGCACCTTCGCCTGGATCGTCATCCTGGGGCGGCAGGGCATCATCAACGCGACGCTGCAATCCCTTGGGATCATCGATACGCCCCTCAAACTGCTCTACACCCAGTTCGGCGTCGTGATCGCACTGGCGCAGGTGCAGATGCCGCTGATGACGCTGCCGCTGATCACCGCGCTCGGCCGGATCGACCCCAATCTCGACGATGCATCCTGCTCGCTCGGCGCCGGAAGCTGGCGCACCTTCTTCAAAATCGTGCTGCCGCTGTCGCTGCCCGGCGTGATCGCCGGATGCACGTTGACTTATGCCGCCGCGATCACGGCTTTCATCACCCAGTCGCTGGTCGGGGGTGGGCAGATGCTGTTCATGCCGATGTATCTCTATCAGCAGGCTTCGACGCTGCAGAACTGGCCGTTTGCGGCCGCGATCTCGATCATCTTCCTGCTGGCCGTGCTCGCGGTCGTCTCGGTCTTCACCACGCTCGGCCGCATGTCGCGCGGCTATGGAGGCGTGTGATGAGTGGACGCAAGCGCACCCTGGAGGCGTTCAGCTTCGAGCTGGTCATGACCGTGATCGCGATCATCGCGCTGATCCTGATCATCGCGCCCTCGCTCGTGGTCCTGATCGTCTCCTTCACCAGCGGCTTCTCGCTACGCTTTCCGCCGCCGGGCTATTCGCTGCGCTGGTACGCCGAGCTCGGGAATGCGTGGCAGCTGCACTTCGCGGCCAAGAACAGCTTGATCGTCGCGTCGTGGGCGACGGGCCTCTCCGTCGTGCTCGGCGTTGCCGCTGCGCTCGCGATCTCGCGGTCGCGGGCGCTGTCGGCGCGGCTGCTGGATTCCCTCTTCATGTCGCCGCTCGTGCTCCCTGCACTCGCCTTCGGCCTTGCGGCCTTGATGCTGTTCTCACTGGTCGGCCTGCCGGTGTCGCCGCTGACGCTGGTGATCGGCCACACTGTGGTCTGCGTGCCCTACGTCGTGCGCAACACGGTCGCCGCGCTTGCCCAGTTGGAGCCGACCCTGCTCGAAAGCTCGGCGGTGCTGGGCGCGAGCCGCCTCTACACGTTCCGGCGGATCGTGTTGCCGCTGATCCGGCCGGGCGTCATCGCGGGCGCCTTCATCGCCTTCATGTCGTCGTTCGACAATGTGCCGGTCTCGCTGTTCCTGCGCGATGCCGCAACCGATATGCTGCCGATCCGGATGTGGCAGGATCTCGAGGGCAAGCTCGATGTCACCATCGCCGCGCTGTCGGGCGTGCTGATCATCGCCACCGTCGCACTGGTCGCCGTCATGGAGCGCATCACCGGCCTGTCGCGGCGACTGACCAACTGATCAGGCCCCACGAAACAGCGAATAGCCCCAGCGCGTGAATTTCAGCGGCAGATGAAAATGTTCATGGACGTTCTTGATACGGAAGCGGAACGGCGCCACGGTCAGGAAGCCGTCGCTGTCGCCGAAGAATTCGCCGAGATGAAACAGGACCTCATACTCACCGGCCGTCACGCCTGCACCTTGCGCGACGGAATGATCGAGCACGCCGTTTGCGCCGAGCCGTCCGTCGGCGATGCACAGCGAATCCGGATCGATCCGCCAGATCTCGACGCGCAGGCCCTGCGCCGGCCGGCCGGTCGCCACGTCGACTGCGTGAATGGAAATACCGCCTGCCACCATGTTCCTCCCGTGAGTGCAGCTGCATGGTAGACGGAAACAATGCCGTTCGGCCAGCGCCCGCACTGCCGCCGGCTCTGGGGGCGATGACCTCGCTCCAGGCGCTGGTGGCGCTCGCGCTGTTCGCGCCGGGCGTGGTCGCGCCGCGCGCCCAGATCGAGGTGTGGCAGCTCTCAATGTTCTCCTGCGCGGTGTTCGCCGTCGGCATCCCCGCCTCGTTCTGGGGCGGCGGTTTCATCGCGCGCCTGGGCTCGCTCCGGATCGCCAGCCTCTGCGCGGCGGCGATCGTCCTCAGCATGGCGCTGGCCTCGCTCGGCTCGACGGCCGCACTGCTTGCCGCCGGCCTCTGCCTCGGCCTTGCATTCGGGCCGGAGACGCCGGCGAGCGCGGCGCTGCTGGCGCGGCTCGTGACGGTCGAACAGCGCGCCTTCGTGTTCTCGGTCCGCCAGACCGGCAACCAGATCGGCGCCGTCTGCGGCTCGCTGGTTCTGCCCGCCATCGCCATCTCGCTCGGACCCGCCTGGTGCTATGCGGCGGTGGGCACCTGTGCGCTGTTGGCGATCCTGATGTTCGAGCGGCTGCGGCCGGCCTATGCCGGCAAGGCAACCCCTCCTCCGGAACTCAGTCTCCGTGCACGGCTGGGCCTCGTCACCGCGGACCGGCGCATCGCGATGCTGGCGCTGGCCTCGATGCCGTTCAGCGCGATGCAGGTGTCGCTCAACACCGTCTTCGTCACGCTCGGCACCCGCGAGCTCGGCCTCAGTCATATCGAGGCCGGGATGGCGCTCGCCTGCGCGCAGACCGGCGGCCTGGTCGGCCGGCTCGGCTGGGGCTATGTCGCCATGCGCCTCAACGCTTCACGTGTGGTTCTGATCGTCATCGGCCTCGGCATGGCGTTCTGCGCCGCGCTGCTCGGCCTTGATGGCGCATCGCTCGGCCGCACCGGCCAGTTCGCGATGGCCGCGCTGCTCGGCCTGACGGCGTCGGGCTGGAACGGCGTCTTCATCGCCGAGATCGCCCACCTTGCGCCACAGGACCGGATCGGCGAGACCACGGGCGCGGTGCTGACCGCATCCTATGCGGGCCTGCTGGCCGCGCCGGCACTGATCTCAATGCTGGACGCCACGGTCAGTCTTGGCGCGGCGTTCGTTACCTTGGCCTGCCTTGTGCTCTGCGGCACATTGGCGTTGATCTGGGGAGGCCATGACAAAACCAGTCAATAGCGCGCGCGGGATCGCCGCCGACGTCACGGCCGGGCGGACGAGCGCCGTCGAGACCGCCGAAGCCGCGCTCGCGCGCATCGAGGCCGCCAAGGCGCTCAACGCGGTGGTGACGATCGATCCCGCGCGGACGCTTGCCGATGCTGCGAGGGTCGACGATCGCCTGCGCGCCGGCGAGACGATGTCGCTCGCCGGCGTGCCCATCGTCGTCAAGGACAACATCTGGGCCAGTGGCTGGCGCGTGACGCAGGGCTCGCGCCTGTTCGCCGATTTCGTCGCGCCGCAAGATGCGGTTGCGATCGAGCGACTGCGCAAGGCCGGTGCTGTCATCGTCGGCATCGGCGCGACGTCGGAATTCGCCTGCAAGGGCGTCACGACCTCACAGCTCTACGGACCCACGCCCCATCCGCTCGATCCCGCGTTGACACCGGGCGGCTCGTCCGGCGGTCCCGCCGCTGCGGTCGCAGCCGGCCTCGTGCCGCTCGCGATCGGTACCGATGCCGGCGGCTCCAGCCGCAGGCCGCCGGCCCATGTCGGCGTCGCCGGCTTCAAGCCGTCCTACGGCGCGATTCCATATGGGCCCGGTTTCGCCGAGCCGTTCTTCGGTCTTTCCGTCATTGCACCGATCGCATCTGATGTGGCCGATATCGCATTGGCGTTCGAGTCCATGGCCGGCGCCGATCCGCGCGACCCGGATTCCGCCCTCGTTGCACGGCAGGCGGAAGACATAGGCGGCGTGCGCATGGCATTCTCACCGCGACTTGGCTTAGACGTCGCGGTCGACGACATCGTCGAGAATGCCCTCGCCTCCACTGTCGACCGCCTCTCCGCGGCAGGCTTGCGCATCACTCGACGCGATCCCGTCTGGCCGACGGGCGCGACCGAAGACGCCATCATGCCACTCCAACATGCCGGTCTCGCTGCGCTCTATGGGGACGCGTTCCGCAAGGACCCGGCCATCTTTGATCCTGATGTCGCCAAGCAGATCGAACGCGGCCTTTCCTGGTCGGGTGCCGAGGTTGCTGGAGCTCTGGTCGCGAGCGCCGCGATCGCCAATGCTTTCGCGGCCTTCCTCACCGACGTGGACCTGCTGCTGACCCCAACTGTCCCCTGCGTCGCTTGGTCACTGACGCAGCTTGGTCCCGACATGATCGGCGGAAAACCCGCGAGCCCACGGGGGCACGCGGTGTTTACTCCTTTTGTCAATCATGCCCGCCTGCCGGCGATCTCGATCCCGTGCGGAACGGATCCGCGCGGACTTCCATTCGGCCTGCAAATCATCGCGAGGCGCGGGCAGGACCTGACGCTGCTTGGCGCCGCACACCAGATCGAGGCCATGCTGCAAGCGTGTTGAAGCCGGCTTGGCTCGTCACTATGAGCATGGGCCAGCACGCGCTAGCATGGAACTTGCATAAATTCTGGGCGACATGGACGCCGCATGAACCTCATCAGTCTCGACATCCGCATGCTCCGGTCGCTGATCTCGGTGGTCGAGACCGGCAGCATCACCGAGACCGCCCGACGGCTGGGCCGCACCCAGCCGGCGATTACCCTGCAACTGCAGCGGCTAGAGGAGCTGACAGGCAAGCAATTGTTCGAGCACGCCGGCCGCCGGCTGACGCTGACCGATGACGGCACCACCGTCCTCACCTACGCCAAATCCATCCTAAGGTTGCATGACGAGCTGATCTCGCAACTGGCGTCGCAGGAGATCGAGGGTCAGGTGGTGCTCGGCACGCCCGACCTCTACGCCGCCTTCATGCTGCCGCAGATCCTCAGCGTGTTCCGAAAATCCTTTCCGCGCGTGCAGGTCGAGCTCAATTGCGCGCTGTCGACGCCACTGGTCGGCCTCGTCAAGCGCGGCGACGTCGACATCGCGCTCGTCACCCGCATGAACGATTTCACCGGCGGCCAGGTGGTGCGGCGCGAGCAACTGGTCTGGATGACCGGTGATCAATCGGTCGCGCACCAGGAGCGTCCGATTCCGCTGGCGCTGCTGCCCCCCGGAAACATCTATCGCGACTACGCTATCGACACGCTGGAGCGTGCCAATCTGCGCTGGCGCATCGCCTGCGTCAGTGAAAGCGTCGGAGGTCTCCAGGCCGCGGCTTTCGCCGGCATGGCCGTCACCGTGCTCGGCCGCAGCGCGCTGGTGCCGGCGATGCGCGAGATCGGACCGAACGAAGGCCTGCCGCCACTGCCGAAGATCGAGCTGTTGCTCTACAAATCGAGCGGCGCCACCTCGAAGGCCGCGACCGCGCTGCACGACTATCTCGCGCATTATCTGCGCCTCGACGAAGAGCTCAGCGGCCGCGGCCCGCCGATCGAGCTGGGCTAGGCCCACAAAAACGCGAAAACAACCCCATGCACAGTAGAACGGCCTTTGTTTGCAAAGGGTTTTTCGCGCGTCACTTTACGGAGCACCGAGCCCACGATTCCGGACCGTGCCTGCGCGATCTGACACGTCGGGCAAAACACCAATCGTATCATGACCGCTTCACCCCTTGGCGCGCTCCCCACCCGCCTGGCGTAGCGCCAGCTGTGGCCAGAATTTCGCCCAGGGCTGCGCCTGCTCGAACGCCGCGGCGATGCGGAAGATCGTGGGCTCGTCGAGCCAGGGCGCGACAATCTGAAGACCGATCGGCATCCCGTCACGATCGAAGCCGCAAGGCAGTGTTGCCGCCGGAAGACCGGCGAGATTGACCGGCCAGGTAAACGGCGACCAGCCGAGATGCGGATCGACCTTGCGGCCATCGATGGTGTCGACTCCGATCCGGCCAGCTTCGAACGCAGTGACCGCGACCGTCGGCGTCACCAGCACATCGACGCGTTCGAACAATTTGACGAAGGCACTGCGCGTCTGGCCGCGGCGGTAACTCGCTTCGATGTAATCCGTGCCGCTGTAGCGCCGGCCGGCGCTGACGACATTGCGATAGTCGGCCTCCGAGCTTGCAAGATCGGTTGCGGACTTGCTCGCAACCGCCGCCGCCTGTTCGGTAAAGGCGATCGGCTTCAGCGTGTGCTCCAAAATGCCGGGATCGAGACCAGGCCCGTCCATGGTGACCTGCGCACCGCAGGAATCGAGAATGGCAAGCGCCTTGCCAAATGCTGCGCACACGTCCGGGCTGACGGCGGCGTAGCCGAGATCGGCGCTGGCTCCGATACGAATGCCGTCCAGGCACCCAGCATCCGTATTGAAGCGGCGTGCGGACGCGGGAAGGCTCGCGGCATCACGCACGTCGTAGCCGGCTATGATCTCCAGCGTCAGCGCAGCATCCGCGACCGTGCGCGTGATCGGGCCGGTATGGGCGAGCGAGGCCCAGGATGGCGGCGAGAAGCCGGGCGAGCGCGGTACGAGACCAAAGGTCGGCTTCAGGCCGAACACGCCGCAGAAGGAGGATGGCACCCGGATCGAGCCGACGCCGTCGGTGCCGATCGCGATCGGGCCGCAGCCGGCAGCGACGCTCGCCGCGGCGCCGCCGCTCGACCCGCCGCTGGTGCGACCAGGGTTCCAGGGATTGCGCGTGATGCCGGTGACGGGGCTGTCGGCTGTCAGCTTGTAGCCTGACTCGCAGGTCGTGGTCTTGCAGGTGATGATCGCGCCGGATGCCTTCAGGGCCGAGACCACGGCAGCGTCGGCCTCAGGCACGAAGCCCTCGTTCATCGGCGAACCTGCATAGGCCGGCACGCCCGCGACGAAGACGAGGTCCTTGATCGTGACGGGCACACCGGCGAGCGGTCCCTTCGCTTCGCCCGCCCGCATTTCCCTGGTGAGACGGTCGGCCTCCGCCCTCGCCTGCTCGTACATCGGCGTCACCACCGCGTTGCAGGTCTCGTCCGCCGCCTCCAGCGCGGCGATGGTGTCGTCAATGACATCGCGCGGGGTGAACGCCTTGCGCCGGTAACCGGCCATGATCTCGGTTGCAGAAAGCGCGCCAAGGCCAGTCGGCGCCGGCGGAAAGGCCGTTCGGCCGGAACCATCAGTCATCATCAACCCTAAGGAGCTAGTTGAGCGCCGCGTCGACGGCGCGCTTGGCCATGACCGTGACGAGATGCGCGCGGTAATCGGCTTCCGCATGGATATCGGAGGTGAGACCGTCGGTGTCGATCTTGATCGCCGCGATCGCGGACGGATCAAAGTTGCCCGACAGCGCCGCCTCCATCGGCGGCACGCGGAACACGCCGGGACCCGCGCCCGTTACGGCGACGCGGAAGCCGTCGGCAAATTTCGCGACGAACACGCCGACCAGCGCATAGCGCGACGCCGGCGCTTTGAACTTTGCGTAGCCCGCTTTCAGCGGCACGGGAAAACGGATCGCCGTAATGATCTCGCCGGGTTCAAGCGCGGTTTCGAACAGACCGAGGAAGAACCTGTCGGCGGCGATCTCGCGCGTGCTGGTTACGATGGTGGCACCGAGACCGAGCACGCCGGCGGGATAATCCGCAGCAGGATCGTTGTTGGCGACGGAGCCACCGATGGTGCCGCGGCTGCGCACGGCGGGATCGCCGATCATCGAAGCCAGCGCCGCGAGCCCGGGAATTTTCTCCTGCACCAACTTTGAAGCTGCGACCACCGCATGCGGCGTCATCGCGCCGATCGTGACAATGGCACCGTCGTCAGCGATGCCCTTGAGATTTCCGAGCTTCGAAAGATCGACCAGCGCCGGCGGATTGGCCAGTCGCTGCTTCAGCGTCGGGATCAGCGTCATGCCGCCCGCAACAAGCTTGCTGTCCTCGATCGAGGTCAGAAGCTTAGCCGCATCTGGAATCTGGTGAGGCTGGTGATAGGCAAATGGTTTCATTGTTGTCCTCCCTATTCCGCGGCGACCGGCAGCGACGCATTCTGCAACAGGCGCCAGATCCGGTTCGGCGTCGCCGGCATGTCGACATGGGTGACGCCCAGGTGCGACAGCGCATCGACCACCGCGTTGATGACGGCGGCGGGCGAGCCGATGGTGCCGACCTCGCCGCAGCCCTTCACACCCATCGGCGTATGCGTGCAGAGCGTGGAATGGGTTGCCACTTTCATCATCGGCAGATGGTCGGCGCGCGGCATGCAGTAATCCATCAGCGAGCCCGACAGAAGCTGGCCCGAGCCTTCGTCATAGACCGCGCTCTCGAACAGCGCCTGGCCGACGCCCTGCACGATGCCGCCATGCAGCTGGCCCTCCACGATCATCGGGTTGATGACCGTGCCGACGTCGTCCACCGCGGTGTAGTTGACCAGCGTCACCGTGCCCGTCTCGGGATCGACCTCGACTTCAGCGATGTGGCAGCCGCCGGGATAGGTGAAGTTGACGGGGTCGTAATAGGCCTGCTCCTCAAGCCCCGGCTCCAGCACCTCAAGCGGATAATCGTGTGGCACGTAGGCAGCGCCCGCGATCTCCTCGAACGTCTTGGCGCGATCCGTGCCCGCAACCGAAAATTTGCCGCTCTCGAACTGAATATCGACCTCAGCCGCTTCGAGCAGATGGGCCGCGATCTTCTTGCCCTTGGCGATGACCTTGTCCGTCGCCTTCGACAGCGCCGCACCGCCGACCACCAGGGAGCGCGAGCCATAGGTGCCCATGCCGAACTGCACGCGGTCGGTATCGCCGAACACGATGTCGACATTCTCGAAGGCGACCCCAAGCTTGTCCGAGACGATCTGGGCAAACGTCGTCTCGTGGCCCTGGCCGTGATTGTGGGTTCCGATCATGACCGTCACCTGGCCGGTCGGATGCACGCGCACCGTGGCGCTTTCGTACAGACCGCCGCGCGCGCCCAATCTCCCGGCGAAGCGCGACGGCGCAAGGCCGCAGGCCTCGACGTAGGTGGAATAACCGAGCCCGCGGAATTTGCCCTTGCTGGCAGACGCCGCCTTGCGGATGCCGAAATTCTTGACGTCGGCCGCGACGAGGGCGCCGTCGAGACAGCCCATGGGATCGCCGGAATCGTACTGCACCAGCACCGGCGTCTGGTACGGATAGGCCTCCTTCGGGATCATGTTGCGGCGGCGGATCTCGACGCGGTCGATCCCCATCTCGCTGGCGGCGACATCGACGATGCGCTCCAGGACGAAGGTCGCCTCGGGACGGCCAGCGCCGCGATAGGCATCCACCGGCACCGTATTGGTGAAGACCACCTTCACGTTGCAGTAGATCGCAGGCGTCGTGTAGACGCCGCCGAGCAGCGGCCCATAGAGATTGGTCGGGATGTTCGGCCCGAAGGTCGAGAGATAGCCGCCCATATTGGCGAGCGTGTTGACGCGGAAGGCCAGGAATTTTCCGGTCTCGTCGAGCGCCAGCTCGGCCTCGGTGACGTGATCGCGGCCGTGACGATCGGAGACGTAACCTTCCGAGCGGCTCGCGACCCATTTCACCGGCCGCTTCACGCGCTTGGCGGCCCAGGTGATGACGGCCTCCTCGCCATAGTGGAACTGCTTGACGCCGAATCCGCCGCCGACATCGGGCGCAACCACCCGCAGCTTGTGCTGCGGGATGTTCAGCACCAGCGCCCCCATCAGGAAGCGTACGACATGCGGGAATTGGCTCGTGGTCCACAGCGTGAATCGGTCCGTGCCTGGCTCGTATTCCGCGATCGCCGCACGCGGCTCCATCGGATTGCCGATCAGGCGGTTGTTGACGAGGCTCAGCTTTGCGACATGCGCAGCTTTCCGGAACGCGGTCTCGACGGCGGCCTTGTCACCGAGCTCCCAGTCGCAACAGATGTTGTTCGGGACGTCGTCGAACAATTGCGGCGCGCCGGGCCGGACGGCTTCGAGCACGCCGACGACTGAAGACAGCACTTCGTAGTCGATCGCGAGCAATTCGGCTGCAGCATTTGCCTGCTCCGGCGTCTCCGCCACGACGAAGGCCACCATGTCACCAACGAAGCGCACCTTGCCCTGCGCCAGCATCGGAAACGGCGGCTCCTTCATCGGCACGCCCTGCGCATCCGAGATACCCCAGCCGCAAGGCAGTGATCCCAGGCCATCGGCCTTGACGTCGTCGCCAGTCAACACGGCAATCACGCCTGATGATGCCAGCGCCGCACTCTTGTCGATGCCGCGCAGCAGCGCATGGCCATGCGGAGAGCGCACGAATACGCCGGCCGTCATGCCCGGACGCTTGATGTCGGAGACGTAATTGCCGCGGCCGGTGAGGAAGCGCTGGTCCTCTTTGCGCTTCGGCGCGGCGCCGATGCCGATGACATTGCCCATGGTCACTCTCCCTTGGCGGCGTTCATGGCGGCAGCGCCAGCCAGCACCGAAACGACGATGTTCTGGTAGCCGGTGCAGCGGCAGATGTTGCCTTCGAGGCCATGGCGGACATCGGCCTCTGTCAGGTCAGACTTCTCCGCGGCGAGCGCGACCGCGGTCATCAACATGCCGGGTGTGCAGAACCCGCATTGCAGCCCGTGATGCTCACGAAAGGCCTCCTGCATGGGATGCATTTGGTTCGAGCCCGGCGCACCTTGCAGACCTTCAATGGTGAGCAGCGTCGCGCCATCAAGCGCCGGAGCCAGCAGCGTGCAGCTCTTCACCGGCAAACCGTCGAGATGCACTACGCAGGCGCCGCACTGGCTGGTGTCGCAGCCGATATGGGTGCCCGTGAGATGGAGCTGCTCGCGCAGCAGCCCGGCGACGAGCGTCGCCGGTTCGACGTCCACGGTGGTTGGCCGGCCGTTGAGTGTGAAGGATATCTGCACGGTCATACTCCTGTGCGCGATTGGTCTTTAGGCGAGAGGCAAGGCGCTGCCGGCGGCCCATGTGGCCATCACGACATCGCCGACTGTGAAGGGGTCCGCAAAGAAGGTCTTTTCCGGCACATAGGCGACGAACTCGTCGTCCGGTACGGTGTCGAGCATCACCTTGACGAAGTAGCCCTGATATTCGATCGCGAGCACCCGGCTCGGCAGCGACGTGGTGCACCCGGGCGGCAGATCCCTGCCCGGCCGCACCAGCGCAACATCATCGCGGCGCACGGCGATATCGACCTTGTCGCCGACGTTGACGGTGGGCCGCGCCAGAAGCGGCACCTCGATGCCGTCAGGCGCAGCCTGCGCAAGCGTAAAGCTTGCGCCGTTGACCTTCTCGACCCGGCCGGACAGCACGTTCTGCCCGCCCATGAACTCGGCGACGTAGCGATCGTGCGGGTGGGCGTAGACGTCCCGCGCCGCTCCCGCCTGCTTGATCTTGCCCTGCTCCATCACCACGACGAGATCGGCGAGCGCGATCGCCTCGAGCTGGGTGTGGGTGACGTGGATGAACGTGATGCCAAGCTCCTGCTGCATCCGCCGCAGTTCCTGGCGCATCTGCACACGGAGCTGCTCGTCGAGCGCCGACAGTGGCTCGTCCAGCAGCAGCACCCGCGGCTCGGTGATCGCCGCACGCGCCAGCGCCACGCGCTGCTGCTGGCCGCCGGAGAGCTGGGCCGGCAAGCGGTCGGCGAATTGCGTCAGCCGTACCTTCTCGATCATGGCATCGGCTGCGCGCAGGCGATCGGCCTTGGATTGGCCTCGCACCCGCAAGGCAAAGGCGATGTTCTCACGCACCGTCAGATGTGGGAACAGCGCATAGGACTGGAACATCATCGCAGTGCGGCGCTGCACCGGCGCCAGTCCGACCACATTCTGCCCCCCGATGACGATCTCGCCTGCGGTCGGATCATCGTGACCGGCGATCATGCGCAGGATCGTGGTCTTGCCGCAGCCGGACGGGCCGATGAAGCAGCAATAGGCGCCGTCCGCGATCCTAAGATTGACGCCGTCAACCACGTAGGTCGCGCCGTCAAAACTCTTGCAGACACCCGCCAGTTCGATATCGCCGCGATCGTTCTTCATTTCCCAGCTCAACCCTTTGCACTGCTGCCGCGCTTCTTCTGGATCAGCACGATGCTGCCTAGGCTCGCGCCGATGACGATGAAGGAGACGACGGTAGTCACGGTGCCGAGCGCATAAAGCGAGGGCGAAGTGACGTTCAGCGTCATGCTCCAGATTTCCAGCGGCAGCGTGTTTAGCGAGCCCGCGGTCTGGAGGCTGCGCGCAAACTCATCATACGACAGCGTGAAACCGAACAGGGCGACCGCGACGAGGCCGGGTGCAAGCACCGGGATCATCACCAGCCGAATCGACTGCCAACGGCTGGCGCCGAGGTCGTAGGCCGCCTCCTCCCAGACATGGTTGAAGCGCGACATCACCGCGAACATCACGAGCACGCCGAACGGTAGCGTCCAGGACAGCTGCGCACCGAGCGCCGAGGTGTACCAGCTCGCATTCAGCCCGAGTGCCTGGAACAGGAGACCCGTGCCGAGACCGAGCACGAGGCCGGGCGCGACCAGGCTGCCGATCATCATGTAGAAGACGAAGCTGTCGCCTCCGAAGCGTTTGCGGAAGCCGAGGCCGGCAAGAAACGAGACCACCACAGTGATGACGGTGACGATGACCGCGAGCTTGATCGAGCGGTCGAACGAGCCCTTGACGTCCCCAGTCCGGACCTGGGTGACGAGGTCCGCGAACCAGTGCAGCGAATGCCCCTTCATCGGGAACACGAGGCCGCCGCGAATGTCCTGGAAAGACAGGATGTAGATGCAAAACATCGGGCCGTAGAGCGCGATGACGTAGGCAGCGAACAGCGTCGCCAGCACGTAGAAGGTCCAGGGCCTGCGGCCCGTGCTCGGCGCGATCGCCTTGGTGGCCGCAGGCGCGACGGTCTTGGACGTTTCGGTCTTGGACTTTTCGGTCTTGGGCATGTCGGCGAGAACCGCGCTCATCGCGTGATCTCCTGCCGAATGTCGACGGTGCGCAAGATCAGCGAGACGATCGCAACCAGCACCAGGGTCAGCAGCACCGCGCTCGCCGCCGCGGTCGGATATTGCAGCACGCCGACGTCCTCGTAGAACGCGCTGACCACCGAGGCCGAACCGCCGCCGGACATCACCTTCACCACGAAGAAGTCACCCATCACGATCGAGACCACGAAGATGGTGCCGAGCGCGATGCCGCTCTTGGACATCGGCACTACGATCAGGCGCATGATGTCGAACCGGCTCGCGCCGGCATCGATCGCGGCCTCGATCAGCTTCTTGTCGATCCGCGCCATGGAATTGAAGATCGGCACGATCATGAAGATCGTGAGCTGATGGACGTAGGCGATAACGACGGCGAGGTCGGAGAACAGCAGCACTTCGAGAGGCTGCCGGATCACGCCCAACCCCAGCAGCGCCTGGTTGATCAGGCCTTCCTTGCCGAGCAGCGGGATCCACGAGATCATCCGGATGATGTTCGAGGTCCAGAACGGCACCGTGCAGAGCAGGAACAGGCCGATTGCCAGGAGTTGATTGCGAACGTGGAACACCAGGAAGTACGCGACGAAGAAGCCGATGATCAGGGTGAATATCCAGGTCAGCGCCGTGAACTTGATCGTCGCCAGATACAATTTCAGCGTCAGCGCCGAATGCAGCACCTCGACGTAGCTGGCCAGCGTAAAGCCCGGCGTCAGTCCGCCGAAGCCGTCGGTCGCAAAGAAGCTTGCGGCCAGCACAACCAGGATCGGCGCGACGAAGAACGGCACGAGCACCAGCACCAGCGGCGACACGTAGAGCCAGCCGGCGAGATTTGCGCGTGGTGACTTTTGAGCTGGACTAGACCTTGGCTGCATGTCGGCGAACGCCTCGAAGTCTTCTCGCACCGGCGCAGTTCACGCGCCGGTGCTTCGCTTAAGTCAGGGAAAGCAGGTTTCAGGCCACCTTGAAGTCGTTCCAGCGCTTGTTCATGTAGGCGGCTTCATCCATCAGCGTGTTCCAGCACGAGATGTTCTTGACGCGATCGAGGAACGAGCCGCCGTCACGCTTGGTGCCGGCCTTCTCCATCGGCACACCGTAGGGATCATTGATGACCTCCGGCGCCGGCTTACCGTCGTACCAGAAATCCCATTCGGCAGCGGTCAGGAATTTCTTCGCCGTCGACGGCACCGGGCTGTAATAGCCGTAGCGGCCGACGAAGCCCCCCTGCCAGCCCGAGAGGTACCAGTTGAGATATTCGTAGGCGGCATCTAACTTTTTGCCGGAGAGATGCTTCATCAGGCCCATGCCGTTGCACCAGCCGCGATAGCCCTCCTTGCCGTTCTTGACGTTGACCGGCGCATAGACGCAGGGAATCTCCTTGACGCGGACAGCTGCGACCGCCGGCGACCACATCGACTGGATGACCACCTCGCCCGCGGCCATCAGCTGCACCGACTGGTCGAAGGTGGTCCAGGTCGCCCGGAACTGGCCCTGCTTCTTCAGCTCGATCAGCTTGTTGCAGGTGAAGTCGATCTCCTCCTTGGTCATGTTGCCCTTGTTGCCGTACTTGATCAGCCCGGCGCTTTCGAAGCAGAGCGCGGCATCCATGATGCCGATCGCGGGCACGTCGAGGATCGCGGCCTTACCCTTGAATTTCGGATCGATCAGGTCCTTCCACTCGGTCACTTCATAGCCGACGAGGTCGGGGCGATAGCCGATGGAGTCGGCGTTGTAGACCTGCGGCAGGAAGGTCGCCCACTCGGTGACGCCGTCGTGCAGATCGGTCGAGTCGGGCTTGGAGATGTACATGGCTTCATAAGGCGAGATGCCCTGGCGCGGGATCTTGTGGCCGTCGATCTCGCCCTTGGTGAAGATCGGCAGGATGTTGTCGAACTCCTTGATCTTCTTGACCTCGATGCCCTGGATCACCCCGCGCTTGGCGGCAAGCTTGGCCTGCCAGCCCTCGAGGTCGGCGATGTCGACCGTATTAGGCTGGCTTATGAAGCGGTTGATGGCGGCGGAGGTGTCGAGGTTCTGCATCGTCACCTTGAAGCCGAGATCCTTGGCGGCCTGGTCGCCGATCGCTTTCACCACCGAATAGGAGACGCCGACATGGCGCAGCTCGATGTCCTTGATCTCCTGCGCCCAGATGGTCGGGAATCCGCGGATCGCATCCGATCCTGCGGCTGCGCCCGCAACCGCGGCTGCCCCCTTCAACAGGGTGCGCCGGCTCAACTTTTTCGCAGCTTTCGTCTCCGATCCCGCCGGAATGGAAGTGGACGTCCCCTTAGCCCCGTCAGACATGGCAACCCTCGTTGGTTACGATGAACGCTCGCGCCGGACGCCATTGACCGGCCGCGGATGTGATCAGTTGCGCGCGAGGCTAGAGGCGGGATTCTGCGAAGTAAAATTGGAAGTAGCAATTCACGGCATAAGCGCCACTAATGGCTCAACTCTCTGCACGTCATCTCGGCACGCGGCTTAGGAAGGCAGCAGGCCGATGTGCCGATCGCGGTGAATAGGAGCTTCTCCGGTCCGTCGTTCCTCGAATTGCTCGGAGCACGACTCCTGCTCGCACCACAAGCGACCGTGTTGGCCTTCACAGCCTTCAGCCGCTGATCTTGCGCATCTACCGCCTGCTTTACCTCGATCACGAGCTTCTTGTCCGGCGCAGCCCGGTGTAGCCGCTCGACCGCCTGAAACAGCGGCAGCTCGCCGAGAAAGGCGTGGTGCTCGGGAAACACCGCGTCTCAGACTCCGGCCCAGAAATTACATTTGTCTCCATTGCCGATCATATGTATAATTATCGAAAACATCCAAGCCCCTTGGCGGCGTCAAAGGAACGGGAGAGCGCCAGAAACCTCACGTCAAGCGATTGCGATGACTATCCCAACCTCGCGCAGCGAGAAGTAACGCGTTTGATTCGAGCGAGAGACCGCTGCGCGGCCAACGCACGGCATGACACGCGACCCAAAGCAGAGACGTCATGGTCCGAGTTATTCAGATTTCCGATACGCATCTCAGCCCGAGCAAGCAGCACTTCGAGGCAAACTGGGCGCCCCTTGCGCGTTGGATCGCGCAGCATAAGCCAGATCTTGTCATACATACCGGCGACGTGACGGTCGATGCAGCCGATCAGGAAACCGACGCAGCATATTGCGCGACCCAACTGGCCTCGCTCGGCGTCCCAGTCGTGGCGGTTCCGGGAAATCATGACGTCGGCGAGGTCGGCAATCCGCATCAGCCGGTAAATGGCGAGCGGCTCGATCGCTTTCGCCGCCACTTCGGCGACGACCGCTGGCTACGCGATGTGGACGGTTGGCGCCTGATCGGCCTCAATTCGATGATCTTCGGCGGCGGCCCCGAAGAGGCGCGGCAGACCGAATGGCTCGAGGCCGCGATGGCCGACGCTGCGGGGCGTCGCCTTGCCTGGTTCACGCACCGGCCGCTGTTCATCGAGTCACCGACCGAGGCCGACACCGGTTACTGGTCGGTCAAGCCGGAGCCGCGCCGCGCCCTTCTCGATCTCCTGCAAGGCTACCGGGTGGAGATCGTGGCCAGTGGGCATTTGCATCGGTGGCACGAAATCCGGCTGAACGGCACGCACTACATTTGGGGGCCGGCGGCCGGCTTTCTGGTCGGTGAGAAACTGGCGCCGCCGATGGGCGGCGCTGCACGGCTTGGAGCGGTGGTCTACGACATCGACGGCGAGAACATCGACGTGAGCATTCGTCCGGTGCCAGGTCTTACCGATTACTGGATCGACGACGTCGTGCACGAGGTCTATCCGCCGCGCGAAGCTGAGGCGTGAGCTGCGATGGCCGGTCTCACATTGCGCGGCATCCATAAGGCTTTCGGCGACACATCCGTCCTCAACGACATCGACCTCGATATTGCGGACGGCGAATTTCTGACGCTGGTTGGCCCCTCCGGCTGTGGCAAGTCGACGCTCCTGCGCATCATCGCCGGCCTCGAATCGCAGGACCGCGGCTCGGTGTCGATCGGCGGGACTTCGGTCGACCATATGCGGCCTCACGAGCGCAGGATCGCCATGGTGTTCCAGAATTACGCGCTCTATCCCCACATGTCGGTGTTCGACAACATCGC
>NZ_JACIHG010000021.1:0-70806 GCF_014198315.1 Bradyrhizobium sp. CIR48
CTGGCTCACGGACGGCTCCTGTGAATGGGTGTGTGACAACCTCATTCTGGCACACTGATGCCGTAGGGGGCCGTCCACCCCATCACCACAGGGAGGAGTTTGGCGCAAAACTGGTAACTCCGAGTCCCCGCAACCACATCTCCCTGTGGTGATGGGTCCCCGCCTTCGCGGGGACGACAGCGGAGGATGCCGCGCCAATTCGAGCTGAAGTCCTAGATCTCAAATCCCCAGCATCATCTTCGCAATAATGTCGCGCTGGATCTCCGAGGTGCCGCCGAAGATGGTGTAGGCGCGGCCGTTGAGATATTCCGGCACCATTGTCAGCATCTCCTCCGGCGTCGGCGGCTCGTGGTTGAGCTTGTAGAGCGGGCGCATCGGCTCGACGGCAAGGGCGTCGTGGCCGATGACGTCGACGCCGAGCCGCGTCACGGCCTGGCGGATCTCGCTGTTGCGCAGCTTCAGGATTGACGACACCGCGCCGGGGTTTTGTCCGGTCTGCAACGCTGAGAGCACGCGCAGCTCGGTCATTTCAAGCGCGTCGATATCGACTTCCACCTCCGAGATGCGCGCGGCGATATCGGGACTGTCGATGGCGCGGCCGGTCAGGTCGGACTCGGCGAGGTCGGCGATCGCCTTCAAGCCCTCGCGCAGCTTGGCCGAGGCAATGCCCGAGCCGCGCTCGAACTCGAGCAGATATTTGCCGTAGGTCCAGCCCTTGCCTTCCTCGCCGACCCGGTTGGCCACGGGCACCCGCACGTCGTCGAAGAACACCTGGTTGACCTCGTGGTCGCCGCCGATGGTGAGGATAGGACGCGTGGTGATGCCAGGCGTCTTCATGTCGATCAGGATGAAGCTGATGCCGTCCTGCTGCCGCGGCCCGTCGCTGGTGCGCACCAGCGCGAACATGCGGTTGGCGTGATGCGCATGCGTGGTCCAGATTTTTGTGCCGTTGATGATGTAATCGTCGCCGTCGCGCACCGCGCGCGTCTTCAGCGAGGAGAGGTCGGAGCCGGAGCCCGGCTCGGAATAGCCCTGGCACCAGTAATCCTCGCCGGAGAGAATCCGCGGCAGGTAGAAGTTCTTCTGCTCGGGCGAGCCGAAGCCGATGATGACCGGCCCGACCATCTTCACGCCCATGACATTCACATTGGGCACGCCGGCCCGCGCGGACTCCGTCTCGAAGATCCAGCGCTGCGCCGGCGTCCAGGCCGGTCCGCCATGTTCGACCGGCCAGCCCGGTGCGCCCCAGCCCTGCCTGTGTAGCGCGCGCTGCCAGGCCATGCCGATATCAGGGTCGGAGAATACCGAGGGCGTCAGCGCGGTCGCGCGCTTCATCTCCTCGGTGAGATTCTTGGCAATGAAGCTGCGTACCTCGTCCTGGAAGGCGCGCTCTTCGGCATTGAACGACAGGTCCATGAGGCTCTCCCGGTATCAGGCCTTGCGGCCAAGTTCGGCGTGACGGGCATAGTGCTGCGCGCTGCCGCCGAACAGCGTGTCGAAGGCGACGAGGCGCTTGAAATAGGCGCCGACCTCGAGCTCCTCGGTGACGCCCATGCCGCCGTGGAGCTGGATCGACTGCTCGCCGACGAAGCGCGCGCATTTGCCGATCTTGGCTTTGGCGCCGGACGCGGCCCGTGCCCGCTCGACTGGCGCGGCATCTGCCTTGAGCGCAGCGCGCAGTGCCATCGAGCGCGCCTCGTCGACCTGCATCGCCATGTCGGCGAGGCGATGGCGGATCACCTGGTTGGCCGACAGCGGCCGTCCGAACTGCTTTCGGATCTTGGTGTATTCGAGCGTGGTGTCCAGCAGCGTCTGCATGATGCCGACGGCTTCCGCACCGAGCGCAGCCATGGCGCAGTCGACAGCCCATTCGATGGCCGGCAGTGCGTCGTGACCGTCGCCGAGCAGGGCGTCCTCGGGCAGATGCACGTCGCATAGCTCGAGGTTGCAGGCGCGCCCGCCGCCGAGGCGCGGAAAGTCGCTGACGACGAGGCCAGGCGTCGTCGCGGGCACGAGGAACAGGCCGGTCCGTCCCGAAGGCCTCTGATGATCATGAATGTGCGCGGAGACGATGATCTCATCGGCGGCATGGCCGTCGAGCACGGCGATCTTGCTGCCGGCAAGGCGCCAGCCCTGCGCGGTCCGGTCGGCGGCGGTTGCGACCTTGGCGAGATCGAACCTCGCCGCGCGCTCGGAATGAGCAAACGCAAGCTTCAAGGATCCATCCGCGATCTTCGGCAGGCTCTCCTGCTTCTGCTCATTGGTGCCGCATCTGGCGATCAGTGCGGCTCCCAGCACCACGGTCGCGACATAGGGCTCCGATACCAGCCCACGGCCGAACGCCTCCATCAGGATGCCGATCTCGACCGCGCCGCCGCCGAGGCCGCCGAACTGTTCGGGAAGCGGCAACGCCAGCCAGCCGAGCTCGGCGAACTGCTTCCACACCGCCGGGCTAAAGCCGAGCGGATCGTTCGCCATCTTGCGGCGGTGATCGGCATCGTAGCTTCCGGCCACGAAGCGCTCCGCGCTCTCGCGCAGCAGCCTTTGTTCGTCGCTGAGATTGAGATCCATCGCAATTACTCCGCGGCCGCCGGCGGCTTGCGCACGGAGGGATGCAGGCCCGAGGGATCGACGATCATGCCGAACTCCTGAAGGTTGTGGGCATGGCAGAGCTGATGCAGCGCAAAAGCCTGGTCGATTGCGGCAGGCTGGCCCATCACGTCGACCGAGCGGTTCACCGCTTCCTTGGTCATCTTCAGCGCGAAGGCCGGCTTTGCCGCAATCCTGCGCGCCAGCTCCAGCGTGCGCGCAGATAGCTCTACGCGCGGTACGACCTGATTGACCATGCCAAGCTGCTGCGCCACCTCGGCGCTCCAATTGTCGGCGGTGAACAGGAATTCCTTGGCCTTGCGCGCGCCGAGCTCCCAGGGATGCACGAACCATTCGACGCCGCAGACGCCCATGGTCACCACGGGATCGCAGAACTGCGCATCGTCGCTGGCCATGATGAGGTCACAGGCCCAGGCCAGCATCAGCCCGCCGGCGATACACTTGCCGTGCACCTCGGCAATGGTCGGTTTTGCGAGATTGCGCCAGCGCCGGGTGATCTGGAGATAGATTTCCTGCTCGCGCGCGAAGCGGCCATGGGCATTCGGCTCGGCAAAGCCGCCCCAATTTCCGATCGGTGGAAAATCGACGCCGGCGGCATTCTTGCCGCCGGGACGCAGATCATGGCCGGAGGAGAAGTGCGGACCGTTGCCGGCGAGGATGATCACCTTGACCGTATCGTCCTGCACCGCCGCGTCGAAGGCGGCGTTCAGGTCGTAGGTCATTTGCAGGTTCTGCGCGTTACGCGCTTCTGGCCGGTTCATCACGATCCGGGTGATCGCCGGATCCGGCCTCTCCACGAGGATGGTCTCGAACGAGGTCATCGCGTTTCCCCCGGTGTTCTGTCTTATCGTTTCGTCGAGTTGACTATGTCGGTCAGGGATAGGCAAGAGGCTTGCGTCAGTCGGCTGAGGTGCGCTCATCCGGCGCAGTCATTCCGGGATGGTCCGAAGGACCAGACTTGGAATCTCGAGATTTTCAGGTGCGCAAGGGCGCACCATGGCTCGCTTCGCGCCCCGGAATGAACCCGAAAAGCTGGTACCGCGTTATCGCTATCTGATATTGAGTTACAGGATTCCACCGGGAGAAATTTAATGCGCAAGATCCTGACCGTGCTGGCGGCGCTGGCCTCGCTGAGTCTCACCAATTGCGGCTACAACGCGATCCAGAGCGAGGACGAGCAGATCAAGTCCAACTGGTCCGAGGTCGTGAACCAGTATCAGCGCCGCGCCGATCTCGTGCCCAATCTCGTCAACTCGGTGAAGGGCTTCGCCCAGCAGGAGAAGGATGTGCTGCTGGGCGTCACCAATGCGCGCGCCAAGGTCGGCAGCATCCAGGCGACGCCCGAGGTGCTGAACGATCCAGCCGCCTTCCAGAAGTTCCAGGCCGCGCAGGGCGAGCTCTCCAGCGCGCTGTCGCGGCTGCTGGTCGTCACCGAGAACTACCCGCAGCTCAAGTCGGACGCACTGTTCAAGGATTTGATGTCGCAGCTCGAGGGCACCGAGAACCGCATCACGGTGGCGCGCAACCGTTACATCAAGGCGGTGCAGGATTATAACGTCACCATCCGCTCGTTCCCGAGCAACCTCACCGCGATGATGTTCGGCTACAAGGAGAAGCCGAACTTCTCGGTCGCCAACGAGAAGGAAATCTCGACCGCGCCGAAGGTCGATTTCAACCCGGCGCCGGCACCGTCGAAGTAAGCGCCCCAGATCCCGATGCGCGCCACGCCCTCTGCCGTCATTCCCCGCGAAGGCGGGGAATCCAGTACGCCGCGGCCTCTCCCTAGGTCTCTGGCGTCTCTGGAATACTGGATCGCCCGGTCCCGGCTACGCCAAGGGCTTCGCCGGGCACAGCGGTATTGGGCCGGCGAAGCGTCAGCGAAGACGGCAAGCCGGGCGATGACACTGAGGGTGCGGCGCGCGGTTTTCGTTGCGGCGCTCGTCCTCGCCTTCGCGCTCCCCGCCTCAGCCGACGTCGCCATCCCCGAGCTCACCGGCCGCGTGGTCGACCAGACCGGGACGCTGTCCAGCAGCAACGTCGCCGCGTTGTCGCAAAGGCTGCGCGACTTCGAGACGCGCAAGGGCAGCCAGATCGCCGTCCTGATCGTGCCGACCACGCAGCCGGAGACGATCGAGCAATTCTCGATCCGCGTTGCGGAGGCCTGGAAGATCGGTCGCAAGAAGGTCGACGACGGCGCGATCCTCGTCGTCGCCAAGAATGACCGGCATTTGCGCATCGAGGTCGGCTATGGCCTCGAAGGCGCGCTCACCGACGTCACCTCGCGGCGGATCATCGATGAGATCATTACACCGAAATTCCGGGCAGGCGATTTCGGCGGCGGCATCTCGGATGGCGTCGATCGCATGATCCGGGTCATCGACGGCGAGCCGCTGCCGGTTCCGTCACCCACGGTGAGCTTCGGTCATCTGGATGACCTCGCGCCGGTCTTCATCGTGACGCTGTTCGCCTCGATCGGGGTCGGCGGGTTCTTCCGGGCCATGCTGGGGCGGCTGCTCGGATCCCTGGTGACCGGCGGCATCATCGCAGGGCTGACCTGGCTCATTCTCGGCTCCTTCGCGCTCGCCATCGCTGTCGGAGTCCTGGGCTTCATCATCGGGTTCGTCGCCGATCTGTTTTCGGCGATCATGCCGGCCACTGGCCGTTCGCGCGGCGGCTCGTGGTCGAGCGGCTCTTCGTCGGGTGGCTGGAGCAGCGGGTCGTCTTCCAGTGACAGCGGCAGCTTCAGCGGCGGTGGCGGCAGTTTCGGCGGCGGCGGCGCCTCGGGGAGCTGGTAGCGGTCATGAGCATCAAGCGCATTGCCAGACATCTCGTGCAGCATCATTGGCGCGCAAAGCAGATCTTTCCGCCGGCCGTGCTCGCCCGCATCGAGCAGGCGATCAAGCAGGGCGAGACCACCCATTCCGGCCAGGTCCGCTTCGTGGTCGAAGGCGCACTCGACGGCGCGCCGCTGTTCCGCAACCAGCCGGCCCGCGAGCGCGCCCTCGACGTGTTCGCGCACCAGCGCATCTGGGACACCGCACACAACAACGGTGTCCTGATCTATCTCCTGCTCGCCGACCGTGACGTCGAGATCGTGGCCGACCGCGGCATCCACGCCAAGGTTGGTGCCGAAGGATGGGAAAGCATCTGCCGCGCGATGGAGGCGGAGTTCGGCTCCGGCCAGTTCGAGAGCGGCGTCATCGCCGGCATCACGGCGGTGTCGCGCGAACTGGCGCGGCATTTTCCGCCCGGCGCATCGCATGCGAACGAGCTGCCGGATGCGCCGGTCGTGATGTGACGGACTGTGATGTGTGACGACGCACCTGCGGCGCGCTCCACTCTCTCTCCGTCGTCCTTCGAGGCTCGCTGCGCTCGCACCTCAGACGGTAGCGACTAAGGCGCTCATTCCGCGGCCGTTCATCTTCACCCGATTACGAATTGTTTGACGCCCGCCACACCGGTTCCACCTTCCCGGCCAAATTCGGCCCCGGATAACTTCCTAAAATTTCGGTAAGCGGGTCCGCAGGTAAGGATTTCGCAAGCAATGAAAGTTACCAAAAGGTCAACCCAGACTGGAGTATTTGAGCCGTGAGCGAACCAATGCCCGAGCAGGCTGCCCAGGACACCGGCGTCGTCGAAGCTGCGGCGACCGCGCCGCAGGCCGTCGAGGCCGCTGGGATCGAGGCTCCCTCGATTGCCCCGGACCATGAGGCGTCGCCCAAGCCGGATCCGGTGAAGGTCGAGCCGCCGAAGATCGAGGCGTCGCGGATCGAGGTGCCGAAGCTCGAAGCCAAAGCCGAAGCCAAGCCCGAGCCAAAGCCCGGCAAGCTGATCGTCATGGCGCCGTCGGAACGCTCCTGGGACCGTGAGGATTTTGCCCCGCATGTGAAGGCGGAGGAGCCGCGCGAGACCGGCAGCAAGCGCCGCCTGTCGGCGATGGCCGCGGTGGTGGCGATCGCCGCCGGCGTCGGCGCCATCAGCGGCGCGCTCGCAACTGCCGGCATGATGCATTTCGCCGCCCCGGCCCAAGCGCCGGTGCAGGTCGCCGACACCAGCGCGCTGGATGCTTCGGTCGCCCGGATCGATGCCGACCTCGTCGCACTGAAGGCTAACGTCGAGCACAGCTCGAAAACCGGCGTCACCCAGTTCAATCGGGCCAACGACCGCCTCGACAAGCTCGAGAAGGCGCAGGCCGAGCCGATGGCCAAAATCGCAAAATTGTCCGAGACCGTCGACAAGCTCCGCGCCGCGCCGCCTGCCGCCCCTGCGCAGGCCGCAGCAGCGGTGCCCAAGGAGACCACCGGCTCGATCGCGCCGACCCAGGTTGCGACCGCCGCCGCCGCACCGGCCCCAGTGGCTGCCGCGCCCAAGACCGAGGTCGGCCGCCTGCCGACGGTCGAAGGCTGGCGGCTGCGCAACGCCGCCAATGGCGGCGCGCTGATCGAGGGCCGTGACGGCCTCTACGAGGTCTATCCCGGCGATCCCATCCCCGGCCTCGGCCGCGTCGATGCGATCCGCCGCCAGGACGGCCGCTGGGTGGTCGTCACCAGCAAGGGCCTGATCGTCGCGCGCTGAGCGGCCCAGATACGACTTTCGAAAGGCGCTTCACCACCATGTGAAGCGCCTTTTTGCTTGAATAGGCGGACCGCTGCGGTGTTACCTCAGGCATGAGCCGCGCGTTGCGAATTCTCCTTGCTGCCGCCGTCTTGTTTGGCGGTACCGCCGCGCTATCGGCCGCGGAGACCGCGCCGCTGACGCGCGGCACCGCCATCACCGATCCCGATCTTCTGCGCAGGCTTGATGAGGGCAACGCTCTCACGCTCCAGCGCCTGTTGGCACCGGAGCGCAAGGCGGATGGGCCGCTGACGACCGACCGGCTGTTTTCAGAGCTGTCCCAGCTCAAGGACATTCCGCCGGCGATCGATGCGGAGGTCGACCGCTACGTCAAAGGGCAAAAGGCGGCCTATCCGAGCGAGACCATCGGCGTCGGCGAGGGCTTTGACGTCCAGCTGTTCGATCGGGCCGTGCTGAATTCTCGCGACACGCGCTTCGTGCTGGCCGGCATCGTCAACCGCATGGACCGCGCCTACGCCTCGGAGGAGTCCTGCGGCGAGATCCGGCTGCTCTATCGGCTGGCGCGTTTCGACGGCACAACCGCGACGCGGCTGCCGATGACGCTCAATCTGGTGATGAAGGCACGGGATGCGCGCCAGACGGACGCGAACGGCAAGCCGATCAGCTGCGCTGAACTCGCGCGGCGCTGGCTCGACAACGGCAATTGGCAGGAGCTGATCGGCAGCCGGGACGACGCCATGCTCGATCGCATCGAGACCAACATCCAGCTCTCGGTCGCGGCGAAGTCGGCGCTGCATGATTTCCGCTCCGACTATCTGCTCAAGGTGTTCAAGTACAATTCCGCCACGAAGGCCTTCGAGGAATCGACGCTGGAGAACCAGATCGACCGCGACCGGATCATGGCTGACGATGCGCTTCGGCGCGACTTCAAGGATTGGCTGCTCGCACCCGAACATCTTCGCGAGTTCGATCGTGGCACCGTGCTGATCCCCGAGAAATTCCTGGCCAGGAGTGCGGTGGTGCCGACGCCGGCCGGGCTCGATGCATCAGTGCTGCAGCCGGAGTTCGGCATGATGCAGGCTGAAGGGGAGGGCCAAGCGGTCTTCACCGACAACGACGTGGTCGGTGCGCTGAAGCAGGCGGCAACGCGCGGCGACCTGCAGAACATCCGCTCGGTCGCGGGCTTCCAGCGCCGTCTCAACGACGTCACCTGCTCAGGCTGCCACCAGACCCGCGGCATCGGCGGCTTTCACTTTCCGGGCGTCGATTGGCTGGCGGACAAGCCGTCGAACTCCGCCATCGTGCCGGCCTCGCCACACTTTCTCGGTGACCAGCCTCGCCGCCGCGACATCCTGACCGCATTCGCCGCGGGCAAACGCCCTGATTTCTCACGCGGATTTGCCAGCCGGCCGCAGACCCGCGGCAGCCGGGAGCTCGCCGGGAGCGAGTATCAGGACGGCTGGGGCGCGCATTGTTCCCTGCAGGAGGCGGGATCGGGAACGCGGGATGAGAGTTTTACGTCATGGAGCTGTGCTAACGGTCTCACCTGTCAGGCTGCCGCGGCCTCGCGCCGCATCGGCATGTGCTTCATCAAGACGCGTTGAGCCCGCAAAGCGATTTGGATGATTCATGACGAATACTGGCGACGCCAACAAGGAGCGCAATCGCGAGATTGCGCGCAATGAGGAAGTCAAGCAGGTCACCGGCAGCGCCCGCGTCAGCATCTGGGCGATCGCGATGGCCGTGATCGTCGGCGGCATCCTGTTCACGCTCGGCTGGCTGTCGTTGAGGTAGTTTCCCTTCGCCTCTCCCCGCAAGCGGGGAGAGGGGAAAGAAGGAGTCTTCACTTCGCGTAGTTCGTCATCCGCTTGCCCGGCAGCAGCTCATACGCCGGCTTCCAGCCAGGTAGCGCGGCCATGCGGCCGAGCCAGGCGTGGATGGCCGGATGGCTCGCCGCGAAATCGAAGCCGTGCTCGTCGCTCGGATAATGCAGATAGGCCATCATCGAGATATCAGCGACCGTCGGCTTTGCGCCGATCGCGAATTCGTTGTGCTGGAGATGGCCGTCGAGGATGCCGAGGAAATCTTCCAGCCGGCGGCGAAAGTGCTTCAGCACCTGCGGGTCGTTCTTCTCGGTGAAGGCGCGCATGAAGCGATAGGTCGCCATGTAGCCGGTGAGCTTGTGGTTGTCCCAAAACAGCCAGCGCAGCAGCTCGAACTTCTCTTCCTCGGTGTCGGCGCCGAAGCGGCCGTATTGCTCGGCGAGCTTGAGCAGCAGCGGCGCGGTCTGCGTCATCTTCACGCCGTCGACTTCAAGCACCGGGATTTCGCCCATCTCGTTGACGGCCTTGCGCCATTCCGCCGTGCGCGTGACGCCGCCGCCGAAATCGGTCCAGACCGGCTCGAACCTCTCGCCACAAAGCGTCAGCATCAGCGCCAGCTTGTAGCTGTTGCCGGATTCGGGGAAGTAGTGCAGGCGGTAGCTGGGCATGGGACCTCGCGGCGTTGTTTTTGCCGGTAGTTTATAGCGAGATCGCCCGGCATCGTCATTGCGAGCGTAGCGAAGCAATCCAGCAATGCATCCGCGGTGGGATTCTGGATTGCTTCGCTGCGCTCGCAATGTCGGGGTTAGAGCGGCGCGCTCCTATCCCACCGCCCCCGACGACCGCAGTTGCTTGATCGCGGTCTCGTCGTATCCCGCCTCGCGCAAAATCTCGTCACTGTGCTCGCCCACAGCGGGCGGCTTGCGCGGCTGGACCTTCTTGGTGCCGTCGATCCAGATCGGGCTGGAGATGGTCAGCATGGTGTCGTTCTCAAACGGCACCAGCACCTCGTTGTCGAGCATCTGCTTGTCGTTGGGGATGTCGTCGAGAATGGCGACGACGCCGAACACGAGGCCGTTGCCGTCGAGAATCTTGCGCCATTCGGCAAGATCCCTGGTCGCGAAGGTCTCGTCGAAGATCTTGATCAGCTCCACCGAGCGGGCGTGACGGTCGGGTTTGGTGGCGAAGCGCGGATCGGTGATGAGGTCTTCGCGCCCCAGGCACTTCGCCAGTGTCGGAAACTGCTTCTCTTCGCTCAGCAGCGACAGGATCAGCCAGCGGCCGTCCTTGCATTGATAGTGGTTGGCGACAGCGTTCAGCGCGCGCTCGCGCGGACGCCGCTCGCCGAACTTGGCGCCGCAGAGCTTTGCCTGCGCCAGCACGCTCGCGGCCCACACCCCGTTCGCCATCAGATTGGAGGCGACGTGCGAGCCCTTGCCGGTCTTCTCGCGCTGATAGAGCGCGGTGACGATGGCGCCGTAGAACGCCATCGCGCAGGGATGGTCGCCCATGCCGGCGACCGAGCGGGCCGGCGTGGTGTCGGTGTCGGCGCGGACCAGGTCCATCAGGCCGGAGCGCGCCCAATAGGCGTTGCTGTCGAAGCCGGGCTTGTTGGCCTCTTCGCCCTTCTCGCCATAGCCGGTGAAGGAGGCGTAGATCAGCCGGTCGTTGAGATGGGCGAGGTGATCGTGGGTGATGCCGAGCTTGGCGCGCACCGGCGGCGGCATGTTGGTGATGAAGACGTCGGCCTCTGCGACCAGCTTGTAGAGCACGGCCTGCGCTTCCGGCTTGGCGAGGTCGAGCGCGATGCTCTTCTTGTTGCGGGCCTCCAGCAGCCAGGCGAAATTGTGCTCGCCGGTGGGATAGCCAGGCAGGTTCGGCAGATTGCGGTAGGGATCGCCGGCGCCGGGCGGCTCGATCTTGATGACATCGGCGCCGAAATCCGACAGCACGGTCGCGGCCGCGGGCGCTGCGATAAAGCTCGCGCAGTCCAAAACCTTCAGGCCCGCAAAAATGCCTTTTTCCATCGCGGCGTTGCTCCCTCGCTCTTGTCGTTTCCCGCGCGCTGGAATTGGCGCGGGCAGGTGATGGAGCAATTAGACTGATGTTTTGCCGGGATGCAACGGCGCCCGGCGCAGGGCCCATTGCGGCGGTCGGCGTGCGTCCGGTGGGCGCTAATTCCATCCCCGTCACCCTGAGGTGGCCGCTTCTTCAGCGGCCCTCGAAGGGCGACGGCCCGGCTGTATCGGGGCCGTTCATCCTTCGAGGCTCCCGGCGCGATGCCTGGCATCGCGCCACTCGCGCCTCAGGATGACGGAAGTGCTATTGCGATACTGTGAGATCCGAATCCGGACTTGCCGCTCACTCCTCCCCGGCAAGCAACGCCGCGTTGCCGCCCGCCGCGGCGGTGTTGATCGTCACGGTCTGCTCGGTCGCGAAGCGGGCGAGGTAGTGCGGGCCGCCGGCCTTGGGGCCGGTTCCGGACAGGCCGTTGCCGCCGAACGGCTGCACGCCGACGACGGCGCCGATCATGTTGCGGTTGACGTAGATGTTGCCGACCTGCACGCGGTCGATGATGGCTTCGATGGTGTCGTCGATGCGGGAATGGACGCCGAGGGTGAGCCCGTAGCCGGAGCGCTCGATCGCCTGCAGCACGCGTTCAAGATTTTCGGCACGGTAGCGCACGACGTGGAGGATCGGGCCGAACACCTCCTCGGTGAGCTGGCCGGCGTCCCTGAGCTCGAAGATGTGCGGTGCCACGAAGCAGCCTCGCGGCGCCGTGCCTGCAAAATGCAGCTTCGCCTCACTCTTCATCCGCGCAATATGGGCAACGAGGCGCTGCTTGGCCTCCGCGTCGATCACAGGGCCGACATGGGTCGCGGCGTCACAGGGATCGCCGATTTTCAACTCGCGCGCGGCGCCTGCGATCATCTCGATCATGCGGTCGGCGACGTCCTCTTGCACGAACAAGAGCCGCAGCGCCGAGCAACGCTGGCCGGCGGAGCGGAACGCCGAGGTGACGACGTCGTCGGCGACCTGCTCGGGCAGCGCGGTTGCATCCGCGATCATGGCATTGATGCCGCCGGTCTCCGCGATCAGCGGCACGATCGGCCCATCCTTGGCGGCGAGCGTCCGGTTGATGCTGCGGGCGACCTCGGTCGAGCCGGTGAAGACGACGCCGGCGATATCGGCGTGCGCGGTCAGTGCGGCACCGATGCGGCCGTCGCCGACAACGAGATGCAGGGCATCTTTCGGGATGCCGGCTTCGTGCAGCAGGGCGACAGCCTCGCGCGCGATGCGCGGGGTCTGCTCGGCGGGCTTTGCCACCACGCTGTTGCCAGCCATCAGCGCCGCCGTGACCTGGCCGAGGAAGATCGCCAGCGGAAAATTCCACGGCGAGATCGCGACGAAGACGCCGCGGCCGCGCATCGCGAGCGCGTTGCTCTCACCGGTCGGGCCCGGCATCGCGGCATCACCGCCAAACAGCTTGCGGCCTTGCGCAGCATAATAGCGGCAGAAATCGGCGGCCTCGCGCAGCTCCGACAGCGAATCGTCGAGCGTCTTGCCGCCCTCGCTTTGCAGCAGCGCGATGAAGCGGGCGCTGCGGCTCTCCAGGAGATGCGCGGCTTGCTCCAGCGCCGCCGCGCGCGTGGCCGCCGGCGTCCGGCTCCAGGCGGCGAAGCCAGCGCGTACCGCGGCCACCGCCGCATTGGCTTGATCCGGAGTGGCGTCCGCAATCGGCTGGAGATCGGTCGCCTCGGCTTTGACGTCAGCGAGCAAATGATCGAGCGCGACGCGCGCGCCGAATTCGACGCCGCGCGAATTGCGCCGCTCCGGCGCGAACAGATCGCCCGGTAATGGGATTTTCGGATGCGCTGCCGCTTGCGGTCGGACGATGGCATCGGCCGGACGCTGCAATAGCGCCGTAACAGGCACGCGATAATCCGCGGCCTGCGCCACGAACGACGAGTTGGCGCCGTTCTCCAGCAGACGCCGCACCAGATAGGCGAGCAGGTCGCGATGGCTGCCGACCGGCGCGTAGGTGCGGTAAGCGATTTCGGGGTGATCCTTGGCAAGCTGCTCGTACAGCGCTTCGCCCATGCCGTGCAGGCGCTGGAATTCGAACCCGCCGCTCTTTCCGGCGAGTTCCAGCACGGTCGCGACCGTCAGCGCATTGTGGGTAGCGAATTGCGGGAAGATGCGCGGCCGCAAGCTCAAAAGCTTCGTCGCGCAGGCGACGTAGTTCAGATCCGTCATCGCCTTGCGCGTGAACACGGGATACCCGTCGAGCCCGCGTTCCTGCGCGCGCTTGATCTCGGTGTCCCAATAGGCGCCCTTGACCAGCCGCACCATCAGCCTGCGGTCATGCGCGCGAGCGAGCGCATCGACATAGTCGATCACCGCGCTGGCGCGCTTCTGATAGGCTTGGATTGCGAGGCCAAATCCGTCCCAGCCGGCCAGCGAGGGATCGGCGAGCGTTGCCGCGATCACGTCGAGCGACAGCTCCAGCCGGTCGGCCTCCTCGGCATCGACGGTGAAGTTGAGGTCATGTGCCTTGGCGCGCTGCGCGAGATCGAGCAGCAGCGGCACCAGTTCGGCCATCACGCGCTCGTGGCTGATCGCCTCGAAGCGCGGATGCAGTGCCGAGAGCTTGACCGAGATGCCGGGCCGGTCGGGCAGGGGATGGGGACCCGCAGCCTTGCCGATCGTCTCGATCGCACTCGCATAGGCATCGAAGTAACGCTTGGCATCCGCCCCCGTGCGCGCGCCTTCGCCGAGCATGTCGAAGGAATAGCGCGGCTTCTGGCCGGAGCGCGGCTTGCCCCGCTCCAGCGCCTGCTCGATGGTCTCGCCCAGCACGAAATGATTGCCCATCAGCCGCATCGCCTGGCGCGTGGCGGTGCGCACCGCAGGCGCGCCCAGCCGCTTGACGAGACGGCCGATGGTGCCGTCGGGCGTCTCGCCGGGCTGGATCACCCGCGCCGACAGGCCGAGCGCCCAGGCCGAGGCGTTGACCAGGAACGCGGTGGACTTGGTCTCGTGGTGGATGAAGTCGCCCTCGCCGAGCTTGTCCTCGATGAACTGGTCGGCAGTGCGCGCATCCGGCACGCGCAGCAGTGCCTCCGCCAGCACCATCAGCGCGAGCCCTTCCTTGGTCGAGAGCGCAAACTCCCGCAGCATGTCCTCGACCCCACCGAGCCGGTCGTCGCGCTTGCGGATCGCCTCGATCAGCCGCGTCGCAGTACGGTCGATCCGGGCTTCCTGTGGCGGAGACAGATGCGACGCCGGCAACAGCCGCGCGGCGATCTCGGCATCATCGGGCGCGTAGGCGGCGGTGAAGGGCGGTGGGATGTTCGGCATGGCGTGTCCTGTGGCTCAATCCAGGATAAGGCTCGCATGACCGTAGTTCGATAGACAATCTAGCCGATTTGCCTTAGAAAATGAAGATCGGAAGCGACCTGACCTGATAAACTATGGAACTCGATCGAATCGACCGGAAGATCCTCTCGATTTTGCAGGAGGATGGGCGCATCGCCAATGTCGAGCTTGCCGAGCGCATCGGGCTGTCGCCGACCTCGATCGGCGAACGGCTGAAGCGCTTGCAGCGGGAGGGCTTTGTCGAAGGCTATGGCGCGCGGCTCAACCCGCATCGGCTCGGCCTCGGTTTGTTAGTGTTCGTCGAGGTGCTGCTCGACAAGACCACGCCGGACAATTTCGAACGTTTTGCGCGCGCGGTGAAACTCGCGCCCGAGGTGCTGGAGTGTCACATGGTTGCCGGGGGCTTCGACTATCTTGTGAAGGCGCGGCTAGCCGACATGGCGGCGTATCGACGCTTCCTCGGCGAGACCCTGCTGTCGATGCCGGGCGTGCGCGAGACACGGACCTATGCGGTGATGGAGGAGATCAAGCGCGACGCACCGTTACCGGTGGGCTGACGAAGTGCCGTCGCGATTGTCATTGCTGAGGCGTTGAACGAGCGGTCCTCGCGGGAAATAGCTCTCCGTGTGCAGTCGCAACGCCTGTCGTCGAATGCACTGGCCGTCTTCTAAAATTTTCTTGGCCCGGCTCCCGGAAGGGTCCGGGAGGCAGCAAAAACTGGCGGGCTTATACTTTGAGGTTCTCTGCGGAGGTCTTGCCCCGGTTTGCGATCTCTTCGTATTCCACCGTCTGTCCTTCGTTCAGGGACGACAGACCGGCTTTCTGCACTGCCGAGATATGCACGAACACATCCTTGCCGCCCGACGCAGGCTGGATAAATCCATAACCCTTCGTCGGGTTGAACCACTTGACCGTACCTTTAGCCATCACGACTTCTCCGCGGGTCTTCCTCCGAGATCTCGAACCGCCAGTCCCCGCCAACCGGCCGGTTCGGTCCTAACAGGATACGCGGAATGTGGCCGGCTTGGTAGCTCAAACCACATCGGCCTTTTGCCGAATTCCGCTCAACTTCGCGGCGTTTTTGCCGGTTTTGCCCGTTTCGCGGTCAAATGGCCGGAGCGCGGCGGATGTACTGTAGACAGAAGGAGCGAGCAGCCACTCTTCCTTACCCTCCCCCTCCAGGGGAGGGTAAAGAGAAAACGCTCCGGTCCTTCAATACGTCGCGGCCAGGTAATCGACGATCTTGCCGACATCGGCATCGTCGATCGGCGCGCCATAGACCTTGATCATCTTGGTCACCTCGGCCTGCCAGAAGCCTTTCTTGTCCTTCATCGGCGGCTGCGTCTTGATGTAGTCGGCCGAGTGGCAGGCGCTGCAATTGCCCTGGACCACTTCGAGATTGGGCCCGGGCTTGAATGCGGCGACCTCGTCCGGAAGCTGGTAGTTGACGGGGGCCGCGGTCACGGCGCCGAGACCGGTGGCGAGGGCGAGCGTGATAGCGAGGAGAACGGTGCGCTGCATGGTCATTCTCCCTCAGGCCACGGTGACGCGGACGGTTTCGACGACGTTGCGTAGATAACCCGCCGGGTTCCAGCGCGGCGTATCCGGCTGCGTCTCGCCGCCATTGCCGGTGGCACGCACCTTGAGCTCAACGCTGCCTGCCGCGAGCTTCACCGGCAGCTTCCATTCACGGAACGAATATTTGCCGAGATCCTTGCCGAGCTTGGCGCTCGTCCAGGTCTTGCCGCCGTCGGTGGAGACCTGGACCTCCTTGATGCCCTTGCCGCCGTCGAAGGCGATGCCGCGCAGGGTCGTAGCTCCGGCCTTCAGCTTGGCGCCATCAGGCACGCTGGTGATGAAGGAGCGGATGGTGAAGCGGTTGATAGGGATCGTCGCCTTCGGCGTAGTGCCGGGCTCGATCGCGTTATCAGGCGTATCCGGAATGCGATAGGCCGACTTCATCCAGAAGCCTTCATAGATGTTGTCGATGACGGTGATCTCGTTGAGGTGCTTGACCCAGTAGGTGCCGTAATAGCCCGGCACGATCAGGCGCAGCGGGAAGCCGTTGAGGAAAGGCAAATCTTCGCCGTTCATGCCATAGGCCAGCATCACCTCACCGTCTCTGGCGTGATCGATGTCGAGTGCCTTGACGAAGTCAGGCGTCTTGTCGCTGACCGGCCCGTCCATGCCGTTGAAGGTGACCTGCTTGGCGCCGCTCTGCACACCGGCCATCTCCAGCACCGCTTTCAGCGGCACGCCGCGCCAGCGCGCATTGCCCATCGCTCCGTTGGCGAGCTGGCCGCCGGCAACGCGCGGCTCGAAGAAGCCGCGGCTGTTGCCGGAGCACTGGTTGACGGCGACGATCTCGGTCGCCTTCATCTTCCTGATGTCTTTCAGCGAAAGTTTCAGCGGCTTGTCGACCTTGCCCTTGACCTCGAGCGTGAACTTGTCGGGGTCGAGATTGTAGGGCAGGTCCGAGAGGTGATAGCGCACGAAGAACGCATTGTTTGGCGTGATCGGGCCGTCGTTGAAGATCGCGAACGGCGTCTCGAGCTGCGGCGGCCGGCTGGTGAGCCCAATCATCGCTCGCTTCTGCGGATATTTCACCAGCGGCCGTTCGCCATTGGCGAAGGGCAGGGTCACGGTATCGAGTGCCAGTGCCCTGGTGGAATTCAGTGTGGCGGCGAGTGTGGCAAGCCCCGCTCCTTTGAGCAGGTCGCGTCGATCGAACATCTGGTCCCCTCCCGGAGCTTTTCGTTGGCTTGTGGTCATCACCGCGAGCCGCGCTCATCTGTCGCAACGATTTGAACGAAGTCAATTCGTGCTTTCGCAGCAGGCCCATGCCGCTGCGTTGCAGCACGCCGGTGTTACGTGGACGATTTTGGTTGTCTCAATGTCGCCGCGCGCTCGCTGCACCTCTCCCGCTTGCGGGAGAGGTCGCGCCCGGGCGATGCGAAGCATCGTCGCGCGCGCGGGTGAGGCTTTTCTCCTGTAGGGGAGTGTCCCATTGCGGAGACACCCTCTCCCCAACCCTCCCCCGCAAGCGGGGGAGGGAGCGCATCGCCTCCGTCGCTCACAAATCACGCTGCGACGCGCTCGGTTCGATCGACCAGCGCCGTCAGCTCCCGCGCATCCGCGACGACCCGCACCGCCATCGGCTCGTCGCGGCCGCGGATCGCGACCTCCTGTTGCGGCAGCGTATCGTCGGCGAGGCCCGCCGTGCTGCGGATTTCGTCCGAGACGATCGCCTCGCAGGCCAGCGTCTTGGTCATGTCCTGCAGCCGGGCGGCGACGTTGACGGCATCGCCCAGCGCCGTGAAGACGATGTGATCGCGATAGCCGATGTCGCCGATGATGACCTCGCCGCCGTGAATGCCGATGCCGAAGCGGATCGGCTGGCGCAGATCATGGCTCAACAGCTGGTTCAGTTCGTCGATATGCGTGGCGATGCCGCTGGCAGCCTTCAGCGCCTGCCGGCAGGCGGTTTGCGGATCGGCCGTGAGCCCGAACAGCGCCAGCATGCCGTCGCCGACGAACTGGTTCGGCTGGCCACCATTCTCGATCACGGCCTGCGACACCGCGCCGAGGAAGCGGTTGACGATGAAGACGGTGTCGAACGGCAGCCGCTTCTCGGCGAGCTGGGTCGAGCCGCGCATGTCCACGAACAGGCTGACGAGATAGCGCTCCTGGCCGATCCTAGCCGGCGCCGAGGCCTGCGCGTTGGCCGACGACGTTTGCGGGGTGAACAGCTGGAAGAAGGAGAGATCCGACGTCGGCCGCAGCTGGCAGGCCAGCCTGATCGAGGGGTCGTTGGTGCCGACGCGGGTCAGCACGAAGGCCTCGCGCTGCGACGGCTCGGGCAGGACCCCATGATCGCCGATGACACGGATGCGGCAGGTCGAGCAGCGGGCGCGGCCGCCGCAGACGCTGGCATGCGGCAGATTATGGCGCAGGCTCGCTTCCAGCACGGAGAGGCCCTTGGGAACCCGCACCGTCCTGCCATTGCCGTAGGACAGCGCGATCATGCCGCCGCGCCGCTCGCGCCAGGCCCGCACGCCGCGTGCCGCCAGCGCCAGGCCAAGCAGCCCAAAATAGGTGATGGTGAAGGCGCCGGTGATGCGATCGAGCGTGTTGCCTTCCGCGACCGTGCCGACCTGGCGTCGGGTGAGATTGTGCGTCCGCCATTCCCCGTCATCGGCCTCGATCGCGACGCTGCGGCCGCCCTGGTAGATGCCGAGCAGCGACAGCGTCGGGACCAGCACCGCGGCGGCGAGCAGATAGGGCGCGGCGCGTGTGAAGAACGGCTTGAGGCGGAGCCAGAAATAGATTCCGATGCAGCCGTGCACCCAGGCAATGAGCAGCAGGATCGTCATCTGCCAGAGCCGGCCGGGCGCTGCGACGAAGAACAGATAGAGCTCCTGCGGATAGAGCTTCTGGTGATCGTACAGCGTATAGCCGAGCCGCACCCCGACCACGTGCGCCATGACCAGTGCGGGGATGCTGAGGCCCAGCACGAGCTGCAGCGGCTCGATCGTCCGCCAGCGGAACTGCCGGCGCTGGTACAGCGCATAGATGCCGAGCCCCATATGGGTGAGCGCGGCGGTGTAGAACACGATCGAGACGGGGAGAAATTGCCAGAAGGCGGTGTGGTAGTAGACCCCAGCCTCCATGGCCTCGACCGAGATATTGCCGAGCGCGTGGTTGAGGAAATGGCTGATCACATAACAGAACAGGATCACGCCGCAGACGAGCCGCACCTGCCGCACGCTGGTCCCGCGGACGAGTTCGGAGATGGATGCAGCAGCGGTGGCCATGATTCGGTTGTATCAGTTCATGAAGGAGAACAGCCAGCGTAGCGTTTAATTCCCGATGTGGACAGGTTGCGGGATCACATGCG
Organism: Bradyrhizobium sp. CIR48; assembly: GCF_014198315.1. NCBI lineage: Bacteria > Pseudomonadati > Pseudomonadota > Alphaproteobacteria > Hyphomicrobiales > Nitrobacteraceae > Bradyrhizobium > Bradyrhizobium sp. CIR48. The sequence goes on from NZ_JACIHG010000021.1 coordinate 19,285, forward strand.
CGGCAAGGTTACGAATTCGTAGGGTGGGCAAAGGCGCGCCTTTGCGCGCCGTGCCCACCGTTTTTCCATCATATCCTGATGGTGGGCACGCTTCGCTTTGCCCACCCTACGGCGTCCGCGTTGAGGCTGGGATCGCCGCTTGCCCATCCCCCCGCATTGACTCCCCCTCCCAGGTTGGCGAAAAGCGCGGCCGTGACGACAGCCCCTGACATCACCATGCCCTCTGGCGGCGCCTCGCGTCGTCCCCTTGTCATGGCCGTAGCAATCATCGCCGCGATGACGCTGCTGCGCATCGTCTACGCCTGCGCCATCGAGCTGCGCACCGACGAGGCCTATTACTGGACCTGGTCGAAGGAGGGGGCGCTGAGCTTCCTCGATCATCCCCCGGGCATCGCTTGGCTGATCCGTTTCGGAACCGCGATCTTCGGCGACACCACGCTCGGGGTCCGCTTCGGCGGCATCGTCGCGATGCTCGTCACGCAGCTCCTGCTCGCCGACATCGTCCGCCGCCTCACCCATGATGTACGCGCCGTATTGTTCGCGGTGCTGATGCCGGAAGCTGCACTTTACTACGGCCTGCTGATGGCCAAGGTCGCGCCCGATGTCGCCATGATCCCGTTCGCGGTGGCGATGATGTGGTCGCTGGTGCGGCTGACGCAAAGCGGCGACGGACGCTGGTGGCTTGCGGCCGGTCTGTTCGCCGGCCTCTCGATGCTGTCGAAATTCACCGCGATCATGTTCGCCCCGGCGGTTGCCGCCTTCCTGCTGGTACCGGATTGGCGCTGGCGCTGGCTGCGCAGCCCCTATCCTTATCTCGCGGTGCTGGTCGCAATCGCCGTGTTCTCGCCGGTGCTGATCTGGAACGCGCAGCACGATTGGGCCTCGTTTCGTTTCCAGGGCGTACGCGCCACCGCCAATTACGGCATCTCGCTGCGGACCATCGGTGACTTCATCGGCCTGCAGTTCGGTCTGGTCGGCTTCGTCATGCTGCCGGTGGTGCTGACCGGCCTGGTGCTGACGGCATGGCGCGGCTATCGCACGCGCGAGCCCGTTGGAATTCTCTTGTCGACGGCGGTGCTGGTGCCGTTCGCCTATTTCCTCTTTAAGTCGACCACGCTTCGGGTCGGCGACACCTGGCCGATGTTCATGTGGCCGGTCGGCTTCGCCGCCGCGGCCGTGAACCTCGCGGCGATGATGAAGGAGGATTGGTCGCCACGCATGCTGAGGTCGTCGCTGTTCTGGGCCAAGACCGCTGTCGTCTCCGGCATCGCCTTCGTCGTGATCGTGTTCCTTTATTACGTCGCCGCGCCCTGGAATCTGCTCGGCAAGATCGACCCGATCGGCGCGGAAGCCGGCTACGAGCAGGTCGCCGCGCGCGCGCAGGCCGCGCTCGACGAAACAGGCGCGACCTGGATCGCGACCACGGACTATCGCACCTATGCCATGATGCGCTGGCTGTTCCGGGGCCGCGTGCCCGTCATCGAGATCAACGAGCGCGGCCGCTTCCAGGATTTCCGCGATCCCGGCATGGACCGGATCAAGGGCCATGCCGGCATCTATGTCGGCCGCGAGCCGGACAATCGGTCTTCGTTGTGGGAGAACATCCCGGCGAAGCGCGAGCATCTCGGCGAAGTCGAGCGCCGCTGGCGCGGTGTTCTCGCGGATACCTACGTGATCGAGAAGCTCACCGATTGGACGCCGGAGTTGTCACCGCCGAAGGATTCGCCGCTGTTTTGGTGGAAGGTGCTGGCGGGGGAGTTTGAAAAGCGGGAGCGCGCAGCGCGAGCGGTGTGGGGTGATTTCTCCACACGGGCAGTATCGTAGGGTGGGCAAAGCGAAGCGTGCCCACGCATCTTTGCGATCGAGAGAGATGGTGGGCACGGCGCAAGCGCGCCTTTGCCCACCCTACGATTCCGGTCTTGCGGAGAGAGCCCTCACCCGTCTTGCCGCTACTCCTCCTCGTCCTTCTTCCGCAGCAGATCCGTCGCGAGGTCCGACAGCTTCGGCGGCGGCAATGCCGCAAACGGCAGCGGCCTTGTGACGGCGATTGCCGCCAGTCCCAGCCGTGCCGTCAGCAATCCGTTCAGCACGCCTTCGCCCAAGCGCTGCGACAGCTTTGCCGCGATACCGTGGCCGAGCATCTGCTGCACCAGGCTGTCGCTCGCGGCCATGCCGCCGGTGATGGCGAGATGGGCGATGACGTGGCGGAGCAGGCGGATCATGCCGAGCGCGCCGGGGCGGCCGCCGTAGAGATAAGCGAGCTGGCGGATCAGGCGCAGTGCGGCGACGAACACGAACATCACATCGATCGCAGCACGGGGCGAGACCGCGGTCACGATCGAAACCTTTTGCGCCGCCGACGATACCAGCCGCCGTGCCTCCGCATCCAGCGGCGACATCAGCTCGCGCTCGGCGAGGCGGATCATGTCGGCGCCGTCGATGATCTCGCCGGTGTGACTCTCCAGCGTCGCGCGGGCGCGTGCGAGCTGCGGATTCTGGTGCGCGAGCTTGAGCAGATCCTGGACGATGACGCGGCTTTCCTTGCGGTCGTCGCTGGCGAGCACCGCGGCGGCGCGCGCATGCAACTGCTCGATCGTCGCCAGCCGCGCCAGGCCGAGTGCCTCGCGGCCGATCACCACCGCAAGCGCCAGCGCGGTGACGAGCGCAAAGGCGAGACCGAAGTAGCCGAGCGTTTCGCTGCGCGCGAACAGGTCCTCGATCAGATGCACCACGCCGAGCCCGGTGCCGAGCAGCGTCAGCCCGGCGAGGCCTGACCAGAACAGCGTACCCCAGGGAAATCCGCGCCGCGCCGGCCGCGCGGCCTCGATCGGCACCGGCAGCGCCTGCGGATCGTGCTCCGGCGTGATCTGGATCGTGGCGCGGCCAAGCCGTGCCGTCTCGTCGGCTTCGGTGACGACGACGCCGGGATCGTCGAGCCGGAACGTTGCCGGCCGCCGTGGCTTCGATCGGTCGTTCATGCGAGCTTGTCTCCGATCAGGAACTGCAAGGCACGGTCGAGGCGAATGTGAGGCAGCGTCGGCGGCTCCGTGCCTTCGCGGTCGAGCGTAGGCGGACGGAAGCGCAGGAAACGAAAGTCGCTTGTCCCGGCGGTCTCGGTTGCGAGGCCGCGGAACGCGGCATTACCGTTGAACAGCGGCTCGGGATCCAGTGGCAAATCGCCCGGAAAGGTCGCTACTTCCGTGTTGCCGTCGAAGAATTCACCGCCGGCGCTCTCGCCCGCGGCCGGTGTTCCCAGGATCGACGGCAATTTGTCGCGGCCGCGCGCGACTTGAGCTTCTCGTGTGGCACGCACCGCGGCGAGCGCCACCACGTCGATCGCCGCGCCGGTATTTTCCGCGCGCGCAACGGCGCCCGAGACCGCGCGGCGCAGCACGGCCTCGAGCCGGTCGTGGCTGGAATGGTGCAGATGGTCGGCCTTGGTCGCCGCAAACAGGATGCGGTCGATGCGCGGGCGGAACAGGCTGGAGAGAAACGTGCTGCGGCCGATGTTGAAGCAATCGAGAATGCCGGCGAGGGCGGCTTCGAGATCGTGCAGCGCCTCGGGTCCGGAGTTGAACGCGGACAGTGCGTCGGCCAGCACGATCTGGCGATCGAGCCGGGCAAAATGATCCCTGAAGAACGGCCGCACCACGACGTCCTTGTAGGCCTCGAAGCGGCGCACCATCATCGCCCACAGCGATCCCTCCGGCGCCTGCCCGCCGATCGGCACGTCGAGCGGCGCGAAGGTCAGTGCCGGGGAGCCTGCGAGATTGCCGGGCATCAGAAAGCGGCCGGGCGGCAACAGGCTCATCGCAAAGCGCTCGTCGCGGCAGGCTCGCAAATAATCGGTGAAGAGCTTTGCAGCGGTGAGCGTCGCCTGCTCGTCCTCGCGTGCGTCGGGCCTGAGCGTTGCCAGATGCGCGTGCCATTCGCTGGCGAGATGCGCGCGCGGCGCCTCGCGCGACAGCGCAAGACTCTCCGCCGACCATTGCTCAAAGCTCTTCTGCAGCAGCGGCAGGTCGAGCAACCACTCGCCGGGATAGTCGACGATGTCGAGGGTCAGCGTGCGATCGGCGCCGTTCGGGCGCTGATAGTCGATGACGAGCCTGAGCTCGCTGATGTCGACGGTCGAGTTCGGCCAGCGTCGCTCCTCGACCAGCGCGCGCAGATGGCTCTCATATGCAAAACGCGGCACGGCGTCGTCGGGCTGCGGCGCCAGATGCGCGCGCGCGATCCGGCCCGAGGCGTAAGCGTCGAACACCGGAAAGCGGCCGCCGCGGGTGAGGCCGTGGATCAGCGCGGTGATGAACACGGTCTTGCCGGCCCGCGACAGGCCGGTAACGCCTAACCGCACCGTCGGGTTGAAGAAGTGCTCGCCATAGTCGATCAGCGCCTGCGCGGACAAGCGCGCTTCTTCGACCATATCCTGGAAACTGAATGCCATATGAACGTTAATGGATCGGGGGCGGCGGGACTGTGTGACCGATCACAAAAGTGGCAATTGCGTGAAGAAAATCAAGCTCCATACTTCCACCGTCTTTGTCGGAAAATCAGCCGTTTGAACGACGCGCCGATCCCGAAAGACCCATACAAGAGGACATTGCCTCATCTTGCGGATTGCCATGACCGTCTTCCAACTGAAAGAGTTCGCATCCACCTCCGTCCACGCCGCAGCCGACGTGATCGGCTGGAATTACGACCGCGCCGAGCTGATCGCCGACGGCGTCATCCACGCGATCGGCGTCCTCTTCGGCATCATCGCCGCGACCGTGCTGGTGGTGCTGACGGTGGTCTATGCCAATACGATCGATATCGTCGGCGTCTCGATCTACGTCGCCGGCCTGCTCTCGATGCTGGTGCTGTCGGCAACTTATAATCTCTGGCCGGTGTCGCCGGCCAAATGGCTGCTGCGGCGGTTCGACCACTCCGCGATCTATCTGCTGATCGCGGCGACCTATACGCCGTTCATCCTCGAGGTGAAGGACAGTGGATTCGCGCTGGTGCTGCTCGCCGGCGTCTGGTGCGTCGCCATCCTCGGCATCGTGCTGAAGCTCTTCTACCCCGGCCGGTTCGACCGCGTCTCGGTCGGCATCTATCTCGCGATGGGCTGGAGCGGCGTGATGCTCTACGACGCCGTGGTCCGGGCGCTGCCCGCGCTGGTGCTGGGCTTCATCCTTGCGGGCGGCCTGCTCTACAGCTTTGGCGTGATCTTCCATGCCTGGCGGCGGCTGCGCTTTCAGAATGCGATCTGGCACGGCTTTGTGTTGGCCGGCGCGGCGTGCCATTATACTGCGGTGCTCGACCTCATGTTGAGCTGAGCAAGACCCAAAGGGGTCTTCCAGGAAGCGGTATAAGACAAGAGGAGACGTCGCATGCAGGTGACCGGCAAGGTCGTGGTCGTCACGGGCGGCGCAAACGGCATCGGCAAGGCGCTGTGCGAGGCGTTTTACAATGCGGGCGCAGCCAAGGTCGTCGTCGCGGATATGGACGCCGCCAATGCGAGGGCGGTCGCGGCCATGGTGGATGGCGCGGCTTTCAAATGCGATGTCGCGCAGGAGAAAGACATCTCGCACGTCATCGAGGAGACCGAGCGGCAGTTCGGCCCCATCGCCCTGTTCTGCTCCAATGCCGGCATCGGCGGCGGCTTCGATCCGATGTCGGTCAATGCCGGCGGCGCCTCGGATGAACCGTGGCAGCGCAGCTGGGCGATCCACGTCATGGCCCATGTCTATGCGGCGCGGCATCTGATCCCGCGCATGAAGGCGCGCGGCGGTGGCTATTTCCTCAACACCATCTCGGCCGCGGGCCTGCTGTCCCAAGTCGGCAGCCCCGCTTATTCCACCACCAAGCACGCCGCGGTCGGCTTTGCCGAGAATCTCGCGATCTCGCACAAGGCTGACAACATCAAGGTCTCGATCCTCTGCCCGCAGGGCGTCGACACCAACATGCTGCGCTCGATCCCGAAGGGCCCGCAATCCGGCGACGGCGATCTCACGCCGGAGCAGGTGGCGAAAGACGTGCTCGCCGGCCTCGAGCAGGAGACGTTCCTGATCCTGCCGCACCCGCAGGTGCTCGGCTATATGCGCAAGAAGACCGAGAATTACGATCGCTGGCTCGGCGGCATGGCCAAGATCCAGGCGAAGATGCGGGAGGAGTTCGGGAAGTAGCCGTGAGGTCGGTGCGATTGAGGCACACTCGCGCCAAACACTCGCTGCCGTCCCTGCGAAAGCAGGGACCCATAACCACAGGGAGAAGTTTGGCGAAGACTGGTAGATGTTCTTGCGCGCGGTACTGACACCTGCGCTTTACGGATAAATCACGCGGTATGGGTCCCTGCGTTCGCAGGGACGACACCGGTGGTTACCGAGGCAACGTCTCCTCCACCCGGCTCGCCCGCAGCGCCCGCGCATAGAGCATCATCCCCTCGCGCACGGTGCGCTGCTCCGCCGCCGTCAACGCCGCCAGCGCGCCGCGGACCTGCTGCCGGCCAAACGCGTGCAGCGCCTCCAGCGTGCGCCGGCCCTTCGCCGTCAGCGACAATAGCTTGCTGCGGGCATCATTCTCATCCGGCGTCTCCCTGAGCTCGCCGCAGTCGATCAGCTTGCGCACCAGGCGGCTGACGCTGGATTTCTCCAGCCGCAGGAAATCGCCGAGCTCGGCTGAGGTCATCGGACCGCGGATGCCGATCTCCAGGATGGTGTGCACGGCCGAGGGCGGATAGTCCGAGGCCGCCACCGTCGCATCCATGAAGCCGAGCTCGCGCACCATCAACCGCGAGGCGGCGCGGATGTCGTCGATCAGCGCAAGCTCGGCCATCTTGACTCCCGGTGTATAGTTGTATCATACAACTATATGCGCGCAGCGGCGCGCGCAAGGGTTTTGGAGTGAGCCATGAGCGGAGCTTTGCCGTCAGGTCAGCGGATGCGGGGCAAGGTCTGCCTCGTCACGGGCGGCGGCAGCGGCATCGGCCGCGCCACAGCGTTGCGGATGGCGACCGAAGGCGCCGAGGCGATCATCGTGGCGGGCCGGCGCGAGGCCGAGATCGAGGCGACCGCCGCTTCATGCCGCGAACTCGGTGCCGAGGCGATCCCGCTCAAGACCGACATCACGCGCGAGGACGACGTCGCGCGCCTCGTCGGCACCGCCATCGAACGTTGCGGCCGGCTCGACGTCGCCTTCAACAATGCCGGCTTCCAGGAGCGCCGCGCGCCGCTGGAAGAGCAGGGCACTGATATTTACGACAGCGTGTTCGACACCAATGTCCGCGCGCTGTTCCTGTGCCTGCGCCATCAGCTGCCGGCGATGCTGGCGCAGGGGCGCGGCAGCATCGTCGTCAACGCTTCCGTCAGCGGCGTGCGCAATCCCAACCCCGGCTTCTCGCTCTATTCGGCCTCCAAGGCCGCCGCGATCTCGCTGACGCGCTCGGCCGCGCTGGAGAATGCCCCGCGCGGCATCCGCATCAACGCCATCGCGCCGGGCCGCGTCGTCACCGACATGATGCTGCGCGCCGGCGTCGGCGATGTCGCAACCGTCAGCGCCGGCCTGCCGTTGCGGAGGATGGGGAATCCGGAGGAGGTGGCCGAGGCGGTGGTGTGGCTGTCGTCGGATGCGTCGTCCTATGTGGTCGGGCACGTGCTCGCGGCGGACGGGGGGTTTTTGGCGTCGTAGGTTTTTGGACGGTGGCGCAACAAACTCAGTGTCGTCCCCGCGAACGCGGGGACCCATAACCCCAGGGAGAAGTTTGGCGAAGACTGGTCGTATTTTTGCCCGCGGTACTGACACCGCGCCTTACCGATAGATCACGCGGTATGGGTCCCTGCGCCCCGTGCGCAATTGCACACTAGGCAGGGACGACAGCGTCAATGCTTCTGCCCGTACAGCACCGGCACCGCCGAATCCACGACGACCTCGACCAGGCTCGTGCCCTCGAATGCCATCCCTTGCCTCAGCGCCTCGCCGAGCTCGGCGGCCTTGCTGACCCGCACCGCATGGCAGCCCATGCCTTCGGCGAGCCGGACGAAATCGATGCCCGGCAGCTCCAGCCCGGGCACGTTGCGCACCTGCATCACCTGGCTGAACGAGCGCATCGCGCCGTAGCCGGAATTGTTGATGACGACGATGGTCAGCGGCAGCTTGCGCTGCGCGGCGGTCCACAGCGCCTGGATCGAGTACATCGCCGAGCCGTCGCCGATCAGGCAGACCGTGCGGCTGCTCGGCTTGCCGAGTGCCATGCCGACGGCGGCGGGCAGAGAGTAGCCGAGGCCGCCGCTCGCCATGGTGTAAAAACTGTCATGGCCGCGCATCGGCATGAATTTTTGCATCGCCGGCCGGTGCGAGGGAACCTCCTCGACGAGCGACGCACCATCCGGCATCGCCTGCGACAGCGAATGCAGCAGGAACTCGACCGGCAGCGGATCGGCGGCCTGCGGCGCCGGCGGCAGCGTGCGGCCCTTTGGGGCCGCGCGTTTGGTCTCCGGCAGCAGGTCGAGCAGCGTGCTCAGTGCCGGCTTCATCGTCGCGATGATGCTGGTGCCGACCGGCGTGACCGCCGCGGCATCCGCATCATCGGTGATCTGAAAAATCGTCGCACCACCGTCGAAGATCGCGGCATGGCCCTCGACATGGAAGGTGAACACCGGCGCGCCGATGACGACGACGAGATCGTGCGCACGCAGTGCGTCGGAGAGTTGCGCCGGCGAGGCGTGCAGAAACCCTGAGAATTGCGGATGCCGCTCGGGAAACGAGCAGCGCGCCGAGAACGGGCTGACCCAGACGCTCGCCTTCGCCTTCTCGGCGACGCGCACCATCAGGTCGACCGCACCGGCGCGGTCGATTCCGGGGCCGACGACGAGGGCTGGGTGCTTTGCGCTAGCGAGCGCAGCGACCAGTGCCTTCATTGGCTCAAGCTCGGGCCCGATCTCGCGGCTGACCATGCGCGCCTCGATCGGCGCGCAGGCATGCGCCCAGTCGTCGATCGGGATCGACACGAAGGTCGGTCCGCATGGCGGCTGCATCGCGGTGTAATAGGCCCGCGCGATCGCGGCCGGCACGTCCTCGGGCCGCGCCGGTTCGACGCTGTATTTCACGTAAGGCCGCGGAAATTCCGATGCGCGCTCGGCATAGAGGAACGCCTGCAGCGGCAGGATCGAGCGCGCCTGCTGGCCCGCAGTGATCACCAGCGGGGTCTGGTTGCGGTGCGCGGTGTAGATGTTGCCGAGCGCGTTGCCGACGCCGGCGGCCGAATGCAGATTGACGAAGCCGGCATTGCGGGTTGCTTGCGCGTAGCCGTCGGCCATGCCGACGGCGGAGGCCTCCTGCAGCGCCAGCACGTAGTCGATGTCGTCGGGCCAGTCGCTGAGGAACGGCAGCTCGGTCGAGCCGGGATTGCCGAAAACCCTGTCGATGCCAAACGAGCGCAGCAGGTCGAGCGTCGCCTGCTTGACGGTGACGGACTTGCTGCCGGTCTTGCCGTTCTTGGCCATGGTTTCCGTCCCTTCTCAATTCCTCATCCTGAGGAGCGCGTCTTCGCGCGTCTCGAAGGATGAGGGCCCGGCTGGTGGCTCCGCCCTTCGAGACGCGCGCGAAGAGGCGCGCTCCTCAGGGTGAGGGTCTAACTTCCTACATCGTCATTACATTCGCAATGACGAGCAGAGGCCGTCACCACACCGCGGTCCCCTTCATCGTCGGCTGTCCCTCCGCATTCGCGGTCCACAGCTCCATGCCGGCCTCGGTCTCATTGGCGTTGACCGAGAACTCGGTGCCCTCGAACAGCGGCTGCAGGCCGCGATACGAAAACTTCTTCGGCGCCTCGCCGCCGTGCAGCTTCGCAGCCATCTCGATGATCAGCGCCGCCTGCAGCGGGCCGTGGAAGATCAGGCCCGGATAACCCTCGACCTTGGTGACGTAGTCGCGGTCGTAATGGATGCGGTGGCCGTTGAAGGTCAGCGCCGAATAACGAAACAGCAGCACGGGGTCGGAGACGTGGGTCTCGCGGTGCTGCGCCTTCGGCGGCGGGGTCGGAGCCTTGCCGCCGGCCGGCGCGCTGCTCGTCATCTCGCGATAGACGATGTCCTGCCGCTCGCGGATGGCGACGCCGCGCGGCGAGGAGATGCTGTGCTCGACCGAGACGAAGCACAGCGTGCCGGTCGAGCCCGATTTCACCTGCACGTCGGCGATGCACGAGGTCCGCGTCGATTCATCGCCGACCTGCAGCGGTTGCAAAAACTCGATCTCGCCGCCGGCCCACATCCGGCGCGGCAGCGGCACCGGCGGCAGGAAGCCGCCGCGCGTGGGGTGGCCGTCGGGCCCGAGCATCGACATCGGAAACACCGGCTGCGCCAGGCACCAATGCACGGTGAACGGCGCGGCGTCTCCCTTCTTGGGCTCGCCGACCTCCTGGAACAGCGTCGCGCGCAGGCTCATCACGAGCTGCGCGGTGACGATGTCGGTGGCCTCCGTGCTGCGGCCGATCCATTGCCGCAAGTGATCGATGTCGAGCTTCTCGGTCATGACGCCTCGCTCTTCTTACGTCTTGGACTTTGGCTTCTCGCCGATGGCGGGCACAGCGCCGTAAGCGCGTGTCTCGCCGACGATGATCGGCGCCGGCGCGGGATAGCTGACACGTCCCTGCGGCGTGTCGACCTCGATGCGGCGCAGATGCGGATGGTTGGTGAGGTCGGCCATGGTGTTGACCTCCGCGAAGGCGATGTCGGCATCCGACAGCCGCTTGAGCAGTTCGTCGCGCGTCATCTTGCCGAAGATATCCGCCACCGTCGTGTCGGTGAAGTCGCGGTTGCGCACACGCTCGACCATGTTGGCGACGCGGGGATCGGCGGGCAGGTCGGGTTGATCCAGCACCTTGGCGCACAGCGTCTTCCATTCGCGCTCGCTCTGGATCGAGATCAGGATGTCCTTGCCGTCCTTCGAGGTGAACACGCCATAGGGAGCGATCGAGGGATGCCGCAGGCCCATGCGCTTGGGCGGGTTGCCGGCTTCGGAGTTGAGTAGCGGCACGGTGCACCAGTCCGCCATCACGTCGAACATGGAGATGCGGATGTCACAGCCCTTGCCGGTGCGCCCGCGTCCGATCAGCGCCTCCAGGATCGCCGCATGCGCGGTGGCGCCGGTCGCGACGTCGACGATCGACATGCCGACGCGCGAGGCGCCATCGGGATTGCCGGTGATCGAGGCGAGGCCGCTCTCGGCCTGGATCAGGAGGTCATAGGCCTTGCGATGCGCGTAGGGACCTTCGTCGCCATAGCCGGTGATGGTGCAGGAGATCAGCCTTGGATAGTCCTTCAGCAGCCGCTCGCGCGAGAAGCCGAGCTTGTCCATCGAGCCCGGCTTGAGGTTCTGGATCAGCACGTCCGCGCTTGCGATCAGCTTCTCCAGCTCGGCGCAACCTTCCTTCGTCGCGAGATCGACCACCGCCGATTGCTTGCCGCGGTTGAGCCAGACGAAATAGCTGCTCTGGCCCTTGGCCGCCGCGTCATAGCCGCGGGCGAAATCGCCCTCGGGCCGCTCGATCTTGATCACCTCCGCGCCGGCATCCGCCAGGCGCGAGGAGCAGAACGGCGCCGCCACCGCCTGCTCGACCGCAATCACCCTGATCCCGTCCAATGCTCCCATGACGGTGGCCTCAGTACGAGCGCGGCATGCCGAGCACATGCTCGGCGACGAAGGAGAGCACGAGGTTGGTCGAGATCGGTGCCACCTGATAGAGCCGCGTCTCGCGGAACTTGCGCTCGACGTCGTATTCCTCGGCGAAGCCAAAGCCGCCATGGGTCTGGATGCAGGCGTTCGCCGCTTCCCAGGACGCATCCGCCGCCAGCATCTTGGCCATGTTGGCCTCCGCGCCGCAGTCGAGCCCGGCCTCGTATTTCCGGGTGGCTTCCTTCACCATCAGCTCGGCCGCGCGCATCGAGGCGTAAGCCTTGGCGATCGGGAACTGGATGCCCTGGTTCTGGCCGATCGGGCGGCCGAACACGCTGCGCTCCTTGGCGTAGTTGGTCGCCTTCGCGATGAACCATTTGGCGTCGCCGACGCATTCGGCGGCGATCAGGATGCGCTCGGCATTCATGCCGGAGAGGATGTAGCGAAAGCCCTTGCCTTCCTCGCCGATCAGATTCTCCGCCGGCACCTTCATGTCGGTGAAGAACACTTCGGTGGTGGCATGGTTCATCATGGTGCGGATCGGGCGGATCTCGAGGCCGTTGTTCTTGGCCTCGCGCATGTCGACGATGAACACCGACAGGCCGTCGGTGCGCTTCTTGGCCTGCTCCTTCGGCGTGGTCCGCGCCAGCAGAACCATCAAATCGGAATGCTCGGCGCGGCTGGTCCAGATCTTCTGGCCGTTGACGATGTAGCTGTCGTTGCCGTCCTTGCGCGCGAAGGTTTTCAGCGAAGAGGTGTCGGTGCCGCTGGTCGGCTCGGTGACGCCGAAGGCCTGCAGACGCAATTCGCCGCTGGCGATCTTCGGCAGGTATTTTGCCTTCTGCTCGGCGTTGCCGTGCCGCAGCACCGTGCCCATCGTGTACATCTGGGCGTGGCAGCCGCCGCCGTTGCAGCCCGCGCGCTGGATCTCTTCGAGGATCGCGGCCGCCGCGGACAGCTTCAGCCCCGCACCGCCATATTCCTCGGGAATCAGCACCGAGAGATAGCCGGCCGCTGTCAGTGCGTCGACGAACGCCTTGGGATAGGCCATCTCGCGATCGAGCTTGCGCCAATATTCGCCGGGGAACTGGGCGCAGAGTTTTGCGACGGCTTCACGGATGTCGGCGTAATCTTCGGTGTGGTGTTCTTCACTCATGGCGTTTCCAGTTCTTAGCGGCAGTTAAGATAACGCCGGCCGATCCTCAGGCGTTGTGAAAACAACGCCAGCCCCCTATGCTCATTTGTTATAGCGTATGGAGTAGCCTTCCAGGATTGGCAAGCATGGATTTCCGGCAGCTCAGGACCTTCAGTTGCGTGGCGGAGCTCGGCAGCCTCTCCAAGGCCTCCGACACGTTGCGCGTGGCGCAGCCGGCGCTCTCCCGGCAGATCAAGCTGCTGGAACACGAGCTGCGCACCGAGCTCTTCACCCGCAACGGCCGCGGCATGGTGTTGACCGAAGCCGGCCGGCTGCTGCTGGCGCGCACCTCCGGCATCGTGCGGCAGATCGACCAGATCCGCGACGACATCCAGTCGTCCAAAGGGCCGCCGTCGGGCCAGGTCGTGCTTGGCCTCGTTCCAACCGTGAGCTGCGTGCTGTCGGCACGCTTTGCGCGGCGCTGCGTCGAAAAATTCCCCGGCATCTCGCTGCGCATCGTCGAGAGCTACAGCGGCCATCTGGTCGAATGGCTGCATCGCGGCGAGATGGATCTCGCCATCCTCTACGGCCGCTCCGCCGATCTGCATCTCAACGTGGAGAGTCTCGGCCGCGACAACATCGTCGCGGTCGGCCCGCGCGGCTGCGGCCTCGCGCGCAAGAAGAGCGTCGACATCGGCTGGCTGCTGCGGCAACGGCTGGTGCTGCCCAGTCATTCCCACGGCCTCCGCGCGCTGATCGAGCACGCGGCCGCCCAGCGCAAGATCAAGCTCGACGTCCAGCTCGAGGCGGATTCGTTTCGCGTGCTGACGAGCCTCGTCGAGGAGGGCCTCGGCTTCGCGCTGCTGCCGCCATCGTCGGTCCACGGCGAGGTCGCGGAGGGGCGGCTGGAAACCGCCGTGGTCTCGAAGCCGATGACACGCGAGCTCATTTTCGCTTCTCCGATCGACCGCCCGGTCTCGACGGCCTCGCTCGCCGTCACGGCGCTGCTGCGCGAGGAAGTCGCGGCCTGCCGCAAGGAAGGCGTCTGGGACATCAAATTGAGTTAGATGCGCTGACGTCGTAGAACAGTCAGGCGCCGCCTTGCCTTCGCATCTGGCGCGAGCTGTCATGCCGAAATTTTATAGCTGCGGTGCGAGCTCTAGGGGCGTTCGGAGCGCGCTCTTTATTCACACTCGGTGTCATTGCCCGCGAAGGCGGGCAATCCAGTATTCCAGAGGCCGCGCGGCTAGAATCGAGAAGCCGCGGCGTACTGGATGCCCCGCCTTCGCGGGGCATGACAGTGGAGATTGAGGAGATCGATTGCCCCAGGGCAGTCGATTAGCAGCCTACCCCGGAATCCTGACCGGCAGCGTCTCGTACCCCTTGATGAAGCTCGAATAGATCCGCTTGGGCTCGCCGACCACCTCGATGCGGTCGAAGCGTTTCAGCATCTCTTCCCAGACGATGCGCAGCTGCAGCTCGGCGAGGCGCATGCCGACGCAGCGGTGGATGCCGAAGCCGAAGGAGAGATGGGTGCGCGGGCGCGGACGGTCGATGATGAAATCGTTCGGCTTGTCGAACATCTCCTCGTCGCGGTTGCCGGAGACGTACCACATCACCACGCGGTCGCCCTTCCTGACGTGCTTGCCGCCGACCTCGGTGTCTTGCAACGCGGTGCGGCGCATATGCGCCAGCGGCGTCTGCCAGCGGATCACCTCGGGCACCATGGAGTCGATCAGCTCCGGATTGGCGCGTAGCCTGTCGTATTGCTCCGGGTTCTCGTTCAGCGCCAGCACCGAGCCGGTCATGGTGTTGCGCGTGGTATCGTTGCCGCCGACGATGAGCAGGATGATGTTGCCCATGAGGTTGTCGGGGTCCATGTGCCGCGTGGCGTCGTTGTGGGCCATCAGCGACAGCAGATCGTTGCGCGGCGCCGAATTGACGCGCTCGTTCCACAGCTTGGACATGTAAGCGTAGCACTCGTCCATCTCGCGGCGGCGTTCCTCGGCGGAGGCGACGATGCCGCTTTTGGGCAGCGCGGTCGAAACATCCGACCAGCGCGTCAGCTTGCGCCGCTCCTCCCAGGGGAAGTCGAACAGGGTCGCCAGCATCTGCGTCGTCAGCTCGATCGAGACGCGCTCGACGAAATTGAAGGTCTCGTTGCGCGGCAGATTGTCCAGCACCGTCTGCGAGCGCTGGCGGATCAGCTTTGCCAGCTCGTCCAGATGTGTCGGCGTGAACATCGGCGACACTGTCTTGCGCTGCGACGAATGCCTGGGCTGGTCCATCGCGATGAAGCTCGGATAGTCGTAGCCTTCCGGCACGTCTCGGATCGAGATGCCGCCGAGCGTGGAGTCCGAGGAGAAGATGCCGTGATTGGTGTCGACATGCATGATGTCGTTGTACTTCACCACCGACCAGTACGGCTCGATCGGCGCGTTGGTGCAGTAATGCACCGGCTCTTCCTTGCGCAGTCGCTCGAACCACGGCCACAGCGTGTCGTCCTGGAACAGCCGGGGCGCGCCGGGATGGAATTGGGACAACGGCGTCGCATAGGCCTCCTCGCGGGCCCTGCGCATGCGTTCGGCCTTGTCCACTTTAACCGGCGCTTGGATGTTCATCGTCGTGGCTCCAATTGGTTGTCTGACCTCTCCCGCTTGCGGGAGAGGTCGGCGCGTAGCGCCGGGTGAGGGTTTTCTCCGGATTGTCCCGTTGCGGAGATACCCTCTCCCCAACCCTCTCCCGCAAGCGGGAGAGGGGGCGCAGCATTGTCGTGGCATAGTTCGCAATTCACGCCGCGATCTTCACCGGCAGCTCTTCCAGACCCTTCACGAAACTCGAATAGACCCGCTTGGGTTCACCGACCACATCAATATGGTCGAACCGCCTGAGAATTTCTTCCCAAATAATCTTGAGCTGGAGTTCGGCGAGCCTGAGGCCGACGCAGCGGTGAATGCCGAAGCCGAAGGACAGATGCGTGCGCGGGCGGGCGCGGTCAATGATGAAGTCGTAGGGCTTCTCAATCGCCTCCTCGTCGCGGTTACCCGAGACGTACCACATCACGACCTTGTCACCTTTCTTGATCTCTTTGCCGCGGAACTCGAAGTCCGTGAGCGCGGTGCGCCGCATGTGCGCCAGCGGCGTCTGCCAGCGGATCACTTCGGGGACGAAACTATCGAGCAGTGCGGGGTTCTCGCGCAGCTTGCGATACTGTTCCGGATGCTGGCTCAGCGCGAGCAGCGAGCCCGACATGGTGTTGCGCGTGGTGTCGTTGCCGCCGACGATCAAAAGCACGAGATTGCCGAGGAAGTTCTTGGCGTCCATGTCGCGCGTCGCGGCGCCATGCGCCATCATCGACAACAGATCGCTCTTCGGTGGCTGCGCGATGCGTTCTTTCCAGAGGCGCGCGAAATAGCCGGCGCATTCGGTCAGCTCGGCCTGACGCTCGTCCTCGGTGGCGACGAGGCCGTCGGGGCCGGGGATGGTGGTGGCGATGTCGGACCAGCGCGTCAGCTTGCGGCGGTCCTCCCAGGGAAAGTCGAACAGCACCGCGAGCATCTGCGTGGTGAGCTCGATCGAGACGCGGTCGACCCAGTCGAACACCTCGCCGCGGGGCAGGTTGTCCAGGCACTCGGCCGAGCGCTTGCGGATGTTGAGGGCGAGATTGTCCAGATGCGTCGGCGTGAACATCGGCGCCACGGTCTTGCGCTGCGCCGCATGGCGCGGCGGATCCATCGAGATGAAGCTCTCGCGGCGCAGGTCCGGATCGATGTCGCGGATGGTGATGCCGCCGAGCGCGGAGGCCGAGGAGAACACCGAATGGTTGGTCTCGATCTCCACGATGTCGTTGTAGCGCGTCACCGACCAGTACGGCCCGAACATCGAGTCCTTGCAATAGTGCACGGGATCTTCCCGGCGCAGCCGATCGAAATACGGCCAGAACGTATCGGTCTTGAACAATTCCGGGTCGCCCGGATCGTACTGCTCCAGCGGCAGTGAGTTGGCGCGCTCGCGCAATGCGTCGAGCTTTGCCGCGCTCTCCATGGTCCCATGCATGACCGCTCTCCCTGGCATGAACCGCGCGTTCTCGTTGAATTCTGCGCTGCGGTATTTGATTTGCAATTACAGCCGGTTGTCTGCGCCGGAGCAAGGGAGAGTTTTGTCACATCCAACCTTTGGGCGTGGCCGGGCGCGTAGCCCGGATGGAGCCAACGGGTCGGCGCAAAGCGCCGCCCGATGACAGGCTCCGCGTAATCCGGGGCCGGCGTCACTTGGGGCAAGATCCCGGATTGCGCTGACGGGATCTCGATCAACGTGACCCGCCGCACACCATTTGTCGTGAAATCGTGCCAGAAACCGACTGGAATCAAGGTAAATCGAACCCCGCCATCTTGGGGACCGACCAAGCTCTGATCTATAGTTTGACCCGATCAAGACCGCATCCCGAGGTTGCCGCCGTGAACGATATGCAATGGACCCCCATCGGCTCCGAGCCCTTACCGCCGCCGCTGCCGCCCACGCGGGTCGATTTCAGCGGTGACCGCTCCGAGTTCCGGAAAATGGTCACCAAGGGGGCCATGCTGGAGCTCGTCACCTTCGGCTTCTACCGGTTCTGGCTCGTCACCGACATCCGTCGTCATCTGTGGGCGAACACCGCGATCGACGGCGATGCCGCCGAATATACCGGCCGTGCCAAGGAGCTGCTGGTCGGCTTCCTGTTCGCGCTCGCGATTCTGGTGCCGATCTATCTCGCCTACTTCCTGATCGGCATCGAGTTCGAGCGCTGGCAGGGTTTTGCCTCGACGCCGCTGTTCATCGGCTTCTACGCCTTCGGCCAGTTCGCGATTTTTCGCGCGCGACGTTACCGGTTGACGCGCACCGTTTGGCGCGGCGTCCGATTCTGGATGGACGGCTCGGGCTGGGCCTATTCGTTCCGCGCCATGGCGTGGGGCTTGCTCGTATTCCTGACGCTCGGCCTGGCGCTGCCCTGGCGCGAGGCCGCGCTCGAACGCTACAAGATGCAGCACACCCATTACGGCGATCTTCGCGGCGATTTCGAGGGCAACGGCTGGACCTTCTTCAAGCGTGGCTGGTGGCTGTGGCTGCTCAGCCCGATCGCGCTGGTGATCTTCCCGCTCGCGCCGTTCTTCTATGCGGAGTTCAAGGCGCGCGAATGGCGCTGGTGGCTCGACGGCATCCGCATCGGCGGCGTCAGCCTGTCCTCGGACCTGCCGCACGATGCCTTCTACGGCCTGTACTGGAAGGTGATCGGCTGGTGGACGCTGCTCTCGATGGTATTCTCCGCCTATCTCGGCGGCTCCGCCTTGCTGGTCGTCCAGCTGAGCGGCGTTCCGGCCGATCAGGTGTTCGGCTCCGACAATGCCGCCAGGAGCATCCCGATGGTGGTGATGATGGTAGCAGGCTATCTCGCGCTGGCGCTTGCGATCAACATCGTCATGCGGGTCTATCTTCAGCGCGATCTCTGGGCCAAGGTGTTGGAGACCGTCAAGGTGCACGACATCGGCGCGGCGTCGGATGTGCAGGGGCGCGGCGTACTTGCCAGTGCGCTCGGCGAAGGTTTTGCCGACGGGCTCGATGTCGCGGGATTCTGAGCTGTGAGTGACGTATTTGCCGAGGCGCCGGCGCAGGCCGCCAAGCCGACCATCTTCTTCGACGGCACGTCGAGCCGCCGGCGGCAGGTGACGCTGACGTTCGCTGATGCGCTCGAGATCCTCGAGGAGGGCGGAATGCCGGTTCGCTGGTCCTATGCCGACATTCGCCGCGCCGACAGTCCGCCGGGAATCCTGCGTCTTGCCTGCATCGCCGCGCCGCCATTGGCGCGGCTGGAAATCCGCGACGCTGTACTCGCGGCGGACGTGACCGTCCGCTGCACCCATCTCGACGAGCACCGAACCTCGCGCCGCGGCGTCGCAAAGATCGTCGGCTGGTCGGTGGCCGCCACCGTCTCCATCGTCTGCGTCGTGCTGTTCGGTGTGCCGCTCGCCGCCGACCGTCTCGCGCCGCTGGTGCCGAAACCGATCGAGCGGCGCATCGGCGACGCCTCCGAAGTCCAGGTGAAGACCATCTTCGGCCGCAGCGTGTGCGAAGACCCCGCGGGCAAAGCCGCGTTCACAAAGCTGGTCAACCGCCTGCGCGATGCCGCCGGCCTCGATGACGATTCCATGACGGCGGGCGTGCTGCCGACCGCGGTGCCGAATGCGTTCGCGCTGCCCGGCGGCAAGGTCTACGTGCTGAGGGGCCTGCTCGACAAGGCGCAAAACCCCGACGAGCTCGCCGGCATCCTCGCCCACGAGCTCGGCCATCTCAAGCATTACGACAACATGCGCGGCCTGATCTACAACGGCGGCACCTCATTCCTGATCGGCCTGTTGTTCGGCGACGTCACCGGCTCATCCGCCGTGATCTTTGCCTCGCGCACCGTCGTCGAAGCCTCCTATTCGCGCGAGGCCGAGACTGCTGCCGATACGTTCGCGATCGAGATCATGCACAAGCTCGGCCGCTCGCCGAAGCCCGCTTTTGAGCTGATGTACCGCATCACCGGCAAGGAAGGCGGCTCCACGCTCACGTCGATCCTCGCCAGCCACCCGCTGACCGAGGACCGCCTCGCCCGCATGACCAGGGAAGATCGCCCCGTCAGCGGCCCGCCGCTGCTGACGGACAAGGAATGGCAGTCGCTGAAGGGAATCTGCGGCAGCGGGAAGATCTGAAGGTTGATCGCTGCAACGGCGGAGGTGCGCCCTCTCTCCCGCAAGCGGGAGAGGTGCTTCAGAGCGCGCCTACCGCGTCCCGTAGGCGCGGTCGCCGGCATCGCCAAGGCCCGGCAGGATGAACCCGTTCTCGTCGAGACCTTCGTCCACCGCCGCGGTCCAGATCGGCACGTCCGGATGCAAGCCGCGCAGCCGTTCGAGTCCTTCCGGCGCGGCGATCAGGCAGGCGAGGCGGATGTCCCTGGCGCCGCGCTCTTTCAGGCGGTCGATGGCGGCGACGGCCGTGTTGGCGGTGGCTACCACCGGGGTCACCACGATCGCGAGGCGCTCGCCGAGGTCGGACGGCGATTTGAAGAAATACTCGACCGCCGCAAAGCTGTGCGGTTCGCGGTAGAGCCCGATATGGGCGACGCGCGCAGTCGGCACCAGGTCCATCATGCCGTCGACGAAGGTGGTGCCGGCGCGCAGCATCGGCACGAACACCAGCTTCTTGCCGGCGATCTTGGCCGAGTGCATCGTCGCCAGCGGCGTCTCGATCACGGTATCCGCGAGCGGCAAATCGCGCGTCACCTCGTAGCAAAGCAGCATGCCGATCTCCTTGATCAGCTCCCTGAACGATTTTGTGGAGATCGATTTGTCCCGCACCAGCGTCAGCTTGTGCTGCACCAGCGGATGATCGACGATCGTGACGCCTTCCATGATGGGATGCTCTTCTTCTTCCCTTCTCCCCTTGTGGGAGAAGGTGGCGCGAAGCGCCGGATGAGGGGTATCTTTCCGCGTATTCCAATTGAGAGATCCCCCGCGGAGAGAGACCCCTCACCCGGCTTCGCTTTGGCGAAGCCACCCTCTCCCGCAAGGGGAGAGGGTTTAGAAAACCGTGCCGTCGCTGATCA
This sequence comes from Bradyrhizobium sp. CIR48, assembly GCF_014198315.1. Lineage (NCBI taxonomy): Bacteria > Pseudomonadati > Pseudomonadota > Alphaproteobacteria > Hyphomicrobiales > Nitrobacteraceae > Bradyrhizobium > Bradyrhizobium sp. CIR48. The sequence continues at coordinate 39,693 of NZ_JACIHG010000021.1, forward strand.
CCTTCAGCGGCGGCGAACCGTCGGGCCGGCGCGCAAAGGCAATGGCGCGGCCGGCGGCCCAGGTGCCGCCTTCCAGAATGCTGGCGAGCGGTAATGTCTCGGGCGTGCGGCCGAGCTTTGCGCGAACCAGCTCGGCAAGCCGGTCCAGCAGCGCGACCGTCAGCGCACGCCATTCCACGACGAGCAGCGAGTCCACCGCATGCGCACGCTCGGCATCCGCGGCATCGCGCAGACGCAGCACCTCGTAATCGACGAACAGTCCGCCGTTGCGGTATTCCGCAAGCCCCGTCAGGCCGTCGATGTCGGTGACGTCGATTCCAGCGCGCTGCAGCGGTTCGATCAGGGAATAACTCAGCCATTGCGACAGCTTGTGCAGCGGCACGAGGCCCGCGGTCGCATCATCCGCCCTAAGCGCCGGATGGCGCCAGCAATCGCCGAGCGGAATCTTTGCAAGCTCCAGCCGCGACGGCCAGATCGGTCCGAGCTGGTTCAGCACCGCCGACAGGATCGCAGGCGCGGCAATGGCGCCGCCCTTCGCCTGCGCCGCGATGTGATCAAACAGCCCGCCCGGCCGCGGTGTATCTTGCAGGCCGAAAATCTCGGCGCGCTCCGCGACCAGCTTGCCCAGACGCCGCAACAGATCCGCGCGCCCCTCGAGCCCGAGCAGCGTATTGGTGTCGCTGACCTGAAAAGCGGAGGTGAGTGCGGCGAGCGGCAGCTGCGCGAGCACGTTCGCATCGGCCCTGAATGGCGAGCCGGCGTCGCGCGAAAAAAGACCGCTCGCAAACATGTCGAGGCTGGCGATCGCGAGCCCCTCGGACCGGCCGATGCTTTCGCCGCTCATGGCATCGCGGTAGCGCCAGGCCGCGCCCGCGCCGGCATCGAGCAGCACGCTGACGATGGCAAGGTCGAACTCCGCGCGCGCCCGCGCGGCGCGGTCCGGCCACGAAGCCGCGTCGGCAAGCTTCGCCCAGCGGTCGGCGCCGCCAAGCACAAAATGCCGCCAGCGCGCATGGAATGGAATCTCCAGCGCCGGATAGGCTTTGCGGGTCACCGCGAGCACGGCCTCCGCGACACCATCCATCCGGTCGAGATCGATCGTGAAGTGGCGGAGGCCGCCGGCAAGGCCGATCTCCAGCATCTGCGCGGCCCGCGCGCGCACCGCATCTGCGGTGAGCAGCGAGCGTGCTTGCAATTCCAAAGCCTCCCGCATCGCGCGATCAGTATTTTTCCAGCGAACGCCCGACCACGCCGTCCACGTCCTTCTCGGGCGCGATGTCGGTCGAGTAATAGCCGGCGGCTTTCTTCGCGGCGATCTCGACATAGGCGTCGGCGGGAATCAGCTCCGGCGGGATCGGCACGCGCTCGACGATGTCGATGCCTTGCGAGGTCAGCGCGTCGTATTTCATGTCGCTCATCGACAGGAAGCGGTCGATGCGCTTCAGACCGAGCCAGTGGATCGTATCCGGCATCAATTGCTGGAAGCGGGCATCCTGCACGCCGGCGACGCATTCGGTGCGCTCGAAATAGGCGGCGGCCGCATCGCCGTCCTCCTGGCGCTTGCGCGCGTTGTAGACCAGGAATTTGGTGACCTCGCCGAGCGCGCGGCCTTCCTTGCGATTGTAGACGACGAGCCCGAGCCCGCCTTCCTGCGCGCCGCGCGCGGATTCCTCGATGCCGTGGATGAGATACGGACGGCAGGTGCAGATGTCGGAGCCGAACACATCGGACCCGTTGCACTCGTCATGCACGCGGCAGGTGATCTTGGTGCGATGGTCCGGCAGTTTCGTCACATCGCCGAACATGTAGACGGTGGTACCGCCGATCGGCGGCAAAAACACCTTCATGTCCGGCCGCGTCACCAGCTCGGGGAACATGCCGGCGGTCTGCTCGAATAGCGTGCGCCGCAGCTCGGTCTCGGCGGTGCCGAAGCGCGCCGCAAGCCCCGGCAGGTACCAGACCGGATCGATCGCGATTTTCACGACGGAGACGCTGCCATTGGCATGCACGACCTCGCCGTCGGCGCGTAGCCGTTTTGCGGCCAGCGCCTCGCGGATCTCCGGCAGGTCGAGCCGCGCTCGCGTCACGGCGATGCTCGGGCGGATGTCGGAGCCTTCTGCGATCTCCTTACCGAAATTCTCCGCGACCAGATGCCCCCAGGGATCGAGCGCGACGATCTTGGCGGGATCGCGCCATTGCTCGAACGGTCCGATGGTCGCCGCCGGAAACGTATTGGTGAGGTCGGGCCTGCGAATCGGATCGAGCGCACCGGCGGACACCGCGAGCGCACGGTACATCGCGTAGGACCCGCCATGGCTGCCGATCACGTTGCGATCCCCGGCGCGCGAGACCGTGCCGATGATCGGTCCGCGGGCGCGCGCGTCAGCGGCGCCCCAGTGGATCGGGAAGGCGGACTTCCGGCCCGGCTCCGGATGCGAAGTCAGGCGGATGTGGTCGGTACGGTTCGCGCGGCTCATGACCAAACTCCCAAAAAGCCAACGGCCCGCCGCTCGGACGGGCCTGGCTCGGTCGCGTTGCCGACGCGGAACATCGGCGACGCAAGCTCAATCCAACATATTGTAGCGGCAAGACGCGACAGACAAGTTAATCGTGCTGCGCGCGCAGGGCCTCCGCTGCCGATGCCGGTCACCAGCCATTGCCATGCCCAGCTGAATGGCGCACGGCACCGGTATACAGGCTATATCTATGTAGTTATTTGTGTTTTTGAAGGGGCCACCGGCCGGCGAGGCCGGCTAGACCAGCTGCCGGTCGCCTCCCGGCGTCCGGATCACCGCGCGAAACGAGGGCGCGGAATCGTGACTGAAGCGGATGCGCGGATCGTCCAGAAAGCCCGCCAGCGACGCGGCGATCGTGTCCGCCTCGGGGTGCCGTATCTCGAATTCCACCAGGGAGCAGCCGAGATCGGCCATGCGCGACGCTGGATGCGGTCCGGCCGGCCACTCGATCACGGTCGGAAACGCGCCGTCGAACGGCATCGAGCCGTCGGGCGGGACGGAGATCAGCCATTCGAGATGGCCGCGCGTCACCGTGATGGCGGGTTTTGCGACATGCGGGATCGTCGCGAGCGCGGACGTGATGTCGGACGTGCTCACGACCCAGGTCATGAGCCGCGGCGAAACTGCGAGCACCGCGCGCGTCCGTGCATCGTCCAGCGCGAACCAGCGCGGCCGGCTGGGCGCGGGAGCCGACGGGTTCGGCGCGATCACTTCGAGGAACGCTGTCTCGCTCAACCGCAGCAGGTGATTATGCGTGCCCATCAGCGGATGCGCGCCGCCGGCCGGCGGCGCAATGCCGAGCGCGGTCTCGACATAAGCGACGCCCTCGGCAAGTTCGTTCGCGGCGACGGTGATGTGGTCAAGACGAAGCATGGCTAGCGATCCGATTTCTTCTCGAGTTCTTCCAGGCTATGGCCATATCGTGCGACCAGGTTGAATCTGCGCACGGTCGAGTTCGCGCTGACTGTAACCTTTGGTCCATCGAACTGCCATCGCCTGTCCGCGCTCCCTGCAAGTGAGACGGCGTATCGTGCACAAATCGGGCTGCGTCCACACCCTTGCAAACGCGTGACTGGATAAAGCCCATATATTCAGACATATCGACTGGATCGGTTGACCGCCCCGGAGACCCCCATGCCCGCCAGCTACATCGACCCCCGCAACGGAAAGCTCTATGCGCTCGACCAGCCGCGCTGGTGCTCGGACGAGCGCACGCCGCTTCTGGTGACGCCGGGGGCGGGGATCTCGCGTGAGGACATCGACGGCCGCGCGCGCTCGCTCTGGCGCTACCGCGCGGCGCTGCCGGTCGAGATCAAGACTCCGATCACGCTCGGCGAGGGGTGCACGCCGCTGGTGCAGCAGGACTGGGGCGATTTGCGGCCGTTGTTCAAGCTCGAATGGTTCAACCCGACCGGCAGCTTCAAGGACCGCGGCTCGGCCGTGATGCTGTCCTTCCTGCGCCAGATCGGCGTCGACGCCATCTTGGAAGACTCTTCCGGCAATGGCGGCTCGTCGATGGCGGGGTTAGGGGCCGCCGGCGCCATGCGCGTGAAGATTTTAGCGCCGGCCTCGACGTCGCCGGCGAAGATCGCGCAGGTGCGCGCTTACGGCGCCGAGGTGCAGCTCGTCGAGGGTCCGCGCGAGGAATCGGAAGCCGAGGCGATCCGGCAGTCGAGCCAGACCTTCTATGCCAGCCACAATTGGCAGCCGTTCTTCCTCGAAGGCACCAAGTCGCTCGCCTATGAAATTTGGGAAGATCTCGGCTTCCGCGCCCCCGATAACATCATCGTCCCCGTTGGCGCCGGCAGCTCTCTTCTCGGGTGCGCCTTCGGCTTCCGCGAGCTGTTGAGGGCCGGCCAGATCGCGAAGCTGCCGCGGCTGTTCGCGGCGCAGCCACTCAACTGTTCGCCGATCGATGCGAGCTTTCAGGCCGGTGTCGATACGCCTGTCGCGCGCGAGGTCAACAAGACCATTGCCGAAGGAACCGCCATCAAGCACCCGCTGCGCCTGCGCGAGATCATTGCGGCCTTGCGCGAGAGCAGCGGCGGCACCGTCGCGCTCACTGAGGACGAGATCGTCGCCGCCCTGCGGCGACTGGCCCGGCAGGGCCTGTTCGCCGAGCCGACCAGCGCCAGCGCGGCTGCGGCGCTGGACAAACTCTCGGCCACCGGCGCCATCAAGGCGACCGACACCACGGTCGCCGTCCTCACCGGCACCGGCCTGAAGGCCGCAACCACCGTCGCCGATCTCGTCCAGTAGGGTCCGATCTGTTGGGCCGTGTTGCGGCGCGGCCGCCGCGGGACGAGGGCGTTGCAGAAGGCCCGGGCATCCACGTTGCCGCGGAGCCATGCGGCCGCGTTGAACCTTCGGCGCCCGTCGCCAGCCTCATGAAGATCCAGCTCGCGCAAAGGGGAGAGTTCCATGACCGCGCAGGATCCGTTTGCAGGTTTCAAGGCAGTCCAGAAGGAAGCCTGGTCGCTGTTCACGCCGATGGAAGTTTTCACGACACCGACCGCCGCCAAGCTCGTCGGTTTTGCCGGCGTCGCCGCCGGCCAACGCCTGCTCGACGTCGGATGCGGCACCGGCGTTGTCGCGATCACGGCGGCGCGCCGCGGTGCGAAGGTCAGGGGTCTCGATCTGTCGCCGGTCCTGATCGAACGCGCCCGCGAGCATGCGCAATTGATGAACCTCGATGTCGACTTCAAGGACGGCGACGCCGAAAGCCTGCCCTATGGCGACAACGAGTTCGACGTGGTGCTCAGCCAGTTCGGCCACATGTTCGCGCCGCGCCCGGACGTCGCGATCGGCGAGATGCTGCGCGTGCTGAAGCCCGGCGGCACCATCGCCTTCTCCACCTGGCCGCCGCATCTGTATGTCGGGCGGATGTTCGCGCTGATCGGCCGCCATCTGCCGCCGCCCGAGGGCGTGGCATCGCCGGTGTTGTGGGGCGATCCGAAGATCGTCGCCGAGCGTCTCGCGGGGAAAACGAAGGACCTCTCCTTCGAGATGGACATGATGACACCGTCCGCCCTCAGCCCGCAGCATTTCCGCCGCACCATGGAAACGACGATCGGGCCTTTGATCAAGCTCGTCGCCCAGTACAAGGACGAGCCGGACAAGCTCAAGAGCTTCCGAGCCGAATTCGAGGCGCTGATCTCGGAATATTTCGACCCCGGCCACAATGTGATGCGCCAGCAGTTCCTGATGTCGAAGGCAAGCAAGGTGTGAGGCTGAAGCGATAAGCCGCCGCGATCGCACGTGCTCCTTCTCCCCTTGTGGGAGAAGGTGGCGCGAAGCGCCGGATGAGGGGTCTCTCTCCACTCAATGAAATTGAACTTGCGGAGAGAGACCCCTCACGCGTCTCGCCGCTATGCGGCGAGCCACCCTCTCCCACAGGGGAGAGGGTGCAGCGAGCAAGCGCCTTCACTCCTTCAGATCATTCACCTGCTTGACCCAGCTGCGCACGTCGGCGAGCACGGCGGGCAGCACCGCCTTGACCTCGGCCACGGTCATGCCGGGCTTGATGCGGGGATCGTACAGCAGATTGAGGATGTACTGGTCGTAGACGTCGAAATACCCCATCGAGACGTTGTCGTTGAACATCGTCCACGGCACGCTCGCGGTGTCGTTGATGGGCCCGAGCGATTGCAGCAGCTCCTCATAGGCGCAGTCGAGAAAGACGAAGTCGCCGTTGTCGACGGTGAGGATGACGTCGGAATGCTCGATCTCGAAATTGTCGTTCTTGCGGAAGCCGGACAGGCATTGCGGGTCGAGCGAGGTGCGGATCTCGCGCGCCTTCTCCGCACCGTAGAAGCTGGAGATGGTGCGGAAGAGGTCGCGGTCGCGCACCAGCTTCACCCGCACATTGGCCGCTTCGGCGGTCGCGATCATGGCGATGTCGAGATGTTGCACGCGATGGGCGATGTCGGCCACGACCCTGGCGAGCTGCGTCTTGCGGTCGGCGCGGTCGCTCTCGGCGTACACGCGCACCGGCCCGTCGAATTTGCGAATGCGGTCGACGCGGCCGGCGAGGTGATATTCGGCGCCGAACGCCGTCTTCAGGAAGCCCTCGACGATCTCTCCGTCGGTAAAATTCTTCTTCTCGGAGCGCTGGCGCGAGGAGACCGCGGGCAACTCGCCCGCCACCGCGGTGGTCGCGGGATCGGGCGCGCATGTGAGCGCGGCGAGCGCCAGCAGGGCGATGCGAAGGGCAGCCGAGGACGGATTGAGTGCGCTCATCGTCGTGCGACGCTGCCGTATTCACGTCGCGCGCACAAGGCCGCAGATTCACGCGGCCTGCGGGTTCCCGGCATTGTCTGTAACAAGAGAGTTACAGTGTCGTAGGGTGGGCAAAGGCGCGAAAGCGCCGTGCCCACCATCGCGCCGCAACCGCAGTCAGTGGTGGGCATGCCTCCGGCTTTGCCCCGGAAGCGTGCGTCAGTTGTTCAGCACCACCACCGTGGTACCGACCGAGACGCGGCCGTAGAGATCGCTGACGTCGTCATTGGTCATGCGGAAGCAGCCCGAGGAGACCGCCTGGCCGATCGTCTCCGGCTCGTTGGAGCCGTGGATGCGGTAGAGTGTCGAGCCCAGATACATCGCGCGCGCACCGAGCGGATTCTCGACGCCGCCCTTCATGTGGCGCGGCAGGTCCGGCCGGCGGGCCAGCATCTGCGACGGCGGCGTCCAGTCCGGCCATTCCTTCTTGGCGGTGATCCTGTGGACCCCGCCCCAGCGGAAGCCGTCGCGGCCGACGCCGATGCCGTAGCGCAGCGCCTGGCCGTTCTGCAGCACCAGATACAGCCGCCGCTCGCTGGTGTTCACCACGATCGTGCCGGGGGCGTAATTGCCGTTATACATGACGGTGGTGCGGGGGATCGGATTGGCGCCGGAACGGAAGAAGTTCGGTCCGCCGCCCATGATGTCGCGCGAGTCGAACTCTTCCGCGAACGCGCCGCCCGCCATGGCCGACAGCAGTGCGATGGCGGCAATCGGCGCGGCAAAAAACCGGATCATTGTTTCCCCCAGCAAAAAATCGATTCAACAAGGGCCACAGGCCATATTTGCGGGCTTTTCGCAAGCCACGGCCCCGTGAGGGATGCCATGCTTAACGATTGACGTCACCAGATCCGCAACCGCGCCAATTTGACGGAAAGCGTTATCCAAGCCAGCGCATCCTCGCGCGGGGCAGGGCCGCGATGGCCCCTATTGCTTTGACGGGGCCTGCGAACAATGATTGGTCGGATACCTCACTCGAAATCGGCGGTTGCGGGAGCAAGAAGAATGAACGGTGCGGAAAGCCTGGTGCGGACGATGGTCAAGGGCGGGGTGGACATTTGCTTCTCCAACCCGGGAACCTCCGAGATGCATTTTGTCGCAGCGCTCGACCGGGTCCCCGGCATGCGCTGCGTGCTCGGCCTGTTCGAGGGCGTGGTGACGGGCGCGGCCGACGGCTACTACCGCATGAAAGGTACGCCGGCCTCGACCCTGCTGCATCTCGGCCCCGGCCTCGCCAACGGTCTTGCCAACCTGCACAACGCCAAGAAGGCCAATTCCGGCATCGTCAATATCGTCGGTCAGCATGCCGTCTATCACATCGACTACAACGCGCCGCTGACCTCCGACATCGAGGGGTTGGCCCGGCCGATGTCGTCCTGGGTCCGGACCTCGCCGAACTCCAAATCGGTGGCCGCCGACGGCGCCGCCGCGATCGCCGCCGCCAAGAGCGCGCCGGGTCAGATCGCGACCCTGATCCTGCCTGCCGACACCGCCTGGAACGAGGCCGACGGCATCGCCGAGGTTCCGGCCGAGCAGCAGCGCGCCAGCTATTCGCCGCAGGCGGTCGAGCGGGCCGCGAAGATCCTGCACGGTGACGGCGAGGGCACGCTGCTGCTGATGACCGGCAGCGCGCTGAGCGAGCAGGGCCTGGCGCTGGCCGAGCGCATCGCCTCCAAGACCGGCTGCACCGTGATGGGCCCGACCTTCCGCCCCAAGATGGCGCGCGGCCGCGGCCGCTACTCGATCGACCGCATCCATTACGTGATCGAGAACGCGCTGCCGATGCTGGCCAAGTTCCGTCACATCGTGCTGGTCGAGTCTGACGATCCCGTGGCGTTCTTCGCCTATCCGAACAAGCCGAGCATGCTCAAGCCTGAGGGCTGCGACGTCCATCGCATGACCTCCTGGGGCGAGAACTCGGTCGCAGCGCTCGAGGCGCTTGCGGGTGCGGTGAAGGCGAGCGCGAAGGACGTCAAGCCGCAGGCCGTGCAGGAGTTGGTCAAGCCGACCGGCGCGCTCACCTTCGCCTCGATCGCGCAGGCGATCGCCTGTGCGATTCCCGAAAACGCGATCATGGTCGACGAGTCCCTCACCACCGGCCGCGGCTTCTTCCCGCCGACGGCGGCGGCGGCGCCGCACGACTGGCTGCAGAACATGGGCGGCTCGATCGGCTTCTCGACGCCGCTCTCGATCGGCGCTGCGATCGCCTGCCCGGACCGCAAGGTCATCACCATGGTCGGTGACGGCAGCGCGATGTACACGATCCAGTCGCTGTGGACGCAGGCGCGCGAGAACCTTGATATCGTCACCATCGTGTTCGCCAACCGCATCTACCAGATCCTGCGCGGCGAGTTCGACAATGTCGGCGCCGGCGAGCCCGGTCAGCGCGCCAACGACATGCTCCGCCTCGACCGGCCCACGCTGGATTTCGTGGCGCTGGCCAAGGGCATGGGCGTGCCCGGCCGTGCTGTCACCAATGCCGACGAGTTCAACAAGGCGCTGGCCGAAGCCGTCGCCGAGCCGGGGCCGCGGCTGATCGAAGTCCAGATGTAGGGGGTTGATTGAACAAGCTCTCTCCCCACGTCGTCCCGGCGAACGCCGGGACCCATAAGCCCAGGGAGAGGTTTGGCGAAGACTCGGAGTTCGGTACGTGCGCCGTGTACACTCGATAGACCTCGCGGCATGGGTCCCGGCGTACGCCGGGACGACACCGAACCAGGTGCGCGAGATGGGCCCGGAGGCACGATGCAGACCGAGCTGAACAAGGTAATCGCGGCGCTGCGGGACTTCTACGCCCACGAAGGCTTCCTGTTCGAGAAGGACATCGGCGAACGCGCGGTCACGCACCGCTTCGCCGTGCATCTGGAAAAGCAGTTCTCCGGCTGGTCGGTCGACTGCAACTATGACCGGCTCGGCGAGCGCACGTTGCATCTGCCGCACGGCACCATCATCTCGACCGACGACCATCTCGGCAAGTCGATCTACCCTGATGTCGTCGTGCATCAGCGCGAGATCCCGAACAATCTGCTCAGCGTGGAGATCCGCAAGGCGAGCAATCACACCCCGCTTGAGCACGACCAGCACAAGCTGAGGGCGCTGACCGACGTCCACGTCTGGTTTCCCTACTGGGTCGGCCTGCTGCTGGTGCTGGACAAGGACCAGGTGACGATGTCGGAGGTCTATGTCAGCGGCGCCGTCGACGACCCGCTGTCGCGCTGGTTCGCGGCGCGGCTCGAGGAGATCGGCCTTGGAGCTCGCACATAGAGACGTGCGGCGTGCGCGATCGCCGCGCACGCCGCGACGTGGTCAGTAGGCGTAGGGCTGCGAGTAGGCGTAGCGCGGGTTGATGCCGCAATAGGCCGATGTGCCGGAGGCGGTCGCCGCACATTGCTGGTAGCTGGCGAACTGGCAGTTGCCGGGATAACCCCAGTTGCGGCCCTGCAGGCAGTATCTGTCGCTTCCGGCCTGGGCCGGGGCCGCCGACAACGACGTTGCGATCAAGGTTGCGAACGATGCGAGCGTGAGGATGGTGCGACGCATTTCAATCTCCTTCATGGTAGGTGGAACGGCCGAGCCTTGGCGTTCCCGTGGCTGTCTGACGCGGGGTCATGCTGTGTTGGTCTCCCCGGCGCCGGATGCGTTCGAAGCGAGGACCATCGTGACGCAGCCGGCGCCTTGCACTGTGATCTCGGCCACAGTTCGCGCACGGGTTCCGACCTATCCTCAGCGAACTTGCACGCCTCGATCCGGTGGGACTAGGCTTGCCTCGTTCGGATCAAGGCATTTGGAGGTTCTCATGCAGAAATCATATTTGCTGGCTGCGGTGGCAGCACTGGCGCTCATGACGCAAACGCCGCATGCCCTGGCCCAAAGCGCGCCGGCCGCCGGCGGAACAGCTGCGCCTGCGGCGACAACCGCTGCGCCGGCAACGACGGCGGCGCCGGCCGCGACCACCGACAGCTCCAGCCAGCCGACCGACTCCAAGAAGAGTGCGTCGAAGAAGCCGGCGAAGAAGAAGATGACGCGGCAGCAGGAAATCGATCGCTCCGTCGACACCGGCACCGTGCCCGCGCGCTATCGCAGTTCGGTGCCCAAGCAGTACCAGCAATATATTCCGTTCGCTAAGCAGTGACGGATCGCATGGCGGCGCGGGATGCTCAGCTTCGCGCCGCCGGTGCTTTCGAAGAACCGGCGCTTCGACGAACGGCCTGCGACCAACCGCCTCTGCCGGGCGGCTTCCGGTCACATCCCCGATGGCGATCTGCGAGCGCAGTGCTAGAGTAGGCCGAATCCCGGGGGGAGTGATGAGTGACGACGTGAAGGATGCTGGCCTTGTGGCCATGATCAGCAGCATCCTTGGAGGCAACAAGCGCGCAGACAGTGTTGCACCGCCGCCGCTCACCGAGGGCCCGCCGACCGTGCCGTCGAACGGAGCGGACGCCGTCGCGGCGCCCGTCCCTGAGGCGACGTCGACCGGGCAGGAGGATGCGGCCAACGCTGCGCCGGCCGCCGTGGAACCGGTCGAGCCGGCTGCGAAAATCGTCACGACCCGGGATGGCAAGCAGTTGTTGCCGGCAGAAGCGATCGCCGATCTCGTGCTTGGCGAGCTCCGCAAGCTGGAGAATTTCCCGGCGACCGGCGCCTCGGTCACGGTCTACGGTTACAGGCACTGGAACGCCATGATCACCTTCGCGCCGTTCTCGACCAATTTCCAGAACGCGACGCGGTTCCGCCAGGCCATGCCTGATCTCGTCTTCAAGCTCCGTCGTTTCGTCGAACTTGAGATATAGTCTGGGTCAATCACCGGCGGCGGGAGCGCGCTGCCGGGCAGCCCGGACAGTTCGACAGGATCTTTGAATTGAGCGTCGCCTTTACCAAGGAAGAAAGCGCCGAAGCCGCGTCCGAGACGCTGTTGCCGGATCGCCCGATCTCGCCGCATCCCAACCTCGTGACGGAAGCAGGGCTGCAGGCGTTGCAGACGCAGCTTCAGCAGGCCCGCGAGGCCTATGAGGCCGCGCAGGCCATCGAGGACGTCAACGAAAAGCGCCGGCAGTCGGCGGTGCCGTTGCGCGACGCCCGCTATCTCACCGAACGGCTGCGCACGGCGCAGCTCGTTCCCGATCCGGCCTCGACCGAAACAGTCGCCTTCGGCAGCACCGTGACCTTCAGCCGCACCGACGGCCGCGTGCAGACCTACCGCATCGTCGGCGAGGACGAAGCCGACCCCAAGGCGGGGACGATCTCGTTCGTCGCGCCGGTGGCGCGATCGCTGATGGGGAAGGCGGTGGGTGACGTCGTAGGCACGGGTGCGCAGGAGATCGAGATCCTGTCGATCGGGTAGGGGCGGGGCCGGTATCGGTCTGCCTGAAGCATGATCCGGAAAAGTGCGAAGCGGTTTTCCGGAAGGATCATGCGCAAACAACAACCTAAAGCGCGATGATGATTCATCCAAATCGCATCGCGCTTTAGGCCTGCGGAAGCGGAACTCCGGTCAGCCTGCCCAATCTTTCGATGAGTGCGTCCTGAAAATCCGGATCGGTCGCCTCACCGGCCGGCTCCTCCCGCCGGAGATGATGCCAGTAGCGCCCGCTGACCAGAGCGGCGGGCTCCTCGCTCACCGCGAGCCAGGCTTGCGTCTGTTGTCCGGTGTGGAGATCGACCGGGGCGCCCGAGCCACCCATCTTGGTGCGTACCCATCCGGGATCGACGGCGTTGCTCAGGACCTTGGGCCAGCGTCGTGCCAGACCGAACGCGAGCGCGACAACGTGCAGCTTGCTCTCGGCATAGGCCTTGGCCGAATCCCAGGCCCGCTTTGTCCAATCGAGGTCGTCGAACGAGCCCTCTCCACCGCGGTGCAATCCGCTGCTGAGATACACCAATCGGTCGGGCCGCTCGATCAGGGCCGTCAGCATGTACGGCGCAAGCGTGTTGATCGCCAAGGTTTCGGCATGGCCTTCCGGCGTCGCGCCACGGCTAGGCCGTGTGTAGACGCCGGCGTTGTGGATGATCGCGTCCATGCGACCGATCGCGTTGACTTGGTCGGCGATGCTTCTTGCATCTGCGGCACTGCGGAGATCGCCGACCACGATCCCGGCGCAACGCGACGCGAACGCGCCGATATCGGCGGCGCGATCCGCCGACCGCGCGTGCAGCACCACGCGGTGACCTTGATCGACGAGCGATTGCGCCGCTGCCCGGCCGAGGCCGTCCGTGCTGCCGGTGATGAAGATGATCGCCATGCGCTGCTTCTCCGGATGTTTCAGGACGCACTCTACAGCGCCCGCCATCACTTCCGATATTGTTCGTCGCTCACTTTCTCCATCCAGTCGACGTTCTTGCCGCCGGAGGATTCCTGGATGGCAATATGGGTCATCGCCGTCGTCGGCGAGGCGCCATGCCAATGCTTCAGTCCCGGCGGAAACCACACGACGTCGCCCGGCCGGATCTCCTCGATGGTTCCGCCTTCGCGCTGAACCCAACCCAGTCCCGCGGTGACGATGAGCGTCTGTCCGAGCGGATGCGTGTGCCAGGCGGTGCGGGCACCCGGCTCGAACGTGACCTGGCCCGCGCCGACCCGAGCCGGATCAGGGGCCTGGAACAGCGGGTCGATGCGTACCGTGCCGGTGAACCAGTCCTGCGGTCCCTTCTGGGACGGGCGCGATCCGTTTCGCTTGATGTCGATGTCCATGGTCATGTGCGTCTCCTGTGCGTCCGACGCGCGCGCCTGCGCGCGGCTAATTCCGATGATAACGGCGGCGCTGCCGCCAATGAGCACGTCCCTGCGCCTGATCACGGCACGTCTCCGCTCAGCGCGGCCGCTTTTCGACGACGTCCTTGATCACCGGCGCCGCGGAGAATGCGTTGGGCCAGCCGGCATAGAAGGCGAGATGGCCGAGCACTTCGCCGGCTTCCTCCCGCGTCAACCCGTTATCCATCGCGCGGTTCAAATGATAGGTGATCTGCGCGACCTGACCGGTCGCGATGAGAGCGCTCACGGTGACCAGGCTGCGGTCGCGTGGCGCCAGCGCCGGCCTCAGCCAGAGATCGCGGAACAGCACGTCGGTCGTGTACTGGACGAGGCTTGGCGTGATCTGCCCGAACTGCTCGCCGACGCGGGTCGCCCGCTGCTTCTCCGCGGCTTCGTCGAGCGGCAGTTGCGGCCCAGAGGCCGGCGGGAGCTGATCGGCCCCGATGTTGCGGCTCTTGAAGACGTCGCGCGCCGCCGGGATCGCATCCACCGCGTTGGCCCAGCCGGTGTAGAAGGCGAGGTGCGTGATGATCTCCGATATCTCCGCCGGCTTCACCCCGTTGTCGAGCGCGCGTGCGAAATAGTCGGGCAGCTCCACGGTCTGGTTGCGCGCGATCAGCGCCGCGACCGTGACGATGCTGCGGTCTCGCGGCGAAAGACCGGGACGCTTCCAGAGATCGCCGATGACGAACTTTTGCGCGTAGGCTTCGAGCGCCGGCGCAACGGCGCGGATGTCTTCCGATGTCGACATGGGATTTGCTCCTTTGACGGCTGCCGTGTCCGCGGCGACCGGGCCGCCGGCGATGAGCCAGAATGACAACAAGGTGGTTGCGAGCGTTCTCATTGCGGATGTCCTTCGACGGTGAACGGGTGCGCCAGCAGCCACCAGGCGACCAGCGCGGCGCAGAGCACGGTGACGGCGCTGGCGAAAAACAAAACGTTCAGCCTTGCTCCGGTGGCGATCAATCCAAGCGCCGGGCTCGCGATCCCCTGGGCCAGGTCGAGAAAGGCGGTGTAGGCGCCCATGGCCAGGCCGCGGTTCTGCACGGGGACGCGGCGCACGGCCTCGACGCCGAAGCCGGGATAGATCAGCGAGAAGCCGAATCCGGTGAGCGCGGCACCGGCCAGCGCCATCTCGGGTCGTGCCGCAAGCCAGATCAGGGCCTGCCCGGCGGCTTCGACCAGGGCACAGAGAAGCGCAACCCTGGCGCCGCCGATCGCATCGGCCAGATGACTGAACAAGACGCGCGCCAGGATGAAGGCGAGGGCATAGGCCGTGTAAGCAAGCCACCCATTGGCCCATCCCCGGCTGGCAAACAGCAAGGCGACGAATGTCGTCACCGCGCCGAAGCCGACGCTGCCGAGGGCCGATCCGAGGCCCGGCGCCCATACCGCGCCGAGCACTTTGGCGAACGACAGGCGCACTTGCTGCACCGGCGTCACCGCGGGAAGCTGCACCACGAACAGCAGAGCCAGCAGCGGCGCTGCCGTCGTCGCGAGCGCGATCGCGGCAAAGCCGTAGGCGGCGTAAAGCGCTGAGCCTGCGGGGGCGCCGATAGCGAAGGCGGCGAACATCGCCGAACCGACCCAGGCGATGACCTTGCCGGTGTTGCCGCTCTCGACGAGGACCAGCCCCCAGCTGACCGCGGCCGTGATGATGAAGCTCTCGGCGGCGCCGAGCAGGCCGCGGCCCAGCAGCAGAATGGTCACCGAGGCCAGTGGAGCCTCGATGAAGCCGAGCGAGAGCAGGTAGAACAGCCCGGACGCCGCGGCCGCGATGAGGCCGGCGATGACACCGCGCTTCGCCCCGCTCCTGTCCGAGACGTGGCCGGCCCATGGCCGCGAGACCAAGGATGCCGCGAACTGGCTGCCGGCGACCAGGCCGACCACGAACGTGCCGAACCCCAATCCTTCGTGCACATGAAGCGGAAGCACGGGCATCGCCATGCCGATGACGAGGAAGGCTGCAAAGACAACCGCCATGATCGGCAGCAAATTCGCCGTGACGCGAAGCGAGGCGACGGGCTGCATGGCTGTCATGGGCATGCTCATTCAGGGCTCCTGGTGGATGCTCCGAACCTAGGACCTTCGCCGTGCCTTGATTAGGTGATAGATTTCGAATGAAGTTATTAGAGCTGCTAATCAATGCATCGGGACGACGCGAGCGACCTTCTTGCCTTCCTGGCCGTGGCGCGGGAACGCAACTTCACGCGCGCGGCGGCGAAGCTTGGCATGACACAGTCCGCGCTGAGCCAGATCATCCGGAATCTGGAGGAGCGGCTGGGTGTCAGGCTGCTCAATCGAACGACGCGGAGCGTCACGCCGACGCAGGCCGGCGAGCGGCTGTTCCAGAGCATCGGCCCCAAGTTTACCGAGATGGACAACGATCTCGCTGCCCTCGGCGAGTTTCGCGAAAAGCCTGCCGGAACCGTGCGGCTGACCGCGACGGAATATGCCGCCAGCGAAATCCTGCTGCCGGCGCTGGGAAAGCTCCTGCCGAAATACCCCGACATCCATGTCGAGATCATCATCGACTACGGGCTCACCAACATCGTCGCGCAGCAGGTCGATGCGGGCATCCGTCCCGGCGAGCTTGTCGCCAAGGACATGATCGCCGTGCGCGTCAGCCCCGATCTCCGGATGGCCGTCGTCGGCTCTCCGTCCTACTTTGCTGGCCGCAAGCGCCCGAAGACACCGCAGGATCTGACCCAGCATAATTGCCTCAATCTGCGCCTGCCCACGCACGGCGGCAGCCTCTATGCCTGGGAATTCGAGAAGAACGGGCGGGAGCTCAATGTGCGGGTGGAGGGCCAGCTCGTGTTCAACAGCGCGGGGCTTCTCTTGAACGGAGCGTTGAAGGGCCTCGGCCTTGCCTACCTCACCGAGGCACATGTGCAGCCGTATTTGTCAGAGGGACGTCTTGTCCGCGTGCTCTCGGATTGGTGTCCGCCGTTCTCGGGATACCATCTCTACTATGCCAGCCGGCGCCAGCCTTCCCCGGCCTTCTCGCTGCTGGTAGAGGCGCTGCGATACCGCGGCAAGTAGAACGGCAAGTCGAATCGGCAAGTCGAACGGAATGACCCGCGTCCGGCACTTCAGGCGCGCAGAAACATGGAGATTTGATCGATTGCATGGGGTGTGCAGGGTGAGGCGAGGATTGCGGGAGCAATCCCATTCGCCTAAAGCATGAGCCATGCGTTTCCGTTGTCTTGTCCTGATATCGATGGTCTCCGCCGTGTCCGCGAAACAAAGCCCGATGGTTGGATGAGACGGTTTCTGTCGGGAGCGTTGCCGTTCTACGCGCTGGCTGTACTGGCCATGTGCATGTACCTCGTCCTGTACAGGACGAACCTTTTCGATCTGAACGCCATCGTCCATGGCGCGACAGGGTCGTCATGGTTTCTGGTCTTCATGTTCGTCTGCGTGCTGCTGGAAGCGGTCTTCCCGTATTTCGGCTATTTTCCCGGAACCGCCCTCATCCTGATGTCCGTGGCGCTCAATCCGAAGTCCGCGGATGGCTCCGTCTTTGTCGTGGCGTGGCTCGCCATCATCCTGGGCGCCGTCTTGAGTTACGGACAGGCTCGGTTCTTCAGGCCGTTCCTGCAGCGGGTGGCCTCGAAGGCGGCCCTGCGCCGATGTGAGTCCCTGTTCGACGCTTATGGCGCTTACGCCCGCATCGCCTTGTTCGTTCATCCCAACGCCTGCGCGATGTATTTCACGGCGCTCGGACTTCTCGGCCGCAGCCTGACGCGGGAGCTCGCCTATCTCTGTGTGGGCGCAGCCGCCGCCGTGGGCATTCTGTTCGTGATCGTGACCAGGTTGGTATCGTCCGTCGGCCCTGCTGATGACGGCGAATTGCAGGTGCTGCTGGCGGCAGCGCTGGCCGCCATGGGGACGCTTGTTGGTCTCTACGCGGCCTGGCGGCCGGAGCGGGTTGCCTGAAGCTTGCTCCGCTCCGCCGGCGGGCGCCGTGAT
This sequence comes from Bradyrhizobium sp. CIR48, assembly GCF_014198315.1. Classification (NCBI taxonomy): domain Bacteria; kingdom Pseudomonadati; phylum Pseudomonadota; class Alphaproteobacteria; order Hyphomicrobiales; family Nitrobacteraceae; genus Bradyrhizobium; species Bradyrhizobium sp. CIR48. The sequence continues at coordinate 57,210 of NZ_JACIHG010000021.1, forward strand.
CGCCTGCAATCGACAGGCTTCAGGGCGACGGCGCTGATCTAGCCACACGCTAATAATGCGCCTTTACCCGCCAGGCTTAGTGCAATACGCGAGCGGCTTCTGCTAGCCGGACTTTCTCTCTGAGGCCCTCGAGATCCTGTATTGCCTTAAGCAATCTCACCAAATCGGAAGCTATGTGTGCCAGAGTAGGCCTTTGCGGCTTTGGGGTTCGAGATTTCTGTTTCATCGCGAAACGGCTCCCTGCCAGGACCGGTAAAGATAGGCCGGGATTGGCAAGGACCGTGCCAGGGAAGCGCAGCCGGCATTTCAGGCCAGAGAGCGCGCAGGAGGCAAGCGAAAGGGTTATCTGGCCGGTGCCGCTTTCCATCCGTACGACTGGCGCGCGATCTGGCCAGTGATGTCGGTGTCCTTTTCGTCAGAGAGGCGCCAGGCCGCCACCCCGAAGCAGACGGTTAGAACCACGGCTGTTGTTAGAAGCAGCATTGATAGAAACTGGCTCACACCTGCACCCCCGAATACGACGCATGAGCCAGCGACCATGGAACGTCGATTCGGAAAATGCAGATGCGTTGACCTAGTAGCAGGTATCCCCAAGCTACGCACAATGCGCAATTATCCTTGGTTGCAATTGTTATTCGTTCAAGGCGTTGAGATTGAATCAGGTTCTGATCGACCAGCGGAGTGCCGTTCCATGGTTTGGAAAACAGCCGCTCAAGAACGCACGCTCAAACCCGCCCGCGGCCTGGGGGCGAAAGTGCAGGCAGCATTTGGTGCTGGCGCGAACCGCGTTGAGATCGTTGCGGACTTCGCATCCCGCGTTGCCGAAAGAGCGGCCGAAACAAAAGATGAAGATCCGATCGTTGCTAGCGCTACGAGCACTACCCCGAAAATTAGGCTGCGCATTTAATCCTCCCTCGCTCCATCTCAGCATCGGACGGCGATGTTTCAGCGCCGCTTCGTTTGGCCGCCAAAATGGTTTCGTGCACGCGACCGTGAAGTGTGGATTTCCTTTGCTCTGGCCCAAAGGCTTTCTAAGCCGAAGCAGAACCCAGCCGGCCTCAGCCGCCCAGACTGCTCCAAGAACGCGCGCGGCCAGGGCTGCTGTCGATCGATAGCGCTTACAAGTCCGATGACTATGAGGACGAGCCCCGATAGGACAGGTGAGCTGAATGAATGGTCGGAAATGCAGCGGCCCCGGCACCCGTTCGCTGGGGCCGCTTTTATTTGCTCGATAAGCGGAACGACTTTCCCAATTCCGAGTCGAATCCAAGCTCCCGGCAAGTCCCCAAATCAAAAGCCCCCGTCGGGAGCAAACCTTCCCCAAGGTTGGCGACCTCGGCCCCAAACCGAGGTCGCTTGTCATAAATGTGGAAAAAGGCGTCGGCAAGGCGTGTGCGAGCAACGCAAATCGCGCGCTTCTGCTTTGAATGCGCCGGTTGCAGTCGCGTGAGGGCGGAATTAAATCAAACCTGATTTCCGTGGCAAAGTGCTTTTAATTCAGTCATTTAAAGCTGGAGTGTCGCGGCAGAGACTTTCGGCTGCCGTGCCATGATTGCCGCAGCAGGAAGCTTAAAGGTCATATCAACCGTTTCCAGTAAGCTTTGGGCTTGACCGACGCATAATGCGAGTTCCCATTTAAATCTCCAGTTCGAGATGAGTCGGGATTTGCCGTGGGTATTTACTTGCTCTCGCTCGCGGCGTGCGTTGTCGGGGTTCTTCTATTCATGGCATTCCATCGATAGGGCCGACAACGGACGCAACAGTTACATTGAATCCTCAACCCAAGCCGAAATTAATGATTTTGGCCGGTTGTTTTTGACTGTGCACAGTTGCTCGCGTTCAATTCCAAAGGTGGAGGCGAACGTGTTTTTGAACTGGGTCCTCGTTATTCTTATCGGCGTCAGCGTTGCGGTCCTGATAGCCCACGCGATTGACGCGATGCGCTCCTGACGTGCGCTTCTGGCGATGATCTCTGATGGACCTTGTCGGTACGGGCAGCGCACAGCCCAGCGCGGTGAAGTTCTTCAAGATCGATGAACTCCACGGCTCGCTGTCTTAATGAAACCCTGGCCGCAAAGCCGGCATGGAGCCAAGCCATAGATTGCGTGTGCCCAGCTTTGCGCAAACTGTTTCCCCACCAGGCATTGAACTTGTACGCTGATGGCGGCAACGGTCTGCCGAGAATTGCTTCAATTTCCGAGAACGTGAGCCGAATCGTTTGCGCTCCTGTGCGCTGTAGCTCTTCCCGTAGTGGATCGTAAACGGACATAACATTTGGCTCGTCGCGTTGGCCCGTAGGCGTCCCCTGCCATGCTCCGGGTATCTGGTGCAGCTGATTGATCGCTCCGCTTCGCCCAGCATGAGTTGGCTCGCATCACCAGATTCAATTGCTCCTGGATCAGCGACGATGGCGCAGCGAGTGTCGATTAGTGCACTTTTTGCTCAAGGTCTCTCAGTAGCGAGTGCAGAAAGTCGCTGGCATGGTCATATTGAGCGTTGCCGTTCGTGATTTGACGGACGCGCGGGCTCACCAAGCGACCAACAGTTTCAGAGCGGAGCAGCTCAGCTCTGTCCGAACACTGCAGCAGTAAAGCATCGGGTAAATCTTCCGCAGATCCGAACAGCTTCAAGAGACAATGTTCGCCCTCGGTCTTACGGTCGTGATGCGCCCTCGCAGCATATAAAGCAAACAGCCCACGGAAAGCATCGCGGGAAACGGCAGGTTTTCCCATCGGAACGCCCTTAAAATTAAATCCATAATAAAGGCAAGTCTGAAGCATTGGTGCGGAAAAAGCTAGTGCAAAATTAAATCAACCCGTATCTCGCATTGGGAGATTAGAGGCGGTCCGAAATCAGCCGCCGCAATAGCTGCACCTGGATCCGGCGATTTGCCACCATGTGGACCAAAGCAGCGCGACTTGTGGAGCTCGCCGCTTCGGTAGATCGAGGAGGCGAATTGACGCGTGGTCGATTGAAAATCAACTAACGATACGTCTGGTCGGAGGCACCTGATGGTGGAATAATTCCGACGCTTTCTTGATTGGATTTTGACGTCGGCCGCGAACCGGCTGGCGACCTGGATTTTCATCATGGCCGCGCTTCCTCAGGGCGTTGTGGCGGAATTGCAGCACGAGAACGCGCGGCTCCTGGCCGAATTGCGCGCCGCACAAGATCGCGAGACCGCCACCGCGGACATCCTCAAAATCATTGCCAGTTCGCCATCGGAGGTAAGGCCGGTATTCGATGCGATCGCGAGGCGCGCCAATGCCCTGCTCGGCGGCTTTTCGACGACCGTATTCCGCTTCATCGACGGCACTGCCCATTTGGCGGCCTTCACGCCGACCAATTCTGCTGCCGATCATGCTTTGCAGCAGATGTTTCCGCGGCCGATTGCCGATTTCGAGAGTTTTGAAAGGACGCGGGCCGGCAAGGTGGTGCCGACCCCCGATACCGAAGCGCTGACAAACGACATCAAATTCATCGCGCGCGCCCGCGGCTTTCGCAGCATGTTGTTCGTTCCACTCGCGACCGGAGGCGTGGTGATCGGCATGATCAGCGTAACGCGGGTCGAGCCCGGTAACTTCGCTCCGCATCATGTGCAACTTCTGCAGACCTTCGCCGATCAGGCCGTTATCGCCATCGAGAATGCGCGGCTGTTCGATGAGGTGCAGGCGCGCACTGACGACTTGCGGGAATCGCTGCAGCAGCAGACGGCGACCGCCGATGTGTTGAAGGTCATCAGCCGCTCCGCGTTTGATTTGCAAACGGTCCTCGACACGCTCACGGAATCGGCGGCGTGGCTGAGTGGTGCCGACATGGCGGCAATCGTCCGGCGGGACGCCGACGGCGCCTTCTATCATGCAACTCGGTACAATTTCTCGCCCGAGTGGGCCGAAGTCTCGGCGGGCATTCGACTCAATGCTGGACGCGGCAGCGTCGTTGGGCGCGTCCTGCTGTCCGGCAAGGCTGTCCAGATCCAGGATGTCGTGGCCGATCCCGAATACGCTTATCCCGAGCAGCAGAGGGCCGGCGGTTACCGGACCCTCCTGGGCGTACCTTTGCTTCGATCCGGAGAAACGATCGGCGTGCTGTTCCTGGGTCGCAAGGCCGTGAACTCGTTCACGGACAAGCAGATCGACCTGGTCTCCACTTTTGCCGATCAGGCCGTGATCGCGATTGAGAATGTCCGGCTGTTCGATGAGGTCCAAGCGAAGACCCGCGATCTCGCCGAATCGCTCCAGCAGCAGACCGCAACTGCAGACGTGCTGAAGGTGATCAGCCGCTCGACCTTCGATCTGCAGACCGTGCTCAACACGCTGGTCGATTCGGCGGCACGGCTGTGCGAAGCGGAGATGGCGTTCATCATGCGTCGGGAGGGCGATGAATACCAGGCCGGAGCAGCGGTGGGGTTTTCCGAGGAATACATCGCGTTCCTGCAGGGTCACCCGATTACGCCCGGCCGGAGCACGGTTACAGGCCGGGCCGTACTCGAGCGCCGCCCGGTGCAGATCCTCGATGTCGCTGCCGACCCCGAATACGGGCTGCGCGAGTCGACGACCATGGCTGGTCAGCGCACGGCGCTCGGTGTTCCCCTCATGCGCGAAAATGAGCCGATCGGCGCGCTCGTGATCGCTCGCAAGCGCGTGCAGCCCTTCACGGAAAAACAGATCGAGCTGGTCGCCACATTTGCCGACCAGGCCGTGATCGCCATCGAGAATGCGCGGTTGCTCAAGGAGTTGCGCCAACGCAGTGAGGATCTCAGCGAGTCGCTGCGCCAGCAGACCGCAACGGCCGACGTGCTCAAGGTAATCAGCCGTTCGGCGTTCGACTTGCCCAATGTTCTCGAAACGCTTGTCAGCTCGGCCGCACGGCTCTGCGGCGACCCCAGAGCCGCGATCTATCTCATTCGCGATGGGCTGCTGCACCTGGAGGCCGCCCATAACAACCCACCGGAATGGGTCGCGCTACGCAAGAGCCAACCGCTTGCGCCGAGCCGCGACACGCCGAGCGGCCGGGCTGCGCTCACTGGCCGGGTCGACCATGTCGCCGATCTCATGAAAGACCCCGACTTCTCGCGGCACGACCTCGCGAGAATCGGCGGCTATCGCGCGACCCTCAATATACCTCTGGTACGCGAGGGCGCCGCGATCGGGGTGCTCAGTCTGGCGCGACCGGAGCCGGGCCCGTTTACCCCGCGACAGATTGAGATCGTGCAGACCTTTGCCGACCAGGCCGTGATCGCCATCGAGAATGTACGGCTGTTCGAACAATTGCAGACCAGAACGCGGGATCTGTCCGAGGCGCTGACGTACCAGACCGGCAGCGCCAATATCTTGCGGGTTATCGCTTCCTCGCCGACCGAGGTCGGTCCGGTGCTCAAGGCGATCGTGGAAAGCGCATGCGGGCTCTGCGAGGCATATGACGCCCTGGTGGTTCTGAGGGATGGCGAAGATATCGTCATCGAGGCGCACCATGGACAAGTTCCCGTGGTGTGGAGCCGGCGGGCGATCAGTGTCAAATCGCCCACCGGCCGGGCGATTGTCGATCGTCGCACCGTTCAAGTGCGCGACTTGCTTGGGCCCGATGGAGAGGAATACCCGATAGGACGCGAATATGCGGTTCGCTCCAACGTTCGGACTGTTTTGAGTGTGCCGCTGTTGCGCGAAGGCGAGAGCATGGGGGCGATCGTACTGCGTCGTATGGAGGTGCGCCCATTCGACGACAAGCAGATCACGCTGCTTCAGACTTTCGCAGATCAAGCTGTCATCGCCATCGGCAACGTGCGTCTGTTCGAGCAGTTGAACGAATCGTTGGAGCGGCAGACGGCAACGTCGGAGGTGCTGGAGATCATAAGCGCTTCATCGGGCGCATTGACTCCGGTGTTCGACAAGATGCTGGAGAACGCGACGCGAATTTGCGGCGCCGGCTTCGGCACCATGAATCTCTATGAGGACGGCGGCTTTCGCACGGTCGCACTGCACAACGCGCCGCAGGCTTATGTTGATACCCGGCTGTACCAGAGCATTCGTCCCCATCCGGCGAGCGGGCTCGGCACCGTCGAGAAAACCCATCAGACGGTTCATATCGACGATATCAGGACTCAGCCGCCCTACGTCGAAGGCAACCCGAACGTTCGCGCGCTTGCCGACCTTGCCGGCGCAAGGACGCTCGTCATTGTGCCGATGCTCAGGGAAGATGAGCTGATCGGGACCATCACGATCTTCCGCCAGGAAGTGAAACCCTTCACAGACAAGCAGATCGAGCTCGTGTCCAATTTCGCGCACCAGGGCGTGATCGCGATCGAGAATGCACGCCTGCTGAACGAGCTGCGCGAGCGCACCATGGAACTGTCGCAATCGCTCGAGGAATTGCGAAATGCGCAGGATCGATTGATCCAGACCGAGAAGCTTGCCTCGCTCGGGCAACTCACCGCCGGCATTGCGCATGAGATCAAGAACCCGCTCAATTTCGTCAACAATTTCGCTGCGCTTTCCTCCGAACTCATCGACGAACTCGGCGACGCGCTGCGCTCGGCCGGGCTCGGCGAGGCAGCAAGGCTGGACATCGACGCGCTGATACACATGCTGCAAGGCAACCTGGAAAAGATCGTGCAGCACGGAACGCGCGCCGATTCCATTGTCAAGAATATGCTTCTGCACTCTCGCGAAGGGTCTGGCGAACGCCGCGCGGCCGATATCAACGCCATCCTCGAGGAAAGCCTCAACCTTGCTTATCACGGAGCGCGCGCTGAGAAAGCAGGCTTCAATATCACGCTTGAAAGGAACCTCGATCCGTCTGCGGGCGCGCTCGATCTGTATCCGCAGGAAATCACGCGGGTGTTCCTCAATCTCGTTTCAAACGGCTTCTACGCGGCGAGCAAACGAAAGGACGCCGCCGGCGACGGCTTCGAGCCAAGGCTGCGCGCGACGACCACAAACCTCGGCGGCGCCGTCGAGATCCGGATTCGCGACAATGGCGCCGGCATCCCGGCCGACGTGAGAGAGAAGATATTCAACCCATTCTTCACGACCAAGCCCGCAGGCGAAGGAACTGGCCTTGGCCTTTCAATCTGCCACGACATCATCGTGAAACAGCACGGCGGCAGCATCGAGGTCGATACCGAGCCTGGCGATTATACGGAGTTCATCATCAGGCTGCCGCGTAGGCTGGCGGCGCCATTGCAGACCGGAGGCAGAAGTTGAGCGTCTTCATAATGGTGGTTGACGACGAGCCCGATGTAGAGGTGCTGTTCCGCCAGCAGTTTCGGCGCGATCTGCGCTGCGGTCGTTTTCGCATGGAATTTGTACCGTCGGCACCGCTGGCGTTGCAGCGCGCGGCCGAGACAGAGGATGCAACCCTGATTCTGATCCTGTCCGACATCAACATGCCCGGAATGAGCGGGCTGGAGCTTCTGCCTATCGTGCGCTCGGCCCGCCCCGATGTACCGGTCATCATGATCACGGCCTATGGTGACGCCGAGACCAGGCGCAAGGCGCTGGCGAACGGCGCAGCCGACCTGTTGACCAAGCCAATCGACTTCGCGGCGCTTCGCCAGGAGATCGATGCGAGGCTTGAGCAGGTCGCATGACTGCAAGCATTGTTGATGACAACCGGAACGAGGCGAAGTGAAAATTATCGTAGGCATCAATTCAAGCGAAACTAGGCATCCTGCGTCACTGCCACTGCAAACACCGGAGGTCGAAAATGAAGACGCTCTTGGTCCCGCTTCAGAATATTCCGATGATGACATCCACGCTCGATGTCGCCGTACGCCTTGCGCAACGCACCGGCGCCTATATCGAAGGCTTTCCGCTCCGGTTCGGCATTCCGCAATATCTAGCCGCGGAATTGGCCACCGGCATTCTGTTAGATACGTATGAAGTGAAGAGCGAAGCCGAATTGAACGACATGCGCGACTTTTTCGAAGCATTCATGCTGAAGCACGATGTTCCTCGATCCCCTGCCGGATCGGGTCGACCGTGCTTCGGCTGGCTGGAGACCGCGCCTGAGGGCGAAGACTTTGTCGGAAGTTACGGGCGCGCCTTCGATCTGATCGTGATGGCAAGGTCTGACATTGATGCTGCGGGCCCCCACCGTCGCGCGATTGAGTCCGCGCTGTTCGAGAGCGGCAGGCCCGTTCTACTTGTGCCATCGAATGCACCGAGAAGCGTCGCAACAAACATCATGATCCACTGGAACGGGAGTACCGAGCAAGCTCGGGTCAACGCATTTGCCATGCCGTTGCTTCGTCTGGCCGAAAGGGTATCGGTCCTAACCGTCGTTGGCGGCCAAGCGGTACCAGGACCGTCTGCCGATCAGATCCTCCAGCAACTGCGGTACAATGACATTGCTGCGCAGGTGAGAACGGTTGAACTGGAGAATCGCGATACCGGACAGGCAGTGCTCGATGCCTGCAGAGCTGAAGGCTGCGACCTCTTGATCAAGGGAGCCTTCACCCGCACCCGCTTGCGGCAAATGATATTCGGCGGGGCGACCAGCTATATCATGGAGCATGCGCATCTGCCTGTCCTGATGGCTCATTAGAACGCGCGCCTCTGTTCAGATCATGCCGTCCTGCTCCTGTCTTGCCTGACGAGCCAAACCAGGGTTCGGTAAAGGCGCAACCCATTGATCCGGCTGGGGCCGGCTACTGTGCATGGGGTTGTTTTCGACATTTTTGATACCGACGGTCCCGACAGCCATGAGGCTTGGGCGATCGTCCGCATCCGGCTGGGTTCAGGAAACGAATGGTGGGCGCACAAGGGATCGAACCTTGGACCTCTCCCGTGTGAAGGGAACGCTCTCCCGCTGAGCTATGCGCCCGGGACCATCATGCAGACGGCCGGACCTGGTTCGGCCGGCCGGCGCATCGGAGCCCGCGATTTAGAAGTGCGGGCTTAAGGTGTCAAGTTTCCAGGCGCCACGGGGGCGGAAAACCTTGGCCGGTCGCGCAAATTCGCAAGGGAGGGCGGATTTCGGGCCGCTTACGCGCCCTGCTGGCGGGCGCGGGAGGCGTGGGCCTGCAGCGCCCGGATCCGCTCGGCCAGCGTTCCGCCGCCTTCGGGCAGGCTGCCTGCGGCCGCGCCGTTGGTCGCGGCGTCGTTGGCCGGGCGCGGCGCCGGCTTCGGCGGCTGGCCGGCCTCGGCCGCCAGCAGCGCCTCGATCGGCGAGTTCGGGCCTTCGAGCTGCATCGCGAGTTTCGCCACCTCGGCGGCGATGTCGTTGATGCGCTCGCGGAGCAGCGCATTCTCCATGCGCTCGGTCGCCCAGGAGCTTTCCGCCTGCTGCTGGATCGCGTTGATGTCGCGCTGGAGTTTGGCGCGCTCGTCGCGGGCGGTGCGCAGCTGCTCCTCGAGCGCGGTCTTTTCCGCGCGCAGCGCTTCCATGGCGGCCGAGGATTTGCCGCCGCTCAAGGCCGCGATCTGGACGCGCAGCTCCTTGATGGTGCGCTCATCGCCGTCATGGGCCTGGCGGAGTTGGTTGTTCTCATAGTCGCGCTCGGCGAGCAGCTTGCCTTGCGTCGCGAGCCGTCCCTCGAGGTCGGCGACGCGGCCCGACAGCATCTCGGCTTCCTTCACCTGTCCGATCAGCTGGCGATCGAGCTCGGTGACGCGCTGGCTCAGATTCTCGACCCGGCCGCGGGCATCGCCGAGCTCGCGCGAGGCGGTCTCGGATTCGGTCCGCTCCTGCGCGAGGCGCGCTTGGGTTGCGGCAAATTCCTTCTCGGCATCGCCGACGCGGTTCTTCAATTCCTCGATCTGGGCGCGCACCGCGACCAGCTCGACCTGGCGGCTCTCCGCCATCATCGAGCGGTCGGACAGTTCGGAGTTGATCTTGGCGAGCTCGTTCTGCTTGTCGGTCAGCGCGTTCTCGGCCGCGCGCAAGGCTTCGGTCTTGGCGTTGAATTCCTCTTCGGTGGCGCGGAGCTGCTCCTTCACCGCCTTCTCGCGCGCCTCCAGCGCGAAGATCGTGGCGTTCTTCTCGCCGAGCTCGATCTTCATGCGGTTGATGGCGTCGCTCTTCTTGCCGAGCTCGGCGAGCTGGCTCGTGGTCTTGTTCTTGAGCTGGTCGACGCTCATCTCGAGCCGCCGCGCCGACATGGCGAATTCGGCCCGGAGCTGGTCCTTGTCGGCCTGGATCTCGGCCATCGACAGCGGCGTTGCGGCCTCTAACCGGCGCGTGGTCAGGCGCACGGCGCGGTTATGCACCAGCGGCACGATCGCGAGCCCGCACAGCATCGACAGCAGGAAACCGATCGCCAGGTACATGATCGGTTCGACCATGGGGCAGAACTCCCAAGCTTAAGGAAAAATTCACCAACGACCATGCCATGGCGGCCCGGCAAAAAGCCAGCCCCGGCCTGTCGTTAACCTTGATCCGTAAGCCCGATGGGAGAGGAAAACCTTAGAATGGGTTCCAGGTCGCACGCGGCGTGTATTTGAGATAGCCGATATTGGCGCCTAGCCTGAGGCCGAGCCCGGAGCGGATCGGCACCAGCACGATGTTGTTGGCGGTGAGCGCCGTCATGCCGAAGCCGCCGATGATGTAGGCCGAGCCGTCGAGGCCGGCGAAGCGCTGGTAGATCGCGTTGGTGGCGGGCAGGTTATAGACCAGCGTCATAGTGCGCGCGCCGTCGCCGCCCCAATCGAAGCCGAGCGAGGGGCCCTGCCAGTATACGCGCAAGTCGCCGGCATTCTTGGTGTAGAGCGTGCCTTCGCCGTAGCGCAGGCCGGCGACGAACGCGCCGGAACCTTCCTCACCCAGGATATAGCCGTTGGGCAGGCCCCATTGGCTGATCGCCTTCTCGATGATCGAGGCGAGCCCGCGCGAGACGTTGCCGAAGAAACGGTGCCCGGCGCCGACGAGCTCATCCGGCCCGTAGGTGCTGGGCGTCGGGGTCCGCTGCGGCGGCGGCAGATTGGGCGGCGGCGCCTGCTGGGCCGAGGCCGGCACGATCCAGCCGACCATCGCGGCAAGCGCGAGCGCAGCAAGGCGTGATGCGAAAGTCATAAAAGAACCCCTGGTACCGAAACCGGTCGCTTCCTTAACCTGACGCCAACAGGCGAGGCTCTAGGTTGCGCCGGATGTCCCCTCGACTCGGATGTTATCCGCAGCAACTATGACGGCACAACGGCAGGAAGATAGCCCTTTGCGCCCCGGAATTGCCTTGATCGGCCTCCTCGTCTGCCTGCTGTCGGGCCTATGGGTCACCGGCCCGGTCACGCCGGCCGGGGCCGCCACCACCGAGCGGGTCGTCGTCAACCGCTTCACCGGCGTCGCCATCGAAGGGTTCGACCCCGTCGCCTATTTCGTCGATGGCCGGGCCTTGCGGGGCACGGCGGAGTTCGAGGCGAACCTCTGGGGTGCGGTCTGGCGCTTTCGCAACGAGGGCAACCGCGCTTCCTTCCTGGCCTATCCCGAAATCTATGGGCCGCAATTCGGCGGCTACGACCCCGCCGATATCGCCCGCGGGGTGACCGTCGCCGGCAATCCCCGCTTCTTCGCGATCGTGGCGCAGCGGCTCTATCTGTTCAGCCGGGAAGCCAACCGCGACGCCTTCGCCGCCAATCCCGAGCGGTTCCTCTATGAGGTCGGCAAACGCTGGCCCGCCCTTCAGGACAGGCTCGGTCAGTAGCAGCCTTCAGAGTTTGGCCGCCCGCGGGTCGCCCCAGGCGATGAACTCCGGGATGATGAAGCCGCTGGCGTGCCGCTCGCCGAAGCGGAGCTCGCCGCCCTTGCCGTCGGTCACCTTGCCGCCGGCCGCGGTTACGACCGCGGAGCCGGCCCCGACGTCCCATTCACAAGTGGGCCCGAAGCGGGGATAGATGTCTGCGCTGCCTTCCGCGATCCGGCCGAATTTCACGGCCGAGCCGACCGTCCGCCTGACGGCGTTGGGCCTGTTATCGATGAACGCTTCGCTCCTGGGATCGCCGTGCGAGCGGCTCACCGCCGCGATCCAGGGCTCGCCTTGCGCCGGCAGCCTGCGGGTGTGGATCGGCTCGGCCACGCCGATGGTAGCGCCGTCAAAGCTCACGCGCTCGGCGCCGCGGCCGACGATGCCGCGCCAGAGCAGGCCGAGCGCGGGCGCGCTGACGATGCCCAGCAGCGGCACGCCTGCTGTCACCAAAGCGAGGTTGACGGTGAACTCGTCGCGACCGGCGACGAACTCCTTGGTGCCGTCGAGCGGGTCGATCAGGAAGAAGCTGCCATCAAACGAGGGGGAGGCGAGCTCGGTCCGCTCTTCCGAGAGGGTCGGAACGTCGCCCGCAAGCTGGGCCAGGCCGTCCGCGATGATATGGTCGGCGGCAAGGTCCGCCTCGGTGACCGGCGAGCCGTCCTGTTTGCCGTCGATCCGCATCGCCGCGCGGTTGACGCTGAGGATCGCCTCGCCCGCCTTCACCACCAGCGCGGTGAGCGGCTCCATCAACCGGGATGCGGCCTCGGCGTCGATGATCCTCACCTGTGTGCCTCATTCGTCAGCAAGTCTCGTCCCCCTCAGTTGATTCGCCCGCCGCCCTTTATGGCCGCTTCGAACCTATCGCAAGCTAGCTGCCACGGGCTGGCGAATGTTAGAACCCGCAGCATCCGTCAAGCATGCGTGATTCGCGGCGTCCAGCGCCGTGCATTTCAGGAACCCTCCAGGACCCCTTTATATGTCTGACGCCTCGTCGCCCGCGACCGCTACTGCTCCCGATATGCTCGAACTCGCAGCACTATTGTGCTCGCGGGTCTGCCACGATCTCATCAGCCCCGTCGGCGCCATCGTCAACGGGCTCGAAGTGCTCGACGACGATCCCAAGCCGGAAGATCGCGAATTCGCGCTCGACCTGATTCGCAAGAGCGCCAAGACTGCCTCCGCCCGGCTCCAGTTCTGCCGTCTCGCCTTCGGCGCCGCCGGCTCCTCCGGCGCGCAGATCGATCTCGGCGATGCCCAGACCATGGCGCGCGGGCACATCGAGGATGGCAAGTGCTCGATCACCTGGAATCTGCCGCGGCTCCTGCTGCCGAAGAATCGCGTCAAGCTGCTGCTCAACATGCTGGTCGTGTCCCAGCACACGATCCCGCGCGGCGGCATGCTGACGATCGACCCGATCGGCGAGGGCGAGACGATGAGCTTTCGCATCACCGCGACCGGACATAATGCGCGTCTGCCGCAGAACATCTCCGAGCTGCTGAGCGGCGAGCGCGGCCCTGCTGCGGATGCGCATGCGATCCAGCCTTACTATACGCGGCTGCTGGCGCAGGCCTGCGGTCTCACCGTGACGCTCAAGCCGGAAGGCGAAGCCATCATCATTACCGCTTCGTAAACGCGCGCAGCGCGCTCGGCATCTTAATCAAATCTTTACGAGGCGCTTCGGCTTGTCCGGAGCGCCTTATCTCTTTGTTGGTTCCGTTCTTTTGCACATACTCAACCAATATTAAACGCTTTGCGGTGAAGCTGGCCCTATTCCGAATAGGCGCATCACAATTCGTGCGTGCCCGCCCTGTATGAAGGCCTGTTTTCATGGATGATCTGTTGCGGGAGTTTTTGACGGAGACCAGCGAGAGCCTGGACACCGTCGACAACCAGTTGGTGAAGTTCGAGCAGGAGCCGAAC
>NZ_JACIHG010000022.1:0-63601 GCF_014198315.1 Bradyrhizobium sp. CIR48
TGCGCGCCCCCCCCCCCCCCCCCCCCCCCCCCGCGCCCCCCCCCCCCCCCCCCCCCCCCCCCCCCCCCCCCCCCCCCCCCCCCCCCCCCCCCCCCCCCCCCCCCCCCCCCCCCCTCCGCGAGTCCAACCATCAGCGACCTCGCGGAGACTCCCCCTCACCCCGACCCTCTCCCCGCAAGCGGGGAGAGGGAGAGGAAGGAGGGGAACATGTCCAACCTATTCGATCTTCTGGTCGCGGGACTGGCCACCGGCGCGATCTATGCGCTGGTCGCGGTCGGCTTCACGCTGCTGTGGCAGACTTCGCAGACCATCAATTTCGCGCAAGGCGAGTTCGTGATGCTGCCGGCGTTCCTGATGCTGGCGGCGATGCATGCCGGCGCGCCGTTCTGGCTCGCGATCATCCTCGGCATCCTCTTGTCGATGATCCTGCTCGGGCTCGCTTTCAAGATGCTGCTGGTCGATCCGATGATGCGCCATGGCGTGCTGCCGCTGGCGATCGCGACCATGGCGCTCGCGATCGGCCTCAAGGAAGCCGTCAAGCAGTTCTTCAGCGCCGAGGCCTCGCCCTTTCCCTCGATCGTGCCGACCGGTGACATCTCCATCCTCGGACACGCGGTCTCGCTGCAAAGCATCGGCGTCCTGGCCGTTGCCATCGTTGCCGTGTTCGGCTTGACCGCCCTTCTCAACCGCACCTCGCTCGGCCACCAGATGCAGGCGGCGGCGCAGAACCCAACGGTCGCGCGCATCATCGGCGTGCCCGTGGAGCGGATGATCCTGCTGACGTTCCTGATCAACGCCTTCCTGGTCGCGCTGGCGTCGCTTTTGATCACACCGATTTACCTCGCAAAATTCTCCTCCGGCGAGGTGCTGGGACAGGCGGCTTTCATCGCGGCGATCGTCGGCGGCTTCAACCAGGTCCGCGGCGCGATCGCCGGCGGCCTTTTGATCGGCGTGCTCGACAATCTCGCGGCCGCCTATGTCTCGACGCAGTACCGCGCCGCCGTGCCGATGATCTTCCTGATCGTCGTCATCCTGTTCCGGCCGCAAGGGCTGCTGGGCCGCGCCGAGGAGCGCACGGTATGAGCAGCTTTGCCAAGCCCCTGAAGATCGCGCTCGGCCTCATTGTCATCGCCGGCCTGATCATCGTTCCCATGAACTTCAACCGCTACGGCCTGTTCATCCTGAGCCAATGGGCGGTGATGACCATCGCCGCGATGGGGCTGAACCTCACGCTCGGCTATGCCGGCCAGGTCTCGCTGGCGCAGGGCGCGTTCGTCGGCATCGGCGCCTATGCGGCGGCGATCATGACCACCCATGGCTGGCCGCTGCCGGCGGCGATCCTGGTCGCGATCGTGCTCAGCTTCGCGGTCGGCTGGGTGCTCGGCTATCCCGCGCTGCGCGTGCAGCATCACTACCTCGCCTTCGTCACCCTGGCCTTCTCCACCCTCGCCTTCCTCGTGTTCCGCAACGAGAGCTGGCTCACCGGCGGCATCTACGGCATCTCCAACATCCCGCGTCCGCATATCTTCGGTTTCGCGACCAACAAGCCGCTGCCGTTCTACTATGTCTGCCTCGGCTCGCTCGCGATCGTGTCGCTGGCGGTGTGGTGGCTGATCCGCTCGCCCTGGGGCCGCGCCTTCATGGCGCTGCGCGAGAATCCGCTGCGCGCGCAATCGCTCGGCATCGACACAAGGCGCTACACGCTGATGGCGTTCGCGATCGGCTCGGCGCTCGGCGGCGTCGCCGGCGCGCTCTATGCGCCGCTGACGCAATACATCGACCCCGTGCCGTTCAACCTGTCGCTCTCGCTCGACCTCCTGATGATGGTGATCGTCGGCGGCGCGGGCTTCTATTTCGGTCCCTTCCTCGGCGCGATGATCGCGGTGCTGCTGCCGGAATGGCTGCGCTTCACCGAAGGCTATTATCTGATGCTCTACGCGGTGGCGGTGATGCTGCTACTGATCTGGTCGCCGACCGGCATTCTGGGAATCCTCGACCGCTATCTCGCCGAACGCCGGACCAAGGCGGCCTCCGCGCTGCGCGCCGTCGCAAAATCCCGCCTGGAGACGGTGCAATGAGTGCGGTGCTCGAAGTCACCGATATCAAGAAGAACTTTGGCGGTATCAGCGCCGTCGACGGTGTCTCCTTCGACGTGCGCGAGGGCGAGATCCTCGGCCTGATCGGTCCGAACGGCTGCGGCAAGTCCACGCTGTTCAACTGCATCCTCGGCCAGCTCACGCCGTCGGGCGGTGAGGTCAGGCTCGACGGCAAGCTCGTCACGGGCCTCCGACCGTCCGAGCTCAACAAGTTAGGGGTCAGCCGCACCTTCCAGCTGCTGCAGGTGTTTCCAAAGCTCTCGGTGCGCGAGAACCTCATCCTCGCGGGCCAGGAGCACCAGGGCAACATGGCCTCGCGCCTGGTCGGCCGCTCCGATGCCGGGTTGACCGAGACTGCCAACCAAATGATCGGCTTCTTCAAGCTTGACCATCTCGCCGACGAGCCGGCCGGCGCATTGTCCTATGGCCAGCAAAAACTGCTCGACGCCGCCATGGCCTTCATGGGCGGCCCGCGCCTGGTGCTGCTCGACGAGCCCGCCGGCGGCGTCAACCCGTCGATGCTGGCGGACCTGAAGGACCGCCTGGTCGCGATCAACCGCGAGAAGAACGCCACCTTCGTCGTGATCGAGCACAACATGGAGTTCGTGATGTCGCTGTGCTCGCGCGTGATGGTGATGGCGGAAGGCAAGGTGCTGGCGATGGGACGGCCCGACGAGGTCCGCAAGAACCCCGCCGTGATCGAAGCCTATCTCGGACATTGAGGAGCCGATCATGAGCGAGCCAATCCTCTCGGTTCACAATCTCGTCGGCGGCTACGGCAAGATGACGATCCTGAACGGCACGAATTTCGCCGTGCCGCAGGCGACCATCACCACGATCATCGGCCCGAACGGCGCCGGCAAGTCCACCGTGTTCAAGGCGATCTTCAGCCTGTTGAAGCTGCGCGAGGGCAAGATCAGCTTTGCCGGCCGCGACGTCACTAATTTGAGCCAGCGCGCGCTGCTCAATGCCGGCATCTGCTACGTGCCGCAGGGCCGCAACATCTTCCCCGAGCTGTCGGTGCGCCACAATATCGAGCTCGGCGGCGTCGCCGCAGGCAAAGGCCTCGACCTGCCCAGGCGGATCGAGGCGGCCCTCGATCTGTTCCCCGCATTGCGCCGCAAATCGACGCAGCAGGCGTCCACGCTATCAGGCGGCGAGCAGAAGCAGCTCGAGATTGCCCGCTCGCTGCTGCTCGAGCCAAAACTGGTGCTGATCGACGAACCCTCGATCGGCCTGTCGCCGCTGATGGTGCAGCAGACCTTCGACATCCTCAAGAGCCTGCGCGACCGTGGTGTCACCATCCTGATGATCGAGCAGAACGCGCGCTCGGCGCTGGAGATCTCCGACATCGGCATCGTGCTCGAGCTCGGCCAGACCCGCATGGTCGACGACGCCAAACGCATCCTGAACGATCCGCGCATCGGCCAGCTCTTCCTCGGCGGTGCCATGGAGGAGAGCGCGGCATGAGCGGGCGTATGCGCATCGCCGTCGCCGGCGCCGGCCTGATCGGCCGCCGCCACATTGAACTGATCCAGTCCTCCGGGGATTGCGTGCTGGCCGGCATTGCCGACCCCTCGCCTGCGGCCAGGGAATTTGCGCAAGCACGCAACGCGCCCTGGTACGCCGATCACCGCGCATTGCTGGAGCAGGAAAAGCCCGATGGCCTGATCATCGCCTCGCCCAACGCGTTGCATCTTCAGATGGCGCTCGACTGCGTGGAGGCCGACGTGCCCGCGCTGATCGAGAAGCCGGTGACCGACAGCGTCGCGGCGGCACGTCGTCTCTGCGAGGCAGCCAAGCGCAGCGGCGTGCCGATGCTGGTCGGCCACCATCGCCGTCACAATCCCATCATCAAGGCCGCGCGCGAGGCCGTCGTGGCCGGCAAGCTCGGCCAGCTCACCGCCGTGGCCGGGCTGTGGCTGCTGAAGAAGCCCGACGATTACTTCGCGATTGCCTGGCGGCGCGAGCACGGCGGCGGGCCGCTGCTGATCAACCTGATCCACGACATCGACAATCTCCGCTTCATTTGCGGCGAGATCGCCGAGGTGCAGGCGCTGACGTCGAACATGGTGCGCGGCTTTGCCGTCGAGGACACGGCCGCGCTGCTGCTGCGCTTCGCCAATGGCGCGCTCGGAACCATGACGGTCTCCGACGCGACGCCCGCACCGTGGAGCTGGGAGCTGACCTCGGGCGAGAACGCCGCGTATCCGAAGCAGGATCAGCCCTGCTACATCCTCGCCGGCACGGGCGGCTCGCTGTCGGTGCCGAATATGGAGCTGTGGTCCTATCCACAAAATCCCGGCTGGCACGTACCGCTGGTTCGCGCGCCCGTCGCACTCTCCGCTTACGATCCACTCGTTGAACAGCTCCGGCATTTCCTGGCGGTGATCGCAGGCCGCGAACAGCCTCTGATTCCGGTCGAGGATGCGACAGCGACACTCGCCGTCGTCGAAGCCGTCAGCGAAGCGGCACGCACGGGCCAAAAAATCTCACCGGGGCGGATCATGGTGCAGGCAACATGAACAAGCGCTCGATCGCAACCGTCTCCCTCTCAGGCGCCCTCGACGAGAAGCTCCGCGCCATCGCATCGGCCGGGTTCGACGGGGTCGAGATCTTCGAGAACGATCTGCTGTCGTTCGGCGCCGGCCCACGCGACATCGCAAAGCTCTGCCGCGATCTTAACCTGAAGATCTGCGCGTTCCAGCCGTTCCGCGATTTCGAAGGCATGCCCGAGCCGCAGCGCGCGCGCAACTTTGCCCGCGCGGAACGCAAGTTCGATCTGATGCAGGAGCTCGGCACCGATCTGCTGCTGATCTGCTCCAACGTCTCGCCCGCCTCGCTCGGCGGCATCGATCGTGCTGCGGACGATTTTCGTGAGCTCGGCGAGCGCGCCACCAAGCGCGGCTTGCGCGTCGGCTACGAGGCCTTGGCCTGGGGACGCCATGTCAACGACTATCGCGACGCCTGGGAGATCGTGCGCCGCGCCGATCATCCCGCGATTGGCGTCATCCTCGACAGCTTTCATGCCCTGGCACCGGGCTTTCCGACCCGTGCGATGGCCTCGATCCCCGGCGACAAGATTTTTCTGGTCCAGCTTGCCGACGCGCCGAAGCTCGATCTCGATATCCTGTCGTGGAGCCGGCACTTCCGCTCCTTCCCCGGCCAGGGCGATCTGCCGGTCGGCGAGTTCATGGCGGCGATCGCAGCAACCGGCTATGCCGGACCGCTGTCGCTGGAGATCTTCAACGACCAGTTCCGCGCCGGCTCGGCCGCGCAGACCGCGCTCGACGGCCTGCGCTCGCTGATCCTGCTGGAAGACCAGCTTGCGCCGGATTGGCCGAGATTCGCCGCCGAGCCGCTGGCGCCGAAAGCGAAGAGCCGCGGCACCGGCTTTGTCGAGTTCGCCGTCAACGAGACCAAGGCGGGCGAGCTCGGCCGCCTGTTTGCGCAACTCGGCTTCCGCAAGACCGGCGCGCATCGCAGCAAGGCGGTGGAGCGCTGGTCACAGGGCAAGGTCGAGCTCGTCATCAACAGCGAGACCGACGGGTTCGCGCATTCGCATTATGTGACGCACGGGCCCGGCGTCTGCGCGATTGCGCTCGATGTCGACAATGCCGGCCTTGCCATGCATCGCGCCGAGATGCTGAAGGCGCGCACCTTCTACCAGCCGGTCGGACCGGGCGAACTCGAAATCCCGGCGATCCACGGCGTTGGCGGCAGCCTGCTGTATTTCCTGGACCAGGCCGGCAAGAACTGGGACACGGATTTCGAACCTGTTGCGATCGACGAAGGCGCGGACGCGCTGCTCGCGGTCGATCACATCGCGCAGTCGATGCCCTATGACGAGATGCTGTCCTGGCTGTTGTTCTACACCGGCATCCTCGACCTCAAGCGCCTGCCGCAGATGGAGATCGCCGATCCCCGAGGCCTCGTGCAGAGCCAGGCCATCATCAACGCCGACCAGAGCCTGTGCTTCGTGCTCAACGGCTCCTCCGCCAACCGGACGTTGCCGGCACGTTTCATCTCGGAGTTCTTCGGCTCGGGCGTGCAGCACGTCGCGTTCTCGTGCCGGGACATCTTTGCGACGGTCGCGGAGATGCGCAGGCGCGGCGCCGATTTCCTGGATATCCCCGCCAATTACTACGACGACATCGAGGCCAAATACGACCTCGCACCCGAGCTGATGGCGCAGCTGCGCGCCAACCACATCCTCTACGACCGCGAGGGCGACGGCGAGTTCTTCCAGGTCTACACCCACATTTTCGACGAGCGGTTTTTCTTCGAGATCGTCGAGCGCAGGGATTATCAGGGGTTCGGCGCGGCGAATGCCGGCATCAGGCTAGCAGCCCAGGCCCGCGAAGTGCGGCCCGTCAGCATGCCAAGAGTGTAGGCACTCCTTCCCCTCTTCCCTTGTGCGAGACGGGTGAGGGGTCTCTATCCGTGCGATCAACTCTCGCAGGGAATCTGCGGAGAGATACCCCTCATCCGGCGCTTCGCGCCACCTTCTCCCACAAGGGGAGAAGGGGCAACGTCGCCTGTAGCTACTTCATCTTGCACTTGTCGTGGAAACGATCCTGGTCGTTCTCCACGATGGTCGCGACCGTCTTCAGCGAGAGCTGGCCTTCGGCGTCCTTCACGACGTCCTGGAGATAGAAGCTCTGCACCGGGATGTGGTTCTTGCCGTATTTGAACGCGCCGCGCAGCGACTTGAAGTTGGCCTTCTCCATCTCGGCCTTCATTGCGTCCTTTTTGCTGGTGTCGCCCTTCACCGCGACCACCGCGCTGTTGATGAGCTGGGCGGCGTCATAGGATTGCGCGCCGTAATAGGTCGGGCGCAGGCCGGGATATTTCTTGCGGTAGTCGGCGACGAAGCGCTTGTTCTGCTCGTTCGGGAGGTCGTTGACCCATTCCTGCGCGCCGGGAACGCCGAGCGCGTTCTCCTTCTGCAGCGGCAGCGAGAGCTCGTCGACGGTGAAGGCGGTGTAGAGCGGCATCGTGCTCTTCAAGCCGGCCTGCGCATATTGGTTGAGGAACTGCACGCCGGCGGCGCCCGGATAGAACACGAAGATCGACTCCGCGCCCGAGGCGCGCGCCTTGGAGAGCTCGGCGGAGAAATCGAGCTGGCTCGGCCACACCGTGTATTCCTCGCCCTTGATCTCGCCCTTGAACGTGTTCTTCAGGCCCGCGAGCATGTCCTTGCCGGCCGCGTAGTTCGGCCCGATCAGGAACACGCTCTTGACGCCTTTCTGGTTCATGTAGAGGCCCATCGCCTGCGGCGTCTGGTCGTTCTGCCAGGAGGTCGAGAACACGTAAGGGCTGCACAGCTCGCCGGCGAGCTGCGACGGGCCGGCATTGGCCGAGATC
Source organism: Bradyrhizobium sp. CIR48 (assembly GCF_014198315.1). Lineage (NCBI taxonomy): Bacteria > Pseudomonadati > Pseudomonadota > Alphaproteobacteria > Hyphomicrobiales > Nitrobacteraceae > Bradyrhizobium > Bradyrhizobium sp. CIR48. Next base: position 7,464 of record NZ_JACIHG010000022.1, read on the forward strand.
AGGAAGGTCTGCGAGTCGACCGCGGTCTTCAGCGAGGCCAGCAGCACGTTCGACCAGATGTAGCCGACGATGAAATCGACCTTGTCCGACTGCACCAGCTTCTCGGTCTTCTGCTTGCCGACATCGGGCTTCTGCCCGTCATCCTCGTAGATGACCTCGACCGGCTTGCCGTCCATCTTGCGGCCGATGTGGTCCAGCGCGAGCTCGAAGGAGTTGCGCATGTCGTTGCCGATCACGGCGGTCGGGCCGCTGAAGGTCGAAACGAAACCGATCTTGATGGTGTCACCGGCGAAAGCCGGGCTCGCCAGCACCAGCGCCGCTGCGCCCGCCAGCCAGAATGCCGTCCTCATAACCACTCCCCTCCTTATTATCGGTCCCGGAAAACGGGGTGATCGCCGCCCCGGGCCTGTCTCTATTGAACGCAAAATCTGTCGCGCCGCCAATGGCTCAGCGGCCGCTGCTGCACCATATTTCGCCCCAATCGGCGATGGCAAGAAATATAATTCTACTCACTTCGACCAACCCTGCGGCGCTTTTTCGCGCCCGATCGATACATCCGGCCTATGCGGCGATTGATGACAGCTATTGGACCGCAGTGTCCGATCCGCACTTAAATGGGAGTGTGGAGCAGCGAGATTCGAGGGCACATCATGACCACGACACCGCATCGCGTCGTCATCGTCGGCGCCGGCTTCGGCGGGCTGGAGACGACCTACCGGCTTGCGGGTGCGCCGGTCGAGATCACGCTGATCGACCGCCGCAATCATCATCTGTTCCAGCCGCTGCTGTACCAGGTCGCGACCGCCTCGCTCGCGACCAGCGAGATCGCCTGGCCGATCCGCCACCTGATGCGAGACAGGCCCGAGGTGACGACGCTGTTCGCGACCGTCAGCGGCGTCGATGCGGCAAGGCGCTGCGTGCTGATCGACGACGGCAGCGAGGTGCCTTACGACACGCTGGTGCTCGCCACCGGCGCGCGGCACGCCTATTTCGGCCACGACGAATGGGAGCAGTTCGCACCTGGCTTGAAGACGCTTGAGGACGGCACTACGCTGCGCCGCCATATCCTGGTGGCGTTCGAGCGGGCCGAGCGCGAGACCGATCCAGCCAAGCGCGCCGCGCGGCTGACCTTCGTCATCGTCGGCGCCGGCCCGACCGGCGTCGAGCTCGCCGGCACCATTGCCGAGATGGCGCGCCACACGCTGCCCGGCGATTTCCGTAACATCGACACGACCAAGGCGCGCGTGGTGCTGATCGAGGCGGGGCCCCGCGTGCTCGCAGGCTTTGCCGACGACCTCTCGGCCTATGCGCAGGCCTCGCTGGAGAAGATCGGCGTCGAGGTCGTGCTGGGACAGGCCGTCACCGAAATCAATCGTGAGGGCGTGGTGTTCGGGGGCAAGCTGCTCGAGGCAAAGACCCGAATCTGGGCGGCCGGCGTGCGCGCCTCACCCGCCGCAGAATGGCTGGACGCGCCGGCCGATCGTGCTGGCCGCGTACAGGTCAAGGACGATCTGAGCATCCCTGATCATCCCGAGATCTTTGCGATCGGCGACACCGTCTTGATCAATGCCTGGGAGGGCAAGCCGGTGCCCGGCATCGCGCCGGCCGCCAAGCAGCAGGGCCGTCACGTCGCCGAAACGATCAAGGCGCGGCTGCGCGGAGAGCCGACTGGCCCATTCCGCTACAAGCACTCCGGCAGCCTCGCGCAAATCGGCAAGCGGCTTGCGGTGATCGACTTCGGCCGCATCAAGCTGCGCGGCACCATCGCATGGTGGATCTGGGGTATCGCCCACATCTACTTCCTGATCGGCCTGCGCCACCGGCTCAGTGTTGCGCTCAGCTGGCTGTGGATCTACGCGCGGGATCAGCGCGCGGCGAGATTGATCACGCAGGGATCAAGCAAGGTGGTGTAGCCTTCTTCCTTCTCCCCTTGTGGGAGAAGGTGGCGCGAAGCGCCGGATGAGGGGTATGTGTCCACTCGCACGACCGCTCGTGAAGAGAGAGACCCCTCACCCGGCTTCGCTTTGCGAAGCCACCCTCGCCCACAAGGGGAGAGGGTGCAGCGGTGCCCTTCGCTAAATTCACTTCACCAGCTCACATCCACCCTCCGCCAGCGGCCGAAACGCCTGCTCCGCGGGAATCGTCGAGACCAGCTTGTAATAATCGTACGGATATTTCGACTCCTCCGGCTTCTTCACCTCGAACAGGTACATCGGATGCACGACCCGGCCGTCCTGGCGGATGGTGGTGTCGCCGAACAATTTGTCCTTGCCTCTGAACTTCTTCATCTCGGGCACGGCCTCCTTGGCATTGTCGCTGCCGGTCGCGGCGACCGCGTTGAGGTAAGCGAGCGTCGAGGCATAGACGCCGGCCTGGTTTCCGCTCGGCATCTTGCCGTTCATGCCAGGCCGCGCGGCGAAGCGTTTTGCAAACGCGCGGGTGTCGTCGTTCATGTCCCAGTAGAAGGCTTCCATGAGCTGGAGGCCCTGCGCGACCTTGATGCCCATGCCGTGAACGTCGTTGATGAAGAGCAGGAAGGCGACGAGCTTCTGGCCGTTCTGCTGGATGCCGAACTCGGCGGCCTGCTTCACCGCGTTGATGGTGTCACCGCCGGCATTGGCGAGGCCGATCACCTGCGCCTTCGAGCTTTGCGCCTGCAACAGGAAGGAGGCGAAGTCGGAGGTGCCGAGTGGATGCTTGGAGGAGCCCAGCACCTTGCCGCCGTGTCCTTCGATGTATTTCTGCGCCTCCGCTTCGATGCCCTTGCCGAGCGCGTAGTCGACCGTGAGGAAATACCAGTCCTTGCCGCCGCGCGACATCATCGCGGCCGCCGTGGTGTTGCCGGTGGCCCAGGCGTCGTTGACCCATTGGATGGTGTTGGGCGAGCAGGCCTTGCCGGTGAGATCGGAGCTTGCGGTCGACGACGCCAGGAAGGTCATGCGGCTGTCGCGCAGCAGCGTGTTGATGGAGAGGCCTACGGCCGAGTTCGGCACGTCGACGATGGCATCGACGCCCTCGACATCGAGCCATTTGCGCGCGATGGCGTTGCCGACATCAGCCTTGTTCTGATGGTCGGCATAGACGATCTCGACCTTGATGTTCTTGCCGCCGCCGTTGAAATCCTCCGCGGCCATGCGCGCGGCTTCCACCGAGCCCATGCCGTTGGTATCCTGGAAGATGCCGGAGATGTCGTTGAGCACGCCGACGCGCACGACATTGTCCGAGATCTCGGCGCTCGCCGCGCCGGTCACCAGGCTCGCGGCCAGCGCAAGCGTCCATTTCAGATGTTTCATTCTTCCCTCCCCAGTTTGATGGTTTGCCGCGCCGGTCGTTGCCGGCGCGTCGAGACTCAGACCTGCCGCTCCGGCAGCTTCACCACGAGCCCGTCGAGCTCCGGCGTGATCTTGATCTGGCATGACAGCCGGCTGTTGGGCAGCCGCTCGCTCGCAGTGCCGTCGAGCAGCGCATCCTCATCGTCGGCCATGCCGGGCAGACGCGCGAGCCAGCTCTCGTCGACATAGACATGGCAGGTCGCGCACATGGCGTTGCCGCCGCACTCGGCCAGAATGCCGTCGAGGCCGAGTCGAGTCGCCGCCTGCATAGCGCTCTCGCCGTCCGCGGTCTCGACGCGCTCGGACTTGCCGTCGGGATGGATGAAAGTGATGGCGGGCATCAAAGCTCCTGGTCAGGCCGGGGTGATGGTGACGGGCAGGCTATCGAGCCCGCGCAGCGTGTTGTTGAAGCGGCGCTTCGGCTCGCCCGTGATCTCGATCTTCGCGATGCGCCGGGCCAGCGCCGTCAGCATCACCTCACCTTCGAGGCGGGCGACGAGCTGGCCGACGCACATATGGATGCCCGAGCCGAAGCCGACATGACCGGAAGTGCGGCGGGTGATGTCGTAACTATCAGGCTCGTCCCAGCGTCTGGGATCGCGATTGGCGGCGGCGAGAAACATCAGCACTTTCTCGCCCTCGCCGATCGTCGCGCCTGAGAGCTCGACCTCCCGCGTGGTGGTGCGGAAGAAGGTCTGCACCGGGCTTTCGAACCGCACGGCCTCCTCGAAGGCGTTGCGCGCCAGCGTCAGATCAGCGCGCAGGCGCTGCCACTGGTCGGGGAAGCGCGCGAGGCAATAGACGGCGGCACCGATGCCGTTGACGGTGGTGTCGAGACCGGCCGACAGCAGCGAACGCACCAGCAGTGGTGCCTCGGTCGCGGTGATCTCGCCGGCGTCGACGCGGGCGTGGATACAAGCACCGAAGCCGCCGGGCGCGAGGTTGTCGCGCTGGCATTGCTCGGCAACATAGGCCTGGTGCGGCGTCGAGCGCGCGATCGCCTCCTGGCGCAACTGGTTGGGCGGGCCGAACGCGTTGAACACGACGCTCGCGTAGGGGATCAGATGCTCGCGCCCCTCCGCCTTCAGGCCCAGCGCATCCGGAAAGATCGAGAGCGGATAGGCCTCGGCGAGATCGGTGATCGCATCGAAGCTGCGCTTGTCCAGCAGTGCGTTCACGCGCTCCTCCGCCGCGGCGGCAAAGCGATCGCGCACCTGCTTCATCACGGTCGGCGACAGCACCTTCGACAGCACGGCGCGGGTGCGGGTGTGCGCAGGCGGATCGGCCTCGAGGATCAGGCTCGGCGGCCGCCACGGCGTCTCCTTCTTGAAGTCGGACAGGCCGACGCCGCGGCTGGAGCAGAAGGTCGCGGGATCGTTCAGTACCGCATGGACCTCGGCATAGCGCGCCACGCCATAGACGTTCCACTTGTCGAGATAGACCACCGGTCCGGCCTCCCGCAGCCGCTGATGCGTCGGATAAGGATCGGCGAAAAAATTCATGTCGAAGGGATCGACGTCGAGATGCGGGACGGCCGCAGAGCCTGTCGATGCAGGGCTGCCGGATGCGGTCATGGGAGACCTCCCTCATTTTGATCTTGTGAAAGCGCGGCGCATGCCTTTAGGTCGGTGGCCTCACCGCGAGACAGAACGCCGACATGCCTGCGCCTTCGACCAGACCCCGCCACAAGCCTGCGCCCGCAGAGGCCGGACCGACGCTCGATCTCGAGCGCTACGTCCCGGCCTTCGTCACCTTCATCGCCAACAAGCTCTCGAATAGCGCGACCGCATTCTATCAGCGCGAGTTCGGCGTCAACGTCACGGAATGGCGGGTCATGTCGCTGCTGGCGATCGAGCCCGGCATTCCGGCCTCGCGCATCTGTCACGTCATCGGCTTCGACAAGGGGCCCGTGAGCCGGACGCTGGCGGGCCTCGAGAAGCGCGGGCTGATCTCGATCCGCACCGACCCGAACGACGGCCGCACCCATTCGATTTCCCTGACGGCGAGGGGCCGCGCCACCCATGACAAGGTGATCGCCGCCGCGCTCGAACGCGAGCGGCGACTGTTGTCCTGCCTCAACAAGGACGAGCGCGAGGTGCTGATCGGCCTGCTCCGCCGGCTGCACGAGAATCTCGGCGCGGTCACCGGCGGCACCGAGACCTGACGGGGCGCGCTTCCGGCACCGTCCTCCGTCATGTCCAGGCATGCGCCGGCGCTTGCCGACGGCACCGTTCGGGCCGAGCATCGTTTCCTCCAGGATCAGACGCGGCGGTTTTCCCGCCGTCGTCGCTCTCTGGAACGGTTCGCATAAATTAGTTGCTTAGGCAACAAAAGAATCAGCAATATATTGCGGCAGGGTCACTGGCCTATGGGTGAGAGGTCTCGCTTGCTTCCTTCTCCCCTTGCTTGTGGGAGAAGGTGGCGCGAAGCGCCGGGGATGAGGGGTTGTCTCCGCGACTACACGTGGCAGTGTGAGACCCGGAGAGAACCCCTCACCCGTCTCGCCGCTGCGCGGCGAGCCACCCTCTCCCACAAGGGAGAGGGGAAACGCGGCCAGCTACAGCCCGATCCACTCCGCCGACGCATCATCATTCAACCGCGCCACGGCATCGGCGCGGCGCGTCAGCGCAGCGCGCTGGTTGATGTAGCCCTTGTCGGTGATCTCGCCGCCATCGACCGATGGCGGTTCGGCGAGAAGCAGCGCGCGCGTGGCGTGGCCGGAGGAGTTGGGGCCCTGCTGCCTGAGTTTCGCCAGGCCGTGTGCGATCGCGCTCCTGACCTTGTCATGCGCGAGCACCTCGTGCAGATCCGCCGTCTCGCCCAAGCCGGCATGGGCACGGCAGGCCGCGATGTTCGGGAACACCAGAAAGCGCACCTCGTCGCCGCCATGACCTGCGACGACGATGTCCTGCGCCAGCGGTGCCAGCGCGGCGATGCCGGCGACACGCAGTGTGCCGACGCTGACCCAGGTGCCGGAATTGAGCTTGAAATCCTCGGCGACGCGGCCGTCGAAGAACAGTCCGCGCTCCGGCCGCGCGTGATCGGCAAGCTTCACCGCATCGCCGATGAGATAAAAACCCTCTTCATCAAAGGCCTGCTTCGTCAGCTCCGGCGCCTTCCAATAGCCCGGCGTGACGTTGGGACCGCGCACCCGCACCTCCAGCTTGTCGCCGGAGGGGACGAGCTTCAACTCGGTGCCGGGAATGGGGACACCGATATTGCCGGAGCGCTCCGCGAGGAAATGGCAGTCGGCCGCGAGCGGCGACGTCTCGGTCGAGCCCCAGGCCGAAACCATCGGCATCGCGCGGCCGACGGTCTTGATCGAGAGGTCTTCGAGCGCATCCCAGAGATTCTGCGGCAGTGCCGCGCCCGCATAGAAGGCGAACTTCACCTCGCTGAAGAAGCGGCGGCGCAATTCCTCGTCGCCGCGCAGTGCCGCGATCAGCATGTCGAAGCCGCGCGGCACGTTGAAATAGACCGTCGGCATCACGCTTTTCAGATTGGCGAGCGACGTCGCAAACAGCCCCGGCGCCGGCTTGCCGCCGTCGATATAGAGCGAGCCGCCATTGCGCAGCACGAGATTGAAATTGTGGTTGGCGCCGAAAGTGTGGCTCCAGGGCAGCCAGTCGAGGATGACGAGGTCGCCGCGGCTTTGTTCGAGGAAGGTCCAGGTCTGCGCCTTGGCCTGCTGGCTCGAGGTCAGCATGCGCTGGGTGTTGATGACGGCCTTGGGCGCACCTGTTGACCCCGAGGTGAACAGGAGTTTTGCGATCGTATCGGGCGTCACCGCGGCGAACGCCGTTGCGACGTCGGGCGTTTCGGGCGTCGCGGCGATGGTGTGGAACGCGAGCGCATCGACATCGTCAGCGTTCCCGCTGATGATCTGCGCCTTGTGCAGCGGTTTGATCGCCGCCAGCGCTGCCGCAAATGGTTTCGTGGCGGAGACATAGATCGCGCCCGGCTCGAGCAGCGCGATCATGCTCTTGAGCTTGTCAAAGTCTTTCGACATCAACGAGTAGGCCGGCGAAATCGCGGCCGAGGGCACGCCGACATGCTGGGCGGCCAACGCAAGCAGCGCGTGGTCGATGCTGTTGTCGGAGAGGATCGCGAGCGGGCGTTCGGCGCTGGGGCCCTGCGCCAGAATCCAGGACGCCGCCGCACGCACCTGGCGCAGCGCCTGCGCATAGGTGACGTTGGTCCAGGGTGCATCGACGTGGCCGCGCTCGGCAAGGAAGATCGTGTCAGGCGTTTGCCGCGCCCATTGCTCCAGCCAGTCGCCGACACAGCGCGCGCCATCGCGCAACGGTTCGGGCGAGCGCAGCACGATGCTGCCGTCGGCGCGATGCTCGGCGACGGTTCTGGGTGTTGCGAACAGGCTTGCAGCGTCGCCGTGTGGCGCGACTGTCATGTGTTTCCTCCTCCGCCCGGCCCCCGGATCGGCCGCAGCCTCGTTCCGGGCTGCTTTGGCCATAATGTTGGGCATGACAATTGTTGTCGTCAACAACAATCTTTCGCCCGGGCAACAGAGAGGCTACAACAGGTGCGGCAGGAGACGCGATTTGACAGCCACCGCAGCCCAGAGCTCCCCACGCAAGCGCGCCGGCAACGGCGCGGCGCCGCGCGATATCGCCGACGATATCGGCCTCGACGCACTGGTCGGGCACGCCGGCTATGCGGTGCGGCGCTTCCAGATCTGGATCTTTCAGGACTTCATCAGGACGCTCGGCGATGTCGACATCCGGCCGACGCAATATTCGGTGCTGACGGTGATCGGCGCCAATCCGGGCCTGTCGCAGATGGCGGTGGCAAAGCGCCTCGGCATCGAGCGCGCCCGGCTGGTGCACCTGCTCGACAGCCTCGAGCAGCGCAAGCTGGTGAAGCGGGTCAAATCGAAGGCGGATCGTCGCTCCCACGCGCTGCATCTGACGACCCAGGGCGAGACGGCGCTGGCGAAATTCAAGCGGCTGGCGGCCGAGCACGAGCGGCATGTCGAAGAGAAGATCGGCAAGGAAAACCGGGCGCAGCTGCTGCGGATCCTCGCTGGCTTCACCTGATCTCGACTGCCTATGATTTGAGCAGATGCCCATCGCAGGGCGCTGACATCGCTGCCTGCCCGCCTGTCGAAATATCCCCCAAGCCACTGATCACACGGATAATATCCGCAGCAGCATTCCTGCCCGGATAATGTACACAATGGCACATCGCTTGCTTCACTCCGGATGAAGCAGTTGCCGGAGTTTTGTCGCCATGAGGGCTGAAATGGGGGCTGAGCAGCCTGAAACGATCGCCGCGATTGTGGCCGCGCATCGCGCGGGCGCGCTGACGCCGGCAGAGACGGTCGCGCGGACCTATCAGCGCATCCGCGATCACAACGATCCCGCCATCTTCATCAGTCTGCGCGACGAGAAGGATGCGATCGCCGAGGCCGAGAGGCTTGCTACGAAGGACGCCGCCAACCTGCCACTCTACGGCGTGCCCGTTGCGGTAAAGGACAATATCGACGCGCTGGGCTTTCCGACCACGGCGGCCTGCCCGGCCTTCTCCACCACGCCGACGCATGACTCGACTGCGGTGGCGCGGCTGCGTGCCGCCGGCGCGATCATCATCGGCAAGACCAATCTCGACCAGTTCGCGACCGGCCTCGTCGGCGTGCGCTCGCCTTACGGCATTCCCAAAAATTCGATCCGCGACGATCTCATTCCCGGCGGCTCCAGTTCGGGCTCCGCTGTGGCGGTCGGCGCGGGGCTCGTGCCGCTGTCGCTGGGGACCGACACGGCCGGCTCCGGCCGCGTGCCGGCGATGCTCAACAACATCGTCGGGCTGAAGCCGAGCCTCGGCATGATCTCGAACGCGGGCCTCGTGCCGGCCTGCCGCACGCTGGACTGCATCTCGGTGTTCGCCTTGACGGTGGATGATGCTGCGCTCGCGCTCTCCGTGATGGCGGGGCCGGACCCGGCCGATCCGTTCTCGCGCGCCCGGCCACTGGGCGCGCTCACGCCGTTCCAGGCAGGCTTGCGCCTCGGCGTGCCGCGCAACGGACAACTGATCTTCTTCGGCGACAAGAAGGCGGAAACCGCCTACGCCGATGCGCTGAAGCGCTGGACTGCGCTTGGAGCCAGGCTCGTCGAGTTCGATCTCGAGCCGTTCTATGAGACCGCGCGGCTGCTCTACGAGGGCCCCTGGGTCGCCGAGCGTTATCTCGTGATCAAGGACCTGCTGGCATCCGCGCCGGATACGATCCATCCCGTGACACGCGAGATCACCGCGGCCGGCGCACGGCTGACCGCTGCGGATACGTTCTCGGCGCTCTATCGCCTGCAGGGCCTGCGCAAGATCGCCGAGCGCACGTTCGCCAATATCGACGCGCTGGTGCTGCCGACGGCGCCGACGGCCTATACGACCGCGCAGGTGCTGGCCAATCCGATCGAGCTCAACAGCCGGCTCGGCACCTACACCAATTTCGTCAATCTGCTCGACCTCTGCGGCCTCGCCGTGCCGGCATCGATGCGCGCCGACGGCATTCCGTTCGGCATCACGCTGCTCGCCCCGGCAGGATCTGATGCACTGCTCGCGAGCATCGGCCGCGTCTTCCATGCCGATACCGAGCTGAGCCTCGGCGCGAAGGGCACCGCGCCAGCGCCGCTGCCGTCGCTGCCGGCAAGCAGCGGCGACGAGATCCCCATCGCCGTGGTCGGCGCGCATCTGTCCGGCATGGCGCTCAACGGCGAATTGAAGGCGCGGGACGCAAAGCTGATCGAGGCGACAAGAACCGCACCCGACTACAAGCTCTACGCGCTCAAGACCACGCCGCCGAAGCCCGGTATGCTGCGCGTGGAAGCCGGCAAGGGCGCATCGATCGAGCTGGAGATCTGGTCGCTGTCACCATCCGCGTTCGGCAAGTTCGTCAATGCGATTCCTTCGCCGATGGCGATCGGCACGGTGCGGCTGGCGGACGGACGCAGCGTAAAAGGGTTTCTCGTCGAGCCCGAAGTGCTGGGTGACGCGCGCGATATCACCGCGTATGGGGGATGGCGCGCGTATATGAAGGAAGCTGCGACAAAGTAGGTCTCGTAGGGTGGGCAAAGCGAAGCGTGCCCACGATCCCGACCTTCTTGAAAAACCGTGGGCACGGCGCTTTGCGCCTTTGCCCACCCTACGGCACCGATCGCGCGGCGCTACACCGACACCGCGTAAATCTCGTACTCCCCGCGCACCAATTCGATATGCGCGCGCATCGCGGCGGCAGCGCCCTGCTTGTCGCCGCGCATGATGGCGACGACGACGCGGTCGTGCTCGGCTTGCGATTTGGCGAGACGGCCGAGGTTGCGGAACTGGGCGCGGCGGAACGGCTGCACGCGCACCCGCGTCGCCAACGTGATCTCGGCGATGTAGCCGTTCTGGGAACCGGCATAGATCGCGTTGTGGAAGCGTTCGTTGACCTCGTGAAAGCGATCGGGATTGCCGGTGTAGCTCAGCACCCGCAGCTCCTCGTGGATGGCCTCCAGGCCGTGGCGCTCGGCCGCGGACATGCGCTCGGCGGCGAGTCCGGCGCACAGCGCCTCGAGCTCGGCCATCGCCTCGAACATGCTCGTCAGACGCTCGATCGAGGGCTGCGCCACCACCGCGCCGCGATGGGCACGCGCTTCGACGAGGCCGCTGGCCACGAGCTGACGCAAGGCTTCGCGCACCGGCGTGCGCGAGACGCTGAAGCGGCGCGCGATGTCGGTCTCGTCCAAGGGTGCACCGGGGGCCAGGGTGCCGCGCACGATCTCGTCGGCGAGTTGCAGCCGCAACTCCTCTGCGCGCGTGACCTTCAGCACCGATGGCGAGGCGCGGTCGACGCGCGGCACCACCGGCTCGGCCGGCAGTGCTCCCTGCGGAAGATCCTCAAGCGTCATACGGTCAGGTCTCTTTCGGCTCGTCGATGATGCTGACATGGGCAGCGACGACGCGCCAGCCCTCCGGGAAGCGAATCCAGGTCTGCATCTGCCGGCCGACCTTGCCGGGCGCGGTGTCGCGATAGAACAAAGTGGAGGCCACGGCCGTGTCGCGGCCGTAGCTGGAGATGACGGTCTTTGCGGTGCGGCGGTTCAGGCCGACCGGCGAGCGGCCGGCGCGGAAACCGCTGATCGCCTCATAACCATAGAGATTCTCGCCGATGCCGTAACGCAGCGTGCGGGGATCGTTGCGGAAGAGCTCGCCGAGCACGGCGACATCGTTGCTGACGAGGGCCTGCTCATAGCGATCGAACGCGGCTTTGACTTCCGCGATCACCTCGGGGAGATCGATCTCCATGTCAGAGTCCTCTCGGCGCGGGCGCTGCGGCGACGCCCGTCTTTTCCAGGGCGTAGGCGACGCGGAGCGCAATGTCCTCGCGCCAGGGCGCCGCGATGATCTGCACGCCGATCGGCAGCGGCTCAAGCGGCACCGGGACGGCGACCACTGGCAGGCCGATGAAGGAGATCGGCTGGGTGTGGATGCCGATATTGGCGCGGACCGGCAGCTCGACGCCGTCTAGGTTGAAATTCACCTGGCCGAGCTTTGGCGCGGTGCAGGGCGTCGCCGGCGCGAGCAGCACGTCGACGGTCTTGAAGATCTCAGCGAGCTGCGTGCGATACCAGCGGCGGAATTTTTGCGCCCGATCGACCATCGGCGCCGGCACCATCGCGCCCGCGATCAGCCGGTCGCGCACGGCTGGATCGAAATCGTTCGGCCGCTTGCGCAGGCGGTCGAGATGCAGCGAAGCGCCTTCGGTGGTGGTGATGACATAGGCTGCCGCGCGGGCGCGCGCGGCTTCCGGGATATCGATCACCTTCGTTGCGCCAAGCGCCTTGGCGACGCGGCTGACGGCCTCGACCGCTTCCGGAAACACGTTCTTCTGGAAATACCCGCCGGCGATGGCGATGCGCAGATCCGAGACCGGGTTGTCGATCAGCGGCAGCGTCGGCTCCAGACCGCGCGTCGTGCAGGCGCTGTCCTCCGCGTCCGGGCCCTGCATCGCGTCATAGGCGAGCGCGAGATCGGCGGCCGAGCGCGCGAACGGGCCGAGATGATCGAGGCTCGCGACGAACGGGAACGAGCGCGCCCGCGACAGCCGGCCATAGGTCGGCTTCAAACCAAAAATGCCGCAAAACGAGGACGGCACGCGGATCGAGCCGTTGGTGTCCGAGCCGAGCGCGATCGGCACCAGCGCGCCGCCGACGGCGCTGCCCGAGCCGCCGGAGGAGCCGCCGGTCATTCGCGTGGTGTCATGCGGATTGCGCGAGGGACCGTCATGGACGTTCTCGCCGGTGAAGTCGTAGGCGTATTCGCCCATGTTGAGCGCACCGACCAGCACGGCGCCGGCCGCTTCCATGCGCTCGATCAGCGTGGCGTCGCGTTTAGCGGGCGCGAGGTCCCGGTTGATCTTCGAGCCCGCGCGCGTCGAAAGGCCGGCGACGTCAAACAGGTTCTTCACCGCGAAGGGCACGCCGGCGAGCGGGCCGACTTCCTTGCCGGCGGCGATGTCGGCGTCGATGGCACGCGCCTTCGCACGAGCGCGATCGGCGGTGACGTCGGTGAAGGAATTGAGGATGCCGTCGTGCTGCTTGATGCGCGACAGCGCGGCTTCCGTGGCATCGAGCGCGGACATCCTGCGGCCCGCGACTGCACTCGCGATTTCGGCGGCCGTCATCTCTGGCTTGCTGGTCATGGCAGCATCACGCCGTGAAAATCGGTGCCGGCTCGGTCTCGTCCGGCAACGCGAATTCGTCGACCAGGCGGGCGAGCCGCAGCGAGACTTCGAGGTTGGCGCGCACCGCCGGCCTCCAGGCCTCCTCGACCGGCAGCGCCAGCGCTTTCGATACGGCGTCGATATAGTCGTCCAGCGGCTCGGCCATCACGCTCCCAAACTATCTCTCTAGGTTGTTATTTGAGCATGATCTTTTCGGAAAACCGCTGCGCACTTTTCCGGATATGCTCTAGTGTACCTGCAACGGCGGATGCGGAATCGCCGTCAGCAGCTCCTTGGTGTAGTCGTCCTGCGGATCGCTGAGGACCTGCTCGGAAGAGCCCTCTTCGACGATTCGACCGGTCCGCATCACAATGACACGATCGCACAGCAAGCGCACTACGTTCAAATCATGCGAGACGAACAGATAGCTCATACCTAGCCGCGCCTTGAGATCCTGAAGCAGGTTCAGAACGACAGCCTGCACAGAGACGTCCAGCGCCGCCGTCGGCTCATCCAGGATGACCAGTTTTGGATGCAGCGCAATGGCGCGGGCGATGCCGACGCGCGCCTTCTGGCCGCCGGACAATTGATGCGGGAAGCGGTCGAGCAGGTTGTGCGGCAGGCCGACCATGGTCGCCAGCTCCTCGCAGCGGGCGCGGAGCCCATCGCGGCCCCTGATGTCGCTCAATTGCATGATCGGGTCGGCGATGGCGCGCGCTGCGGTGAAGCGCGGGTTGAGGCTGTCGGTCGGATCCTGGAACACCATCTGGATGCGGCTGCGCTGCGGCAGCCGGGCGAAGGACGCAGGCTGGATAGCGCCGATGTCCTCGCCGTCGAACTGGATCAGGCCGGAGGTCTGGTCCAGAAGCCGCATCACCATCATCGACGTGGTCGACTTGCCGCAGCCGGACTCGCCGACGAGGCCGACGCTCTCGCCATGGCCGATCGAAAAGCTGATGCCGTCGACGGCGCGGAACACGTCCGGCTCCAGCGGCGGCTTGCGGCCGAACAGTTTTCCGAGCGTCGCGGTGGCACCCTGGCGCGGGTATTCCTTGACGAGCTTTTCGACGAGGAGGAGGGGTTTCTGCCGCTCCTCGGCGGCGGGAGCGGTTTCCACGAGCAACGCGCTCGCGGCAGGTGAAGCACCCTCCTCCTCCGGCAACAGATCCCGCAAGCTCACCCCCAGCCGCGGCGTCGCGCGCATCAGCTTCTTGGTGTAGGGGTGTTGTGGGTTCGCAAAAATGTCGGCGGCCTTGGCGGTCTCGACCACGCGGCCCTTCTCCATCACCACGACGCGGTCGCAATAGGCGGCGGCGAGGCCGAGATCGTGGGTGATCAGGATGGTCGACATCGCGCGGCGCTTGGTCAGCTCCACGATCAGATCCATCACCGCCTTCTGCGTGGTGACGTCGAGGCCCGTGGTCGGCTCGTCCGCGATCAGGAGCTGCGGATTGCAGGCGAGCGCGAGCGCGATGACGACGCGCTGGCACATGCCGCCCGACAGCTCGAACGGATAGGCATGGTAGCGCTCGCGCGGACGGGCGATCTTGACCTGCTCCAGCGCCTCGATCGCCTTCTCGCCGTGATCGGCTACCTGCGCCTGCTGCACATGGGTGCGCAAGACGTCCTCGATCTGGTCGCCGACTTTGCGGATCGGGTTCAGCGCCGCGCGCGGGTTCTGGAAGATCATCGAGACTTCGCGGCCACGCAGGTCGCGCATCTGGTCTTCGGTCGCGGCCTTGACGTCGATGCCGGAGAACATCACCGAGCCCTCGGCGATCCGCCCGGCCCGGTCGAGGATGCGCATCACCGCATAGGACGTCACCGACTTGCCCGAGCCTGATTCACCGACGATGGCGAGCGTCTCGCCCTTGGCGACGGAAATGTTGACCTGCTGCACCGCTTTGACGATGCCGCGGCGGGTGGTGAATTCGACGGTGAGGTCCTGGACATCGAGCAGCGGCTGGGCGGTCATGCGGGCCTGCCGATCAAAAAACGCGAAAACAACCCCATGCACAGTAGAAAGAGGTTGGATTCGTTGGGGAATTTTTGACGTAGATTTACGCGTGAGGCAGGCACCGGCCTCTCGCTCCCTCCCCCCCTGTGGGGGAGGGTTGGGGAGAGGGGTGGCTCCAAGCGAAGTCGGAGTTCGTGGCTACCCCCCTCCCTTCCCCTCCCCCACAAGGGGGGAGGGAATGAGAGAGCCGTGGCAACCACACTCCCAAGCGTCCCGATCTTCTCTCTGCCCCCAACCATCATCACGTCCTCCGCTGGGGGTCGACGATGTCGCGCAGGCCGTCGCCGAGGAGATTGAAGCAGAACACGGCGATCATCAGCGCGAGGCCGGGGAACAGCGCGATCCACCATTCGCCTGACACCATGAAGCCGGCGCCCTCGGCGACCATGATGCCCCATTCCGCGGTCGGCGGGCGGACGCCGAGGCCGATGAAGGACAGGCCCGCGGCATTGAGGATGGCGTAGCCCATAGTCAAGGACATCTGCACGATCATGATCGGCATGATGTTCGGCAGGATGTGCACCAGGAGGATGCGGAATTCGCCGTTGCCCGACAGGCGCGCGGCCTGCACGAAGCCGGCATTGCGGCGCACGTTGGCCTCGGCGCGCGCGACGCGGGCATAGAGCGGGAAGTTCACGATGGCGGTGGCGAGGATGATGTTCTGCACGGTGTTGCCGAGGGCGGCGACGATGCCCATGGCCAGCACGAACAGCGGAAAGGCCATGATGGTGTCGGCGATGCGGCCGACGATGCGGTCGGTCCAGCCGCCGAAATAGCCGGCCGCGATACCGGCGAGCCCGCCCATCAGGAACACCAGCGCGACGGAGGCGACCGCGATGAACGTATCGAGCCGTGTTGCGACGACGACGCGGCTGAAGATATCGCGCCCGAGCTGGTCGGTGCCGAACCAGTGCGCGGCCGACGGCGGCTTCAGCGCCGCGGCGGTGTCGGAGGCGAGCGGATCGTAGGGCACCACGTAGGGGCCAACGATCGCGGCGGCGAGGATCAGGACCAGCAGCGCGAAGGCAAAGCCCGTGACCTTGTTCTCGCCGAGGACGTAGCGGGTCTGTTCGAGCACCGCGACGAGGCCGGAGGTGCGCGCGGGACCGACGGGTTCAACAGCAGGCGCAACGGAGCTCATGGTTTTACTCCTGGAGCTTCTGAGCGTGGGGACGAACGGCCAAGCGGCGAGCGCGCTTCACCTCTCCCGCTTGCGGGAGAGGTCGCGCCAAAGGCGCGGGTGAGGGCTCTCTCCTCTTGGGGGCTCTCGCCCGCGGAGACACCCCCTCCCCAGCCCTCCCCCGCAAGCGGGAGAGGGAGCGGACCGCTCGCGTGGCTCGTATTGGGCGAGATCATGACGGTCTACCCTTCCAACCGCACGCGCGGATCGATCACGCCGTACAAGATGTCGATCACGAGATTGAGCAGCACGTACATGACCGCCATGGTCAGCACGAAGCCCTGCACCGGCGCGAAGTCCGACGAGATCAGCGCTTCCACCGCATAGGAGCCGATGCCCGGCCAGGCGAACACTTTCTCCACCAGCACGTTGGCCCCGAGCAGGAACGAGAACACCATGCTCAGCGTGGTGATCACGGGCAGCATCGCGTTCCGAAACGCGTAGGTGACGATGACGGTCGACGGCGACAGGCCGCTGGCGCGCGCGGTGCGGACGAATTCGGACGCGAGCACCGCCAGCATCGAGGCGCGCGTCATGCGCGCGATCGGCGCCAGCGAGAAGATCGCAAGCGTGGTCGCGGGCAGGATGAGCTGGCTCAGCGCCGAGCGAAACGCTTCGAGATCGCGCGCGATCAGGGTGTCGATCAGATAGAAGCCGGTCACCGTCGGCGGCGCGCTGGTGAACACGTCGAGACGCCCGAGCGGCGCCGGCGACCAGCCGAGCCGGAAATAGAAGACATAGACCAGCACGAGGCCAGTGAAGAACACCGGCAGCGAGACGCCGGCTGTCGTCGTGATGCGGCATAAGTGATCGACCCATGACCCTGGCCGCGTCGCTGCGAGCACGCCGAGCGGAATGGCGATGACGACGGACACGATGAGGCCGAGCAGCGTGAGTTCAGCCGAGGCCGGCAGGCGGTTGCGGATCTCGGCCGCGACCGGCTGACCCGTCGTCAGCGAGTTGCCGAAATCGCCGTGGGCAAGATCATTGGTGTAGCGGAAGAACTGCTCGATCAGCGGCTTGTCGAGACCGAGCTTCTTGCGGATCTGCTCGACGGCTTCCTTGGTCGCGGCGGGCCCGGCGAAATAAGCGGCGGGATCACCGGGCAGCGCGCGTGTCAGCAGGAAGGTGACGATGACGACGCCGATCAGCGAGGGAATCGCGAACATCAGACGCTTGCCGATCATGGTCAGCATGGGCGACTTCCCGTGGAAAGAGAAGATGACGCAACGGGCACAACTGCGCCCCCTCTCCCGCTTGCGGGGGAGGGTTGGGGTGGGGGTGCTTCCGCATTGGGGTTCTCCGTGTGGAGAGAGCCCCCACCCGCCGCGCTCTTCGAGCGCGTCGGCCTCCCCCGCAAGCGGGAGAGGCGGACGGAGCCAGCCGACAAGCTTTTGAACATCATGTTCGACTGCCTAGCGCTCTCGCTATTCGCTACCCTCACCCCTTCGCCATCGCGCGATAGTCCAGCCGCCGGTGGAACCAATACTGATAACCGCTGATGTTCTTCTGCATCGCGACGTTGACGAAGGGCTGGTACAGCGGGATGCGCGGGATGTCGGTGTAGGCGAGATCGACAAAGCCCTTCACGTCCTTGTCGTAGGTCGCGGTATCGCCGGCCGCAGCGGCGGTGCGGGCGCCGTCGATCAACTTGTCCATCTCCGCCGACTTGTAGCTCATCGTGTTGAAGACGGAATTGTTGCCGTGATAGCACCAGTAGAAGAAGTATTCGGGGTAATCGAGCCAGCCCGAGAACACGTTGGTGAAGAGCGGCATCTCCTTCTTGTTCAATTCGGTGCGCCAGTTGGCGCCGGGCACCTTGTTGATGGTGGTCTTGATCCCGATCTGCGCAAGGCTCTCCTGCACCAGCACGCAGAGCGGCTCGTTGACGCCGGCAAAATTGAGGTCGAATGAGATCGTGGTCTCGAAGCCGTTGGCGTAGCCGGCCTCGGTGAGCAGCGCCTTCGCCTTGTCCATGTCGGTGTTGTATTTGTGCGGCTGCGGCCAGGCGACTTCGGTGGCCTTGTCCGCAGGTACGCCGAACATCGGGTTGGCGAGGCCGAACATCACCGCGTCCATGATCTTCTGATAGGGCAGCGCATAGGCCACGGCCTGACGCACCTTCGGATTGTCGAAGGGCGGCTTGGTGACGTTCATGCCGATATACTGGATGCCGTTGGAGAACGGCAGCGACACCACGTTGAGCTTGCCGTTGGCTTTCATCTCCTGAAAGTCCTTGTTCGGCAGCTCGTAGGAGATGTCGGCGTCACCGCGCTCCAACAGCGCGCGGCGATTGCCGGCCTGCGGCACCATGCGCCAGATCACGCGCTTGATCTTCGGCAAGGGGCCGCCGACCCAATCCTCGTTGCGCTCCATGATCACTTCGGTGCCAGCGGTCCACTTCGTCACCTTGTAGGCGCCGGAGCCCGCGGTCTGCTGTTTTGTGAACTCGAGACCCCAGGGGTCCTTCTCGCTGGCATTCTTCTTCACCAGCTCGGAGTTGACGATGCAGGGCACGATCACGGCGAGGTCGGGGATCGTGAGCTTGTCCTTTTTCAGGAAGTCGACACGCACGGTGTAGTCGTCGATCACGACGAACTGCTCCGGCTTGGTCAGCGAGCCCGCGCTCATCTGGAAGGTCGGGAAGCCGCCGACGCTGACGGCGCGGTCGAGCGACCATTTCACGTCCCTGGCGGTCACGGGCGCACCGTCGTGGAATTTGGCGTTCTTCTTCAGCTTGAAGGTGACCGACATGTCGTCGATCCTGAACTCCTCGGCGAGCTCGCCCTTGAACTTGTCGCGGTCGTAATAGGGCACGCCGCCCGGGCCGCTCTTCATCGCGTGGCTGATCAGGCGGTCGTAGCAATTCCAGGACACCTCATAGCCGGGCACGTTGGTGCCGACGCCGTGGATGTCGAGATTGTTGGGGCCGCCTTCCGAGACGATCAGCAGCGTCTCCGAACGGGCGTCGGCATAGGCTGAGGAGATCATCTGGGGCATCGCCGGAAGCGCCGCTCCGGCGGCCAATCCGGAAACGGACTTGAGGAAATCGCGGCGCTTCATGAAATCGCTCCAACACAACGTTTTTGGTTGGAACCGGATTCGCAAGGTTTGTGCCAGAGCTTAACGAGCAGTTACGATCAAGTTAATGAACTGACATCGCTTAGGAAATGTCGATTTTGGCGCGCCGCGGCCTTCGTCTCGATCTCCCGGAATTGCATACAAAGATGCAGATTTGCCTATTTCATGAGCTTAACTTGATCCGCGCCCGCCCAATGAGCACAGCTGGCATTCCGGGACGATGCGCAGCATCGAGCCCGGAATCCGTCGGGGCGGCAGCACGCGCAGGACCATGGATTCCGGGCTCGCCGCTCTGCGGCGCCCCGGAATGATGGAGAGAGGTGGAGCCCGCGCTCACCCCGCCCAGATCAGCTCCTGCAGCTCGACCAGATCGTCCGCCTGCTCCTGCCAGCCCGCAATACAGATGTGGCTGTTGAGGTCGCTGGCGCGGTGCAGCAGCATCAGGGCCATCAGCCGGCGTTTGAGCGCGTAGTCGAGCTTCGCATAGCCGAAGCCTTCCAGCAGGCTCTTCACCCTCCCCGGCCGGCCCGCCGCCATGAACGCGCCGGGGCCGAGCAGGTCGTAATCGCGCCATCCCGCCAGCACGTCCCCGAAGTCGAACAGGCCTTTGAGCGACCACTGGCCGTCATCGCAGGCGAGCAGGAAGTTCTCCGGAATGTACTCGCCGACCAGAAAGACCGGCGGCGCATCCAGCGGGATGAGCTTTTCCGCATCGCACAGGAGATCATCGAGGCCGGCAAGAAATTTCGGCGCGAGGCCGAGACGCGTGTGCCGCGCCCTGCAGCCCTGCATCTGGGCACGCATGAAATCGTCCCAGCGCGGCTCGATCTCTGCAAGCGGCCCGAGCGGGGCGCGCTGGACGCTCGCAATGGTCTCGCCGATCTGGCGCAGCAGGCGTTCCTTCTGCGCTTCCGGCAACTGCGGCCACACCTCTGAGCCGAGCGTGCCTGATAGCCGCGTGATGACGAGATAGGGCCAGCCGTCGCGCGTTCCTTCGGCGACGATCTCGGGGATCGGCAGATCGAGATGGCCTTTGAGCTGCATCAGCGAGCCGCGCTCGGAGACGAATTGTGCGCGGAGCAATGGCGGGAAGATCTTCAGGATCAATTCTTCGCCGAGGCCGACGACGAGGTTGGTGCCGGTCGCGAACACATGCGGCGCGCTGGTATCGAGACCGTGGCTGCGCGCAATGTCGAGTGCGATCGGAAGCCATTGCGAGGAAGCGGAGCGAAAGGCGCGGAAGCTTTCCTCGTCGGCGAAGGCCGGCAGTGTTTGCGATGGAGCGTTAGTCATCATCGTTACGAGCTTGATTGATTCGTCAGTGCGAGCCGAGGAGACGGTGCACCTCTCCCGCTTGCGGGGGAGGTCGGCGCGAAGCGCCGGGTGGGGGCTCTCTCCCCGCGGGGACACTCTCCGCAGACGTCAGGCAATCCCAGCGTGGAGAGAGCCCTCTCCCCAACCCTCCCCCGCAAGCGGGGGAGGGAGCGCGCCTCCCGCGCGGCCACAGCGAAGCCCAATCGCAACATGCACTACCGTTCCGGGCTGGCGCGCTCGAACTGGCGCAGCAGTTTGTTGCCGCGCTCGACGGCGGAATCCAGGGCGGATTGCGCGCTCTTCTGGCCGGAAAAGGCCTGCTCCAGCTCGTCCTCGATCGCGCCGCGGATCAGGACGAAGGAGCCGAGCCGGATGCCCTTCGAATTCTCCGTCGGCGGGTTGAGCGTGATCTCCTCGAACGAGATCGACGAGCCCGGGTTGCGCTCGTAAAAGCCCTGCGCGCGCGTCAACTCGGCGGCGGCGCGGGTGATCGGCAGATAGCCCGTGTTCTGATGCCAGGCGGCCTGCACGCCGGGCTGTGACAGATAGGCGAAGAACCGCGCCACGCCCTTGTATTCCTCGCGCGGCCGGTCGCGCAGCACCCAGAGCGTGGCGCCGCCGATGATCGAGTTCTGCGGCGCGCCCTTCACGTCGGGCCAATACGGCATCATGGCGTAGCCGATCTCGAATTTCGAATTCGCCTTGATGTCGGCGCGCGTCGCCGAGGAGCCGATGAAGATGCCGCATTCGCCGCTCTGGAAGCGCGGCTCGGCCGCTTGGCCGCGGCCGCCATAGTCGAACAGTTTTGTCTTTTGCCATTCGGCGAGCTGGGCGATGTGCTTGACCACGACCGGATTGTTGATGGTCAGCTCGGCATCGAGCCCGGCAAAGCCGTTCCCGCGCGTCGCCAGCGGCAGATTGTGGAAGGCGGAAAAATTCTCGACATGGATCCAGGACGGCCATGATGTGGTGAAGCCGCAAGGAGCGCCGCGGTCGCGCAGGCGCTTTGCAGCGGCCCCCAATTCCGGCCAGGTCTTCGGCGGCGTCTCCGGATCGAGGCCCGCGTCGCGGAACATGGTCTTGTTGTAGTAGAGGATCGGCGTCGAGGAGTTGAACGGGAACGACAGCAGGTTGCCGGCCGCATCGGTGTAGTAGCCGGAGACGGCGGGCAGGTAGTCATTGAGCGAGAACGGCTCGCCCTGGTCCCGCATCAGGCTGAACACCGGATAGATCGCGCCCTTGGCCGCGGTCATGGTGGCGGTGGCGACCTCGTTGACCTGGACGATCGCGGGCTGGCTGCGCGAGCGGAAGGCGAAGATCGCCGCGGTCACCGTCTCGGTGTAGTTGCCCTTGTAAGCGGGCACAATGCGGTAATCGGACTGCGAGGCGTTGAAGTCCGAGGCGAGCTTTTCCAATTGCCGCCCAAGCTCGCCGGACATGGCGTGCCACCACGCGATGTCGGTGGCGGCGCGCACGGGCGCGGCCAATGAGAGAGCCGCCAAGGCGGCGACGAGCTGCAAAAGGCGCAATGCTGAAGTCACGATGGCGCTTCCCATGCCGCGCGACAAAGGCGGCTGCCCTGCTTAAGGCGCGGCATTTGCGGTTTCAACCGGGAATGAGCGCCGGCCGCGCCGCACAATTACACGGCCGCGCCGGGCGGGATGGCCTTCCCCCGACCATCTGCTAGATTGCATTGAACCTTTTGCCTCCGCCATAGACTCCACCACTGAGGGGTTGAGTGTGCCAGTGTTGAGCCGTGCCGAACTCTCGCGGACCGGAGTGATCGTCGTCGCGCTTCTGCTTGCCGTCTGTGCGACGGGCGCCGTCGCACGCGAATTTCGCGCCGCCGATACCCAGACCGAGGATTACCCGACCGTCCAGGCGCTGCGCTACATGGGCGCGCTGATCGCCGAGCGCAGCGGCGGCCGCCACGAGATCAAGGTGTTCCATTCCCGCCAGCTTGGCGAGGAAAAGGAGACGATCGAGCAGACCCGGGCCGGCGCGATCGACCTGAACCGGACCAATGTCGCGCTGATCGGCAACTTCGTTCCGGCGATGAACGTGCTCGCCATGCCGTTCCTGTTCCGGTCCATCGAGCACATGCAGAAGGTGCTGGACGGCCCGATTGGCAGCGAGATTCTGAACAGCTTCGAGCCCTATGGTTTCGTCGGGCTCGCCTTCTACGATTCCGGGGCGCGGTCGATCTACAACGGCGCCCGCCCGGTGAAGACCATCGCGGATCTCAAGGGATTGCGGATCCGGGTGCAGCAGTCGGAGTTGATGAGCCAGATGATCCGCTCGCTCGGCGCCGAGCCGGTCGAGATGCCCTATGGGCAGGTGCTCACCGGGCTCGCCAACCATCTGATCGACGGCGCCGAAAACAATTGGCCATCTTTCGTGACGACGGATCATTACACGCACGCCGGGCATTATACGCTCACCGAGCATACGATGAGCCCCGAAGTGCTGGTGATCTCGCTGAAGGCCTGGCAGAGCCTGTCGCCGGACGACCAGAAAATCTTCCGGGAGGCCGCGCAGCGCTCCAGCCGGTTCATGCGGGAGAAATGGCGCGACCTCGAGGAGCAGTCGCAGCGCAAGGCCCAGGAGGCCGGCGTCACCATCATCAGAGAGATCGACCGCAAGCCGTTCGAGGACGCGATGGCCCCGATCTACGCCAAGGCCGGGCGCGATCCCGCCGCGGCCGCGCTGATCGAACGTATTCGCAAGGTGGAGTGAGCCGCGTTGGCTGCACTTGGACATACCGAGCACCCAGACCGGCCGTCCGGCCCGATCGGACGGCTGCGCGCACGCCTGGTCGGCGTGCTGCGCGCGGTGCCGATCCGCTGGCGCATCCTGTCGATCGCGGCGCTGAACTCCGCCGTGGTGGTGGTGCTGGTGGGGATGATCTGGAACGGCGCGCAGGTGCTGGGCTCGGCCTGGGGCGACGTCCGCCAGGTGCGCGAGTCCGACCGGATCCTGGCGCTGCTCGAAAGCGAGACCGGGCGCCTGCACAATCTGATCCACCGCTACATCAACCAGCCGAGCCCCGACCTGTTCGCCGAAATCCTGCTGCTGCGCGAGGCGGTGCTGGGCACGCTGACCAACCGCGCCGCCAAGGACCCGATGCTGTCGGGCTCGGTCGAGGAGCTGGAGCGCACCACCGACCGCTTCCTCAACGGTTTCGGCGAGCTGCGCAGCGTGCAGGCCACCATCGCCAAGACCTATGAGGACCAGGTGCAGGGCCCGGCCAGGGACATGGCCGGCCTCTATTCCATCATCGAAGGCGCCACCGGCCATCGCGACGCGCTGATCTGGCCCTCGCTCGGAAAATCCCGCGAGGCCTTCACCGCGATGCTGGTGGCGGCCAATTCCTATTATCTGTCGCTGTCAGCGGGCGCGGCCGACGACGCGCGCCGCAACACCGAGACGATCGAGAAGACCATCCCCGTGATGATCGATCTCGCCGACAACGATCTGCAGAAGATGGCCTTGCGGCGGCTCGGGGCCCGCACCGCCGCACTGCGCGAGGGCTTTGCAAAGCTCTCCGAGCAGCTTGCCAGCCGCACCGAGCTGCTCCGCAACAGCATCGACGCCAGCCAGGCCGAGGCGATCGGCGCCATCGACGACCTCTCCACCAAGATGCGCCAGCGCGAGCAGAGAGCGCAGGAGACCTTCGACCGCACGCTGGCGGATATTTCCCGCCGTGTCCTTTCCATCGCGGTGATCTTCCTCGGCATCATCCTCACCGCCGGCGTGATGATCGCGCTGTCGATCCGGCTGCCGCTGCAGCAGATCATGGCGGCGATGCGCGCGATCACGCTCGGCGATCTCGACCGCGAGGTGCAGGGCACCAAGGCCCGCGACGAGGTCGGCGCCATGGCGCGCGCGGTGGAGGTGTTCCGCGAGAACGCGATCGCCAAGCGCGAGACCGAGGACGAGCTGCGTGCGTCCAAGGAGAAGGCCGAGAGCGCGCTGCTCGAGCTCAATACCGCACAGCAGAATTTGATCGATGCCGAACGGCTGGCGGCGCTCGGCGGCCTCGTCGCCGGCGTCGCGCATGAGGTCAACAACCCGATCGGCATCAGCCTCACAGTTGCCTCGAGCTTTGCCCGGCGCACCGAGATCTTCGAGGCCCAGCTCAAGGGCGACGGCGGCCTGCGCCGCTCGCAGCTGGAGGAGTTCGTGCAGTCCTCGCGCGACGCCTCGCAGCAACTGGTCGCCAATCTGCAGCGCGCCGGCGAGCTGATCCAGTCGTTCAAGCAGGTCGCGGTCGACCGCTCCCATGCCGAGCGGCGGCAGTTCTCGCTCAGCGAGGCCACCGACCAGATCATCGCCAGCCTGCGCCCGGTGCTGAAGCGCTCGCCGATCACGCTGCAGGTCGACGTGCCCGAGGGGCTGCTGCTCGACGGCTATCCCGGCTCCTATGGCCAGATCCTGACCAACCTCTTCCTCAACGCCGCCAACCACGCCTTCGCCGACGGGCGTGCCGGCACGATCATCATCCAGGCGCGACCGCGCGGGACCGAGGACGTCGAGCTTATCTTCACCGACGACGGGGCCGGCATGACCCCCGACGTGCAGCGCCAGGCCTTTGACCCTTTCTTTACCACCCGGCGCAATGAAGGCGGCACGGGACTCGGGCTTCATATCGTCTATAACCTCGTCACCCAGCAGCTCGGCGGGCGCATGATGCTGGAATCCAAGCTGGGACAAGGCACCACTTTTCGCATTATCATGCCCCGGGTCGCCAAGGGCGGCGCGCAAAGCACAGAAAGTGACGGGACTTCTCAATGGCCGAACAGGACGATGTCCTCCACCTGATCGACGATACCGGTACCGCGTCGGAGGATGCCAACGCCCGGAAATGGAAGATCGCCGTCATCGACGACGATCCGGCCGTGCATGACGGCACCCGTTTTGCGCTGTCCGACTACAGCCTCAACGGCCAGAGCCTGGAGATCCTGTCGGCCTATTCCGCGGCGGAAGGCCGCAAGCTGATGGCCGAGCACAGCGACATCGCCGCCGTGCTGCTCGACGTCATCATGGAGACCGACGTCGCCGGCCTCGAGCTGGTCGAGTTCATCCGCAACGAGATCCGGAACGAGACGGTGCGCATCATCCTGCGCACGGGGCAGCCCGGCCAGGCGCCCGAGCGGCGCGTGATCGTGCAGTACGACATCAACGACTACAAGGCCAAGACCGAGCTCACCGCCGACAAGCTGTTCACCTCGCTGACCGCGGCGCTGCGCTCCTATCAGCAGCTCGAGCGCATGGTGCAGACAAGGCGCGGGCTCGAGATCATCATCGACGCGGCCTCGACGCTGTACGACTTCAAGTCGATGCAGCGGCTCGCCGAGGGCGTGCTGACCCAGCTCGCCTCGCTGCTCAACGTCGATTGCGCCGGTATACTGGTCTTGCGCGACAATGGCGGCATCGACCCCGAGCTCTCGGTGCTCGCCGGCAGCGGCTGCTACAGCCGCTTCATCGGCACCACGACGTCGAAGGCGCTCGACCCCGAGCTGCGCGAGATGGTGGAGGCCGCGTTCCAGCGCCGCAAGAACGAATTCGCCGACCACCGCAGCGTGATCTATTTGCGCACCGGGTCCGGCCGCGAGGTGGTGGTGCTGCTGCAGGCCGAGCGCGAATTGTCCGAGACCGACCGCTCGCTGGTCGAGATCTTCTCCTCAAGGCTCTCAATCGCCTTCGACAACGTCATCCTCTACCAGCAGCTGCAGGCCGCCAACACCCAGCTGGAGGACCGCGTCGCCCAGCGCACCCGCGCGCTGATGCAGGCCAATCGCCGCCTCTCGGCGCAATGGCTGCGGCTGCAGCGCGCCAACGGCTTCAAGAACGAGATTTTGGGCACGGTCGCGCACGATCTGAAAAATCCGCTCGGCGTCATCCTCGGCCGCACCGAGATGCTGAAGGAGCTGATCTCGACCGGCGCCTCGGAAAACGGCGTGGTCGCCCAGGTCGACCACATCCGCGACGCCACCAAGCGCCTGACCACGATGGTCGACCATCTGATCTCGGATGCGATGGCTGACGCCTTCGACATCACCATCCGCCGCGAGCCGGTCGACGTCGCCGCCCTGGTCAAGGAGGTCGCCGAGGCCAACCAGCCGCTCGCCGTCAACAAGCAGCAGGCGATCAGCGTCGCCGCGCCGGCCAACATCGTCACCATGTGCGACACCGACCGCATCCGCGAAGCCATCGACAATCTCATCAGCAACGCCATCAAATACTCACCAATCGGCGGCAGGATCGACGTGGTCGTCAGCCACGAGGGCAGCGACACCGTCGTCCGCGTCAGCGACGAGGGCGCCGGCCTGTCGCCGGAAGATCTCGGCCGCCTGTTCGGCCGGTTCCAGCGGCTGTCGGCCAAGCCGACCGCAGGCGAGAGCTCGACGGGGCTTGGGCTCTCCATCGTCAAGCGTATTGTCGACATGCATGGCGGCGAGGTGACCGCCGACAGCGAAGGGCCCGGCAAGGGCTCGACCTTCACCATCACTCTTCCCGCGACCGAACTGCCGTGATCTCAAGACCATGACCCAAAGCCAGCACATCATGATCGTCGACGATGAAGCCCCGGCCCGGGAGATGGTCGGCGATTATCTCAAGATGCACGGCTTCACCGTGACGCTGTGCGACGGCGGCAAGAGTTTGCGCGCCGCGATCCAGGGCAGCATGCCTGATCTCGTCGTGCTCGACCTCAACATGCCCGAGGAAGACGGTCTCTCGATCATCCGCGACCTCAAGAGCCGCATCAACGTGCCCGTCATCATGCTGACGGCAACCGCGAGCCCGATCGACCGCGTGGTGGGGCTCGAGCTCGGCGCCGACGATTACGTAGCCAAGCCCTGCGAGCTGCGCGAGCTGATGGCGCGCATCCGCTCGGTGCTGCGGCGGAGCGGGCCGGCCAAGGCCGCCGCGCCTGATGCGGCGGCGGCGAAATCCGACAAGGAGCAGCTGGTACGGTTCGGGACAAAGTGGCTCGATCTCGAAGCCCAGGCCTTGCGCGACGACGAGGGCAACGAGCATCCGCTGACCGCCTCCGAGTTCGGATTGCTGAAAGTGTTCGCGGCCAATCCGAAGCGCGTGCTGTCGCGCGAGCGCCTGCTGGAATTGGCTAACGCGCGCGACGCCGAAGCCTTCGACCGCGCCGTCGACCTGCGCATCATGCGCATCCGCCGCAAGATCGAGCCCGATCCGGCAAAACCCGCCGTGATCCGCACCATCCGCGGCGGCGGCTATCTGTTCTCGCCGGCGGGCGAGAAGGCGTAAGTCGCGCGGGCTGCAGCCACGGTGCCGTAGGGTGGGCAAAGCGAAGCGTGCCCACCAATGTCTCCGTACTTGCAAAAGGATCGTGGGCACGGCGCAAGAGCGCGCCTTTGCCCACCCTACGAGATCACCGTCCCGGCTGCAGGTGTCGGCCCCGGGACGACAGCGGGTCTGGCGCGACCGAACGCAAGTCACCGAGATTCGTTCCGTGGCGCTCCTGTCCGCCTCCAAATCCCAACCCCGTATTTTCCGTACATTGAAATTCCACGCTTTTTCGTCCCGAATGTTTCGTCATCCCTTCTCCGACGAAACAATTTGGCGGCGCACGAAACCATTTTCCGCTTTTCGTGCAGACGTCCCGAAACGTTGGCTCATTAACACTTTGGTCCAAGGAAACGCCGCTTGGTCGCGGCGCTACGGGGAGCCAAGTCAATGCGGAATGTCATCGCCATCAACGCCCAGGCCAGCCAGAGCATCATCGCCGCTCAGGCGACTTCGGACGACATGCTTCTCGAAAGCATTGCCGACGGCAACCGGACGTCGATGCACATCCTTTATTGCCGGCACAGCGTGCGGGTGTACCGCTTCATCCTGCGCATCGTGCGCGACGCCACCGCGGCCGAAGACCTCGTCAGCCAGGTGTTCCTGGACGTGTGGCGGACCGCCGGCCAATTCCAGGGCCGCTCGCAGGTTTCGACCTGGCTGCTCTCGATCGCCCGCTTCAAGGCGCTGACCGCGATGCGCCAGCGCCGCTTCGAGGACATCGACCAGGAAGACGTGCGCCAGATCCCCGACGATTCCGACACGCCGGAAACCTCGCTCGACCGCAGCGACACCAGCGCCATCCTGCGCGCCTGCGTGCAGAAGCTGTCGCCCGCGCATCGCGAGATCATCACCCTCGTCTACTACCACGAGAAGTCGGTGGAGGAGGTCGGCCAGATCATCGGCATCCCCCAGAGCACCGTGAAGACGCGGATGTTCTACGCCCGCAAGCAGCTGGCCGAATTGCTTAAGGGCTGCGGCGTCGAGCGCTTCGCCGCCTAAGCTAAATGAATTCAAAGGGATAGGGCCGCCGATCTGGCCCTCTCCCGGGACACGGAAGTGTTACCGCCGACGAAACAATTGAAACAAAGCACAACATCAGGCGGAAAAACTTCCCTCCTATAAAGCTCACATACGGTTTTGCTTAAACCTCCCAAGGACCTCTACGACCCGGACGGGATGCCCCCCTCCGGGTCGTTTTGTGTTTGGGCTTGAAGTGGCAGCCGCGGGCTCCCGCCTCTCCCGCCTGCGGGAGAGGCCGACGCGCCCCGGGCGATGCGAAGCATCGTCCCGCGCGCGGCGGGTGAGGGTTCTTTCCTCTGGGGGGATGTCCCGTCGCGGAGAGACCCCCACCCCAGCCCTCCCCCGCAAGCGGGAGAGGGAGCGCACCGGCCGTGCGATTGGCAGCTCCCCGTCACGAAGCCGTGACGCTCCGTAACGACCGCTCCATGCCGCCCGAACCATCCTCGTGACCTCCTTCACGAGTGCCCCATGCTCGAACTTGTCTTCGCCGTCCTTGCCGGCATCCTCACCATCGCCGCGCCCTGCACGCTGCCGATGCTGCCGATCCTGCTTGGCGCCTCGATCGGGCGCGCGGGGCACTTACGTCCCCTCATGATCGCGCTCGGCTTCGTCGTTTCCTTCTCGGCGGTCGCGCTGCTGCTCGGCGCAATCACCCGCCTGTTCGATTTCGATCCGAACGTACTGCGCGAGGCCGCCGCGATCCTGCTGCTCGGCTTTGGCCTGCTGATGCTGTGGCCGGCGCCGTTCGAATGGCTGTCGAGCCGGCTCAATGGCTGGCTCGATCTCGGCAACACCGGCGCTACCCAGCGCGAGGGTGCGCTCGGCGGGCTCATCCTCGGCACCACGCTGGGCCTGGTCTGGACGCCCTGCGCCGGCCCGGTGCTCGGCTCGATCCTGACGCTGGTTGCGACCTCGAAGAATCTTGCCTGGGCCGGCACGCTGCTGATCGCCTATGCGATCGGCGCCGCGATCCCGATGCTGGGAATAGCCTATGGCGGGCAGGCCGCGACCACGCGGGTGCGCAGCCTGGCGCGGATCTCGCCGCGGCTGCAGCAGGGCTTTGGCATCGTCGTGATCGGCTTCGCGCTCGCCGCCTATTTCCAATACGACACGCTGATCGTGGCGTGGCTCACCGGCTTCTATCCCACCGGCCAGATCGGCCTGTGATCATCCCTCATCTTCACCGGAGGACGCTTCCATGACTTTCAAGCTGCTTGCCGTCTCCGCCGCCCTGATCGGCTTCACCGTTACCGGCGCTGTCATCCCCGGCATCTGCGAGGAGGCCGCGCGCGCCGCGCCAATCGTCACCGCCGCCGCAGGCCAACAGACCGCGCCCGACTTCACCGGCATCAACAACTGGTTCAACTCGAAACCACTGAGCATGGCCGAACTCCGCGGCAAGGTCGTGCTGGTCGATTTCTGGACCTATGGCTGCGTCAACTGCGTCAACACGCTGCCGCACGTCACCGAACTCTACGCCAAATACAGGGACAAGGGCCTGGTCGTGGTCGGCGTGCACACGCCGGAATTCCCGTTCGAGCGCTCGGCCTCGAACGTGCAGGCCGCGCTGAAGCGCCACGGCATCACCTATCCGGTGGCGCAGGATAACGATTCGAAGACCTGGAACGCCTACCGCAACCAATATTGGCCGGCGCAATACATCATCGACCAGCACGGCAAGATCGTGTTCCAGCACGCCGGCGAAGGCCGCTACGACGAGAGATCGACCGCACCGTGGCGAAGCTGCTCAACGCCAGCAGCTGAGCACGACGGCCAATCCTGAGGTTGCGGCAGGGACCAGACACTCTTCTTGCTTGACTCCCCCGGGCCGTTCGCGGAGCTTCCGCCGCGACGGGGGAGTTTGACGCACGCAATGACCGACGTAACGACCGGAAGCGAAGTTCGTCTCCGCAAGAATACATCTTCCGAAGGTCGCCTTGTTGGGGCTGGCTTGGCGACCTTCGTATTGTTTATTTCTGTTTGCAACTTTGCGACCTGGAACGGATACGCAGAAATCGTTGCAGCGTTGGTCGGCCTGGTGATCGGCGTTGCGACGCTCTACGAAGCAGCCTTCGGCGCCGATGAGCTTTGGACCATCGCCCTAGACATGATCGTCGTCGAAAAGACGCGACCATTCGGCCAGCCTAACACCCGATTCATCCGGAGAGAGGAGATATCTGGAATTCGGATCAATCGCGACAAGGCCGACCCAACGTGCTTCCGCCTCGCTTTGCAGCTGACGTCAGGTGAGCGCCTGATCTCGCCGCAGCTTCCGGAGGTCACGCACGTCCGTGAGACCACAGCGCGGATCGCCGAACAGCTAAGCTTCGTCGATATCGACCCTCCGGTGAACCCGCTTGACGCCACCAATTTGGAGATGCGGATCGGCGAACCTGTCCGAAAGGCCGCCGGCACGGAGCGGCGAATCGTCGCCCTGATCATCGCGGGCCTCTGCGCCATTCGCTATGCGTACAGATTCTGGAACGGCGCGCCTCTCACGACTGCCGAAATCATATTCGGGGTGGCCGTCGCCGTCATTGCCCTCCTCTCTTTTCGATATGCGCACACGTCCGCCGGCGCATTCTGGATCATCCGCCACGGCGAACTGCGCGTCGAACGGCTGACACGTGACGGCAAGCCAATTGTTGATACGATCATAGGCAGCGACGTTGCCACGATTGGGCTGGAGCGTGACAGCAGGGCCGAGGAGGAGCGCTACGTCGTCAGAATCGACCTCTTGAGCGGGCAGAAGTTCCTCAGCCGGGGCATCGGAACGAAGGTAGAGACGCAAGCGGTGAACGACGAGATTGCCCGACGGCTGGGGATCGCTATCGAACGGGTGCGCCGCTGAGTCCCGTGACCGGCCTGTCTCTCGCCCTTGTTGCTTGACTCCACGGACCCGTCCGTGGAGTTTCGCGGCAACGCAATCAGCCGCCCGCAATGGACGACACGCCCCCCAATAACGACATCCGCCTTCGTGAAGGCTCCTCGATCGCGCAGCGGCTGGTGATGTCCGGCTTTGCGGCCGCCGTTGCGCTGTGCTTCACGCCCGGCCTGTTCACGCGCGACACGCTGGAGATCATCATATCGGTGGCGGCGCTGCTGGTGGGAGCCGGGTTCGTCGTCGGCATCATGATGGCGCCGGCGGTGGTGTGGATCATCACGCCTGGCGAGATCCTGATCGGGCGACAAAGCCCGTTCGGAAAGCTGCGCACGCGCATCGTCGCGAAGGACGTCATCACGAGGCTGCAGGTTCCCGGCAGCAAGCGGGTGAAGGCCCGCTTTCAGCTCGTCTTCACGCTGAGTTCGGGAGAGCGCCTGACGTCCCCGCCGATCTCCGACGTCACCCATGTGCGCGATACCGTGGCCCGGATCGCGACACAGTTCGAGGTTCCCAATGTCGAGGAGCCCGTCAACCCGCTCGATGCCAGCAATCCCGAGATGCATCTCGGCGAGCCGCTCGAGGCATTTTCCGCGCGGGACATCCGCATCGTGTCCCTGATCGCCGTCGCATTGTCCGCCCTGCCCTATGCCTACAAGCTGTGGCGCGGGTGGCCGCCCACCCATGTCGATATCCTGCTGCTTCCGCTTGGCGTGATCGCGGCGTTCGCCGTGCATCGCTATGCCAACCTCGTCACCGGCGCGTTCTGGATCATTCGCGAGCACGACATCCGCGTCGAACGCCTGTGGGGCGACGGCACGCCGCGCGCCGATCATATCGAAGGGCACGACGTGAAGACGATCACCGTCGAGCGCCGCGGCCGGTCCGAGGACGAGCACTGCATCGTCACGATCCGGTTGCACTCGGGGCGAAGGTTTCGCAGCCCCCGCATCGGCTCGCGAGTAGAGGCGCGCGCGGTGGGGACGGAGATCGTGCGGCGGCTCGGGATCGCGGCGGAGAGCAACAAGATCTGACATCGATGCCTGTTGGCTCAGGTGATCTAGCTGCGGGCTCGCTGCAACCTCTCCCGCTTGCGGGGGAGGTCGGCGCGTAGCGCCGGGTGGGGGCTCTCTCCTCTGGGGGAGTCTCCCTAGAGGAGACACCCTCTCCCCAACCCTCCCCCGCAAGCGGGGGAGGGAGCGCACCCCCGCCCAGCCGCAGCATCCTAGGCTTTTCGCGCCATCCCCTGTTTGTGGCATTGCCGGCCGGGCGTCAAAAAACCAAAGCATTCTCGTGACATATCAGGGCGGCGCGCCATCAACTTGCCATGAACATGCCCCTCAGGTTTGATGGTTCCGAATGATTTGCGCCGTGGCAGTGGGGAGAGCTTGAAATGACGGATTTTCGTCGCCTGACCGGGATGTTCGTGGCCGCGATCGGCCTGATCCTGTCCGCACCGCCGGCCATCGCGCAACAGCCCGACCGCGGCGACGAGCCGGGTCTGGTCGCCGACGACGGCTACCAGCTCGAGCCGGAATGGCAGAAGCAGGTCGTCTACTTCCGCACCACCGAAGCACCGGGCACCATCATCGTCTCGACCGCCGAACGGCACCTCTATCTGGTGCAGCCGGGCGGGCGGGCGATCCGCTACGGCATCGGCGTCGGCCGCGACGGCTTCCAGTGGCAAGGCCTCGTGACCATCACCAACAAGAAGGAATGGCCGGACTGGACGCCGCCGCCGGAAATGATCCAGCGCCAGCCCTATCTGCCGCGCTTCATGGCCGGCGGCCCCGGCAATCCTCTCGGGGCCCGCGCCATGTATCTCGGCACCACCGTCTACCGCATCCACGGCACCAACCGCCCCGACACGATCGGCACCAAGGTGTCCTCGGGCTGCTTCCGTCTCGTCAACAACGACGTCGCCGATCTCTATGAGCGCGTCCCCGTCGGCACCAAAGTGGTGATCCGGCAGAAGCCCGAGCTCTGAGGTTTTTGATCCGGGCATGGTCCTCCGGACCATGCTCGTCGCCTTCCCTCCTGATTCCTTTTCCCGATTTTTCGAGAGAGCAACATGATGCGCACTTTTCGAGGCGGCCTGCTGATCGGGCTCGCGGTCGCCGTGCTGGTCGCCGTTCTGGCCATCATCTATGAATTCTACGACACCCGTACGCTGAAGCGCACCGTGCGCCGCGGCGAGGTGCTGTGCGGCGTCAACAAGGGCCTGCCGGGCTTCTCGTACTCCGAGGACAACAAGAACTGGACCGGCTTCGACGTGGATTTCTGCCGCGCGGTGGCCGCGGCGATCTTCAACGACCCGGGCAAGGCGAAGTTCATCCCGCTCGATGCAGGCGAGCGCTTCAAGGAATTGCAGAGCCGGAAGGTGGACATCCTCTCGCGCAACTCGACGTGGAGCATGGCGCGCGAGCTCGACTACGACCTCTATTTCCCCGCAGTTGCCTATTACGACGGCGCGGGCTTCATGCTGCCGCGTTCGCGCAACAAGGAGACCTCGCTGGACCTGACCGGCAGCAAGGTCTGCGTCCAGGCCGGCACCACGACGGCACTCAACGTCACCGATTACTTCCGTGCCAACAACATGAAGTATGACGAGGTGAAGTTCGACAAGCTCGACGAGGTCGTGAAGGCCTACGACACCGGCAAGTGCGACACCCTCTCCGCCGACGTTTCCCAGCTCTACGCGCTGCGGATCAACCTGGCGAAGCCCGGCGACCACATGATCCTGCCGGACATGATCTCCAAGGAGCCGCTCGCCCCCGTGGTGCGCCAGCGGGACGACGACTGGATGATGATCGTGAAGTGGACGCTCTATGCGATGATCAACGCCGAAGAGCTGGGCGTCACCTCTGAGAACATCGACGAGGCCCTGAAGTCGAAGAAG
Organism: Bradyrhizobium sp. CIR48; assembly: GCF_014198315.1. Lineage (NCBI taxonomy): Bacteria > Pseudomonadati > Pseudomonadota > Alphaproteobacteria > Hyphomicrobiales > Nitrobacteraceae > Bradyrhizobium > Bradyrhizobium sp. CIR48. The sequence continues at coordinate 42,226 of NZ_JACIHG010000022.1, forward strand.
CCGGAAGTGATGCGCCTCGTCGGCACCGAAGGCAATTACGGCGAGCAGCTCGGCCTCACCAAGGACTGGGCCGTCCGCATCATCCGCCACGTCGGCAATTACGGCGAGATGTACGAGCGCAACATCGGCGAGAAGTCGAAGCTGAAGATCCCGCGCGGCATGAACCAGCTGTGGAACGCCGGTGGCGTGCAGTACGCGCCGCCGATGAGGTAAGGAAGAGGCGGCTCTCTCCGCTGTCGTCCCGGCGAACGCCGGGACCCGTACTGCGCTGATCTATCGATAAGCACAGGTGACAGTACCGCGGGAAGACTCTTTAACTGCGAGTCTTCGCCAAACTACTCCCTGGGGTTATGGGTCCTGGCGTTCGCCGGGACGACACCGAAGGGTGAGGCGCGCGCTCGCGTCTCACGTCTATCGCCTCAATACCCCCGCGCCCGCGCCAGCTGCTCGGTGTGGTAATTGGCGTCGCCGAACAATTCCTCGCACACCCGCGCGCGCTTCATGAAGAAGCCGATGTCGAACTGGTCGGTCATGCCCATGCCGCCATGCATCTGCACGCCTTCCTGCACTGCGCGGGTGGCGGTGGTGCCGGCGCGCGCCTTTGCCACGGCGACGGCTGAGGCCGCCTTCGCGACATCGCCGTCCAGCGCCTGAAGCGCCTTCATGGTGGCGGCGCGGGTGATCTCGATGTCGACATAGAGCTCGGCGGCGCGATGCTGCAGCGCCTGGAATTCGCCGATCAGCTTGCCGAACTGCTTTCTGTTCTTGAGGTACTCGACGGTGCGGTTGAAGACCTCGTCGCTCAAGCCCACCATTTCGGCGGCGACCGCGCCGCGGCCGATGTCGAGCATGCCGTCGAGCAGCGCAGCGCCCTGGTCGACCTCGCCGAGCACGCTGTCGGCATTGACCTCGACATTCGCGAGCTCGATCCGCGCCGCATTGTGCGAATCGACCATGATGGTGCGCTCGATTGCGACGCCCTTGGCTTTGGGGTTGACCAGGAACAGCGTCAAGCCCTCGCGCTCGCCGGCGGAGCCGGCAGTGCGCGCGGCAACGATGAGCAAATCAGCAACATGGCCATCGACGACCAGCGCCTTGGCGCCGGAGAGCTTGAAGCCGTTGCCGGCGCGCACGGCCTGCAGACTGGTCTGAAGCGGGCGATGCTTGGGGCCTTCGTCGATCGCCAGCGTCGCGAGCAGCGAGCCGCTCGCGATCTTCGGCAGATATTCCGACTTCTGCGCAGCATTGCCGCCGCGGTTCAGCGCCGAGGCCGCGACCACGCTGGTGGCGAGAAACGGCGACGGCATCAAGGTGCGGCCGATCTCCTCCATCACGACACCGGCCTCGACATAGCCCAGCCCGCTGCCGCCGAATTCTTCCGGCACCAAAAGGCCGGCGAAGCCCATTTCGGCGAAGGAATGCCAAAACTCCTTGGAGAAGCCGGTGGGGTCTTTGCTGTCGCGCAAATGGCGCAGGTGCGACACCGGCGCCTTGTCGCTGATCAGCCCGCGCGCGCTATCGCGGAGCATTGATTGTTCTTCGGTGAGGACGAGGGCCATGGTGTGTTTCCGATTCGAAATCTATTTGGTTCGTCATTCCGGGATGGCCCGAAGGGCCAGGCCCGGAATCCATAACCACGATCGGGAGTATGGATTCCGGGCTCGCGCTGCGCGCGCCCCGGAATGACGGGTGGTGAGAACTTGCGCCCTACGCCCCCGGCAAATCCAGGATGCGCTTGGCGACGATGCCGAGCATCACCTCGGTGGTACCGCCTTCGATCGAGTTGGCCTTGGTGCGCAGCCAGGCGCGCGGGCGGGCGCCCTGCTTGGAGCGCTCGCTCTCCCATTCCAGCGCATCGACGCCGCCGGCCGACATCAGGATCTCGTAGCGGCGCTTGTTGAGCTCGGTGCCGTAATATTTCATCGCGGAGGAGAACGCCGGATGCGCCTGTCCCGCCTTGGCGAGATCGACCGCGCGCTCGGCGCAGGCCGCAAGCGCGGCTTCATCGACGTCGAAGCTGGCGATCTTGCCGCGCAGCATGGAATCATCGAGCCGCCCCTGCGCATCGGTACCGACGGAATCGGCCGCGATCTGGCCGAGCGGACGGCCGACGCCGCGCTCGCCCATGCCGGAGATCATCGCGCGCTCATGCTGCAGCAGATATTTCGCAACGTCCCAGCCGCGGTTGACGGTGCCGACCACATGCGATTTCGGCACGCGGACGCCATCGAAGAAGGTCTCGCAGAACGGCGAATAGCCGGAGATCAAGAGGATCGGCTTGGTCGTCACGCCCTTCGAGGTCATGTCGAACAGGATGAAGCTGATGCCGTCATGTTTCTTCGCGGCGGGATCGGTGCGGACGAGGCAGAAGATCCAGTCGGCGTAATTGGCGTAGGAGGTCCAGATCTTCGATCCCGTGATGACGAAATCGTCGCCGTCGCTCTCGGCGCGGGTCTGCAGCGAAGCCAGGTCGGAGCCGGCGTTCGGCTCGGAATAGCCCTGGCACCAGCGGATCTCGCCGGCGGCGATCTTGGGCAGATGCTCCTTCTTCTGGGCCTCATTGCCGTATTTGAGCAGCGCCGGCCCGAGCATCCAGATGCCGAAGCTCGACAGCGGCGGGCGCGCGCCGATCCGTGCCATCTCGGCGCGCAGCACCTTGTGCTCGGCCGCGCTCAGACCTCCGCCGCCGTACTCCTTCGGCCAGTCCGGTACGGTCCAGCCCTTGTCGCGCGTGCGCTCGAACCAGATGCGCTGCGGCTCGGACGAGAATTTTGCGTTGCGCCCGCCCCAGAACACGTCGGCATCCGACGTTGCGGGCTTGCGCATCTCCGGCGGGCAATTGGCTTCCAGCCAGGCGCGCGTCTCGTTGCGGAAAGATTCGAGATCGGCGGTCTCAGATTCGCTGGTTTTGGAGTCAGTCATTGGTCGTTTCCATCAATCAATCGACTTGTTGGGCGCGACTCTGGGCCAAGCTCCCGCGGAATTCAACCACTTCCGCGAGCCCGCATTCCGCTATAGTCGCGACCAAGACGGTGCTTGAAAACAAAGAGGAAACGACGATGCGCCTGAAACTTCTTTCGCCTGGCGAAATGAACGAGAGCCAGCGGCAGACCTATGACGAGTCGATCGCCGGCAAGCGCGGCAAGCCGCCGGCGCCGATGATGGCCTGGCTCAACAGCCCCGACATGGCCCGTCACGCCACGCGGCTCGGCGAGGTGCTGCGTTACGACACGATATTCCCCGCAAAGCTCTCGGAGATCGCGATCCTGGTGACGGCGCGGCACTGGACCGCGCATTACGAATGGTACGCGCATAAGCGGCTGGCACTGGCGGGCGGCATGAAGCCTGAAATCATCGACGCGATCCGCGACCGTCGCACGCCCGAGTTCGACGATCCCAAGGGCAAGATGATCTACGACGTGGCGAAATCGTTGCACGAGGGACACGGCGTCGAGAAGGGCCTCTATGATGAGGCGGTGAAGCTTCTCGGTGAGCGCGGCGTGGTCGAGGTGATCGGACTGTGCGGCTACTACACGCTGGTGTCGATGACGCTGAACACGTTCGAGTTCGACCTACCCGAAGGCGAGGTGCCGGAACTGGCTTAGTTTCCGATCCTGATGCGCAATTGCGCATCAGGAAACGCTGGGTTTCGGGATCGGCCGTAGCAGAGCCCCGGAGCCCGCCCTATGTGCATGCTTTCAACGGAGCATTCCCATGTCGCAAAGCCCAGCCGTCGCCGCCGGCACCAGGATCGGCCACGTTCACCTCAAGGTCGCCGATCTCGATCGCGCGCTCGGCTTCTATTGCGGCGTGCTCGGCTTCGAGCTGATGCAGCGGATGGGCTCGGGCGCCGCCTTCATCTCGGCCGGCGGCTATCATCACCACATCGGGCTCAACACCTGGGAAAGCAAGGGCGGCTCGCCGCCGCCGCCGGGCACCACCGGGCTCTATCACACCGCGATCCTCTATCCGACGCGCGCCGCTCTCGCCGATGCGCTGCACCGCGTGCGCTCGGCCGGCATTGCGCTGGATGGCGCCAGCGACCACGGCGTCAGCGAGGCGCTGTATTTGCGCGATCCCGACGAGAATGGTGTCGAGCTGTACTGGGACAAGCCGAGGGAACAATGGCCGTTCGGGCCGGATGGCAAGCTCGCGATGTTTACCAAACGGCTGGATGTGGAGGGACTGCTGAGGGACCGGCAAGGATAGTCTCGTAGGGTGGGCAAAGCGAAGCGTGCCCACGAAACCCTGCTGACTCATCGAAAAATCGTGGGCACGGCGCTTTGCGCCTTTGCCCACCCTACGGGAGCTTCGTCCACGGCGTCCCGCGCACCATGATCAGCGCGGCGGCCGCCACTTCCAGCGCGATGCAGAGATAGAACGGCAACGCGTATCCGCCGGACCAATCGCGCAAGGCCCCGACGACACCGGGGCCGAAAGCATACGTCACCTGGTTGATCGCGGTGTTGAGGCTGATCAGAACGCCGAACGAGGCCGAATCGAACTCTTGCTGCACGATCAGCGACGGCAGCGTGATGAGGTTGCCGACGGAGAAGCCGAACACCGCGCAGGCCGCGATCAGCACGTAATCGTTGTGCAGGTTGATGACGACGAGCAGCGCGGCGGCCTGGCTGAGGAACGACAGCGCGGAGGCCAGCCGCTGGTTGAGACGATCGATCACCAGCGAGAACAGCACGCGGCCGACCACCGCCATCGCAGTCAGCACCGCGACGGCGACCGCGGCGCGCCCGCGGCCGATCACGGGATCGAGGAACGAGATCAGATGCACGATGAAGCCGACCTGCGCGAACAGCACCAGCGCAAACGCAATCGTCACCGTGAGGAAGCCGACGTCGCGCAGCGCCCATGCGCGAATCTGCGTCGATGATTGCGGCTTCGCCTTCGCCGCCGCGTGCCAGCCATGGTGATCGGGCGGCCGGCCGACGAGAACAAGGATCACCGGCAGCAGCAGCACCAGCATGGCGCCGGCGGCAGCGTACATCGCGCTGGCGAAGCCGACATGGCCGATCAGGGTCACCAGCAGCGGCACGCCGACGATGCCGCCGAAGCTGGCGCCATTGAGCGCCAGGCTGATCGCCATGCCGCGCTTGTGGTCGAACCACAGGCTGATCGTGTTGGTGATCATGGCGAGACTGGTGCCGGCCCAGCCGAAGGCGAGCACGGCGTTGGCGAGATAAAGCTGCCAGGGCTCGCGCACCGCGCCGATCGCGACCGCGGCTGCCGCCATCGCCAGCGTGCCGGCGATCAGGCAGAGGCGCGGGCCGTATCTCCTGACGGCTTCGCCGACGAACACGACGAGCAGCGCGCCGAACAGATAGAAGAACGTGGTGCCTGACGAGATCAGCGTGGTCGGCCAGCCCCGCGCGCGCTGCAGCTCGGCGACATAGACGCTCTGGCCGTAGAAGCCGAGCCCCCAGCCGAAGGTCGCGAGCAGGAAGCAGACCGCAACGATGCGCCAGCCTTCGTAGCGGAGGGAGGATTCATCGAGCGCTGGGGTCTGAGGATTGTCGAGCATCGCCGCTTACTCCGTCATGCCCGGGCATCCACGTTGTTCGATCCGAGCACCTAAGACGTGGATGGCCGGGACAAGCCCGGCCACGACGACATCTAAATGGCCCTTACCTTAAAATCACTTCGACCTGGATCGAAGTATCAAGGTTGCTGACAGCCTCCTGCCAGTCAGATCGCATCCGGGAACTCGCCCATCGCCGCCTCCAGCCGCGCCTTGCGGCGGCGGGCCCAGGAGACCAGCGAGAGCACGGCAAGGCCCAGCACCACCGGCGGGAACACCACCAGGTTCACCGCCGACCAGCCGTAGCTGGCGAGCAATTGCCCGGAGGAGAACGAGCCGATCGCCATCATGCCGAACACCAGGAAATCGTTGAAGGCCTGCACCTTGTTGCGCTCCTGCGGGCGGTGCGTCTCCAGCACCAGGGCGGAGGCGCCGATGAAGGAGAAATTCCAGCCGACGCCGAGCACGATCAGCGTGGCCCAGAAATGCATCGCGGTGAGACCGGAGAGGCCGATGCCGGCAGCGCCGGCCTCCAGCAGCAGGCCGGCGGCCACGACTTTCGGTGCGCCGAAGCGGGCGATCAGCGTGCCCGTGAAGAAGCTCGGCCCGTACATCGCGACGATGTGCCATTGAATGCCGAAATTGGAATCGGACACGGACAGGCCGCACATCTTCATGGCGAGCGGCGCCGAGGTCATGACGAGGTTCATCATGGGATAGGAGATGATGCCGCACAGCGCCGCGGCGATGAAGCGCGGCTGGGTCACGATGGTGAGCAGCGGCCGGCCACCATGCAGATCGGCCGGTGCGGGCTTGGGCATATCGACGCCGGCGACGATGCCCATCGCGATCAGCGCCACGGCGGCCTGCACCAGGAAGCTGAAGGCGAACAGATAAGGCTGCCAGACGTCCATGGTCCATTGCACGAGCTGCGGACCGAGCACACCGGCGAATACGCCGCCCGCCATCACCCAGGACACAGCTTTCGGCCGGTAGGCCGCGCTGGCGCCGTCGGCGGCCGCGAAGCGATAGGATTGCGCCACGGAGCCGTAGAGGCCGCCGAGGAAGGTCGCGATGCAGAACAGCGCGAACGAGCCGTGCAGGATCGCGAACGAGCCGAGCACGCCGGTGAGCGTGCCGAGAGCGGTGCCGATGACGAAGGCCGCGCGGCGGCCGAAGCGGTGCGAGATCGCGCCGGTCGGCAGCGTTCCGGCGGCGAGTCCGACCACATACATCGAGATCGGCACCGTCGCGAACGACATGTCGGGCGCGAGCGTGGAGCCGACGATCGCGCCGGTAGCGAAGATCACCGCCGAATTGGCACCGGTCAGCGCCTGGGCTGCAGCCAGGCGCACCACATTGGCGCGCACGCGGGCGTCGTCGGCGATTGCATGGGCAGAAGTCACGTCAAGCATCGGCTTTTTCTGCCCGAACGGGCTCAAGGGCTTGTTGATTCCCGGCACTATGGAGGGACGCGAGTGGCCGGACAACCGGCGCAAACGGGCGCTGGCCATGCCTCTGACGCAATCGGTGCGATCATAGCGGGCCGCGCACTTGACGGCTTGCGCTCGATCAAATCCTATCCGCCGCTATTTTTCGGAGTTTCGTTCATGACCGTCGACGACAGGCCCACGCTCAGCGCTCCCGACGACGATCCCTGGCTCTGGCTGGAGGAGATCGAGGGCACGCAAGCGCTCGATTTCGTCGAGCGGCAGAACCAGCTGACGCTCGCGGCGTTCGGCGGCAAAGCCTTCGGGCATGACCGCGACATCCTCGCAGCGATCTATGATCGCCCCGACAACATTCCCTATGTCAGCCGGCGCGGCAGCGACCTGCACAATCTCTGGAAGGACGCTGCCAACCCGCGCGGCCTGTGGCGGCGGACCACGCTGACGGAGTTTCGCAAGATCAATCCTGCGTGGGAGACCATGCTGGATATTGACCAGCTCGCAGCGCGCGAAGGCGAGGATTGGCTGCTGAGCGGGATCGCCACGACGCCGGGAAGCTCGCGCGCCATTTTGAGCCTGTCGCGCGGTGGCAGCGACGCCGTGACCTTGCGGGAATTCGACCTCGTTGCGAAGAGCTTCGTGGCGGACGGCTTTATACTGCCGGAAGCCAAGGGCGGCGCGGACTGGCTCGATGCCGATACGCTGCTGCTGTCGAGTGCCCATGGCGAGGGTATGGTGACCGACTCCGGATACTCGCGGACAGTTCGCCTGTGGCGGCGCGGCCAGCCGGTCGATCAGGCTGAGATGATCGCCGAGACCACCGCCGATCACATGATGATCTATGGCGGCGCCGACGACACCGGACCTGAGCCGCGGGTCTGGATCGTCGAGCAGATCGACTTCTTCAATCACGCGGTCTGGCTGCGCGATGCTGCCGGTCGCATGACCAAGCTCGATCTGCCGACCGGCATCTGGCTGCAGGCCCATGGCGACTGGTTCGCGATGAAGCTGCGCAAGGACTGGACGGCCGGCGGGCGGACCTACGCCACCGACACCGTGCTCGGCATCTCACTGTCGGCGTTCCTGAACGGCAGCCGCGATTTTGCGGTGCTGTTCGAGCCGGCGCCGCGGCGCGCGTTGCAAGGCCTGTTCTGGGCGGCGGGCAAGCTCGTGCTGTCGATCCTCGACGAGCTGCGTCCGCGCTTTGAGATCTGCACGCCATCCGCCACCGGCTGGAGCCGCGAGACGCTTGCCGGCCTGCCGCAAATCGGCGTCGTCGACGTCTGGCCGCTCGATCGTCATCCCAGCGAGAGCAACGGCGATCTGCTCGCCAATGTGCAGGATCCACTCACCCCGCCGTCACTGCTGTTGATCGAGCGCGACGTCGCCAGCCCGATCGTCCTGAAACAAGCGCCGAAGACGTTCACCGCCGACGGCCTCGTGGTGACGCAGCACGAGGCGGTCTCTGTTGACGGCGAGCGCATTCCCTATGTCCAGACCGGGCCGGCAGGCGAGACCGGCGAGGCGCCGGTCTATATGAGCGCCTATGGCGGCTTCGCCCATTCGGTGAAGCCTTACTACAATTCCTCGCTCGGCAAGCTGTGGCTGGAGCGCGGCGGCACCATTGTGCAGGCGAATTTGCGCGGCGGCGGCGAGTTCGGCACGCGCTGGCACGACGCCGGCCGCCTCGCCGGCAAGAAACTCTCGCACGACGATTTCGCCGCGGTTGCGGCCGATCTCGTCCGCCGCGGCGTGACGCAGCCGAAGCGCATTGCGGCACAGGGCGGCTCGAACGGCGGCATCCTCATCACCAACATGCTGGTGCGCTACCCCGAGCACTTCGGCGCGCTGTTCTGCACCATCCCGCTGATCGACATGCGCCGCTACACGAAACTGCTCGCGGGCGCGAGCTGGATCGCGGAATACGGCGACCCCGACAAGTCCGAGGAATGGGAGTGGCTGAAAACCTACTCGGCCTATCACAACGTGAAAGCCGGCCAGACCTATCCGCCGATCCTGATCGCCACCACAAGGCGCGATGACCGCGTTCATCCCGGCCACGCCCGCAAGATGACGGCCAAGCTGCAGGCCATGGGCTATGAGGCCTGGTTCTACGAGCCGGAAGCCGGCGGCCACGGCTACGGCAAGGACAACAGGGAACGCGCCGGCTTCGAGGTGCTCGGCTTCCGGTTCTTGAAGGAGAAGATCGGGTGGAGGGAAGAAGGGTAGTAGTGATGGGCTCTCGAAGCTCTGATCGCATCGCGAGGTGAGGCGGGCCCAGCTCTCTCATTCCCTCCCCCCTTGCGGGGGGGGCAGGGAGGGGGTGCCACACGGGGACTCTCTCGATTTGCGCGCGCGTCACGATCCAGATGGATTGACCGTTTGCTGGGTTACCCCTCTCCCCCGCCCTCCCCCACAAGGGGGGAGGGAGCGCACCACTTTCGCGGCGCGCCCCTGGGCTCAAGCAGACGTTTCGCTTACCGCTCGAACACCAGCGTCAGATTGTTCGCGGGCATGTCGATCGTATCGACGAGGCGAAGGCCCGCGCCGCGCGCGAGGAGCTCGACATCGCTGATGTCGCGCACGCCCCATTCGGGATTGCCTTCACGCAAGGAGGTGTCGAACACCGCATTGCTGAGCGCGGTGTGCTTGCCGTCGCGCTTGAACGGGCCATAGAGGAACAGCTTGCCGTCGGGGCGTAAGTAGCGGCCGGCGCCGGCGAACAGGCCCTCTGCCACGGCCCAGGGCGCGATGTGAATGACATTGGCGCAGAACACCGCCGCAAGGCTCGTCGGCGCCCGTCCGCTTTTCATCTCCTCGCACCAGTCGGGATCGGTGAGATCGATCCGCAGGGGGCTGCGGATGTTCGCGAGGCCTGTATGGACGCGCCAGGCCTCAATGCTCTTGAGGTGGCGCTGGTTGAGGTCGCTCGGCCACCAGATCAGGCCGGGCGTGTGGCGGGCGAAATAGACCACGTGCTGGCCGGTTCCGCTGCCGAGCTCGACCACGTTGCCGGTCAGGCCGGTGAGGTGCTTTTCCAGCGCCGCCCAGATCGGCACATGGTTGCGATGGAACGCCGGTGCATCGAGCCGTCCATCCGGCTCGACCCGCCCGCCATCCCTGCCAAATTCGACGACATATTCAGCCAAGTCAGTCCCCAATGAATGCGAAACAGAAAAGACGGCCCGTAAGGGCCAAACGCCCTAGAATAATTTGCTAGTGTCAACCTGTTAGGATGAACAAACTATCTCATCGGTTGCAATGCGCGGGATATTAACTCCATTTTGCCGCGTGCATAGTCTTGATTGTCAGGCGATGCCCTTTGTGCTTTGGAACGCTTACATTTCCGCAAACGAGATCATCGACATAACGCTTGGGACGATGCCTTGACCGCCTTTCCTTGCAAGCTTGCCGTCCTGGTGGCGCTGGTCCTCTCCACCGGCGCGGCTGTGGCTCCAGCGCGGGCACAATCCGCTGTCGCCGACGGCCAGAAGCTCGCCTTCGATCGCGGCAAGGGCAATTGCCTGACCTGCCACGTCATCAAAGGCGGCGACCTGCCGGGAACAATCGGGCCGGAACTGAAGGACCTCAAGGCCAAATACCCTGATCGCAACGAGCTCACCGCGATCATCTTCGACGAGACCAAGCGCAATCCGCAGACCATGATGCCGCCGTTCGGCCGGAACCGGATTTTGACCGAACAGGAGATCAGCGCGATCGTTGATTTCCTGCAGACGCTGTAACGGCCGGCTGCCAGGAGATTTGAGATGACCACGACCACCGGCCCGCTTGCGACAAGGCGCCTGATCCTTCAGGGCGCGGCCTCTGTCGCCCTGCTCGGCCTTGGCAATCTGCCGTTCGCGGCCACGCCCGCGCGCGCCGCGGCCAACGACAAATATCCGGAAGAGGCCTTCAAGCAGAAGAACGAGGCCGACGCGATCAAGGCGCTCTATGGCAAGACCGCAGAGCCCTCCGACAAGGTCAAGCTGGATGCGCCCGAGATCGCCGAGAACGGCGGCGTCGTGCCGGTCTCGGTGACGACGACGCTCGACAAAGTGAGCTCGATCTCGTTCCTCGTGACCGAGAACCCGTACGCGCTCGCAGCGTCCTACAAGGTCGCCGACGGCACCGTTCCGGGCGTCGCCAACCGGCTGAAAATGGCCAAGACCACCAAACTGGTCGCCATCGTCGAGGCTGACGGCAAGCTCTACAGCGCGACCAAGGAAGTGAAGGTCACCGTCGGCGGCTGCGGCGGCTAGGAGGATCGATCCGATGGCATCAAGCATTCGCGTGCGCGCAACATCCAACGGCGACATCACCGAGGTGCAGGCGCTGATCCAGCACCCCATGGATACCGGCCTGGTCAAGGATCCCAAGGGCGAGCTGATCCCCGCGCACTACATCCAGCAGCTGAAATTCGAATGTAACGGCAAGGACGTCTTCGTCGCCGATTGGGGCACTGCGGTCTCCAAGGACCCCTATGTGAAGTTCAGCTTCAAGGGCGCCAAGAAGGGCGACGACCTCAAGATCTCCTGGACCGACAACAAGGGTGCGTCGGATACGACCACCGCGAAGATCGCGTGATGAAGACCCGGTCTGCATTGCTGCTTGGCTCGCTCAGCGCCGCACTCGTTGCGTTCGCCCTCACCTCTCCGCGCGTCGTCGCGGCCGGCAAGGTCGATCCCGTTGCCGACGCCAAGGCGTTCCAGAACTTCTTCTTCCAGAAGTTTCCCGACGTAAAGCACGAGGACTTCGTCAACGGTCCGTATTCCATGAACGCGGACATGAAGCGGCAGTGGCAGGAGAAGGAAGAATTCCCGCCTTACGAGTTCGCGCTCGACGCCGGCAAGGAGATGTTCGCCACCCCGTTCAAGAACGGCAAGACCTATGCCGATTGCTTCCCCAACGGGGGCGTCGGCATCCGCCAGAACTATCCCTACTTCGACGAGAAGGAAGGCAAGGTCGTCACGCTGGAGCTCGCGCTCAACCGCTGCCGCGAGGCCAATGGCGAGGCGCCCTACTCCTACGTCAAGGACGAGATGGCCTCGCTCACCGCCTACATGGCCTTCACCTCGCGCGGCAAGCCGATGGACATCAAGATTCCCGACGATCCCCGAGCGCTCGCGGCATTCGAGAACGGCAAGCGCTACTTCTATACGCGGCGCGGCCAGATGAATTTCTCCTGCGCCAGCTGCCATGTGCAGAGCCCGGGCGAGCGCATCCGCGCCGAGGTCCTGGCGCCGGCGCTCGGCATTTTGAACGCGATGCCGATCTACCGCTCCGAATGGAGCGGCATGGGCACCACCAGCCGCCGCTTCGTCACCTGCAACAGCCAGACCCGCGCGGTTCCGCTGGAGCCGCAATCGGACGAATATCGCGACGTCGAATACTTCCTGTCCTACGTCGCCAATGGCCTGCCGATATCTGGCCCGGGAGCGCGGCCATGAAGCGGTCACTTCCCCTCGCCATGCTGCTGGCGTTCGGCCTCGCGCCAGCTGCGCGCGCGGCAAATGAAGCGGACTACAAGGCGGCCTATGCCACCGCGGAAGCCGCATCGAAGGAGGCTGCCGGCTTGCGCAACCAGTGGACCGTGACCGTCTCGACGCTGGCCGCGGCCAGGAAAGCGGCGGATGGCGGCGATTTCGACCGCGCTACCGCCGCAGCCAGGGAGGCCGAGGCGCTGGCAAAGGCGTCGATCTTCCAGGCGACGTCCGAAAAAGAAGCCTGGAAGGCGATGGAAATCCGCTAGACTGGCCTTAACTGGAACAGTCTTGCGACATTGAGGGCGCGGAGAATTTTGGTATGGCGATCCGCCGCCGCGATTTCCTGAAGAGCGCAGGCCTTGCCGCTGCATCGCTCAGTCTGCCGCGGCTTGCGCGGGGCACTGAGTCCGCGAGCATTTACGACCTCGAGCGCTTCGGCAACGCGCGCATCCTGCACATCACCGACACGCATGCGCAGCTCAACCCGGTTTATTTCCGCGAGCCCAGCATCAATATCGGCGTCGGTGAGATGGCCGGGCGGCCACCGCATCTGGTCGGCCGCGCCTTTCTCGATCGTTTCGGCATCCGTCCCGACAGCGCCGATGCCTATGCCTTCACCTGCGTCGAGTTCGAGAAGTCAGCAGGCCGCTTCGGCAAGCTCGGCGGCTTTGCCCATCTGAAGACGCTGGTCGATCGCTTGCGTGGCGATGTCGGCGAGAAGCGTTCGCTGCTGGTCGACGGCGGCGATCTCTGGCAGGGCACCGGGCTTGCCAACGTCATGCAGGGCCGCGACATGGTCGAGGTCGCCAATCTGCTCGGCATCGAAGCGATGACCGGGCATTGGGAATTCACCTATGGCGAGCAGACGCTGCGCGACAATCTCGAGCGCTTCAAGGGCGAGTTCCTGGCGCAGAACGTGTTCCTGACCGAGGAAGCCGCGTTCAACGACGCTCCCGCCTTCGACAAGGCCACGGGACGCGTGTTCAAGCCTTCGATGATCAAGGAGATCGGCGGTCACCGGGTCGCGATCGTCGGCCAGGCCTTCCCCTACGTGCCGATCGCGCACCCCAAGCGGTTCACGCCGGACTGGACCTTCGGCATCCGCGAGGAGGAGTTGCAGAAGCATGTCGATGCCTTGCGCGGCACCGACAAGGTCGACGCCGTCATCCTGCTGTCGCACAACGGCATGGATGTCGACCTCAAGCTCGCAAGCCGCGTCACGGGCATCGACGTCATTCTCGGCGGCCATACCCATGACGCCGTACCGCAGCCGATTGCCGTGAAGAACGCCGGCGGGACCACGCTCGTCACCAATGCCGGCTCCAACGGAAAATTCCTCGCCGTGCTCGATCTTGCGATCGACAAGGGCAAGGTCAGCGACATTCATTATCATCTGCTTCCTGTTTACTCCGAGCTGCTGAAGCCCGACCCCGGAATGGCCGAGCTGATCGGCCGGCTGCGCGCGCCGCACGTGACCGACTGGTCGGCAAAGATCGCAACGCCTGACCGCCTGCTCTATCGGCGCGGCAATTTCTCCGGGCCGGTCGACGAGCTGATCTGCACGGCGCTGCGCACCGAGCTCGATGCCGAGATCGCGCTGTCGCCGGGGTTCCGCTGGGGCGTCACCGCGCTGTCGGGCCAGGCGCTGACCATGGAGGATCTGCTCACGGAGACGGCGATCACCTATCCCGAGACCTATGTGCAGGAGATGACAGGCGCCCAGATCAAGGACGTGCTGGAAGACGTGTGCGACAATCTCTTCAACGCCGATCCCTATTATCAGCAGGGCGGCGACATGGTGCGGGCCGGCGGGCTCAGCTACACCTGCACGCCGACCGCCGCGATCGGCGGCCGCATCTCCGAATTGAAGCTGCATGGCGGCAAGGCACTCAGCGCCAGCCATCGCTACAAGGTCGCGGGCTGGGCTTCGGTCAACGGCCAGCAAGGCGCGCCGGTGTGGGACGTCGTCGGCAAATATCTGCGCTCGGGCCGGATGTTCCAGGAGCGGCTCGGCTCCGGCGTGACGCTGAAGGGCGTCGAGGACAATCCGGGCATTGCGGGACAAGGATGATGCGGGCGCAAATGTTTCGCGCGATGCTACTGACGCTGCTGGTCCAGGCCGCGATCCTGCCAGCCTTGGCGCAGCAGGTGCCGCTTCAGGACAAGCCGTTCGCCGAGCACAAGATCGTGCTGCAGCTTTCCGACGGTGATGCGAAGAAGCAGGCGCTGGTGCTCAGCGTCGCCAATAATCTCCTGAAGGCCTACGACCCCGACAAGATCGCGATCGAGGTCGTCGCGTTCGGTCCCGGCGTCGATCTCCTGCTGTCCGGCAGCGAGCGCCGCAAGCAGGTCGAAAGCCTGATCGCGCAAGGCGTGCGCTTCGACATCTGCCTCAACACGGTGGATACGATCGAGCGCGAGACCGGCAAGCGGCCGGAGTTCATCCAGGCGGCGACGCCGGTGCAGGTGGGCGTCGGGCAGATCCTCTTCCTGGCGGAGAATGGCTACACGCTGGTGCGGCCGTAGGAGGGTCGTCCCGCCGAACACTCCCCTGTCGTCCGTCCCTGTCTAGGGCGTGTACCCAATCCGCCCGGCGGACGACGTCCGCATGACCAACGGAAACAGGCAAAAGAGGCGCGCTTGGTCATGTCGGCCAAGGACCCGATCCGGACTCATGCTGCGAATTTCAAGAAGGTGTGGCGGACCCGGCGAGGTATCCACGCTTGCCTCACACGGCATAACGCCGGTAGAGCACAACGATTACAGCGAGTACCGTCCCGGCATAAATGATCCGCGCTGCGTGATCCAAAACAATAGCGGCGCGCTTTCGGCCGGCGTCTCGAAGTTTTTCATGTTTGTAGCCCGCCAATATCGTCATCAGGCATAGTATGAAGAAAATGTAGAACATCTCTTCGACGACCACCGTGTATCCGACATCGCCGACCTGGCTGGCGACCGTCACGAGCAGCACCGCGCTCGCCAGGATCGAGGTCACTGGAATCGTCACGCGTTCACGAAACATGGTTTCGGGAAAGAACAGCGTCGCGAACACGACGAGCACGAGCAGAAACAGCGGCAATAGGTTCTTCAGCATGTAGATGGCGGAGCTGCGGCGCAGCATGATGGTCGCATCGAAGCCTGCGAATTCCGTCACTGCCTCGGCACCAAACGAGGACGCCTTTCCGAGCGTCGATCCGCTGGACTGAGATTCGACGAAATAGTTCAGTCCGAGAAATCGCCAGAGCTGAAGTCCGGAATAGGCCCCATCCTCGGCCCGCGAGCTTCCGTCGCCGGCGAGGCGCAAGCCGAACCGATCGATGACATAGGTGATGAGTTCCCGCCGCTGCTCCGTGTTCTGGAAACGTAGACGCAATTCCTGCGTGTCGAACGGATAATCATGGAGATCGAAACGGGCTTTGAAATCGCCGTTGATTCGATAGAGCCGATAGCTCAGGCCGTCTTCCTGTCCAATCTGAATCGGCCGAGCCGGATCGAACGCCCCGCGATCCAGCAAGGCCGGGAATTCGACGTGCGTCTGCGCCTCATCGTCCCCGGCGAACCGCATCCAGAGATAGAAGTCGACGTTGAACGAATTTTGCTTCACGTCGACCCGGCTGACGCGAATGATGTCGATGCCGGTATAAACGACGCGCTGAATCCAGTAGTGTCGGTCGCCGAACGTGACGACATGGCCCTTCTCTCGTTCCGCGGCGAGATCGATTCCTTTGGGCTGATCGATGCGCACGAGTTGCAGCGGCGCAGTGACGAACAAACCGTAACGGAAGAAACCCAGTCGAATCGGGCGCGGAATGTCGCGGTTCGCGTTGAAATAGAGCCGCCCAGTCAGCCCGACGACCGCCGATTTCGGATCGTTGATCGCGGCGAGCGCGACGCGCACACGGTCGCGATCTGCGACCTTGCTGTCGGATCGTTTCTGAATTCCCTGCCCCATAAACCGGGGATGTACGGCAGCTCGTTTTAGCGCATCGATCATCAGGCGCGCAGCGTCATACGAGCCGCCGGCAACCCAGCTTGGCAAGGTTCCCGCTTTCGCTTTGTAGTCGGCGGCAAAGACCTGCGCTGCCACGCCGGCACTGTCGAACATCAGCGAGGAAGCAGCATACAGATTCTCGCTGAAGAAACCCGGCTGCGCTTTTTCCTCGGGCTCATTGGCGAAATTCTGCAAATAGCTTTCGCGGGCCGCGGCTTGGGATGCAATGATCATTCCCTTGATACCGCGGCGGCGGAGCGCCTTGACGATGTCTGCGCTAAAATCGGTTGCCGCGCCGACGACAATAACACCGGGCCCGGGCTCCTGCGCGGCAGCGTCCAGCGCCTCATCCGTCGATCCGATCTGACCGGCTGCGACGTCCAGTCCGAACACACGCAACTGCTCCGCCGGATAGGCCGTCGCAAATCCACGCTCAAAACTCTTGCCGTAGGAATCGCGCGTGTGAACGAGACGGACTTTTGGCTCCCTCATCACGGCGCGCAGATGTTCCGCGATCGAGCGCGCCTGCACGGAGACCGGCGACAGCGCACGAAAATAGTATTCACTGTTGTTTGTCAGATCGTCGGCAGCCGAGCTTCCCGTGAGTGCCGGTATCCGCGCATCCTTGTATATCGGCGCCGCCGCGAGCGACGCGGAGCTAAGATAATGTCCGAGCACAGCGACGCACGGGCTGTCGGCAATCGCCTGCGCATTCGCGCGGGCCACAGCTGGATTGCTTGCGTCGTCGAACAGAACGAGCTCAATCAGCCGTCCGTTGACACCCCCCTTGGCGTTCACCTCGTCGATTGCAAGCTGCGTAGCGACCAGGCTTTCCGCCCCGATCGGGGCGGACGGGCCAGAGAGCGAATTGGCGAACGCGATGCGAATAGGCTCTGGGCGCGTCCAGAGGATGGCGGCCCAGGCGACAGCAAGCACCAGGACCACGCCTGCAACAACGGCAAGCCACACTATCGGCCGCTGCTTCATCGTCGATCCTCGCATCGGTCGGCATAAGCCGAGATTCGTCAGATCGAAGCCTCAATCAGGCCGAGATTGCCGCCGCTAACAGCGTTTTTCAAGCCCGCCCCATCGCCACCGGCCGTCCGCTCACGTCCGGTCCACCCTGATAAGCCGACGAGAAGCGGCTTGG
Source organism: Bradyrhizobium sp. CIR48 (assembly GCF_014198315.1). Lineage (NCBI taxonomy): Bacteria > Pseudomonadati > Pseudomonadota > Alphaproteobacteria > Hyphomicrobiales > Nitrobacteraceae > Bradyrhizobium > Bradyrhizobium sp. CIR48. Next base: position 59,831 of record NZ_JACIHG010000022.1, read on the forward strand.
CCCCGGTGTCACGCTGAAGGGCGTCGAGGACAATCCAGGCATTGCGGGACAGGGATGATTCGGGGTCCGATCTTTTGCGCGCTGATGCTGGCGCTGCTGGTCCGGGTCGCGATCCCAACGGCCTCGGCACAGCAGGTACCGCTGCAGGACAAGCCGTTCGCCGAGCACAAGATCGTGCTGCAGCTTTCCGACGGTGATGCGAAGAAGCAGGCGCTGGTGCTCAGCGTCGCCAATAATCTCCTGAAGGCGTACGACCCCGACAAGATCGCGATCGAGGTCGTCGCGTTCGGTCCCGGCGTCGATCTCCTGCTGTCCGGCAGCGAGCGCCGCAAGCAGGTCGAAAGCCTGATCGCGCAAGGCGTGCGCTTCGACATCTGCCTCAACACGGTGGATACGATCGAGCGCGAGACCGGCAAGCGGCCGGAGTTCATCCAGCCGCGACCCCAGTGCAGGTGGGCGTCGGGCAGATCCTGTTTTTGGCGGAGAATGGATATACGGTGGTGAGGCCCCTGAGGGGGCGCCGCGCTCCCGCGTCGCACTCAGCTGTCGTCCCTGCGAACGCAGGGACCCATACCACGTGATCTCTCGATCGCGGCGGCAGGCGCACCGAACGGCTGGTCTTCGCCAAACTTCACCCTAGGGTTATGGGTCCCTGCGTTCGCAGGGACGACACTGAACTTGTGGGACGGCCATCGCGTCCAATCGGAGATTCGATCCTGCAAAGCAAAAATCTTCCAAAACTTGCGATCCGCCCAGTGAATTACTTCTCTTTCCGGCCCGGAACGTAGTAGAATCCTCGAAACCAGTTCCACCGCCGGACTTCCTGCCATGATCTTCCGCCAGCTCTTCGACAGCGTTTCGGGCACCTACAGCTACGTCCTCGCCAGCCGCCCCGGCGGCGAGGCTCTGATCCTCGATCCCGTGCTGGAGAAAGTCGACCGCTACTGCCAATTGCTGCGCGAGCTCGACCTCAAGCTGGTCAAGGCGGTCGACACCCATCTGCATGCCGACCACGTCACCGGCCTCGGCGAGCTGCGCGACCGCACCCATTGCATGACCGTGATGGGCGACCAGACCAAGGCCGACGTGGTGGCGATGCGGGTCGCCGACGGCGACAAGGTGACGATCGAGGGCCTGTCGCTCGACGTGATGTACACGCCCGGCCACACCGACGATTCCTATTCCTACCTGATGGGCGATCGCGTCTTCACCGGCGATACGCTGCTGATCCGCGGCACCGGCCGCACCGATTTCCAGAACGGTTCTTCGCGCGCACAGTACGATTCCATCTTCAACCGCCTGCTCAAGCTGCCGGACGAGACGATGGTGTTTCCGGCGCACGACTACAAGGGCGACACCGTCTCCACCATCGGCGAGGAGAAGCGCTACAACCCGCGGCTCCAGGTGCGGTCGGTCGACGAATATATCGAGCTGATGGCCAATCTGAAGCTACCGAATCCGAAGATGATGGACGTGGCGGTGCCCGCCAACATGCATGTCGGCCTGCATCAGGAGGAGCTGGAGAAGGAAGGCCGCGCGCTCAGCGCGGTCGAGGCGATCCGCATTCTCGGCCGGCCCGACATGCTGCTGGTCGATCTGCGCGAGACCAACGAGCGGATGAAGCACGGCATGCTCGAAGGCGCGCTGCATACGCCCTATCCGTCCGTCGAGGAGAGCCTCAAGCCCGGCGGTATGCTGCGCGAGGTCGCCGCCGCCACCGGCCGCCGCATCGTGTTCTTCTGCGCCTTCGGCGAGCGCTCGGCGATGGCGGTGGCCGCCGCCAAGGCGGCCGGCCTTTCCAACACCGCCCATATCGCCGGCGGCGTGGATGCCTGGAAGAAGGCGGGCGGGCCGCTGGTGCACTGACGGCCCGCTTGCGATAGGTCAGAAACTACACATATGTTCCGTATAGGATCGGATGCAGCATCACCATCCGGGAACAGCCATGGCCAAGATCGGCAAGCCAAGCGAGCCGCCCAAAATCGCTGACAAAAAGCGGGCGGAAGACAAGGTGAAGATACCGCCGCCTCCTCTCGATGACGACGACTACGAGGACGGCGACATCGCGACGCCCAAACGCGACCGCTACGGTCCGGATGACGACCCGTTGTGAGGGCGGCCCCAAACTCCGCTGTCGTCCCTGCCTAGTGCGCAATTGCGCACGGGGCGCAGGGACCCGTAGCCACAAGGAGGAGTTTTGCGGAGATCGTCGTTCGGTACTTCAACCGATCACAATCGAGACATCACGCGGTATGGGTCCCTGCTTTCGCAGGGACGACGGCGTGGAGGCACCTCAACGCGCTCTTCTACCACCCGCACTACCTGCCATGCGCCTGCGTTCATGGACAAATAACCGCTCTCCCCGATAGTTTGCGCGCCTTCCAGGGAGTGAAACCGGAATTGCAATGGTCGACGTTCTCGCCGCACCGCAGCAAGGCAAGGCGGACAGCGCACTACGCACGCTGACCGGAATCTCGATCGCGCATTGGGTCAGCCATTTCCATCTGCTGGTCCTGCCGATGCTGTTCCCGTTCCTCAAGGCGCAGCTCGGCGTTGGCTATATCGAGCTCGGCTTCGCGCTCACCGTGTTCGCGGTGGTGTCCGGACTGACGCAGGCACCGACCGGCTATCTCGTCGACCATTTTGGCGCGCGGCGAATTCTGCTGGCCGGCCTGACGCTCGGCGGCTTCGCGCTGATCCTGCTTGGTCTGCACCTCAGCTACGCCTCACTGATCGCCTGCGCCGTGCTGCTGGGTCTCGCCAACAGCGTCTATCACCCCGCCGACTACGCGATCCTGGCCGAGCACATGGACGAGGCACGGATGGGCCGCGCCTTCTCGATCCACACCTTTGCCGGGTTTCTCGGCGGCGCGGTGGCGCCGGCGATCGTGGCTGCACTCGTCACCCTGTCCGGCGGCGTCGGGGCGCTGATCGCCTCGGGCGCGATCGGCATTGCGGTGGCGTTGCTGCTGCTCGTCATGAACATTCCCGACGCCGGCGCCAGCAAGAAGAAACCGGGCACGGAGAACGCACCGAAGCAGGCTGTCATCACGCCGGCGCTGATCGTGCTGACGGCGCTGTTCATGCTGCTCAGCCTCTCGGTCGCCGGCATCAACAATTTCGGCGTCGTCGCGCTGATGAGCGGCTATGGCACGTCCTATTCGGCCGCCAACGTCATGCTGACGGCATTCCTTGGCGCCAGCGCCGCCGGCGTGCTGGCCGGCGGTTTTCTCGCCGACCACACCGAACGCCACGGCTATGTCGCCGCGGCCAGCTTTGCCGTGAACGCGGCAATCGTGCTGCTGATCGCACTCGTGACGCTGCCCGGTTGGGCGCTGACTGCCGCGATGACGCTCGCAGGCTTCCTCTCCGGCGTGATCGCCCCCTCGCGCGACATGCTGGTGCGCAACGCAGCGCCTCCCGGCGCCGCCGGGCGCGCCTTCGGCATCGTCTCCACCGGCTTCAATCTCGGCGGCATTATCAGCCCGCTACTGTTCGGCTGGATCATGGACCAGAGCGCACCGCACTGGGTGTTCGGCGCGTCCGTGATCTTCATGGTCGCGACGGTGGCGCTGTCGCCGTTCACGGAGCGGAAGCGGGCCAAGGCAAATTGAGTCGCCGGTATCGCCACAAATTGAGCTGTCGTCCCCGCCTAGTGCGCAATTGCGCACGGGGCGCGGGGACCCATATGTGGACGGCCCCCGTGGCACAAGAGCTTTGTGAGGTTTGACCGGATCGCTTGCATCCATATGTGCGGCCTGTTGGGTGCAG
>NZ_JACIHG010000023.1:0-55012 GCF_014198315.1 Bradyrhizobium sp. CIR48
ACCACACGGTTTTGCCGTACGCACGGCCCGCCATTTCGCCGCAGTTTTTCCAGCCCTGTCGACGAAGCCGGAAACTTACAGACGAGACGAAGCCTGGCAGCGCCGTCGTCCGCACGAAGCCTCGGGCTCACAGGGACTACCCGCCCTGCCCGCGCCTCTCGTGCCGACGCTGCCGCGTCCACCGCAAGCCCGGCTCGCGACAGTGACGACCACATAGTCGCCCCTCTTGGGTGAGCCGGGATGGGCGACACATACGCCGAAACCGAATTTCGGTAAAGTGGAATATTTTTAGCGAGGCGGATTGACAGCGGGCGACACAGGCACGGTGCCGTAGGGTGGGCAAAGCGAAGCGTGCCCACGTATCTTTCGCGACCGAGAGAGCTCGTGAGCACGGCGCAAATGCGCCTTAGCCCACCCTACGAGAGCTCTACGGGTGCAGCCACTTCGCGCGAAAAAGCTTAATCAGCCGCCGCCTGTGCCGGGGCGATTTTCCCGATCATCGTCTCGATTTCCGTCTTCACGAGCTCCGGCACGGCGTTCTGCACCATGTGGCCGAGATCGGGCAGCACGATCAGCTTCGCATGCGGCACCATGGCCGCGAACGGGCGCGCGTGGATGTTGGTCTTCACCGTCTTGTCGGGCTCGCCGGCAACGATCGTGACCGGCACCGAGATCTCGCCATAGCGCGCGGCTTGCGCAGTCACCGCCTCCTTCAGCGTCACCAGATCATAGGCATTGGCGATGAACTCGCGCGGGCGCAGCAGCAGCGGCGTCGCGGAGTCCTGCACGAATCCATCCGGCATCATCTGCGGCAGGAACACGTTGCGCGCGCCGGGCTCGGCCAGAAAGTAGCCGAGCGGCAGGGTGATCGTGTAGGCGAGCAGCGGACCGATCACCGGCGTTGCGATGAACTCGTTGTAACGGCCGACACCGCCGCGCCAGGGATGGGTGACGGGAGCGAGCATGACGAGGCCGGCGACGCGGCCGGGATGATCGAGCGCGATCCGCGCGCCGAGCGCGCCGCTCCAGGAATGCACGACGAAGACCGCGCGATCGATGCCGAGCTTGCCAAGCGCCTCATCGATCATCCGCGCCTGGACCTGCGGCGTCGAATCCTCGCGCCGCGCGCGCGTGCTCCAGCCATGGCCGGGACGGTCGACCAGGATGACGCGATGATCTTTGGCGAGCAGGTCGCCGAGCGGGCGCCGCATCGCTTCGAGATTGGAGCTCGCGCCGTGCAGCATCACGATCGGCAGGCCTGCTTCGCGCGGACCGATATCGACGACGTGAAGCGTCGCGCCATCAACCTCGACCATCCCGCCCTGCGGCGGAAAGGCGCGCTGCACGGCGACGATTCCAGCCTGCGTGACCAGCGCCAGCAGAACCAGCGCCGTCACGACTGACATCACGATCATGGAGAGAATCCGGGTGATCCTGGGCACAGGGCAGTTACGGGCGTTATGGGCGGCAGTTTCGCTCCGCCAGCCTTCCGCGCTTGCGCCGAAACTGCCGGGGCTGTGGATATGTGCATAATTGAAGAACGTGAAAACTCAATAGAATCAACAATATTCCAGGAGGGCACGCAAGCCTCGGAACAGCTTCATGGGGCCGTCATCGCGGCCTCCATATAATCGCCATGGTCGGTTCCGCCATCTAGGCGCGGGTGGGCGCCGATCCTCCTCGCAGGCCCCGGGGCAACCTCAGGGGATGCGGGAAAGACCGGCAGGATTTGTCCTGATTTGAACCGGAGGATTTTCGATGAGCTTCAGAGCGAACGACACTGCGATCGACGAGATCGTGGCGAGCTGCAACGGCGATCTGCGCGGTGCCGTGAGAGCGCTGCTGCTGATCAACGAGCACCTGGAATCGGAGCTTGCAAAGGCTTACGCCGCAGCCGCCGATCGCGGCCTGGTCGAGCGCGGCGGCAACGCCCTGCACTAGATGCAGGCTAGTTCGTGCCGTCCTCGGCTTTTTCCTCGTCCGGCGTAGGCGCGGGACAGGCACGGATCGTCGAACGGGCAAGCTTGGCATCGGCCCTCGATTTGTAGGGACCGTCGCCGAACCAGATATCGCCGATGATGACCGGGTTGCTGGTCACGATGTTGCATTTTCCGGTGGCGCGGTTGCCGACCACCCAGAAAAGTCCATCGGCGAAGCTCACCGTCCCCGACGCGAGCAGCAAGCTACCCGCAAAGATCAAACGCTTCATGGCTTTTGCTCCTGCCATGCAGGTAGGCCTGCGGCGGCGCCGGCAATAGTGCTCACGATGCCGCGCTTCCGATCGTGGTTAATCGGCGCAGGCGGCCATCACTCGGAAGATGATCAAACTATCCGCGTCCGGATCGTGCGCTAGATATCCCGTCCCTCGACCTTCTCGGTCAACGCCTTGACCTGGTCGGGAATCTTTTCGAGATGCGGATTGACGGCGAGCGCTTTGCGATAGGCCTCGAGCGCGCGCTTCTCGTCGCCGACCTCCTGCATGATCATGCCGAGGCCAGCGAGCGCGCCGAAATGGCGCGGCTCCCGGATCAGCACCTGCTGGATATCCGCGAGCGAACGGCCATAGTCGTTCTGCATGTAATAGAGCGTGGCGCGCCGGTTCCAGGCCTCGATGTAGTCGGGCCTGAGCTTGATGACCGAATCCAAGAGCTTGATCGCGACCTCGATCTTCTTGGCGTCGACAGCAGTCTTGGCGCGGGCCATCAACAGCGCAGCGGTGTCGCTCGGGGTCTGCAGCCAGATCGCCCAGATCCGCGCCTCGACATGTTTGGCGCTGGCCTCGTCGGGCGCCGCCTTCAGCGCGCCGAACAGGAATTCGAGATTCTTGTTGCGATCGACCTTGGGCAGCTTGGCCGGCGCCTCGGGGAGCTTCTTCTGCTTGCCGGGCGGCTCAATCTGCTGTGCCAGGGCCGGGGCAAGGCCGGAGGTTCCCAGCACAAGGGCCAGACACAGGGTGCGCGCGAAGAGGAATCTCACTGCCATGGTCAAAGTCTAAACGCGCAAAGCCGCCCTTGCAAAGCAAAGGCGGCGTCAAACTCGTGTGAGACCGTGGTCTTGCGGGGCGCGCGCGGGCGTCCGGCAGGGCAATATCAGCCCTGACGAGCCTTGAAGCGGCGCTGCACCTTGTTGATCACATAGACCCGGCCCTTGCGGCGGACCAGGCGGTTGGCGCGATGGCGACCGCGCAGCGATTTCAGCGAGTTACGGACCTTCATGGCGGAATCCTGAACGTTCGAAAGGCCGTGTTCGGCACTACCGTTTCGGCACGCGCGAATGTGGCAAAATGAGATTTTTCCCGCCGGCGGACGACCGCCCGGGACGGGGCGGTTCTTAAGGCATGGCGGGAGGTGATGTCAATGTTAACTGCCTCGTTCCGAACCGGCAAATTCGTGAAAACAACCCCATGCACAGTAGAAACGGCCGGATCGGCCCGATTTATCGGCAGAGATATCAGGGTCTTTCGACGACGCCTTGCCAAATTCGTTATATCATATAATCAATTCGGCAACCCGTCGGGAGGAAACCCATGCCGAAGCTGAAGCTGCCCAATATCGACGATGTCGTCGCCATCGACATCCACACCCACGCCGAGGAGCCCTGCGGCTGCCATCCCGACGACGGCTATGACGATTTCCAGGCGCAGATGGCGGAGTATTTCAAGTCGCCGAACAAGCATCCGCCGACGGTGCCGGAGACCGCGGCCTACTACCGCTCCAAGAACATCGCCGCGGTGATCTTCCCGGTCGACGCCGAGCGCGAGACCGGCTTCCGCCGCTACAACAATTACGAGATGATCGAGGCCGCCTCCGACCATCTCGACGTTCTCATCCCCTTCGTCTCGATCGACCCGCACAAGGGCAAGCTCGGCGCGCGCGAGGCGCGCAAGCTGATCGAGGAATACGGGGTGCGCGGCTTCAAATTCCACCCGACCATGCAGGGCTTCTACGCCAACGACCGCATGGCCTATCCGCTCTACGAAGAGATCAACAATGGCGGCGCGGTCGCGCTCTTCCACACCGGCCAGACCGGCGTCGGCTCGGGCATGCCCGGCGGCATGGGCATGCGGCTGAAATATTCCAACCCGATGTACATGGACGACGTCGCGGCCGATTTCCCCGACCTCAAGATCATCCTCGCCCACCCCTCCTTCCCCTGGCAGGAAGAGGCGCTGTCGGTCGCGACCCACAAGCCGAACGTCTATATCGACCTCTCCGGCTGGTCGCCAAAATACTTCCCGCCGATCCTGGTCCGCTACATCAACTCGATCCTGCAGGACAAGATGCTGTTCGGCTCGGACTGGCCGGTGATCACGCCGGACCGCTGGCTGTCGGACTTCGCCAAGATCGAGATCCGCGACGAGATCCGGCCGAAGGTGCTGAAGGCGAACGCGCGAAAACTGCTGGGGATCTGAAGCGGGTGGGCTGACGTCGGACCGAACTCGGACAATAGCAGCGCTCTCTCCGTTCCCTCCCCCCTTGTGGGGGAGGGGCAGGGAGGGGGGTGCCACTCGGAGATTCTTTCCGTCGCGCACCCTAGCGCTGTGCATCGTCAACAGCCGGCGCCTTTTTCTGGGCTACCCCTCTCTCTAGCCCTCCCCCACAAGGGGGGAGGGAACACACCTCCGCCGGGGCGCTCGGCGGATCTTATCTCATCACGCCTTCGAAAGCGCATGAGGGCTTCGATCGAGCGACCGAAGCCCTCATGCTCAAGACCTCATACTTGCGCGAGGCCTCCATCGACGAAGACCTCGCCGCCCGTCATGAAGCTGCTGTCCGAGGACGCCAGGAACGCGGCCACCGCGCCGGTCTCGGAGGGATCGCCCACACGGCCGATCGGCGTGGCGCTGCCGAGCGCATCGAACGCTTCCTCGCCGACGATCTCCAGTGCCAGCTCCGCCTTGGACGCGGCGGGGACGTGCGCCGACTGGCTAGCTTGAATGGTTGCATCGAACACCATGCAAACTCTACTGCGTCTGCTTCCTCTTGAAACGGTTGTTTAGACAGTTGGCTGGCGAACAATATTTGCGGTGTTTTGCAAAAGCCGAACCGTCCATGGCGCAACTTCCGGTGGGACATTGTCCGCTGTCAGAGCTCATCTTGGCTGCTGGACTGTGCACCTGAGCCCTCGCTTCGACCGCAAGCACCAGCGAACACATCACAACCAAAAGAACTGCAAAAATCCTCGACATCAACCGCCCCCTCGATTCAGTATCAAGTCAGACTTTACCTAAGAATTGACTCGGAAAGAAAGCAAATCGCTCGTTGAGAGCATACGCCTTGCGCCTCGACCGCGGAACGTCTCCATCCATTTGAGCTGATGCAAGTTCAAAACGCGACTAAGCCGACAACAGCCCGACCACAAGCAACTTTCATTTTTCTCCGCCTTGGTGATTCAGCACGTCGGCTGCCGACTGCACCAGATTTTGGCTCTCTGCGGGTCCATCTGCTGAATAGCCCTTGCGTAACATCCCGTGATGGGGCCCATGCATTTCTGGTAGGTACCGTTAGATAGAGCCGCATCAGCGCGCGTGACGGCGGAGGACGAAGAGGGTCTTACTTCGCGGTGCTGCAGCTCTGGCTTTTTCTTTGCTTCAGGCGACGCTCCCTTCTTCTCGCACTCATTCTCGTCGTTCAGGACGTAGCCCTTGCGGCAGCTGATTTTCGTGCAACGGTCCCCCTCTGCGCGGTAGCCGTTCTCGCAAATCAGCGGACATATTCGCCCGCCCTTGTTTTTGACAGCGTCGAGCGCGTCGGAAGTGGCGACGCTCACATTCAGTTTCATGCCGGCGTGCTTGTTGAAGAGGTCGAGAGCTTTCTGCGAGGGCTCACCCCAAACGCCGTCTACAACGCCCACATTGCATCCCACGCGACGTAGCTCGGCTTGCAGCGCGCGAGCCGTATCGGCGCTGATCTGCTCCGTCTCGCCGGGAGGTGGTAGAGCAGCGACCTGCTGGTTCTTTTCTCGCGAGGCCTTCTCTCGAATTGCGAGTTCCCGTGCCGCATTCTCCTGGGCTGTCAGACGAGCTCTTTCAGCGGCAGCAGCCTTGTCCTGCTCGATCTGCTTGACCTTCTCAGCAGCGATGCGGGCCTCTTCAGCAGCCTTGGCAGCCGCAGCTGCTTTTTCTATCTCGAACTGTCTTGCACCTTCTGCGGCAAGTCGAACCCTCTCCTGCTCCGCAAGCCTCGCCTTTTCAGCGGCAGCTGCCCGCGCCTCTTCTGCGGCGATTTTTTTCGCGTGCGCTCTCGCAAGGTTGGCATAGAAGCCATCTGGATATTGAGACAGAAAAGCTTCCCAGCCATCGTGGGTGCCGAGTTGCAGCGCCAACTCGTAGTCCCTTCGGATCGCCGTCTGAGGATCAGCCTGCGGTCCTGTTGGTGACGGCGCCGCCACTGCCGGGACAAGCGATAGATCATCGCCTCCAAGTGAGCCGTAGAGATATGGCTCTTGCCTATTGGCGGTAGACTTCAAGACTTCGTCGCGGACGTAACCAAAAGCCTTTCGCAGATCCAGGCCCGGCTTGGTAACGTGGTGAACCATCGCCGCCGTGAACGGACTGTTCTTGCCATCGCCATCCAGCGCCGTTGAACCTGCCTTTGATGCGAAGGCAATCAGGGTGTTGGGGCTTGACGGTTCTACCTTTGCGAGGCCGCGCCCAATCGCCCTGGACGCGAGGGTCCGCTTCATCACCTTCGAGAACGGGCTGTCACGGCATGCGTCAAGAACCACCAGCCGCAACTTTTTCGCAGGCTCGATCGCTACTAACACCCGATCCAGCGACATTGCCTCGTCATAAATGTCAGTGTCACGTTCGAGGACAGCATCGATCGGGACGAGATAATTGACCCCATCAACCTCGATGCCATGACCTGCATAGTAAACGACCGCAACCTCGGCATCGCGGGATTGTTCGATAAAGTCCCGCAGCGCCCGCCTCATATCAGCTACTTTTAGGTCACGACGCAGGTCGACAAGATCGAAGCCGGCAGCCTTCAAGGTTTCCGCCACGAGTGCTGCGTCGCTGGAGGGATTGCCGAGCCGCGCGACCTTTTCATAAGCCGAGTTACCGATCACCAGCGCCACGCGACGCTCGGCATGCGCCGAACTGCAGGTCAGCCAGATGAAAAAGAATAATGAAATCCAGCGAAGAGCGCCCATTGTAGGCCCCGATCAAAGTGTGCGCAGCCTACGTCGAGCCTGATGAAAGGCAAGCATTGGCTCTGTGATGTTGATCACACTTCGATGCCATGCCTGCAGCGGCAAACTTCCGCTGTGCCTTGGTAAGCTAACGACAACGCGTACTCCCCAAGCGAAGCTCTTGTGCCCACAACGGCCCGAAAGGACACCCCATGAGCATCAAAGCCGTCGTCTTCGACGCCTACGGGACGCTCTATGACATCCAGTCGGTCGCTGACATCACCGAGGATGCGTTTCCCGGCTATGGCGAGATCATCACGCAGGTCTGGCGGATCAAGCAGCTCGAATACACCTGGCTGCGCTCGCTGATGCGGCGCTACCAGGACTTTGCCGCGATCACCCGCGACTCGCTGGCCTATACGCTGCGCGTGCTCGGGCTGGCCTATGAGAGCGAGACCTTCGAGCGGGTGATCGAGAAATATCTGCATCTCGACCTCTATCCGGACGCGACAAGCGCGCTCACCGCGCTGAAGCCGCGAAAGCTTGCCATCCTCTCCAATGGCAGCCCGGACATGCTGAATGCGCTGGTGCGCAACACCAAGCTCGACCGTCTGCTCGATGCCACCATCAGCGTCGATGCCAAGAAGATCTTCAAGCCGAGTCCGGAGGCCTACATGCTGATCGGGGAAGTGCTCGGCACCGCACCGAGCGAGACTCTGTTCGTGTCCTCCAACCCCTGGGACGTGGCGGGCGCGAAAGCGTTCGGGCTGAACGTCGCCTGGATCGAGCGGGTGACGCCGGAGGCGATGGCGCTGGCTTGCGTCGAGAACGAACTCGTGGCACCGCTGACCATGTTCAAGGCGATCCGCACCCAGATGGACGAGCTTGGCTTTGCGCCGGATCATCGTGTCCGGGCGCTCTCCGAGCTGCCAATGATTGCTTAGGCATCGCCGCCCGCCCGCAAAGTCTGACATGAGCTGCCCGGAATGAGCCTGGAATCCGTTCGCGCCTTTTTCGCCGAGAAAGCCCCCGACATCTCCGTCATCGAATCCCCGATCAGCTCGGCCACGGTGCCGCTGGCCGCCGAAGCCTATGGCGTCGAGCCCGGAATGATCGCCAAGACGCTGAGCTTGCGCGTCGGCGAGCGCGTGATCCTGATCGTGGCCGCCGGCACCTCGCGCATGGACAACAAGAAGGTCAAGGCGCAGTTTGGCGGCAAGCCGAAGATGCTGGGGCTGGAGGAGGTCGCCGACATCACCGGACACGAGGTCGGCGGCGTCTGCCCGTTCGGCTTGAAGTCACCGCTCCCGATCTATTGCGACGTCTCCCTGAAGGCATTCGACGTGGTGGTCCCGGCCGCGGGCTCGACCCACAGCGCGGTGCGCATCACGCCCGACCGCATGGCCGAGCTGACCGCCGCCGAATGGGTCGATGTCTGCGAGGTCAGGCCTTAAGGCGGCACCGGATACGATCCCTGATGCATTTGCCGATCAGGGAGGCTAGCATGGCGCCGATGACCGACGACAAGGTGAAACGACGACTGACCACCGTGCTGTGCGCTGACGTGTACGGCTATTCTCGTCTCATGGAAGCAGACGAGACCGGAACGATGGAAACGCTCCGCCGCTACCGCACCGCCATCGCGCGATTGGTCGAGCGCCGTGACGGCCGCATCGTGAATACCTGGGGCGATGCCGTGATCGCCGAGTTCGCCAGCGTCGTCGAGGCCGTGCAATGCGCGGTCGAGATTCAGCAGGAGATCTCCAGTCAGGCTGCGGACGCGCCGCAGGCGAGCCCGATGCAGTTTCGCATCGGCATCAACCTCGGCGACGTCATGGTGGACGGCTCTGACATCTATGGCGACGGGGTCAATATCGCATCACGGCTGCAAGAGCTCGCCGAGCCCGGCGGCGTCGTGATCTCGAGCTCGGTCTACGACCAGGTGCACAACAAACTGTCCGTCGGCTTCGACTGCCTCGGCCAGCGTCCCCTGAAGAACATTGCTCCCTTGACCAGCTATCGGCTGACCCTGGGCGGCCGAGCTGCTGCACAAGGGAGCTTCCCGATCGAGGAAAGCACAGCTCCCTCAGAAAGAGCGCGTGCTCCGCGGATCGGAGACAGGCGCGAGCTGTCTTCGGCGACGAATATCGTCTCGGATTGGCTCGCAAGGCTGCCCCGCCCGCTGGCAGCGGCCCTCACGGTGTCGGCCTTCCTGATCCTGATCAATCTTTTCACTGGCAACAAGATCTGGTTCCATTGGCCGGTCGCGGCCATTCTCTTCGGTGTTGTCCTGCGGATGGTGCTTGGACAACGACCTGAATCGGACAGCAAGACCGAGCGCTGAACGAGGCGGCACGACCGCATCGTCGCGCCTAAAGCGCGATGAGATCTGGATGAATCGTCATCGCGCTTTAGGTTGTTGTTTGCGCATGATCTTTCCGGAAAACCGCTTCGCGCTTTTCCGGATCATGCTTTAGCGCTGCGCAATTTTCCCGATCATGCGCTCTTCAAAGCCTAATCGTCGTAATCGTCATAGGGACGCTGCGGAGGTGGCAGCGGCGCATTGTTATAGCGCGGCGGTGCGGCGCGATTGCGTGGGACCTGCTGCGGCGGCATTTGGTTGTTGGACTGGAACACGGCGCGGCAGCCGCTCGACAGCTGCGGCGTGTTCTGCTGCAGGCAGGCGGTGATCCGGCTCACGTCCGGAATCTGGTCGCTGCAGAGACGCCAGACGTCCGGCGTACACGCCATCTGCTGTTCCATGGTGCCGCGATATTCCTGGGCGAATGCAGCGCCCTGCGCGACGATGCCGCCGACCGCGAGCGCCACACCCAGCGCAATCCGCTCTGTTCGCATGTCCCGATCCTTCTCGATTCCCATCGATTTTCATCAATCAATGAGGCAGGACCCGGTTCTGGACCAACAACAAAAAGTGAAAATGGCGCTGGAACCTACTCCACCTTGCCGATCTTCTTCACCGCCGCGATCAGCCGCTTGCTGTCGGTCGCGACGAATTGGGCGAAGGCCGGCGCGTCCTGATAGGCGACGAGGCTGCCCGAGGTTTCGAAGGCCTTGAGCACGTCGGGACTCGTCATCACCTGCGCCATCGCCTCGCGCAGGCGGGTCGCGATCGGCGCGGGAAGAGAGCTCTGCGCGAACAGCCCGGCCCAGATGTACATCTCGACGTCCTTGTAGCCGAGCTCCTGGAAGGTCGGCACATCGGGAAAGCTCGCGATGCGCTGGGCGCCGCAATTGCCGAGCACGCGCAGCTTGCCGTCGTCGACCTGCGGCTTCAGCGTCCCCGGTGCGGCCGCGATCGCCTGCACGGTCCCACCGAGGATCGCGGTGAGCGCGGGACCGGCGCCGCGGAACGGCACGTGCAGCAGCTTGATGCCGGCGCTGCTCGCGAACATCTCCATCGCCACATGCAGCGTGCCGTAAGGCCCTGACGAGCCATAGGTGATCTGACCCGGCCGCTTCCTGGCATCCTCGACGAAATCCTGCGCCGTCTTCCACGGCGCGGACGCCGGCACCGCCAGCAGCGTCGGATCGGCGAGCACGCGCGCGATCGGCATGAACTGCGAGACCTCGTAGGCGGCGGGACGGTCGAACAGCCGGTCGGCCTCGGGCAGCACCGCGAGCGAGGACAACGTCATCAGCAGCGTGTAGCCGTCGGGCTCGGCACGTGCCGCCGCGGCATTGCCAACCGAGCCGCCGCCGCCTCCGGCGCGGTTGTCGACGATGACGGCCTTGCCGAGGATCCGCTCCAGCGCCATCGCCACCGGCCGCGCCGCAAGATCGGCCTGTCCGCCGGCCGGAAACGGCACGATCATGGTGATGTTGCGGGCGGGATAGGTCTGCGCGGAGGCCGGTCCGGGTAACGCAGCGCGCAGCAACGGCAGTGCAGCAGCGGCGCGCAGGACGTCGCGTCGATCCATGGCAGGTCCCTCCCCCGAATTTTCTTGTTTCGCACCCAGCCTAGCGCCGCGATCGGCAAGAACAAGACGTTTACGAAGCGTTAGCCATGTTCGGCCGAGCCCGGAACGCATGCCTGGAGCCGCTGTTGCCCTCTTGAGGGAGTGCGTGATGCCTAACATTGGAACCATCGATGTCGCCCTGGACGAGATGCTGGTGAATCTCGCCGCGATCGTTCTGAGGCTTGCAAGGCCCGAAGTGACGCGTACGCCGGAAGCGCGCCGCGCGCTGGCGCAATCGGTCCATCAATATGCGGTTTGTGCGAAGCGTTCGAGCGACCCTCGTGTTCACGAACTGAAGTCGCAGCTGGAAGAAACGCTGAAGCCAAGCCTGCGCATCGTCGCGATCGACGGCGTGAAGGTGGCGTAGTCGAAGCCGTGGGCACGCTTCGCTTTGCCCACCCTACGATAGTTTGCACAAACGATAGATTGGCGAGATCCCGTAGGGTGGGTAAAGGCGCGCTCTTCGCGCGCCGTGCCCACGATCACTCTCCGAAATGACCGGCGATGTCGCGCATGTCCCCGCCCCAATCCAAAGGCCTCCCTGCGCGCCCGATATCGAGACACCTGTGATCTCCTCAGGCGAAGACGTGGGCACGCTTCGCTTTGCCCACGCTACGATAGTTTGCACAAACGATAGATTGGCGAGCTGCCGTAGGGTGGGCAAAGGCGCGCTCTTCGCGCGCCGTGCCCACGATCACTCTCCGAAATGACCCGCGATGTCGCGCATGTCCCCGCCCCAATCCAAAGGCCTCCCTGCGCGCGCCGATATCGAGACACCTGTGATCTCTTCAGGCAAAGACGTGGGCACGCTTCGCTTTGCCCACCCTACGATGGTTTGCGCAAACGATAGATTGGCGAGCTGCCGTAGGGTGGAAGGCGTGCTCTTCGCGCGCCGTGCCCACGATCACTCTCCGAAACGACCCGCGATGTCGCGCATGTCCCCGCCCCAATCCACGGGGGGGGTCGCCCTGCTCCACGTAACGATGAAAGCTGCTGAGGGACCAGTCGCGCACGCGCGTGACGAGCTCGTGTTTCACGGGATTGAAATGGATGTAATCAACGTGTCGCTCCAGATCTGCGTCGTCGCGAATGGTGTGCTCCCAATAGCGACGCTGCCAAATGCCCTTTTCGCGCTTCTTCAATTTGCTCATTGAAGGCGGCCCGCCCTCCAAGCCTCGCGAAAAGCCGCCCTTGATCAGATTCCACCGCGACGAAAAATCAGCATCGTCCTCCGGAAGCAACCAAACAGCATGGAGATGGTCGGGCAGGATACAAATGGCGATCGTCTCGAACGGGCGGCGCTGCTGAACTGTTCGGTAAATTCACCTGAGGCGATCAACTTGGTCCACGAGCAGCGTGCTCGAGCGGTCGGCGAGCACGACGGTGAAGAAGAACATGCTGCCTTGTGCCCGCCTATATCGAGACACTTGCGATCCCCTCAGGCGAAGCCGTGGGCACGCTTCGCTTTGCCCACCCTACGATAGCTTGCGCGAACGATAGACTAGCGAGATCTCGTAGGGTGGGCAAAGGCGCGCTGCGCGCGCCGTGCCCACCAAAGTCTATCCCGCCCTCGCACCTTTCTTCGCCCGCCGCTTGCATGTGCCCGGCAGCTTGGCCGCGAGGAAATCGCCGAGCGCTTCGACGCGGGCGGGACGGGGGCCGCCGGGGGGCGTTACCAGGTGCACGGCGCCTTCGGCCTGCTTCCAGTCCTTCAGGATCACTTCGACGGCGCCCGATGAGATCGCTTCGCCAACGATGAATTCGGGCAGTTCGGCGATGCCGAGGCCCGCGATCAGCGCCGGCATCACGGCTTCGCCGTTGTTGACGCGGAGCTGTCCACCCGGGCGCACGCTGGCCTGCTCGCCGGCGGAATTGGTGTAGTGCCAGATGTTGGGCGTCGACATATAGGCGTAGCTGAAGCACTTGTGCTCGGCCAGGTGCATCGGATGCGTCGGCCGGCCGTGCTTCTTCAGATAGGACGGCGCGGCCACGGTGAAGCGCGGCATGGTGAAGAGCCGCCGCGCGAGCAGCGAGGAGTCCGGCAGCCGCGCGATCCGCACCGCCATGTCAAAACCCTCGCCGATCAGGTCGACGGTCGCATCGCTCAAATGCAGATCGACCGAGACTTCCGGATAGGCCTCGAAAAACTCCGGCAGCAGCGGCGCCACCGCCTTGATGCCGAACGTCATGGGCACGGCGAGCCGCACCAAGCCCCGCGGCGCCACCGATTGCGCCAGCGCCTCGTTCTCCGCCGCTTCACCGTCGGCCAACAGGCGCGTCGCGCGCTCGGCGAGCTTGTGCCCGGCGTCGGTCAGCGCAAGCCGGCGCGAGGTGCGGTTGAACAGCCGGGCGCCGAGCCGCTCCTCCAGGCGGGTGACCGCCTTGGACACTGTGGCCTTGGACATAACGAGCTCGCTCGCGGCCCCCGCAAACGACCGTAACTCCACAACTTTGGCAAAGATCGCGAGCGCCTCGAAATCGGGAAGTTTTGCCATGGCGGCTATCCATCTGGATATTTATGGAAACAATGCGTTTCAACAGTTTCTATTTCTATACCACAGACGGAGGCTTATCCAAGGGGTCATCAGACATTCAGGACTGGAGAAATCCAATGACCAAGAAGCTCTCAGGCAAGGTTGCCCTCATCACCGGCGGCTCGCGCGGCATCGGCGCGGCCTCTGCCCGCGCACTCGCCGATGAAGGCGCGGATGTCGCCATCAGCTATGTGGCCTCGCCGGAAAAGGCGGAAGCCGTCGTCACCGAGTTGAAGGCCAAGGGCGTCAGGGCGCGCGCTTTCAGGGCGGACCAGGCTTCCGCCAAGGACGTCACGCAACTCGTCAACGACGTCGCCAGGGAATTCGGCCATCTCGACATCCTCGTCAACAATGCCGGCGTTGCCGCAGGCGGTGCCATCGACGACGCCAATGCCGACACGGATGCCCTCGCCCGCCAGGATCAGGTCAACGTGCACGGCGTCATCGCGGCGATCCGCGCCGCCTCGCAGCTGATGGGTGAAGGCGGCCGCATCGTCACCGTCGGCTCCATGCTGGCCGACCGTGCCTCGTTCCCGGGCCTTGCCGACTACGTCGCCACCAAGGCGGCCGTCGTCGGCTACACCAAGGGCGCGGCACGCGACCTCGGACCGCGCGGCATCACCGTGAACGTGGTGCAGCCAGGATCGATCGACACCGACATGAATCCGAAGGATGGCGGCGAGTTCGCCGAGACCCAGCGCAAGCAGCACGCGCTGCAGCGCTTCGGCCGTCCCGAGGAAGTCGCCGCCGGCATCGTCTTCCTCGCAAGCCCGGACGCCTCCTTCGTCACTGGCACGGTGCTCAACGTCGACGGCGGGTTCGGCGCCTGATCGAGGCGCCAACCACCCACACAAGGAATTACGCAGATGATCGAACTCAGACCTTTCAACAAGCTCGGCGGCGCCGACCACGGCTGGCTCAAGGCCAAGCATCACTTCTCCTTCGCTGGCCATTACGACCCGAACAACATGGGTCACGGCGCATTGCGGGTGTGGAACGACGACGAGATCGCGCCCAACACCGGCTTTCCCGCCCATCCCCACGCCAACATGGAGATCATCACCTATGTGCGCGAGGGCGCGATCACCCATCAGGACAGCCTCGGCAACGAGGGCCGCACTGAAGCAGGCGACGTGCAGGTGATGAGTGCCGGCAGCGGCATCCGCCACTCCGAGTACAATCTGGAGCCGACCCAGACGCGGATCTTCCAGATCTGGATCGAGCCGACGACGCGCGGCGGACAGCCGACCTGGGGTTCGAAGCCGTTTCCGAAAGCGGATCGCTCCGGCAAGCTCGTCACCATCGCGAGCGGGTTCGATGACGATGCGGATGCGCTGCCGATCCGCGCCGATGCGCGGGTGCTCGCCACCACGCTGAAGGCGGGCGAGAGCGCGGAGTACGCACCAGAGAAGGCGCGGCATCTCTACCTGGTGCCTGCGGCAGGTTCAGTCGAGATCAACGGCGTGCGCGTCAACGCCCGCGACGGCGCCGCGATCCGCGACGAGGACCGGCTGAAGATCACCGCGCTCGAGGACACTGAGCTCGTGCTCGTCGACGCGGCCTGACGACTCTCTCCGTCATGGCCGGGCTTGTCCCGGCCATCCACGCCTCAAACAACCATTCAAACTCATCCCCCAACGGAGACCACCATGACCAAAGTTCTCGTCCTCTATTATTCCGCCTATGGCCATATCGAGGCGATGGCCAACGCCGTCGCCGAGGGCGCGCGCGAGGCCGGCGCCACCGTCGACATCAAGCGCGTGCCGGAGCTCGTGCCGGCCGAGGTCGCCAAAGCCTCCTATTACAAGGTCGATCAGGCCGCCCCTGTCGCTCAGATCAACGATCTCGCCAATTACGACGCAATCATCGTCGGCACCGGCACCCGCTTCGGCCGCATGGCCTCGCAGATGGCGAACTTCCTCGATCAGGCCGGCGGGCTCTGGGCCAAGGGCGCGCTGCACGGCAAGGTCGGCGGCGCCTTCACATCGACTGCGACCCAGCATGGCGGCCAGGAGACGACGCTGTTCTCGATCATCACCAACCTCTTGCATTTCGGCATGGTCGTGGTCGGCATGAACTACGGCTTCGCCGGCCAGATGAAGCTCGACGAAGTCACCGGCGGCGCACCCTACGGCGCCACCACGATCACCGGCGGCGACGGCAGCCGCCAGCCCAGCGCCAACGAGCTCGCCGGCGCGCGCTATCAGGGCCGCCAGATCGCGGAGACCGCCAAGAAGCTCCATGGCTAAGCTCCATGGCTAGCCACACGGCTGATGCGACGGGCGGCATTCTCTTTCGGGAATGCCGCCTCAGCTCCGCTCGGTCTTCTTCCTGACGAGCTCGCGGCCGATCGGCCGCGCCGGTTCGCTCCGCAGCACCAGCGAGGTCGTCACAGTGCCGAAACCGGCAATGCGATCCACGATCGTCTCCAGGTCTTCCGGCGCCGGAACCAGCACTTTCAGCACGAAGCAGTCATCGCCGGTCACGCGATGGACCTCGATGATGTACGGAATCTCGCTGAATCTCTTCAGGCAGGTCTTGATGTGCTCATGCGACGTGCGCAGGCGCACCAGCGCCATCAGGCCCAGCCCGAGCGCACGCGGGTTGATCCGAGCACCGTAGCCTTCGATGATGCCGGCTTCCTCCAGCCGCTTGACGCGCTCGGAGACGGCCGGCTGGGACAGGCCGACGGAACGGCCAAGCTCGGACAACGGCACGCGCGCATTGGCCTGCAGCGTCTCGAGGATCTTCAGGTCCTTGGCGTCGATGCTTCCGAAACGATCCAAGAAAATTCTCCATTCCGCCTTGAGATCATCGGCAGATGATCGATTCCGCCGATGACTTGCCATGTCACGCAGCATCGTGACCGGCCACACTGCGCCTCCATCTCAGATATCACGGGACGATCATGCACGACATCATCACCTTGCCCGGCCTCGGCGGCTCCGGCGAAACCCATTGGCAGACCCTCTGGGAGCGCAGTGATGCCCGCTTCAATCGATTTCAGCCGACGAGCTGGGACCAGCCCGAGCTCGACGACTGGGAGCAATCGCTGGAGCGAGCGGTCAGGCGCTGCGCGAAGCCGCCGGTGCTGGTGGCCCACAGCCTCGCCTGCCTGCTGGTGGCGCACTGGGCCGCCAGCTTCCCATCCGCGATTGCGGGCGCGTTTCTGGTCGCGGTCCCCGATCCTGACGGCACCAGCTTTCCCGGCGAGGCCGCCGCGTTCAAGCCGGTCCCCGACCGCGCGCTGCGCTTCCCTTCGCTCATCATCGCCAGCACGAACGATCCCTATGGCAGCCTCGAGGTGACACAGCGACGCGCACGCGCCTGGCAGTCCGGCCTGATCGTGCCGGGCGCACTCGGCCACATCAATGGGTCGAGCGGGCTCGGCGACTGGCCGCAGGGTCGCGCATTGCTGGATGCCTTCTGCGCGGGCCTTCCGACGTAACGGGCGAGTAGACAGCCTGTGTCAGCGCATCTTGCGTATCGCCCGCGCCGCGAGGGCGGCGGCCGCGGGATAGCGGCGCAGGCCCTGCGCGGCGTGGTCGCGCCATGCGAAAGGAGCGCCGCGCCAGGTCAGCGCGACGCTGACGTCGGTCAGCGGCACCCGCTCGGCGCCGAAGCGCCGCTTGTAGTCCTGATTGCCGATGCTGAGGTCGAAACGGCGCACGCCCGCCGCATGCATCGCGGCCATCGTGCGCTCGGCGACGAGCAGGCCCGGCGAGCAGCTCGACCATGAGTCGCCGCCGTGGCTGATGCGCAGCAGGTAATAAGTCGCGCCTTGCCTGATGCCGAATGACGTGCCGATGACAGCTTCATCGCAGACCAGTGCCGCAACGACGGCATAGCCTTCTGCAATGCCCTGGCGGGCAACCTCGCGGTAGAACCGCGCATGCGCGTCGTCATTGAGGACGAACCGCGAGCCGAGCTGGCGCATGCGCGCCTGCTGCTGGACATCCATCACGTCCAGCAGCCCATGCGCGCGCGCAACGTCGGCGGCGATCTCGAACCGCGCGCCTTGGTGCCGGCTGAAGACGCGCCAGCAGCGCGGCATCTGCATGCGCTTGATCGAGGCTTGATAGTTCTCATAGTCGTCGCCCATCAGCACGACATTGCCGTTCAGCGATGAGGATCCGATCCGCCCGAACGCCACCAGCGGATTCGGCTTGCCACCGACATGGGCCGGCATCTTCTTCAGGCGGAGCAGGTCGAAGCGGTCCGGCAAGGCGCGCAACGCCACCACCAGCGCCCCGCTGATCGCATGCGCCGCCGCCGCGTCCAACGCGGCATCGCTCGCCAGGATCGGCGCGTTGTTGTCGGAGACGCCGAGATCGGCGAATTCGACGATGCGGATGCCGCGCCTGATGTGGCTGATCATCGGCACCATGGCGATGTCCTTGCCGGTGGCGGCATCCGAGATCATCGCGATCAGCGGCGCAAAATCGTGAAACGCCTCATACCACGCATCGAGCCAGTAACCATGCTGGAAAGCGGTGCGATGCCCGGCGCTCAGACGCGACGCGGCCTGCCGCCAGTCGCGCACGAAATCGACAGCGATGTTCGACGTACTGGACACGAGGCCATCTGGTTGCTCGACGCTGAGGAACGTCATCTGCGGGGCATACGATTATTGAATGTTTCGAGATAGATTATGTTTTGTCGCGCACCACAAGAGACCTAGCCGCTTAATCGTTAAGCCGATGCCACCATCGCCCCGACTGCGACAAGCTGTCAGCGCTCCGGTTCCATCTGCTCGACGCATTGGAACCTGGCGAGGAAATGCAGGCCGGCCACCGCGAGCGCGAACATGAACCAGATCGGATTCTGCCGTTCGAGCAGGAAGGTCTCGGTCGCGCCGTAATACAGGCCGAACAGCCATACGGTCAGGAACAGCTTTGCCAGTGCGCCACTGCGGTTGTGTGTCTGGGCTGACTGGAAATTACGGAGGGGGGCGAGCACGAACACGAGAATCACGAGCAGCAGCCCCGGCAGACCGATGGTGACCGCGAGGTCGAGATAGCTGTTGTGACTGTGCGCCGCCGACGTCGCCCATTCGGCGCCCTGGGCGGTCTGCCGCGCCGTGACATCATCCCAGAAGGCCGCATAGCCGTGACCGATGACCGGCTTCTCGGCGACGGCCGCGAGCGCGAACTCCCAGATCGCGGATCGGCCGGTGAAGGTCGGATCAAGGGGAAGCAGCCGCGTCATCGCTCCCAGCGCCGGGCTCAAGACACTGCCGACCGTCAAAAGGTTCATCACGATCAGCGGCACGAAGCAGATGATCCGCTTCAGCCACAGGCTCGGCGTCACGTAGACCAGCGACGCGAGCGCATAGATCGCAAGGCACAGCACCGACGAGGTCTTGCCGCCGGTGAAGATCAGGAAGATGCCGGCCAGCGCGGCGATCGCCGGTCCCATCACGAACGAGCCGACGGCGGTCAGGTAGATGCCGACATAGACCAGGATGGTCATCACGGGTGAGGCGATGTTCTTGTGGCCAAAACTGCCGCGCCAGTCGCCGGCAAGCTGCGGCTCGCCAATATCAAGCCCGGTGTGGATCGAATATTGCGGCGCGAGGATGACGCCGAGATAGCAGAGCGCGAGCAGCACCAGCGCGGCAGCGCCCAGGCACAGGTTGAAGCTGCGCTGCGTCGGCGGCAGCAATGGCAGCAGGACGGCGAGCGACGTCACGCTGGCGGCGAGCACGAAGCGCTGGATCGAAACGCCGCGGCTTTCAGAGAGGACAATGTTGATCACCAGCCAGCCCACGAGGCAGAGGTGAAGCGGCGTCACCAGAGTCTTCAGCGCGGGCGCATCGGTGGTGGCGACGAGCAGCACAGCGACCGCAGCGAGCAGTCCCCAGGAAACATAGGCCAGCGCCATTCGTCCGCCGACGACGGTGGTGACATCGGGATTGCGCAGGTCCGGGAACGGATCGAGCGTCACCAGCACCAGCAGCAGCGAGGCGACGGCGACGAGGCAGCGCGCCGCCTGCACGGCATTGAGCTCCGCCAGGCCGTCGCGCAGGACGCGGCCCAACGATCGGGCCTCGAGGTCAGTCATGTCGGCGGCGCTGCGGTCCATACTGCGGTCCACGGCTCAAGACACTTGGTGACGCCGGTGAAGTTCGAGGTCCTGGCTCAAGCCCATTGAGCGTCCGTCACCAGGCCTTTCGGAAGTCTGCGCCACCGGCTGCCGCACGATGCTCCGCGCAATCTCGTAATATTGCAGCGCCCGTTGCTCCAGCGTGAGACTGTCCAGGATATAGCCGCGCGGATCGAACGCGCCCGCGGCACACCCTTCCCAGAAATTGTCCCACCCCGCCTCGAATCCCGCGACGTCGACGAATTTGGCCCCGCAGCGCTCATCCCAATACGGCACCGACGACACGGGCGCGAACTGCACGCGGTGCGGATAGTAATCGGGGTCTCGCCACGGGCCGCCCGGATCCCAGGCGAATACCGGCACGCCGCAAGACAAGGCCTGCTGATAGGCGATGCCCTGGCTCTCGTTCTGACACAGGAAGATCATCGCGCGCGAGGCCGCCAGCGCCGCCTGATAATCTTCTTCCTTGTAGCTGCCATAACGCAGCTCCGTGAACGAGCGGCCCTCTTTTCGCAGACGGGCGCGGACGGGTTCGATCAACTCCGGCGCATAGCGCTCGCGGTCCCAGTGGACCTTGTCGTAGATCAGCACGTCGACCGCCTTCTGCGAGGCGTGCGACGGCACCCAGAGATCGGTATCGATACCGACCGGCCAGGCCTCCGTCTCGGGCCAATACGGCCGGTACATGTCGACGTACCAGGGCCCGGGCACCACGACCTTCTTCACCGGCAGGCGCTTGAACAGATCGAGGTCGTCCAGCGGATGATTATGGGCGGCGACGCCGAGCAGGATCGGATTCTTCCACGCGAATTTGTCGAGCAGGAAGGTGCGGCCGACGATGCAGGCGAGCTCGTCGGGATGCCGCGCGATGTAGCCGTAATCGTTGACGCGGTAGCGGATGCCGAGCCGATCGAGCCCCGCACAGAGATTGAGGAACACGCGAAGCTGACCGCTCATGCGCGGCTCGCCGAGCAGCAACCGGCGCGCCATGCGTCGCAGATGCCGGTCGCCGGGAAACCAGCGATCGTCCTTGTCCTCATAGAAGAGGTTGAGGATCATCGCATCTGGGTCGTGTTCGAATGTCTTTGCGGGCACTGGATTCCATCCGCGGCAGCCGGATGCGCATTCTCGCATGGGACCGGCGGTCGCACTCTTCCAAATTTGCCACAGGCTTAATGCCAGCGGCTTAACGCTAATTGACGAAACCAGCGCCACACACGGCTTCACGGCAACGATCTGGCTGTAATGCGAGTATCATTCGCGGGGCCTGCCCACGTTGCGATCGATCGCATCATCCATTCAGCGCACGCGTCCTGGTTAACAGACTCTTAAAGGCGAGCCGTGGCTCAGATCACCGCCGAAGACGTCCTCGATTTGCCGGCCACCAGACGCGTCGTTCCGGCGGCACGCCAGCCGCTGCCGTCGAGCTCGACCTGGTCGGTGTCCGTCGTCATTCCCGCCAAGAACGTTGCGGCCTATGTCGGCGAAACCCTCACCAGCGCACTGGCGCAGGGCGAGGTGGGCGAAGTCATCGTCGTGGACGACGGCTCGACCGACAACACCGCCGCCATCGTCCGCGGCATTCGCGATCCGCGGCTGCACCTGATCACGAATGATTCCGCCGGTGTGTCGGCAGCGCGCAATCTCGGTGCGCGATATGCCCGCGGCGACTGGCTGCTCTTCCTCGATGCCGATGACCGCCTTCGCTCTGGCGCAGTGGCGGCGCTGCTGGAGGCGGTACGCGCGGCTCCGCGGGCGGTGCTCGTCTATGGCGATTACAACACGATCGACAGCGAAGGACATCAGATCGGCCGGCGCGGCCTGCTGAAGGGGCGCCGGAAGCCGTCCGGCGACGTGCTGACGCGGCTCGCCGCCGGCAATTTCATCGTCAATGGCGGCATCGCGCTCGCGCGCGCGGAAGCTTTCCGGGCCATCGGCGGCTTTGATACGTCCTTGAGATATTGCGAGGACTGGCATTGCTGGTGCCGCCTGGCGGCGATCGGCGAGTTCGAATTCGCGCCAAAACTGCTGCTCGATTATCGCCTGCACACCGCCAACACCATGAACGCCGCGGTGCGGACGCCCAAGGATTTCTTCCCTGCCATCGCGCGGGTATTCGACGACGGGCTGATCCTGGCACGTCTGCCCGAGGGCACGGCGGCCGGACTGCGCCTCGCCGCCGAACTTCATCTCATCACCTACTCGGCGATGCAGGCGGTCCGTTTCGGCCGATATCGCCAGGCTTTTGGCTATCTTGGAATGGTCGGCCGCCGCTCGCTCAAGGCGTTGCCGCGCGCCGCGGCCAGGACTGCCCTCGCCCGCTTCGGCATCTGATCGTCACGACACGATCTTCGAGGCCTCGTAGGGCTTCGGCTCGATCCCGAACGCGGCGAGCATCGAGCCGAACGCGACCATCACGGGGTGCATCGCGACGACGGCCTTCGACGACGTCAGCAGACCTGCGGACCGAACCAGCGAGAGCGGCAACCGTCCGAGCATCTGTACGAACACCCGCGCCCGCGCCGCCGCGCTCTGCGCGGCCTTGTACTGCACGCGATAATTGATCGCGCCGATGCGCAGGCCACGCTTGGCGATCCAGCCGAGGCTGGTGCGGCTTTGCGGCACGGTCTCGGTGATGACGGCCTCCGCCGTCCAGTGGAAGATCATGCCGGCATCACGGCACCGCACGAAGAAATCGCAATCGCCGCCGCCGAGGAAATTGAAGCGCAGGTCGAAGGCGGGACGGTCGAACCGCTCGAAGGCCGCGCGCGTGATCAGACAATTGCCGCAGCCATAGATCAGCGGCACCGCGCCGGAATAGTCGTAGGCGGGACAGAAGGCGGGATGACGCGACAGCCACGGCTTGCTGTCGTCGTCGAACACCGGCAGCACCGGCCCGCCGACCACGTCGGCGCCGGTCGCCTCCGCGGTGCGGACCATCAGTTCGAGCCAGTCGCTTGACGCGATCTCGTCGTCGTCGATCATCAGGAAGCGGGTTGCGGCAGGAAACAGTGCCTGCGCCGTCTCGAACGCAGCATTGATCGCCTGGCAATTGCCCTGCCGCTTCTCGACGAGGCAGACGCCCTGCAGCCTGCCGGCGGCCAGAAACTCCGCGGCAACCGGCGCGCTCTCGCGCTGCGCGGCATCGTTCTCGACCATGACGACGGCAAATGAACGCGGGGTCCGCTGGTTCGCCAGCGACTCCAGCGTCAACCGCAGATGCTGCGGACGGCGGAAGCAGGGAATGCAGACGACGATACCGACCGACAGGTCGATGACCGCGGAGCTCGCCACGATCTCCCGGTTGGGATCGCGCACGGCATCCGCGATACGCGTGGCAGACAGGTCTGTCGGGATCAATGTCATGCCGTTCTAGATGTCCGAGATATATTGAAAAAGCCCTGCTTCATTCGTACGTCCCGCGACGGCACATCGTCGCGGGACAGATGCGTCCCAAAACGAACGGCCAGTTGATGGCGCGTGCCTGCGCCTCACGCCAGTCTCCCGGCCGTCCCAAGACAACATCATGCGTTTAACCGCTTTCGCCTGTTTCTCCCGCGAAATCATGCGCACGTGGTACTGCAATTCGCGGTCCACGCGCCGACGAAGACCCAACATGAACAATGCCGTAGTTAATGCGCATGCGCATTAACCCGACCGTAAGCACTGCGACCGGTGAGACGGCGCGGCATCAGATTTGCTCTTCGGGCTCGCGATATTTTTCCTGTAAATTTGAATAGAACAAGCGCGGTCAGAAAATATGAACAAGCCAGCCACGATCGATTTTGCGACAGCCACGGCGATCCGGATCCCCGCGGCCGCGGCCCCCGTCCAGGCACTTCACGATCTCGTCCCGGGCGAAGCGCGCGACAGCCTGCTCGCCGTTCACGACGTGCTGCGGCGCGAACTGCCGCAAGGCCAGCTCGCCATCTATGAAGCCGGCGGCGGCTCGTGCAGCGTCCTGCCGCCGGAATTGCCTGGACGCAGCAAGGTCACCGTCGTCGACATCGACGAGGACCAAGTCCGCAACAACACCTACGCGGACGAGGCTATCCTCGGCGACGTGCAGACCTACCGCTTCGAGCGCGAGACCTTCGATCTCGTGATCTGCTACAACGTGATCGAGCATCTGCCCCACGTCGACGCCGCGCTCCTGAACTTCCGCGATGCGCTCAAGCGCGGCGGCCTGATCCTGATCGGCGCGCCCAATCCCCGCTCGCTCTCCGGCGTCGTCACCAAATATTCGCCGCACTGGTTTCACGTCTGGTTCTACCGGCACATCCGCGGCATCAAGGATGCCGGCATGCCCGGTGAGCCACCGTTCCCGACCTTCTTCCATCCGCTGGTGACGCTGCCCCGGCTCGAAGCCTTCGCGGCCGCCAACGGCCTTGAGATGATCTACCGCCGCGAGGTCGAGAGTCCGCGCTATCCCGAGATGCGCCGGAGCAAGCCGCTGTTCGCGGCGCTCGTGGACGCCGGCGCCGCCGTGTTGAATACCATGCTTTCGCGCGGGACCGACGTCCGTCGCGGCGACTATCACGTCATCCTGCGGAAGAGCTGACGATCATGGCGCGCGCGCGGCCCATTGCGGAACAAGCGGAGCCTCGCAGCCATGCCGCGCGCGGTAACGAACCGTTAATCTCCAGGGAGCCCCGGCATCGCTGGCGTCACGAGGACGCACTGCGGAGTGGCATGCGCTTAAACGCTTTGTTTGCCATTTCGGTGAATAGTCCCTCAATGAGTATGGTTAATTTTCCCTGTTGCGTTGATTGGGCACCTATATCCCGGGTGCATGGCGTAGAGCGAAGAGTAGCCCCTCAGCCTGCGGCATTTGGAATGAAAGCTGGGGATCATGCTTGACTATAACCAGCCGATAGATCGGGCCAGACCGGAGTCGCCGCAACAGAGGCCCCAGGCCGGCTTCAACGTGCTGGAGCTCGCCAATTTGCTCTGGCGACACAAGATCGCGATTACCGCGGCTGCCCTGCTCGGTGCAACGCTCGCCGTTACCGTGGGCAAGAGCTTGACGCCCCGCTACACCGCCACCGCCCAGCTCTATGTCGATCCGCGCGAGCTTCAGCTCGTCGATCGCGAGCTCACGCCGCGCGCGCAGGACGTCTCCGGCATGGCCATGGTGGTGGAGAGCCAGGCGCGGCTGATCACCTCCAACAGCGTACTGCTCAAGGTGATCCAGCAGACGGGTCTCGACAAGGACCCGGAATTCGGCGGCGGCAGCGACGGCCAGAGCCTGATGTCGTCGCTGCTCGGCCTGATCGGTCTGCAGCCCCGCGCTCCCTCCGCTGCGGACAACAAGGAGGTGCAGCTTGCGGCGCTCGAGGCGCTGAACAGGCACATCACGATCCGCAAGACCGAAAAGAGCTTCATCGTCGACATCGAGGTCTGGTCGACGGATCCGGCGAAGGCGGCGACGCTCGCCAACACGCTGACCAATGCCTATCTCGCCGAGTCCCGCAACTCGCAGGCTTCGGCCGCACGGCGCGCCACCAACGATCTCTCCGGCCGCCTCAAGGAGCTGCGCGAGCGGCTGCGCAACGCCGAGACCGCGCTCGCCACCTACAAGGCCCAGAACAATTTCGTCGGCACCCAGGATGCGCTGATCAGCGATCAGCAGCTTTCCGCCAGCAACCAGCGGCTTTCCGCGGCCCGCGCCGCGACGATGGATGCCCAGGCGCGGCTCGACCAGATCGAGGCGAGCCGCCGTACCGCGGCCGACGCCGGCGCGATCCCGGAGGCGCTGCAATCGCCGACGATCGCGAACCTGCGCGCGCAATATGCCGATGCACGCAAGAAATATGCTGAGCAGGCCGGCGAGCTCGGGCCGCGCCATCCGGCACTGCGCCAGACCGAGAAGCAGGTCGAGGATCTCAAGCGCACCATCAGCGAGGAGATCGATCGCTTCGCCCAGTCGGCCAAGAACGATCTGACGCGCGCCCGCGACTATGAGGCCTCGCTCAACCGGGCCATGGAGGCGCAGAAGCGGCAGAGCGTGCAGCTCAGCCAGGCCGCCGTCCGCCTGCGCGAGCTCGAGCGCGAGGCCGATGCCAGCCGCGACGTCTATCAATCCTTCCTCAAGCGCTCGCGCGAGACCGAAGAGCAGGAGACGCTGAACACTTCGGCGGCCCGCGTCATCGGCGAAGCGACGGTGCCGCAGCGGCGCTCGTTCCCGCCCGCGATGAGCCTGTTCGCCATGATCGGCTTCATCTTCGGCGCGCTCGCGGCGTCAAGCTGGTTCGCCGCGGTCGAACTCCTGCTCGTCGGCGCGCCGGCGCCTGCGCCAGTCCGCCGTGAGCGCGAGCCGGCGCCGGAGAGAACGCGCGCTCCCGAGGTATTGCCGGCTCCGGCAGCTCCGCAATCTCCTCAGGTCTCGCGACCTCAGGAAGTGGCGCAGGCCCTGCCAGAACTTGCCGCGCCATCGCTGCAGCCTGCGATGGTCGAAAAGCCCCTGATCGAAAAGCCGCTGATCGCGCGCCTCCAGGAGGCCGACGTCATCCACACGCTCGGAGCCATTCTCGCCACCGGCGGCGGCGTCGACCTTACCCGGCTGGGCTGGCCGACATTGCGGCCCGGCTTTCCGCTGACGAAGCTGCTCAACGCCTGGCGCGATATGCGCACTGCCGTGGCCCGGCGCGCCGGCGACAAGGCGATGCCGGTCATCGCGCTCGTCGGCGCCGGCGACACCACCGGACGCAGCGTGATCGCGCTGAATTTCGCGCTTGCGGCTGCGCGCGACGGCGCCCGCGTGCTGATGATCGATGCCGACCATCAGGCCCACGCACTCTCGAACAAGGTCAGCCGCCCCGGCAGGAACGAACCGAGCAGGCTCGGCTGGCTCTCGATCGGCAGCAAGGCCGCACGCGAGATCAGGACGGTCAACGGCATTTCGGTGCTGCCGGCCGGCGAGGGCGACGCCGGCAAGGCCACCGATGCGATCCGCAAGGCGATTGCGCAGGCGCGCGCCGCGGGCGGCTATGACCTCGTGATCCTCGACGGCCCCGTGATGCCGCTTCTTGCCGGCGGCCGCAAGCTGCTGGACGACACCGACGCGCTGGTGGCGGTGCTGCCGACCAGCCTCGACATCAACGACAGCCTGGAAGAGATCCTGACCGCGCTGGGCCGCGCCGAGCGCAAGCTCGTCGGCGTCGTGCTGGACGAGCTCACCCCTGCAATCCAAACGCGCCAGCGAGGCAGACAATATGCTTGAGCGTCGCGTCAACCTCGACGGACGGGCAGCAACGGCCGACGTGCCGCGAATCACCGTCGGCGGGCTCCGCATGGCCGCGATCGATCTGGAAGCGACCGCCGATTTCATGATCGAAGCGACCGATCCCGACAATCGCATCGGCCGTCCGTTGTTCCTGACCTCGGCCAACGGCGAGGTGCTGGCGCGCTGCTCGACGGAACCGCAGACCGAGCGCCTGTTCCGCGCCGCCGACCTGATCAACGCCGACGGCCAGCCGCTGGTGGCGGCATCAAAGCTGCAATCCTGGTTTCCCCTGCCCGAGCGCGTCGCGACCACGGACCTGTTCCACGTCGTCGCGCGCAAGGCGGAAGCGGTCGGCCGCACTTTCTACATGTTCGGCGCCAGCGAGGCCGAAAACATCGTGGCGGTCGAGAACGTCCAGAAGATGTATCCGAACCTCAAGATCATCGGACGCAGCCACGGCTATCTGCGAGGCGAGGCGCTGCGCGCCAAGGTCGAGGAGATCAACGCGCTTGCGCCGGACTATCTGTGGGTCGCGCTCGGCGTGCCCAACGAGCAGGCATTCGTGGAGGAATTCACGCCGTACCTGACCAATGTTGGCGTTATCAAGACATCAGGCGGCCTGTTCAACTTTTTGTCGGGCAGCCGTTCCCGCGCGCCGCAATGGATGCAGAAGATCGGACTCGAATGGGCCTGGCGCACCTTGCTCGAGCCGCGCCGCCTGTTCTGGCGCTATTTGACCACCAACCCCCGCGCGCTCTATCTTCTCTTCAGCCGCAACCGGCCCCTCCGCTAAGAGAAGAGCAGAAGACGATATGACCGACCGACCGACCGTCCTCGTCACCGGGGGCGCGGGCTATATTGGCTCGCATGCCTGCCGCGCATTGACCGCCGCCGGCTACCAGCCCGTCGTTTATGACAATCTCTCGACAGGTCATCGCAGCTTCGTTGCCGGCCCCCTGGTGACGGGCGATCTGCTCGACGGCACGGCGCTGGCACGCGCCTTCGCCGACCACAAAATCACGGCGGTGATGCATTTCGCGGCAGCGAGCCTGGTCGGCGAGTCCATGACCGATCCGCAGAAATACTACATCAACAACGTTCAGGGCACGCTGTCGCTGTTGCAGGCGATGCGCAACGCAGGCTGCCATCGCATCGTGTTCTCCTCGACCGGCGCCGTCTACGGCAATGCCGATTCCAAGGAGCTGCCGGAAGACTTTCCCTGCATGCCGATCAATCCCTACGGCGCATCGAAATTGATGATCGAGCGGATGCTCGCCGATTATCGCTCGGCCTATGGCTTCGGCGCGTTCTGCCTGCGCTATTTCAACGCCAGCGGCGCCGATCCGGCCGGCGGCATCGGCGAGTTGCGCGACAATGAAACCCACCTCATTCCCCGCGCCATGATGGCGCTGCAGGGCCATGTCGACTTCGCGGTGTTCGGCGACGACTACGACACGCCCGACGGAACCGCGATCCGCGACTACATCCACGTCACCGACCTCGCCGCGGCGCATGTCGCGGCCCTGAAGCTGCTGGAAGAGGGGCATGCCGGCGGCAGCTTCAACCTCGGCACCGGTTCCGGCTTTTCCGTGCGCGAGATCCTGAACGCGATCAGGCAGGAGACCGGCCGCGAGGTGCCGCACACCGTCAAGCCGCGCCGCGCCGGCGATCCCACTTATCTGGTCGCCGATCCTTCCGCTGCGCGAAAGGTGCTGAACTTCGTGCCTGGCCATTCCGACCTGGCGACGGTCATCCGCACCGCCTGGGCCTGGCACCAGAAGGCGCATCCGTTCAGACCGCG
This sequence comes from Bradyrhizobium sp. CIR48, assembly GCF_014198315.1. NCBI lineage: Bacteria > Pseudomonadati > Pseudomonadota > Alphaproteobacteria > Hyphomicrobiales > Nitrobacteraceae > Bradyrhizobium > Bradyrhizobium sp. CIR48. Next base: position 28,777 of record NZ_JACIHG010000023.1, read on the forward strand.
TTAGGCAATCGGGGCGCCCGCGCCTTGCTCGACGGAGGCGTGAACGGCTAGACTGGGCCTTCGCTGCCGGCGACGATGCCGGCATGCATGCTCGGCCGATTGAGCGAGCCAATTTTTCCGAGCATCAGGTCACGATCATTTCGGCGCGAAGGCCTGTCATCGGTCGCGGATCCCTGGGAGCATGGAACGAATGCATCAGGCCGCCCGCCTGGAGTTCGAGCGCGTGATAGAGGAGTTTGCCCGCTGGCACATTGTGCCTGCGGACGAGCGCTCGCCCGCGCCCGCCTGGTGGTGGGGACCTGCCATGGCGGTGTTCGACGACCAGGAGCAGATGAGTTGCCCATGGTGCGCCGAACTCGGTTTGAACGAGGGTGCGAGCTTCGCCGAGGGCGCGCACGCGATTCTCGCGCTGTTCGTCGAGCAGACATCGCTGACGGGGCCTCAGGATTTTCCGAGCAAGGCCGAGGTCGGGGAGCACGACGTCCGCGAGCTGCACCCGCAGCCGTCAGACGACAGCGCGTTTCAGCCGTGACGCCGCAGCTTCAGTAGCGGCAACGTCCGGCTCCGGCTGGAGCGGCGGGGCGACAGGCAGGACCATCGGCCGCAGCAGCTCGGCCATCTGCTTGGCCGGCAGCGGCTTCGAGATCAGGAAGCCCTGCATCTCGTCGCAGCCATGGGTGCGCAGGAATGCCTCCTGCTCGACGTTCTCGACGCCTTCGGCGACGACGGTCATGCCGAGCGCTTTGCCCATGCTGATGATGGCCTGCGCGATCGCCTGGTCCTCGGAATCCTGCGGCAGGTCGCGCACGAAGGAGCGGTCGATCTTGATGGTGTCGATCGGGAAGTGCTTCATCAGCGACATCGACGAATAGCCGGTGCCGAAATCGTCGATGGCGAGGCGGATGCCGCGGCTCTGGATGGCATCGAGCACCTTGAGCGCGCGGCCGACGTTGCGCATCATCATGCTCTCGGTGACTTCGAGCTGGAGCAGCACCGGCGACATGCCGCTGGCCGCCAGCGCCTCGTCGACGTCCTGCAACAGATGCTCGTCGGCGAACTGCCGCGGCGACAAATTGACCGCCATCGACAACGGCAACAGGCCGCGGCGCTGCCAGGCCATGGCCTGCGCGCAGGCCTCGTTGAGCACCCAGCGGCCGATCGGCACGATCAGGCCGGTTTCCTCGGCTAGCGGAATGAACTGAGCCGGCGAGATGTTGCCGAGATCGGGATGCGTCCAGCGCAGCAGGGCTTCGACGCCGGTGATCTGGCCGGTCTCCATGTCCACCTTGGGCTGGTAGTTCAAAGAGAACTGCTCGCGCTCCAGCGCACGGCGCAGCGCGCTCTCCAGCGACAGCCGCTCGATCGACTGCGTCTTCACCTCCTTGGAGAAGAAGCGGTAGCCGTTCTTGCCGTCCTCCTTGGCCAGGTACATCGCCATGTCGGCGTTCTTGGTCAGTGTCTGCGCATCGGAGCCGTTGGCCGGATACATCGCGATACCGATCGAGGCCGTGGTGTGGCACTCGTGTCCGGCGAGCTCCATGGGCTCGGCGAGTGCCGCGAGCAGCCCGGTCGCGATGCACTGGACGTCGTCGATCTCGCCGCACTGGTCGAGGATCACCACGAACTCGTCGCCGCCGAGGCGCGCCACCACATCGCTTTCCCGCAGCGCGCCGCGCAAGCGGTTGGCGACTTCGAGCAGGAGCAGGTCGCCGGCCTCATGGCCGAGCGAATCGTTGATGACCTTGAAGCGGTCGAGATCGATGAACAGCACCGCGAAACAGTGGTCGTGGCGCTCTGCAGTTTCGATCGCCTCGCGCAAAAGCCCGTTGAAGGTCTCGCGGTTCGGAAGGTCCGTCAAGCTGTCATGCGAGGCGAGGTACTCGATCCGCTCGTCCGCCTCCTTCTTCTCGTCGGCGCGATCGAAATTCTCCATCGCGAAGGACACGTTGTCGGCGAGACGTTGCAACAGCTCGACGAATTCGGCCGTGAAAGTAGCCGGCTCGGTCGACATGTAGATCATGACGCCGACGGCCTGATCGTGCACGATGAGCGGAAATGCCGCGCCAGATCGCGCGCCGTCGCCGCGGACGACGGCGTGGAATGCGCTGACGCGATCGTCATTGAGATAATCGTTGCTGATGCAGGGCTGGCGCGTGCGGAACGCCGTGCCGCTCATCCCGCGTCCTTCGGGCCGCTCGGGGTCGATGGAGAGGCGAACGTTCCGCGTGGTGTTGGAAGATGGCCCGGCGCTCGCCACGATCTCCAGCCGGTCGCTGTCGGCCCTGGCCAGCGCGATCGTCGTCGACGTGAACTTGGCACCGTTCGAGGCCGCGAGACAGACGAGATCGAACAGCTCGGCGCGCGACTTCGCCCGCATGATCGCCTCGTTGGTCGCGCTCAGAGCCGCGAACATGCGCGTCAGGCGCTCTTTCTGCGCCTCGGTGCGGGCCTTTTCCTCGGCACGATCGAAATTGTCGAGCGCGAAGGAGACGTTTTCGGCAAGGCGCCCGAGCAGTTCGACCATATCGGGCGTGAATGTGTCCTCCTCGGGCGCGAGGAAAAGCAGGATGCCGATCGGCTCCTGACCCGCCTTTAGAAGCGGGAAGCTGGCGGCGGCCCGCGTTCCGTCCTCGATCGCCTTCGCCCGCCAATATGCCGACCGCGGCTCGTTCAGATAGTCGTTCATGACGCTGGGCCGGCGGGTCCGGAGCGAGGTGCCGATGATCCCCTTGGCTTCGGGATGGTCGGCGGAAATGTTGCAGGTCCGTCCAACCATCTGCCGCTGCAGGCGCCCCTTTACCGCGACGACGCGGACGAGCTCGTTTTCCTCGTCGATGATGCCGATCGTTGCCGACGCGAACACGTCGCCGAGAATAGCTGCCTGGCACGCGGCCTCGAACAGGTCCTCGCGCGTCTTGGCGCGCATGATCGCTTCATTGGTTGCGCTGAGCGCTTCGAACATTCCGCTCAGGCGATTGCGCTGCTTGTCTACCTGCGCCTTCTCCTCGGCGCGATCGAAGCCTTCCAGCGCGAAGGCGACGTTGGCCTGGAGCTTGCGCAGCAATTCGACGAATTCGGGTGTGAACGTGCCGCACTCCGGGGAGTTGAACAGGAACACGCCTTCGACCTGGTCGCCGTTGAAGAGCGGCAACGCGGCGGAGGACGCGATCCCGTTGCGGCGGGCGCTGGCGTGCCAGGGCGCGATGCGCTCGTCGGCGAGAACGTCGTTGCTGACGGCGGGCTGGCGCGTGCGGAACGCGGTGCCGGTCAGTCCGCGCCCTTCCGGCACCTGCTCGGAGATGGATAACTTGAAGTTGCGAACGTGGTCGGCGTTCGGTCCGTAACAGGCGACGACGCGCAGCAGCCCGGCGTGAGGGTCGACTAGGGCGATGTTGGCCGAAGTGAACTTGGCGCCCTTCGCCGTCGCCTCGCAGACGAGGTCGAACAGATCGGCGCGCGACCGCGCCCGCAGGATCGCCTCGTTGGTGGCGCTGAGCGCCGCATACATGCGTGCCAGCCGTTCCTCTTCGGCGGCGATTTTGGCCTTCTCGGATTCGCGGCCGAAATTATCGATCGCGAACGAGACGTTCTCCGCTATACGCAGCAGGAGCGCGACGATCTCCTCGTCCTTGGCCCAGGAGCGGCTGATGAAGAACAGGAGCACGCCGACACTTTCACCGTGCCTGATCAGCGGCGCGACCACGCAGGCGGCAACGCCAGTGTTGACGTTGGCCTGCTCCCACGGCGTGCCTCTGGTGCGGCTGGCGAGATCGTCCTCGACGATGGCCTTCTGCGTCCGGAACACCTCACCGGATAGTCCCTTGCCGTAGGGATTCTCCGGATCAATCGAATAGCGCGCCTGGGTAATCAGTGCGAGGTTCTGGCCGGTGGACGCGACCGGACTCATCCAATGCGAATCCGGTTCGCGGAGCAACACGACGGTCGCCAGCGATTTGCCTCCATGAACGGAGGCGTCACAAACGAGCTGGTAGAGCTCCTGCTCGGTCTTGGCGCGCAGGATGGCTTCGTTGGTGGCGCTGATGGCGCCGAACATGCGGTTGAGCCGCCGCGTCGCCCGTTCGCTGGTCTGCCGCGCTGTTTCGCGCGCGAAATTGTCCAGAGCGTAGGAAATGTTGGCCGACATTCGCTCGAACAGCGACACCATCTGCTCGTTCAGCGAGCCGGCTTCGCGGCGGGTCACGTAGAGCACGCCGACGCTCTTGCCGTTGCAGAGCAGCGGCAGCGCCGCAGCCGCGCCGATGCCGGCGGAAGCTGCACCCTCACGCCACGCCAGCGAACGCGGGTCGTTCAGATAGTCATTGCTGACGCACAGTTTCTGATCGCGAAATGCCTCGCCGCCGACGCCCGAGCCTTCGGGTGTGCCGGCATCCGTCGTGATCTCGATCGAGCGCAGCCGCGCAATGTCATCGCCACAGCCGGCCGCAAAATGGAGCCGCCGGTCGTCCGCTCCGACCAGAAACACGGCGACAGCCAAGAAATCCCCGCTCGAAAACCCGGCGTTGCAGACCTTCTGGTACAGCTCGTCCGGCGATTTCGCATAGAGGATCGCTTCGTTGATGGCGCTCAACGCCGCAAATGTGCGCGCGAGTGTCGTCGGCACGATCTCAGCTCCCGGGCATTTCTGCCTATTTCTCCCGGGTGACTTTATGAGGGGCCATCGCCTAAGTGGTGGTTATTGCGCGCTGCAAACAATCGATCAAAGTGAACGAGCTGCGAACGACCCCGGGTAAACTACCGAAAATACCGCCGCGCGGGACGAATCCTCAGCGAGAGGCGCGATCTCTTTACGAATTTGCAGCCCTGTATTGGTTTACGGGAGATTGATATCGCTGCCGCGCTTTGAGACGATGGCCCCCAACAATCAGTGCCCGCCAAGGCAAAGACCCCGGGGAACGCCATGCCGATCGTCACGGCCGATCGCCTCACGCGCGTCAGCGCCGCCCTGCTCCGCGCCGCCGGAGCCTCCGAGGAAGAAGCCGACGCCGTCGCCGTCGGCTGCGTCAATGCCAATCTCGCCGGCCATGATTCCCACGGCGTGATCGCCGTTCCCACCTATATCGACCGGATCAAGGCCGGCCACATCGTTCCCGGCGCCAAATGGACCGTGGTCCAGGAATCGCCGACCACGACCGTGATCGACGGCCATTGGGGCTTTGGTTTCCACGTCAACGCCAAGGCGATGGCGCTGACGATCGAGAAAGCCAGGACGGCGAATGTCGCTGCCTGCACCGTGTTCCGGCAAAGCCATGTCGGCCGCCTCGCCGCCTACCCCTTGATGGCGATGCGCGCAGGCATGATCGGGATTGCCACGGCGGATTCCGGCCGCTCGCCGAAGCACGTGGCGCCGTTCGGCGGCAAGGAAGCGCGGCTCGGCACCAACCCGATCTCGATCGCGGTGCCGTCCGATCTCGATGCGCCGTTCTATCTGGATATGGCGACTTCGGCTGTCGCGGCCGGCAAGATCCAGCTCGCGGTCGCGCGCGGCGAGGAGATTCCGACGGGCTGGATCATCGATGCCGAGGGACGGCACACCACCGATCCGACCCAATACCGCAAGGGCGGCGCGCTGCTGCCGCTCGGCGGCACCGAGGGCTACAAAGGCAGCGGCCTCGCTGCGATGGTCGAGGTGCTGTGCGGCCTGCTCACCGGCCTCGGCTTCGGCGTCGAGCCTACGGGGCGACACAATGACGGATGCTTCATGGCGGTGTTCAATGTCGCCCCATTCCGCCCGCTGCAGGAGTTCAAGCGCGAGGTCGCCGAGTTCGCGCGCTATCTGAAATCGACGCCGCCGTCAGAGGGCAGCAAGGGCGTCTACTATCCCGGCGAGATCGAGGGACTGCGCGAGCAGCAGCGCCTGCGCGACGGCATCGAGATCGAGGATGCCACCTGGGAAAGGCTGCGCGCGCTGGCGCGGGAATACCGGCTCGACACCGTCCTCGATCTGGCCTGACGGCATCAGGAGAACAGCAGCATGAATCGACAGATGGTCCTGGTCGGCTTTCTCCAGGCGCAGAACTGCACCAACCTGCCGAGCTCCTGGCGGCATCCGGATTCGCGCGACGATTCGATGTCAGCGGACTATTATCAGGAGATCGGCAGAATTCTCGAAGCCGGCAAGTTCCACATGGCCTTCTTCGACGACCGCCTGGCAATGCCGGACCGCTACGGCAACGACCACGCCCATACCGTCGAATACGGCATCCGCTGCGTGAAGATGGATCCGCTGATCGTGCTGACCACGATGGGCATGGTCACCGAGAAGCTCGGGCTGGGCGCGACGTGCTCGACCACTTATTACGAACCGTTCGACGTCGCGCGCCGCTTCGCGACGCTCGATCTCATGTCCGGCGGACGCGCCGGCTGGAACGTCGTCACCTCGCTCAACGACGGCGAGGCGCTCAACATGGGGCGCGACTCCCATCCAGAACATGATTCCCGCTACGACAAGGCCGACGAGTTCATGCAGGTCGTGCTCGGCCATTGGGACACCTGGGAAGACGGCGCGCTCATCATGGACAAGAAGACCGGCCGCTTTGCTGATCCGACCAAGGTGAAGCGGCTCGACCACAAGGGCGCGGCGTTCAAGTCACGCGGGCCGTTCACCGTGCCGCGTTCGCAGCAAGGCCATCCCGTGATCATCCAGGCCGGGGCATCGGGCCGAGGCCAGCGCTTTGCCGGGCGGTGGGGCGAGGTGATCTTCACCGCCGCGCGCAATCTTCAGGGCGCCAAGGACGGCTATGCGTCCGTGCGCAACGAGGCCGCCAAGGCCGGCCGCGATCCTGATGAGATGTTCCTTTGCAATTTGACGACGCCGGTCTGTGGCGCGACCAAGGCGGAAGCCGAGGACAGGATGGCGCTGATCAACAAGCTGCCGCTCCAGATCGACGCGCTGTCGCTGCTTGCCGAAGCGCTCAACTACGACTTCGCCTCCAAGGATCTCGACGAGCCGCTGACCACTGACGAGCTGAAGAGCATGCAGGGTATTCTGGGCATCCGCGACGGCGTGCTGAAGAATTCGGGCAAGAGCAATCCGAGCGCGCGCGACTTCGTCACTTTCTCCGGCCGCGGGCAAGTGCAGGACGCAATGGTCGGCGGCCCCAAGGAGATCGCGGACAAGCTCGAGGAGATGTTTGTCGAGCGCGGCTGCGACGGCTTTGTCATCGCGGCGACCTATGTGCCCGGCTCCTACGCCGATTTCGTCCAGCATGTCGTCCCGGAGCTGCAACGCCGCGGACTGTTTCAAAAAGACTATCGCGGCAAGACGCTGCGCGAAAATCTCGGACTGAAGCGGCCCGCGGCCGGCGCCTGGAAGGTGCTGCCGCGCGATGCCGCGGAATAGCAACGAGGACTTGGCATGCGCTGGCTGAAATTTACTGATGCAGGCAAGACCTCGTGGGGAATCATCGAGGACGACAAGGTAATCGCAGTCGAAGGCGATCCCTTCGACGAATGGCAACGCAGCTCGCGCACGCATTCGCTGTCGGACGTGAAGATCGAGTTGCCACTGATCCCCCGCACCTTCTATTGCGTCGGCTTGAACTACCTCAAGCACCTGAAGGAAGCCGCCGACAAGGCCGGCACCGTGCCGGCCGTGCCTGACCGTCCCGAGATCGGCTATCGCGCCCAGAACGCGCTGATCGCACATGACGAGGAGGTCGTGATCCCGTCCTTTGCGACGGAGAAAATCCACTACGAGGGCGAGCTCGTCGTCGTCATCGGCAAGAAGGTAAAGCATCTCACGGAGGACAACGCGATGGATTGCGTGTTCGGCTACACCATCGGCAACGACGTCAGCGAGCGCAGCTGGCAGAAGGCCGATCGTAGCCTGTGGCGCTCGAAGAACGCCGACACGTTCAAGCCGATGGGGCCGTGGATCGAGACCGAAGCCGATCTCGAACAGATGGAAACGATCGTCCGGGTCAACGGCAACGAGACCAATCGCTTCGCGACCAACGACATGATCTTCGGCGTGATGCCGTTCCTGGTCGAGCTGACCAAGTATTTTACCTTATGGCCCGGCGACGTGATCTGGATGGGCACGGACGGCGCCTCGCCCGACATCAAGCACGGTGACGTCGTGGAGATCGACATCACCGGTGTCGGGACGTTGCGGAACAGGTTTATGCGGGAGGGGCACTAGCGGCCCCGCAGCACCGGTGCCGTAGGGTGGGCAAAGGCGCTCTTGCGCCGTGCCCACCATCTTTTTCCGTCATGAAAGATCGTGGGCACGCTTCGCTTTGCCCACCCTACGGCACCTCTCGGGAATCAAAACGGCAACGCCACACTCGACTTGATCTCCTTGAGCACCACGTTGCTGCGGACATAGCGGATGCCGGGAATGCGGAACATGAACTCGTCGAGAAATCGGTTGTAGGCTGCCATGTCCTGCACGACGACGCGCAAATGATAATCGGCGTCGCCCGTGGTCGCAAAGCACTCCAGCACCTCGCGGCGCTTGGTTACCCGCGCGACGAATTCGTCGACGAACTTTGCGTCATGCCGCTCCAGTGAGACGTGGAGAATGGCTGACATCGCAAAGCCCGCCTGCTCGCGCGCGACCAGCGCCGCGTAGCCCTGGATGATGCCGGCCTCCTCCAGCGCGCGCACTCGGCGCCAACAGGCAGAGGTGGACATGCCGACCTCGTCCGCCACTTGCTGGTTGGTGGCGCGGCCGTCCTTCTGGAGGTGCGCGAGAATCCGGGTGTCCTGGTCTTCGATCATCGATCGGCTCAATCTGGTGTATTCTACCGCATGATAGCGGAATCCGGGATAATTTACCAGAATCAGCTTGCAGCTAGGAAAGATAGGTAAGACCTACCAACCATCAGGGCCTACCCTCCGCTCATCCGGCAAGGATGCCGCGGGAGGTCCGCATGGACGCCTTTCCGTCACTCGACCCCTACGAACTCTCCGATCGCTACGATCGCGAACACGGCCGCGTCTTCCTTACGGGCACACAGGCCATCGTCCGCATCGCGCTCGACCAAGTCAGGCGCGATCGGGCCGCGGGGCTCAACACCGCCGGCTTCATCTCAGGCTATCGCGGCTCGCCGCTCGGCGGCATCGACCTCGAGCTCTGGCGCATCCAGGAGCGGCTAAAGCGGGACCGTGTCGAATTCCTGCCAGCCGTGAACGAGGACCTCGCCGCGACCGCGGTACTCGGCTCGCAGCAGGTCGAGACGCAGGGAGATCGCGAGGTCGATGGCGTGTTCGGGCTCTGGTACGGCAAGGGACCCGGCGTCGACCGCTCCGGCGATGCGCTGAAGCATGGCAATGCCTACGGCTCCTCGCCGCATGGCGGTGTGCTGGTGGTCGCCGGCGACGACCATGGCTGTGTCTCCTCCTCGATGCCGCACCAGTCTGACGTCGCCTTCATGAGCTGGTTCATGCCGACGCTGCATCCCGCGAGCGTCGGCGAGTATCTCGCGTTCGGCGAATATGGCTATGCACTGAGTCGCTTCTCCGGCATGTGGGTCGGCTTCAAGGCGATCTCGGAGATCGTCGAGTCGGGCGCCTCCGTCGCGCTGCAGCCGCCGCGCCACTTCCGCACGCCGGAGTTCACGCCGCCGCCAGGCGGCCTGCATTATCGCTGGCCTGATTTGCCGGGCCCGCAGATCGAGGAGCGGCTGGAGGCGAAGAAGCACGCGGTCTACGCCTTCGCAAAGGCCAATCCGATCGACCGTCACATCTACGACATTGCGGACGCGACCTACGGCATCGTCACCACGGGCAAGGCACATCTGGACCTGATGGAGGCGCTGCGGCTGATGGGCCTTGACGAAGGCGCCTGCCGCAGCATCGGCATCGACGTCTACAAGGTCGGCATGGTCTGGCCGCTGGCGCTGCATGACGCCATGGATTTTGTGAAGGGTAAGCGCGAGATCCTCGTGGTCGAGGAGAAGCGCGGCATTATCGAGAGCCAGTTCAAGGAATATTTTTACGACTATCCTGGCAGCAAGCCGGAGCGCATGGTCGGCAAGCACGACGAAACCGGGGCAAGGCTGATCTCCTGGATCGGCGAATTGTCGCCCCGCGCGCTGGCGGGCGTGTTGGCGCGCCGGCTTGATCCGATGTTTCCAGGCCTCAATCTCGCCGCACGCGCGGCCGCTCTGATGCCGGAGGCCGCACGCACCATCAACGTCTCGGGCGCGACGCGCACCCCGTATTTCTGCTCGGGTTGCCCGCACAACACGTCAACAAAGGTACCTGAAGGCTCCAAGGCGCTGGCCGGCATCGGTTGTCACTTCATGGCAAGCTGGATGGACCGCGAGACCTCGTCACTGATCCAGATGGGCGGTGAAGGCGTCAACTGGGTGGCTTCGTCACGCTTCACCGGCCACAAGCACATCTTTCAGAACCTCGGCGAAGGCACCTATTACCACTCCGGCTCGATGGCGATCCGGCAGGCGATCGCCGCCAAGGCCAACATCACCTACAAGATCCTGTTCAACGACGCCGTCGCGATGACCGGTGGCCAGCCGGTCGACGGTCCCATCAGCGTGCATGCCATCGCCCACAGCGTCCGCGCCGAAGGTGTGACGCGCATCGCGCTGGTGTCGGATGATCCGGCACAGTTCTCGCCTGCCGACCTGCCGGCCGGCGTCACCCTTCATCCGCGCGAGGAGATGGATGCCGTGCAGCGCGAGCTGCGCGATGTCCCCGGCGTCTCGGTCCTGATCTATCAGCAGACCTGCGCCACGGAGAAGCGACGCCGGCGCAAGCGCGGGCAGATGACCGACCCGAAGCGCTTCGCCTATATCAACGATCTCGTCTGCGAGGGTTGCGGCGACTGCTCGGTGGAATCCAACTGCCTCAGCGTCGAGCCGAAGGAGACGCCGTTCGGCCGCAAGCGCCAGATCAACCTGTCGACCTGCAACAAGGATTTTTCCTGCCTCAACGGCTTCTGCCCGAGTTTTGTGACCGTCGAAGGCGCGACGCGTCGCAAGAAGAGCGCGAGCCAGCTCGACGCGGTTGGTCGGACCGCCACACTTCCGTTGCCCGCGACGGCGGCACTCGACCGTTCTTACGACCTGCTGGTGACCGGCGTCGGCGGTACCGGCGTGATTACTGTCGGCGCGCTGATCGGCATGGCGGCGCACCTCGAAGGCCGCGGCGTCTCAGTGCTCGACTTCACCGGCTTCGCGCAGAAATTCGGGCCCGTGCTGAGCTATATCCGCCTCGCCTCGAGCCCCGCGGCGCTGCATCAGGTCCGTATCGACCAGGGCGCAGCCGATGCGCTGATCGGCTGCGATCTCGTCGTCAGCTCCTCGCCGAAGGCCTCCGGCACCTACCGCCGCGGCACGCGCGCCGCGATCAACACCGCGGAGATGCCGACCGGCGACGTCGTCCGTTTCCGCGATGCCGATCTCGCCTCCCCCGCGCGCCTGCGTGCCATCGGCCAAGTCATCGGCGAGGGCAATCTCGGCACCATCAACGCCAATGCGCTGGCCGAACGACTGCTCGGCGATGCCGTCTATGCCAACATCATCATGCTGGGCTTTGCCTGGCAGCGCGGTTTGGTGCCGATCTCACTGCAAGCGCTGCTGCGTGCAATCGAGCTCAACGGCGTCGCCGTCGAGCGCAACAAGCAGGCCTTTGCCTGGGGCCGGGTCGCCGCAGCCGATCCGGACTTTTTGCCGAGGGTGGACGATGCGCCCAAGGCCGAGAGGCTCGACCAGATGATCGACCGTCGGGCCGATTTCCTCACCGCCTATCAGGACGACGCCTATGCGGCGCGCTACCGGGCGACCGTCGCAAGGGTCCGCCGCGCCGAAGCTGTCCTGAACAGCGAGGCCCTGACCGAGGCCGTCGCACGCGCCCTGTTCAAGCTGATGGCCTACAAGGACGAGTACGAGGTGGCGCGCCTGCATATGCAGGGCGGATTCCTCGACGAGCTGAAGCGCGAATTCGAGGACGGCTTCAGCGTCCAGTATCACCTCGCCCCGCCCTTCCTGCCGTCGCGGCGCGACGCACGGGGGCGTCCGCGCAAGCGCGCCTTCGGCCAATGGATCCAGATGCCACTCGCCGTGCTCGCGCGCTTGAAGGGGCTGCGCGGCACGCGGTTCGATCCCTTCGGCTATATCAGGGAAAGGCGCACCGAGCGCGAGCTGATTGCCTGGTATGAAGGTTTGATCGAGCGGTTCCTCGGCGGGCTCGATGCCGCACATCTGCCAGGTCTCGTCGCAATCGCAGCAGCGCCGATGGACATCCGCGGCTACGGCCCGGTCAAGGACGCCGCGATCGCGAAGGCGAAGATCGAGGTCGAGCGGCTGTTCAATGAACTCCACCCGTCGCCGCCGGCAAAGCTGCGCGCCACCGGTTGACGCGGAGCCGGCGAGGCTTCAGCCTCTATGCCCGGGGGCGCCCTGATGGCTGCCCGCCAATCGGGTGACGCATCATGGATTTCGACCAGTTGACCCTGACCCAGGCCGCGGCCGCCCTCCGCGCCGGTACAGTCAAGAGTACCGCGCTCACAACGGAGGCTCTCGCCCGCGCCAAGGCCAATGCCGATCTCAATGCCTTCGTCACGCTGGACGAGGCCGGCGCCTTGAAGGCCGCCGCGGCATTCGACGCGACGGGCGACAAGGACAGGCCGCTCGGCGGTGTGCCCCTTGTGATCAAGGACAACATCGAGGTCGCGGGACTGCGCTGTAGCGCTGGCACACCCGCACTCAGAGATTACGTTCCGAAGGCCGATGCGCCGGTCGTGGCAAAGCTGCGCGCGGCGGGCGCGATCATCATCGGCAAGACCAGCATGCACGAGCTGGCCTTCGGCATCTCCGGCTACAACACCGCGTTCAAGACCGGCGCCGAGTTCGGCGTGCGCAACGCCTATGACCGCACCCTGATCGCCGGCGGCTCCTCGTCCGGGACCGGCGCTGCAATCGGCGCGCGGATCGTCGCAGGCGGACTCGGCACCGACACCGGTGGGTCGGTGCGCGTGCCCGCCGCGCTGAACGGATGTGCCTCGCTGCGCCCGACCGTCGGCCGCTATCCACAGGAAGGCATCGCCCCGATCTCGCACACGCGCGACACTGCAGGCCCGATGGCCGCGACCATGGCCGACGTCGCGCTGCTCGATCGCGTCATCACGAATGGCGAGGCGGCCCTACCGGCCGACCTGAAGCAGGTGCGGATCGGCGTCGTGAAGACGATGTTGACCAATCTCGATGCCGATACCGAAACCGCCTTCCAGGCCGCTATCGTGCGGATGAAGGCCCACGGCGTCACGATCGTCGAGGTCGAGATGCCGCAGCTCGCCGAACTCAACGGCCAGGTCGGCTTCCCGGTCGCGCTCTATGAAGCCTATGACGACATGGTCGGCTATCTCGCCCGCACCGGCACAGGCCTCACCATCGAAGCGCTGGCGAAGGAGATTGCGAGCCCCGACGTGAAGGGCACCTATGATGGCCTCGTCATCCCGCGCAAATTGCCGGGTCCGGACAATACACTGCTCGATGCCAGGCCGATCTACGACGCGGCGATCAAGACCGCACGACCGGCGCTACAGGCGCTCTATGCCAGGACCTTCGCCGATCATCGGCTCGACGCCATCGCTTTCCCGACCACGCCGCGCGTCGCAATCGCCTCCAATCCCGACTCCAGCAGCCTCGAAAACTTCGGACTGTTCATCCAGAACACCGATCCCGGCAGCAATGCCGGCATTCCCGGGATCCAGATCCCGATCGCGCTCGGCGCCACCAGCAGATTGCCGATCGGACTTGAACTCGATGGCCCTGCCGGAAGCGATCGCCGCCTGCTCGCGATCGGCTTGTCGGTTGAAAAGCTGTTCGGACGGCTGCCGCCGCCGCATTGACGCTCTCGTAGGGTGGGCAAAGCGAAGCGTGCCCACGTCTTCTGTCTACCAATTGACAGATCGTGGGCACGGCGCAAAGGCGCCTTTGCCCACCATACGACACGGCCGCTGCCGGCGCGGCTCACGAATACGGATTGATCAGCTTTTGCTGCTCGGCGCTGTGGTACGCGAGCAGGTCGATGAAGGTCCTGACCTTTGCCGACAGATGATGACGATGCGGATAGACCGCGTTCATCGACAGCTCGATCGTCCGATATTCCGGCAAGAGGCGCACGAGGCGGCCGGCTTCGAGGTCGTCCTGAATGAGAAATCCCGCCATCAGACAGATTGCGGCCCCCTCCAGTGCGACCTTGCGCAGCGCTTCTCCGCTATTGGTGACGAAGCTGCCCGAGATGCGTACGGAGGCCGGTGCGCCTTTGCGATCGAGGAAGCGCCATTCGTCGCCGAACGGATAGTTCAGGTGCCGGCCACAATTATGCGCGGCGAGCTCGTCGAGCTTCTGCACCCGGCCGTGCTTCTCGAGATAATCGTGCGAGCAGCACAGCACGTGACGCCAGGTGGCGAGGCTGCGGACGATCAGGCTTGAATCCGGCGGCGAGGTCATGCGCAAGGCGACATCGTAGCCTTCCTCGATGAGATCGACGTCAGCCTCGCCCATTCGCAGATCGACCTTGAGCTCCGAATAGGTCGACAGAAGCTTTGCCACCACAGGCGCGACGAACTGCACCATATGCGTGGCGACGTGGATGCGCAGCGTGCCGCGGGGCACCGACTGCAATTCACCTGCGATATCGTCGGCCTGTTCGATGTCGGCGAGGATCTGGACGCACCGGTCGTAATAGGCCTTGCCGATCTCGGTGAGGTTGACCTTGCGCGTGGTCCGCTGAAGCAGCCTCACCCCGAGCCGGTCTTCCAGCGCCTGAACGTGATTGCTCACCATGGTGGTCGACATGTTGAGCTTGCGGGCGGCTGCAGAGAAGCCGCCGGTCTCTACCACCCGGCTGAAGACTTCGAGGCTGGTCAATCGATCCATGGCGCCGATTATCCGCTTTTGATGGATAATCGCAAGAAATTCACCCCGATTATCTATCAAAACATCAGCTTTCTCCGTGTGAAGCCTCGTGTGCAGCAGCCCGGGTGCGGTTAACAGCAATCGCTCGACGGGCGCGGCAATCGCTCTGGGGCAGTCGCGACTCCGGTTCGCTAGACATCATAACCAAGGCGACCTCCGGATTATCCAACCCTGGTGGATAATCCTTCCAGCATTTCGCCGATTATCACCCGGCCCAGAAAGACCAATAGTCTCAGCACGCCGATAGGAGACTTCCATGTCCGAGATGCCCCGCGCCGAGACTTTTCAGCAGGCAACTGAAATCACCCCCGATAACCCCAAGACCCCGCCGACTGCCCCGGCCCGGAACGGGGTGCGGCGCGCGGCGCTGGCGCTCGCGTTCCTCGCGGGCACGACAACCGCTGTTTATTACGGGCACGATTACTGGACCAACGGCCGCTACCTCGAGACAACCGACGATGCCTATGTGAAGGCTGACTCCACGATCATCGCACCAAAAATCTCCGGCTACATCGCCAAGGTGCTGGTCAGTGACAACGAAAAGGTGAAGGCGGGGCAGGCGCTGGCCAAGATCGACGATCGCGACTTCAAGGCGGCGCTCGACCAGGCCAAAGCCGACGTCGCCGCCGGCGAAGCCTCGGTGCGCAACATCGATGCCCAGCTCGAGCTGCAACAGCCGATCATCGAGCAGAGCACGGCTGACGTCACTGCAGCCGACGCCAACCTGAAATTCGCGCAGGAAGAGCGCGCCCGTTACGACGACCTCATGAAGACCGGCTCCGGCACGATCCAGCGCGCGCAGCAGACCGACGCGGCGCTACGCGCGAGCAGCGCGCAATTGCAGCACGCGAAATTTGGCCTTCTTGCCGCTCAGCGCAAGATCGACGTGCTCACCACCCAGCGCGCCCAGGCGGCGGCCCAGCTCGAACGGGCCCGCGCTGTCGCACAGCAGGCGGCGTTGAACCTGTCCTATACCGAGATCACCGCGCCGGTCGAGGGCACCGTCGGCGCTCGCTCGCTGCGCGTCGGCCAGTACGTGCAAGCCGGCACGCAATTGATGGCGGTGGTGCCGCTCGATGCGGTCTACGTGGTCGCCAACTTCAAGGAGACCCAGCTCACGCATGTGCGGCCGGGTCAGCCGGTCGAGTTGCACGTCGACAGTTTTCGCAATCGAACCCTGCACGGCCATGTCGACAGCCTGTCGCCCGCGAGCGGGCTCGAATTCGCGCTGCTGCCGCCCGACAACGCCACCGGCAATTTCACCAAGATCGTGCAGCGGGTGCCGGTGAAGATCGTGCTCGACGACCACAGCCTCACCGGCCTGCTGCGCCCCGGCATGTCGGCGGTGCCGACGGTCGACACCAAGCAGGCGGTGCTGGCCGAGCGCGAGACGGCGAAGCGCCTCGCCGGCAACACATCCCGCCCGAACGGCGGCTGAAGCCGGAAGGCCTCGGCGGGATTATCAAATCCTGCCGAACGATCCTTCCACAGCTTCATCGATTATCAAAACCATTCGCCTGACGCATCCTGTCTCCGTACCAGAGACGAGGCTTCCATGAGCACGCTGCAACCGACCCTCGACGCCGCCACCAATCTCGCCGCCCCCGCAGCTCCGAGCACGCCGGCCGTATCCGCAAAAACCTGGGTCGCCGTGATCGGCGCGACGCTCGGCGCCTTCATGGCGGTGCTGAACATCCAGATCGTCAACGCCTCGCTCGCCGACATCCAGGGTGCGATCGGCGCCGGCATCGACGACGGCGGCTGGATCTCGACCTCCTATCTGGTCGCCGAGATCGTGGTGATCCCGCTCTCCGGCTGGCTGGCGCAGGTGTTCTCGATCCGGATTTATCTTCTGACCAATGCGATCCTGTTCCTGGTTCTCTCGGCGGCCTGTGCACTTGCGCAGGATCTGCCGCAGATGATCGTGCTGCGCGCCGTGCAGGGATTTACCGGCGGCGTGCTGATTCCGATGGCGTTCACGCTGATCATCACGCTGCTGCCGCGCGCAAAACAGCCGGTCGGCCTTGCGCTGTTCGCGCTGTCGGCGACATTCGCGCCGGCGATCGGCCCGACCATCGGCGGCTATCTCACCGAGAATTTCGGCTGGGAGTACATCTTCTACGTCAACCTCGTCCCCGGCGCGGTGATGGTCGGCATGCTCTGGTACGCGCTCGAGCCCAAGCCGATGAAGCTGGCGCTGCTGCGCGACGGCGACTGGGCCGGCATCATCACCATGGCGATCGGGCTATCGGCGCTGCAGACCGTGCTGGAGGAAGGCAACAAGGACGACTGGTTCGGCTCGCCCTTCATCGTCAAGCTGTCAGTGATCGCGACAGTCGCGCTGACCGCCTTCCTGATCATCGAGCTCACGGTGAAGAAGCCGCTGCTCAACCTGCGCCTGCTCGTCCGCCGCAATTTCGGCTTCGGCATGCTCGCAAACTTCCTGCTCGGCATCGCGCTGTACGGCTCGGTCTTCATCCTGCCGCAGTATCTGTCGCGCATCCAGGGCTACAATTCCGAGCAGATCGGCATGGTGCTGGCCTGGACCGGATTGCCGCAACTTCTGCTGATTCCGCTGGTGCCGCGCTTGATGCAAAAGTTCGATGCGCGGATCATCATCGGCGTCGGCTTCGTGCTGTTCGCGGCTTCCAACTTCATGAACATCTATATGACCAACGATTACGCCGCCGACCAGCTGCTGTGGCCCAACGTCGTCCGCGCCATCGGCCAGGCGCTGGTGATGGCGCCGCTCTCGGCGGTCGCTACCGCCGGCATCGAGCCGGAGAACGCGGGCTCGGCCTCGGGCCTGTTCAACATGATGCGCAATCTCGGCGGCGCCGTCGGCATCGCACTGCTCCAGACCGTGCTGACCAAGCGCGAGCAGTATCACTCCAATGTGCTGATGCAGTCGGTCTCGGTGTTCGAGCAGGCCACCCGCACACGGCTGGAACAGCTCACGCAATCTTTCGTCAATCACGGCATCCTCGACCGTGCGGATGCAGCGCATCGCGCCTATGTCGCGATTGGCCATATCGTGCAGAAGCAGGCGTACATTCTCGCCTTCAGCGACACGTTTTATCTGCTCGGCATGGCACTGATCGTCGCGCTCGCCGCGGTCCTGTTCCTGAAGAAGCCCGGCCAGACCTCAGCCGGTGGCGCCCACTGACTCAACCCAGCAAGCAAGGAGAACGACCATGAAACCCCGCATGAACTACTATCAGGCCGCGCCGGACACGATCAAAGCGCTGATGGCGCTGGAGACGCAGATCCAGTCCACGGGGCTCGAGAAATCGCTGATCGAGCTCGTCAAGATCCGGGCGTCACAGATCAACGGCTGCGCCTTTTGCATCAACATGCACACCGAGGACGCCCGCAAGCGCGGCGAGACCGAGCAGCGCATTTATTTGCTCGATGCCTGGCGCGAATCCCCGCTTTACACCGATCGCGAGCGCGCCGCGCTGGCCTGGACGGAATCGGTCACGCTGATCTCGCAGACGCATGCGCCTGATGATGTCTACGAGCAGGTCCGTGCGCAGTTCTCCGAGGAAGAGACCGTGAACCTGACCATGCTGATCGGCGCCATCAACGCCTGGAACAGGATCGCGATCGCGTTCCGTGCGGTTCATCCGGTGAAGGTGAAGGCGTCGGTGGCGTGAAGGGCGGCGCGCGCCTCAACGCAGGTCTCGTAGGGTGGGCAAAGCGACTTGTCCGCCGTAGCTCGTAGAGCGAAGGCGGAAGCGTGCCCACGTTCTGCAGCTAAAGCGAGAGAGGACGTGGGCACGGCGCAAGGGCGCCTTTGCCCACCCTACGGCAGCTGAGTGCGCGGCTCAGACCGCCGTCGCCTTGGCGAACTCCACGTAGATCTCGCGCAGGCGCGTCGCCATCGGGCCGGGCTTGCCGTCGCCGATGGTCTTGCCGTCGATCGCGACCACCGGCTGGACGAACAGCGAGGCCGACGTCGCAAAAGCCTCCTTCGCGGCGAGCGCCTCGGCCACCGTGAACGAGCGCTCCTCGACGCGAAGCTGACGTTCCTCGGCGAGCGCCACCACGGCCTTGCGGGTACAGCCCGGCAGGATCGCATTGGAGTTCTTGCGGGTGACGATGACGTCGTCCTTGGTGAGGATGAACGCCGAGGACGAACCGCCCTCGGTGACGTAGCCATCTTCCAGCATCCAGGCTTCGCCGGCTCCGGCTTCGGCCGCGGCCTGCTTTGCCAAGACCTGCGCCAGCAGGGCCACGCTCTTGATGTCGCGCCGCTCCCAGCGGATGTCTGGCACGGTGATGACGTTGATGCCGGTCTTCGCCGAAGCGGCGTTGATGATGTCCTTTTCGGAAGTGAACATCACCAGGCTCGACTTGACGTCGCCCTTGGGAAACGGAAAGTCGCGGCCCTTGTCGGCGCCGCGCGTCACCTGGAGATAGACCAGGCCGTTGGCGACCTTGTTGCGCGCGATCAGCTCCTTCTGCAGCTCGGTGATGCGCTCGACCGTCTCCGGCAGCTTCAAGCTGATCTCGCCGACCGAGCGCTCCAGCCGCGCCAGATGCGAGGCGTTGTCGACCAGCTTGCCGTCGAGCACGGCCGAGACCTCATAGATGCCGTCGGCAAAAAGGAAGCCGCGATCGAGGACCGAGATCTTGGCGTCCGAGAGCGGGACAAATGAGCCGTTGACGTAGGCGATCGGGTCCAAGGCAGGTCTCCTGGGGGGAAGGGGGATTTGGCCACCGGTATAGGAGATTTGGCGAGCCCGATAAACCCTCGATCCGTCATTCCGGGGCATTCGCAAAGTGAATGAGCCCGGAATCCATCTTACCTCGCGTACTGCCGCCCGATGGATTCCGGGCCCGCGCCAAGAGGCGCGTCCCGGAATGACAGGGGAGCTAATGCGACAGAATCTTCGACAAGAACTTCTGCGCGCGGTCGCTGCGCGGCTGGCCGAAGAAATCGTCCTTCGCCGCGTCCTCGACGATCTCGCCGCGGTCCATGAAGATGACGCGGTTGGCGACCTTGCGCGCAAACCCCATCTCGTGGGTGACGACCATCATGGTCATGCCCTCATGGGCGAGATCGACCATGACGTCGAGCACTTCGCTGACCATTTCGGGATCGAGTGCCGAGGTCGGCTCGTCGAACAGCATGACGATCGGGTCCATGGCAAGCGCGCGCGCGATCGCCACGCGCTGCTGCTGGCCGCCGGAAAGCTGCGCGGGAAACTTCTGCGCCTGCTCCTTCAGGCCGACGCGATCCAGCAGCATCATGCCCTTCGTCACCGCCTTGTCAGACGACCTGCCCAGCACCTTCTGCTGCGCGAGGCAGAGATTGTCGATGATCTTGAGGTGCGGGAACAGCTCGAAGTGCTGGAACACCATGCCGACGCGCGAGCGCAGCTTGGGCAGATTGGTCTTGGGGTCGTTGACCTTGGTGCCGTCGACGCTGATGTCGCCGCTCTGGAACGGCTCCAGCGCATTGACGCACTTGATCAGCGTCGACTTGCCCGAGCCCGACGGACCGCAGACCACCACGACCTCACCCTTGGTGACGCTGGTGGTGCAATCGGTCAGCACCTGGAAGCTCGGAGTGTACCATTTGTTGACGTGGCTGATTTCGATCATGACCGACACGCTCTATCGAATGATGGCGATGCGCGCCTGGAGGCGACGGACGCCGAAGGACGCGATACAGGAAATGGTGAAGTAGACGACCGCTGCGAACAGGTACATTTCGACGAGGCGCCCGTCGCGCTGCGCGACCTTGCTCGCCGCTCCCAGGAAGTCCGTGATCGAGAGGACGTAGACCAGCGAGGTGTCCTGGAACAGCACGATGGTCTGCGTGATCAGGACCGGCAGCATGTTGCGGAAGGCTTGCGGCAACACGACGTAGCGCATGGTCTGGGCGTAGGTCAGCCCCAGCGCGCTGGCCGCGGCCGGCTGGCCGCGCGAGATCGACTGGATGCCGGCGCGCATGATCTCGGAGAAGTACGCCGCCTCGAACATGATGAAGGTGATGAGCGAGGATGCGAACGCGCCGACGCTGATGGGACGCGAGGCGCCGGTCAGCCACTGCCCGATATAGGGCACCAGGAAGTAGAACCAGAAGATCACCAGCACCAGCGGCAGCGAGCGCATGAAGTCGACATAGACCCCGGCGATCCGGCCGAGCAGCTTGAGGCCCGACAGGCGCATCAGGGCGAGCGCCGTGCCGAAGACGAGGCCACCGAGGGCTGCAAGGCCCGTCAGCGTCAGTGTGAACGTCATGCCCTCGTAGAACAGATAGGGCAGAGCGCGGCGGATGACGTCGAAATCGAGATTGCCGAACATCGCTTATTTCCCCGTGATGTAGCCGGGGATCGCGACCCAGCGTTCGAGGAAGCGCATCGCGGTCACCACGACGGCGTTGACGAGGAGATAGAGGATGGTCGCGGCGGTGAAGGCCTCGAACACCTGGAACGAGAATTCCTGCATCGAGCGCGCCTGTCCGGTCAGCTCGAGCAGGCCGATGGTGATCGCGACCGCCGTGTTCTTGATGGTGTTGAGGAACTCCGACGTCAGCGGCGGCAGGATGATGCGGAACGCCATCGGCAGCAGCACATAGCGATAACCCTGCGCGGTGGTCAGACCCAGCGCGGTCGCCGCCATCTTCTGCCCGCGCGGCAGTGAGCCGATGCCGGCCTGCAGCTGCACGGCCACGCGCGCCGACATGAAGAAGCCGACGCCGATCGCCGCCGTCCAGAACGGCGCGTTCGGCAATTGCTTGAGCCAAATGCCGGCGGCCTTCGGCAGCAGCTCCGGCAGCACGAAGAACCACAGGAACAGCTGCACCAACAGCGGCATGTTGCGGAAGAATTCGACATAGGCGAAGCCGAACCAGTTCGCCCCCTTCGACGGCAGCGTGCGCATGACGCCGACGATCGAGCCGGTGATCAGCGCGATGACCCAGGCCAGCGCCGCGGTTTTCAGGGTCAGCGCCAGGCCCGACAGCAGCATGTCGAGATAGGTGCCCGTCCCCATCGGGTTCGGCTGGAAAAAGATTCCCCAGTTCCAGTTATAGTTCACGTGTCCCCCGCGCGAACGCGCCAGTCAGAGATATCCTGGCCGCCTATGCAAATGTCCGGCCACCCCTGTGTCAAGAGTGGCCGGACATGATCCCGATCGAAAGATCGAGGTTATCTTACTTATAGTCGTCCGGGTTCGGCGAGTCCGTCGGCTTGGCGAACTCGTTCTTCAGCTCGGCCGAGATCGGCGTGTTGAGGTTCAGGCCCTTCGGCGGGATCTTGGCGGTGAACCACTTGTCATAGATCTTCTGGGCCTCGCCGGACGTATAGAGCGCCGCGGTCGCCGCATCGACCACCTTCTTGAAGGCGGCATCGTCCTTGCGCAGCATGATGCCGTAGGGCTCGGGCTTGGAGAATGCGTCCTTGGAGATGACGTAGTCAGCCGGCGACTTCGAGCCGGCGACGAGGCTCGCAAGCAGGATGTCGTCCATGACGAAGGCGACCGCGCGGTCGGTCTCGACCATCAGGAAGGCTTCGGCGTGGTCCTTGGCCGGAATGATGTTGGCGCCGAGCTTTTTCTCGACGTTGGCCTCGGTCAGCTGCTTGATGTTGGTGGTTCCCGCGGTCGAGACCACGGTCTTGCCCTTGAGGTCTTCGATCGACTTCAGGCCGCTCGACTTCTTGAAGACGTAGCGGCTCGCGGTCAGGTAGTGGGTGTTGGTGAAGGCAACCTGCTTCTGGCGCTCGGCATTGTTGGTGGTCGAGCCGCATTCGAGGTCGATGGTGCCGTTCGCCATCAGCGGGATACGGGTCGCCGACGTCACCGGGTTGAGCTTGACCTCGAGCTTGTCGAGCTTGAGCTCCTTCTTCACCGCGTCGACGATCTTGTAGCAGATGTCCATCGCAAATCCGACGGGCTTCTGATTGTCGTCGAGATAGGAGAAGGGGATCGAGGAGTCGCGGAAGCCCAGCGTGATGGCGCCGGTGTCCTTGATGTTCTTCAGCGTGCCTGTCAGCTCCTGGGCCCCGGCCTGGCTGACGGCGAAGGTCGCGGCGAGCGCGAGCCCAATGCTACGGAAATGTTTCACTTTTTTGGTCCCCTTTCAGGATGATGCGGCCCGGATGCAAGCACAGATTGGGCCGGATTAGAATGTGACTTTCGGCTGGCTTGCGGCAGAGGTTAATGGGCTCAGGTCAGCGGCTTGGGCAATTCCCCGAGATCCCAGAACAGGCCGGCCATCACCGTCAAGGCTTCTTCCGTCAATGGCAGCAGGATGTGCTCATTGGGCGCATGCTGGGAGCAGCCGGGATAGGAGTGCGGGACCCAGATCGTCGGCAGACCCAGGATCTCGGAGAATACGTCGTTGGGCAGCGAGCCGCCGAAGTTCGGCAGGACCGCCGGCGGCTTGCCGGTGGTCTCTTTCACCGAATCCGCCGCCCATTTGATCCAGGGGCTGTCGAAATCGGTGCGCGATGCAGCAAAGCTCTGCGCCGCCCGCACCTCGACCATCGAAAAGCCCTTCTGGACAAGATGCGCGCGGATCGCCTCGATCAGGCCGCCGACCTCGGTGCCGACCACGAAACGCAGTTGCAGCACGGCATTGGCATGGCCCGGAATGGCGTTGGCCGGCTTCTCGATATTGCCCGATGACATCGCCAGCACTTCCAGCGTGTTCCAGGCGTAAAGCCGCTCGGCGGCCGACAGCCCCTCCTCGCCCCAGTTCTCGGCAAGCGCCGGCTCGTCCTCGGTCGGCACCACCTGTACGTCGGCAAGATAGCTGCGGATCTGGTTGCTGAGGCGCGGCGGTTTCAGGGCGTCGAGCTGGAGACGGCCGTGGCCGTCGACCAGCGTCGAGATCGCATTCACCAGAATGGTCGCGGGGTTGGCGAGCACGCCGCCCCAATTGCCGGAATGGTGGCCGCCATCGCGCAGGTTCACATCCAGATGAATGCGGATGCCGCCGCGGCATCCCAGGAACAGCGTCGGGCGGTCGGCGGACAGGCGCGGCCCGTCGGAGGCCATGAACAGGTCGGCCTTGAGCGCGTCGCGATTGAGGTCGCAGACCTTGCCCAGATCGGGCGAGCCGATCTCCTCGCCCATCTCGACGATGAACTTGGCGTTAAAGCCGAGCTTGCCGCCACGGGCGTCGCGCACCGCGCGGAGTGCCGCCATGTTGATGCTGTGCTGGCCCTTGTTGTCGGCGGTGCCGCGGCCATAGAGCCGCGTGCCCGCAACCGTCGTGCGCCAGGGATCGCGGCCCTCGCGCCACTCGCCCTCCATGCCGTCGACGACGTCGCCATGGCCGTAGATCAGCACGGTCGGCGCTGAGGCGTTTTCGTGATGCTCGGCGAACAGGAACGGCGACTTGCCACTCGGGGACTCGACGATGCGGCTGGTAAAATCCAGCGCGGCAAACGCCGGCTGCATCTCCTGTTCCAGATAGGCGCGCAGCTCGGCGCCGCGCGAGGGATTCTGGCTTTCGGTCTTGAAGGCGACGCGGCGGTCGAGTTCAGCGAGGAACGCACCGGATTTGAAATCCTCACGGGCGCGGGCGATGGCGTCGGCTCTGGTCATGACTTGCTTTTCGAGACTTTGAGACAAAGGACCCTACCCGAGACAGGTGGCCCTTCGAAAGTGGCGGGGACGTCGATAGTTCTTGGAGTTCTCTTGAACTTCTCTTGTAGTTCTCTTGGGAATTCGTTCTTGCTCTCTTGAGACTGGCTTGCCAAGGGCGGCAGCCCGCTGATTTTGGCCTTGCCAAGCGCAGGTTATATGCAAGAACTTCGCCAAGTTCGGGCGCACATCTACCATTCGAAGAGCGCTCAGTATAGAGCGCCGGGGAACGATCATGGCCAAGCAGATCAGGCTCAATGCCTTTGCGATGAATTGCGTCGCGCACCAGTCGCCGGGCCTGTGGACTCATCCGCGCGACCGCACCGCCGAGTATAACCGCCTGCCCTACTGGATCGATCTTGCCAGGACACTGGAGCGCGGCCGTTTCGACGGGCTGTTCCTGGCCGACGTGCTCGGCGTCTACGACGTCTACGGCAACAGTCCTGACGCTGCCTTGCGCAACGCAGCACAGACGCCGTCGAACGAGCCGCTGCTGCTGCTCTCGGCGATGGCCGCGGTGACGAAAGACCTCGGCTTCGGCGTCACCAGCAATCTGTCGTTCGAGCCGCCCTATCCGTTCGCGCGGCGGATGTCGACGCTGGACCATCTCACCGAGGGCCGGATCGGCTGGAACGTCGTCACCGGCTATCTCGACAGTGCCGCGCGTGGCGCCGGCAAGGACAAGCAGACCGGGCATGACGACCGCTACGACATCGCGGACGAATATATGGAGGTGGTCTACAAGCTCTGGGAAGGGAGCTGGGAGGACGACGCCGTGCTGCGCGACCGCAAGCGCGGCATCTTCACCGATCCCAGCAAGGTTCACCGCATCAATCACGAGAGCGCGAACTACCGCATCAACAACACCATCCATCTCAGCGAGCCCTCGCCCCAGCGCACGCCGGTGCTGTACCAGGCCGGCATTCGCCGCGCGGCCGGCAGTTCGCGGCCAAGCATGCCGAATGCGTGTTCATGTCGGGACCGTCGGCCAAGATCATCGGGCCGCGCGTGTCAGCGATCCGCCAGGAGGCCGCCGCGGTCGGCCGCGATCCGGCTGAGATCCTGATGTTCAACATGATGACGATCATCCTCGGCAACACGGAAGCAGAGGCTGCGGCGAAATATGCCGACTACCGGTCGCATATCAACCCGGAAGGCGCGCTGGCCCTGATGTCGGGCTGGACCGGCATCGACTTCTCCGGCTACGAGCTCGACCAGCAGGTCCGTCACGTCCAGAACGATGCCGGTCGCAGCGCACTCGACAATGTCACCCGGGGCGATCCGGACCGCGTCTGGACCGTGCGCGACGTCATCGAGCATGTCGGCATCGGCGGCGCCGGCCCTGTCGTGGTCGGCACGCCGGAGATGGTCGCGGACAAGATCGAGGACTGGTTCGAGAAGACCGATGTCGACGGCCTCAACGTCGCGTTTGCGATCTCGCCCGGCGATTTCGAGGATATCGCCGACATGCTGGTGCCGGAGCTGACGCGGCGCGGACGGTACAAGTCGGAATACGCCAAGGGCACGCTGCGGGAGAAGTTGTTCGGCGCCGGCCGCGCAAGGCTCGATGCGCCGCATCCGGCGGCCGGATATAGGGTGGGGAGGAAGGGGTAGTTGCCACGTCCTAGGTGTCGTCCCGGCGAACGCCGGGACCCATATGTGGACGGCCCCCGTGGCACAAGAGCTTTGTGAGGTTTGACCGGATCGCTTGCATCCATATGTGC
>NZ_JACIHG010000024.1:0-29712 GCF_014198315.1 Bradyrhizobium sp. CIR48
CTCACGGACGGCTCCTGTGAATGGGTGTGTGACAACCTCATTCTGGCACACTGATGCCGTAGGGGGCCGTCCACCCCATCACCGCGTGATCTATCGATTGCGATCGGTAGACCTACCGAACGACCAGCCTTCGCCAAACTACTCCTTGTGGGTATGGGCCCCCGCGTTCGCGGGGACGACACCGCCTTGGATGGAGCGCTCACGCGCCACACTCCTATCGCATCCAGCGCCTTTCTTGACTCCCCACCCCTCCCCGCCCAAAACATTGCCAACCAAGGGAGGAGGCACCATGTTCAACGATCTGTTCTCGCTCAAAGGCCGCGTCGCACTGGTGACCGGCGGCTCGCGCGGCATCGGCAAAATGATCGCGGCGGGATTTCTCAGCGCCGGCGCCGCAAAGGTCTACATCACCGCGCGCAAGGCGGGACCGTGCGAGGAGACCGCCAAGGCGCTCACCGCGCAATATGCCGGCGAGTGCATCGCGCTGCCGATCGACATCTCGACGCTCGCCGGCGCCGAGCTGCTGGCAACCGAGTTCAAGAAGCGCGAGCCGAAGCTCGATATCCTCGTCAACAATGCCGGTGCCGCCTGGGGCGCGGAGTTCGACGAATTCCCGGAGAGCGGCTGGGACAAGGTGATGAACCTCAACGTCAAGGCGCCGTTCTTCCTGACCAAGGCGCTGGCCGGCCCGCTGCGCGCAGCCGCAAGCGCGGAGCGGCCGGCGAAGGTGATCAACATCGCCTCGATCGACGGCATCTTCGTCAACCCGATGGAGACCTATTCCTACGCCGCGAGCAAGGCCGGGCTGATCCATTTGACCCGTCGCATGGCGGTGAAGCTGATCTCCGACCACGTCGTGGTCACGGCGATTGCGCCGGGCCCGTTCCAGTCCGACATGAACCGCGCCGCGCGCGACCATGGCGACGAAGTCGCAACGCGCGTGCCTGCGGGGCGCATCGGCACCGACGAGGACATGGCGGGCGCCGCAATCTATCTAGCCTCGCGCGCGGGCGATTACGTGGTGGGCGCGACCATCGCGGTGGACGGCGGCATCGTCTACGCCAACCCGGGGATCAAGGGGAGCCGGTGGGATAGCTGAGGGGGCGAATGGTACTTCGCCCTCACCTCACCCTCCGCGGTCATGCCCCGGCTTGACCGGGGCATCCAGTACGCCGCGGCCTCTCGATTTATCTCTGACGCCTCTGGAATACTGGATCACCCGCTTTCGCGGGTGATGACACCATTTGTGTTGCGCCGGCGGCGGCCCTGACGCCTACGACTCGATCTTCACGTACTCGAAATCACCGGGCTTGTTGTCGATGCCGACCTTCGGCGGCGAGATCCACGATGCGAACTTGCCGCTCTCGGTGACGGGCTGCATCAGGGAGGTGATGAAGTCGCCGTCGGCGGTCGAGGGCAGCCATTCGTCCTTGCGCTTCGCCCAGGTGGCATCGTCGATCAGGAGGCCGTCGGGCGTCGCATGCACGTCCTTGAACTCGCCGATGTGGCGGTGGAAGGCGACGTTGGGCAGGGTCAGCTTGAAGTCGTAGCCCGCGGTCGAGATCACCTTGTTCCAGCGCAGCATGCCCTTGACGCAATCCTGGCTGTAATCGTCGCGCAGGCGCATGTTGAGCGCGGTCAGCGCCGGCTCGTCGACCAGCTTGATCTCGCCGTTGATGAACTTCAGCACCGGATAGGTGGCGTTCTTGAGCTGGTGATCGTCCTCGATCTGGGTCTCGTGATAGCGGCCCTTGATGCCGGCATTGAAGGCGTTGGCTGCGTTGGTCGAGACCTCCGAGCCGAACAGATCGAGCGACAGCGTGTAGTGCAGGTTCAGCTTCTTCTGGATGGTCGGCAAGTCGATCACGCCGAGCGCGCGGACTTTTGCGATATCGGTCGGATCGGTGATGCCGGCCTCGCGCAACGCATCGCAGGTGCGCTGCACGACGCGGGTGATGCCGGTCTCGCCGACGAACATGTGGTGCGCTTCTTCCGTGAGCATGAAGCGGCAAGTGCGCGACAGCGGATCGAAGCCGGACTGCGCGAGCGAGTGCAGCTGCATCTTGCCGTCACGGTCGGTGAAATAGGTGAACATGAAGAAGGACAGCCAGTCCGGCGTCGCCTCGTTGAAGGCGCCCAGCATGCGCGGGGCATCAGCATCGCCGGAGCGGCGGCGCAGCAAATCATCGGCTTCCTCGCGGCCGTCGCGGCCGAAATATTTCTGCAGCAGATAGACCATCGCCCAGAGGTGGCGGCCCTCCTCGACATTGACCTGGAACAGGTTGCGCATGTCGTAGAGCGAAGGCGCGGTCTTGCCGAGATGACGCTGCTGCTCGACCGAGGCCGGCTCGGTGTCGCCCTGGATCACGATCAGGCGGCGCAGCATGGCGCGATGCTCGCCCGGGACTTCCTGCCAGGCCGGCTCGCCATAATGCTCGCCGAACGGCACGACGCGGTTCTCTTCCTGCGGCGCAAGCAGAATGCCCCAGCGATAGTCGGGCATGCGGACGTAGTCGAACTTGGCCCAGCCGCGCGGATCGACCGAATAGGCGGTGCGCAGATACACCAGCGATTCCTGGAAGCCTTCCGGCCCCATGTCGCTCCACCAATCCATGTAACCGGGATGCCAGCCCTCGAGTGCTTTGAGCACCTGGCGGTCTTCGGCGAGATTGACGTTGTTCGGAATCTTGGTCGAGTAGTCGACGTTCATGATGTTCATGTTCATGTGGACCTCCCGTGGGGGACTAGCTCGTTAAAGGGGCGAATGGCGAATGGCGAGTAGCGAATGGAAACTCCTATTCGCCATTCGCCACTCCCTACTCGCTAGACTCGCGTCATATCGAATTTCGGCTTCTGGCCGCTGCCGTAGCGGCGCAGCGCGCCTTCTTCGCCGACCGCGTTGGGGCGCTGGAAGATCCAGTTCTGCCACGCGGTCAGGCGCGAGAAGATTTTCGATTCCATCGTCTCCGGGCCGACGAAGCGCAGGCTTGCTTCCATGCCGGTGAGGCTGTCCGGCGAGAAGCTGGCGCGCTCCTCCAGGAACACGCGGACCTCGTCGTCCCAGTCGATGTCGTCGAGCGCGAAGGTGACGAGGCCGAGCTCCTCGGCCTGCTCGGCGTCGAGCGCGGTGCCCATCGTGGCTTCGGCGCGCTCCACATCCGACGGATCAGCCTGGAAGCGCGACTCCAGCCGCGTCAGGCCGTGGCTCATCGGATACGGGCCGAAATTCATGGCGGAGAGCTCGATCGACGGCGGCGGGCGGTTGTCGCCCTGGCGCGTGCCGATCAGCATGTAGGAGCGGTCGGCGGCGAAGACGAGCTCGGCGAGCGTGCCGGCAAAGCAGGAGCCGGGCTCGACCAGCGTCACCAGCGTGCGCGAGGTGACGTCGATGCGCTTCAGCACGCGCTTCCAGTAATGGCGGATTTCGTTGACCAGCCAATGCGCCTTGTTGGCTTCGAGGAACGCGTCGTGCGCGAGCACATGGGCGCGATCACCATGGCTCTTGAACACCAGCATGGCGATCTCGAGCTCGTTGATGCGCAGGTGAAGGATGGCGTCGTCGAGCTCGCGCGCCACTTGCAACGGCCAGAACGAGGCGCCTTGCGCCATCATGCCGTCGATGTCGGCGGGCGGCGCGGTTTCCGGCGCCTTGATGGAGATGGTGGCGATGCGGGCCGTGCGGTCGATATCGACCGTGACGAAGCCGTAACGGATGCTGGTCTCGTCGATGAGGCGCTTGAGCTGCGTCAGCGCGATGCCCTTGCCGCTGCCCTTGCGCTTCGAGGCGGCCGCGAACTCCTTGGCACGCTCGGCGATCTTGGCCTCTAACTTCGAGTTCGGCGCGATCTCGTCGACGAGGCGCCATTGCACGGCGCGCTTGCCCTTGACGCCTTCCTCGATGGTGCAGAAGAAATCGGCATGATCGCGGCGCACCTTGCGCTTGTCGACGACGCGGGTGAGACCGCCGGTGCCCGGCAGCACCGCCAGCAGCGGCACCTCGGGCAGCGCGACCGCCGACGAGCCGTCGTCGGCGAGGATGATGTGGTCGGTCGCGAGCGCCAGCTCGTAGCCGCCGCCGGCGGCGGAGCCGTTCACCACCGTGATGAAGCGCTGGCCGGAATTCTCGGATGAATCTTCCATGCCGTTACGGGTCTCGTTGGTGAACTTGCAGAAGTTCACCTTGTGGGCATGGGTCGAGCCCGCGAGCATGCGGATGTTGGCGCCGGCGCAGAACACGCGGTTCTTGGCCGAGCGCATCAGCACGACCTTCACTTCCGGATGCTCGAAGCGCAGCCGCTGGACCGCATCCGCCAGCTCGATGTCGACGCCGAGATCGTAGGAATTGAGCTTGAGCAGGTAGCCCTCGAACAGGCCGCCGTTCTCGTCGACGTCCATGGTCAGGGTCGCGACGTCACCCTCGACCGCGAGCTTCCAGTGCTTGTAGCGGGACGGTTCGGTCTGGAAATCGATGAATGTCGCGCCGCCTGCGAGGCGCCGATCTTCCCCGGCCATGGGCCACCCTTGAGCTCGTTTTGGTTTAGCGTTAGATGCACAATAGTGCATCTTTTTGGATGCGTCTAGCCCTTAACTGCCGGCTCATGCACTTTGTTTCATGCAGTCGGCCAGGACCGCACGATCGCGCCAAGCGCGATCCAGTCGGCCTTTGCGAGCTGCGGGCGGCCGATCTTGGCCTGGAGCAGGGCCATCAGGGCCGCGACCGGAAAGCTCTCGACGAAACCGTCGCCGCCGCTGGCGACCTTGCGTGCGCTCAACGCGCGCAGCTCGGTCAGAGCGTCGCCAAACAGGCGCGCGGCCGAATGCGCCTTCTGCATGCGCAGGCGCAAATTGGCATTTGCGATGTGGATGCAGGCGCGCAGCAGGATGCGTTCGCGGCCGCTCTGCGGGGCTGCGGCCCACACCGTCTCCAGCACCTCCTGCGCTTCCCAGAAATAGCCGCGGTCGTTGAGCGCGAGCCCGTAGCGCAGCGCCGGATGGCGGGCCGGCACGTAGCCGCGAAAGGCCGAGGGCACCAGCGCCTTGGCCAAGCGAAGCGTTTCGTCATCGGCCTCGATGGCGCCGGTCTCGCCCGGGACATAGGCCCATTGCGGCCATGGCAATTGGCCGGTCGCATGTGAAGGCACATTCATCGATGAGCCTCCGCATGGTCATGCGGCGCGTCCCTGGAGTCCCTGATCGTCGCGCAGGGCCGCTTTTGCAAATTGCTCAATCGCGTCAAGCGTCGCCCCCGGCGCTTCACGATGCGGGGAATGGCCCGCGTCTGAAATGACTTTAAAATCTATCGGACAGTAACACTCTTCCTGCGCAATTTCGACCTGACGCAATGTCCCATATTGGTCGCCTGCACCTTGCAGGACCATCATCGGTACGCGGATATAGGCCAGATATTCCGAGATGTCCCAATCGCGGAATTTCGGATCGAGCCAGGCGCCGTTCCAGCCGTAGAAGGCGTTGTCGACATCCTTGTGCCAGCGCGACAGCTTGGCCTTGAGGTCGGTGGTCTCGAAGCTGGTCTTGATCTCCGCGATCGACTTCACCGAGATGTCCTCGACGATGAAGTGCGGCGCGATCAGCACGAGGCCGCTCAGGCGGTGGTCCTGATGCGCGCCGGCATAGATCGTCGCGATCGAGCCGCCGTCGGAATGGCCGAGCAACAGGCCGCGCTTGAAGCCGATCGCGTCGAGCAGCTTCGGCAGCACGTCGAGCGCCTCGCGCTGCATGTAGTCGAGCGGCCGCGGCAATGTCACCGGGCTCGACTGGCCGTAGCCTGCCCGCGAATAGGCGAAGATGCCGGCACCGGTGGCTTGCTGCAGCTTCTCGGGAAAATCGCCCCAGAGCCCAACCGAGCCGAGCCCTTCATGCAGCATGACGATGGTGGGGGCGTCGGCCGATGCAGGCGCGAGCCATTTGTATTCGAGGCTGGCGCCGCCGATGCTGAGGAAGCCGGTGGGGGTGAGGTTGGTCATGGTCTTCTTCCTGTTCGCTCCGTCTGCACCCTCCCCTGGAGGGGGAGGGTCGGCTCACATCGAGCGCAGCGAGATGTGAGACGGGGTGGGGTGACAGTCTCTCAGCGGATGCGGTGCCCGTGTG
The DNA here is from genome assembly GCF_014198315.1 of Bradyrhizobium sp. CIR48. NCBI lineage: Bacteria > Pseudomonadati > Pseudomonadota > Alphaproteobacteria > Hyphomicrobiales > Nitrobacteraceae > Bradyrhizobium > Bradyrhizobium sp. CIR48. The sequence goes on from NZ_JACIHG010000024.1 coordinate 6,109, forward strand.
GAGAGATCACCCCACCCCGCTTCGCATTGCGCTTCGCTCCATGCGAGCGACCCTCCCCCTCCAGGGGAGGGTAAGCAAGCGTGTCCGGCGTCTGCGTTCTCAATTCGCCCCTTCCCGCAGCTTGAACCGCTGGATCTTGCCCGTCGCCGTCTTCGGCAGGGACTCCACCACGTCGATCCAGCGCGGATATTTCCACGGGCCGATCTTCTGCTTGACGTGCTCCTTCAGCATTTCCTGAAGATCGCTCGTCGTCGCGCCGGGGCGCAGCACGACGAAGGCCTTCGGCTTGAGCAATCCTTCCGGATCGGCCTCCGGCACGACGGCGGCCTCCAGCACGGCGGGATGGGTGATCAGCGCGCTCTCGACCTCGAACGGCGAGACCCAGATGCCGGAGACCTTGAACATGTCGTCGGCGCGGCCGCAGAAGGTGTAGCGGCCATCTGCATCGCGAACATATTTGTCGCCGGTGCGGGTCCACGGTCCCTCAAAAGTGCGGCGGCTCTTGTGGCGTTGATTCCAGTAACCCTCGCCGGCCGAGGGCGCATCGACCAGGAGCTCACCAACCTCGCCGTCGGCAACATCTTGCCCGGCCTCATTGACGAGCCGCACCGCATAGCCCGGCACCGGCTTGCCGGAGGAGCCATATTTGATGTCGCCGGGCGCGTTCGAGAGAAAAATGTGCAACAGCTCGGTCGAGCCGACGCCGTCGAGAATGTCGACGCCGAAGCGCGCCTTCCAGCTGGTGCCAACGGATTCCGGCAGCGCCTCGCCGGCCGAGGTGCAGATGCGCAAGGCGCCGCCGCCACGCTCGGCCTTCATGGTCTCGTCGTTGAGCATGGCCGCGAACAAGGTCGGCACGCCGTAGAAGATCGACGGCCTGTAGCGGTTCATCAGATCGAACATCCGCGCCGGCGTCGGCCGTTCGCTGTTGAGGATCACGCTGGCGCCGACCGACATCGGGAAGGTCAGCGCGTTGCCGAGGCCATAGGCGAAGAACAGCTTTGCGGCGGAAAGACACACGTCGCTCTCGCGGATGCCGAGCACCTGTTTTGCGTAGGTGTCGGCGGTCGCCTGCAAATTGGAATGGATATGGCGCACGCCCTTGGGCATGCCGGTCGAGCCGGACGAATAGAGCCAGAACGCGGGCTCGTCAGGATGCGTCGCGGCGGTGGTGAACTGATCGCTCTCGCCCGCAAGCTCTTCAGCGAGCTGCTTGTGCCCGTTCTGCTTGGCGCCGGAGACCACGACATGCTCGAGATCGGGCATGCGGCCGACCACGTCCTTGATGACAGGGTAGAGCGCCTCGGAGACGAACAGCACACGCGCGCGGCAGTCGGCGAGGATGTAGGCGTATTGGTCCGCGGTCAGCAGCGTGTTCAGCGGCACCGGCACGATCCCGGCGCGGATCGCGCCCAGGAACACGACCGGAAAGTCGACCGTATCCAGCATGATCATCGCCACGCGCTCCTCGCGGCGGACGCCGAGCCGGCGCAGCATGTTGGCGGCGCGTCGGCTCTCGCGCTGAAGCTCGCCATAGGTGAGCCGCGAGACGGTGTCGTCGAAGGCCAGCTTGTTGCCGCGGCCCTCCTCGACGTTACGGTCGAGCAGCCAGGTCACCGCGTTATAGGATCCCTCGCTCACTGGACTTCTCCCCCGGATTTAGAATTATAATTCATAGAAAGACACCGCGGCGGCTTGCTGTCAATGCTAGCAGGCATTATGTTTCATTAAAATGCGCCGCAGGACACCCTTCAAAAAAGACATCCCTTAAAGAAGGCTCATGACCGACAGTCCCGACGCCGAATCCCGCTTTCTCGAACAGCTCGGCCAGCGCGTGCGCACCATGCGCGCGTTGCGCGGCATGTCGCGCAAAGTGCTCGCCAAGGTATCGGGGATTTCGGAGCGCTACATCGCGCAGCTCGAAAGCGGCAAGGGCAATGTCTCCATCGTGCTCTTGCGCCGCGTCTCGGACGCGATGGGCGCGCATCTCGAAGATCTGCTTCCCAGCGCCGACCCGACGCCGGACTGGCAGATGTTTCGTGACCTGTTGCGCAAGGCCACGCCTGCGCAGATCGCGCAGGCAAAAGATCTGCTCGCCGGCGGCAGCGCCTCGGCGCCGCGACGCGCTCCGTTCTGCGGCATCGCGCTGATCGGCCTGCGCGGCGCCGGCAAGTCGACGCTCGGGCGCATGCTGGCGAAGAAAGTCGGCTGGAGCTTCGTCGAGCTCAACAAGGAGGTCGAGCAACAGAACGGGCTCTCGGTCGCCGAGATCATCGCGCTGTACGGCCAGGAAGGTTTTCGCCGCATGGAGCAGGCGGCGCTGCAGCAGCTGCTAGCGCGCAACGAGCTGATGGTGCTGGCGACCGGCGGCGGCATCGTGTCCGAGCCTTTGACGTTCGACCAGATCCTGACCTCGTTCTACACGATCTGGCTGAAGGCCGAGCCCGAGGAGCACATGGCCCGCGTCCGTCGCCAGGGCGATTTGCGCCCGATGGCCGACGACCGCTCCGCCATGGCGGAGCTGCGCAACATCCTGCTCAGCCGCGAGCCGCTGTACTCGCGCGCGACGGCAGTGGTGGACACGGCAGGTCTCTCCGTCGATGCGGCGGCCGCACGGCTGATCGATGCGGTGCGTCCGGTGCTGCAGAACGAGGCCCGCAGCTTCGGCCTGCGCAGTGTGGCGCTGTAGGGCGAGCTGCATCGAAACGCTCTGCTGTCGTCCCTGCGAACGCAGGGACCCATACCGCGTGATCTATCGGTTGATCCGGGCTGCTAATCCCAAACGGCCAGCCTTCGCCAAACTGCTCCCTGGGGTTATGGGTCCCTGCGTTCGCAGGGACGACAGCGGAGGATTTTGCGCGACCGTTAGCAACACTATATTAACGCCCATCAATAGGCATTGAGACCCACGATGACCTCCACCGACGTCACCACCTCCATGTTCGAGCGGATCGGCGGCAGCGCCATGATCGACGCCCTGGTCGATCGCTTCTACGACCGCATGGACGCGCTGCCGGAGGCGAAGATCATCCGCGCAATGCATGCGGACGACCTCGGCCTGATCAGGCACGTGCTGAAGCGCTATCTCACCGAATGGACCGGTGGCCCGCGGCTCTATACCCCCGAGAAGGGCCATCCGCGGCTGCGCCAGCGCCACCTCGGCTTTGCCATCGGCGATGCCGAGCGCGATGCGTGGATGCTCTGCATGCGCGGCGCGATGGAGGAGACGGTGACCGACACGGCGGCGCGGCTGGAGCTCGACAAGGCGATATCGGGCCTCGCCGACTGGATGCGTAACCGGCAGTGACAGGGCGGCAGCGCCTCGACGCAATTCGAAGGCGTATCATGGACCCGCATCGCGTGATTTGAGTTCCGCGGCGATCGCCTGCTAAGCTCCAGACATGACCGACATCCTTCCCGATACCATCCGCCGCCTCTACACCGATCCCGGCGAGTACATCGACAGCGATCATCCGGCCGTGCAGCAATTTGCGGCCGACGCCGTGCGCGCGGATGCGAGCGCGCGCGAGAAGGCGAGCGTTCTCTACAAGGCGGTGCGCGACGGTATCCGCTACAATCCCTACGTCAGCATGCGTGTCGCCGAGACGTTTCGTGCCTCGAGCGTTCTCGCCGCGGGGCAAGGCTATTGCGTCGGAAAGGCCGCGCTCTATGCCGCCGCCTGCCGCGTCCACGGCATTCCCGCACGGGTCGGCTTTGCGGACGTGAAGAACCACCTCACCACAGAGAAGCTGCGCGCGAGCATGGGCACGGACATCTTCACCTGGCACGGCTTTACGGAGGTGCATGTCGATGGCGCCTGGCGCAAGGCGACGCCGACCTTCAACGACACGCTGTGTGCCAAGGTCGGCGTGGCCCCGCTCGATTTCGACGGTCATACCGACGCACTGCTGCATCCCTTCGACGGCGAGGGGCGCGCCTACATGCAATATGTCAACGACCGCGGCACCTATCACGACGTGCCCGCAAAATTCCTGATGCGCGAAATGGCGCGCGACTACGCCAACATGCAGGGCGAAGATCTGTCGGGCCGTGACATGGAGCGCGAAGCGGCGGAGCGGTAGCGCACGATGGACGCACCTGCCGATGTCATCCGTCGACCGGCCTCGCCGCGCCTTGCGCGGCTGATCTCCAGCATCTCGTTCTACCGCGAGCGCGGCCTCGGCTTGTCGGCCTTCCGGCACGCCGCGCCGCTTGCGCTGCCTCTCCTGGTGAATCTGGGAACGCCCTTCCGTATTGCCCTCGGACACCAACCAGATCGTGCCGACGCGCAGCCGAGTTTCGCGGCGGGTCTGTTTCCCGGGCCGGTCGTGATCGAATCCGACGGCCGCGCCGAATGCGTTCAGGTCGATTTCACGCCGCTCGGGGCGTATCGCTTCTTCGGAGGCGCCGTGCCCGACCTGACCGCGCGTATGGTCGGCCTCGACGACATTCTGGGACGGGATGGCGAGAACCTCCGCGCCAGGGTCGCCGAGGCGGTCGGCTGGCAACGGCGGTTCGAGATCGTGGAAGACTTCGTGCTTGGCCGCGCCGTGCACGAGCCCTCGCCTGCGGTTGCTTTCGCCCTGGAGATGCTCTGGCGAGGCGCGGGCGCGGTCAGGATCGCCGACATCGCCTCCGACATCGGCTGGAGCCGCAAGCATCTCACGCGCCGTTTCCACAACGAGATCGGCGTTGCGCCGAAAACGCTGGCGCAGATGCTGCGCTTTCATCGAGCCTGCGCGCTGGCCCGGACGGACGGCACGGGCGGCTGGGCGGCCATTGCCGCGGACGCCGGCTATGCCGACCAGGCACATCTCGCGCGCGATTTCCGGATCTTCAGCGGCGAGACGCCGACCGGATGGGCCGCACGGCTCGACGTCGTCGATCCTCGCCTGATGCGCGATGGCGGCGGCTAGCGCCAAAACAGCGGCCAGGACGGCGCAAGACGGTCAAGTCCCATTTGTTCAAGCCGGCCGCCGTGATCCGAACTAGGGTCAGCTCTACAGCAAGCTTGCAAGCACTTGCATCGAACGACTTGTACCGAACCTGGAGAGTTTCATGAACCAGCCGAACCGCTATGAAGCGCCGCGCCTCTACCACACCATGCGCTGCAGGGATGCGGAGGCGATGATCGCCTGGCTGAAGAACGTTCTCGGCTTCGCCGAACGCGTGGTGTACCGCAACGAGGGCACGGTCGTTCACGCCGAGCTGGCGTTCGGATCGTCGATCCTCATGCTGGGCGCGCATCGCGACGATGCCTACGCCAAACTTGTGGGCGACATCGGCGGCCGGCGGACGGATGCCGTCTACATGGCCGTTGATGATCCCGACGCGCTCTATGCGAAGGTGAAAGCCGCTGGTGCAGAGATCGAGATGGAGCCCTACACGACCGATTATGGCAGCCGCGATTTCGCCGCGCGCGATCCGGAGGGCGGCCTCTGGAGCTTTGGCACCTATTGGCCGCGAACAGCCGCTCGCCGGATAGGTGGACTCACGTCAGCGACTGCTCGGCGGCCGCGGCTCGAGCCCAGCCGCGTCCGCGCCGGGAATGCGGGCGGCCGGGCCGTCTTGCTGGCTAGATCGACCAGTAGTTCGGATGTTGGTACGGCCGCGAGCGGTCGCCCCAGTCGAACTCATCGCCATCGAATTCGCAGGGACCGCTGCTCAATTGCTCCGGCGTCAGGTCGGCCTGGAAGGCCTGGCGTCCCGGATCATATTTCAACGCGCTCCACTGCACGGGATAATGATGATGTGTCCCGAGCAGCCTGCCGGTCTTGACCACCGCGTAAGCGACCGTTCCACTGACCTTGTCGAGCATCAATCGCTCGATCGTGCCGAGCTTCGTGCCGTCACACCCATAGACGGCGACGTGTTCGACGCGATCACTGGGAACCATGGTGTGTTGCATGGCGTGCTCCCTGGGTTCTTGCGTTGCGGGCATTATAGTCCTGTAGCCCGGATCAGCGAAGCGACATCCGGGGCCTTGCGATCCTTCCCAGGATATCGCGACGCTCGCCCGGACTACAGCTAGAGCAGTTGCGAACGCACGGAGTCCGCGCCTTCCCGCAACAGCGGCAGGAACCGGTCGATCAATTCCTGCGCCGGCACGCGGTCGACATGGGCTCCCATGTTGATGGCGGCGACGATCACGTCGTCGTAGCGGCGCACCGGAACCGAGATCGAGCGGAAATGCGGCTCGGCCTCGCGGTCGACCAGTGAATAGCCTTGCGTGCGATCGGCGGCGATGCGCGCGAGCAGCGCCTTCGGGTCGGTCTGCGTCTGCGGCGTCAGCGCCCCGCGCATCATCGCCTTCAGGCGTGCGGCAAGGTCGGCATCGTCGAGCTGGCCTAGCATGGCGCGGCCGACCGAGGTGCAGAACGAAGGCAGCCGATAGCCGATCTCCAACCCGCCCGAGAAAACGCGCGCCGGGCTGCCTCGGGCAATGAACACGACGTCATCACCGTCGAGCACCGCGAGCGAGGAGATTTCGTTCGCCGCGGTCGCAACGCGATCGAGCACGGGTTGGAGCACCGCAACGAGCTGATTGGAACGCAAGTAAGATGCCGCCAGCGTCAGCACGTGCGGCGTGAGCGAGAACAGCTTGCCATCGCCGCTGACAAAACCGCCGCGCTGCAGCGTGAACAGCATGCGCCGGGCGGTCGCGCGCGGCAGGTCTGCGGCGCGGGCGAGATCGCTCAGCGTCATCGGGCCTGCATTGCTGCCGAAACATTGCAGCAGGCGCAGGCCGCGATCGAGCGCCTCAACGAAATCCGTCGCACGCTCGTCGCTCTCACTGCGCTTCAGCTTGGGCATGGGACGGGACAATCCTGCAAAATAGTGCTTGCTGCTGCCCCAAGGCATGTCATAATTCGCCCATTCGTTCAATAGGCGAACAAGCGCCACTCCACAAGGATGCACCGCCATGATGAGCCAGGAGCAGAACGACCTGATCACCCGCACCGGTCCGAAGGATCCGTGTGGAAAGCTGATGCGGAGCTATTGGCAGCCGGCGGCGCTGGTGGATGAGCTGGAGGGCGAGAGGCCGATCCGTCCCATCAGGCTGCTCGGCGAGAACCTGGTGCTATTCCGCGACGAGACCGGACGCTACGGCCTGATCGACCGCCACTGCGCCCATCGCGGCGCCGACCTCGCGTTCGGACGGCTCGAGCACGGCGGCCTGCGCTGCGCCTTCCATGGCTGGCTGTTCGACGCGACTGGCCAGTGCATCGAAACGCCGGCCGAGCCGAAGGACTCAAAGCTCTGCCAGAACATCCGCCAGCGCTCCTATCCCGTGGTCGAGAAGAGCGGCATCCTCTGGGCCTATCTCGGCGAGGGAGAGCCGCCGGCTTTTCCGGAGCTCGACTGTTTCGTCGCGCCTGATACTCACACCTTTGCGTTCAAGGGCCACATGGCCTGCAACTGGCTGCAGGCGCTCGAAGTCGGCATCGATCCCGCGCACGCCTCCTACCTGCATCGCTTCTTCGAGGACGAGGACACCTCTACCGCCTACGGCAAGCAGTTCCGCGGCGCATCTGCCGGGTCTGATCTGCCGATGACGAAAATCCTGCGCGAATACGACCGCCCGATCATCAATGTCGAGCACACCGAATACGGCCTGCGGCTGATCGCGCTGCGCGAGATCGACGAGGAGCGCACCCATGTGCGCGTCACCAACCAGCTCTTCCCGCACGGCTTCGTCATTCCCATGAGCACGGAGATGACGATCACGCAGTGGCACGTGCCGGTCGACGACGAGAACTGCTACTGGTACGCGATCTTCACCAGCTATTCGAACCCGGTCGACAAGCAGAAGATGCGCGACCAGCGGCTCGAGCTCTATGAGCTGCCCGACTACGTCTCGCGCAAGAACAAAGCCAACGATTACGGCTTCGATCCGCACGAGCAGCAGACCGCGACCTATACCGGCATGGGCACCGACATCAACGTCCACGACCAATGGGCGGTGGAATCGATGGGCGCGATCCAGGACCGCACCAAGGAGCATCTCGGCTCGAGCGACAAGGCGATCGTGCAATATCGCCGCGTGCTGCGGCAGGAGATCGAGAAGGTCTCCGGCGGCGAGAAGCCGATGCTGTTTCTCGACGAGAGCAGAGCACGCAGCATCCAGGGACCGGCCACCATGGACGGCATCGGGCCGACCCAGGGGTGGGAGCTCTACTGGATGGAGGTCGACGTCAAGCGCCGCCGCGGGGCACCTTGGGCCGCACCGGTGCCGAAGGAGATCGCGGACACTGTGCACCGGCTGACGGCGGCGGAGTGACGTTCGTGCACGGACCCCGTAGGGTGGGCAAAGGCGCAAAGCGCCGTGCCCACCATGCTTTCGTTCAGATGATAGACTGCGTGGGCACGCTTCGCTTTTCCCACCCTACGGCAGTTGAGGGAGTAGCACAGTGACTTTCGTCGCGCGTCATGCGCTGTGGTCGGATGAGCAGAGGGACGCGGCGACGCGCATGCGCCGCATCGTCGAGGACAAGAATCTCGAGGTCATCCGCCTCGCCTTCCCCGACCAGCACGGAATCTTGCGCGGCAAGACCATCATCGCCTCCGAGGCGATCGCCTCGCTGGAGAGCGGCTGCTCCATCACCACCACCATGCTGGCCAAGGACACCTCGCACCGCACGGTATTCCCGGTGTTCACCGCGGGCGGCGGCTTCGGCATGAAGGAGATGGAAGGCGCGGCCGACGTGCTGATGGTCGCCGACCCCACGACGTTTCGCGTCTTGCCGTGGGCGCCGACCACGGGCTGGGTGCTGTGCGACCTCTACTTCAATGACGGCCGCCCGGTGCCGTTCGCGACGCGCGGGCTCTACAAGCGCGCGCTGGACGAACTCGGCACGCGCGGACACGATTTCGTCGCCGGTCTTGAAGTCGAATTCCACATCTTCAAGCTCGACGACCCGCATATGCGCCCCGAGGACGCCGGCCAGCCGGGCACGCCACCATCAGTGAGCCTGCTCAGCCACGGCTATCAATATCTCACCGAGCAGCGCTTCGATCAGATGGAGCCGGTGCTGGAGATCCTGCGCCGCGACATCGTCGCGCTCGGACTGCCCTTGCGCTCGGTCGAGGTCGAGTTCGGGCCGAGCCAGTGCGAGTTCACCTTCGCGCCGCGGAAGGGGATCGAGCCCGCCGACAACATGGTGCTGTTTCGGAGCGCCGTGAAGCAGATCGCGCGGCGGCACGGCTATCACGCCACCTTCATGTGCCGGCCGAAACTGCCGAACGTGTTCGCGAGCGGCTGGCATCTGCACCAGTCGATCGTCTCGCGCGCCAGCGGCGAGAATCTGTTCATGGTGAAAGACGGCGGCGAGCCGCTCAGCGCCTTCGGCCGCTCATACCTCGCCGGCCTGCTCGAGCACGCCCGGGCCTCGACGGTGTTCACCACCCCGACCATCAACGGCTACAAGCGTTACCGTTCCTACTCGCTGGCGCCGGACCGCGCGATCTGGGGCCGCGACAATCGCGGCGTGATGATCCGCGTGCTCGGCGGCGCCAATGATACCGCAACGCGCCTGGAGAACCGCATCGGCGAGCCCGCCGCCAATCCCTATCTCTACATGGCCTCGCAGATCCTCTCGGGCCTCGACGGCGTCGACCGCAGGCTCGATCCCGGTCCCTCCGCCGACACGCCCTACGAGACCAAGGCGCCGCTGCTGCCGAAATCACTGCGCGATGCGGTCAGCGCGCTGAAGGACGATCCGTTCTTCCGCGAGAAGTTCGGGCCGGAGTTCGTCGACTATTACACCCACATCAAAAACGCCGAGATCGACCGCTTCCTGTCCGAAGTGACCGACTGGGAGCACCGCGAATATTTCGAGGTGTTTTGACATCCTGTCCTGGGGATTCCTCTCAAGGCGAGTACGGCTCACGGCCGTGTGAAGCGGCTTCGTCGCGCCGGTTCCGACGACATCGCATCGCTGCCGGACGAAGCCATTTTCCATCCCCGCGAAAACCCACGGAAAGAATCCTGCGCTAGGATTGCCGCATGTGATCAACAGTGGAGTTCGATCATGTGGGAACAATTATTCAGCCTGATCTACCGTCTGTCCTGCCGGACAACCTTGATCAACATCGGTGTGCATCGTCTGGCGCGCTGAAACTCAATGGATGCCCATAGGTAAGACGGGTTGACCAGATTAGGAGCGTTTCCATGCGCAAGCTGATCCTGATCGCAACGGTGTCTCTGCTCACAAGCCAGGCCTATGCGGGTGGGTCGCGGAGCCTCAGCCTGGCAGCCAGCAATTCAAGCCAGCAGGCGACTGAGCAGCCCGCCACGGCGGCAGGGGTCTCGCCGCAAACCACCCAGGCGCCGTCGCAGCCGGCAAACGTCCAGACTGCGACCACCGCACCAACCTCAGCGACGGCACCGGCGGCCACGACGGCACCAGCATCAGCCACGCCATCACCGCCGCCGGCAAGCACGGCCGGAACGACCAAGCCGAAGCGCCGCCAGCTGTCCACCGAAGCCCAAATCGTCCGCGCGCTTCATCGCCACGGGATCTATTGGTGAGATCGGCGGCCGGCTCCGGTCTACACCATCGCCATACTCACCAGCGATAGCCGAGCGTTGCGATGACGGTCAGCGGTGCGCCGCGATAGCAGTACCCGACCTGGCACGTCGTGTAGTGCAGATTGAACAGGTTCTTGGCGTTGACCTGGAACTGCAGGCCCTTTAGCTCCTTCGCCGCCTGGCCAAAATCATATTTCAGCGCAGCATCAACCAGGGTCACCGAGCTGTTCTTGAACGTGTTCAGATCGTCACCAAAGCTCCAGGACATGTAACGCACGCCGCCACCGATGCTCAGCCCGGCAAACGGGCCGGCCAGCGGCAGGGCATAGTTGCCCCACAGCGTCGCGGTGTGCGGAGGATTGCCCGACGGAAACTTGCCGATCTGCGCGCTGTCGCCGGCCTGCTTGGTGACCATGTCGAGATAGGTGTAGGACGAGGTGATGTCGAAACCACCGCCGAGGCTCGCCAGCGCCTGCAATTCGAAGCCGCGGCTTTGAATCTCGCCGCGCTGGACCGTGACGCCGGTCCCGGTCGTGACGAGGCCCCCGCTCTGGGTCAGGTCGAACACCGCAGCAGTGATGAAGCTCCTCGTGCCCAGCGGCTGATATTTGACGCCGATCTCGGTCTGCTTGCCGGTGGTGGGCTTGAAGAAGGCGCCGGTGGGATCGACGCCGAGATTGGGAAAGAACGAGGTTGAATAGGCAACGTAAGGCGCAACCCCGGAATCGAATACATAGGTCAGCCCGGCGCGCCCGCTATAGGCCTGTTCGGACTGCTGCTGGCGGGTCAGCGCGAACTGATCCTCGCCCGTGGTGCGAACCCAGTCGCTGCGGCCGCTCAGCGTCAGGATCCAGTGGTCGAGCTTGGCCTGGTCCTGAATGTACACGCCGGATTGGGTCTGCCGCTGCTGCGTCGAGGACGAGATCGCGGGATCGGGAATGGATTCCGGCGCGTAGACCGGGGCGGCCAGATTGAGGGGGGAAACCCCGAAGCCAAATCCCTGCTTGTCATTGAATTTCGACGCCGTGTAGTCGGTGCCGACCAGGAGCGTGTGCTGCACCGGGCCGGTCGAGAGCTTTGCCTCGACCTGGTTGTCCATGATGGCCGATTGCAGCGTGTCGTGGACGTAGCCGGTATAGCGCGAGACGACATTGCCGACGGGAGCGCCGAGAAAGCCGACATAGCGCGTGACCGCATCGACATCGACATAGCGGAATTTCTGGCGAACGGTTACGGCGTTGTTGAACGCATGCTCGAACAAATAGCCGACGCGTCCCTGCTCCTGGTCGAGCGAATTGTAGGACGGACTGCCGGTGAAGATGTCCGTCGTGGTGCCGGTGCCCGTGGAATAGGTGAACATCGAGCCCGGCGTCTTCGATTTCTGGTAGGCGCCGAGAATGGTGAGGGTCGTCGATTGGTCCGGCTTCCAGGTGACGGCGGGAGCGACATAGACACGATTGTCCTTGCCGCCGGGCACGAACACGTCGGCGTCGCGCACGACGCCGGTCAATCGATAGGAAAATTGACCGTTGGGATCGACCGGACCCGAGAAATCGAAATTGCCCTGCACGCGCTCGCGGTCGCCGAACACCGTCTGCACCTCGTGGAACGGCTGGCTGGTCGGCAGCTTGCTTTGCAGGTCGATCAATCCGCCGGGCGAGCCGAGGCCGTAGAGGGCCGAGCTCGGCCCGCGGACCACGGTGATGCTGTCGACGCCATAGGGCTCGGTCTTGAACACGCCGAGACCGGCGCCGACGAGGCGCAGGCCGTCGAGATAGATGCCGTTATAGGTGATGTCGAAGCCGCGGATCGAGATGGCGTCGAAGCGCGGATCGTAGCCTGAAGCATCGATGCGGACGCCCGGTTCATAGCCAACCGCCTCCGTCAGCGTCTGCACGGCGCGATCGTTGAGCTCCTTGCGGGTCACGACCGAGATCGACTGCGGCGTCTCGAGCAATGGCGTGTTCGTCTTGGTGCCCGCCGAGCTGCTGCTTGCGACATAGCTGTTCTCGCTCGACGGATTGGCGCGGCCGCTTCCCGCCTCGCGCGTGTCCACGTTTCTGGCTTGTCCGGACCCGGCATTGCGCGGCGTCGCGACGCGGCCACGCTGCGATTGTGAGGCGCGCTGGACAGATTGGGCACGCGGACGCGCCTGGCTCGGTGCCTCCACCGTGACCGGGGGCAATGTGCCGGCCGTCGAAGGCGAATTGGTTCCGGAGACCTGTGCGGCCGAGGGAGTCGCTTGCAGGACCATTCCCAAACCGGCCGCTCCCAGACCAGTTCTCACCAACCGTTCCCAGCCGAGCGTCTGCCCGTCGTTCCGCCTCATCGTCTTCCCCGAGTTCCGTGTTCAACAACCCGGGTGTAACCAGATCAAAGCGGCCGCCGCCTTTGCGCGCGCGCAAATCACCTTTGATCCCACGTGGAGGCTTTCAAGTTTACTGATAGCGGCTCGGCGAATGGCCGAAGCGCCTGCGGAAAGCCGTCGCGAAATTTGCCGGATGGGCGTAGCCGACCCGATAGGCCGCTTCGGTGACGGACAAGCGCTGGTGAATCAAAAAGGCACGTGCGGCATCGAGCCGCTGAGCCCTGAGATAGTCGATCGCGCTCTGGCCATATGCCATCCGGAATTTCTGGTTGAAGGACCTGCGGCTCAGCCCCGCGTTCCGCGCCAGTTCGTCGATGCTCCAGGGATAGGCGAGATCGGCGTCCATCCGCTGCTTCACCGATTGCAACCGCGTCCACTGCAGATCGGTGGTGGGATCGGCGGCAATCCGGCCGCGCTCGCCGAACAAGGCGTGGACCACGATCTCGGCGGCATGCGCCGACAGCAGCAATTGCGCCGCGCTGCCGGTGACCGGCGGCGAAAACATTTCTGCCGCGACCGCCTGTATGCGCGCCGATGCCCTCAGCGAGACGATCGCTGCGCCCGAGACGTCGTTCGCAAACAGCGCCCGAAACTCATCGCCGAGTCCAAGTCCATCGATCGAGGTTTGGGGAAACGCCAGGCCGATCGCGGAACGCTCGCCGGAATGAACCGCGCGTTCCGCTGCGCAGGTCTCGCGCACGGCAATTGCCGTCATCTGCCCTTCGCAGCCAGCGCTGCGCGTCAGAATGCCGCGGCCTGCGCCACCATCAACGGAGACCGAGATGAACAGACCCGGGGCTGCGCTCGCAGAGCCGCCGGCATCGGCTCGAAACTCGCCTCTGACAAACACGCAGCCCGGAAAATCCAGCCATTGCGCTGTCGAAGCGCCCGGCTGTGCGGAACCGATGTCATCTTGAGGCCGTCCGACAATTTGATCGTAGAAGTCCCGCATCGAATCCGCTTACGCCGCGGCTTCTTTGACCGCTGGCGGCGGCGCGCTCAAGAGGTCTGCGCGCGGTTTGGAGGGATTCGAAACTGGATTTGCTCGAAGAGAATCTTGCGCGTCGCACGCGGTCGGCAGGAACGCGCGTCAGATGCCGAGATATTTGTGCTGGAGATCCGGTTCCGCCATCAGCTGATCGGACGTGCCGCTCCACACCGTCTTGCCGCGCTCGATGATGGTGTGGCGGTCGCAGATGCGAGCGAGATGGTCGACGTTCTTGTCGACGACCAGGATCGACTGTCCGCGGCTCTTGAGCAGCGACAGGCAGTTCCAGATTTCCTCGCGGATCAGCGGCGCGAGGCCTTCGGTCGCTTCGTCCAGGATCAGGAGTTTTGGATTGGTCATCAGCGCGCGGCCGATCGCGAGCATCTGCTGCTCGCCGCCGGAGAGCTGGTTGCCCATGTTGGCGGCGCGTTCGGCGAGGCGCGGAAACAACACGTAGATCGCGGCCAGCGTCCAGGGATTGGGGCTGCCGAAGCGGTCGGCGGCGGCCGCGACCAGGTTTTCACGCACGGTGAGGTTCGGGAAGATCTGGCGTCCCTCGGGGACCAGGCCGACGCCGAGCTTTGCGATCCTGTAGGAGGGAAGCTGCCTGACCTCGGCGCCCGCGAAACGAATGCTGCCGGCGCGCGCCGGCGTCAGGCCCATGATGGAGCGGATGGTCGTGGTCTTGCCCATGCCGTTGCGGCCCATCAGCGAGACCATCTCGCCCGGCTTGATCGACAGCGACAGGCCGAACAGCACCTGGGAGAGGCCATAGCAGGTCTCGATGCCGTCGACCTCGAGCAGCGTGTCAGCCATGATGCGTCACCACGTGCTGGTCGCCGAGATAGGCGCGCTTGACGTCTTCGTTGGCACGGATCGCGGCCGGATCGCCCGAGGCGATGACGCGGCCATAGACCAGCACCGTGATGCGGTCGGCAAGCGCGAACACCGCCGGCATGTCGTGCTCGACCAGCACGATCGAGACTTCCTTGCGCAGCTCCTGGAGCAGCTTCACCATGCGCTGGGATTCGGTGACCCCCAAGCCCGCCATCGGCTCGTCGAGCAGCAGGAGCTTCGGCTTGCTCGCGAGCGCCACCGCGAGCTCGAGCTCGCGGCGCTCGCCATGGCTGAGCCGGTTCACCACGACATCGGCACGATGCAACAGGCCGACGCGATCGAGCGCGGCGTGGGCGGCATCGCGCAGGGATCGCTCCTTGCGCGCATTGGCAAAGAAGCGAAACGAGGTGCCGGCATGGGCTTGCGCCGCCAGCGCGACGTTGTCGGCGGCGGTGAAATCGAGCAGCAGCGAGGTGATCTGGAACGAGCGCGCAAGGCCCAGCGCGCAGCGGCGATAGGCCGGCAGATAGGTGATGTCGCGCCCCGCCAGCGAGACGCTTCCGGAATGCGGCTCGAGATGTCCGGTAAGCTGGCTGATCAGCGTGGTCTTGCCGGCGCCGTTCGGACCGATGATGGCGTGCAGCTCGCCCGCGGCGACGTCGAGCGAGACATTGTCCGTCGCAACGATGCCGCCGAAGCGGCGCACCAGCTTTTCGACGCGAAGCAAGGGTTCAGCCACGGCCGGCCCTCCCCAGCATGCCCATGATGCCACCGCGGCCGAACAGCACGATCAGCAGCAGCAGCGGGCCCATGATCAGCGCCCAATATTCGGTGATCTGCGACAGGAACTCTTCCAGCAGCAAAAACACCACCGCGCCCATCACGGGGCCGAACAGCGTGCCCATGCCGCCCAGGATCACCATCACCATGAGATCGCCCGAGCGCGTCCAGTACATCACGGCCGGGCTGACGAAGTCGGTGTTGTTGGCGAGCAGCGCGCCGGCGAGGCCGCACATGGTGCCTGAAATGACGAAGCAGACCAGCTGGTAGCGCTTTGCCGGGAAGCCGATCGCCTGCATGCGCTGCTCGTTGGAGCGCAGGCCCTGCACGACGAGGCCGAAGCGCGAATTGACGATGCGCCAGATCAGGAAGATGACACCGAGGAGGCAGACGAGGCAGAGATAATAGAACTGCGTGCGGTTGGACAGGTTGATCAGCCCGGAGAAGTCGCTGCGCTTGTAGACGGTGAGGCCGTCATCGCCGCCGTAGCGCGCCAGCCCCGAGGCGACGTAATAGGCCATCTGCGCAAAGGCGAGCGTGATCATGATGAAATAGACGCCGCGGGTGCGCAACGAGAGCGCCCCGATCACCAGCGCATAGAGCGCGGAAGCGGCGAGCGCGACCGGAAACTGGATGAAGCCGGAACCGACGCCTTCCTGGGCGAGCATGCCGACGGCGTAGCCGCCGATGCCGAGATAGGCGGCGTGGCCAAAGCTCATCATGCCGCCAAAACCCATGATGAGGTTGAGGCTCGCGGCCGCCAGCGCCAGGATGATGATGCGGGTGAACAGCGTCAGGATGAAGATGTTGCCGGAGAGCTGCGAATAGAGCGGCAGCAGCAGGAGGCCCGCCAGCATCAGGGCCGTGACGGCCTTGCTCACAGTGAGAGACTTCATCGACGGTTGGCCGGAAACAGCCCCTCCGGCCGCACCACCAGCACGATCGCCATGAGGAGATAGATCAGCATGGAGGACAGCGCGGGCGCGGCGGTGGAGGCCGCGGCGCCGCTCAACACTTGCCGCAGCAGATTGGGCAGGAAGGCGCGGCCGAGCGTGTCGATCATGCCGACGAAGATCGCGGCCAGGAACGCGCCGCGGATCGAGCCGATGCCGCCGATCACGATGATGACGAAGGCGAGAATCAGGATGTTCTCGCCCATGCCGATCTGCACGGTGAGGATCGGCGCCTGCATCAGGCCGGCAAGGCCGGCGAGCGCGGCGCCCAAGCCGAACACCAGCGTGTAGAGCAGCTTGATGTTGATGCCGAGCGCGCCGATCATCTCGCGGTTGGAGGCGCCGGCGCGGATCAGCATGCCGATGCGGGTGCGCATCACGCCGAGATAGAGCAGCAGCGCCACCAGCAGCGCCACCACGATGATGGCAAGCCGGTAGGCGGGATAGTGAATGCCGGGCAGGATCGGCACCGGCACCGTGAGCCAAGCTGGCAGCGGCAGCGCAAGGCCGGCCGGGCCCCAGATCAGCCGCACGGCTTCATTGAAGAACAGGATCAGGCCGAAGGTCGCCAGCACGTGGTCGAGATGGTCGCGGCCATAGAGATGCCGCAGCGCGCTCATCTCCAGCACGATGCCGAGCAACAGCGTGGCCCCAAGCGCCATCAGCGCCCCGAGCAGGAAGCTGCCGGTCCACGCCGCGAAGGTCGCGGCGAAATAGGCGCCCATCATGTAGAGCGAGCCGTGCGCCAGGTTGACGAGATCCATGATCCCGAACACCAGCGTCAGGCCGGCGGCGAGCAGGAACAGCAGCAGGCCGAACTGCAATCCGTTCAGGAACTGTTCGACGACGAGCAGCATCAAGACTCTTTCAGGCGCACGCGGTGTCGCGCCGATGTTCGAACACGTTCGCCATCAGTGAAAGAGCTCCCCCTGCCTGTTCAAGGCGGAAAAATGGGTAATGGCAGTATCGTTCCGAGGCAAGAGCGATTCGACACCAAACATGCACTTTGTTGCATGCGGGTGCATGCGGTCGAGACGCTCCTGCAAGAAGGCTGCCGTGCAGGCTGGGGCAACCTGCCGCACCCAAACGATGACCCCCTCGCCGGTGGCCGGCGAGAGGGTGCGACTTCGTCGGAATGCAAGGAAGGATTACGCCTAGTGCGACGTCATCTGCTGGGGAAGGTCGTCCGGTTCGGCGAGCACGCTGTTGGCCGTCGAGGCCTCCAGCGCCGCCATCCGGAACAGATAGGCGAGCGTCGCCAATCCGGTGTCTTCCGCCATCTGCGCCAGCTCGAGCGCCATGTCGGACATGTAGCCGAGATTCTCGTCCCTGATCTGCGCCATGATCTGGCTGTCCCGCATCATGTTCGACATCTCAGGCGCTCTTTCGTTGCGCGGCAGCAGCGCCGCAGAGGTTGGCACGGGCGACGGCGTCCAGACGCGGGCCGTCCTGGCGCACGACCGAGGTCATGCCGATACGATCGTGCAGGGCATCGAGGGTCTCGCGACGAATGTCGATGGTCGCCGCCATGGTCCATGCATCCTCCACCAGAGCCGGCAGGCCAAGCGGGGTCACCATGAAGCCGGCCTCGTGGAAGCGCGGCAGCCACCAGGTCTCCATGATCGCGCTGACCTGCGCGATCCCCTGATTGAGGCAGAACTCCTGCACCGCCGCCATCAGTTGCAGGTTGAGCGCGCCGTCGCGGCGATCACGCACGACGAAGTAGCGCGACCATTCCCAGACCAGCGGATCCGCGGGGCAGCCGCGCACCGACGCCAGATGCGGGAACACCTCGCTCATCATCGAGGGCTTGGTCGTCGGGTAGAGCCGGTGGCCACCGATGACGCGCCGCCCCTCCAGCGCAAGCAGATAGACGGTATCCTCGTCGTCATAGGAATCGATCTCGCGGCAATCCGGCCTGCGCAGCGTCTCCCAGCGCCGCTCCTCGACGAAGATATCGTGGCGCAACCGGAAATGCTGCTCGATCACGTCTTCATAAAGGTGGCGATTTACCGCAGAAATTGCGTGAATCATGAAAACCCCCAATCATCCTCAATGGGGGCAGAGTCTGCGAAAAGAGCCGGATTCGATATTGGGAAATTTCCCAGTACGGCGCTTACGGATTGATGATTTTGTTCCGAATCGCCAGCGCTACCGCATGCGTGCGGTTGACGGCACCGAGCTTGCGCGCGGCAGTTGCAAGATGCTCTTCGGCGGTGCGCTGCGTGATGTGCAAGATCTCACCGATCTCCCAAGCCGACTTGCCCTGCGAGGCCCAGGAGATCACCTCGCGCTCGCGCGGGGTGAGGCGCGTCGAGGGATAAGGCGTCGGCTCGAGCAGACGGCGAATGTGGTCGAAGCCATACATCGCCATCAGATGCAGTGCCGGCTTGCTGCGCGGATTGAGGTCGAGATGAACGCCGCCAAGCGACACCGCCGCTTCATAGCCGGTGAGCCCGTGGATCGGCACGATGAAGCCCCGCGACATGCGAAAATCGGTGGCACGGTTCATCACCTCGGCCGCGTTCGGCTCGAGTTCGGCGTCATAGGGCGCTTCCGACCATTCGAACGGATTGACCGATTGCCGGCACAGCCGCACCACGGGATCGAAGCGGTCGTAATTGTTCTGGGTGTAGAGGCTGAACCAGCCCGCCGGCCAGCGCTTGGCAAGCACCATCTGCGCAAACCGCTGGTCGGGATTGGGCAATCCCGTCACGATGATGGTTTCGAAGCCGAAACGACCGAACGCCGTCTCGAGCGCATTCATGGCATCGGGCACCTTGCGATAGGTCCCCAGGCCTTCAATGAAGTCGAGCGCCTCCCGGCCATAATCTACGGCGGACATCGGTGCGTTTCCTGCCCCACACCGCCTCGTATAGCACGTATTTGGGGACTGCCTCAATTCGCTGCGGCCGTAGTTTCCCGGTGCTCATCTGCTCTGAAGATTTAAACTACTTGTGGCAGAATTGCCCTCACGATACACCTGAGCGACCGAAGCGGGAACACCACGATGGAAGACGAGGATATTGCCCTCAACAGCGTGCTCGGCCTGGAATTGAACCGCGTGTTTTTCGCCGTCCGCGAAACGGCAAACAAGCAGAAGATCATCGAGTTCGCGCGCGCGGTGCTGGAAGGCGAGCGCGAGGAGCTGGCCGAGAGCGTATTGCCCGAGGGCCCGGCGAGCTGAGACACAGCCGCAGCGCCGACGAACCAATTCGAGCGCCGCCGCCCTTCTGTTCGAACGCGCTGATTTTAGTCGAAAACAATCTGACAGCGAACTTGAGTTTCCCTTCTCCCCTTGTGGGAGAACGTGGCATAGGCGGCCTTCGGCCGCCGTTCTAAATGGACGCCGAAGCGAAACTTCGGCTATGGCGCCGAATGAGGGTCTCTATCGACAAGTGCAGTATCGTAGGGTGGGCAAAGCGACTTGTCCGCCATAGCTCGAAGAGCGACGGCGGAAGCGTGCCCACGTCCTGCCTGTTTGGTGAGACGACGTGGGCACGGCGCAAGTGCGCCTTTGCCCACCCTGCGATTCCGGACTCGCTGAGAGAGATCCCTCGCCCGTCTCGCCGCTTTCGCGGCGAGCCACCCTCTCCCCCAGGGGGGAGGGTGAAAGCTCCCCTCCGCCATCCACATCCACCCACACTTGCCGCTGGATGACAGCGCAGCTCTCGTGAGATGATTGCCGCCATGATCATCTTTCGGATGCCAAGGACATTTCACGAGCATGATGACGCTGCGCCAGGTTGAAGTGATCCGTGCCGTGATGGTGACGGGCACCATCGGCGGTGCGGCGAAGCTGCTCAACGTCTCGGCGCCCGGGATCAGCCGCCTCGTCAAATACACCGAGCGCTCGCTAGGCATCCGCTTCTTCCAGCGCCAGAACGGGCGATACTTCCCGACGCCGGAAGCCGAGAACATCTTCGAGCAGATCAACGGCGTCTACAAGAAGGTCGACGATCTCTCAGAGATCATCTCCAAGATCGGCCGTGGCGGCCTGTCGGAGCTGCGCATCGGCTCGGTGCCGAGCATCTCGCAGGTGATGGTGCCCCGCGCGATCGAGCGCGTCCGCCGCCGCTATCCCGATCTCGGCATCGACATCAACATCCTCAAGCTCGAGGAGGCCATCGACTATCTGATGCTCGGCCGCGGCGAGTGCGTGGCGATGAGCTACCGGCTGGAGCATTCCGGGCTCGACTTCATGCCGCTGGCCTCGGGCGAGCTGTACTGCATCGTGCCGCCGGGGCACGAGCTCGCCGGCCGCAAGCAGGTCTCGGCCGCCGAGATCACCCGCTATCCGCTGATCGGCATCGATCCCAACGATCCCTACGGGCGGATCATGGCCGAGATCTTTGCCCGCAACCGTCTCGCCTACAACATCACCATCCGCGCGCGCTTCGGCACCACGGTCTGCGCGCTGGTGAAGGCGGGCCTCGGCATCGCCATCATCGACCAGTTCACCGTGGCCCATGGCGGCTATCCCGGGATCGAGCTTCTGAAAATCACCGAGCCGACGCGGTTCGACACTTACATCGCGGTCAAGCGCGGCGCGCCGCTGTCGCTCCATGCCGAGTCTTTCATCGAGTCGCTGCGCGCGGAGATGCGGGCGGTCGAGCCGTCCCGCGGCAACGGCAAGGCCGCCGGTGCGCGCGGACGGAAGAAATAACATCAAGTTAGGTTTGTCGGATAAAAGGGTAATTGTGTTAGGCGGGGGAAAGACTATCGTCGCAGCTGGAACTCCCCTTGGACTTGCGGGGATTTCCCCGCTAATGGCCGGGACCGAACGGTCCCAACGAGACGATAGCGAACCATGTCCAAGCGCGGATACGCCGCCAGCAAGAAGCTCCTCACCGGCCTGATCGGCGCGCCGATCGCGCATTCCGCGTCCCCCGCCATGCATGAGCGCGCCGCCGAGGCGCTTGGCCTGCGCGGCCACTACCAGCTCATCGAGGTCGCCGGCGCCGATGCGGCCGGGCTTCGCATGATGCTCGAGGGCGTGCGGCGGCTCGGCTTTGCCGGCGTCAACGTCACCTACCCCTACAAGGAGGCAGTGGTGCCGCTGCTCGACGAGCTGGCACCGGCTGCGGCGACCATGGCGGCGGTCAACACCGTCGTCGTGAGAGACGGCCGGCTGATCGGCCACAACACCGACACGACCGGCTTTGCCCGCGCCGTCGCGCCGCTGCTGGCGTCTTCCGGAAATGCGGTGGCCGTGATCGGCACCGGCGGCGTCGGCAAGGCAATTGCCTTTGCGCTGGCGAGCCTGAAAGTGACGAACCTCCGAATCTTCGACAGCGAGCCGGCACGCGCCGAAAAACTCGCCGCGCTGCTGGCCAGGCACGGCGGCGCGCGGGTGGCTACGAGCGTGGAAGACGCGCTTCGTGGCGCAACCGGCCTCGTCAACGGCACGCCGGTCGGCATGCTGCCGAACCGGGACATCCCGGTCCCAGCCTCGCTGCTGCGCGAAAACCTGTGGGTCGCCGACGCCGTCTACTCGCCGTTGATCACGCCGCTGCTGGCGGCGGCGCAAGCCAAGGGCGCGCGGATCATGACCGGGCGGGAGCTCGCGATCTATCAGGCGGCCGACGCCTTCGAACTGTTCACGGGCCTTGCCCCATCGACCGAGATCATGGGACAGGCATTCGACGAGGTGATGGCGGCACGAAGCTCGGCCTATCACGCTGCGTAACCGAAGCGGCCGACACAAGGCCGCGGACAATCTCGACGAAAAATGGGAGGAGAAACCATGAAATCGACCCTGCTGGCAGGCGCCCTGCTTGCCTTCGCGACTGCAACCAGCGTCCACGCCCAGGCCATCAAGCTCGCCAACGTCGCCGAGCTCTCGGGCGGCGGCGCCACCGTCGGCACCAACTGGAAGAATGGCATCGATCTCGCGATCGAGGAGATCAACGCCAAGGGCGGCGTGCTCGGCCGCAAGCTGGAAGTCAGCCATGCCGACTCGCAATCCAATCCCGGCGTCGCCCGCGCCCAGGTGCAGAAGGCGCTCGACGCCGAGCCCTATGTGCTGCTCGGACCCGGCTATTCCGGCTCGGTCAAGGTCACTGCGCCGCTCGCCGCCGAAGCGGGTATCGCGCAGATCATGGGTGGTGAGGCCGCCGAGTTGACGCAGGCAGGAAACAAATTCCTGTTCCGCACCTCGTTCGGCCAGCAATCCTCGATGCCGAAGGTCGCGAAATACATCCACGACGAGATGAAGGCGAAGACAGTCGCGGTGGTCTGGGTCAACAACGATTTCGGCCGCGGCGGACGCGACGTCGTCGTCAAGGAGCTCGACCGGCTCGGCTCCAAGGTGGTCGCCGACCTCTCGACCGAGGCAGGCCAGGCCGATTTCGCCGCCGACGTCGGCAAGATCAAGGCCGCCAATCCGGATGCCGTGTTCGTCTACCTGAACGAGGAAGAGAGCGCGCGCATCCTGAAGGAGCTGAAGCGCCAAGGCGTCACCGCGCCACTGATGGGCGAGACCACGCTGATCGGCCAGAAGGTGATCGAGCTCGCCGGCGACGCCGCCAACGGGGCACGCGGCCATGTCGGCCTCACCACCGATGCGCCGGTCGATCTGATCAAGGCGTTCCGCGAGAAATTCTCCAAGAAGTACAATTACGTCCCTGACCATAACGGCCTGAAGGGCTATCTCGCGGTCTACATGGTGAAAGCCACCACCGAGAAGATGGGCAAGGTCGACCCGAAGAAGTTTGCCGAGACGCTGCACGGCCTCACCATCAAGGCCGCGGACGAGCCGGGCATCCTGATGGACGTCACCTTCAGCGACACCGGTGACATCGACCGCCAGAGCTTCCTGGTCGAGGTGGTCGAAGGCAAGCAGGTGGTGAAGCAGGTGCTGCCCAAGGTGAAGTGAGGCGCGCGATCTTTCACCTCTCCCCGCTTGCGGGGAGAGGTCGGATCGCATCGAAGATGCGATCCGGGTGAGGGGGAGCCTCCGCGAGTCCAACCATCAGCGACCTCGCGGAGACGGGGGGGGGGGGCCCCCCCCCCCCCCCCCCCCCCGCCGGGGGGGGGGGGGGGGGGGGGGGGGGGGGGGCCCCCCCCCCCCCCCCGGGCGCGGGGGGTGGCCGGGGTTGGCGGGTTATCCACCCCCCCCAATGGCCCCCACCCGCCCCGCGGCTCG
>NZ_JACIHG010000025.1:0-29498 GCF_014198315.1 Bradyrhizobium sp. CIR48
CGGCCTGTCGCGGGGTGCAAACCGCGGCAGGCCATTCCTCATGGAACAGGTCAAAGATAAACGATCGCGCTATTACAAGGGTGGGCAAAGGCGCTCTTGCGCCGTGCCCACCACCTCTCGGCAACTGGCAAAGATGGTGGGCACGCTTGGCTTTGCCCACCCTACGAATTCGTCGTGTTTTCCAGCTTCTCCGCGCAAGAAGCCGCATGCCACCCATCCCATGATCGCAAGCGTTGAATTCTCAACGTGCGAGATATCCAAGGCATGAGCGACAAGGCCGTCATCACCTGCGCGCTGAACGGCGTGCTCACCGACCCCAAGCAGCACAATGTGCCCGTGACGCCCGAGCAGATGGCGCGCGAGGCCAAGGCTGCGTTCGACGCCGGTGCGTCCGTCATGCACATCCACCTGCGTCAGCAGGCGCCGGGCAAGGGCCATCTGCCGTCCTGGGAGGTCGCCGTCAGCAGGGAGATCCAGCAGGCGATCCGTGAAGCCTGTCCCGGCGTGATCATCAATCACACCTCGGGGGTGTCAGGGCCGAACTACTCCGGCGCGCTCGACTGCATCCGTGAGACCAAGCCGGAGATCGCCGCCTGCAACGCCGGCTCGCTGAATTATCTGAAGGTGAAGGCCGACAATAATTGGGCCTGGCCACCGATGATGTTCGACAACGCGGTCGAGAAGGTGAAGGACTATCTCGACGTCATGAACGCGGTCGGCACCATTCCCGAGTTCGAATGCTTCGACGTCGGCATCGTCCGTTGCGTCGGCATGTACACGCAGGTCGGCATGTACAAGGGACCGCTCGAGTATAATTTTGTGATGGGCGTCGCGTCGGGAATGCCTTCGGATCCGGAGCTGCTGCCGATCCTGATCAAGCTGAAACGTCCCGAGGCGCAGTTTCAGGTCACCGCGATCGGCCGCGAGGAGATCTGGCCGCTGCACCAGCGCTGCGCCGAGCTCGGTGGCCACCTGCGCACCGGTCTCGAGGACACCTTCTATCTCGCCGACGGCAAGAAGGTGACGTCGAACGGCCAGCTGATCGAGGCCGTCGCCGCCTGTGCCCGCCGTGCCGGCCGCGAGATCGCAAGCCCCGCCGAGGCGCGGAAGATCTTTGGGACGAATCGCTGAATGTAGCCCCAGCCGTCATTGCGAGCGAAGCGAAGCAATCCAGAGTGCATCCGCGGAAACAGACTGGATTGCTTCGTCGCTTCGCTCCTCGCAATGACGGGTAGGATAGAGTCATGTCCATTCTCGAAAACACCATCTCCCCCGGCGGCGCCGCCTACCACGCCAACCGCGACGGCATGCTCGGCCTCATCGACCGCATGCGCGCGCTGGAAGAGCGCACCCGCGCGGCGTCGGCGGCGGCGAAGGATCGCTTTCACAAGCGCGGCCAACTGCTGCCGCGCGAGCGCGTCGCGCTGGTGCTAGATCCCGGTGCGCCTTTCATCGAGCTGTCGACGCTCGCCGGCTACATGTTCGATGTACCGGACGCGACCAAGAGCGTGCCCGGCGGCGGCGTCATCGCGGGCATCGGCTTCGTCTCGGGCATCCGCTGCATGGTCAGCGCCAGCGATTCCGGTATCGATGCCGGCGCGCTGCAGCCTTACGGCCTCGACAAGACGCTGCGGGTGCAGGAGCTCGCGTTGGAGAACAAGCTGCCCTATGTGCAACTGGTCGAAAGCGCCGGCGCCAACCTGTTGCGCTACCGCGTCGAGGACTTTGTCCGCGGCGGCAACATTTTTCGCAATCTGGCGCGGCTCTCTGCGGCAGGCCTGCCCGTCGTCACCGTCACGCACGGCTCCTCGACTGCCGGCGGCGCCTATCAGACGGGCCTCTCCGACTACATCGTCATGGTGCGCGGCCGCACGCGCGCCTTCCTCGCGGGGCCGCCGCTGCTGAAGGCCGCGACCGGCGAGATCGCTACGGAAGAAGAGCTCGGTGGCGCCGAGATGCACACGCAAGTGTCCGGTCTCGGCGACTACCTCGCCGAGGACGACCGCGATGCCCTTCGCATCGCGCGCGAGATCATGGCGGCGCTGCAATGGGAACGGCCGGGCAGGACGGCGTCGGCATTCAAATCACCACGCTATGACCAGGACGAGCTGCTCGGCATCATGCCGATGGACCACAAGCGCTCCGTCGACATGAAGCAGGTGATCGCACGTATCGTCGACGATTCCGATTTCACCGAGATGGCACCGAACTACGGACCCGCCACCGTCTGCGGCCACGCCCGCATCGAAGGACAGGCGATCGGCATCATCACCAACAACGGGCCGCTCGATCCCGCCGGCGCCAACAAGGCGACACATTTCATCCAGGCGTGCTGCCAGACCCGCACGCCGATCCTCTATCTCAACAACACCACCGGCTACATGGTCGGCAAGGCCTATGAAGAAGCCGGCATGATCAAGCACGGCTCGAAGATGATCCAGGCGGTGACCTCGGCGACGGTGCCGCAGATCACCGTCTATTGCGGCGCCTCGTTCGGCGCCGGCAATTACGGCATGTGCGGCCGCGGCTTCCATCCGCGCTTCTGCTTCTCCTGGCCCAACGCCAAGACCGCCGTGATGGGCGGCGAGCAGGCGGCTGAAACCATGGCTATCGTGACGGAAGCCGCAGCGGCCCGCCGCGGCAAGCCGGTCGAAAAGGACAAGCTCGATGCCATGAAGGCGCAGATCATCGGCG
Source organism: Bradyrhizobium sp. CIR48 (assembly GCF_014198315.1). Taxonomy (NCBI): domain Bacteria; kingdom Pseudomonadati; phylum Pseudomonadota; class Alphaproteobacteria; order Hyphomicrobiales; family Nitrobacteraceae; genus Bradyrhizobium; species Bradyrhizobium sp. CIR48. Next base: position 2,695 of record NZ_JACIHG010000025.1, read on the forward strand.
TGTTCGACGGCCAGATGGATGTATTCTCGACCAGTGCCCGGGTTCTCGACGACGGCGTGATCGACCCGCGCGACACCCGCGCGGTGCTGTCCGAAGTGCTCGCGATCTGCCGCGAGGGCGACGCGCGAACGCCGCAGCGTATGCAGTTCTCGGTGGCCCGCCCATGAGGAACGGATCAGTGCAGCACCGGCCGTTCTTCAAGGTCCTGGTCGCCAATCGCGGCGAGATCGCACTGCGCGTGATGCGCAGCGCCCGGCAGCTCGGCCTCGGCGTCGTCGCGGTCTATTCGGACGCGGATCGCGATGCGATCCATGTGCAGCAGGCGGATCAGGCCGTGCGCATCGGCGAAGCCTTGCCGGCGCAATCCTATCTCAACATCCCCGCGATCATCGCCGCGGCGAAAGCGAGCGGCGCAGATGCGGTTCATCCCGGCTACGGCTTCCTCGCCGAGAACGAAGACTTCGCGCAAGCCTGCAAGGATGCGGGCCTGGTCTTCATCGGCCCGTCGCCACAGGCGATCGAGGCGATGGGCAACAAGGCCGGCGCCAAGGAGATCATGAGGAAGGCCGGCGTGCCCTGCGTGCCCGGCTATCAGGGTGCCGATCAAGGCGATGAAGTCATGCTGGCGGAGGCCAGGAAGATCGGCTTTCCCGTGATGATCAAGGCGGTCGCCGGCGGCGGCGGTCGTGGCATGCGGCTCGTGACGGACGCGGCGTCCTTCCCGGATGCGCTGCGCAGTGCGCGGTCGGAGGCGAAGGCGGCGTTCGGCGACCCCACCGTCATTCTCGAACGCGCCATTCAGAACCCGCGCCATATCGAGATCCAGGTGTTCGGCGACAGCCATGGCAACGCCATCCATCTCGGCGAGCGTGACTGCTCGGTGCAGCGGCGGCACCAGAAGTTGATTGAGGAGGCGCCGTCGCCTGCGGTGACGCCGGTGTTGCGCGCGAAGATGGGTGAAGTCGCGGTCGCCGCGGTGAAGGCGCTGCGTTACGAAGGTGCCGGCACGCTGGAATTCTTGCTCGATGCCAGCGGCGAATTCTACTTCATGGAGATGAACACGCGTCTCCAGGTCGAGCATCCCGTGACCGAGGCGATCACCGGGCTCGATCTGGTCGAGCTGCAGCTGCGTGTCGCGCGCGGCGAGCCGCTGCCGGTGAAACAGCAGGACGTCAAGTTCTCCGGCCATGCCATCGAGGTGCGGCTGTGCTCGGAAGATGCCGCGCACGACTTCATGCCGCAGTCGGGCCGCATGGCGCGCTGGCAGGTGCCTGACGGCATCCGTGTCGAGCACGCGCTGCGATCGGGCTCGGAGATCCCGCCGTTCTACGATTCCATGATCGCCAAGGTGATCAGCCATGGCGCGAGCCGCGAGGAGGCGAGGGGGCGGCTGATCGTCGGCCTCGAGCAGCTCACCGCATTTGGCGTGACGACCAATCAGGCGTTCCTGATGTCCTGCCTCCGTCATCCCGGCTTTGCCACAGGCGAGGCGACGACGGCCTTCATCGGTACGCATCGCGACGAGCTGCTGGCACCGCGCGCGAACGCGGCATTTGACTTGGCGCTGGCGGGCCTGCTGCTCTATATCACCAACCCGCGCACACCGTCATGGCAGGGCGGGCGGAGCCTCGCTGCCACCTTTCCCCTGCCAGCGAAGATCGAGATCGCCGGTCAGACATACGAACTCGAAGTCACGCGCGAGCGCGATGGTAGCTACACCGTTGCCATCGACGGCCAGCGAAACACATTCGAAATTGATCAACTCGACGCCGACGCCGTCCGCTTCCGCCACGATGGCTTGATGGATAGTGCAAAATTCCTGCGCGACGGCGACCGCCTCTACCTCCAGCACCGTGGCATCCCGCTCGCGGTCAGCGATCTCACGCTCGCCGCGCCGAAGGCCACTGCTGCCAATGGCGGCGACGGCAAGGTGCGCGCCGCCATGAACGGCCGCGTCGTCGCCGTCCTGGTCAAGCCGGGTGACCGCGTCACCGCTGGCCAACCGGTTCTGACGCTTGAAGCGATGAAGATGGAGCACGTCCACAAGGCCGGCGTCGACGGCGTGGTGGCGGCTATCGACGTCGCCGAAGGCGAGCAGGTGACGACGGGCAGGATCGTTGCAGAGATCGGGGCATAGTCGGCGCCACGAACTCCGCACTCGTAGGGTGGGCAAAGGCGCAAAGCGCCGTGCCCACCATCGATGTTCAAAAGGGGCGGAGAGGCATGGTGGGCACGCTCCGCTTTGCCCACCCTACGGCATCTCGCGTGCGATAAAAATTCCCTTATTATTTCAGTTGCTTAATTGCGTATTGGCGCAAGGGGAGAAATTCAATTTGAACGTCGTTCATCTTCCAGCTACAAATAATGAACGTTGTTCAATTTTGGAGCCGGCATGTTGCGCGTCAATGATCCCGCCCAAGCAACCAATCCGACGCTCCCGTCGGTATCCCGCCGCTTCTCGTTCGCCGCCCCACAACTCCGCGAGAGATACCTGATTGGGGCCCTCTCCGTTCTGGCGCTGTCGGCGCTCCTTGCCCCCGCGCTGCCCGCCGCCGCTTGGCACATCCCGCACTTCGTCGACAGTCGCACCTGGCTCGGCGTGCCCAACGCAGGCGATGTGCTGAGCAATCTCGCCTTTCTCGCGATGGGCGTCTGGGGCTCGGAGCGGTTGCGCGCCCGCCATGATGCGCCCGTGGGTGCAAGCTGGTTTTTCGTCGGCCTGATCCTCACCTGCCTGGGCTCAGGGTTCTATCATCTGGACCCCGACATGCCGCAACGGCTCGTGGCTGATCGTCTCGGCATGGCGGTGGCATTCGCAGGCTTTCTGGGCATCGCGGCCAGTGAGCGCGTCAGTGTGCGCGCCGGCGAGGCGGTGCTGGTGCTGATGATGGTTGCGGGCTTGCTTGCTGCCTGGGTGGCACGCGAGAATCTCACGCCATGGGTGGTCGTGCAGTTCGGCGGCATGGCACTTGCCGTGGGACTGGCGTTGGCGCGGCCGCAGCCTGGCGCGCTCGGCGTGCCGCTCGGCGGCGTGATCTTCTTTTATGTGCTGGCGAAGCTTTTCGAACTCGGTGACGCGCTCATTTTCGAAGCGACAGGACACATCGTCTCGGGCCACACGCTCAAGCATCTGGCCGCAGCGCTGGCGGCCTGGCCGGTGATCAGCACGCTCCGCAATCGTACCCGAGCGTAGGGTGGATTAGCCGGCGGCCGCGCGAAGCGCGGTCCGCTGGCGTAATCCACCTCTTTGAGCTCCGCGGAAACAGAAGTGGTGGGTTACGCCTTGCGGACCACGCTTCGCGCAGTCCGCAAGGCTAACCTACCCTACGGGACTGTGTTGCTCCGCCCCGTGCCCTCATTGAGCAGACACGCCACCTGATGCCCGTTGCCCGCATCCAGCAGCGCGGGCCGCTCGACCTTGCATCGCTCCATCGCAAACCGGCAGCGGGTGTGGAATGCACAGCCAGGCGGTGGATTGACCGGGCTCGGCACATCGCCGTCGACCAGCGGCGCGAGCTTCTTCGCGAGCGGATTTGCGACCGGAACTGAGGCGAGCAGGGCCTGCGTGTAGGGATGGCGCGGATTGCGGAACAGCTCGTCCTTGCCCGCGATCTCGACGATGCGGCCGAGATACATCACGGCGACGCGGTGGCTGATGTGCGCGACCACGGCGAGGTCGTGCGCGATGAACAGATAGGAGAAGCCGTGCTGGCGCTGCAGGTCGATCAGCAGGTTGATCACCTGCGCCTGGATCGAGACGTCGAGCGCGGAGACCGGCTCGTCGCAGACGATCAGGCGCGGCTCCAGCGCCAGTGCGCGCGCGATGCAGATGCGCTGGCGCTGGCCGCCGGAGAATTGATGCGGGAAGTTGTCCATCTGGTCGGCTCGCAAGCCCACCTGCTCGAACAGCGTTGCGACCCGCGCCTCCAGTTCCTTGCCGCTGGCGAGCCCGTGCACCGCAAGCGGCTCGCCAACGATGTCGCCGGCGGTCATGCGCGGATTGAGCGAGGCGAACGGGTCCTGGAAGACGATCTGCATCGAGCGCCGGTGCGGGCGCAGTGCTGCCTTGGACAGATGGGTGATATCCTCGCCGTCGAGGTGAATCTGGCCCGAGGTCGGCTCGACCAGCCGCAACACGCTGCGCGCCACCGTCGACTTGCCGCAACCGGACTCGCCGACGAGCCCGAGTGTCTCGCCGGCATGCAGCGAGAACGAGACGCCGTCGACCGAGTGCACGGTGCCGACCTGCCGGCGCAGCACACCGGCCCGTACCGGGTAGTGCTTCTTGAGGTTGGTGACTTCGAGCAGAACTTCGCTCATGCCACCTCCGCGACTTCTTCCGCACGCCAGCAGGCGGCAAGATGTCCGCCGCCCCAATCCGCAAGCGGCGGATATTCAGCCTCGCAGCGCTTGATCGCGAGCTTGCAGCGCGGCGCGAAGGCGCATCCCTTCGGTAGCCGCACCAGCGACGGCACGGTGCCGGGAATTTCGTTCAGCCGTGCCGGCGCCGCGACGCCGGATGCCGGCACCGCCGGGATCGAGGCCATCAGCCCGCGCGTATAAGGGTGCTTCGGCGCGGCGAACAGCGCTTCGACGCTGGCTTCCTCGACCTTGCGGCCCGCATACATCACGATCACGCGCTGCGCCGTCTGCGCGACCACGCCGAGATCGTGCGTGATCAGCACGAGCCCGGTGCCGAGTTCCTTCTGCAGGTCGAGGATCAGCGCCAGAATCTGCGCCTGGATGGTGACGTCGAGCGCGGTGGTTGGCTCGTCCGCGATCAGCAGCGCCGGTCGGCAGGCCAGCGCCATCGCGATCATCGCGCGCTGGCGCATGCCGCCGGAGAGTTGATGCGGATATTCCTTCGCGCGCCGCGCCGGTTCGGGAATACGGACCAGGCGCAGCATCTCGACGGCGATATTCTGGGCCTCTTTGGCCGGGATGTTCCGGTGCAGCCGCACCGCCTCGACGATCTGGTCGCCGATCCGCATCACGGGATTGAGCGAGGTCATCGGCTCCTGGAAGATCATCGAGATGCGGTTGCCCCTGATGGCACGCATCTCCGCTTCATCCAGTGCCAGCAGGTCGGTGCCCTCGAGCGAGACGGAGCCGCCGACGATGCGGCCGGGCGGATCCGGCACCAGCCGCATCAGCGACAGCGCGGTGACGCTCTTGCCGCAGCCGGATTCGCCGACGATCGCCAGCGTCTCGCCGCGCTTCACGGTAAAGGAGACGTCGTCGACCGCTTTGAACAGGCCGGAATTGGTGAAGAATACCGTTTTCAGGTTCTTCACATCGAGCACGAGGTCGGGTTTGTCAGCCATCAGCCGCGTTGCCTCGGATCAAGAATGTCGCGCAAGGCGTCGCCGAACAAATTGGCGCCGAACACGGCGAGGCTGATCGCGATGCCCGGGAAGATCACCAGCCACGGCGCGGTGCGGACATATTCGGCGGCCGACTCCGAGAGCATGCGGCCCCAGGATGGATAAGGCTCGGGAATGCCGAGGCCGAGGAAGGAGAGCGAGGCCTCGGTGAGGATGGTCGAGCCGAGCTGGGCGGTCGCGAGTACGATCAGCGGCGCCAGCGTGTTCGGCAGCACGTGGCGGAGCGCGATGCGCACTTCGCTCATGCCGATCGACTTGGCGGCTTCGATAAAGGGGAGTTCGCGCAGCGCCAGCGTGTTGGCGCGGATGACACGCGCGACCGTCGGGATCAGCGGAATGGCAATCGCAATGATCACGTTCGGCAGCGATGGGCCCAGTGCCGCCGTCATCACCAGCGCCAGGACCAGCAGCGGCAGCGCCTGGAGGACGTCGGAGACGCGCTGGAACACGAGATCGACCCAGCCGGAGAGATAGCCGGAGGTGAGGCCGACGATGACGCCGATCGTGCCGCCAAGCGCGGTCGAGCCGATCCCGACCGCCAGCGAGATCCGCGCGCCGTGGATGATGCGGCTGAACACGTCGCGGCCGAAGGAGTCCGTTCCCATCCAGTGCGCCAGGCTCGGGCGGGCGAGAGCGCGGGCCGAATCGATCGACAGGGGATCGTAGCGCGCGATGAAATCGGCGAAGACGGCCGTGAATACGAACACGGTCATGATGACGAGGCCCGCGGCGCCCAGCACATGCCGCTGTGCCAAAAACAGTACGCGGCGCCAGCCCCCGGTCGCATGCGCGCCGGCCTGCCTCAGTTCAACGTCGAAGTCGATCGCGGCCAAATTGATCTCCTAATCCGTGTATCTGATGCGCGGATCGAACACGGCGTAGAGCATGTCGACGATGAAATTCGCGCTCACCACCACGACCGCGATCAGCATCACGAGGTTCTGCACGATCGGATAGTCGCGCCAGCGGATCGCCTCGACCAGGAAGCGGGCGACGCCGGGGATGTTGAACACCGTCTCGGTGACGATGAGGCCGCCGATCAGGAACGCAGCCTCGATGCCGATCACGGTGATCACCGGCAGGATCGCGTTCTTCAGCGCGTGGTGATAGTTCACGGCGGCATCGGAGGCGCCCTTGGCGCGCGCGGTGCGGATGTAGTCCTGCCGCAGCACCTCCAGCATCGAGGATCGCGTGATGCGCATGGTCAGCGCGGCGCTGCGGAAACCGACCGCGGCGGCCGGTACGGCGTAGGTTGCGAACGCCTCGAGCCAGGTCTTCGGGTTTGGATTGAAGATCGGCATCTGGCCGAACATCGCCACCGACGCAGTCAGGATGAGCAGGCCGAGCCAGAACGAGGGCAGCGACAAGCCGCTCAAGCTGACGACACGCAATGCGTAATCCAGCCGTGTGCCCTGCTTCACCGCGCTGATGACGCCGAGCGGAATACCGATCGAGGCCGAGAATAGCAGCGCGAGGCCGGCTAGCTTTGCCGTGATCGGAATCCGCGGCAATATCTCCTGCAGCGCGGGCTTTTCGGAGACGTAGGAGTAGCCGAAGTCGCCGTGCAGAAAACCGCTGATCCAATGCCAATATTGCACGATCAGCGGCTGGTCGATGCCGAGCTCCTTCTCCAGATTGGCCTTGTCGGCGGGATCGACATAGCCGGCGGCTGCGAACAGGATGTCGACGATGTTACCGGGCACGATGCGCAGCAGGACGAAGATGACGACCGAGATCCCGAACAGGGTCACGAGCATCAGGAACAGGCGTCGCACCAGATAGGCAAACATCCTTCGCCCTCCGCGAGCCGCTAGAGCATGATCCGGAAAGGTGCGCAGCGGTTTTCCGACAAGATCATGCTCAAAACCAAAATCCCGAAGCCTTCAGCCTGCCGCGCTACTTGTCGAGCCACGCGTCCTCGTAGCGAAAGCCGTTATAGGAGCTGTTCGACATGATCGTGATGCCCTTGACGTAGGGCTGCCAGCAGGTGCCGGCCCGTGCGTGGAAGATGATCGGACGGGCAACGTCCTCCTGCAGCTTCTTGTCGATGTCCCACACCAGCGGCTTGCGCTTGCTGGCGTCGGTCTCCTGCGACTGCACGTCGAACAGCTTCTCGATCTCCTTGTTGCAGTAATTGGTGTAGTTCCGCTCCGACCCGCAGGAATAGTTTTCGTAAAAGGACTGATCGGGGTCGTCGACGGAGTTGCCGGTCAGGTTGAGGCCGAGCATGTAATCCTTGCGCGCGACTTTCGGGAACCAGTTCGCGGTTTCCACGACGTCGAGCTCGCCGTCGATATAGATGCTCTTGAGCTGGTCGATCAGGATGACGGCGGGGTCGCGATATTCCGCCAGATTGCGCGTCGAGACCTTCACCGCGAGATGCTTGTCAGGACCGTAGCCCGCCTTCTGCATCAGCTTCTTTGCCTCTTCCCGATTCGCGTTCACGTCCCGGCCGTAGCCCGGAATGGTCTCGAGCTTGTCCTTGGGCATGCCCCAGATGCCCTGAGGCGGTGGCAGCATGGTGCCGCCGATATCGGCCTGGCCTTCGAACAGGATGTCGACGAAGGCCTTGCGATCGAGCGCAAGTGCCACCGCCCGGCGAATATCGATGTTGTCGAACGGCGCGGACGTCGAATTGACGATGATGTTGGTCGAAACGTTGGTCGGCTCGACGACGCAGGTCGCGTTCGGCGCCTGCGACTTGATGTCCTTCAGGAGCGGGATCGTGATGTGCGTCGGGAAGGTCATGTCGAACTTGCCGGCGACGAAAGCGAGAATCGCGGTCGAGCGGTTCGTGATGATCGTGTATTCGATGCCGTCGAGATAGGGCAGGCCCTTTTTCCAATAGTCCGGATTTCGCGTCAGCTTGATCGATTCATTGGCCTTGAACTCGACGAACTTGAACGGTCCGGTTCCGACCGGATGGGTGCGCATGTCCGCCGGCGAGACGTGGCAGGGATAGATCGGCGTATAGCCGGACGCCAGCATCGCAAGCAGCGAGGGTTGCGGCCGCTTCAGGTCGAAGGACACCTCGAAATCGCCGCTCGTCGTGATCTCGTTGACTTCGTTGTACCAGGCCTTGCGCGGATTCTGCCGAAGCTTCTGCTGCGATTTGCCCATCAGGAGATCGAAGGTGCATTTGACGTCGGCCGATGTGAAAGGCTTGCCGTCATGCCATTTGACACCCTGGCGCAGCTTGAACGTCAGCTTCTTGTTGTCGTTGCCCCAGGACCAGCTTTCAGCCAGTTCGGGCCGGAGGGTCTCAGGACTGTTCTGCGCGATGTGCTGGTCATAAATGACGAGGTTATTGAAGACGCCCATGAACGGCACGTTGACCGAATAGGTCGCGCCCTCGAGGATCGACGCGTTTGCCGGACTGTCGCGGTGATACATCCGCGAGGTCCCGCCCTGCTTGGGCTCGCCGGCGAGCGTGGTGGTTGAGGCCGTCAGCACAGATAGCGCCGCCATTGCGGCGAGCGCCCACACGCTCCGCATGCTCATCCTCCCTGGACATCAGTCTTTTTGGCCTTTGCGGCCTGTTTGTCGCGACGATAGCACGCGAGTCGAGGGAGGCAACCGGTAAGGCCGCATGCCGCCTCGACAATTCGGATGACCGAAGGCCGCAGGTCTTCATGCTCACGATATGAGAGTGCATGTGCGAAGAGATGGTTCCGGTGCTGGTGTTGCGCGCAATCGTATCAACAAGCTCGCCGCCGCGCCCTCACACAATCCGCGACGCCTTGTTCCCCCAATACCGGTCCCGCAGCAGCCGCTTGTACAACTTCCCGGTCGGCAGCCGCGGCAATTCCTTCTCGAAATCGACCGAGCGCGGCACCTTCTGCCGTGACAGCGATTTTGCGCAGAATGCGATCAGCTCTTCGGCGAGGGCCTCGTCCGGCAAGACATCAGGCATCGGCTGCACCACCGCCTTCACCTCTTCGCCGAGATCGGGATTGGGGACGCCGAACACCGCGGCATCGGCGACCTTTGGATGGGTGATCAGCAAATTCTCGCATTCCTGGGGGTAGATGTTCACGCCACCGGAGATGATCATGAAGGTGGCGCGATCGGTGAGGTAGAGAAACCGGTCGGCGTCGACATAGCCGACGTCGCCGACCGTGCTCATGCTGCCGTCGGCCGAACGCGCCTCCTTGGTCTTCTCCGGATCGTTGAAATATTCGAACGGCGAGGCGGTCTTGAACCAGACCTGGCCCGGGGTTCCGGTCGGGCATTCCCGCATGTTCTCGTCGAGGATGTGGAGGTCGCCGAGCAGCACCTTGCCGACGGTGCCGCGATGGCTAAGCCATTCCTCGCTGTTGCAGGCGGTGAAGCCGAGGCCCTCCGTGGCGCCGTAATATTCGTGGATGATCGGGCCCCACCATTTGATGATGTCGTCCTTGACCAGGGCCGGGCAGGGCGCGGCGGCGTGGATCGCAATCTCCAGCGACGAAAGGTCGTAGCGGCCGCGCACCTCCTCCGGCAACTTCAGCATGCGCGAGAACATGGTCGGCACCAGCTGGGTGTGGGTGATACCCCACCGCTGGACGAGCTCGAGGTAACGCTCGGGATCGAAGCTCTCCATGATGATCACGGTGCCGCCCATGCGGATCGTGAGGTTCACGGCCGCCTGCGGCGCCGAGTGATAGAGCGGGGCCGGCGAGAGGTAAACCATGCCCTCGCGGTAGTGCCAGAGCTTGGTCAGGAAATCGAACAGCGGCAGATTATGCTTCGGCGGCTCCTCCGGCAGCGGCCGCAGAATGCCTTTCGGCCGTCCCGTCGTGCCGGACGAATAGAGCATGGCCGTGCCGAGCCACTCGTCCGCGATCGGTGTCGCCGGCATATCCGCGGTCACGTCCGCAAGTCCGACGATGCGCTCGCTCTCGCCCGGGCCGTCGGCGACGATGCAGAGCTTGATATCGGGGCAGGCCTTGATCGCCTCGCGGGCGATGTCGAGCTTCGCCACCGAGGTGATCAGGATCTTCGACTGGCTGTTGACGAGCAAATAAGCGAGCTCGCCTGGCGTCAGGAAGGAGTTGATGCAGGTGTAGTACAGCCCGGAGCGTTCGCCGGCGCCGCAGGCCTCCAGATAGCGCGAATTGTTCTCCATGAAGATCGAGTAATGGTCGAGCCGCTTCAGGCCGTGCTGGCGGAACAGATGGGCCAGCCGGTTGCTGCGCGCATCGAGCTCGCGATAGGTGACGGCCTCGCCTGTGGCCGCCATGATGAAGGCGGGCTGCAGCGGGCGTAGGCGGGCATGCTGACCTGGGTACATCTATCCTCCGGCTTTGGATTATGCGGCGAGAAGCAGGATTTCGCGCACCTGCGCCGGGCCTTCGATCTTGCGCGGGTTGCGCGGGATCCAGTTGGTGCGCATCGCCTGCTCGGCGATTGTCTCGAAATGCTCGGGCGATACACGCACCTCTGCGAGGCTGCGCGGCATGCCGAGCGAGCGGATGAAGGCATCGAGCACGTCGGCGGCGTTGTGGCCGGGAAAGCCCATGGCGGCCGCGACGATCATCTGCCGCTCGGCATTGGCGCTCGCATTCCAGCGCATCACCGCCGGCAGCATGATGCAGGAAGTGTAGCCGTGCGGTACGTCGAAGGCCGCGCCCAGCACGTAGCCGATGCCGTGGCTCGCCCCCATCGGCACGCCGGCGGCGAGCGCCCCCATCGACAGCCAGGTCCCGATCTGCGCATCCATCCGTGCGTCGAGATCGGCGGGGTCGGCTTTCACCCGCGGCAGCGCGTCGGCGAGCATGGCGAGGCCCTTCACCGCTTGCGCGTCGGCATAGGGATGCGTCTCGCGCGAGCAGATCGCTTCGACGCAATGGTCGATGGCGCGGATGCCGGTCGACAGGAACAGCCATTCCGGCGTGTGCACGGTGATGGCGGGATCGAGGATGGTCGCGCGCGGCACGGCGAGCGGATGCCGCAGCATCTGCTTCACATGGGTGCTGAGGTCGGTAACCCCCGCGATTGAGCTGAACTCGCCGCCGGCGATCGTGGTGGGCACGCTGACCTGGCGCACCGTCGGCGCCGTCATCTCCGGTGCGACGCCCTTGTGCACGCGGATCCGCTCGATGCCATCGATATCGTTGATGCCATTGGCGAGACAAAGCTGCACCGCCTTGGCGCCGTCGGTGATCGAGCCGCCGCCCACGGTGACGATCAAATCGGCGCCGGCCTCGCGCGCCGCGTTGGTTGCCGCGATCACCGCCTCGCGCGGCGTGTGCGCCGGCATGGCGTCGAACAGGCCGGCACAGCGTGGTCCCAGAGCTTCCTTGATCTTGCTGATTTCGTCGGTCTGCCGGTTCAGCGTGCCCGAAACCATCAGGAAGGCGCGGCGCGTTCCCAGCCGGTCCATCTGCGCGACGATGGCCTCAGTTGCAGGATGGCCGAACACGACCTCCTCGATCGCGCCGAAAACGACACGTCCCTGGTGCACGCCTCTCCTCCCGGACAATTCGTCTTGTTTTTGTAAGGGCAATCTAGCCGAGCGGATGGCGTTCGTCATGTGCGAAGGCGCTGGCTCTCTCTCTTACCCTCCCTCCAGGAGAGTAGGGCGATCGCATATGGTGTGCACGATGCGGCGGCATTGGCAGTCGGCTCCCTCTCCCGCTTGCGGGGGAGGGCTGGGGTGGGGGCTGTCTCCGCATTGGGATTGTTGAGAATTGCGGACGATGTCCCCGAGTGGTGACAACCCTCACCCGCCGCGCTCTGCGAGCGCGTCGGCCTCTCCCGCAAGCGGGAGAGGCGGAGCAAGCCCGCGGCCCTCACGAAATCCAAACGCGATAGCCTACCCAGGGGAGGGTGGCGTCGTGCCTTCGTCACCGGTCTCGCATCGCGCGAGAGAGCTCCACTCACCCCCCTGTCAACCCGCCATCCGGTCAGGGCGCGCTCGGAAGCCCTGCACGCGCTTTGGTCTTGAAGTGGTCATCAACTCCACCCATCTTGGGACGCCCGCGGGTAAATGCCTACCCTGCCTTTTCCGCGGCTTTTGACATGCGGACGATGCGAGGACCTGGGATGGCTGGACCGGATGGAAGCGAGCGACTTGTCAAAAAGCACGAATTCGTCCAGCCGCGGCATTGCGTACTAGCGGGTCTCCTCGTCGCTTCATTCGCGCTCACCGGTTGCGGGCAGCCCGCCTCGCAAGGCGCTGCCCCGCCGCCGGCGCCCGTGACGGTCGCCCAGCCGGTCAAGCGCACCGTTACCGATTGGGACGAGTTCACCGGCCGCTTTGAGGCGGTGGAGGAGGTGCAGGTGCGCCCGCGCGTCGGCGGCTTCGTCAACTCGGTCGAATTCCAGGACGGCGCCATCGTGCGTCAGGGCGACCTGCTCTACGTGATCGACCCGCGTCCGTTCGAGGCGGTGGCCACGCAGGCGGAAGGGCAGCTGTCGGATGCCCGCGCCAAGGTGGAGCTTGCCAAGCGCGAGCTCGACCGCGGCCTCAGCCTGGTGCAGACCAGCGCCGTCTCCGAGCAGGTCGTCGACCAGCGCCGCCAGGCCCTGCAAGCTGCGCATGCGGCGGAGGTGCAGGCTGAAGGCGCGCTGAAAGCCGCCAGACTGAACATCGAATTCACCCATGTGGCGGCGCCGTTGACCGGCCGCGTCAGCCGCCATCTCGTCAGCCCCGGCAATCTCGTGCAGGGCAGCGACAATGGCTCTTCGACCCTCCTGACCTCGATCGTCACGCTCGACCCGATCTACGTCTATTTCGACATGGATGAGGCGACCTTCATCAAATACAGCAAGCTGTGGTTCGAAGGGCGGCGTCCGAGCTCGCGCGATACGGCCAATCCGGTGCAGGTGACACTGGCCGGCGAAACCAAGCCGTCGCATGAAGGCACCATCAACTTCCTCGACAACCGGCTCGACGTCTCGACCGGCACGCTACGCAGCCGCGCCGTGGTCAAGAATACCGATCTGTCGATCCTGCCGGGCCAGTTCGGGCGTGTCAGGCTGATCGGCAGCGCGCCCTATGAGGCGTTGCTTGTTCCGGATGCTGCCGTCGCGACCGACCAGTCCCGCAAGATCGTGTTCGTGGTGAAACCCGACGACACCGTCGAGGCGCGTCCCGTGGTGCTCGGGCCGCTGGATGACGGCCTGCGCGTGATCCGCGAAGGATTGAAGGCCGAGGATCGCGTCATCGTCAACGGCATCCAGCGTGCCCGTGTCGGTGCCAAGGTAGCCCCGCAGACCGCGCAAGCCCCGGCCGGTGGCAAGTCATGAATCTCGGTCGTCTCTCCATCAACCAGCCCATCCTGGCGATGGTGCTGTCGATCGTTCTCCTGATCGTCGGCGCGATCGCCTACACCACGCTGCCGGTGTCCGAATATCCGCAAGTGGTGCCGCCGACCGTCGTCGTCACCACGCAATATCCCGGGGCCTCCGCGCAGACCGTTTCCGACACGGTCGCAGCTCCGATCGAGCAGGAGATCAACGGCGTCGAGGACATGCTGTATCTCTACAGCCAGGCCACCTCGAACGGCCAGCTCACCATCACCGTCACCTTCAAGCTCGGCACCGACCTCGACAAGGCCCAGGTGCTGGTGCAGAACCGCGTCGCGATCGCGCAGCCGCGCTTGCCCGAGGAGGTCCAGCGCAACGGCGTCACCACCCGCAAGAACTCGCCCGACATCCTGATGGTCGTGTTCATGCTGTCGCCGGACGACACCTTCGACCAGCTCTACATCTCCAACTACGCGCTGCTGCAGGTCCGCGACCAGCTCTTGCGCCTCGACGGCGTCGGCGACATCCAGATCTTCGGCGCGCGCGACTATTCGATGCGGCTGTGGCTCGACCCCGATAGAATTGCCAATCTCGGCCTGACCTCGGCCGAGGTTCTGGCCGCGATCCGTGCCCAGAATGTGCAGATTGCGGGCGGCCAGATCGCCGAGCCGCCGATCGCCGATCGCGCCTTCCAGCCGAACCTCACCTTCACCGGGCGCCTGAAGGACCAGAAGCAGTTCGAGGACATCCTGATCAAGGCCGGCTCCGACGGCCGCGTGGTGCGGTTGCGTGACGTCGCCCGCATCGAGCTCGGTGCGCTCGCCTACAGCACCAACAGCTTCCTGCTGCGCAAATCCGCCGTCGCCATGCTGGTGACGCAGCGGCCGGGATCGAACGCGCTCGCGACGGCAAAGAACATCTCCGATACCATGACGAGGCTCAAGGAGAGCTTCCCGAAAGGCCTCGACTACAATATCGGCTATAACCCGACCGAGTTCATCGCCCAGTCCGTCCACGAGTTGATCAAGACCATCTACGAGGCGATGCTGCTCGTGGTCATCGTCGTGCTGGTGTTCCTGCAGGGCTGGCGGCCCGCGATCATTCCGATCATCGCGATCCCGGTGTCGCTGGTCGGCACCTTCGCGGTGATGGCGGCGCTGGGCTTCTCGATCAACAATCTCACTTTGTTCGGTCTCGTCCTCGCCGTCGGTATCGTGGTCGACGATGCCATCGTGGTGGTCGAGAATGTCGAGCGCCATCTCGAGCACGGCATGAGCCGGCGCGACGCCGCGCTCAAGACCATGGAGGAGGTCGGCGGCGCGCTGGTCTCGATCGCGCTGGTGCTGTGCGCGGTGTTCGTCCCGACCGCGTTTCTGGGCGGTATTTCCGGGCAGTTCTTCCAGCAATTCGCCGTCACCATTGCGGTTGCGACGGCGATCTCCTGCTTCTGCTCGCTGACACTGTCGCCGGCGCTGGCCTCGCAGATCCTTGTGCCGCACGAGGAGAAGCGGCCGCCGGCAAGCTGGAATGTCATCGCGCGGGCGTGGGGTGCCTTCACCGCGCTCTTCAATCGTGTGTTCGACCGGCTGGCGCATGGTTATGCCGGCCTCGCCGATTTCGTCATCCGCCATGCGGTGGTGATGATCCTGATCTACGTCGCGCTGATCGGCAGCGCCGGCTGGCTGATCGTGACGACCCCGCAGGGCTTCATCCCCGCGCAGGACCGCGGTTATGTCATCGTCTCCGTGCAATTGCCCGGAGCAGCATCGCTGGCGCGCACCACCGAGGTCGTGCGCGAGATCGAGCGGATCGCGCTGGACACGCCTGGCATCGTCCGCGTCGCGGCCTTTGCCGGCTTTTCCGGCGCGACGCGCACGCAGGCGGGTAATGCCGCGGCGCTGTTCCCGGTGTTCGATGAACCGGAGGCGCGGATCAAGAAAGGATTGACGGCCAACGCCATCACCGGCGAGCTGCGCAAGCGGCTGCAGGCGATCCAAGGCGCCTTCATCATCGTGATTCCGCCGCCGGCCGTGCCTGGCATCGGCACCGGCGGCGGCTTTACCATCCGCATCCAGGACCGTCAGGGCCGCGGGCCTGAGTTGCTCGCCGCGGCCACCGACGAGCTCGTCGCCGCGGCGCGCAAATCGCCCTCGCTGCTCGGCCCCACGGTGTTCTCGCCGTTCTCGGCCAACACGCCGCAGCTCTTCGTCGACATCGACCGCACCAAGGCGCAGAAGCTCGGCGTTCCCATCTCCAATATCAACGACACGATCCAGAGCTATTTCGGATCGACCTATGTCAACGACTTCAACCTGTTCGGCCGCACCTATCACGTCACCGCGCAGGCCGACTTCCCGTTCCGGAAAGAGCCGAGCGACCTCGCACGCCTGCGCACGCGCAACGCCGCCGGCGACATGGTGATGCTCGGCAGCGTGGTCGAGTTCAGGGACGTCTCGGGTCCCGACCGCGTCGCGCGCTACAATCTCTATGCGGCGTCCGAGCTCCAGGGCGAGCCGGCACCGGGCACCAGCTCGACCACGGCGCTCAACACCATCAAGAAGCTGGCGGACGACACCTTGCCGAGCGGCTTCACCTTCGAATGGACCGATCTGTCCTATCAGCAGATCACCGGCGGCAATGCCGGCCTCTACGTGTTTCCGATCTGCGTGCTGTTCGTCTACCTCGTGCTCGCTGCGCAATATGGCAGCTGGACACTGCCGTTCGCGGTGATTTTGATCGTGCCGATGTGCCTGCTCGCTGCCACCATCGGCGTGCGCATCATGGGCCAGGACGTCAACATTCTCACCCAGATCGGCTTCGTCGTGCTGGTGGGGCTGGCGGCCAAGAACGCGATTCTGATCGTCGAGTTCGCGCGCGACATCGAGAACGAAGGCAAGCCGCGGCTGGAGGCGGTGATCGACGCCTGCCGCTTGCGCCTGCGACCGATCCTGATGACGTCCTTCGCCTTCATCCTCGGCGTGCTGCCATTGGTGATATCGAGCGGCTCCGGCTCGGAAATGCGGCAGGCCGTCGGCGTCGCCGTGTTCTTCGGCATGATCGGCGTCACCCTGTTCGGCCTGTTGTTCACGCCGATCTTCTACGTGGTGGTGCGGAACCTGGCGGAAGGGCGGAGCGAGGGGAAGAAGCCGCAGGTGGCGGGCCCCTAGTTGTCGGTGGCGGCCACTTGCTTCCCCTCACTCACGGTGTCGTCCCCGCGAAAGCGGGGATCCATAGCCACAGGGAGCAGTTTGGCGAAGACCCGGAGTGACCAGCTTCGCCCCAAACCTCTCCCTGTGGTTATGGCGACGAGCGCAAGCGCTCGCGCCGGGATCCCGGATCTTCGCTTCGCTCGTCCGGGACGACAGCTCATTTTGTCGCGCCACCCGCGATGCCAATTGGCACACGCCCATACTAACGACCAACTTGAAATGGATGGGCAGGCGCGGGGTTCTTCACTAGTATCCGCGCGATTTCAAAACAGAAAACTGCTGGGAGCTAACAGATGAAATCAGCACTTTTGGCCGCCGTCGCAACCTCTGCTCTGGTGCTGGCGGCGCCGGCCTCCGCGCAAGGCGTCAAGATCGGCATCCTCAACGACCAATCCGGCGTCTATGCCGATTACGGCGGCAAATGGTCGGTCGAGGCGGCCAAGATGGCGATCGAGGATTTTGGCGGCGAGGTGCTCGGCCAGAAGATCGAGCTCGTCACCGCCGACCACCAGAACAAGCCTGACCTCGCGAGCTCGATCGCGCGGCGCTGGTACGACGTCGAGAACGTCGACATGATCACGGAGCTGACGACCTCCTCGGTCGCGCTCGCGATCCACGAGCTCTCCAAGGAAAAGAAGAAGATCGACATCGTCGTCGGCGCGGCGACCTCGCGACTCACCGGCGATGCGTGCCAGCCCTACGGCTTCCACTGGGCTTACGACACCCGCGCGCTCGGCGTCGGCACCGGTGGTGCGCTGACCAAGGCCGGCGGCGACACCTGGTTCTTCCTCACCGCGGACTACGCCTTCGGCTACGCGCTGGAGAAGGACACCAGCGAGATCGTCACCGCCAATGGCGGCAAGGTGGTCGGCTCGGTGCGCGTGCCGCTCAACTCGTCGGACTTCTCCTCGTTCCTGCTGCAGGCGCAGAGCTCGAAGGCGAAGATCGTCGGTCTCGCCAATGCCGGCCTCGACACCACCAACTCGATCAAGCAGGCGTCCGAGTTCGGCATCGTCGCCAGCGGGCAGAAGCTTGCCGGCCTGCTGATGACGCTTGCCGAAGTGAACGGCCTCGGCCTGCAGGCCGCGCAAGGCCTGGTGCTGACCGAGGGCTATTACTGGGATCTCAATGACAAGACCCGCAATCTCGGCGAACGCTTCCTCAAGCGCACCGGCCGGATGCCGAGCATGATCCACGCCGGCACCTACTCCGCGACGCTGAGCTATCTCAAGGCGGTCAAGGCCGCCGGCACCAAGGATCCGGAAGCCGTCGCCAAGAAGCTGAAGGAACTCCCGGTCAACGATGACTTCGCGCAGGGCGGCAAGGTGCTCGAGAACGGCCGCATGGTCCACGACATGTATCTGTTCGAGGTCAAGAAACCCTCGGAATCGAAGAAGCCCTGGGACTATTACAAGCTGCTCGCCACCGTCCCCGGCGAGAAGGCCTTCTTCACCGCCAAGGAAAGCGGCTGCCCGCTGACGAAGTGACGGCTCTCGTGTCCCGAACGCGCTGCAGCGTGAAACGCTGCTGCGCAGAGCCGGGACCCACGCTCGACCACAAACTCTCTGTCGTCCCCGCGAACGCGGGGACCCATAACCCCAGGGGGAAGTTGTTGCGCGGGCTGATAACTTCGAGTCTTCGCCAAACCTCTCCCTGTGAGTATGGGTCCCGGATCAGCGCTCCGCTTCGCTACGCTTGTCCGGGACGACAGCGAAACGTGGGGCCGCAGATCATCCCTCACACCATCCGCAACACCACCGCTCCCAGCGCCCCCGCCCACAGCGCCATGGCGGCGAGCGCCTGGATCGCAAAGCCGGTGCCGCGCTTTGCTGCCGCCTTCGTATAGCCGATGAAGTAGACGACGCGGCCGATGATCCAGACCGCGCCGATCGCTGCCGCGATGCCGTCGCCGATATAGATCGCGAATAGCCAGAGCGCCGGCAGGACAATCGGCATCCATTCCAGTGTGTTCATCTGGATGCGGAAGGCGCGTTCGAAATCCGGATGGCCCGACATCGCCGGCACCTTGACGCCGGTCTTGGTGCGCGAGCGCGACACGTTGATGGCGGTGAAGAAATAAAACGCGATCGCCAGCAGCGTGACGAGGGCGGTGAAATGATACATCGCTGGTTCCTTCAAACAGACCGCGCTTCAATACCCGGTCAGCTCGAGATAGCCAACGCCATCATGCGTCCCGGCAAAGCTGATCGGCCCCTCCCAATAGGAGAAGCCGGTCCCCATCCAGGCCCTGGGATTGAGCGGCTTGCAGTGGATCGAGAACGATCGCGACGGGATCGCGATCTGCCACTCCACCGGCAGCTTGCGTCCCGCAACCTCCGCCGTCGCCTTCGGGATCATCTGAATGTCGTCGCCCGCGATCATCTGCGTTTCGCCGGCAGCGCTGATCCAGTTGCCGAACGGATAGTCTTTGCCGTCCTTCTGTCGCAGCCGATACAGCATCAGCTTGTCGCCTGACGACAGATGCAGCGACAGCCAGTCCCAGCCGGTCTGGTCGGCGTCGAGCGGCTGGCTGCTCCATTCGCGGTCCATCCAGGCCTGGCCCGTCACGTCCACCGGTTTGTCGTCGATGGTGAGCGTGCCGCGGGCGCGGTAGAACGGCTGGCTGTAATAATAGGACGCCTGCCCACGCTCCGACTTGCGGCTGAAGCCGCGATCGCCTTGCAACACCACAGCGCGAGCGGCCTCCAGCGTCAGCGCGTAGCTGAAATCGGTGCTGGACGCCTTCAGCGCCAGCGGCGCCAAAGTACGGTCGTCGGTGCGCTCGAGGGCCTTCATCTCCCAATCATCGATCCAGGCATCGAACGGCTTTGCCGTGACGCCGGCCTGCCCCACGCCGCCGCGTGAAAAGACTTCGTTGAAGCGGTGGGTGTCGGCGCGCGTCACCGCGGCGTGCGCCATCCACACCTGCTGATTGGCCCAGCCTTCGCCTTGCGGGCCCGGCTGCGCCGCCTGACGGAACAGCGTCCATTGCAGGCCGCACGCCGCGCCGCTGGAATCGACGAGGTTTGCCGTCAGATACCACCATTCGATACGAAACTCCGGATGCGGCCCGTGATCGCCAGGAAAGGCAAACAGCTTTCCCGGCGTCACCTTCCCAAAGCCATCCGCTTTCTCACCGAGCCCGGCATAGCCCTGCGCGCTGGCGCGGCGTGCGAGCACCAGCGCGGCGAAGCCGCCGGCGAAGGCGCGGCGCGACATGCGATCAGCGCTCATTGGCAAACACCTTGACGAGATTTTCCGGCTGCATCCGCGCCAGCCGTGCCACCGGCAACAGCGCCGCAAGCAGCGACGCGAGCAGCGCGACCGCGACCAGCTCAACCAGCTGCAGCGGGAATACGTGGAAAGGCAGCCGCCAGCCGAACGCCTTCACGTTCACGATCGCGATCAGGCACCACGCCACTAGGAGGCCGAGCGGCACGGCGAGCAGCGCCGTGAACAGCGCCACCGACAGCGTCTTGGTCAATTCGATCGCGGCAAGGCGCGGCCGGGTGATGCCGATCGCCCACAGTGGCGCGAGGTGCGGCAGGCGGGAGTTCGCCAGCGTGAGCAGGCTCGTGAACAGCGCGATCCCGGCGACACCGAGCGTGAATGCGTTCAGCGCCGATGTCACCGCAAAGGTGCGGTTGAAGATGCGGATCGATTCCGCCTTCACCGTCGCCTGGTCGGCGACGCTGCGGTCGTCGAGTGCGAATTGCTTCTGCAAGGCCGCGATCAGGCCGGGAATGTTCTCCTTCGCGACGATCAGGCCGATCCGCGTCTGTGGCGTCTGCGGAAACTGCCGGATCAGCGCCGCGACGTTGACGGTGAGTTGCCCCCTGGGATTGCCGTAATCGGCATAGATGCCGACGATGTCGAGCTGCCATGTCCCGCTAGGTGCCGGCACCTCGACGACGTCGCCGATGCGGACGTTGAGGCGGCGGCTGAGCTGCTCGCTGATGAAGGCGGCATTGCCCGGCACGAGCCGGCTCCAGCCGCGCGGCGCGGCTTCCAGCAGCGGCCAGCGCTCGCGATAGAGCGCGTGATCGGGCAGGCCGAGCAATTCCACCGGCTGGCCCTGAACCTGCGCCTCGGCGCGGCCGCCCGACAGGATCGCCTGCACGTCGCTGCGCTCGCGCAGCCAGTTGCGGATGGCAACGCCTTGCGCATTGTCGGAGGCGCTGATGTAGACGTCGGCTGCGAGCCGTCCGTTCAGCCAGCCGAGGAAGGTGCGGCTGAAGGTTTCCACCATGGTGGACACCCCGACATTGACGGCGAGCGCGAGCAGCAGCGCCATCAGCGCCAGCGACAATCCGGAAAGCTGCTGCCGGCTGTCCGCCCAGAACCACAGCGCAAGCGGCTTTCTCGCGGCGCGCTGACCCGCGAGCAGCATGATCTCGAGCAGCGCCGGCAGGATCAGCGCCGCGCCGAACATCAGCGCCGCCAGCACGCCAAAGCCCGCGATCAGCGATTGCCCGTACTGAAGCAACAGCAGCGCGACCGCGAACACGGCGCAGGCCGCACAGCTCTGCAGGATCAGCCAGCGGCGCTGCCTCTGCTGCCAGGCGTGCGGCTGCGCGGTCGCCAGCACCGGCATCCTGATCGCCTTGATCAGGCTGGTCGCCGCCGCTACGAGCGCGCCCGCAATGCTGATGCCGATGCCGGCGAGCCACCATTCAGGCTGTAAGGTCAGCTGCCCCGGGATCTGTGCGCCATAGAGCCCGCGCAGTGACGCCGCGACGTCGGGCAGCAGCACGGCCGCGATGAAATAGCCGCAGACGAGCCCGATCAGGCCGGCGATCAGCGCCAGCGCCACGAGCTCGATCACCAGCACGGTGTTGACCAGCCGCGCCGAGGCGCCGCAGGCGCGCAGCGTTCGCAGCATCGGCAGCCGCTGCTCGAAAGCGAGGCCGACGGCCGAGTTGACGATGAACAGGCCGACGAAGAACGACAACAGGCCGAACGCCGTGAGGTTGAGGTGAAAGCTGTCGGTGAGGCGTTCCAGCTCACTCTCCGCGTTCGGCTCGACCAGCTGCAATCGGTCGCCGACCACGCTTGCCAGCGGCGCAGGCTTGCTCTTGGGCTTGCCGATCAGAAGCCGCGACAGCTGATCCGGCTTGTTCAGCAGACCCTGCGCCACGCCGATATCGACCACCAGCACGCCGGGCGCGAGCTGCGGCAGCACGCGTAGTGGCGGCAATTTCGCGCCGTTGCTGATCGGGGGCGCCGCGCCTTCTGCTTCCTGCAAGTCGCTCAACGTCTCCCGTGCCACCAATGTCTGGCCCGGCGGTGCAACAAAGCTGCCTAAATCCGCAGCACCGAGACGCGGTGCGTTGCCGATTTCGACCGGCAGCGTGACCGGCTCGATCCCGAGCAGCCGCACCGAACGTCCGTTGATCTGGACCCGGCCCTCCAGCGCCGGCGACACCGGCCAGCCGGCGCGGCGGAGCTTGATGAACAATTCCTGCGGAAAGGTCGCTGCCTGGGGCGCCACCAGCATCGCGGTGCGGACGCCGCCGAACGTCGCTGCGGCGCGGTCATAGGCGTTGCGGGCCTGCTGGTTGATGGCCTGCACGCCGCTCCACAGCGCGGTCGCCGCGATCAGCCCGACCAGCAGCGTCGCGAACTGCATCTTGTGACGCCGCCAATGGCTGAGCAGCACCGCGAGGACCCAGAGCGCGCGTCTCATGCGATCCGCCCCGCATGCAGGGTGAGATGGCGGTCGAGCGTGCCGGCCAGATGCAGGCTATGGGTCACCATCAGGAAGCCGCAGCCGGTGCGCGCGACGAGGTCGCGCGTCAGCGCCAGCACGTTCTCGGCGGTGGCCTCATCGAGATTGCCGGTCGGCTCGTCCGCCAGCAGTAGCGACGGCCTTGTCGCCAGCGCCCGGCCGATCGCGACCCGTTGCTGCTGGCCGCCGGACAATTGCTCGGGATAGCGCTTCAGGAGAGCGCCGAGCCCGAGCCGTTCGACCAGCTCCTTGGTCCAGGCTGCATCGTGACGGTCGGCGATCCGCGCCTGAAAGGCCAGATTGTCCGCGACCGACAGGCTCGGGATCAGGTTGAATTGCTGAAAAACCAGACCGATCCGGTCGCGCCGCAAGCTGGCGCGCCCTGCATCGGACAGCGCGGTGACCTCTATGTCCTCTAGCCGGATCGCGCCGCCATCGGCGGCATCGAGTCCCGCGATCAGGTGCAACAATGTGCTCTTGCCGCTGCCGGACTCACCCGTCAGCGCGACGCGTTCACCGGCCCTGAGGTCGAGATCGACGCCGCGCAGCACATGGACCGGCTCGCCGGCCGAGGAGAAGGTCTTGGAGAGATTCTTGATGCTCAACACGATGAATGACGCCGGGCGGAATGAGCGGAATTGCTGCGTAGCACACTTGCTGCGGAAATGCCGGGTTGCGTTGGTCTCGAAGCCGTTGTTAGCTCCCAAGACAGCCAAATCAAAAAAGTGCCAAAAGACATCGACGGGGGAGAATCATGAGCGTTGAGGGAACGACGGAGGTAGCCGGCAAGGCGATCGGGACCAAGGGAACGCCAAAGGGCGCCTGGACCGTCACGTTTCTCCTCTTCCTCTTCATGGTCGTGAACTTCGCCGACAAGATCGTCGTCGGTCTCGCCGGCGTGCCGATCATGACCGATCTGAAGCTCACCCCGGAGCAGTTCGGCCTGCTCGGCTCCTCGTTCTTCTTCCTGTTCTCGATCGCGGCCATCGTGGTCGGCTTCATCGTCAACAAGGTGCCGACGCGCTGGGTGCTGCTCGTGCTCGCAGTGATCTGGGCGCTGGCGCAGTTTCCGATGGTTGGCACCGTCTCCTTCACCACGCTGCTGATCTGCCGCATCGTGCTGGGTGCCGGCGAAGGCCCGGCCTTCTCCGTCGCCGCGCACGCCATCTACAAATGGTTTCCCGACGAGAAGCGCACGCTGCCGACCGCGATCCTGTCGCAGGGCTCGGCCTTCGGCGTGATCCTGGCGGTGCCGGCGCTGAACTGGATTATCGTCAACCATTCCTGGCACTACGCCTTCGGCGCGCTCGGCGTCGTCGGCCTGATCTGGGTCTGTGCCTGGCTCGCGCTCGGCAAGGAAGGCCCGCTGGAGGACACGCAGGTCCTGGCCGCGACCGAGCAGAAGATCCCTTACTTGCAGCTTCTCACCTCTCGCACCTTCATCGGCTGTGTCGCGGCGACCTTCGGGGCTTATTGGGCGCTCTCGCTCGGCCTGACCTGGTTCACGCCGTTCATCGTCAAGGGGCTCGGCTTCTCGCAGAGCCAAGCCGGCTTCATCTCGATCCTGCCCTGGGTGTTCGGCGCCACCATCGTCATTCTCACCGGGTGGATCTCGCAGGTGATGATGGCGCGCGGCTACAACACCCGCGTGGCGCGCGGCGTGCTCGGCTCGGTGCCGCTGGTGATCGGCGGGTTGATTCTGGCGACGATGCCGCACGTTCAGGGCGCGGGCCTCCAGATCGCGCTGCTCGTGGTCGGCTCTGGCCTGTGCGGGGCGATCTATGTAGTCTGCCCGCCGATGCTCGGCGAGTTCACGCCGACGTCGCAGCGTGGCGCGATCCTCGCGATCTACGGTGCGCTCTACACGCTCGCCGGCATCATCGCGCCGGCCGTGATGGGGGCGATGATCCAGCGTGCCGGCAGCACGGTCGATGGCTACATGGCCGGCTTCACCATCAACGCCGTGATCATGGTCGGCTCCGGCCTGCTCGGCCTGCTGCTGCTGTGGCCGAACTCGGAAAAGGCAAGGTTGATGCGCGGTGCCGCCCCGCAGCCAGCTGCGCTGAAGGGCGTGGTGTCGCCGACGTAAGGGGCTGCTCTCTTACCCTCCCCTGGAGGGGGAGGGTCGATCGCGCGAAGCGCGAGCGGGGTGGGGTGATCTCTCCGCTCGGGCACCGTTGGTTGGGGAGAGACTGTCACCCCACCCCGTCTCACATTTCGCCTGCGCTCCGTGTGAGCCGACCTACGGGCGAGCTACGCTCGTCCCGGACCCCTCCAGGGGAGGGTAAGCAACAACGCCGCTAGCTCGCGAGCCCCTGCGCCCCACGAATCAACTTCCCCGGCCGCCTGCCCGTGGCCTCGCCCTGCCGGCGCGTCACCACGCCTGAGACGATCGTCGCCTCATAGCCGTCGACGTCCTGCAACAGGCGCCGCCCGCCAACCGGCAGATCGTAGTGCACCTTCGGCGGATGCAGATGCAGGCGGTCATAGTCGATCACGTTGACGTCGGCCTTGTAGCCGGGCGCAATCAGCCCGCGATCGGTGAGGCCGACCGAGAGCGCGGTCTTGCGTGACTGCGCCGCGACCACGAACGGGATCGACAGTTTCTCGCCGCGCGTGCGGTCGCGCGTCCAGTGCGTCAGCAGATAGGTCGGGAAGCTCGCATCGCAGATGATGCCGCAATGCGCGCCGCCGTCGGACAGGCCCGGCACCGATTGGGGGTCGATCAGCATCTCGCGGGTCGCGTCGAGATTGCCGTCGGCATAGTTGAGGAACGGCACGTAGAGCATGCCGCGGCCCTCGTCCGACAGCATCGCATCATAGGCGAGCTCTTCCGGCTGACGGCCCTGCTTGCGCGCCTGCGGCCCCAGTGCGTTCTCCGGCGGCTGCTCGTAATCGGGGGGATCGCCGAGCAGAAACATCTTGTCGTAGTTGGGCCGGAAGAACAGTGGATCGTCGGTGGCGGTTGCCGTCTCGCTCAGGATCGCCTTGCGCACATCGCTCTGATGCAGCCGTGCCAGCCGCTCCTTCAAGGGAAGATGCGCGATCGCCCTGTAGCTCGGATGGGTCTGGAACGGATTGCGCGACAGCTCGAGCCCGAGCAGCAGGCCGACCGGGCGCGCTGCGATCTGCGCGGTGATGGAGAGGCCGCGCTTCGCCGCTGCATTGATCTCGTCCAGCGTCTGGCGCCAGCGGTTTGGCGATCTGTCGTTCTGTGTGATCGAGAACGAGATCGGGCACTTCGTCGTGTCGGCGACCCGCAACATCATCGGCAAATCTTCGTGGATAGTGGAGAGATCGAGCACGAATTGCAGCACGCTGCGGCCCTGGCTGTGCATCGCCCCGGCGATCGCGGTGAGCTCGTCCTCGCCGGCCTTCAGCGTCGGTGTGAAGTCGCCGGTCGAGGTGCGGTGGTTGAGCGTGCGCGAGGTCGAGAAGCCGAGCGCGCCGGAGCGCACCGCCTCGCCCGCGAGCTTGGCCATCGCCGCATTATCCTCGGCGGTCGAGGGATCGCGGCGTGCGCCGCGCTCGCCCATGACATAGACCCGTAGCGCCGCATGCGGCAGCTGCGCGCCGACATCGATGTCGAAATCGCGCTTGGAGAGCCAGTTCATGTAGTCCGGAAAGCTCTCCCACGCCCAGGGAATGCCGGCGCTCAGGACAGGCTCGGGAATGTCCTCGACGCCTTCCATCAGCTGGATCAGGCGGGTGTGGTCGGCGGGCTTGCACGGCGCGAAGCCGACGCCGCAATTGCCCATGATCGCGGTGGTGACGCCGTTCTGCGAGGACGGCGTGATGTCCTGACTCCAGGTGACCTGACCGTCGTAATGGGTGTGCACGTCGACGAAACCCGGCGTCACCAGCTTTCCGCGTGCGTCGATTTCCTCGGCACCTTTGCCAGAGACCTTGCCGACCTCGCTGACCTTCCCGCCGGTGATGGCGACATCAGCCTCGAACAGCTCGCCGCCGCGACCGTCCGCGACGGTGCCGCCGCGGATCACCAGATCAGGATTGCTCATGTGTTTCTTCCCGTTTTGTTTCTTGTTTCTTGTCGTCGTCCCGGACAAGCGCGCCCTAAGCGCGCGCAGATCCGGGACCCATAACCACGGGGAGATGTTTTGCGACGACTCGGAGTGACCACCTCGTGCCGCAACTTCTCCCTGTGGTGATGGGGTGGACGGCCCCCTACGGCATCAGTGTGCCAGAATGAGGTTGTCACACACCCATTCACAGGAGCCGTCCGTGAGCCAG
>NZ_JACIHG010000026.1:0-14472 GCF_014198315.1 Bradyrhizobium sp. CIR48
GATATCCAGACCAATCGTCGAAATTGATTGCATAGGCTGCTCCTCCGAATCGTGGGAGCCTCAAACGGCGCCCCATCCTTGGCACTCTCGTGCCCGTGGAGGAGCCGTCCACAGCATCATAAGCGGTCATTCGATTACCTCATCGGCGCGCGCTATCACGGCGGGCGGTATAGTCACTCCAAGCCTATTCGCAGCCTTCAGATTGAGGGCCAGCTCAAATTTGGTCGGCTGTTGCACAGGCAGGTCGCTGGGCTTGGCACCCTTCAGAATTCTCGCGATGTACCCGGCTGATCGACGGTACATATCCGGGAAGTTGGGTCCATACGACATCACGCCGCCGTCCCTGACATAGACGTCCGTTTCCCAGATCGATGGGAGGCGATACTCCGCGGCAAGTTCAATCAAGCGCTTGCGCTGGAAGTTGAAGAAGCCGATGCCATGGCGGCGACCGCGTCGACACCCTGGTCCCGGCCACGCCTGAACGCAGCCTCGACCTCATCGGAGCTTGCGGCCTCGGCCACCACGACATCAAGGCTCAGCGCCCGCGCCGCGGCCTGGGCCTCGGCAACACCGGTCGGGACCCCGACGACCGGGTCGCGCAAGATCATGACCTTACTGATGGAGGGCACAGTTTCCTTCAGTAGCTCAATGCGCTTGCTTTCAAGATTATTGTCGGACATCGACAAGCCGGTGACGTTTCCGCCGGGACGGGCGAGGCTCTCGACGATGCCGCTGCCAACCGGATCCGCGGCCACGGTAAAAACGATCGGTGTTTTAGTTCCGGTCGCACGGAGTGTCTTCACGGCTTTCGAACCGGCCGTCAGGATAATATCGAAATTGCCTTGTCCGAGCTTCATTGCCAGTCCTTGCATGCGGTCGAAACTGGCTTCAGCCCAGAAATATTCGACCTCTACGTTGGTGCCTTCGATCAGTCCGTTTTCATGCAACCCTTCTTTTAATGCCGCCATTTGCCTGGGGTCGCTGGCCGAAGGGCTCAAATTACTCAAGAGGGCGACGCGTGTGATACGACCAGTCGACTGGGCAAAGGCGTGGCACGACCACGCCAGGCCAGCACTGACGACAAGGATGTTAAATTCTCGCCGCCTCATTCGATCACCTCATTGACAGTCGATGTGTCGGGCCTAGCACTTTGCTGAGCGGCTGTGAGCGTGCAATTCAGGTTGCTGTATGCCGCGATGCATCAATGTCCGCTGCGGGTCAATCGCGTCAGTTTGGCCCGATCCGGGTTAGGTCCAGTCTACACCTTACAGCAGACATATTCGTGTCGGAGGAAATTGGCTGGGATGGGCCACTTGCGGCCGTCGCAGAAGCGACCGCTCAGGTTGAGCGAACAGGCGAGTAAAAACATTTGCCGGAACGTGAACCAATTCACATCTGGCGAGGCCGCCCGGCGGCAGTATGAAAGCGGTACATTATTAGAACCAAGGCCGGGGGAACAATTCGGTTTCTCGCTGTACTCGCCGTGTGTCGCCGGAACGAGCCGAGACGCTGAACGAGCGCGGCAGCTACTCGGTCAACGCGGTCATGGCTTGCGACGGCTGCCATGCGCCGCGGGGCCCGGCGGCCTCGAGACGATGCGGCGGTTTTCCGGCGGGATGCATACGGAGCGGCTCGCATTGTCACAGCTCAAACGTCACGACCGAACGGCGACACTTGCATTGGAGCCTGGATCGACGAGTACGCGCGCTGACAGAGCGATCAGCCCCGTTCGACGATTGCCAATCCTCCTGCTACGGAGTGCAAAATGAGTGGCGAACGGTGGCCGTACTTTGCCGGCGTTGCATCGATCATCTTAGCGATATCCTTTGCGTACTTGCTTGAACGAAGTGCCAAAGAGACCTTGCATTTCAGCGCACCTTTCCATCCGCTCTGTCCGAGCTAAGCGAGCCGATTAGGTGTTGGTTTAATAATTGACCTATGTGGAGGCCGAATTCTGCTCTGGGTCAAAAGCGCCGGTTAGACCACATCTGAGCCAAACCGAACTTCACCATCGGGCCAATTCCGGACATTGCAACGCAAACGCGCTAGCCTTGGTACAGTCATCGGACTACAGTCTCGCGCCAGAAAGATGACTTGCAACCAAGCGAGACCGCAGCATGAACTGGAGCATCTGATGTCAGAAATGAAGGTAGCTGCCGTCCAGATGCGAGCTGAGGTTGGAAACGTTGCGAAAAATTTGGCTGCCGCAGAACGTCTCGTGCGCGACGCTTTCAAGAAGGGAGCAAGATTTGTTGTTCTCCCCGAGTTCTTTCCCTCAGCAGTCTCATTCACTCCGAGCATGCTTTCAGCTTGGCGTCCTCTTGACGGAGAACCGCTTCAGCTCATGCAAAGGCTTGCTCGCGAGCACGACGGCGTAGTCGGGGGTTCATTCATCGCGAACATCGGGGGCGATTGTTATAACAGCTTCTTGCTGGTTTTTCCTGACGGCACATTTTTCAGACACGATAAGGACGTCCCCACCATGTGGGAAAATTACTACTATATCGGCGGCAAGGACGATGGAGTACTGAACACACCACGCGGTCAAATCGGTGTCGCGCTATGCTGGGAGCTTATTCGCTCCCAGACACCACGACGGCTGCGAAGCAAGGTCGACGTGGTGGTTGGAGGCTCATGCTGGTGGGACCTTCGGCTGCCAGTAGACCCAAAATACGAAGATGACCGCAATCACCTCTACCGCCTAATCATGGGCGGTCCGTCGCGACTTGCTCGAATGGTCGGTGCTCCTGTGATCCACGCTTCGCACGCTGGAGACTTTGAAGGACGCACGCCCGGCAACGAGGGCAAGCCATATCGCTCACGATTTCTTGGAGAGACCCAAATAGTGAACGGCGCTGGGGAGGTTCTGGCGCGCATGACATACGACGACGGTGAAGGCTTTGTTCTTACCGATCTGGAGTTCAGTCGCGTTCCGCCGAGTGAAGTCATACCCGAGAGCTTTTGGATAGAACCACTGCCGTCTATTGCAGCCCACGCATGGGATGCGCTTGGAAAGATGGGCTCCGACTACTACGGGACAACGATGAAACCGATGTTGTTGCAAACTCGGCCGGACTGAGCGGGCGAGGTCCGGTTAGAGTCACAAGCGGCGGTCGAAGGATCGCTGATGCGAAGTCCGGACTG
The DNA here is from genome assembly GCF_014198315.1 of Bradyrhizobium sp. CIR48. NCBI lineage: Bacteria > Pseudomonadati > Pseudomonadota > Alphaproteobacteria > Hyphomicrobiales > Nitrobacteraceae > Bradyrhizobium > Bradyrhizobium sp. CIR48. The sequence continues at coordinate 3,145 of NZ_JACIHG010000026.1, forward strand.
CCCTCAATACCAGACCAGCCCAAGCGACGAAGTTGGATGGCTTGAGGCCACTAGGCGACATTGAGCGACGAAGCCTCAGCTGCCCCCTAGTTTGTCCACTTGGGATCGTCCTCATGTTCGAAGGCTTCCGCTAGCTTTGTCCAGTCGTCAGCGAGGTCCAGCCACGCAGCTTCATCAAAGCCGCTCCGTGCGTTCTTGGCATTCAAGCGGCATTGCTCCGCCCTCGTTCGGCATTTCTCGACCAGCTCTTTACGCACAAGAACCCGGCTTAGGTCGGCGGCTTGAGGCCGGGCGAGCTAAGCCACCCGGTCATGTGAGCGGCAGTTTCGTCCTGCCGGGCCTTCCGCAGCACCGCGTCCCGCGTGGGGCCGGGTGGAAGCGTTGCGGCCACGGTGCGCAGCTCCTTTGCTTCTTCGGCAAGGCGCTCTTCAAGGGATTTGGTTTGTTTGAAACGGCGTCGCCTTTGCACGCGCGGCTCCTTTCCGTGAGAGGAAGGCGGGAGCGCTACCGGCGTTCTCATCACCGATAAAAGCCACGATCCGTTCGGTGATAGTTCCTAACGTGTCACCAATGGAAGGGTTGCACCAGAGAAAGAACAGACCCCAAGTATGACAGTACGGCTGCCTCTAATTCAGAAGCTTGCGTAGCTTCTTGATGATCTCCCGTAGGGTGTTCGCATAGTCCTCTATGATCCGGCGCGCTTCCACGCTCCGGGGCTCATCTTTATCCGGGGGCGGTTCTTCGGGCGGAGCTTTCATGGCCTTATTGATCGGCTAAGACCAGACGATCCACTGAGCTAGGTCAAAGAGGCTGGGCAGCATATATTGGACTGCCAAAGGTCCACTTTGGTCACAAGCCGACGGGTCGGCGAACGTCGCAACAGGTCAGCTGTGGCCAGAAGCAGAAGTGAAAGAACCTGTTGCGAGGGTAGGCGACCCCCATCGCTTCAACGGAACCTTCTTGATCTGCCACCTGCTTCTAGAGAAGAGACCTGCATTCCTTTTTATCGATCAGAATGCGATCGAGACGCAGGCGATGTCGGTGATCCGTCAAAAGGCGCGCGCCACCTAGCACAGCGGCCAGCGTTCCCAGCCCGGTGCCGCCGGCAATCAGGAACATGATCAGCAATTGATATTTGACGGCGTCGACCGGCTCGACGCCCGCAAGGATCTGACCGGTCATCATTCCCGGTAAAGAAACGAGCCCGATCGCGGCCATGCTGTTCATGATCGGCATGAAGCCGCTTCTCAAGGCGTCCCTTATGACCGGCAGCAGGGCTTGGTGTCGGGTGCCGCCTAGCGCAAGACACGCCTCAACCGCGGCTCGTTCGCGCACCAGGCTGTTCGTCAGCACGTCCAAGCCCAGGCTTATTCCGGTCATGGTGTTGCCCAGCATCATGCCCAGCAAAGGCAGCGCGTAGCGCGGATGATACCACGGATCGGGGCGTAGCTCCGTAAGGAGCGCGAGCATCGTGACCGTACCTGCGGCGAGCAGCGTGCATCCCGCGCCCAGGCCGTACTTCCAAACCCCCTGAAGGCGCCGCTTCTGCCGCGCGACGATCTCTCTCGAGGCGAAGAGGACCATGATCAGGGCGGCGAGAGCGGTCCAGAGCGGCGACACCGCGGCAAACAGGAAGGTCAGCACGTATCCGACGAGGACGAGCTGCACCACCATGCGCACGGCCGCAATAGCCAGTTGCTTCTCGAGCTTGAGGCGGAGAATGAGCGAGAAGATGCCGTCCATGACGACGAGGAGCGCGGGTAGAACCAAGTCGGCGTAGGAGAGCTGGATGTAGGTCACGGCCGGTTTTCCTCGATCCCGCCGTCGGGCCTCATCACGAAAATCCTGGTCCCGACCCGGCGGGCTTGGGCGCCGTCGTGGGTAGTCCAGAGGACACTCGTTCCATCCGAGATGAGTTCGGCAATCACACCTTCCACAGCCGCAGCGGCTGCCGGGTCGAGAGCCGAGGTCGGCTCGTCCAGCAGAAGCACTCGCGATCGCAGCATGAGCGCCCGCACAAGTCCCAACCGCAGTCTCTCGCCGGTCGAAAGTCTTTGGATCGACCACGCTCCGCAGTCGTCCGGCAAGCCCAGTCGCGCGACCAGCGGAAGGGCATCCTCCCAGGCGGCGAAGTGATCTTGCACGGTGTCAGACCACCAGCCCGGCTCGGCGGCGAGGTAGGTCACCCGCCTTCGCCATGCCGGAGCGGGCATCGCCTCTCGGAGCATGCCGTCCAGCTTGACTGTTCCTTCGTTGGGATCGAGATCCGCGATGGAGCGGAGCAGCAAGGTCTTCCCGACTCCGGAAGGCCCCTGCAGGACGACGCATTCGCCGTCCTGCAGGTCAAATGATACGGAGAGGTGCAGGCGCTTGAGCCCTCTGATCGTCAGCATGCGTCAAAGCTTAACCTGCAGCCGATCGGCAACCCGCCGGGCGATCTCCACGGGGGCCTCGTTCGGATAGGGATGCACCGAGCTGACATTGATCTCGCCAAGCACGTAGCTGTCGCTCCCGTCGGTCTGGACCGGCCCGAGCATGAAGTCTGCGTCCCAGATCGCGGGCAAATCACCGCGCGCGATCTCCAGCAGCGAAATTAGCTGCGGCGTCCACTCGTCCTCCATCAACCGCCGCAGCCGCTGGAAGCGCGGGTCCGCGTTCGACGAGTAAAGCCGCGGTCCAGCCTCTGAACGCGCGGCCGGCGAGTCGACAAGGGCTTTGACCTTGTGATGGCCGAAGCCAGCGCAGCGGTCACCTGCCATGTAGCAGCGCACCACACCCTCGCTCAGGCGAGGCTGGAACGCCTGGTCAATCACGCTGCCGCTCTCGAAATACTCCGCGCAGCGACGAAGGAAATCATCGAGCGTGAGCTCCTCGGGCGCATCCTTGGTCGCATCCAGGACCTTGATCATGGAGGAGGTCGGCAGCTTCTCGACCTTCCAGACGCCCTGGCCGCCGTTGCCCCGGTTGCGTTTGATCACGCGCGGACCGGCGGCGAGCCGTGCAGGCAGCTCGGCGCGCATCGCCTCTGCGGTCTGATAGAGCGCCGTGTCCGATCCCCAGCTCATCGAGCGAGTGCGATAGAGGACCTCCTTGGTGCCCATCTTGAGGATGACGTCAGGATGAGCGCTCACCCACACGCCCTGCGCAGCGACGTCGCGCAACAGGGCGTCGAGGCCTGCGCGGCTTCGGCCGTCTTGAATCGGATTGACCCAGACGAGCACGCCGTCCACCGCAAGCAGTTGCTCGCGGACGGCATCGGCGAAGCTTTCGTCGTAGATCGCGGGGCGCCCTTCGACGCCGACGGCGGCCAGCGCTTGGAAGACGTCGGCGAAGCGGCCGCTTTTCGAGGTCGCATCTCGGCGCGCGGCCGCATCTCCTCGCGAGAGGATGGCAACGGTACGTTTGGGAGAGGATTGTCGTTCGGTATCCATGCGCAAGCTCCACGTTGTTGCGTGCTGCGCAGAACTTGGACCGAAGTCTCGCCGGGAGTCTGCTTCGTCCCGGACCGGCAGTCTACGTGAATTCCTCCGGACCTTTCAAGATCGTAGCGTACGAACCTTGATCTGGCTCAACACCGCTTGTCGCCGCCGTCGAATCGTTGGGCATGAACGATACGGACCGACCAGAGCGAGATAGGGAAGTTCCGGAGTCCGGGCACTCGCGTCTGGAGGAAGCCGTAAAGATCATCGAAGAGTATGCGAAGGATCTCCGGGAAATCATCAAGAAACTCCGTCGGAGGCTTCATTGAGGCTTAACTTGTCGGCTTAGTTCCTTACTTGGATGAAATCTCCGTGACGCTCTTCTGATAATTTCTGGAATCGTTCGCCTCCCCGCGGGTTGACAGCCCGGTTAACTGGGCTTTTATTCGCGGATCGGGGGTGTGCGATCTCCCCGCGAGGCGTCATGCCCAAGAATCGCGTCCTGATCACCAAGGGCGCAGCATGTCAGCATCGTACACCTCCATTTCACCCGATAAATTGTCTCGATTGGTCGGCACGGCGGCCGCGCCGACGCTCATCGACGTGCGCATCGAAGAGGACTTCTCGGCCGATCCGCGCCTGATCCCGGGCGCCGTGCGGCGCTCGCATCTCGACATCCAGGATTGGGCGTTCCGCCTGACGGGCCAGTCCGTCGTCGTGGTCTGTCACAAGGGCAAGAAGCTCAGCGAGGGGACTGCGGTCTGGCTCCGCTGCTGCAACGTCGCCGCCGAGAACCTCGAAGGTGGTCAAGTCGCATGGAAGGAAGCGAACCATCCGACGGTGCCGGCCGCCAGGATTCCCAAGCGCGATGGGCGTGGTCGCACGGTGTGGGTCACGCGAGCGCGCCCCAAGATCGACCGGATCGCGTGTCCATGGCTGATCCGCCGCTTCGTCGATCCCACTGCGGTATTCCTGTTCGTCGCGCCGTCTGAAGTCGAGGCGGTTGCCGAACGTTTCGAGGCCACGCCTTTCGACATCGAGAACGTCTTCTGGAGCCATCGCGGCGAGCTCTGCACTTTCGACGTCATGGTCAAGGAGTTTGGCCTGTCGTCGCCTGCGTTGGAGCGGCTGGCGACGATGGTCCGCGCCGCCGACACGGGACGCCTCGATCTGTCTCCGGAGGCGCCGGGCCTGCTTGCTGCATCGCTCGGCCTATCGCGCATGTTCGACGATGACCTTGAGCAGTTGAACGCCGGTCTCCAGCTCTATGATGCATTCTACCGATGGTGCCGCGACGCGACCAAGGAGTTGCACAACTGGCCAACCAACAAGGTGAAGGCATGACTGATATCGCTGCAACCCAGAAGGCCGGCGCAGACGCGCCGGCCCACGGCATCACCTTCAACGAAGCGCTTCTTGTGTGGATGCGAGTAGCTATTTTGAGCTTCGGTGGGCCGGCCGGACAGATCGCTGTCATGCATCGTATTCTGGTCGAGGAGAAGAATTGGATTTCGGAGAGCCGTTTTCTGCACGCGCTGAACTACTGCATGCTCCTCCCTGGTCCTGAGGCGCAACAGTTGGCCACGTATATTGGCTGGCTGCTACACAGGACCGTTGGCGGCATCGTCGCAGGAGGCCTGTTCATCCTGCCCGGGGTCTTTGCCATCATGGGGCTCAGCTACATCTACGCCGCCTACGGCAACGTCGGTTTTGTCGAGGCATTGTTCTTCGGCCTCAAGGCGGCCGTGCTCGCCATCGTGATTCAGGCAGTGGCCCGCGTCGGCAAACGTGCACTTCGCAATCCAATTATGGTCGCGCTGGCGGCAATCGCCTTCGTCGCGATCTTCTTCTTTGGAGCGCCGTTTCCGCTGATCATCGTTGCGGCAGCCCTGATCGGCTTTGTCGGCGCCCGGCTTGACCGGCCGGAGTTCGCGGCGCTGGAGCATGGCGGCAAGAACTCCGCTGTGATCGACAGCATGCTGGGTGAGGGGATTCCGGACCACGTTCGGCCGAATACGACGCGCACGCTGCGGGTTCTGGCCGTATGGCTCGCCATCTGGCTCGTTCCCGTCTTCGCTCTTCTGATCGCGCTTGGTCCGAACGAGGTCTTCAGCCAGATCGCGATCTTTTTCAGCAAGATGGCGATGGTGACGTTCGGTGGTGCCTACGCGGTGCTGGCCTATGTCGCGCAGCAGGCCGCGGGCTATTACCACTGGGTCACGCCGCGGGAGATGCTCGACGGCCTCGGCATGGCCGAGACGACACCTGGCCCGCTAATCATGGTCGTCCAGTTCGTAGGCTTCATGGCCGCTTTCCGCGAAGCAACCGGGCTCTCTCCCATGGCGGCGGGAACGCTCGGCGGATTGTTGGCGACATGGGTGACCTTCGCTCCCTGCTTCCTCTGGATCTTCGTCGGGGCGCCCTACATCGAGGCGCTGCGGGGCAACAAGGCGCTCGCCGGTGCGCTCTCGGCAATCACCGCCGCCGTGGTCGGCGTGATCCTCAACCTGTCGATCTGGTTCGCGCTCCATACTCTGTTCCGGCAGACCTTTCCGGTCCAGGGATTCGGCTTGTCCTTCGACGCCCCAGTGCTGACTAGCATTGACCTACCGGCGCTCGCCTTATCAGTAGCCGCGGCGACGGCGATCTTCCGGTTCAACATTGGAATGCTCGTCGTTTTGGCCGCTTCCTGCGTCTCGGGCATCTTGCTGCGATTGGGAGGCGTCATCTAGGGACACTGCTACGCACACCCTTCACCGGGGTTGGGGACAACACCAGGAGAGCCAACATGCGTACACGTGCATTCCTTCAAGCAACTATCTTGCTCGCGGTGGCGAGCGGATGGACGCCCGCTCACGCCCTAACCCAGGACGAGCTGATCGCCAAGATTCAGGCGGCCGGCTACTCGCAGGTGCAAGACGTCAAATCGACGGCCGAAGGCATCACCGCCAATGCGGTGAAGGACGGCAAGCCGGTGAAGCTGGTCGTCGACAGCAGTGGCCAGATCAAAGAGCGGAATTGAGGTCGAGGAGCTGCACCATGAAAAGGACCATCTTGGCTGTGGTCGGCCTCGCCGTCTGCTTTTTCGCAATTCGCTTCGCGCCCTTCATCCCGGCGTATGCTCAAGATGCTGAATGGCAGAAGGTAGACGAGGCACTTGGCCGCAAGCCAGCGGTGTCTGACGACGTCCGCCGCTACGGCTTTCCCCGCAGCGACCTTTCCGTGACCTTGGATGGGGTGGCGATCAAGCCGGCGCTCGCCCTAGGCGGATGGGTCGCGTTCAAGCCCGCCCATAGCGGCGCCATGATCATGGGCGACCTAGTGCTGCTCGAAACCGAGATCAACCCGGTAATGGCGAAGATGATCGCGAGCGGCCTCGAGATCACGGCCGTGCACAATCATCTGCTGCGGGCGAGCCCGGCCACCTTCTACATGCACGTGGCCGGCCACGGGGACCCGGTCAAGCTTGCGTCGGCGATCCATGATGCGCTCGCCGAGAGCAAGACGCCGCTGACCGCCGCGGCGCCGTCGAGCCCGCCGCCGGCCATCGATGTCGACACGGCGAAGCTCGACCAGATCATCGGCGTAAAAGGCCAGGCCAATGGCGGCGTCTACCAGTTCAACGTCAAGCGGCGAGACCCGATCACGCAGGACGGCATGCCGCTGACCCCGGCCGGCCCGATGGGCGTCGCGATCGCTATCAACTTCCAGCCGACGGGAGGCGGGAAGGCCGCCATCACGGGCGACTTCGTGCTGACCGGTGACGAGGTTAACCCGGTCATCCTGGCGCTGCGGACACACGGCATCGAGGTGACCGCGCTGCACAGCCACATGCTCGACGAGCAGCCGAGGCTCTTCTTCATGCACTTCTGGGCGAACGACGACGCCGTGAAGCTCGCCGAAGGCCTGCGTGCGGCGCTCGACAAGACGGCCAGTACGAAGAGTTGAGCCGAAGCTTGAACGAAGGAGTCGCCTGATGCTCTACGAAACCAAGCCGCTGCCGTTCGATCCAAAATCGATCAGCGGTATCTCTGAAAAGGTGCTCGTCAGTCACTATGAGAACAACTACGGCGGCGCGGTGAAGCGGCTGAACGCGATCAGCGCGCAGCTCGCCGAGCTAGACTTCGCGAAGGCACCGAACTTCGTCGTCAACGGCCTGAAGCGCGAAGAGCTGATCGCGGCGAACTCGATGATCCTGCATGAGATCTACTTCGATGGTCTTGGCGGCGCCAGTAGGCCGGGCGGAGCGCTCGCCGAAGCGATCGTGCGCGACTTCGGCAGCATCGATCGATGGCGGTCGGAGTTCGCTGCGATGGGCAAGGCGGAGGGCGGTGGTTCAGGTTGGGTGATCCTCTCCTATTCCCCTCGCAACAAGCGGCTCGTCAACCAGTGGGCTGCCGATCATACGACGACGCTCGCTGGCGGTCGTCCGGTGCTGGTGCTCGACATGTATGAGCACGCCTATCACATGGACTTCGGCGCTGCGGCAGCCCGCTATGTCGACGTCTACATGGAGGCCATCCGTTGGGAAAACGCCTCCGCGCTCTACGATCGATACGCGAAGGAAATCTGAAGGATTATTGGGATGAGAAACATTGCCGTCGCTGTTTTGGCGCTGGCCTGTCTTGTCACCCCACAGGCGGCTGGGGCGCAAACTTGCAAGGTTTGCGCCAATCAGCGTGCCGCCTGCGTGAGAAACTACGCCGGGCCAGCATGCAAGACAGAGTACCAGATGTGTCGGAAGGCGTGCAAAAAGTGAGGCTGGCGGAATCGAACAGCCAACTTGCGAGGTGTCTTATCGGGGCACTCGCTACCGGCATCGGGGGACTGGTCGCCCTCGATGCCGGCTTTGCCGCAGCCGAAAGCGTTCGGGCGTTGACCGGCGCGCAGATCCGAGCGGCTTTCACCGGGAAGCAACTGACCGACGAGGTCCACTATCGGTTTGTTTATGACGGCGACGGGACGCTGCGAACTTACTCGATGGGTGTGAAGCAGGTCGGAAAATGGCGAATCCAGAAGGATGAAATTGTCTCTATATCAAGGACATGGGCGACGACTGCTATCGCGTGACACAAAGCGGCAAACGGTTCGAGCTGCAGCCAACGGGGCCCGGCGGTCCGATCGACGGCATATTGGAGCCAGCATTCAAAGGGGATGGGACGAAGTGATGACGGCGACGGGCATCGCTGATTGCCGTCACGGCCATCGTGGGTCCGGTCGCCCATCCGATTCTTCAGCCGGCTTGGTGCTCATCGGGCTCTGGGAGAAGTAACCATGCGCGTGGGGCTTCGGAATGGTGTGGCGGCGGAGCGAAGTGCGGCGATCGCTTCTACCGCTGCACATCCAATATCTCGAGTCTGGCGAGGGCGCCTATTGCCGATTCTTGTCGTCCGGATGAGCGCGCCAGTCGCGGCCGACAGTCTGATGGTCTTCGTTCGGCGTCGCCTGGCCGGCGTGATCGGCCTCCCCGCCCTGAGCCTTCCAGTCGCGTCCGATCGTGACGTCTTCCGCGCGGCTGCGGTCCTGCTCGCGCGACTGTTCCGACTGCTGCGGCGACTGAGGTTGCTGGACAGGGGTGGACTGCGCTTGTGCCGCGCCTCCACCGAATGCGAAGGCCAGTACGACAGAGGACAACAGGGCTGCCGATGCTGAATTTCTCATGATGATCTCCCTTCCTCGCTGGAGGTCTGCATCAACTCGCCGGGATGGGCTTGGTTCGTAAAGAGCGCGCTTAAGGACAGGATATGATGAAACGCAAATCGATCTGCCCATCTGTCCTTCCACGCAAATTCTTAGGCCGGGCGAAGTTTGCCTGGACGGTCATCCTGATTTTCTTGATGGGAGGTAACGCCGTGGCCAACACCCTGAACTTTGACAGCACTCCTGCCGGAATGCCGCCGGAAGGATGGACTTTGACTAAGACCGGCCGGGGACAATCGAAATGGACCGTTGAGGCCGACGCCACGGCGCCGAGCAAGCCGAACGTGCTCAAGCAATCCGGGCGGGCGACCTTCCCCGTGGCCATCAGGAGCGATTCCAACGTCCGTGACGGCTTCGTGGAGGTCAAATTCAAGGCGATCGCCGGCTCAGAGGATCGCGCCGCAGGCATCATCTGGCGCGCGAAAGACGCCGAGAACTACTACGTCGTGCGAGCCAACGCGCTGGAAGACAACGTGGTGCTCTACAAGACCATCAAAGGCGTCCGAACCTCGCTCGACATTGTCGGACGCAAGGGCGGCTATGGCATCAGTGCGCCGGTGGCGTCCGGGCAATGGCACACGCTGCGTTGCGACTTCATGGGAAGCCGGTTCAAGGTGACCTATGATGGAAAGCCCATATTCGAGGTGGAGGACGGCACGATTCCTGACGCCGGCATGATTGGCTTGTGGACCAAGGCCGACAGTTTGACCCTGTTCGATGATCTGGCATATGGCGAGATCAATTAGACCGCCGCTCAGCTCTGCCGGAGATAGTCATGGATGTGCGAGGTGTGTTAGTCGCGACCGCCCTGCTGACCTTCTTCGGCAGTCCCGCCCGGGCGACAGAGGCCATCGTCGTCTACAAATCGCTTAGTCCGGAGCTGGCCCTCGATTTGGCGCGCGCTGCTTTGGATAGCTGCCGTGGCCGTGGCTACCAAGTCGCGGTGGCAGTTGTCGATCGCTTCGGCGTCACTCAAGTGTTGCTCCGCGATCGCTTTGCGGGACCTCGCGCGCCCGTGACCGCTTCCGGCAAGGCATGGACGCCATGTCTTTCAAGACGAGCACGACCGAGCTGAATGCGGCCAGCCAGCCGGGCACGATGCAGGCAGGCATTCGCAATCTGCCAGGAGCGGTCATCATCGGAGGAGGACTGATCGTCGAAGCTGGCGGCTCTCTGGTCGGCGCAGTCGGAGTATCCGGGGCCCCCGGCGGCGACGCGGACGAAGCGTGCGCGAAAGCAGGGATCGAGGCGGTACGCGACCAACTGGAATTCTGACAGGCCGGTCCGGCCCCGTCGAGCCGAGCTAATTCGCGCTGTGCGTGTGAACAGGCCCATATAGCGGGAAGCAAGCTTCTCATATTCTTGACCGCGCATGATGGCCTGTCTTGCCGCCGGTTCACCCGCGAGGAATGTCAACAGGATCGCGCCCATTCCCGACAAGAACTTTACCCATGTCTGATCGGTGCCCAATATGGCAGAGCCTATTGTCGCGCCGATCACGAGCTGAGCGATGGTTCCCACTACGATTTCTGACAATGCAGTCGCGATGCGCAGCCAGATTGATATCAGGGTGGCCACGAGTGCGAGGCCGAGCCATAGAGCGGCCAAGGTCCAGATTTCAGTCGTGGCACTCTCCCGGCCTAAAGATTTGCCTCATCGCAAGATGGTGCCGCGCAATCAACGTACAGCCCGATCCGATCCAGGTTGAGAGCCAAACAAGTTCAGTCGCGTAACCAACTGAGTACGCAATCGTGTCGACCAACCATAGGGCAGGTACAAACCAACTTGCGAAAGGCAAGCAAAAAGGAAGCCCAGCCATTGTTCGCCCTTTCTCGGGCGCTGCTGGGAGCAAATAGGTCCCTACCGACGCCCTGCGTCTGGTAGGAGCCATCAGCATTGCAGCAGTTATCGGGGGACTCCATCCCCATCAATGTCTGGTGCGAATAGTAGGTCAGTTGCCAACGACGTCAAGCCACATTGCATGTGCCTGGCCGACTGAGGTCATCTTAGGGTCAACCTGTGAAGAGCTCAGGTTGAGCAAATCTGGCCCGCTCTGCCGCCATGAGCGGATCTCCGCCAGTCGAGGCGCAACTTCGCCGATGGGCCATGTGTGGACGGCTCCTGGTTGGCAAGGAGAATCTTCACTTTGCGGCGTTGGTCGGAGCGGCCATGTGTTCGGCCTGTTTGCGCGGTTCACGTGACCGCTGGC
>NZ_JACIHG010000027.1:0-6972 GCF_014198315.1 Bradyrhizobium sp. CIR48
TTATCTTGACAGTCTGCACCGACTCTCAGCGTCTTGCTTACGTCGATGCAACAGGACTGACGGAGGCGGTAGGCCTTGTCCCCACTTGTGGTGAGCTCGGTGGAGCAAAGCCGTCCGCACGCGCGCCATCCAATAGCGCCGTAGCGGGCGGACGGCTTTGCGGTGCTCACCGCCGGCCGTAGCGTTCCCACATAGCTGGCGACGGCCGGCCTGGATAGCGCCGGGCAAGTTGAACTCCTTCGTTGATACTGGCTCCCCGGATGGGGGGCCGGGGGAAGGTTGAACAACTTGTGGACAACGTAGCGCCGGCTTCGAACATCACCATTCAAGAGCGCCGATCGGCTGACGGCCTTGATGCACACGTCCCTATGATCCTGCGGGACGGGGCACTCTACGATCCTGATCTGGATCGTTTCTTCCGCGACCTTCCCCTCAACGGCGTCCGCTCACGGCACTCCCTTCGTGCGTATGGCTATGACGTCCTGGTTTGGGTCCGCTTTCTTTCGGAAGCCTGCGGCAAGTCCGTATGGCAAGGTGATCGTCGCGACGTCCTTGCCTATCATCGCGTTCGTCGCCGGACGGAGGCCGGCCAACGTATCTCCGCGGCGTCCTGGAATCGAGCTGTTGCCTGTCTCGATCGGCTCTATCGTTGGGGCGTTCACGAAGGCTTGCTCCCTGAAGCACCGTTCACGCACCGCTCGGTTTGGAGGCAAGGATACGGCGGCCGGCGTGCGCAGATTACAGCCCGCATTGACGCCTATGAGCCGGCTGCACGTCGAGCAGATGTCAGCTTTGTCACGCTCGATGACTACCGGGTATTTCGGGACGTCGGCCTCAGAGGGCTTATGCCTGATGGCGGAGCGCGGCCGGGAGCGCGTGATCGCAACGGCATTCGCAATGCGTTGTTTTCCGACCTCGTTGTGACGACGGGCCTTCGGCTGGAGGAAGCCTCCTTTCTGTTTGCATCCGACCTTGCTGCCGTCGATCGGCGAACAGCTCGACAGGTATGGCTCGATCTGCCGGACGCGCTGACGAAGGGCGATCGTGGTCGCCAGATTCTTCTTTCCGGTCGACTGCTTGAACAGGCGCGGGCCTACATCGCGGTTGAACGAGCTCACGCCGTCACTAAGTTCCGACAACGCTCCGGCTGGCGCTCGTACGAACGCCCGATCTTCGTTCACAGGGAGCGGTCAGCTTCCCGGTTGCGACTGCTCGACGGGAGTGACGTCGTTCTTGATCTGCTGAGCCCCGAAGAGCGCAGCAGGATCATCGTCTGCGATGATGACGGTACACCGAGCGAGCCCGCCGTGCTGTGGCTCACGGAAGTCGGATTGCCGGTTCAACCGAACTCCTGGGAGGTGATCTTCGCCCGGGCATCCGAGCGCTGCAGGTCTCTCAGCTTTTCCGTCAACATCACGCCGCACCAGCTCCGCCATACCTTTGCCGTGCATATGCTCGCGATGCTGATCCAGCAGCGGATTCGAGATGCAGCGTTGCCCGCTGGCCCGATCGAAGGATATCGGCAGATCCTCGGCGATCCATTACAGCAAGTGCAACGGCTGCTTGGCCACGCCAGCCTCGCAACGACCTACATCTATCTCGATCACATCGCTTCGCGCGCCGATACCGTTGATGCCGCCGTCGAGGAGTTACTGGCGCTGCTTCCCTCGGAGCACTCGTTATGAGAGGCCGGCCGCGGAAGGGAACTTCAGTTCGTTTTGCGCCCGTAGATGGTGTTGTTCCAGCTCATGCCGGTGATCAGGTGCTCGGACTGCGCTTCAACATTGAGGCGCGTCATGGCGGGATCGTCGAGGTCGATCTCACCAGCCTGAGCCCGCGAGCACTTGCGATAGCCTTTGCCGGCGCTGTTCGCCGACAGGCTGAACTCGGCGGGGCGTTGGGAGCGCGCAGCACCATCAAACAGCACATCGCGGCGTATCATCGGTTTTTCGCATACCTGCGAGCCAACTCTCATGCCACGATGCCGGCCGATCTTCGCGCGCAGGATATTGACGGCTTCGAAGCATCTCTTGAGGCCGCCGGCATGACGCCGATTCACCGGCACACGGTCCTCGCGAAGGCGATTCTTGCGCTGCGCTCTATCGATGCCGATCAACCCGGCCTTCTCGACGATAAGCTCCGCCATCGCCTGAGCTACACGAGCGCGCAATCCGCAGGTCGTTCGCGGCCCCGCGACGCATATAGCCCGTTTGTCGCTCGGCAGTTACGTGACGCGGCTCGGACCGATATCGGCAAGATATTCCGGCGCATCGGCCGTCCGCTCGATGAAGCAGGCGACTCCAACCTCCGTAGTGCGGTCGCCGATATCGAAGCCAGGATTGCCGCTGAAGGCAAGATCGATCACTCGGACCTCGCCTTCAAACGCCTGTACTTCATGCGCCTGCGCCGCGGCCTGCCGGTTTCCAGCTTTTCCGAAGACGTCCATAACCGCCATCATTTGCTCGCAACCGATCTGCCGCCGCTGCTGACGTTCCTCTCATTGGAGACAGGGCTCGAGATCGAATGCTGCAAGACGCTGACCATCGACTGTTTGCAGAACGCCGGGTCCGGGACGATCGAGATCAGCTACATAAAGCGTCGCGCGCGTGGTGCCGAGCAGAAGCGCCTGCGAGTTCGCGATGGCGGCCTCGGCACGCCTGGCGGATTGATCCGCAAGCTGATCGAGGTGACCAGCTTTACCAGGCGCTTTCTTCCAGTCGAGTCTCTCTGGGTCTATCACTATAAAGGGCGAAGACAGCTTAGGTCCGGCATCGATCACCCGCATCAGTTGGTGGACAACTGGGTCGCTGGACACGGCATCGTCGACGACGATCGCCGTCCGCTACACCTTGTTCTCTCCCGGCTGCGCAAGACACATAAGGCACTCTGGTATCTCAAGACCGAAGGGCACATGGCGCGCTTTGCCGTCGGCCACACGCCGGAGATCGCCGCCCGTCACTATGCGGATATTCCGTCACTGCGCCCCTTGCATGAAGCCACCGTCGCTGAGGCCCTTACCGAAGTTGTGGCGTCCGCAGGACCGATCATTCTGTCACCCGACAGCGAGTCCCTTTGGCGCGAGGGTGCTGATGCCCCTGTGCAGACCAATAACATTCCCGCGCTCTTGGATGGAGATCAGGACGTTTGGCTCGCGGCGTGCGCGGGCTTTCAGAACAGTCCCTTCGCCGAAGCAGGCTCACCCTGTCCGCAGCCATTCTGGGGTTGCCTGGAATGCCGCAACGCGGTCATCACCGCTCGCAAGCTGCCCGCGATCCTCGCGTTTCTCGACTTTATCGAGGGCGAGCGCGCCGGGCTCTCTGCTGGCGACTGGACTGTCAAGTTCGGTCGCGCGCATGCGCGCATCACCCAACAGATTTTGCCCGTCTTCTCGCAAGATTTGATCGCCCAAGCGCGCAGCGAGGCCACCCAACAATCTCTCTATCTTTCGCCCGAGGTGCGGCCATGAGCAAAGTTGCCCTCGCTCCGCTCCCACAGGATCTGCATGACCGTCCGGTTCTTGCTTCCGCGGCGCTGAAGCAGGACTTCGATCGAAGCCGCCTGTCCCGCTATGGCGATGCAAGCTGGGATCTCGGGCCGGCGGTATTTCGCGAGAACACCCGCCGTTGCCATGTCACTGTACATTTCGGCTCGGTCGAAGATATCGGTACCCGCGAAGCAATCCGGGAACTGCTCTATGCCCGGCTCAACGTCGATCTCCCTGGTCATCGCAAGAAGCTCCCGCCTGCCTGTGTTCGGCAGATATTCAACCGAGCGCGTCGCTTCTTCGAGTTCGTCCGCGGCGAACTCGGCGCCGTCGATCTCTCGCGGATCGATCAGCAATTGCTCGACCGCTACGCGCGCCATCTCCAGACCGGTTGCAGCCGACGGCCTGTCATCGTCGGTCACCTTCTCGAGGTGCCGGTCGACCTCTATGCTTTTCGTGATCATCTTCCCTCCGGAGGGCTGCGGTTCCAGCCGTGGAGCGGACGCGCTCCAGCCCGCGTCGCTGGTTATCGTCACGTCCGCGAGAACCGCACCCCACGAATGCCGGAAGAAGTCATCGCCCCACTGTTGGCCTGGTCGATCCGCTACGTCACCGAGTTTGCGCCCGATATCCTCGCCGCTCGCGACGAGCTTGATCGATTGGAGACCCATTGCGCCAAGCTTGTTCAATCAGATCAGGCCCTCGACCGCAAACAGCGCCGTGCCCGACAGCGCCGGCGTCTCATGGATTACTTTGAGCGGCGAGGACGTGAGGAGCGTGGTGTGCCGATCTGGGGGTCTGCTCACAATGGCACCACTATGCGGCATCCGGAGACAGGTGACGTATCGCCTCCCGTCAACTCGCACCTGCTCCATCTTCATATCGGGATCGATGCCCGCGCAGACTCGGGGATGCATATTCAGCTCGCGGGCGGCGCCCCCGACCTGATCGATGCAGCCATACGCGTGCTCGGCGTTGAGACCGGCGGCATGGATACCTGTATCTCTCATCTGCCGGAGACCGGTCGACCGTGGCGACCTCGTTTCGACGGCAAGACGCTCGCCCAGGAAGAACGGATGCTGCAATCAGCAGCATATATCCTGTGTGCGTATCTGACCGGCATGCGCGACTGCGAAGTTCAGGCAATGCAGCGTGGGTGTCTCGCCATATCACGCAGCGAAGATGGTCTGATCATGCGCCACCGCGTGCGATCGGTCGCCTACAAGGGCAAGTCGAGTCATGGCGAAGCGGCCGAATGGGTCACGATCGAACCCGTCGCCAAAGCCATCGACGTGCTGGAGCGCCTGTCGTTCCGGGCGGCAGCCGCCCGCGGACTCACGACACTCTGGCCGGTCCTGGCCGCTAAATCCGTGTGCAAGGATCACCTCTCGGCCGAGATCGTACGCCAGCTCAATCTTTATCGCGATCACCTCAACGAACTGTTCGGCACGGTCAACGAGTCGGTTATTCCCAACAGCCCCGAAGGCACGCCTTGGCGCATCACGACACGGCAATTTCGCCGAACGATTGCGTGGCATATCGCCAACCGTCCCTTCGGTACGATCGCCGGCATGATCCAGTATAAGCATGCCTCCGTCGCGGCCTTCGAGGGCTATGCCGGCTCCAGCAAGTCCGGCTTCCGCGCCGAGGTCGAGAACCAGCGTGCTCTTGGGCAACTCGATGACCTGCTGGTTTACTTCGATGAGCGGCAAGTTGGTTCGACGCTTTCCGGACCAGCGGCACCACGCATATCGAAGGCACTTGATGCTGCAGCGGTAGAACTCAGCCCCCTTCCAGTCATGATTGCAGATCGCGCGCGGCTTCGCACGATGCTCGCCAGTCTCGCACGCACATTGCACGTCGGCGTGCTCGCCGATTGCTTCTTCGATCCCGAGACCGCCCTGTGCCTGAAGCAGGCAACCAACGCCGACAACAACAAGATGCCGCTGACCGTGCTTTGCCAACCGACACGGTGTCCAAACGCCTGCATCACCGCCAGGCACCGGCCAGCATGGGCACGTTCCGCAGACGAGGCGAGAGCTGTCCTCAAAGAGAAGCGGTTGTCTTCGCTACAGCGCTCCGCCCTGCAACAGGATCTCGCACGCATCGAGGCTGTCCTCGACGATATCGATCGCGGCAACTGACGTCAGAGCTCCGGACCTGAGGTTGCGGCCGCGCCGGGTGGTTCTCGCCGGCGTCCGCCCCGGCCTGGTCGGAGCGCGCGATGCCCCGCACGGCCGCGCAACGGCTGATCGCCGTCCTCCGCTGTCGCTTCGGCTCTGCGAGTGCGCGGTCGCGCTTTCAGGCATCGCAGGTGGCTGCTCCGCCGCCGGGGACGGACCCCGGCCGAACGGGAGCACCCATCATGATGAGACAGCACAAAACCAAAGACGGCCGCCCTGTCGGGCGGCGGGAGAGGACGAGGAGGGCCGGAATCGGGCGGCCGGTTGAGGGAGTGAGAGAGGCTTGCTCCGCCGGCCGCGGAGATTCTCCCATGTCCCATACATCGAGTTCGGCGGACCGCGCCGATGTCTATACCCGCATCACTGCCGAGATCGTCGCCGCGATCGAAGCTGGCGCCGGCGAATGGCGCATGCCCTGGCATCACGACGGCACTGCCATCACCCGTCCTCAGAACGTCTCGTCAGGCAATCGATACCGTGGCGTCAACGTGCTCGCACTCTGGATCGCTGCGCAAGCTCATGGCTATGCCGACGGCCTCTGGGGAACCTATCGGCAATGGCTGGCTATCGGCGCGCAGGTACGCAAAGGCGAACGCGGCACGACGGTTGTTCTCTGGAAGCAGGCAAAGGCGGCCGCCAACGACGATGCAGATGATGGTGACGATGATGTTCGTCGCCGCGTCTTTGCACGTGCATTCACGGTGTTCAATGTCGCCCAAGTCGATGGCTACGAACCTCAGGTCATCGAGGAGCTTCCAGAGATCGATCGCCTCGCTCACGTCGGCGAGTTCATCGATGCGCTAAAGATCCCGGTCATCACCGGCAATTACAATGCGCACTACCGCATCGACATCGACACGATCTTCATGCCGGACTACGCGGCATTCACGAGCCCAGCCGCCCATGCCGGCACGTTAATACATGAGGCAGCTCACGCCACTGGCGCAAAGCACCGGCTCGACCGGAACTTCCAGGAACGGTTCAAGCGCGATTGGCTGCCGATCGAAGAAGCCACCGCCGAATTGACCGCTTCCTTCATCCTGGCGGATTTGGGCGTCGCCCATCATCCCAGGCCCGATCACGCCGCCTACGTGGCATCCTGGTTGCGCCTCCTCAAGGACGACCCTCGCGCCATCTTCACCGCCGCCAGCAAAGCCCAGCAGGCGGCTGACTGGATGCATGCCCAGCAGCCTCGGACTGAGGAGATGGCGGCATGATCACCACCATCCCCAACGGGGTAAGATTTCAAAAAGGGGCTGGACTGTCAGGATATGTCGCCGAGTTGAGCTCCGCGTTCAGCTGCGC
>NZ_JACIHG010000028.1:0-6624 GCF_014198315.1 Bradyrhizobium sp. CIR48
CATCAGGCAGCGCGGGCGAGCGAGCGCCGCTTCTGGCGGAGGTAGCGCGTGATCTCAGGAAGCGTCATCGCATTCAGGATACGGTCGGCGGGGACGCCGCCCTTGCGAGCCATCTCGACGCCCCAATGCATGTGATCGAGCTCTGGAATCGAGTGCGCGTCCGGATTGATGCTCAGCATGCAGCCGAACTCGAGCGCCGCCCGGTGCCAGCGCCAATCCAGATCGAGCCGCCATGGATGGGCATTGATCTCCACGACGACGTCGTGCTTGGCGCAGGCCCGCAGCACCTTCTCGACGTCGATTTCGTAACCTGGCCGGCGCTGAAGCTGGCGACCGGTCATGTGGCCGATGATGGTCGTGTGAGGATTGGAAATGGCGCGAAGCAGGCGCTGGGTCTGCGCCTTGCGGTCCAGCTTGAAACGGCCATGGATGCTGGCGACGACAAAGTCGAAGCGCTCCAGCACTTCGTCATCGTAATCGAGCGAGCCGTCCGCCAGAATGTCGGACTCGATGCCTTTCAGGATCCGGAAATCCTTGCCGAAGCGCTTGTTCAGCCGGTCGGCTTCCCGGTGCTGCTGCGCAATCGCCTCCACCGACAGACCTCCGGCATAGTGCGCAGACTTGGAATGGTCGGCCACCCCGAAATACTCGAAGCCGCGCTGACGGGTCGCCTTCGCCATGCTCTCTAGGGTCTCTGTCCCATCGGAGGCATCGGTGTGGCAGTGCAGAATTCCGCGCAGGTCCTTGTCGGTGACGAGCTTCGGCAACTTGCCCTGCAGGGCTAGTTCGACCTCGCCTCGGCCCTCCCGCAGCTCGGGATCGATGAAGGACAGCCCGAGAGCCTTGTAAATGTCGGCCTCCTCGCCGGCAACCAGCGCCCGGCCCTTGTGCAAGCCGTCGGCGTCCAACCGCATGCCCTTCTCGGCGGCCAAGGCTTGGAGCTGCTCGATATGAGCGACGGAGCCGGTGGCGAAGAGAAGAGCGGCGCCGAAATGTTTGTGGTCGGACACCAGGATTTGCAGCCTTTCCGCCGATTGTATCGACGTCCTTTCCGCTTTGGCAGCCTCCGCAACGATTGCGAAGTCGCCGACGAGTTCGCAGCCTCGACGGAAATCGCCGGCGATCGTCACGCGCTTGAGTTCGGGGCGAGCCTTGCGGATGGATTCCTTCGCATGCGCGAGCAGGGCGGCGGCACGGTGCAGGTGAAAGCGGCCTTCTCCGTTTTTCGCGATTGCCAGGTTCTGCACGATCTTCGTCTGCAGCGCGGCGCCGAGCCCCTTTGCCTTCTTGATGCGGTCGTCCTTGGCAGCGGCCTCCAATTCCGCGAGCGAGGCGATGCCGAGATCCTGGTAGAGCCGCAGCACCTTCTCCGGACGCAAGCCGGGCACCGCGAGCATCTCGAGCACGCCCGCGGGAATCTCCTTCCGCAGCTTTTCGAGGCTGGGATGACTGCCCGTCTTGTGAAGTTTGGTGATGATGTCGGCGATGGCATCACCGACCCCCGGGATCTCCGTAAGACGATCCTCGGCGACGATCACGTCCAGAGGGACGGCAAGTGCCGCCAGGCTGTCGGCAGCCCGCGAGTAGGCTTTCGCCCGGTAGGGATTGCCGCCTCGCAAGGCGGTGCGCTGTGCGTACTCTCGCAGGAGACCTGCCACACCGCGAGAGTCGAGCGCAGGCATTAGCGAGTCTCCCGGTCCACGATTTGCGGCGCCGCCGGGGTGAGGCGACCGCCGGAGTGGCCACTTGGCTGGCGATCGAGGGAGCTCTCGAGCTTCTGGGCAGCGCGGAAATCGTTCAGGTGCTGGATATTGGGGCCGTAAGCAGCCTCCTTCTTGAGGAGATTGTAGATTCGACCGGCCACCAGCTGCAGATGCTTCATCCTGCCCTGCGGCATGGATCTCGCTTTGCAGAAAGCTCGAACGGCGTAGGCCCGGAAGTAATCGAATGCGTCTGACATGATAGGTAAACGCCGGCTATCGGCCGGAGTTCGATACGGCAGGGATTGGCCTTCTCGGCAGTGCACTTTGAGAACGCGTGGCGGATCGCTCATATTCGAAAGCTTGCGAACCAGGCAGGCCGCGGGAACTCTTCGTCGCCTTCGAAGTTGCGGGACTCGTTGAGTAAGGTAGGTAAACTGCCCGCCGTCGGCCCCAACCCGGCGGCGGTTTTTTGTTAGTTGCGTAGCGTGGCAAAGCGTACAAGATCGGCGCCTCCGGCCGAGAAGCCAGAAGCTCCTCAGATGCCGGGGTTCATCAGCCCACAACTGGCGACCCTGAAGATAAAGGCACCTTCGGGATCTAGATGGATTCACGAAATCAAATACGATGGGTACCGCATCCAGCTCCGGATCGACGGCGATGATCGCCGGGCCTATACCCGCAACGGCTACAATTGAGTCAGCAAGTTTTCGAGAATAGCTGCCGCGTTCGATATCGAGGAGCAGGCCATTGTCGACGGCGAAGTCGTCGTCATCCATGAGGGCCGCACCAATTTTTCCGAACTGCAGGCGGACCTCGGTAGAGGCGAGCAGGACCGTCTGGTCTACTTCGCGTTCGACCTGCTGTGGCTCGACGGCAAGGATTTGCGCAAGGAGCCGCAGATCGAACGGAAGAGGCTGCTCAAGGACCTGATCGAGGCGCACAGGCTCGAGGAGCCCATCTTCTTCAGCGAGCATCACGAGGGCGACGGGCAGGCTCTGTTCATCGCCGCCGGCAAGTTGAACTATGAGGGCATCATCTCAAAGCGCGTGGACGCGCCCTACCGATCTGAGCGGGTCGAAGCCTGGCAGAAGATCAAGGTCGTTCAGAAGGGCAAGTTTCCCGTTGTCGGCTTCATCAAAGATCCGTCCGGCGTGGCCGCGCTCTACCTGGGCAAGAAGGAAGGCAAGGATCTCGTCTACATGGGCAAGGTCGGCACGGGGTGGAGCCGGACCACCTCGGCGCAGATCCGCAAGGCGCTCGACACCGTAGTCAGCCCGAAGCAGAGGCTGACGAAGACCATCAGGAAGCCGAAGGCAACATGGGTCGAACCCAAGTTCTATGCCGACATCGAGTACCGCGACATCACCTCCGAAGGCCTCCTGCGGGCCAGCTCGTTCAAGGGGCTGAGCAGAGGAACACGCCGTTCATAGCCGCGTTTGCCTCAGAGTATCTGGAGTACCGGTCATGGATCCGGAAAAGCGAATTGCGAAGGCGTTGGAAAACGCTCAGGGCATCCTGGCTCGGTATGTCGAGCCTGGCCCCAGAGATTGCGAGCAAACCATAAACCAGCTGCTGGATGTGCTCGACGACGAGGCTGTCGTGCAGGCGCTCAAGGATTCGAAGATGGAAAAGCCAACTGCAGAACAACTCGCAGAGCTCAAGAAGCTCAGCGCGATCGCACGGGTGCCCGATGAATCGGAGATCGTCACCTCGAAGGAGGAAGCCGAGGCCCGGATCCGCGACCTGAAAGACAAGGCTCGGATGGAATGAGCCGGGCGAAGCCGATGAGTGGCGTCGAGCCCGAACGCTCCGAGGATGACATCCGCGAAGAGCTTGGTCCCCGCGGCGTGCCCGGCGAGGAAAGTCCGGCGAAGATGACATCTCAGCGGGAGAAGAAGACGGCCAAGGACGTCGATCCCGGACATCCGGCATGAACTCGATGGACACGTTTGATCCCGATAGGCCGTGCCGCGTCCACGATGGTCTCAATGACCAGATCATCGAATGGAGCCCTCATTGGGCTTCGATGTACCGCGAGCATGCGTCGAAATGGGATGAGGGCGTCGTAGCTTGGGACGGTCTGTTGCTCGACGGCTGGGCTCCCACAGTCCACGGCCATTCTTGTGGCCACTGACCCGCGGCTATAGCTCGCACGGAACCCGCGAATCCCTGCAGCGTTGCATTGCCTCACTTCTAAAGAGGAGGAGAGCCGATGGCCGCAACGAAGAAGAAGACCGCGCGTGGACTCAAACAGGATCGCGCCCGGGTCGCGAAAGGGCAGGACTACGAGGTCCGGTATGAAGCGAAGAAGACTGGCCGCTCGGCCTCTGCGGTGAAGAAGGCCGTCTAGAAGGTCGGCAATTTCCGCAAGCGCGTGGAGAAAAGGTTAGGTCGCTGACATTGGAAGCCTGGCTGGCTTTGGCTCAGCACCAGCCCTTTAATCTGCAGGGCACTCCAGGCACGTATCACCGATCGAGTTCAGCACGTCGCGAACCTCAGCCAACGCTGCATCGGGGGTGACGCCGGCCGGCGGGTCTCGACGGGCGATGTCGAAGGCCCGCTCTCGTGCGTGCGGATCGGCGCGGTCCTGCATCCAACCGTGCTCCTCGCACTCGCGGATGGCGCCGGCTTCATTCAGCACGTGGATTGCCCAACCGCGCAGGGTGCGAATCACCGGCCGTCTCTGCTTTGTCATCAGCATTGAAAGGTTCTCCCATGCTGAGACGAATCGTTTAGTCCCGCAGGCGTTCCCCATCGCTAACACACGACCGGGATTCGGGATCGTGGGATCTCGTGGGTTTTCAAAGGCTAAATTTTCCACGGCCAGGTGCTAGGCTGAGCAAGAACGAACTGAAGAAACCAGACGTCCGAGCTCCGGCGGTCGCTCCTTATCCGTTTTGCGCGTGCAGCTGTCGCCGCACCGGGCTCTCGTGGACCGAGCCGCGCAGCGTCTCGGTCTTGCGGCTTCGATCCCTCGCGCACGAGCAGATCACGCCCTCGCGGGGCAGAAACGAAAAACCGGACCTTTATGCAGCAGCCACCTGCACAAAGGTCCGGCCTTATCTTAGCGTGCCGCGATACCGAACGGCTGCAAAGGACGCTTCATATCCTTTGGGAAGGTCTCGCTATTCATCCGGATTGCGACCCGGAGGCGGCAATAGATCAGTAGCCGATACGACTACTTCTTTTTCTTTGAAGTCTTCTTTGCAACCTTCTTGGTAGCTGATTTCGTCGTCTTCTTTGCCTTCTTCGCTTTCTTGGCCATGTCGTCCTCTGTAAGAATTGGCTCTCAGTGAACATGCCCACGCCGTGCATCGACATGCGCACGAGTGAGACGATATCATAAAAGCAAAAATGATACCAAGGAGACGTGAATCCGCATTGAGTCGCTCGCCGGAGGCACTCACCCTCGGGCCTGCCGTCAATTGCATGCCGGCGTCGCTATCACTGCCATTTCGGGTCGGGTGCCTTCTTAACCGGTCTCGCGACTGCACTTCGGTCCCGGGTCCCGCCGCTACGCGTCGGCGCTATGCGGACCCTCCTGCGGGTGCATCTTTCGCCGCGTCCGCGAGTGGTTTTCGCTTTCGCTCCGCCCACAGGCCTCTCTTCCACAATTGTGAGACTCCTGTGAAAATGCCGGGCGGCTCTCGTATCATTGCCTGCATCACGTTCGCTCAGGTTTTGGCGCGTGCGGCCAGGGCCGCACCGGGCTCTCGTGAACCGAGCCGCGCAGCGTCTCGGCCTTGCGGCTTCGATCCCTCGCGCTAGAGCATTGGTGCTCCTCGCCGGGGGCACTCGGGAAAGGGACTCGCCTGCGGCGATCGCTATCACTGCCCCGTTCCCGGGTGCCGCTATTGAACCGGTCTCGTCGCTGCACTCGGACCCGCGTGCCCCTGCGGGTCGCTATGCTCACGCTCTCCGGGTGCCATTTTCCGTTGAGGCGATGCGCCCTTGGGCGCACGCCTGATCGGGCCTGCGGCCTAAGGCAGATTGCGCTAGAAGCTGAGAGTAAGAGTGCAGGCTGGGTTTTTCCGTGACGGGTTACAAGCTGCGAGAGAGGCTCGTGGCGCCCGTCGCGGAGACCCGCGATGTCAAACCCTACTGCTTGCGCGCGCGCCGGGCTGGACCGGGCGAACCTCTATACCGAAATCACCGACAAGATCATTGCCGAGCTTGAGGCCGGCCGCGTGCCTTGGGTCCAGCCTTGGGGTACGGCCGCGGCGAAAGCGCCGCTGGCCATGCCGAAAAACGCTTCGACCGATCGCTCCTACAGCGGGATCAACATCCTTCTGCTCTGGGGAAGCACGATCGAGCATGGTTACAGCGGTCAAAGCTGGCTCACGTTCCGGCAAGCGCTGTCGCTTGGAGGGCATGTGCGTAAGGGGGAGCGTGGTACCACGGTGGTCTACGCCGACCGTTTCGTCCCGCGTGATGAGAAGCGGCGTGCCGCCGAGACCGGCGATGAAGCGCAGGCCATTCCATTTCTCAAGCGATTTACCGTCTTCAACACGGACCAATGCGCCGGACTCCCCAATGAGATCGCTACCGCGGCTCCGCCACCGCCGCCAGGGCTGATCGAGCCGACGGTGGAGGCTTTGATCAAGGCCACCGGGGTCACCTTTCGGATTGGTGGCGATCGCGCATTCTACGCACCGGCCCAAGACTTCGTGCAGATCCCGCCGCCGCAGGCCTATTTTGAACCCATCAACTGGCACCGTACGGCCTTGCATGAACTCGGTCATGCGACCGGGCATCCCTCGCGTCTCAATCGCGACCAGAGCGGATCCTACGGTACGAAGAAATATGCCTTTGAAGAACTGGTCGCTTTATCTTGACAGTCTGCACCGACTCTCAGCGTCTTGCTTACGTCGATGCAACAGGACTGACGGAGGCGGTAGGCCTTGTCCCCACTTGTGGTGAG
>NZ_JACIHG010000029.1:0-5664 GCF_014198315.1 Bradyrhizobium sp. CIR48
TCCACCAAATCCTGCACGGGGACAATGGCCCCTGAAAGCAGCATCGTCATGTAACCGCGCTCGGCGATCTGCACCATCTCCGGCGGCCGCTTGGCACGATAGGCGGCGATCACCCCGTTGGTCACCTCGTCATAGTTCCCCTTGGCGACCGCGACGACCGTGTACTTGTCCTGCGACTTGTTGAACTTCTCGACCAGCTCATTGAGCCGGTCGCCGAGGACGCCACTCATGGCGTGCCACCACTGGACCTCGACCCGTGCCTGCGCCGGACCAACCAATGCCAACGCGCCGAACAAGGCCGCAATGAATGCGACTTTCCTACCCATGGGCAGCCCTCCCTCGCCGGGCAAAAAGACCCGGACTATACATTTGTATTTTTATCATGACATATGTGTCGAGATGATGAAAGAGGGTCGAATGCCCTCTCCTACGCAGGCAGCGCCGACGTTGGATGCAAGCCGTGCCTGGGTACGCCCGGTCCAGCTGGCAATGGGGCTACGAAGCGCTTCTGATTGCCCGACCGACCTTCTGCAGGGCCTCGAAGGCTCGAAAGCGCCGATCGGCCCAGTCTACGAGAGCGGCCTGGGGTCGAGAGATGTCTCCCAGAACCGACATCGCCTGCATCGCCTCGCCGAGATTGCCATGGTCGCCCGATGCAACTGATCCAAGCATCGCGGAGCCGAGCAGGACGGCCTCCGGGGATGCCGACGCAGCCACCGTCAAACCCGTCATATCGGCGAGGACTTGCCGCACAAGGCGGCTCTTTGCGGCGCCACCGCTGACCACGATCGTATCGACCGCGATGCCCTTGTCCTGCTGGGCGCGAACGATCTGCCTGGCCCCGCAACCGAGACCGCACAGCCCGGCAAGATAAAGCGCCAGCAGGCTCTCCAGATCCGAGCGCATATCGAGCCCGGCAATCAGCGCACGCGCGTCAGGGTCCGCGAACGGCGCGCGATTGCCGAGGAATTCGGGAACGACATGAACCTCGCCGACCAATTGCGGAATCATTCCGTCACCGCCGCGGGATTCGGTTTCCGAGGCAAGCCAATCGGCAAGCGTCTGCTGCTTCTGGCGTGCAGCCTGCGTCGCTTGCGCGGAATGCGGATGCATCTGCAACAGATGCTCGATGGCAGCGCCGGCGGCCGACTGCCCGCCTTCATTGAGCCAAAGCCCGGGCACCATCGCGGAGAAATAAGGTCCCCAAACGCCGGGGACGAAGGACGGATCCGGCGTGGTCGTCATGGTACAGGCGGACGTTCCGAACACATAGGCCATGCGCGTCAGCACCGTGCCCGCGTGGCCGCGCGCGCCCACCGTACCAACGCCGCCGGCATGTGCATCGATGAGGCCGGCAGCGACCGGCGTACCCGTCGCGAGGCCGAGATCGGCCGCAGCCTCCGCCGTCAGGCCCGCCGCCAGCCTCGTTCCGCCGGGCACGATCTCGGTGCCGATCCTGCGGAACTGCTCGTCCGCCAGCACGCCGAGGCCGACCCTGCGGAAGAATTGATCGTCCCAGCGGTTTTCATGACCCAGATAGGTCCACTTGCAGGTCACGGTACAGATGGAGCGAGACAGGCTCCCCGTCGCACGCCAGGTGAGAAAATCGGTCAAGTCCATGAACTGCCACGCACGGGAAAACGTGTTGGGCATGTTTTCGGCGAGCCACAAGAGTTTCGGCGTCTCCATCTCGGGTGAGATCGTTCCGCCGACATAGTCAAGAACCGTCTCGCCCGTCTGGTTGATCCGGCGCGCCTGATCGCCGGCGCGGTGATCCATCCATACGATGACGTTGCGAGCAGGATCGCCGGACGGGCCGACGGGCAGCGGCGCGCCCCCTTCGCCAAGCACCACCAGCGAGCAGGTCGCGTCGAAGCCGATGCCGGTGATGCTGTCCGGCGCGATGCCGGCCTGTGCCACCGCTCCACGCACGCTGCGGCATACGGCACGCCAGATGTCCTCGCTTGAGTGCTCGACGATGTCGCCGGCCTCCCGCCAAAGTGCGATGGGGGAGCTGTCACTCGCCATCAGCCTGCCGGAGCGGTCGAACACGCCGGCCCGTGCGCTGCCGGTGCCGACATCGATGCCAAGAAAATGGCGGTCATCGGATTGTTTCGTCATCTGGATCGCCAATCGGAGAATGCTACAGATCGTTGCTCTGCGGCAGAATGACGAGGTCGCGGATGGTGACGTTTCTCGGACGCGTCAACATAAAAAGCACCGCCTCTGCGACCTCCACCGGCTGCATCAAGCCACCTGCCGCCATTTCTTCCTCGATCTTCTCCTTGGGCCAGTCCTTGATAAGCGCGGTCACAACCGGACCTGGCGCAACGGCACCGACGCGCAAACCGTATTTGGCGACCTGTCGGCGCACGGTATGCACGAAAGCCTGCACGGCGTGCTTGGACGCAGTATAGATCGGCTCCCAGACGACAGGGACAAGACCGGCGATCGAACTGGTGACGATGATGTCGCCGCTCTTGCGCTCAACCATGTGCGGCAGCACCGCATGAATCGACCGGAACAGCGCATTGATGTTCAAATTGAGCATGCGATCCCAGGCGTCGGGATCGCCCGCGAGCACCTCGCCGCCGACATAGGCGCCTGCGTTCGCGTGGAAGATGTCCAGCTGTCCCGCCTTCTCCAGCAATTGAGGCATCATGGCTTGCATGCTCACGGGATCGGTGAGGTCGATGCGTAACGGAATCGCCTGATCGCCCAGCTCGACGCAGGCTTTGCTCAGCGCCTCCTCCGCCCGATCGATCAGCACCACCCGCGCACCCGCGCCGATCAAAGCTCTGGCGCACTCGAGACCGATGCCCGATGCGGCGCCGGTGATCGCGGCAACTTTTCCTGCAAGTTCCTGGGCCAAGGCTTGTCCTTTTCTTGTTCGAGTTATTCAAGCTCGGCCATGGGAGAGGCGTGAGCGTCGTGCCAGCGAATCGACGATGACCGCAATGGCAAGGACCGCGCCCGTAATCATGTACCGTAGCGACGAGGAGAGATCGAGCAGCGTCAGGCCGCTCGCGATGGACTGGATGACGATGACGCCGAGCAGTGCGGAATAGGCGCTCCCGCGACCGCCGAACAGGCTCGTGCCGCCGATGACCGCGGCGGCGATCGCGTTGAGATTTACATCCCCGGTCCCGGCCTGCTGGCTGGAAGATGCCAGCCGCGCCGCGGCAAGAATGCCGCCGGCCGCCGCCAGTGTGGAGCACAGCACGAACGCGGTCAGATAGACCCGGCGAACATTGATGCCGGCCCGGCGGGCCGCCTCGCGATTGCCGCCGACGGCAGACATCGAACGGCCCCATTTGGTCCGCGTCAACGCGTAGTTCATCACCACGCACAGGCCGACGAACAGACCGAACATCCACGGAATGCCGCGGCCGAGATTGAGATAATAGACGACGAATTCGAGCATGACGGTGACCAGCAGCGCCTTCAGCACCATGCGGCCGAGCGAACTGGCCGATAGCCCCGCCTGCCGCCGGCGCAACGCTGTGCGGTAGCTGGTCACGAACACCACAAGGCTCGCAACCGCCGCCAGCACGTAGGACACGATTGGCGGCATGACGAGCATCTGCCCGAAATTGACCAGTGGCGATCCGTACGGAAGGTTGATCGAGCCCGATGAGCCGAGCAGATACAGCTGCAGGCCGAGCCACCCCAGCAGGCCGGCCAGCGTCGAAACGAAGCTCGGCATCCCCAGACGATTGAACAGAAATGCGTAAAGCGCGCCGATGGCGGCGCCCAGCACCAACGCCGTGACGATCGCCACGGCGACCGGCCAATCCTGACCAACCCAAAGCACGCCAACGAGCGCCGAAGCGAACCCGCTCACCGAGCCGACCGAGAGATCGATCTCGCCGACCATCAGGATACAGACGATGCCCAGCGAGATCACGCCCACCGTCGAGCAATCGAACAGCAAATTGACCAGATTGTTCGGCGCCAGAAAAACAGGGTTGAGACTCTCGAATGCCGTGCAGATGACAATGAGCCCGACGACCACCGGCAGCGAGCCGAGATCGCCCGACCGCACGCGATCCACAAACGCGCTGAACATGTTCCCAAATGTGTCCGTGTGCTTGACGCGCTCGTCACTGCGATCGAGCGGCCGCGTCATCGAAACCCGTTGTGCGTTGTCGGTCATCGGCCAAGCTCCGGCGACTGATGCGCGCGGCGCCGGCTGGCGCGGCGCGAGACCGAGTTTTCGTCCGCACCGGTGATCGCGGTGACGAGATCCTGGTTGGAAGCGTCGGGCTCGAATTCGCCGTTGTTGCGGCCGAGGCGCAGCACCACGATCCGGTCGGCGACGGCGCGGACGTCCTCCATGTTGTGGCTGATCATGATGACGCCGAGGCCGCGGGCGCGAACGCGCTCGACGAGGTCCAGCACCTCGGCGGTTTGGGCGACGCCGAGCGCGGCGGTCGGCTCGTCGAGCAGGATGAGCTTCGGCTCGGTGAGCAGCGAACGCGCGATCGCCACGGTCTGGCGCTGTCCGCCGGAGAGCGACGCAACCGGCTCGCGCACGCTCGGGATCCGCGCCGACAATTCGTTGAGCAGCGTCCAGGCGCGGAGCTCCATGGAGACCTCGTCGAGCCGCATCGGATTGAGCTCGCGGCCGAGGAAGATATTTGCGACCACATCGAGGTTTTCGCAGAGCGCCAGATCCTGAAAAACGGTGGCGATGCCGAGGCCGAGCGCAGTGGACGGATCGGACAGGACAACCGGCTCGCCGCCGAAGGCGATCGTTCCAGAACTGGGCTGGTGCACGCCGGCAAGGATCTTCACCAGCGTGGATTTTCCAGCACCGTTGTCGCCCACGAGCGCCACGACCTCGCCGGCATGCACGTCGAGATCGACGTTGGTCAGGGCGGACACGGCGCCGAAATGCTTGGAAATTCCGCGAAGACTCAAGACCGGTTTGCGCGGTCCGCCTTCCGGGTGATCGACATCCGAGATCATGGTCATGTCCCAGTCCGCCCTCTCGTCGTTCGTCCCGGCCGCCGCGAGCGGCCGGGACGGACGCAGTTACTGCGTGATGCCGAGCTTCTTACAGCCGGCGGCATAGCGGCCCGTGCAGAGCTGATCGGCCGTCTGGATCTTCTTGTCGATGATCTCAGCCTTCAGGTTCTCCTGCGTGACGACCGCCGGCACGAACAGCTTCGATGGCGCATTGAAGAGTGTGGTTTCCGCCTTGGGCGTCTCGCCGGAGAGGAATTTCACCGCGGCTTGGGCCGCTGCAGCGGCCACGATCTCGCTGGGCTTGGAGATCGTGTTGTACTGATCGCCGGCGATGACGAGCTGAAGCGCGGCGATCGTCGCATCGTTGCCCGTCACCGGCGGCACCGGATCGACGCCTGCGGCCTTGAAGGCGGCAATTGCGCCACCGCCGGTGCCATCGTTGGCGGCCACCACGCCGAGGATCTTCTTGCCGAAGCGGGTGACCTGGCCGCTCGCCCATTGCTGCGCCTTCGGCGGCGCCCAGTCCGGCGTGTCGTATTCGGCGAGAATCGGATAGCCGCTCTTATCAAGGCCCGCGTGGATGCCCTTCTTGATGAGGCCCGCAGCGGCATCGGTCGGCGATCCATTGATTTCGAGCACGCCCTCACCTTCCTTCGCCGTGACGTTGGCGGCCTTCAGATGCTTGATGAGCGA
>NZ_JACIHG010000030.1:0-5359 GCF_014198315.1 Bradyrhizobium sp. CIR48
TCCACCAAATCCTGCACGGGGACAATGGCCCCTGAAAGCAGCATCGTCATGTAACCGCGCTCGGCGATCTGCACCATCTCCGGCGGCCGCTTGGCGCGATAGGCGGCGATCACCCCGTTGGTCACCTCGTCATAGTTCCCCTTGGCGACCGCGACGACCGTGTACTTGTCCTGCGATTTGTTGAACTTCTCGACCAGCTCATTGAGCCGGTCGCCGAGGACGCCACTCATGGCGTGCCACCACTGGACTTCGACCCGCGCCTGCGCCGGACCAACCAATGCCAACGCGCCGAACAAGGCCGCAATGAATGCGACTTTCCTACCCATGGGCAGCCCTCCCTCGCCGGGCATAAAGACCCGGGATATACATTTGTATTTTTATCATGACATATGTGTCGAGATGATGAAAGAGGGTCGAGTCCCCTCTCCTTCAGGCAGTGCCGGCGTAGAAGGCGACCCGTGCCTGGGGACGCCGGATCCGGTCGGCAAAGGGGCTACGAAACGCTTCGAATTGCCCGGCCGACCTTCTGTAGCGCTTCGAATGCTCCAAAGCGCCGATCGGCCCAATCCGCCAGAGCGGCCTGGGGTCGAGAGATGTCTCCCAGAACCGACATCGCCTGCATCGCCTCGCCGAGATTGGCATGGTCGCCCGAAGCAACTGATCCAAGCATCGCGGAGCCGAGCAGGACGGCCTCCGGGGATGCCGACGCAGCCACCGTCAAACCCGTCATATCGGCGAGGACTTGCCGCACAAGGCGGCTCTTTGCGGCGCCACCGCTGACCACGATCGTATCGACCGCGATGCCCCTGTCCTGCTGGGCGCGAACGATCTGCCTGGCCCCGCAACCGAGACCGCACAGCCCGGCAAGATAAAGCGCCAGCAGGCTTTCCAGATCCGAGCGCATATCGAGCCCGGCAATCAGCGCACGCGCGTCAGGGTCCGCGAACGGCGCGCGATTGCCGAGGAATTCGGGAACGACATGAACCTCGCCGACCAATTGCGGAATCATTCCGTCACCGCCGCGGGATTCGGTTTCCGAAGCGAGCCAATCGGCAAGCGTCTGCTGCTTCTGGCGTGCAGCCTGCGTCGCTTGCGCGGAATGCGGATGCATCTGCAACAGATGCTCGATGGCAGCGCCGGCGGCCGACTGCCCGCCTTCATTGAGCCAAAGCCCGGGCACCATGGCGGAGAAATAGGGTCCCCACACGCCGGGGACGAACGACGGATCCGGCGTGGTCGTCATGGTACAGGCGGACGTTCCGAACACATAGGCCATGCGCGTCAGCACCGTGCCCGCCGTGCCACGCGCGCCCACCGTACCAACACCGCCGGCATGTGCATCGATGAGGCCGGCAGCGACCGGCGTACCCGTCGCGAGCCCGAGATCGGCCGCAGCCTCCGCCGTCAGGCCCGCCGCCAGCCTCGTTCCGCCGGGCACGATCTCGGTGCCGATCCTGCGGAATTGCTCGTCCGCGAGCACGCCGAGGCCGACCCTGCGGAAGAATTGATCGTCCCAGCGGTTTTCATGAGCCAGATAGGTCCACTTGCAGGTCACGGTACAGATGGAGCGAGACAGGCTCCCCGTCGCACGCCAGGTAAGAAAATCGGTCAAGTCCATGAACTGCCACGCACGGGAAAACGTGTCGGGCATGTTTTCGGCGAGCCACAACAGTTTCGGCGTCTCCATCTCGGGTGAGATCGTTCCGCCGACATAATCAAGAACCGTCTCGCCCGTCTGGTTGATCCGGCGCGCCTGATCGGCGGCGCGGTGATCCATCCAGACGATGACGTTACGAGCAGGATCGCCGGACGACCCGACGGGCAGCGGCGCGCCCCCTTCGCCCAGCACCACCAGCGAGCAGGTCGCGTCGAAGCCGATGCCGGTGATGCTGTCCGGCGCGATGCCGGCCTGTGCCACCGCGCCACGCACGCTGCGGCATACGGCACGCCAGATGTCCTCGCTTGAGTGCTCGACGACGTCGCCGGACTCCCGCCAAAGTGCGATGGGGGCGCTGTCACTCGCCATCAGCCTGCCGGAGCGGTTGAACACGCCGGCCCGTGCGCTGCCGGTGCCGACATCGATGCCAAGGAAATGGCGGTCATCGGATTGTTTGGTCATCTGGATCGCCAATTGGAGAATGCTACAGATCGTTGCTCTGCGGCAAAATGACGAGGTCGCGGATGGTGACGTTCCTCGGACGCGTCAACATGAAAAGCACCGCCTCTGCGACCTCCACCGGCTGCATCAAGCCACCTGCCGCCATTTCTTCCTCGATCTTCTCCTTGGGCCAGTCCTTGATGAGAGCGGTCACGACGGGACCAGGTGCAACGGCACCGACGCGCAATCCATGCTTGGCGACCTGGCGGCGCAGTGTATGCACGAACGCCTGCACCGCGTGCTTGGAGGCGGTATAGATCGGCTCCCAGACGACGGGGACGAGACCTGCGATCGAACTGGTGACTATGATGTCGCCGCTCCTGCGCTCGACCATGTGCGGCAGCACCGCATGGATCGACCGGAAGAGCGCATTGATGTTCAAATTGAGCATGCGATCCCAGGCGTCGGGATCGCCGCCGAGCACCTCGCCGCCGACATAGGCGCCTGCATTCGCATGGAAGATGTCCAGCTGGCCCGCCTTCTCCAGCAGCAGCGGCATCATGGCTTGCATGCTCTCGGGATCGGTGAGGTCGATGCGTAACGGAATCGCCTGATCGCCCAGCTCGACGCAAGCTTTGCTCAGCGCCTCCTCCGCCCGATCGATCAGCACCACCCGCGCGCCCGCGCCGATCAAAGCTCTGGCGCATTCGAGACCGATGCCCGATGCGGCGCCGGTGATCGCGGCAACCTTTCCTGCAAGTTCCTGGGCCAAGGCCTGTCCTTTTCTTGTGCGGGTTATTCAAGCTCGGCCATGGGAGAGGCGTGAGCGTCGCGCGAGCGAATCGACGATGACCGCAATGGCTAGGACCGCGCCCGTAATCATGTACCGTAGCGACGAGGAGAGATCGAGCAGCGTCAGGCCGCTCGCGATGGACTGGATGACGATGACGCCGAGCAGTGCGGAATAGGCGCTCCCGCGACCGCCGAATAGGCTCGTGCCACCGATCACCGCGGCGGCGATCGCATTGAGATTTACATCCCCGGTCCCGGCCTGCTGGCTGGAAGATGCCAGCCGCGCCGCGGCAAGAATGCCGCCGGCCGCCGCCAGCGTGGAGCACAGCACGAACGCGGTCAGATAGACCCGGCGAACGTTAATGCCGGCCCGGCGGGCCGCCTCGCGATTGCCGCCGACGGCGGACATCGAGCGGCCCCATTTGGTCCGCGTCAACGCGTAGTTCATGACCACGCACAGGCCGACGAACAGTCCGAACATCCACGGAATGCCGCGGCCGAGATTGAGATAATAGACGACGAATTCGAGCAGGACGGTGACCAGCAGCGCCTTCAGCACCATGCGGCCGAGCGAACTGGCCGATAGCCCTGCCTGCCGCCGGCGCAACGCTGTGCGGTAGCTGGTCACGAACATCACAAGGCTCGCGACCGCCGCCGGCACGTAGGACACG
Source organism: Bradyrhizobium sp. CIR48 (assembly GCF_014198315.1). Lineage (NCBI taxonomy): Bacteria > Pseudomonadati > Pseudomonadota > Alphaproteobacteria > Hyphomicrobiales > Nitrobacteraceae > Bradyrhizobium > Bradyrhizobium sp. CIR48. Next base: position 3,562 of record NZ_JACIHG010000030.1, read on the forward strand.
ATTGGCGGCATGACGAGCATCTGCCCGAAATTGACCAGCGACGATCCGTACGGAAGATTGATCGAGCCCGAGGAGCCGAGCAGATACAGCTGCAGGCCCAGCCACCCCAGCAGGCCGGCCAGGGTCGAGACGAAGCTCGGCATCCCCAGCCGATTGAACAGAAATGCGTAGAGCGCGCCGATGGCAGCGCCCAGCACCAACGCCGTGACGATCGCCACACCGACCGGCCAATCCTGACCGACCCAAAGCACGCCGACGAGCGCCGAAGCAAACCCGCTCACCGAACCGACCGAGAGGTCGATCTCGCCGACCATCAGGATACAGACGATGCCCAGCGAGATCACCCCCACCGTCGAACAATCGAACAGCAAATTGACAAGGTTGTTCGGCGCCAGGAAAACAGGGTTGAGACTCTCGAACGCCGTGCAGATGACAATGAGCCCGACGACCACCGGCAGCGAACCGAGGTCGCCCGACCGCACGCGATCCACAAACGCGCTGAACATGTTCCCAAATGTGTCCGCGTGCTTGACCCTCTCATCACTGCGGTCGAGCAGGCGCGCGGTCGAAACCTGTTGCGTGTCGTCGGTCATCGCCCAAGCCCCGGCGACTGATGGGCGTGGCGCCGGCTGGCGCGGCGCGAGACCGAGTTTTCGTCCGCACCGGTGATCGCGGTGACGAGATCCTGGTTGGAAGCGTCGGGCTCGAACTCGCCGTTGTTGCGGCCGAGGCGCAGTACCACGATCCGGTCGGCGACCGCGCGGACGTCCTCCATGTTGTGACTGATCATGATGACGCCGAGGCCGCGGGCGCGAACGCGCTCGACGAGGTCGAGCACCTCGGCGGTTTGGGCGACGCCAAGTGCGGCGGTCGGCTCGTCGAGCAGGATGAGCTTCGGCTCGGTGAGCAGCGAACGCGCGATCGCCACGGTCTGGCGCTGTCCGCCGGAGAGCGACGCAACCGGCTCGCGCACGCTCGGGATCCGCGCCGACAATTCGTTGAGCAGCGTCCAGGCGCGGAGCTCCATGGAGACCTCGTCGAGCCGCATCGGATTGAGCTCGCGGCCGAGGAAGATATTTGCGACCACATCGAGGTTTTCGCAGAGCGCCAGATCCTGGAAAACGGTGGCGATGCCGAGGCCGAGCGCAGTGGACGGATCGGACAGGACGACCGGCTCGCCGCCGAAGGCGATCGTTCCAGAGCTGGGCTGGTGCACGCCGGCAAGGATCTTCACCAGCGTGGATTTTCCAGCACCGTTATCGCCCACGAGCGCCACGACCTCGCCGGCATGCACGTCGAGATCGACATTGGTCAGGGCGGACACGGCGCCGAAATGCTTGGAAATTCCGCGAAGACTCAAGACCGGCTTGCGCGGTCCACCCTGCGCGTGATCGACATCCGAGATCGTGGTCATGTCCTAGTCCGTCCTCTCGTCGTTCGTCCCGGCCGCCGGGAGCGGCCGGGACGGACGCAGTTACTGCGTGATGCCGAGCTTCTTACAGCCGGCGGCATAGCGGCCCGTGCAGAGTTGATCGGCCGTCTGGATCTTCTTGTCGATGATCTCCGCCTTCAGGTTCTCCTGAGTGACGACCGCCGGCACGAACAGCTTCGATGGCGCATTGAAGAGCGTGGTTTCCGCCTTGGGTGTCTCGCCGGAGAGGAACTTCACCGCGGCCTGGGCCGCCGCGGCGGCCACGATCTCACTGGGCTTGGAGATCGTGTTGTACTGATCGCCGGCGATGACGAGCTGAAGCGCGGCGATCGTCGCATCGTTGCCCGTCACCGGCGGCACCGGATC
>NZ_JACIHG010000031.1:0-1758 GCF_014198315.1 Bradyrhizobium sp. CIR48
CGACGCTCGTGATCATTCATCACCCACCGTTCCTGGTCGGAGCCGACGGGATGGACGAGCTGCGCCTCATCGGGGCCGATCCGCTCGACGCAATCATCAAGGACCATCCCGAAATCGAACGCGTGCTGTGCGGCCACTACCATCGCTCGATCACGACGCGCTATGCGGGCACCGTGGGCTATGTCGCCCCCGGCACGGCACATCAGGTGGCGCTCGACCTGCGACCCGGGCACGCCAACCGCTTCATCATGGAGCCGCCCGGATTTGCCTTGCATTGCTGGCAGCCGGACATGGGCGTCAGCAGCCACGTGGTCCCGATCGGAAACTACGGGTGCTCGCTCGAATTCGTATCCGATCGCCAGCCCAGGACGGATCGAGGTGACGGCCTTTCGACCCTGCTGGCCCGCGCGGACACGGTCGTCGACGAGGCCGCAGCCAGGCTGGTCGCGATGCAATTCTCGCCCCTGCACACCGAGCGCAAGGAAGGGCTCGACATCGTCACCGAGGCGGACCTCGCCTCCGAGGCGATCGTCGTCGCCGGCCTGAAGGCCCTGACGCCGGATGCCGGCATCCTGGCCGAGGAGAGCGGCGCAAGCCCGGGAGATCACGCCGCGCGCTGGATCATCGATCCGCTCGACGGGACGATCAACTACGCGCGCGGGCTGCCGTGGTTTTCCGTCACGGTCGCCTACGAGGTCGGCGGCGAGACGAAACTTGGCCTGATCGACGCGCCGAAGATTGGATTGAGGGCGCGCTACCTCGCCGGGGAAGGCGCGACGATCGACGGCGTGCCGGCCCGCGTCTCCTCGACGCGTTCGCTGTCGGATGCGGTCATCTCCGTGATCCTGACCTCGCATTTCACGCCCGAGGAAGTCCAGCGGACGGCGCGTGTCATCGAACTGCTCGGCAAGCTGGTGCGCGGCGTGCGTATCGTCGTTTCGGGCGCCTTTGAGACGACGATGGTGGCCTCGGGCCGCCTCGACGGCTTTGTCTCGCTGAAGGCCGACATCGTCTCGCACGCGGCCGCGATGCCGATGGTGTGGGCCGGCGGCGGCAAGGTCACGACGCTGACTGGACGGCCGTGCCGCAACGACGATCTCGACAAGATCGCCTCCAACGGATTGATCCACGATGAGTTGCTGGCGCTTCTGCGCCAGGCGCTGCAATGACGGAACGCTATCGCGGAAACAGCTTGTCGCGGATGTAGCGCGAGGTCGGGGTCAATCTGGCGCCGCGCGGCTTCCGCCAAACCGCGCGGTCGATCTCCTTCTTGTCGCCGACCTTCAGGCGCCCCGACACCTTCTTGGCCAGGAAGATCGCATCGCTCATCCGCCGGCCGGTTCCGCCCTTCTTCGCCTTCACTTCCTTCCAGAGCTTCAACGGCCCGAGCTTCAGCTTGGGCAACTCCTCCTTGATCTCGCGGCGAAGGCAGCGCCTGTCGCTCTCGCCTGCCCGCCGTCTTCCCCCCGGAAACATCCAGAGCCCGTCGCGCCGGCGCCGCACCATCAGGACGCGGCCCTTTCTCGCGACGACCAGTTTGGATGATTTCGCCATGGCCTTACGGGCAGATGATCGCCTTGATGATTCCGTCGCGCCGCGCGACCTGCTGCTCGAACGCGGCAGGCGTCTGGTCGAGCGAGAAGCTATGGGTCGCCAGCGGCGCGAGCTTGACCTGCCCAGACTGCGCGAGGGCGATGGCGCGCGGATAGACCTCAGGCATGCGGCGTGAAAACTTGATCGACAACCCCTTCCGGCGTG
>NZ_JACIHG010000031.1:1855-3723 GCF_014198315.1 Bradyrhizobium sp. CIR48
TGACTCCGCGCCGCTGAGGACATACTGGTTGTTCTCGGGAATGCCGACCAGAACGACCCGGCCGCCGATGCGCGCACAGCGTGCGGCATGCTCGAAGCCGTGCGAGGAGTCGGTCGCTTCGATGACGAGATCGACGCCGCGGCCTTCGGTGGCTTCACCGACCTCGGCGAAGCTGCGGCAGGCAACATCCGCACCGAGGTCGCACGCCAGTGCCGTGCGCTGCTCGACAGGGTCGATCGCGATGATCTTGCCGCTACCCGCGAGCCGCGCCAGCTGCACCAGCAGCAGTCCCACCGGCCCGCAGCCGAGCACCGCCACGGTCTCCTGAAGCCGCGGTCGCGCCAGATCCATGGCATGGATCGCGACACCGAGCGTCTCCAGGATCGCCGCGCCGGCGGGATCGATGCTGTCAGGCACCACATGCACGGCGGATTTCGGCACGCAGACGAATTCGGCCATGGCCCCGTTGTGGGGCGCGTAACCCAGGAATTTCACATTGGGGCAGAGATTGGTGTGACCGCGGTGACACCATTCGCAATGGCCGCAGGGAATGGAAGGATCGACCGCCACCAACGCGTCGGCCGAGAACCCCGCTTTTCGCGCCGAGTCCGGCGTGAGGACACCCGAGAACTCATGGCCCAGGACGAACGGCCTGACTTGGGTCGGGCCAGTTGTTCCGCCCTCGAGATAGGAATGCAAATCGCTGCCGCAAACGCCGACAGCCTTGACGCGGATGATGAGCTCGTCCTCCGCGAGCGGCTTCGGCTCGGGGATATCGAGGACGCGGATGTCACGAATGTCCTGGAGCACCGCAGCGCGCATGTCGACGCCATCCTTCTGAGCAATTGTCTCTCCTATATTACATATGTAACATCGAGGTGACAAATGCTTTTGCACGCCTTTCGGCACGCGCGTGGGCTATCGCGCACTCGGTGCCGAAGGCGCCGGAGCCCCTCTCCGTTGCGAGAATGCGGCTATTTTTGCTTGTCGATCAGTTTCAGCGCGGCGACGGCGGTGTTCTCGTCCGTCACCAGCACCTTGCCGATCCGGCCGCGCAGCACCGCGGCGATGATCGGCGCCTTGTTGAGCCCCCCGGCGATCAGCATTGACGTCGGCACGCGCGCCAGCTTCTCGAGCGGCAGCGCAATGGCGCGGCTGTTGATGCCGTGATCTATGGGCCGGCCGGTCTTGTCGAGAAACTGCGCCAGGACGTCGCCGACGGCGCCTGCCGCCCGCAGATGCTCGGCACGAACGTCCGGCGGCAGCCCATGCCGCATCAGCAGCGAGCGCGGCGTCAGATCTCCCATGCTCAACAGCGCTAGATCGATCTTCTCAACGCTGTTCAGCACCTCCTGATAGACCTCCTGGGCCAGGAAGGTGTCGCGCGAGCGCCGGCTGCTGACAAAGATCGGGGCGGCCAGATAGCTGCACTGGGCGTGCAGCCGGTGCGCTAGCTCACCCGCAATCTCGAAGGTGTTGAGCTCGAGTCCACGCGACAGGCCCCCCATCATGGAGACGATGGAGAGTTCGGGATAGTCCGCCGGCGTGACGTAACGGATGGTCTCACGCAAGGTCGCGCCCCAGCCGATACCGATGATGCGCGGCCGCTTCTGTTCGAGGAATTTCGATAAATACGCGCCCGCCGCCATCCCGATCAGGCTGCCGACCTGCTCGGGATTCTCCGGGCTCGGGATGACGACCGCGTCCTCGAGACCGCATTCCCGGCGCAAGCGATGCTCCAGCTCCGTGCAGCTCGCAAAGGCGGAGTTGAGGCGGATGTTGACGATACCGGTCTGCCGGGCATCCGACAGCATGCGATTGACGCGGGCGCGGGTCAGCCCCAGCCGCTCGCCGATCTCGGCCTGGGT
>NZ_JACIHG010000032.1:0-3273 GCF_014198315.1 Bradyrhizobium sp. CIR48
TCATGGATGATCTGTTGCGGGAGTTTTTGACGGAGACCAGCGAGAGCCTGGACACCGTCGACAACCAGTTGGTGAAGTTCGAGCAGGAGCCGAACAACGCCAAGATCCTGGATAACATCTTCCGCCTGGTCCACACCATCAAGGGCACCTGCGGCTTCCTCGGATTGCCGCGGCTGGAAGCGCTGGCCCATGCCGGCGAGACGTTGATGGGCAAATTCCGTGACGGCATGCCGGTGACCGGGCAGGCGGTGACGGTGATCCTGTCCTCGATCGACCGCATCAAGGAAATTTTGGCCGGCCTGGAAGCCACCGAAGCCGAGCCGGAGGGGACCGACCGCGATCTCATCGACAAGCTGGAAGCGATGGTCGAGCAGGGCATGGCGGCAATGGCTGCGGGCGCTGCCGCAGCTCCCGTTGCCGAAGCTCCGCCGCTGGTGCCGGAAGCCCCGGTTGCCGCTGCTGCGCCGGCAAACATGACCACGGGTTCGCTGATCGAGCAGACCCTGGAGCGCCCGCTGCGTCCGGGCGAAGTCTCGCTCGACGAGCTCGAGCGCGCCTTCCGCGAGACCGCGATCGAAGCGCCGGCGCCCGCGCCCGTTGCCAAGGCTGAAGCCAAGGCCGAGCCCGCGCCGGCCGCTGAAGCGCCCGCGCCCGCCGCCAAGGAAGCAAAGCCCGCCAGGGAGAAGGCCGCGCCGAAGAAGTCGATGGCCGACGAGGGCGCATCCGAAGGCGACCGCATCGCCAACCAGTCGATCCGCGTCAACGTGGATACGCTGGAGCATCTGATGACCATGGTCTCCGAGCTGGTGCTGACCCGCAACCAGCTGCTGGAGATCTCGCGCCGCAACGAGGACACCGAGTTCAAGGTGCCGCTGCAGCGCCTCTCCAACGTCACCGCCGAGCTGCAGGAAGGCGTCATGAAGACGCGCATGCAGCCGATCGGCAATGCCTGGCAGAAGCTGCCCCGCATCGTCCGCGACCTCTCCAGCGAACTCGGCAAGCAGATCGAACTCGAGATGCACGGCGCCGACACCGAGCTCGACCGCCAGGTGCTCGACCTGATCAAGGACCCGCTCACCCACATGGTGCGCAACTCCGCCGATCATGGCCTTGAGACCCCCGCCGAGCGCCTCGCCTCCGGCAAGGGCGAGCAGGGCACCATCCGCCTGTCCGCCTACCACGAGGGCGGCCACATCATCATCTGCATCGCCGACAATGGCCGCGGCCTCAACACCGAGAAGATCAAGGCCAAGGCGATCTCGAGCGGCCTCGTCACCGAGGCCGAGCTCGAGAAGATGAGCGAAGCCCAGATCCACAAGTTCATCTTCGCGCCCGGCTTCTCCACCGCGGCGGCCATCACCTCGGTCTCGGGCCGCGGCGTCGGCATGGACGTGGTGCGCACCAATATCGACCAGATCGGCGGCACCATCGACATCAAGAGCGTGGCCGGCGAGGGCTCAAGCGTCACCATCAAGATCCCGCTGACCTTGGCGATCGTCTCGGCGCTGATCGTGGAGGCCGCCGGCGACCGCTTTGCGATCCCGCAGCTCTCGGTGGTCGAGCTCGTGCGGGCCCGCGCCAACAGCGAGCACCGCATCGAGCGCATCAAGGACACCGCGGTCCTTCGTCTGCGCAACAAGCTGCTGCCGCTGATCCATCTGAAGAAGCTGCTCAAGATCGACGACGGTGCGGCCTCGGATCCCGAGAACGGCTTCATCGTGGTGACGCAAGTCGGCAGCCAGACCTTTGGCATCGTCGTCGACGGCGTGTTCCACACCGAAGAAATCGTGGTCAAGCCGATGTCGACCAAGCTGCGTCACATCGACATGTTCTCCGGCAACACCATTCTGGGCGATGGCGCGGTGATCATGATCATCGACCCCAACGGCATTGCCAAGGCGCTCGGCGCCGCCGGCTCCTCGGCCCATGACATGGGCGACGAGAACGGCGCGCACCACATCGGCTCGGGCGAGCAGACCACCTCGCTGCTGGTGTTCCGCGCCGGCTCGTCGCAGCCCAAGGCGGTCCCGCTTGGCCTCGTCACCCGCCTGGAAGAGCTGCCCGCCGACAAGATCGAGTTCTCGAACGGCCGCTACATGGTGCAATACCGCGAGCAGCTGATGCCGCTCGTCGCCATGGAAGGCGTCACCATTGCCAGCCAGGGCGCCCAGCCGATCCTGGTGTTCGCCGATGACGGCCGCTCCATGGGCCTCGTCGTCGACGAGATCATCGACATCGTCGAGGAACGGCTCAACATCGAGGTCGGCGGCTCCGCCTCCGGCATCCTGGGCTCGGCCGTGATCAAGGGCCAGGCCACCGAGGTGATCGACGTCGGCCACTTCCTCCCCATGGCGTTCGCCGACTGGTTCACCCGCAAGGAGATGAAGCCGTCGATGCACTCGCAGTCGGTGCTGTTGGTCGACGACTCAGCCTTCTTCCGCAACATGCTCGCGCCCGTCCTCAAGGCGGCCGGCTACCGCGTTCGCACCGCGCCGACCGCGCAGGAGGGCCTCGCTGCGCTCCGGGCCCAGAGCTTCGACGTGGTGCTGACCGACATCGAGATGCCCGACATGAACGGGTTCGAGTTCGCGGAAGTTATCCGCTCCGACAACAATCTCGGCTCGATGCCGATCATCGGCCTGTCCGCGCTGGTGTCGCCGGCGGCGATCGAGCGCGGCCGCCAGGCCGGCTTCCACGACTACGTCGCCAAGTTCGACCGTCCCGGTCTGATCGCGGCGCTGAAGGAGCAGACCGCGGGCGCCGCCGGCGCCTCCGAGCTGAACCGGGCGGCGGCCTAAGGGACGGGACCAGGAGATACGCTTATGACCAGCAAGAAGACCCAGTCCAGCGAAGGCGCCATGGTCGAATACGTCACCGCGATGATCGGCGGCCAGCTGTTCGGCTTGCCGATCTCCCGCGTCCAGGACGTGTTCATGCCCGAACGCGTCACCCGCGTGCCCTTGTCCTCGCGCGAGATCGCGGGCGTGCTGAACTTGCGCGGCCGCATCGTCACCGTGGTCGACATGCGCGCCCGTCTCGGCCTGCCGCAGCCCGAGGACGGCAAGGTGCCGATGGCGGTCGGCGTCGACCTCCGCGGTGAATCCTATGGCCTGCTGATCGACCAGATCGGCGAGGTGCTGCGCCTGCCCGAAGCCGGCATGGAGGAAAATCCCGTCAACCTCGACCCTCGCATGGCCAAGCTCGCCGGCGGCGTCCACCGCCTCGAGGGACAGCTCATGGTCGTCCTCGACGTCGATCGCGTCCTCGAGCTCG
>NZ_JACIHG010000033.1:0-2408 GCF_014198315.1 Bradyrhizobium sp. CIR48
ACGCTAGCGAACGGCTTCGACGGGCTCGGCACCGAGTTCGTCTACAACAAGACGAAGGTGGTCTCGCAAGTCGCGCGGCTCAAGAAATGGCTCGATGACGGCGTAATGCAGATCGCGGGCCAGGGCTTCAGTCCCGAACAATTGTTCACGTCGGGCCGATGCTCGACCTTCGTCAATTCGACCGCATCGCACGGCAACATCGAGCGCAATGCGACCATCAACTGGAGCGCCACCTTCCTGCCGCACGAGAGCGACATCAATCCGCCTCTCAACAGCACCATCGGGGGCGGGGCCATCTGGGTCATGAAGGGCCACACGCCGGAGCGATACGAGGCTGTCGCGGCCTTTCTGGATTTCGTCGCGCAGCCGGAAACCCAGGTCTGGTGGCACGGCGCAACCGGCTATGTTCCCGCGACCAACCGCGCCTATGCACTCGCGCGGGAGCGGGGCTATTACAAGGATCATCCGACCAGGGAGATCGCGGTGCTGCAGCTCTCGCGCGGCACGCCGAACGAGAACTCGCGCGGCTTCCGCTTTGGCAACTTCGTGCAGACGATGCTGGCCCAGCGCCAGGAGGTCGAGGCGGTGTTCGCCGGTCAGAAGCAGCCGCAGCAGGCCATGGATGACGCAGTCAAGCGGGGTAACGAGATCCTGCGGCAGTTCGAAAAGCTGAATGCCGGGAAGACTCCGGAAACCGAGCGTCCATGACGTTGCGCCTGTCCATCCCGTGGCGCGCGGCACGCGCACCCATGCTTCAGGGAAGGCAGGGGGGCGGAGGGTCGAAGGCCGTGCCGGCGGCTGCCGCCGGTAGATCGCGTCCGTCGGGGAGAACGCGGCCGCGTGAGGAGGCCGGACTGAAGCGGGCCAATTTCGGCGACAGTCCCGGCCTGCCGACTTTGCTGTTGCTGCCGCAATTTCTGATCCTGCTGTTCTTCTTCTTCATTCCGTCGCTGCGGGCCCTGATGCAGTCCGTTCTGCTCAGCGATCCGTTCGGGACCAACGTTCAGTTCGTGTGGCTCGACAATTTCAAGACGCTGCTTGCGAGCAGCGACTACCGCCAGTCGATCGCGGTGACGTTCTGGTTTACGGTGGCGCAGAACGTGCTCACATTAGGCAGCGCGCTCGTGCTGGCCTTTGCCACCGACAGGATCATACGCGGCCGTTCGGCCTATCGCACGATCATCCTGTTGCCCTATGCCATAGCGCCCGCGATCGCCGGCATCCTGTGGGCCTTCTTATTCAATCCCGCCGTCGGCCCGCTCGCGCAGGTGCTGCACGGGCTCGGTATTGCATGGGACCCCAACCTCAATCCGACCGATGCGCTGATCCTGGTGACGCTGGCCGCGTCATGGAAGCACATCTGCTACGACTATATCTTTCTGGTCGTGGGGTTGCTCGCGGTGCCCGTGTCGCTGATGGAGGCTGCCGCCGTGGATGGCGCGGGACCGATCCGCCGCTTCGTCTCGATCGCGCTGCCGATGCTCGGGCCCACCATCTTCTTCCTCACGGTGATGAACTTCATCTATGGCTTCTTCGAAACCTTCGCCATCATCGATGCCGTGACCAAGGGCGGCCCGGCCGGTGCAACCAACATTCTGGTCTACAAGGTCTTCGTCGACGGCTTCGTCAATCTCGATCTCGGCTCTTCCGCTGCACAGTCGGTTCTCCTGATGAGCTTTGCGCTGATTTGCACGCTGCTGCAATTCCGCTACTTCGACCGCAAGGTCAATTACGGGGTCTAGCCGCATGGTGGAACGCTCACCGATCCTTGACATGCTCTGCCACGCGATCCTGATCGCCGGCGCGCTGATGGTCTGCGTACCGCTGTATTTCGCATTCGTGGCCGGCTCGCTCACGGTGGCCGAGGTGCAGAAGGTGCCGCTGCCATGGCTGCCGGGAAGCCAGTTTTTCGACAATCTGCAGCTGGCCTGGAGCAAGGGCAATTTCAGCCGCACCTTCGCGAATTCGATTATCGTGGCGCTCGGCATCACGGCCGGCAAGATCGCGGTATCGCTGCTCTCGGCCTTCGCCATCACCTACTTCCGATTCCGCTATCGAATGCTCGCATTCTGGCTGATCTTCACGTCGCTGATGTTGCCGATCGAGGTCCGGATCGTGCCGACCTTCGAAGCCGTGGCAAATGCGGCGCTGCCGCTGCAATGGCTCTTGGATACGCTCCATGTCGCCGATCTCTGGCGCTGGATCAGCGGGCACGAGGTCGCGATCGCGCTCGAATGGAACATGGTCAACACCTATCCGGGGCTGATCCTTCCGCTGATCGCCTCGGCCACCGCCACGTTCCTTTTTCGCCAGTTCTTCCTGACGATCCCGGAGGAGCTGTGCGAGGCGGCGAGGCTGGATGGCGCCTCGCCGCTGCACTTCTTCTGGAGCATCCTGCTGCCGCTGTC
>NZ_JACIHG010000034.1:0-1561 GCF_014198315.1 Bradyrhizobium sp. CIR48
ACGCTAGCGAACGGCTTCGACGGGCTCGGCACCGAGTTCGTCTACAACAAGACGAAGGTGGTCTCGCAAGTCGCGCGGCTCAAGAAATGGCTCGACGACGGCGTAATGCAGATCGCGGGCCAGGGCTTCAGTCCCGAACAATTGTTCACGTCGGGCCGGTGCTCGACCTTCGTCAATTCGACCGCATCGCACGGCAACATCGAGCGCAATGCGACCATCAATTGGAGCGCCACCTTCCTGCCGCACGAGAGCGACATCAATCCGCCTCTCAACAGCACCATCGGGGGTGGGGCCATCTGGGTCATGAAGGGCCACACGCCGGAGCGATACGAGGCCGTCGCAGCCTTTCTGGATTTCGTCGCGCAGCCGGAAACCCAGGTCTGGTGGCATGGCGCAACCGGCTATGTTCCCGCCACCAACCGCGCCTATGCGGTCGCGCGGGAGCGGGGCTACTACAAGGATCATCCGACCAGGGAGATCGCGGTGCTGCAGCTCTCGCGCGGCACGCCGAACGAGAACTCGCGCGGCTTCCGCTTCGGCAACTTCGTGCAGACGATGCTGGCCCAGCGCCAGGAGGTCGAGGCGGTGTTCGCCGGTCAGAAGCAGCCGCAGCAGGCCATGGATGACGCAGTCAAGCGGGGTAACGAGATCCTGCGGCAGTTCGAAAAGCTGAATGCCGGGAAGACTCCGGAAACCGAGCGTCCATGACGTTGCGCCTGTCCATCCCGTGGCGCGAGGCACGCGCACCCGTGCTTCAGGGAAGGCACGGGGGTGGTGGGTCCAAAGCCGTGCCGGCGGCAGTCGCCGGCAGCTCGCGTCGGTCGGGCAGAACGCGGCCGCGTGAGGAGGCCGGACTGAAGCGCGCCAATTTCGGCGACGGTCCCGGCCTGCCGACGCTGCTGTTGCTGCCGCAATTGCTGATCCTGCTGTTCTTCTTCTTCATTCCGTCGCTGCGGGCGCTGATGCAGTCCGTTCTGCTCAGCGATCCGTTCGGGACCAACGTTCAGTTCGTGTGGTTCGACAATTTCAAGACGCTGCTTGCGAGCAGCGACTACCGCCAGTCGATCGCGGTGACGTTCTGGTTTACGGTGGCGCAGAACGTGCTCACATTGGGCAGCGCGCTCGTGCTGGCCTTTGCCACCGACAGGATCGTGCGTGGCCGCTCGGCCTATCGCACGATCATCCTGTTGCCCTATGCCATTGCGCCCGCGATCGCCGGCATCCTGTGGGCCTTCTTGTTCAATCCGGCGGTCGGCCCGCTCGCACAGGTGCTGCACGGGCTCGGTATTGCATGGGACCCTAACCTCAATCCGACCGATGCGCTGATCCTGGTGACGCTGGCCGCGTCATGGAAGCACATCTGCTACGACTATATCTTTCTGGTGGTGGGGTTGCTCGCGGTGCCGGTGTCGCTGATGGAGGCCGCCGCCGTGGACGGTGCGGGACCGATCCGCCGCTTCGTCTCAATCGCGCTGCCGATGCTCGGGCCCACCATCTTCTTCCTCACGGTGATGAACTTCATCTATGGCTTCTTCGAAACCTTCGCCATCATCGATGCCGT
>NZ_JACIHG010000035.1:0-1429 GCF_014198315.1 Bradyrhizobium sp. CIR48
TGGTTCATCAAGGGTCTTGTCGACAGCAGCAAATAGGGACTGATCATGGTTTTCATCGCCGGGCATCGCGGCGGACGCAATCTTTGGCCGGAGAATAGCCTGACGGGCTTCCGCAACGTGTGCAGGGAAGGGGTCGACGCAGTCGAGTTCGACGTCCATCAGAGCACGGACGGCGGGCTTGTCGTGATCCATGATCCGCTGCTCGACCGCACCACATTCGAGAGCGGGCCGGTGGGCGAGCGCAGCTTGCGGCAACTGACGGCAACGCGTCTTCGTGATGCCGGCGATGAATGCATTCCGACCTTGGACGAGGTGCTCGACGTGTTCAGCGAATCCACGCTCGAGCTCCACATCGAGATCAAGACGGATGCGCTTGGCAATTCCTATTCGGGCCTCGAGGCGCGGCTGATCAGCGAGATCAAGCGTCGGGGCCTGGAACGGCGTGCAATCATCACCTGCTTCGTGCCCGGCGTGATCGAGACCGCGCTCCGGCTGTGGCCGGAGGCGCGGGTGCTCGTTTCGCTCGACCGCCGTTCGGCGGAGATGATGGGCGGAATTGAGCCCGCGTTGACCCAATTGGCTGCCATTCCCGGCTGCATCGTCGCGGTCGAAAAATCGCTCCTGGGGCTCGCGTTGCCGCTCGCCCTCAAGATGCTCGGATCCGAGCGTCTCGGTGCATGGGTGACCAACGAGCCGGAGGATATCGCTTACTGGCTTGTCCAACCGGTGCGGCAGATCACGACCGATCGGCCGGATCTCGCCGCGAGCATTCGCCGCAGGCTCGAAACGATGCCGGCGCGCCCATGATTCCCCGTCGCCGCTTTCTCGTGGGATCGCTGGCGAGCGCCGCCTTGGCTGCGCCCGCCGGGTTCGTGCGGGGAGCGCCGGTTTCGCTCAGCGCAGATCCTTTCACGCTCGGCGTTGCGTCCGGATGCCCGCGGGAAGATCGCGTCATCCTGTGGACCCGCCTTGCTCCGCAGCCGCTCGAGGGCGGCGGCATGCGGGACGCGGCAGTGGACGTCGAATGGCAGGTTGCTGGCGACGAGGCCTTTGCGCGCATCGCCTCCCACGGCGTCGTGCGGACGACCGCGGAGCTTGCGCATTCCGTGCACGCCGAGGCGACGGGGCTGCGGCCGGATCGCGTTTACTGGTACCGCTTCCGCGCCGGCCCGGCGCTCAGCCCGGTCGGACGCACCCGAACCGCGCCCGCCAGGGCGGCGCGGCCTTTCCGCTTTGCTTTCGCATCCTGCCAGCAATACGAGCAAGGCTATTTTACCGCCTACCGCGACATGGCCGCGCGCGATCTCGACCTGGTCGTGCATCTCGGCGATTACATCTACGAGAAATCCTGGGGATCGCGCCACGTCCGCCAGCATGGCGTTGGAATTCCGACGACGCTCGAGGAATTCCGCAACCGCTACGCGCTCTA
>NZ_JACIHG010000036.1:0-1429 GCF_014198315.1 Bradyrhizobium sp. CIR48
TAGAGCGCGTAGCGGTTGCGGAATTCCTCGAGCGTCGTCGGAATTCCAACGCCATGCTGGCGGACGTGGCGCGATCCCCAGGATTTCTCGTAGATATAATCGCCGAGATGCACGACCAGGTCGAGATCGCGCGCGGCCATGTCGCGGTAGGCGGTAAAATAGCCTTGCTCGTATTGCTGGCAGGATGCGAACGCGAAACGGAACGTGCGTGCCGAGCCGGCCGGCGCGGTTCGCGTGCGTCCGATCGGGCTGAGCGCCGGGCCAGCACGGAAGCGGTACCAATAGATGCGATCCGGCAGCAGGCCCGTCGCTTCGGCGTGCACGGAATGCGCCAGCTCTGCCGTCGTCCGCACGACGCCGCGGGAGACGACGCGCCCGAAGGCTTCGTCTTCGGCCACCTGCCATTCAACCTCCACCGACACGTCCCGCATGCCGCCGCCCTCGAGCGGCTGCGTCGCAAGGCGGGTCCACAGGATGACGCGATCCTCGCGCGGGCATCCGGAGGCGACACCGAGCGTGAAGGGATCCCCGCCAAGTGCGACCGGCGCTCCCCGCACGAAGCCGGCGGGCGCAGCGAAGGCCGCGCTCGCGAGCGTCCCGACGAGAAAGCGGCGGCGAGGAATCACGGCCGTGCCGGTGCGGTCTGGAGCTGGCGGCGAATGCTTGCCGCAAGGTCCGGCCGATCGGTCGTGATCTGCCGCACCGGCTGAGCGAGCCAATAGGCGACCTCCTCCGGCTCGTTGGTCACCCACACGCCGAGACGCTCGGATCCCAGCATTTTGAGCGCGAGCGGCAGTGCGAACCCCAGCAGCGATTTCTCGATCGCGACAATGCAGTCGGGAATGGCGGCCAGTTGCGTCAGCGCGGATTCTATGCCGCCCATCATCTCCGCAGAACGGCGATCGAGCGAGATCAGCACCCGCGCCTCCGGCAACAACCTGCGCACGGTCTGGATCACCCCCGGCACGAAGCAGGTGATGACGGCGCGCCGTTGCAGGCCCCGGCGCTTGACCTCATCGATCAGCCGCGCCTCCAGTCCGGGATAGGCATAGCCGAGCGCATCCGTCTTGATCTCGATATGCAGCTCGTGCGTGGTGTCGCTGAACACATCCAGCACCTCGCCCAAGGTCGGAATGCAGTCGTCGCCCGCATCGCGAAGACGCATTGCAGTCAATTGCCGCAGGCTGCGCTCGCCAACCGGCCCGCTCTCGAAGGTGGTGCGGTCGAGCAGCGGATCATGGATCACGACGATACCGCCATCCGTGCTCTGATGGACGTCGAACTCGACCGCGTCGACGTCCTCCCCGCACAGGTTGCGGAAGCCCGTCAGGCTGTTCTCCGGCCAAAGATTGCGTCCGCCGCGATGCCCGGCGATGAAAACCATGATCAGTCCCTATTTGCTGCTGTCGACAAGACCCTTGATGAACCA
>NZ_JACIHG010000037.1:0-1381 GCF_014198315.1 Bradyrhizobium sp. CIR48
TGACGTCACTTGATTCCGGTCATCGTGATGCCGGCGATGAAATGCCGCCGCGCGATCAGGAACGCGATCACCAGCGGCGCGGTGATGATGGTGGCACCGGCGGCCAGCGCGCCGTAATTCGAGCCCAGCTCGGAATCGGCGAAATACATCATGCCGAGCGGCGGTGTTGCGAGCTTGGTGTCGGAGACGACGATGAGCGGCCAATAGAGGTCGTTCCAGTGCGCCACGACCGAGAAGATCGAGAACGCCGCAATGGCAGGCCAGGCGCTCGGCACGACGATGCGCCAGACGATTTCGAATTCGCCGACGCCATCGAGCCGCGCGGCTTGGATGATCTCGTCCGGATAGGATTTGAAGAACTGCCGGAACAGGAAGATCGCGAAGACCGACAGGAAGAACGGCATCATCATCGAGAGGTAGGTGTTGAGAATGCCGAGCTCGGCGAACGCGATGTAGAGCGGGAGCGAGGGCGCCTGGACCGGAATGCAGAGTCCGAGCAGGACAAGCGAAAACAGGATCGGCCGTCCCGGAAACTTCAGCTTGGCGAGCGCATAGGCGCAGGGAATTGCGACCAGCAGCTGGACGATGAGGATTCCGCCGCAGACGATGAGACCGTTGAGCAGAAAACGCAGCAGTGGTGCGGTGCTCAGGGCAGATTCGAAGTTCTGCCATCCGTAGAATTGGCGCGGCCAGAGCCGGAACGTCGCCTCGAAGATCTCACCCGGCGGCTTGATCGCGCTCGTCAGCATGAAGACGAACGGCAGCAGCATGAAGACTGCGCCGCCGATCAGCACCGCGTGGACGAGCGCAAGCGACACGAGGCGCCGCATGCGGATCGCCACCGGTGTCGGCGGGCGAGTGATCGTGGCCGAGTTGCGCATCAATAGTGCACCCGTCGATCGAGGATGAAGGTTTGCAGCACCGAGAACACCAGCGTGAACGCCAGGAAGACGAGTGTGAGCGTCGCCGCATAGCTCATGTGAAAGTACTGAAATCCCTCCAGATAGATGGCATACAGCAGCACCTCGGATGCGCCTCCGGGGCCACCCCGCGTCATTACCGCAACCGTGTCGAAGATCTTGAAGGCGGTGATGAAGGTGGTCACGGTCACGAACATCGTCGTCGGACCAAGCATCGGCCACGTCACTTTCAGGAAGCGGTCAATGGGATGGCTCGCGCCATCGATGTCGACGGCCTCGTAGAGATCGCGGGGGATCGCCGAAAGGCCGGCGAGGAATAGCACCATGTTGAAGCCGACGAGCTGCCAGATGCCGATCGCGGCGAGCGTCGGGATGACGAGGCGCGGCTCGCTCAGGAAAGCCGTCTCCGCGAACCCCAGTACCTTGAGCGCCTGATTGATGAGCCCCAGGGTCGGGTGCAG
>NZ_JACIHG010000038.1:0-1346 GCF_014198315.1 Bradyrhizobium sp. CIR48
GCTCCTGGTTGGCAAGGAGAATCTTCACTTTGCGGCGTTGGTCGGAGCGGCCATGTGTTCGGCCTGTTTGCGCGGTTCACGTGACCGCTGGCCATAATGCCCTCCGCGGATCAGGTCCCGATCAAAAGCACGCATTCGAAGATGCCATGGCCCATGTGGGTTGTCCTGATCGCCGGATCGACCGGCGCTGCATTAAGTGCTGTTCGCCCTTCCAACCGTTACGTCACACCGGCATGTCCGGCGTGATCTCGTTTACGCCGTGAGAGCGGCGGGTTCCTTGTAGCGTTCGTTCCTGGCCATCATCG
Source organism: Bradyrhizobium sp. CIR48 (assembly GCF_014198315.1). NCBI lineage: Bacteria > Pseudomonadati > Pseudomonadota > Alphaproteobacteria > Hyphomicrobiales > Nitrobacteraceae > Bradyrhizobium > Bradyrhizobium sp. CIR48. The sequence goes on from NZ_JACIHG010000038.1 coordinate 306, forward strand.
CCCATGCCATCCTGGCAAGTTTGTTGGCGAGCGCGATGGCGGCGACCTTGGTAGGTCGCCGCGCCAGCAATGCGGTGAGCCAGGGCCGATGCCCCGTGCCATGGATCTTTGCATAGCGGATCACGGCGAGTGCGCCTGCCGTGAACAGGCTGCGCAAATAGCGATCGCCCTGCTTGCTGATACTGCCAAGCTTGTCCTTGCCTCCGCTCGAGTTCTGCTTTGGCACGAGCCCAACCCACGCCGAGAAGTCCCGACCCGATCGGAAGGCCTTGGCATCGGCAACGCTCGCGACCAGCGCTGTTGCCAGCGCCGGCCCGACGCCGGGGATCGCGTCCAGCCGTTTGCTCGTCGCGCTTGATCGATGCCAGGCGATGATGCGTCGGTCGAACTCCAGGATTTGGGCCTTCAGCGTCCGCAATTGACTGCCGAGAGCAGCAAGACATGCGCGGGCCGCCTCCGGGAGCCGGTGGTCAGCTGTATCGGCGACGACTTCCAGCAGTTGCTCGACACCTCGGCGACCGACCGGGGCGACAATCCCGAACTCGGCAAGATAGGCGCGGATTGAATTGATGACGGCAGTCTGCTGGCGGATGAAGAGATGGCGCGCGCGATGAAGCATCAGACAGCTCTGTTGCTCGACCGTCTTGGTCGGCACGAACCGCATGTTGGGTCTCGTGACCGCCTCGCAAATCGCCTCCGCGTCCGTGGTGTCGTTCTTCTGCCGCTTGACGTAGGGCTTCACATAGGCCGGAGGCATCAACCGCACGGTATGCCCCAACGCCTGCAGTTCGCGGGACCAGTAGTGGGATGACGCGCAAGCCTCGATCCCCACCAGGCACGGCGGCAACTTCTCAAAGAACGACAGCATGAAACGGCGCTTGAGCTGGCGGCGGATCACCACCTGACCGGCTGCATCGACGCCATGCACTTGAAAGACCGACTTCGCGATATCCAGACCAATCGTCGAAATTGATTGCATAGGCTGCTCCTCCGAATCGTGGGAGCCTCAAACGGCGCCCCATCCTTGGCACTCTCGTGCCC
>NZ_JACIHG010000039.1:0-1338 GCF_014198315.1 Bradyrhizobium sp. CIR48
AGGAACTCAAGATTGCCGTCCGGCAGATAACGTGCAAGGTCGCCGGTCCGGTACAGCCGATCGCCCTCGACAAACGGACTGGCGATGAAACGCTCGGCTGTGAGCTCAGGGCGGTTCAGGTAGCCCCGTGCCACCCCCGCCCCGCCAATGTAAAGCTCGCCCACCGCGCCGAACGGCACGGGCGCGCCATGGCCATCCAACAGGTACACCCGCGTGTTGGCGATTGGACGCCCGATCGGGGCCACTGCCCCCTTGCAATCAGCCGGGCAAGTCCAGAAAGTTGCGAAGGTCGTCGTCTCGGTGGGCCCGTAGCAGTGAATGAGACGTACAGGACCTTTTTCTTTCAGCAATCTCAGAAATGAGGCAAGATCAGCGCGATCACCCCCACAAAGGAGGTACTTCAGCTGCGCCAACGTCGGAGCAATCGATGCTGTATATTGGTTGAATAATGCTGTTGTCAGAAACAGTGATGTCACGCCGTGCTTCTCTAGCGCCCGGGCAAAACTAGGAGTATCCCTGACGGTGGCGGCATGCATGACAACAATGCAACCACCGTTAAGCAGCGGCGCCCATACTTCGAATGTGCTTGCGTCGAAGGCGGGATTGCCAGCCCATGCCACCCGATCTCCTGCATCGATCTTCACATACCCACTGTTGATCACAAGCCGGTTGACGGCACGATGAGGAACAACAACTCCTTTGGGAAGGCCAGTTGAGCCGGAGGTGTACATGACGTAAGCGGCAGTTTCAGCGCTCAACGCCAGCCCAGGATCGGAACTACATCCCGTTCCAGCTATGAGCGGCTCAATAGCACGAACAGGTATCGTCGCCTCCACCAGATCATCAGCGCAAAGCACCAAGCGTGCAGCACAATCGGCCATCAACAATTCTTGTCGCGCCGACGGGAGGGCGCGATCGATCGGTACATACACGCCGCCGGTCTTCAAAATCGCCAGCTGCGCCACCAGAAGAGCGACCGAGCGATCCAGCACTGTGGCAATGCGATCCCCAGGTTTGACCCCGAGGGCGATCAGGTGATGTGCCAGGCGGTTGGCCCGCGCATTGAGCTCGCCATAGCTCAGCCGCTCATCTTCGCAGACCACCGCCACCGTATCCGGCGCCTTGTGCACCTGCGTCTCGAACAGCTCGTGGATGCACCGCTCCGCGGGATACGGCGCCGCCGTCCGGTTCAGCTCCTCCAGCAGATATGTGCGCTCGGCAGCCGAGAGCAGCTCAATCCGGTGGACCTCTTGCTGCGCATCGGCAGCCATCGCCCGCAGCAGCGCCAGCAGATAACCACGCTGCCGCTCGATCGTCGCCTGATCAAACAGCGCCGTG
>NZ_JACIHG010000040.1:0-1290 GCF_014198315.1 Bradyrhizobium sp. CIR48
TTGTCACACACCCATTCACAGGAGCCGTCCGTGAGCCAGATTATCCGTATCGGGATGGATACGTCGAAGTATATTTTCCAACTGCATGGCGTCGATGCGTCGGAACAGGTGGTGCTGCGCAAACGGCTCAGCCGGAAGGCGATGCTGGAGTTTTTTGCCAAGCTGCCGCCGACGGTGATCGTGATCGAGGCTTGCGGCGCAGCCCACCATTTGGCGCGCGAGCTTGGAAGGTCGGGACACACGGTCAAGCTAATTGCGCCGCAGCTGGTGAAGCCCTACGTGCCGCGCAACAAGAACGATGGGCGCGATGCGGAAGGGCTGTGCGAGGCGGCGAGCCGGCCTCGGATGCGGTATGTGCCGGTAAAGACGGTCGATCAGCAAGCCGCACTGATGCTGCTGGGCGTCCGCGAGCAACTGGTTACGCGTCGCACGCAGCTCTCCAATACGATCCGCGGGCATGCGGCCGAGTTCGGTCTGATCTCGGCCAAGGGGCTGGACAAGCTCGCCACGTTCCTGGGGGCGATTGGGCAAGACGAACGCGTGCCGGAGCTGGCCCGCGAGCTGTTTGCGATGCTGGCTCGCCAATATGAACAGGTGCAGGTCGAGCTGAAGGCGATCGAGGCCAGGCTGCTTGCCTGGCACCGGGCCGATGCCACGAGCCGGCGATTGGCGCAGATCCCGGGGATCGGTCCGGTCACGGCGGCGGCGCTGGTGATGAAGGCGCCAGACCCGCATGCCTTCCGCTCAGGAAGACTGTTTGCGGCCTGGCTCGGCCTGACGCCCAAGGACCATTCCACCGCGGGAAAGACCCGGCTCGGCAAGATAACGCGTGCAGGTGATGAGAGGCTACGTCAGCTGCTGGTGGTCGGAGCGACCTCGGTCGTGAAGATGGCCAAAACCCGCGATCGCGGGCCTCGCTGGCTGATCGAGCTGTTGAAGCGCAAGACACCCAAGCTTGCCGCAGTGGCGCTGGCCAACAAAATGGCTCGCATCGCCTGGAAGCTGATGACCACTGGAGAAAGCTACGAGAGTGCGCGGATCGATGCCACCACGGCAACCGCCGCGTAGCTGAGAGATTTGGCCGGCCGGCGGCTTAGCCCACCGGCCGAACCGGAGCTGCAAGAGCAGAGAAGATGGAATGATCGGTCGACCCGAGACGCGAGCAAATCCGTGGGACCCATTGGCTGTACAAAGGCCGCTGCGGTGATTGGAACTCGTGTTGCGGAAACCATCTTGGCCAGCAGCGAACAAGCTGCACCCAACAGGCCGCACATATGGATGCAAGCGATC
>NZ_JACIHG010000041.1:0-1237 GCF_014198315.1 Bradyrhizobium sp. CIR48
GCAACGACCACTTCTTCGAACTGGGCGGCCACTCGCTCTTGGCCGTGCAGATGTCGAGCCGGCTGTCACAGGCTGTCGGGGTCGAACTGCCGCTGTCGACGCTGTTCGCAAGGCCAGTGCTGACTGACCTGGCGGCAAGCATCGTCGAGCTGTTGAGCCGCTGCGGTCCGCAAGAGCTGCCGTCGATTGCAGCCGTGTCGCGTCATGAGCCGCTTATATTGTCGTTTGCGCAGCAGCGGCTATGGTTTTTGGCGCAACTGAACGAAGGCAGCACGAACTATCACATTCCGCTGACCTTGCGACTGCGCGGGATGCTCGACCGCAGCGCCTGGCAGCGCAGCCTTGACCGTGTGTTTGCGCGTCATGAGGCGCTGCGCAGTGTTTTTGTCGCGACGCAGGGCAAGCCCCGGGTTGAGGTTCTGCCCCCGGATGCGGGACTGCCGATAGTTGAGCACGATCTGCGGGAGAGATCGGATGCGCAAGCGGCACTTTTGGATCTGTGCCATGAAGAGGGCCGCACGCCATTCGATCTTGCGCGCGGTCCGCTGATCCGCGGGCATCTGGTGCGGATGTCGGATGAGGAGCACGTCTTCCTGCTGACCCAGCATCACATCGTCTCGGACGGCTGGTCGATGGGCGTGCTGCTGCGTGAACTTAGCCAGCTTTACCGGGCGTTCGAGGCTGGGCAGGACGATCCTCTGCCGCCGCTTGCGATCCAGTATCCGGATTATGCCGCCTGGCAACGCCAATGGCTGTCGGGGGATCGGCTGCAGAAGCAGGCGCAGTATTGGCGCAGCGCCCTGGCAGGCACGACCCGTCTTGTCTTGCCGACGGACCATGCGCGGCCTGCACAGCAATCGTTTGCCGCGGCCACGGTTCCGGTCATCATCGATGCGGATTTGACGCGGGAGCTGAAGCAGCTGAGCCTGCAGCATGGCACGACGTTGTTCATGACGGTACTGGCGGCCTGGGCGGCGGTGCTGTCGCGTCTGTCGGGGCAGGACGATCTTGTGATTGGCGTGCCGAGCGCCAATCGGGGGCACCGGCAGATCGAAGAGCTGATCGGGTTCTTCGTCAACACCCTGGCGCTTCGGCTGGACCTGTCGGGCAAGCCAAGCGTGTCGGAGCTTCTGGAGCGGACGCGGCGCACGGTGCTGGCTGCGCAGGAGCATCAGGACCTGCCGTTCGAGCAGGTGGTGGAGATCGTGCAGCCGCCCCGGGCTCTTGATCACACGCC
>NZ_JACIHG010000042.1:0-1158 GCF_014198315.1 Bradyrhizobium sp. CIR48
TTTTCGATCCATGGCGTGCCGCGCTGTACGACAGTATTGGCGTAAATGAGGAGCTTCCTGGCGCAGGCGATGAGTGCTGCGTTGTGGACCTTGCCCCTGGCCATGAGACGGGCGTACAGCGCCATCAGGGCCCTGTTCCAACGGAATGCTGCCGGAAGGGCCGCCGCAAACAAGGAGCGCCGCAGGCGGCTGCGGCCTCCGGCGATTTTGCGCTGTCCGCGGTGCTGGCCGCTATCCGAATCGAAGGGAGCCAGCCCGGCCAATGCTGCGGCTTCCTCTCGACTGACGCGGCCGAGCTCCGGCATGCGGATGACGATCGCCAGCGCCGTGCGCTCGCCAATGCCGGGAATGCTCAGCACCAGTTTGAGCCGCTTGGCCAGATCGTCATAGGCGCGAAGGCGCTTGGCGATGTCACGGATCTGGGTCGACTTGCGTGCCTTCAGCCTGGCGATGTCGCTGTTGACGATGCGGCGCAAGGCAGGCTCGTCGATGTGCTCAAGCCGAGTCTTGAAGCGCCTGATGTCCTCCTCGATCTGCTCGAGGAAGGTCAGATAGTCGGCCAATTCGGTCAATCGCGGATCCGGCGCGACCTCTGGGGGATCGAGCGCTGCGGCGCAGGCCGCGATCAAGACCGCGTCGAGCGCATCGTTCTTGGCCCGGCGCAAATGGACCTGGCCGAACGCCTTGACCTGAAGCGGCTGCAGTAACAGCACGGCGAAGCCGGCCGACCGCAAATGCTCCACCACGCCACGTTCATAGCCGCCAGTCGCCTCGATCCCGACCCGCGTGATGCCGGCTTTGACCAGATTTGCTGCCAGAGCGCGCCAGCCCGGCAAGGCATTGGCGACCTGCCAGCGTTCGGTTCGACCGTGAACCGCGATATCGAGCTTAGCCTTGGACGTATCGATCCCAGCCGTCGTTATGCTAGTCTGTATCATCTTCCTCGACCCTGCCTTGTGAAGCGAACCAAGTTGTTCCGGCAACCATCCGGGTCCGATGAAGGTGCTGACGCGATCACGCTACGGGGCAGCCATAAACTGCTCTGGGTGGGCTCGATCCGATCGCCAGCGGCCTGTCGCGGGGTGCAAACCGCGGCAGGCCATTCCTCATGGAACAGGTCAAAGATAAACGATCGCGCTATTACAAGGGTGGGCAAAG
>NZ_JACIHG010000043.1:0-1003 GCF_014198315.1 Bradyrhizobium sp. CIR48
CGCAATGTGAACTTGTCGCCGATCAGGTCGGTGACCTGGCGCAGCCGGGCCGGCGTGTCCGCGAAGACGCCGATCTTCCCGGCGATGAACTGCTGGCGCGAGGAATCCCAATCGATCAATGGCATCTTGGCGTCAGCGACGAATCTGCGGCAATGGCTGAGCGCCTTGAGCCCGGCCTCGTTGCCGAAGCCGGCAGCGGTTTCCGATGCGTCGAGCATCTGGCCGCCGCCCTGCAGGATCAGGGAGCGGAACAGCCAGTCGTCCGGCCAATCGTGGATGTTGTAGGCGATGCCGGCGACATCGGTGCCCTTGGTCTTGATGTTGGCCGCGAGGTCGATCATGCCGGGCCAATTGTCGGGCATCTTGTCGGGATCGCCGCCGGCCGCTTTCACGAGCTGCGTGTTGAAATAGATGACCGGCAGGGATGCATTGAACGCGAGACCATAGATCTTGCCGTCGACCGCGCCGAGCGCCAGGATTCCGTCGGAGTAGTTGGCCTTGCGCCAGGCGGCATCCTCCTTCTGCAGCAAGGGCGCGACTTCCGTGATCTGGTTGCGTTTCACCAGTGTGCGCACGAGCTCCGCGAGCAGATGGTAACCCGAATAGTAGACGTCGGGGAGCTGGTTGGTGACGGCCTGCCGCAGCATGGTTTGATGACCTTCGTCATAGCTCGCCGCCGGGGCCCGGAACTGGATCTTGATGCCCGATTGCTGCTTCATGAATTCCTGGGCGATCGGCTCGTGGAATTTCGCGAAGGCGGGGAAGGCATAGAGGACGTCCAGCGTCACTTCCTGCGCCTGTGCGGAGCGCGACAGAAACGGGCTTGAAAGCGCGGTGCTCCCGACGGCGGCGGCGCTCTTCAGGAGGTCTCGGCGATGCAGCATGACAGTGTCTCCCCTGGCAGTGGTTGACGTCACTTGATTCCGGTCATCGTGATGCCGGCGATGAAATGCCGCCGCGCGATCAGGAACGCGATCACCAGCGGCGCGGTGATGATGGTGGC